>NZ_JAQMYP010000024.1 GCF_028369295.1 Streptomyces sp. HD
TGAAGAGCGCGACTACATGTGGGCCGAGTACGCCAAGGACCCGCGAATGCGCGCCAACATCGGCATCCGGCGCAGGCTGGCTCCGCTTCTCGACAACGACCGCCATTCGATCGAGCTGTTCACCGCGCTGCTGCTCTCCCTGCCGGGCAGCCCGATCCTCTACTACGGCGACGAGATCGGCATGGGCGACAACATCTGGCTCGGCGACCGCGACGCCGTCCGCACCCCCATGCAGTGGACCCCCGACCGCAACGCCGGCTTCTCCTCCTGCGACCCCGGACGGCTGTTCCTGCCCACGATCATGGACCCCGTCTACGGCTACCAGGTCACGAACGTCGAGGCGTCCATGGCGTCCCCGTCCTCGCTCCTGCACTGGACCCGCCGCATGATCGAGATCCGCAAACAGAACCCCGCCTTCGGACTCGGCACCTACACGGAACTCCAGTCCTCCAACCCAGCCGTACTCGCCTTCCTGCGCGAATACGAGGACGACCTCGTGCTGTGCGTGCACAACTTCGCGCGCTTCGCACAGCCCACCGAGCTCGATCTGCGCGAGTTCAGCGGACGTCACCCGGTGGAGCTGTTCGGCGGGGTGCGATTCCCGGCGATCGGCGAACTGCCGTATCTGCTGACCCTCGGGGGCCACGGCTTCTACTGGTTCCGGCTCTCCCGAGTCGCATCCCGCATCGGCCAACGGCTTTCAGCCTGAGCTTCGAGCGAGCGCCGAGGAAAGGAAGCGTCCCATGCAGAAGATGGCATCTCCCCGACCGAGCCGTACGGTCGACGCCGGCCCGATGGCGTCGCTCACCGGGCTGCTGCGCGAGTGGCTGCCACGGCAGCGCTGGTTCGCGGGCAAGGACCGGCCCGTCACCGATCTCGCGCTGCTGTCGATGACGGAGCTCTTCCCGGGCTGTCTGCATCTGCTGGTGCACGCCGGTCACTCTGCGGTGCCCTCACCGGGCAACACTCCCCCGGCCGGCGACTGCTACCAGCTGCTGATCGGCGTACGGCAGCATCTGTCGCCGCGGCTGGGCCGGGCGCTCATCGGCCGTGCCGAGGAGGGGCCGCTGGCCGGTCTGACAGTGTTCGACGCGCTGCAGGACCCCCGATCGGCCCAGCTGCTCCTGGAGCGGCTGCGGCATCCCGGTACGGCGGGCCCGCTGCGCTTCGAGGCGGACCCCTCGGTGTCGGTGCCGGCCGGACTGGTGCCGCGGCTGCTGGACGCCGAGCAGTCCAACTCCTCGCTGGTGTACGGCGACGCCTTCATCCTGAAGCTCTTCCGGCGCATTCAGCCCGGCGTCAACCCCGACCTGGAGGTGCCGGGCGCGCTGGCCGAGCAGGGCTGCCGCCGGGTGCCGGCCCCCGTGGCCTGGTTCCGCACGACGCATCCCCGGGAGGCGACGCTCGGGGTGCTGCAGCCGTTCCTGCGGGACGCCTCCGACGGCTGGACGCTGGCGCTTCAGGCACTGGCCTCGGGCGGTGACTTCACGGCGGAGGCCCGTCAGCTGGGGCGGGCGACGGCCGAGGTGCATCTGGCGTTGGCGTCGGCCTTCCCCTCCCGGGGGCGCGGGGAGAACGGCCGTAACGCGGCCGCGATGACCGAGCGTCTGGAGAACGCCGCGCACTTCGTGCCCGCGCTCCAGCCGTACGTCCCCGGCCTGCGCACCGCGTTCGGCGCCCTCGCCGGCTGCGATCCCGGTCCGCCGGCCCAGCGCATCCACGGCGACCTGCATCTGGGTCAGGTGCTGCGGGCCGGGCGTGAGTGGTTCGTGATCGACTTCGAGGGCGAGCCGTCCCGGCCGCTCGCCGAGCGGCGCGGGGTCCACTCGCCGGTGCGGGACATCGCCGGCATGCTGCGCTCCTTCGACTACGCCGCCCGGCAGCGCCGCCCGTGGCGTCCGGAGTGGGCGCGCCGCTGCCGGGAGGCCTACTGCGCGGGCTATGCCGCCCTCGCGGGGTGGGACCCGCGCAAGAAGCACGGGTTGCTGCGTGCTTACGAAACCGACCGTGCCGTGTACGAGGTGCTGTACGAGGCCCGGCACCGACCCGACTGGTTGCCCGTACCCATGGCGGCGATCGAACGCCTCGCCGTGAGAGGAGCCTGACCGCATGGCCCTGCACGAGACCTCGCGCCCCGAGTCGGCCGGACCGGGCCGGTGCGCTGCCGCGCCCGCCCTGGACCCCGGCGACCGTGATCGCCTGCTGTCGGGCGCCCACCACGATCCGCATGCGCTGCTCGGCGCCCATCCGGTGCCGGGCGGGATCGCCTTCCGGGCGCTGCGTCCCTTCGCGCGTGCGGTGAGCGTGGTGGTGGACGGCGAGCGCACCGGGCTGGTCTCCGAGGAGGGCGGCCTCTTCTCGGCCGTACTGCCACTGGACACGGTCCCCGCGTACACACTGCTGGTGTCGTACGCGCAGGACGGGTCCGACGAGCGCGAGATCCACGACCCGTACCGCTTCCTGCCCGCTCTCGGCGAGCTCGACCTGCACCTCGTCCGCGAGGGTCGGCACGAGGAGCTGTGGCGGGCGCTCGGTGCCGAGCCGATGACCCACCAGGGCGTGGCGGGCACCCGCTTCACCGTGTGGGCGCCGAACGCCCGGGGGGTGCGGGTCGCCGGGGACTTCACCTGCTGGGACGGGACGGCGTTCCCGATGCGCTCGCTCGGGGCGTCCGGGGTGTGGGAGCTGTTCCTGCCGGGCATCGGCGAGGGCACCCGGTACAAGTTCGAGATCACCTCCCGGCACGGTCACCGCTTCCTCAAGGCCGATCCGATGGCCCGCCGGGCGGAGGTCCCGCCGGACACGGCGTCGATCGTGCACGCCTCGCACTACGAGTGGGGCGACGAGCACTGGATGGCCCACCGCGGCGACGTCCCGGTGCACCAGGCGCCCTTCTCGGTGTACGAGGTTCACCTGCCGTCCTGGCGGCCGGGGCTGACGTACCGCCAACTCGCCGACGAACTGCCCTCGTACGTCAGCGACCTCGGCTTCACGCACGTCGAGTTCATGCCGGTCGCGCAGCACCCCTTCGCCGGTTCCTGGGGCTATCAGGTCACCGGCTTCTACGCGCCGACCTCGCGGCTGGGCACGCCCGACGACTTCAAGTACCTGGTCGACGCCCTGCACCGGGCCGGCATCGGGGTGATCGTGGACTGGGTGCCGGCCCACTTCCCCAAGGACGACTGGGCGCTGGCCCGGTTCGACGGGGAACCGCTGTACGAACCCGGGGATGCCCGGCGGGCCGAGCATCCGGACTGGGGGACCTTCGAGTTCGACTACGGACGTACCGAGGTGCGCAACTTCCTCGTCGCCAACGCCACGTACTGGTGCGAGGAGTTCCACATCGACGGGCTGCGGGTGGACGCCGTGGCGTCGATGCTCTACCTCGACTACTCGCGGGACTGCGGGCAGTGGGCGCCCAACGAGTTCGGCGGGCGTGAGGACCTGGACGCGATGCGGTTCCTGCAGGAGATGAACGCGACCGTGTACCGCCGCAACCCGGGGGTCGTCACGATCGCGGAGGAGTCGACCGCCTGGGACGGGGTGACGCGGCCGACCGACAGCGGGGGTCTCGGGTTCGGGCTGAAGTGGAACATGGGGTGGATGCACGACTCGCTGGAGTACATCGCGAAGGAGCCGGTGCACCGCAAGTACCACCACAACGAGATGACCTTCTCGATGGTGTACGCCTACAGCGAGAACTACGTCCTGCCCATCTCCCACGACGAGGTCGTCCACGGCAAGCAGGCGCTGGTCTCCAAGATGCCGGGCGACTGGTGGCAGCGCCGCGCCAACCATCGCGCGTATCTGGGCTTCATGTGGGCGCATCCGGGCAAGCAACTGCTCTTCATGGGGCAGGAGTTCGCCCAGGGCGCCGAGTGGTCGGAGGCGCACGGTCCGGAGTGGTGGCTGCTGGATCCCGGGTACGCGTCCGCGGGTGACCATCGGGGCGTGCGGGACCTGGTGCGTGACCTCAACGCCTTCTACCGGGCGACCCCGGCCCTGTGGGAGCGGGACACCGATCCCGGCGGCTTCCAGTGGGTGCTGGGCGACGCGGCCGACGACAACGTCCTCGCCTTCCTGCGGTACGGCGCCGACGGCGACGTCCTGCTCGCCGTCTCGAACTTCTCGCCCGTCGTCCGTCACGACTACCGTCTCTGGGTGCCGGACCACATCGACATCTGGCAGGAGACCCTCAACACGGACGCCGCGCACTACGGCGGGAGCGGGGTCATCAACCCCGATCCCCTCAAGCCGGAGGACGGGCACCTTCGGCTGACGCTGCCTCCGCTCGCCACGGTGTGGCTGTCGCCCTGACCACGCCGAGATCACCGATCGGGGTCAATTGTCAGTTCTCGACACCATGCGCTCTGCACTGGGCTAGATTCGGGCACCGCCGATAACGGAACTCATCGGCAATGTCACACCCGGTACACAACAGGAGCAGCGCATGCGCGACCTCGGCCTCGCTCCCCCGCCCGTCACGACCCAGACCGGTGGGCTCGCCGACAGCGTCTTCGAGACGGCGGTCCTCGATCCCACGCTGCCGATGCTCGCGCGCCGTCCCGATCCCTCCTCCGCTCTGTGGGAGGAGGTGACCGCCGTCGAGGTCCGCGACGAGGTGGCCGATCTGGCCAAGGGGCTGATCGCGTCCGGGATCTCGCCGGGGCACCGCGTCGCCATCATGGCGCGCACACGGTACGAGTGGACGGTGTTCAGCAACGCACTGTGGACGGTGGGCGCCGAGGTGGTGCCGATCTATCCGACGGCGTCGCGCGACCAGGTCGAGTGGATCCTGCGGGACGCCGAATGCGTGGCCGTGGTGGTCGAGGACGAGCAGGCGGTCATGACGGTGGGCTCGGTGTGCGGATCGCTGCCGCGGCTGCGCCATGTCTGGCAGCTGGACGCGGGCGGGCTCGGGCAGCTCGTGGAGCGGGGTGAGTTCATTCCGCTGACGACGGTCGAGTCACTGCGCCGGATCGTGCTGCCGGACTCCACGGCCGTCATCGCCTACACGTCCGGCACGACGGGCCGGCCCCTGGGCTGCGCGCTGAGTCACCGGAATCTGGCGAGCACCTGCGACACGCTCCTCGCGGGCTGGGGCCACAAGGTGGTGCCCCCGGGAGGGCAGGCGTCCGTACTCGCCTTCCTGCCCTTCTCCCATGTGTACGGCCTCCTGGTGCAGACCCTGTGCATGCGCGGCGGCATGCTGATGGGCCACGAGCCCGATCTGAGCGAGGAAGCGCTGTCGGCCGCCCTGCGCGCCTTCAGGCCGACCTACTTCTGCGCCGTGCCGTCGATCTTCGAGAAGATCTACAAGAACGCCCTGCGCAAGGCCCAACAGGCGGGCCGGGGGGCGTTGTTCGAGCGGGCCGCCGACACGGCACGGGACTTCGCGGCGGCCCTGGAACGGCAGCGGCTGGGCGGCGGGCCGGGTCCCGGCTTCGACCTGCGGCTGCAGCACGCCCTGTACGAGCGGACGGTGTACCGGAAGTTCCGTGCCGCACTGGGCGGCAGGGTGCTGCTGGGGACGTCCGGCGGCTCGTCCCTGAACCGTGAGCTGTCACTCTTCTACGAGGGCATCGGCATCTACGTGAACGACGGTTACGGGCTCACCGAGACCAGCGGCGGTGTCACGGCCCAGCCGGTGGGCCGTGAGATGTCGGGGACCGTAGGTCAGGCGATCCCCGGCATGGACATCCGGGTGGCCGACGACGGGGAGATCCTGGTGCGGGGGCCGTCGGTGTTCCAGGGCTACGTCAACGACGACGCCTCGACGCGGGCGGCGCTGCGCGGCGGCTGGCTGGCTACCGGGGACCTCGGACGGCTGGACTCCGACGGCTATCTGACGATCACCGGGCGCAAGAAGGACGTCGTCGTCACCAGCAGCGGCAAGAGCGTCTCCCCGGCGCTCCTGGAACAGCGGCTCAGGATGCATCCGCTGGTCCACCAGGCGGTGGTCGTGGGCGACAACCGGCCCTGTGTCGGGGCCCTGATCACGCTGGACCCCGACTTCCTGGCGTTCTGGCGCGACAACCTCGCGGCGCGCAGCGACGCGCGCATGCGGGAGGCGCGGGAGGAGAACGCGTTGCGGGAGGAGATCGCCCGGGCGGTGGCCGCCGCCAACAGCGCGGTGTCGCGGCCCGAGTCCATCCGGGTGTTCCGGGTGCTGCCGGAGCCGTTCGACGTGGCCAGCGGTCTGCTGACGCCGTCGATGAAGCTGCGCCGGGACGCGATCGTGCGGCACTACGCGCTGCAGATCGACGCGATGTACCAGGCACGCTCGCGTGTACCCCGGGAGCATCTGTCGGACGAGTTCGCGCACTGGGACGACGCGGACAACGTCTTTCGCTGAGCGCGGCTACTCGCCCGAAGTGAGACGTACGACGTTGGACTGCTCGCCGAGGACGAAGGCGCGGATCCGGAAGGAGGCCTGTTTCTCGCCGGGCAGGGTGATCAGTGTCGTGACGGTGGCGTCCGGGTCGACCACGGCGACGGGGTCGTAACTCTTGCTGTTCTTCCTGCGCATCTCCAGGAGGAATCCGTCCTCGTGCGTGGAGTCGTCGGTCCAGGTGAAGCGGATGCCGTCCGGCAGTTCGGTGCGCGTCGGCCGGGACACCGAGCCCCGGTAGGCGCGCAGGCGGTAGAAGAACGTGGTGTGCGGCATCAGGTCGGGGTGGCGGTAGGTCGACACCTGCCGGGGCAGATGGTCGAGGACGGTGTAGGGGCCCGCCTCGTCGGTGGCGAACTCCAGTACATGGCCGTCGACTCCCGGCCGGGCCTCGGTCCAGTCGAGGTCGATGTCGGTGGGTGTGGTGAGGACACCGCGCAGGGGTTGCCGGGTGTCGGCCGAGCAGGCCGGCAGCGCCAGGATCAGCGCTGCCGACACCGCGATGCACGTCTTTCCTCGCATACGGCGCCTACTTGCGCCAGAAGCGGATGCCGCTCCACTCAACGGTGGCCGTCCCGTTGCCGCTGCTGGTGCGGTAGGCGCCGAACTTGTCGTAGAAGCTGCCGCCGGGGCTGGCGTAGGTGTGCTTGAGGGAGCCGTTGATGTAGGTGCGGTGCTCGGCGCCGACCTGGTGGACGGTGTTGACGCGGACGGTCGCGCCGACGGTCCCGGCGCCCGAGAGCGTCGCGCCGCCGTGCACCGCGTACAGCCTGCCGCCGCGCTCGACGGCGAGCATGAAGTACGGGCCGGAGCCCGACTCGTGGAAGGTCTGCTTGAGGCTGATCCGGGTGCCACTGAGGCCGGTGATGCGGAAGTAGCCCTCGAACTGCCGGGTTCCTCCGGTGTAGGTGGCATAGCGGCGTTCAGCCCGTTGGTCGCCGCCGGCGGTGGAGCAGGTGAGCCGGAAGGTCAGGCCGTCGATCTGGCCGCAGCCCCGCTCCTGCTCGCTGTAGCCGGGTGACACCGACTGCCAGCCGCCGGGCTCGACTTCGGCGAAGGCATGCGGGGCGGCGAGCAGCGATGTGGCGCACAGCATCGTGGTGACGGTGAGGGTGCGCAGGCGTGGGAACATCCTGCCTCCTGTCGGATGTGGGGGGTGGGCCGCATCCCACACGGTTGGACACGTATGTGAACTGCGCCCCCTTATTTGGACGGGCGATTCGGAAGATAGGTTCAGACCAATCACCCGTCAAGAGATCGCGCGTACACGTCTTTCACCTCCGAACCGGTGTGCTGGCGCGCGCGTTGGGGCAGGGTGGCTGTCGACGGGTTCATCTGCCTGCTGCTCCCGGCTGGCGGAACGACCGGTGGCGCGGTGGGATCGAGGTGTGCGAAGCCGCGATCCAGGGGCAGGCGAACGTCGTCGAGGCAGACGGCCTGGAGCCGCAGAAGGGATGATCACCGTGACACGACCCAGGATCCTGGTGGTTGGCGCAGGCTTCGCCGGAGTCGGCTGTGTGCGCCGGCTGGAACGCAAACTCTCCCCCGACGACGCCGAGATCACCTTGGTGACACCGTCGTCCTACCAGCTCTACCTGCCACTGCTGCCCCAGGTCGCCTCCGGCGTCCTCACCCCCCAGTCGATCGCCGTGTCCCTGCGCCGCAGCCGCAGGTACCGCACCCGGATCATCCCGGGCGGCGCCATCGGCGTGGACCTCGCGGCCAAGGTCTGCGTCGTCCGCACCATCACCGACAAGATCGTCAACGAGCCGTACGACTACATCGTGCTGGCCCCCGGCAGCATCACCCGCACCTTCGACATCCCGGGGCTGACCGACAACGCCTACGGCATGAAGACCCTCGCGGAGGCCGCCTACCTGCGCGACCACGTCATCTCCCAGCTCGACCTGGCCGACGCCAGCCAGGACCCGGACGAGCGCGCGCGACGGCTGCAGTTCGTGGTCGTCGGCGGCGGTTACGCGGGCACGGAGACCGCCGCGTGTCTGCAGATGCTGACCCACAACGCGGTCAAGCGCTATCCGCGGCTCGACCCGAGCCTCATCAAGTGGCATCTGATCGACATCGCGCCGAGGCTGATGCCCGAGCTCGGCGAGAAGCTCGGCACCGACGCCCAGGAGATCCTGCGCAAGCGCGGCATCGAGATCTCCCTCGGTGTGTCCATCGCGAAGGCGGGTCCCGACGAGGTCACCTTCACCGACGGCCGGGTGGTGCCCACCCGCACGCTGATCTGGACCGCCGGAGTCGTCGCCAGCCCGCTGATCGCCACGCTGGGCGCGGAGACGGTGCGGGGGCGGCTCGCGGTGAACGCCGAGATGAACCTGCCCGGGCACGACGGTGTGTTCGCGCTCGGCGACGCCGCCGCGGTGCCCGATGTGGCGAAGGACGAGGAGGGCGCCGTCTGCCCGCCGACCGCCCAGCACGCCATGCGTCAGGGCAAGGTCGTGGCGGACAACGTCATCGCGGCCCTGCGCGGCCGGCCGCTGCGGCAGTACCGGCACAAGGACCTCGGGCTGGTCGTCGACCTCGGCGGCTTCGACGCCGTCTCCAAGCCCCTCGGTGTCGAACTGAAGGGCCTGCCGGCGATGGCCGTCGCCCGCGGCTACCACTGGTCGGCGCTGCGCACCAATGTCGCCAAGACCCGGGTGATGACGAACTGGCTGCTCAACATGGTGGCCGGGGACGATTTCGTGCGTACCGGATTCCAGTCCCGCAGCCCGGCCAAGCTGAAGGACTTCGAGTTCGTGCACGCCTATCTGACGCCGGAGGAGCTGCGGGCGCGTGTCGCCGGGAAGGGCGGGGCCGGCGGGACGGGCGGATGAGGGGACGGCCGGGTGACGTGACGGCCTCGGCCGATCCGCGGAACAGGGCGTGAACGGGGACAGCGCGGGAGAGAGTGCGGAGGCGTGAAGGCAGCGGCAGGGCCGGTCCGGGCGCGACTGCGGGACCGTGCCGCGGCGTCGGACCCGGGCCTGCTGCGGCTGACCGCGGGGCTGCGCACCGCCGGCTCGATCGCCCTCGCGGTCGCCGTGCTCGCCCTGCTGGGCACCGATGTCCGCCACTTGGTGGCCGGGGCGCTGGCGGCGATGGTCTCCACCTTCGCGATCCGGGAGAAGCAGCGTGGGCAACAGGCCGTCACGCTCGCGCTGGGTCTGCCGGTGGCCCTGGCGTCCATGTCGCTGGCGGCGGTGCTGCACAGCCATGTCGTGGCCGGGGACCTGTTCTTCGTCGCGCTCATCTTCTGTGCCGTGTACGGGCGCAGATTCGGCGACCGCGGCACCGCGCTCGGTCTGATCGGTTTCCAGATCTACTTCGTGTCCCTGTTCGTCGGCGCCAGCGTCGCCGAACTGCCCGAGCTGTGCGGCGTGGTCGCGGTGGCCTTCGCGTGCAGCGCGCTGCTGCGGTTCGTGCTCGTCCCGGAGACGCCGACGGGGGTGCTGCAGCGGTTGCGTGAGGCCTTCCGCGCCCGGCTGGCCCAGCTGCTGTCCGCGCAGCTCGATCTGCTCGACGCCGGTCCCGAGGACGCGGACCGGGCCCTGGAGCACGTGCGCGAGGGCACCGCCCGGCTGCACGAGACGGCTCTGCTGATCCAGGGCCGGCTGGCGCAAGGGACCGCCGACGAGACGGTGGCCCGGCTCGTCCAGCGGCGTGTCGCGGACGCCGAGATCGCCGCCGAGCGGCTGGGGCTGACGCTGCTGCGCGTACGCGGCGCCGAGCGGGTGGACACGCTGGCGCTGCACCTGCCGGGCGCGCCCGTGCCCTCGGGCGGACGGGAGCCGCTGCGGGACGAGGCGACCGTCATGCTGCACCGCGACCTCCAGGCGCTGCGCCTGCTCGTCCTGCGCCCCGTCGACCAGACCGGCGGGACCTCGGTGGCCGTTGTCCGCAACCGGCTCCTCGGCTACCGCGACGAGGAGAACCTGCCCGACGTCTCGCCCGCCGAGCAGGACGTCTTCCGGGCGATCGGCGAGGCCGCCCGCGCCGTCCTCGGGCTGCGGATCGCGCTCGGCGGGGCCCAGGACGAGGCCGACGACACGCCCGCCACGGCCCGTTCGCGTGAGGAGCTGGACGCGGAGGACGCCGTGCTCGACGCCGGCGAGGAGGAGCCGGCTCAGGAGCCCACGGGGCTGCGGCGGCCGACCACGCGGGCCGCCGTGCAGGTCGCCGTGGGGTCGTCGCTGGCCATCGCCGGCGGCGAGCTGCTGTCCCGGGACCGCTGGTACTGGGCGGTGCTGACCTGCTGGATCGTGTTCCTCAACACCGCCTCCACGGGCGAGATCCTGGTCAAGGGCTACCGCCGTCTGCTCGGCACCGTTCTGGGCGTCCTGGCCGGCATCGTGCTGGCCGGCGCGGTCGGGCGCCACACCTGGACGGCGTTCGCGCTGGTGCTGCTGTTCGTCTTCGCGATGTTTTATTCGGCGCCGCTGTCCTACACGCTGGTGTCCTTCTTCGTCACGGCGGCCCTGGGTCTGCTCTACACCCTGCTGCACACCTACAGCCTCTCGGTGCTGGTGCTGCGTATCGAGGAGACTGCGCTCGGCGCGGCCTGCGGGGTGATCGCGGCCGCGTTCGTGCTGCCGGTGCAGACGGACCGCCGTACGAACGAGCTCCTCGCCACCGTGCTGCACCGGCTCGCAGACGTCACCCACAGCGCCGTCGACCAGCTCAGCGGCGGACCGCCCGTGGAACTGCTCGACGAGGCGCGCGACCTGGACCAGGCGCTGGCCGACCTGCGGGCGGCCGTACAGCCGCTCACCCACCCGGTGACGCCGCTGCGGGCCCGGCGGGAGACCGCCCGCTATGTCGTCGCGCTGCTGGAGACGTGCGCGTACCACGCGCGCTCCCTGGCCGCGACCGCCGAGCTGCTGCCCACACACCCCTCGATCGCGGCGGACCCCCGACTGCGCCGGGCCGCGGCTCGCATCCAGCACAACATCGAGGCGCTCTCCGTCCACGTCACCGAGGAACACGCGACCGCCGAGCTCCACACCGGCCCGAGCATCGCCTCACTCCTGGGCCCGGCCGCCCCGGGCACCCCGCGCTACGGCCGGGTCACCGATCGTGTCCTTCGGCATCTGCAACGCCTGGACGAGGGCGTGGCGGGGCTGGCGCGTCCGCTCGGGGTGCCGGTGAAGGCGCCCGACGGGTGAGGGCTCACCCGGGCGAAAGCGGGTACGCGGAGGTCATGACCGATGTCGTGGACTCAGACGAACTGCTGCGGCGGATGCAGCGTGCGAGGGCCTGTGCGCGACAGGAGGAGCGGAAGTGGCGGGTGCAGAGCGAGGAGCTGAGGGCGGCCGATCCCGACGGTGCGCGCGACGCCGCCGTACGGACACTGGCCTACGAGACCGTACTGACGGTACTGGAGGAGATCCTGACTCCGGGCAAGCACTATGAAACCCGGGCAAGCACCACGAACCGGACCTGAAACCCGGATCGGAGTGAAACAGGTCACGTACAGTGGTTCGGGGTACGCAGAATCCCCAAAGATGGTTTACGGTTCATCCATAAGTGGTCACGGGGTAGACCGTATTCGTCCCCCGCGCACCACCGCATACGGCCCTGGCTGGTCTCCCCCGTCCAGCCAGGGCTTTTTCATGCCCACGGCGGCCCGCCGCAGGAGATTCCCGGCCGAAACCGCGCTCCGCCGAGGTGCTCACCGGGCCCGCAGCGGCTGAAATGGACGCAGGGAAGCACCTTCAGGCCCAGTTCCCGGCGAGGAGCCCCGTGCCATGACCAAAGCGATCAAACTGCTCACCGCCCTTCCACCGCCTCAGCGTGAGCGTCTGATGTCGCTCGCCCGGGAGGTCTCCTTCCCGGAGGACACCCGGATCTTCGAGGCGGGCGGCACGGCCGACCGCTTCTGGGTCATCCGCTCGGGCGCCGTCTCCCTCGACCAGCGGGTGACCTCCCTGCAGCGGGTCACCGTCGCCAGCCTCGGCGCCGGCGATCTGCTCGGCTGGTCCTGGATGTTCCCGCCGTACCAGTGGGACTTCGGCGCGGAGGCCTTCAGTCCCGTGCGCGCCTACGAGTTCGAGGCCGCGGCGGTGCTCCGGCTGTGCGAGGAGGACACACAGCTCGGCCTGTCGCTGGTGCGGCATGTCGCCGAAATCCTCGCGCACCGGCTGGAGATGACCCGGGGCAAGCTGATGGAGCACTACGGGACGTCCCGGCGCAGTGTGCTCTGAGCGGCAGCGCGCGCCCGGTCAGACGCGGTAGCGGCGCAGGGCCGGCACCGCGGCGGCCAGGGCCAGCATGAGGACGACGACCAGCAGCCCGCCGCCCACGGTGGCCGCGCGCGGGCCGAAGGCCGAGCCTGCGGTGCCGTGCAGGACGTCGGCGAGGCGCGGGCCGCCCGCGACGACGACCGTGAAGACGCCCTGCATCCGACCGCGCATCTCGTCGCTGGCGGCGGACAGCAGGATCGCCCCGCGGAAGACCATCGAGACCATGTCGGCGACCCCGGCGAGGGCCAGGAACACCACCGCGAGCCACAGGCTGCCGCTCAGCCCGAAGCCGGTGATGGCGGCACCCCAGGCGGCGACCGCGCCGATCACCATCCAGCCGTGCCGGCGGGCCCGGGAGAACGTACCGGAGAACAGCCCGCCGGCCACCGCGCCGATGGGGATCGCCGCGAACAGCAGGCCGAGGGCGAGCCCTTCGCCGTACGAAGCGTAGGTCTGGCTGGACAGTTGCGGGAACAGGGCGCGGGGCATGCCGAAGACCATCGCGATGATGTCGGCCAGGAAGGACAGCAACAGCACCTTGTGCAGGGCGATGTAGCGGAAGCCCTCCGCGATCTCCCGTACGCCCGCGCGGCGTTCGGCCGCGGCCTTCACCGGCGGCAGCGCGGGCAGCCGCACGACCGCCCACACGGTGACGCACAGGGCCAGCGCGTCGATGAGGTACAGCTCGGCCAGGCCGATGACCGGTATCAGCACGCCGGCCAGCAGCGGTCCGACCACCTGGCCGGTCTGCATGACGGTCGAGCCGAGGGCGTTCGCGGCGGGCAGTTCGCCGGCCGGGACCAGGCGGGCGATGGAGGCATTGCGGGCCGGGGCGTTGATGCCCCAGAACGCCTGCTGTACGGCGAGCAGCACCATCAGTACGGCCACCGAATCGAGGCCGGTGACGGCCTGGAGCCAGAACAGCACCGAGGTGACGGCGATGCCGCTGTTGGTGATCAGCAGCAGCTTGCGGCGGTCCATGCTGTCGGCGATGGCCCCGCCCCACAGCGCGAACACCACCAGCGGCAGCAGTCCGGCGACGCTGGCGGCGCCGACCCAGGCCGAGGAGCCGGTGATGTCGTAGATCTGCTTGGGGACGGCGACCGCGGTGAGCTGGCTGCCGACGGCCGTGACGATGGTCGAGGACCACAGGCGGCGGTAGGCCGGGCGGCGCAGGGGCCGGGTGTCCATCGCCCAGCGACGCCAGCCGCGCCGGTGGGGAGGCACCGGGGAGGGGTCCTTCTCCTGGGGTTCGGTACTGCTCTCGCTCGTGTCCACGCGCTTCCTGGATGCTCGCTACATCTTTCTCGTCCGGGGATCACTATGGCAGCAGCGGCCAGGAGTTCGGATCGGGGTCGCGGCTTTCAGCCTCCGGCGATGAGGGAGACGCCGAGGGCGATCATCGTCGCGGCGATCACTCCGTCCAGCACCCGCCACGCGACGGGCTTGGCGAGGTGGCGGCTCAGCAGCCGCGCGCCGAAACCGAGCGCGGCGAACCAGCACAGGCTGGCGAATGCGGCACCGAGGCCGAAGGTCCAGCGCAGCGGGCCGCGGTCGGCGGCGATCGTACCGAGCAGGAAGACGGTGTCGAGGTAGACGTGCGGGTTGAGCCAGGTCATCGCGAGGCAGGTCAGCACCGCCCGCCGCCGTGACCCCACCGCGGCACCCTCTGTCAGCAGGGCGCCGCCCGGCTTGAAGACCCGGCGGGCGGCGAGCGCGCCGTAGCCGAGCAGGAACGCACCCCCGATCCAGGCGACCGCCGTCAGCACCCCCGGCCACGCCACGACCACCGCGCCGACACCGGCCACGCCCAGGGTGATCAGGAGCGCGTCGGACAGGGCGCAGATGCCGACGACGGCGAGGACGGCGTCGCGCCGGATCCCCTGACGCAGGACGAAGGCGTTCTGGGCGCCGATCGCGACGATCAGCGAGAGGCCGGTGCCGAATCCGGCCACGGCGGTGGTCAAGGCGTTTGTCATGCCATTGACGCTAAGGAAGCGATCTCTTGACGTACAGCTAAAGATTCTTACGTACCTTTAGCTGATGTGAAGACTGAACTGACCGAGCTCCCCCTCGACCAGGTGCGCACCCTGCTCGCGGTGGTGGACGAGGGCACCTTCGACGCCGCCGCCGCGGCCCTGCATGTGACGCCGTCGGCGGTGAGCCAGCGCGTGAAGGCGCTGGAGCAGCGCACGGGGCGGGTGCTGCTGGTGCGAACCAAGCCGGTGCGGGCCACCGAGTCGGGCGAGGTCGTCGTCCGGTTCGCCCGGCAGCTGGCCCGGCTGGAGCGGGACGCGCGCGCCGAGCTCGGCATGAGCGCGGCCGGGGAGCCGACCCGGGTGTCGATCGCGGTCAACGCGGACTCGCTGGCGACGTGGTTCCTGGGGGCGCTCACGCGCGTACCGGAGGAGCCGCCGCTCTGCTTCGAGCTGCGGCGGGAGGACGAGAGCCGTACGGCGACGCTGCTGCGGGAGGGGCTGGTGATGGCCGCGGTGACGTCGTCGCCGGATGCTGTGGCGGGGTGTTCCGTGCGGCCGTTGGGGCGGATGCGGTATCTGGCGGCGGCGAGCCCGGAGTTCGCCGAGCGGCATCTCGGCGGCCCTCTGCGGGACGCGCTCGTGCGGGCGCCGGTGGTGTCGTTCGACCGGAGCGACGATCTCCAGGACGGGTTCGTGCGCAGGCTGCGGCGCGGTCCGACCGGCGCGAGTGCCGTACGGCATCACGTCCCCACGTCGGAGGGGTTCCTGACGTCCGTGGTCGCCGGACTGGGCTGGGGCATGATTCCCGAAGTGCAGGCGGGGCCGCTCCTGGGAGAGGGGCGGCTTGTGCAGCTGGCGCCGGGCCGGCCGGTTGATGTTCCGTTGTACTGGCAGCAGTGGAAGCTGGATTCGCCGGCCCTGGTGGCGGTGACCGAGGCGGTGACTGCGACGGCCGGGGAAGCGTTGCGCCGATGAGAGGGGGGCGAGCGGTTGTGCGGCGCCTGCGGGTGCGTTGTGGCCGGTCGCGCAGTTCCCCGCGCCCCTAGGGCGCTGCAGTACCGTCGGCTGAAGTGCTCAGTTGGGCGGCTGCGCTGTCCAGGAGCATCTCCAGCGCCGTCGGATAGGCACTGTTCACCATCCGTGTCGCCAGCAGCGGTGCCGCCTCGGCGATACGGGGATGCGTACTGCGGGGCAGCCGGGCATACGTCGAGCGCCACATCTCCTCGTCGGCCCTCAGTGACGCGCTCGGCAGGGCCAGGGACGCGGCGTCCAGGGCCGCGAAGGCCAGGGTCTGGTCGATGAAGGCGTGGTAGATGCGGACGGTGTCGGGCAACCCGAAACCGGCCGAGCGCAGGATCTCCAGCACCGTCTCGTCGGCGGCGAGTTCGTTGGCGCGTCCCGTGACCCGGCTCGTCGTCAGGACGGCGGCCTGGGGGTGGGCGACGTACGCGGCGTGGATGCGCAGGCCGACGGTGCGCAGGTCCGCGCGCCACTCCCCCGTCGGCTTCCATCCCTCCAGCGCCTGGCCGATGAGTGCGTCGCCGATCGCGAGGGTCAGGTCGTCCATGCCGCGGAAGTAGCGGTAGAGCGTGCTCGGGTCGGCGTCGAGGGCGAGGCCGAGGCGGCGGGCGGTGAGTCCGGCGCTGCCGTGTTCGCGCAGCATGCGCAGTGCCGTGTCGACTATCAGCCGCTCCGACAGCACCGTGCCGCTCTTCGTGGGACGCCGTCGGCGCCGCTTCTCCTCCGGTATGACCGGTTTCGGCACGACGTCCTCCATCCTTATGCCAACGCCATTGACCTTATGTGACGGTGCGGCGTTGTATCTCGGGCGGGGCCCCACCACGTCGTAGACCTTCAGCCGAGGGAGTCTTGTCATGCGTGTACTGCTCGTGGGAGCCGGCGGGGTGGGTACCGCCATCACCCGGATCGCCGCCCGGCGTCCCTTCTTCGAGGCGATGGTGGTCGCCGACTACGACCTGGCGCGCGCCGAAGCGGCCGTGGCGGCGCTCGGCGGTGACGCCCGGTTCCGGGCCGAGCGCGTCGACGCGGGCGACGAGCCTGCGGTGGCCGCGCTGCTGGAGCGGCACGCGTGCGACGTACTGCTCAACGCGACCGACCCGCGGTTCGTGATGCCGCTGTTCCAGGCGGCTCGCACGGCCGGCGCCACGTATGTCGACATGGCGATGTCGCTGTCTCGGCCGCATCCGGAGCGGCCCTACGAGGAGTGCGGGGTGAAGCTGGGCGACGCCCAGTTCGAGGAGGCCGCCGACTGGGAGAAGGCGGGCGCGCTGGCCCTGGTCGGCATGGGTGTGGAGCCGGGGCTGTCCGACGTGTTCGCCCGGTACGCGGCCGACGAGCTCTTCGACGACATCGAGGAGATCGGGGTCCGGGACGGCGCGAACCTCACCGTCGACGGGTACGACTTCGCGCCGTCGTTCAGCATCTGGACCACGATCGAGGAGTGCCTCAACCCGCCGGTCGTCTACGAGGACGGCCGCGGCTGGTTCACCACCGAGCCCTTCAGCGAGCCCGAGGTGTTCGACTTCCCCGAGGGCATCGGGCCGGTCGAGTGCGTGAACGTGGAGCACGAGGAGGTGCTCCTGATGCCGCGCTGGGTCGACGCGCGCCGGGTGACCTTCAAGTACGGCCTGGGCGAGGAGTTCATCGGCACGCTGAAGACGCTGCACCTGCTGGGTCTGGACCGCACCGAGCCGGTGACCGTGCCGGGCGCCGACGGTCCGGTGCGGGTCTCGCCCCGGGACGTCGTGGCCGCGTGTCTGCCGGACCCGGCGACGCTGGGCGAGCGGATGCACGGCAAGACCTGCGCGGGCACCTGGGTGCGGGGCGTCAAGGACGGCGAGCCGCGCGAGGTGTACCTGTACCACGTGGTCGACAACCAGTGGTCCATGGCGGAGTACGGCTCCCAGGCCGTGGTCTGGCAGACCGCCGTCAACCCGGTCGTCGCCCTCGAACTCCTCGCCACCGGCGCCTGGTCGGGCACGGGCGTACTGGGTCCGGAGGCCTTTCCGGCGCGCCCCTTCCTGGATCTGCTGAGCGCGTACGGCTCCCCGTGGGGCATGCGCGAACAGTGACCTGATTCAGCTGTGTCCCATGGGGTTTCACAAGTGCGTCGACAGGCGACCCGAAAACGAGTAAGGCATCCACCGAGGGCACGTACGACGATCGCAGGTGACTTTGATGGACGACTGGCGAGACTACGCCGCCTGCCGCCATGAGGACCCCGACCTCTTCTACCCGATCGGCACGTCCGGTCCGACCCTGCTGCAGACCGAGCAGGCGAAGGCCGTCTGCCGGCGCTGCACGGTCCGGGACCAGTGTCTGCGCTGGGCACTCGACATGGACCAGTTCATCGGGATCTGGGGCGGCACGAGCGAGGCGGAACGACGGGCGCTGCGGCAACGGGCCGGATGACGGGCCCGGCGGCGCGGGCAGGGGCCGCCGCCCTCACACGGGCGGGGCCGCGCCCGGCAACCGCAGGCTGAACACGGAACCGGCGCCGGGCTCGCTCGCCGCCTCGGCCGTACCCCCGTGCGCGGCGACCAGCTGCCGGACGATCGGCAGGCCGAGCCCGCTGCCTCCGGTACGTCGGCTGCGGGACTTCTCGGCACGCCAGAACCGGTCGAAGACGTACGGCAGGTCTTCGGCGGCGATGCCCGCCCCCGTGTCGGTGACGTCGAGGACGACGTCGTCGCCGTCGCTGCGGGCGGCGAGTGTGACGGTGCCGCCGGCCGGTGTGTGGCGCAGGGCGTTGGAGACGAGGTTGCCGAGGGCCTGGCGCATGCGGACGGGGTCGGCGTCCAGCCAGCAGGTGCCGTCCGCCGTGGTGCGCAGGGCGACGCCGGCCGTGTCGGCTGCGACGCGGTGGGCGGCGGCGACCTGGGCGAGGAGTTCGTCGGCACGGACGGGCTCGCGGTGCAGGCGCAGGGTGCCGGCGTCGGCGGCGGCGAGGTCCTGGAGGTCGTCGATGACGCGCTGGAGGACGAGGGCCTCCTCGTGCAGGGAGGAGAGCAGGGCCGGGTCGGGGTCGACGACGCCGTCGCGGGTCACCTCCAGCCAGCCGCGGATGTTGGTGAGCGGGGTGCGCAGTTCATGGGCGACGTCGCTGACCATCGCCTTGCGCTGGGCCTCCAGCCGCTCGCGGCGCTCGGCGAGTTCGTTGAAGGCCGCGGCGAGGATGCCGGTCTCGTCGCGGGTGGTGACGGGCACCCGCGCATGCAGCTCGGGCGGCTGCTGGGCGGCCTCGGTCAGCGCCCGCAGCGGCCGCACGAGCCGGGTCGCGACGACGGCGGTGACGGCCACGGTGACCGCGAGGACGAGTCCGGCGGCGCCGACGACCTTGGCCTTGTTCGCCGGGGACATGTCGAAGCGGACGGCGGTCGTGTCGCCGCCGCCGAGGAAGAGTTCGGCGACGGGGGCGACGTAGGGGTCGAGTTGGGCGCGGCGTACCTCGTCGACGCAGCGGTCCGCCTCCCGCACGGCCGTACGGTCGTCGGTCCCCTTGGTCTTGCCCAGGAGGTAGCGGGTGCCGAGCCGCTGCTCGGTCACGTCGACGGTGACGAACGTCTGCGATCGGGAGTTCAGTCCGCGTCGGTCGAGACATTTCCGGGCCCGCTCGGACAGGTCGGACAGGGCCTTCCTCTCGGTCGGTGTCGGGGTGTTGAGCAGACCGTCGGCGCACTCGTCGGGCACGACCCCGCCCGCGACGGGCCCGTCGTGGTCGGTGACGACCGGCCGGCCGCTCGGCGTCTGCACGACGGTGGCCTCGTAGCCGTTGCGGCCGAAGCACCGCTGCCGCGTCGTGGCGAGCTTCTCCAGCTCGGCGCGCTCCGCGTCGGTCACCCGGTACGGACCCACGACCCGGGGGTCGACGCCGCCGCGCTGCGCTCCGCGCTCCGTGTGGGTGTCGATGTGCAGGGGGTCGACGGTGGCGGCGGCACGCGGCGGCAGGGAGGTGCCGGCCGGGGCCGAGTCGGCGATCGTCCTGCGGTCGGTGGTGGTGAGGGCGATACGGCGGCCGGTGCGCGCGGACAGTTCGCGGACCGTCTGCTCGACGCCCTTCCAGTCCGGGTGGGTCGCGGCGTACCCGCTGAGCCGGGCGAGGACGTCCATGTCCTCGGCGAGGACCTGGCCCTGTTCCTCGCGCAGCGCCCGGGTGGTGGTCTCCACCGCCAGCCAGGCCGTGGCCGCCACCGAGCACACGGCGATCAGCACCGAGGCGATCAGCAGCCGGACGAGGAGGCGCTTGCGCAGCGGTACGGTCCGGGTCATCCGCGGCCGCCGCTGAGCTTGTAGCCGACGCCGAACACGGTCAGCAGCCGTACGGGGCTGCGCGGGTCGGCCTCGATCTTCTTGCGGAGGTTCATGATGTGGACGTCGACGGCGCGCTCGGTGGACGCCCGGTCGGTGCCCCGGGTGCACTCCAGCAGCTGTCGCCGGGAGAAGACCCGTTCGGGTTCGGCGACCATGGCCAGCAGGATCTCGAACTCGGCCGGCGTGCACTCCACCGGCGCCCCGTCGCAGCGCACTTCGTGCCGCTCGGGGTCGACGGCGAGCCCGGCGGCCCGTACGACGGGGTCCTCCCGCCGCCCGGCGGAACGCCCGCTGCGCCGCAGCACCGTACGGATGCGGGCCATCAGCTCGCGCGGGCTGTACGGCTTGGTCATGTAGTCGTCGGCGCCGAGTTCGAGGCCGAGCAGCACGTCGTCCTCGGCCGACCTGGCCGTCAGCATCAGCACCGGGATGTCGTCGTCCCGGCGCAGCACGCGGCACACCCCGAAGCCGTCGATCACCGGCAGCATCAGGTCCAGCACGACGAGGTCGGGCCGCAGCCGCCGGGCGGCGTCCAGGGCGGCCGACCCGTCGTGGACCACGGTCGCGGTGTGGCCCTCCGACAGCAGGGAGCGGCGTATGAGTTCGGCCTGCATCTCGTCGTCCTCGGCGACCAGCACATGTGCGCACACGCGGCGGATCCTAAGCGGTCGGGGATGTCAGAGCCTGTGAACAAACCCCCGTCGTCCGCCCGCAGCGCAGGCGGGGGTTTGTTCACAGGCTCTCAGCGGGCGAGCGACTTGGCGTCGCCCATGACGACGACGGGATGCAGATCGGGGTCGAGTGCGCGCAGCAGTTCCCTCATGTGCTCGCGTGCGATGCTGACGCAGCCCTGCGTGGGCCCGCCGTGGTCCACGTGCAGCCATATGCCGCCGCCGCGCCCGGCGCCGAGCGGGCGGGTCCAGTCGAGGGGCGTGGTGCCCGGCCGGCGGTTGTAGTCGACGGCGATGACGTAGTCGAAGGAACCGGCGAGGGGCTCGCCCTCGAAGCCGGTGCCGTTGATGGTGAATCCGGGGCCGTGGTCGTACGGCAGGCGGGTGCCGGGGTCGCGGAGCAGGCCCCCGGCGTCCGTGAGCGTGAAGACCCCGATGGGCGAGCGCAGGTCGCCGGCCCGGTGCTGGTCGGTCCAGCCGCGCAGGGCGTTGTGCGCGGGCCACTCGGCGCGCGATTCCCAGCCGATGTCGCTGCGCTCGTACAGGACGGCCGTGGACTGCGAGGAGTTTCTGCCGCTCCCGGTGACGACGACGGCCTGCCGGGCCTTTGGGGGCACGGCACCCCAGGTCTTCGGGCCGAGACCGGGCAGTTGCCGCGGGGCCACCTCCAGTGCGACCTCGGGCATGGGGGCGGCGGTCGTGGGCGCCCCGGCCGTGGGCCCGGTGGCGGCCGGCTCGTGGTCCGGCGTCACCGCGGCACCGCCGCCGCAGCCGGTCAGCAGCAGGGCGGCGGCGAGCAGGGCGACACGGGGCTTGTACGCGATCATGCGTCGACCTTGACCGACACTTGTGAGGAACTCGTCAGGTCCACCGGAAAGGCCCGGCCATGAGCATCCGCATCCGTCGCGTCTACGAAGCACCCGAGCCCGAGGACGGGGTGCGCGTCCTGGTCGACCGGCTCTGGCCGCGCGGCCTGTCGAAGGACGCGGCCCGCGTGGACGAGTGGCCCAAGGGGCTGACCCCGTCGACCGAGCTACGGCGCTGGTACCACGCGGGCGAGAGGTCGTACGAGGAGTTCGCGCGCCGTTACGAGGCGGAGCTGGCCGCGCCCGAGGCGACGGAACTCCTTGACGAAGTACGGGCGTTGGCGGCCAAGGGTGAGGTGACGCTGCTGACCTCCTCCAAGACCCCCGAGCAGAGCCACGCCACGGTGCTGGCCCGCCTCCTCCAGGAGTGAGGAGACGGGCCGTGGGCCGCTGTCAGGCGGTCTGGCGCGCCGCGGCCCGTCCCGCCGTCCGGCCCGAGAAGAGGCATCCGCCGAGGAAGGTGCCCTCCAGGGCGTTGTAGCCGTGGACGCCGCCGCCGCCGAAGCCGGCGACCTCGCCGGCCGCGTACAGGCCGTCGATGGGCGTGCCGTCGGCTCCCAGGGCGCGGGAGTCGAGGTCGGTCTGGATGCCGCCGAGGGTCTTGCGGGTCAGGATGTGCAGCTTGACGCCGATGAGGGGGCCGGCCGCGGGGTCGAGGATGCGGTGCGGGGTGGCGACGCGGCCGAGGCGGTCGCCGATGTAGCGGCGGGCGTTGCGGATGCCCTGGACCTGGGCGTCCTTGCTGTACGGGTTGGCGATCTGGAGGTCGCGGGCCTCGATCTGGCGCCGGACGGTCTCCGCGTCGAGGAGCGCCTTGTCCGTCAACTGGTTCATCTTCTCCACCAGTTGCTCCAGGTTCGGAGCCGTCACGAAGTCCGCGCCGTTGCGCAGGAACGCCGCCACCGGGCCCGGGGCGCCCTTGCCGAGCACGCGCTCCTTCAGGAATCCGGCGCGGTCCTTGGCGGTGATGTCGGGGTTCTGCTCGGAGCCCGACAGCGCGAACTCCTTCTCGATGATCTTCTGCGAGAGGATGAACCAGGAGTGGTCGTAGCCGGCGATGTCGGGGTCGGTGCGCAGGTGCTTGAGGGTGCCGAGGGTGTCGTAGCCCGGCAGGCACGGGTCGGGCAGCCGGCGGCCCAGGGCGTCGAACCACATGGAGGACGGCCCTGGCAGGATGCGGATGCCGTGGCCGGGCCAGATCGGGTCCCAGTTCTGCAGGCCCTCGGTGTAGTGCCACATGCGGTCGCGGTTGACCAGGCGTACGCCTGCCTGCGCGCTGATGTCGAGCATGCGTCCGTCGACGTAGGCGGGGACGCCGGTGACCATCTCGGTGGGCGGGGTGCCGAGCCGTTCGGGCCAGTAGCGGCGGACGATGTCGTGGTTGGCGCCGATGCCGCCGGTGGTGACGACGACCGCCTGGGCGGTGAGTTCGAACTCGCCGACGCGGTCGCGGTTGGAGGCGACACCGCGGGACGAGTGGTCGTCGGCCAGGACCGTGCCCCGCACTCCGCGCGCGGCGCCGTCCTCGATGACCAGCTCGTCGACCTGGTACCGGTGGTAGAAGGTGAGCAGTCCGTCGCGCGCGGCCTGTTTGGCGTACCGCACGAACGGCTCCACCACGCCCGTGCCGGTGCCCCAGGCGACATGGAAGCGGGGCACGGAGTTGCCGTGGCCGTCGGCACGCAGGTCGCCGCGCTCGGCCCAGCCCACCGTGGGCAGGAACTTGATGCCGTGCGTGTCCAGCCAGGCCCGCTTCTCACCGGCCGCGAACTCGACGTACGCGCGCGCCCAGCGCACCGCCCAGGAGTCCTCGTCGTCCACCCGGTCGAACTGGGCGCTGCCCTGCCAGTCGTTCCAGGCCAGGTCCAGGGAGTCCTTGATGCCGAGGCGCCGCTGCTCCGGGGAGTCGACGAGGAACAGCCCGCCGAAGGACCAGAACGCCTGCCCGCCGAGGTTGGCGGCGTTCTCCTGGTCGACCAGCGCGACCCTGCGGCCCCGGCTGGTCAGTTCGCTCGCGGCGACCAGGCCCGCGAGTCCCGCTCCGACGACGATGACGTCGGCATCCATGGCGACCGTCCCCTCTTCATCCGGTGCTGTCGCTGCCGTCGGTCAGCAGCGCGGTGAGCAGTTGTTTCAGCCAGGCACGGGCGTGCTCCACGTCCTTGTCCAGCAGCAGTTGGGTGGTGACGCCGTCGTAGGCGGCGACCACGGCGTGCGCGGCACCTTCGATGTCGCCGAGCACGGCGGGCAGCGCGGCGCGGCCCCGGGCCCGGGCGAGCCGGTCGGCGATCGCGCCGCGCAGCCGGGCGCGGTGTTCCAGCAGGGTCCGGGCGACGGCCGGGTCGCGGGCGGCGTGCACCAGGAAGTCCGTCTTCACCAGCAGCCAGTCGCGGTCCAGGAGCAGCGCCTCGGTCACCCGGTCCACGGCGGCGGGCACGTCCAGGTCCGGCCCGTCGAGCGCGAGCGCGCCGGCGACCTGGTCGGCGATGAGGTCCGCGCGCTCCCGGTAGAGGGCGAAGAACAGCTCGTCAAGGCTGTCGAAGTTGGAGTAGAAGGCGCCCCTGCTGTAGCCGGCGGCCTCGCAGACCTCCTCGATGGAGACCCGTCCGAAGCCCTTGGCCGCGAAGACCATGAAGGCGGCGTCCAGGAGATTGGCGCGCGTACGGACCCGGCGCTTGGTGACGCGCTTGGTCGTTCCGTGGACCGCCATGTCAGAACCTCCGTTCGATACAGGAATGTATCGGATACGTCGATGTATCAAAAGAGGCCGACGCAAACCCCCAAGAGATGGGAACATATTTTCGAATTAGGAGTACGCTGAAGCCATGAGCACGCACCTCCAGGCCTCCCTCTTCGACCAGACGGACCAGCTGCGACTCGGCCCCCTCGACGGGATCCGCCGGACCGAGCTCGGCTTCGGCGCCTGGCTCGATGTGCTGCCCGGCTGGCTGGCGGGCTCCGACGCACTGTTCGAACAGCTCGCGGCCGAGGTGCCCTGGCGGGCGGAGCGACGCAAGATGTACGACCAGGTCGTGGACGTGCCCCGGCTGCTCGCGTTCTTCGGCCGGGACGACGTACTGCCGCACCCGGTGCTGTCCGAGGCCCGCGAGGCGCTCAGCGCGCACTACGCCGATGAGCTGGGCGAGCCGTTCACCACGGCCGGGCTCTGCTACTACCGCGACGGCCGGGACAGCGTCGCCTGGCACGGCGACCGGATCGGCCGGGGTGCCCGCGAGGACACGATGGTCGCCATCCTCTCCGTGGGAGCCCCGCGTGATCTGCTGCTGCGGCCGATGCGCGGCGGCGACAGCGTGCGCCGACCGCTGGGGCACGGCGACCTCGTCGTGATGGGCGGCTCCTGCCAGCGGACCTGGGAGCACTGCGTACCGAAGACCGCACGGGCCGCGGGACCGCGCATCAGCGTGCAGTTCCGCCCGGACGGCGTGCACTGAGGCGGAGAGGCGGCCGCTTCGGGTGCGCGCGGGGGCTGCCTCCGGCGGACGGTGCCGGAGGCAGCCCTTCCTCTGGGCGAGGCCCCGACGTGCCTCCACACTGGGGCGGGTGTGCGCGCAGACGCAGGCACCTCCCCCCGCTTCCCGGCGCAGCGAGCTGGATGCGCTGCGGGTCTTCGTGGTCCTCGGGCTGGTCTTCTTCCACTCGGCTCTCGTCTTCTCGCCGGACGACGACTTCTACGTCAAGAACGCGGACACGACCGTCGCGGTGACCGTGCTGGCCGGCTTGGCGGTCGTGTGGGCGATGCCCGTGCTGTTCCTGGTCGCCGGGCTGGGCTCCCGGTACTCGATCCGCCGGCGCGGGCCCGCCCGGTTCACCCGGGAGCGGCTGCTGCGGCTGGGCGTTCCGCTGGTCTTCGCGACGCTCGTCCTGTGCCCGCTCCCCCAGTGGCTGCGGGTGCGGGCCGCCGACCCCGGCCACCACGAGTCGTACTGGCACTTCTGGCCGCGCTTCCTCACCGTCCGCCCGGACCCGGCCGACTTCCCCTTCGTCCTGGAGGGGGAGCACTTCGAGACCGGCCATCTGTGGTTCGTGGTGCTTCTGCTGACCTTCAGCCTGCTCCTCGCACCGGTCGCGGCGCCGCTCGCCGCGTGGGCCGAGCGCGTGGGGCGGACGGTGGAGCGGCGTCCGGCCCTGCTGCTCCTGCCCGTGCTGCCGCTCGCCGTGATCAACGCGTTCCTCGGCATGGAGGAGGGCTTCGCGGGCTGGAACCGCTGGGCCTACCTGGTGTTCTTCCTGTTCGGCCACGCCCTCGCCGACGACGGACGCGTCCGTGTCGCGCTGCGCCGACTCGCCGTGCCGGTGGGCGTGGCCGGGGTGGTGCTGTTCGCGGGGACCGCGCCCGGGTTCCTGTCCCTGGACGACCCGTTCACCGAGCGGAGCCCGCTCGCGCTGGTGACGCGGGCGGTGTTCGGGGCGGCGGGCTGGTGCTGGGTGGTGGCGATCCTCGGGCTGCTGGACCGGCCCCGCGAGGTCCGGGCGCCGTCGCGCGTGATGGTGTACCTCGGGATCGCCGCACTGCCGGTGTACGTGCTGCATCAACCGGTCGTGGTCGCCGTCGCGTACGGCGTGGTGGGCTGGTCGGCGCCGGTCGTGGTCAAGTACGCGGTGATCGTGACCGGTTCGCTGGTGGTGATCCTCGCCCTGTACGAGTGCCTGGTGCGCAGAACGCGGCCGGCGCGGTTCCTGTTCGGTATGCGTCCGGCGCCGACGAAACCCATTTCATCGTGATCTGCTTTGCTGTCTGCGTCGGGCACGGACCTCACCAAGCGGGGCGATCATGCGGGCAGATGTGCAGCAAGTCGCGGACGGCACCTACCTGGTGCACGGCAGCAACACCAACTGGGTGATTCTCACCGACGGGGACGCGGTCACCCTGATCGACACCGGCTACCCCGGGGACCGGGCCAGGCTGCTCGCCTCGCTCACGGAGGTGGGGAGTGCGCCGGAGGCGGTCAGGGCCGTACTGATCACCCACGCGCACACCGACCATCTGGGCAACGCCGAGTATCTGCGTGCCATCTACGGCACGCCCGTATACCTCCACGAGGCCGAAGTGCCCCACGCCCGCCGGGAGTTCCTGC
The DNA here is from genome assembly GCF_028369295.1 of Streptomyces sp. HD. Taxonomy (GTDB): domain Bacteria; phylum Actinomycetota; class Actinomycetes; order Streptomycetales; family Streptomycetaceae; genus Streptomyces. The sequence continues at coordinate 26,580 of NZ_JAQMYP010000024.1, forward strand.
ACCAGGTCGACGTCGGCACCGTCCTGAAGAACGGCTGGCGGCCGGGCGTGCTGCCCTGGGCCGTGCACGCCATCCGCTCCGGCGGCACCGCTCACGTGCCGGTCACCTCCCCCGAGCCGTTCCCGTCGGCGGGCCCGCTGGACCTGCCCGGCCGACCGGTCCCGGTGCACACGCCGGGCCACACCGACGGCCACTGCGCCTACCACCTGCCCGACGCCGGAGTGGTGATCGCCGGGGACGCCCTGGTCAGCGGGCACCCCACCTCGCGGATCAAGGGGCCGCAGCTGCTGCCGGACATGTTCCAGCACGAAAAGGCCCGCGCCGTGGCCTCGCTGGACATCTTCGAAGGACTCAAGGGCGACCTGCTGCTGCCCGGGCACGGACCCCTGCACCGCGGTTCGGTGCGCGAAGCAGCCCTTCAGGCCCGGGAACGCGCGCTCTAAGGTGAGGTGACGATCACCGCGAGGCGAGGACGAACGGCCCATGGCACTGCAGATCAGCGCGACGAATCCGGAGCACCCCGCGCTCCTGCTGGAACTGCCCTGGCAGCTGCCCCTGGAGCAGTGGCCGGAGGAGGTCCTGGTCCCCCTGCCGCGCGGTATCTCCCGCCACATCGTGCGCTACGCCCGGGCCGGCGACGAGGTGATCGCCGTCAAGGAGCTCGCCCAGCGCCCGGCGTTGCGCGAGTACGAGCTGCTGCGCGACCTGGACCGGCTCGGCATCCCCGCGGTGGACCCGCTGGCGGTGGTCACCGGCCGCACCGACGCAGCCGGCGGCCCGCTGGAGTCGGTACTGGTCACCCGGCATCTGCGGGGCTCGCAGCCGTACCGCTCGATGTTCGAGACGACCATGCGCCCGGCGACCATGCACCGCCTGATGGACGCGCTGGCCGTGCTGCTGGTCCGCCTCCACCTCGCCGGGTTCGCGTGGGGCGACTGCTCGCTGTCCAACACGCTGTTCCGGCGAGACGCGGGCGCCTTCGCCGCGTATCTGGTGGACGCCGAGACCGGCGACCTGCACCCGCGGCTCAGCGCCGGGCAGCGCGACTACGATCTGGAGCTCGCCCGGGTCAACATCAGCGGCGAGCTGCTGGACCTGGAGGCGTCCGGGGCGCTGCACCCCTCGGTGGACCCGATCGAGTTCGGCACCCAGATCTGCGCCCGCTACCAGGGCCTGTGGGAGGAACTGACCCGCACCTCGGTGTACCCGGCGGGCAAGTACCACTACATAGAGCGCCGGATACGCCGACTGAACGAGCTCGGTTTCGACGTGGCCGAGATGCAGATCGAGCACGCGGCGAACGGCGACACGGTCACCTTCGTGCCCAAGGTCGTGGACGCCGGTCACCACCAGCGGCAACTGCTGCGTCTGACGGGCCTGGACACCGAGGAGAACCAGGCCCGCAGGCTGCTGAACGACCTGGAGAGCTGGATGGCCACCCAGGACGACTACGCCCCGGGCGACCCGCTCGGCGCCCGCCCCGAGGTGCTAGCCCACCGCTGGGTGCGCGACGTCTTCCGCCCCACCGTACGGGCCGTACCGCTGGAGCTGCGCGGTTCGGTGGACCCGGCCGAGATCTACCACGAGCTGCTCGAACACCGCTGGTACCTGTCCGAGCGGGCGCAGCACGACATCGACCTGGACACGGTGGTCGCGGACTACATCGAGAACATCCTGCCCAAGGCCCGCGAGACGCTGCAGCCCACCACGTCCGACTGAGAGCCTGTGAAGAAGCCCCCGTCGTCCGCCCGGAGGGCGGGCGCCGCGGTGTCGTGGGGGTACCTCCCGCCCGAGCCGTGCGAAGCGCGGTTCGAGGGTGGGGGAGCGTGCGATCGCAAGGCGCCGGAGTCGCCCTCGATGGGGGTGCCCTCGCCCGAGCCGTGCGAAGCGCGGTTCGCGCGTGGGGGAGGAGCCACGTGGGCGGTTCGGCGACGCGGCTGGGGGTCCCCCTCTCGGGGAGTGCGTGCCAGACGCCGCGGCGCAGGCGGGGGCTTCTTCACAGGCTCTGGCTCACTGGTGCGGCACCACGGCCACCGGGCAGGGCGCGTGGTGCAGGACGCCGTGGGCCACCGAACCGATCCGGGCGCCCACGGCCGTACGGCGGGCCCGGCGTCCGACGACCATCAGCTGGGCCCGGTCGGCGACCGACAGCAGCACCTGCCCGGCGCTGCCCATCTCGACGTGCTCCACGACATGGACGTCCGGGAACCGTTCCCGCCATGGTTGCAGCGCCTCGCCCAGCGCCTTCTTCTCGAACGGCTCCAGTCCCCCGGCGTCATCGAGGAGCTTCAGGGAGGTCGGGCTGTAGGCGAACAGCGGCGGCAGCGTCCAGGCCCGCACGGCACGCACGGTCGCGCCGCGGGCCGCGGCCGTCTCGAACGCGAGGCGCAGCGCGGCGGCGCTGTCGTCCGGGTCGCCCTGCTGGCCGACGACGATCTCGCGTCCGGCGGCCTCGGCGGACGGCTGGTCCCCGGCGCGTACGAGGACGACGGGCCGGGTGGCCCCGGCGATGACCTGCTGTCCGACGGAGCCCAGCAGGAACCCGACGACCGCGGCGTGGCCCCGTGATCCCAGCACCAGCAGCTCGGCGTCCGCCGCCGCGTCGACCAGCGAGTCGGCGGGCCCGCCGTCGAGGACGTCGGTGGTGACCTCCAGCCCGGCATGCCGCTCGGTGACGGAGCGGGCGCCCTGCGCGAGCCCGTCTCGCACCCACTGGGCCTGGGTGTCGGCGTCCTTGGCGTATCCCGCGTCGATCGCCTCGTGCGGCTGGAACCGCCAGGCGTGCACCACCCGCAGGGCGAGCCCCCGGCGAACCGCCTCCCGGGCGGCCCAGGCCAGCGCGGCGAGGCTCTCCTCCGAGCCGTCCACCCCTGCCGTGATCGAACGCGTCATTCCGGCTGCCCCCTCGTGCGGTGGTCATGTCGTCGGCTCCAGTCTTCACTACCCTGCGGGCATGGCACTGGAGTGGGAGCAAGTGGTGGTGGACGCGGCCGATCCGGTGGCCCTCGGCCGCTGGTGGGCCGAGGCTCTGGGCTGGGTCGTGGTGGGCGATGCGCCCGACGAGTTCGAGATCCGGCCCGAGAAGGAGCGGCTGCCGGGCCTGCTCTTCGCACCGGTACCGGAGGGCAAGACCGTCAAGAACCGCCTCCACCTCGACTTCCGGCCCGACGATCAGGAGGCTGAGGTCGCCCGCCTCCTCGCCCTCGGCGCGCGCCCCGCGGACGTCGGGCAGAGCGGCGAGGAGTCATGGGTCACCCTGGCGGACCCCGAGGGCAACGAGTTCTGCGTGCTCGCCCCGCGGCGCCGCTGAGCACTGCCGCCTCCCGCATACCCGAGCGAAGCGGGCGGATCGAACATACGATGGGGCCGAGTCGACGCGGCGCCGATGCCATCCGGACACCTTCGCCGCGCCGAGAACGCGAACTCTCGGGGTGGGGAGACGTATGGCACAGGCCGCCGACGCAGCGCGGACCGTCATCCTGACCGTGGACGACGACCCGGGAGTGTCCCGGGCGGTCGCCCGTGACCTGCGGCGACGCTACGGCCAGTCGCACCGGATCGTGCGCGCGGAGTCCGGTGAGTCCGCGTTGCAGGCGCTGCGCGAGCTGAAGCTGCGCGGCGATCTCGTCGCCGTGATCCTGGCCGATTACCGCATGCCGCAGATGAACGGCATCGAGTTCCTCGAACAGGCCCTGGACGTGTACCCCGGCGCGCGGCGGGTGCTGCTGACCGCGTACGCGGACACCAGCGCGGCGATCGACGCGATCAACGTCGTGGACCTCGATCACTATCTGCTCAAGCCGTGGGACCCGCCGGAGGAGAAGCTCTATCCGGTCCTGGACGACCTGCTGGAGGCGTGGCGGCGCAGCGACTACCGGCCGGTGCCCAGCACCAAGGTGGTCGGACACCGCTGGTCGGCGCGCTCCTCGGAGGTGCGGGAGTTCCTGGCCCGCAACCAGGTGCCGTACCGCTGGTACTCGGCCGACGAGCCCGAGGGGCAGCGGCTGCTGGCCGCCGCGGAGCAGGACGGTCAGCGGCTGCCGCTGGTGGTCACCCCGGACGGGACGCCCCTGGTGGCACCCGAGGCTCCCGAGCTGGCCGCGAGGGTGGGGCTGGCGACGACACCGACGGCCGACTTCTACGACCTGGTCGTCATCGGCGGCGGACCCGCCGGGCTCGGCGCGGCCGTGTACGGGGCGTCGGAGGGGCTGCGGACCGTGCTCGTGGAGCGGTCGGCGACCGGCGGACAGGCCGGGCAGAGCTCCCGGATCGAGAACTACCTCGGCTTCCCGGACGGTGTCTCGGGCGCCCAGCTCACCGACCGGGCCCGGCGGCAGGCGGCGAGGTTCGGCGCCGAGATCCTCACCGCGCGCGAGGTCACGGGACTGGAGGTCAGCGGCGCCGCCCGGATCGTACGGTTCTCGGACGGCTCCGCGGTCGCCGCGCACAGCGTGATCCTGGCGACCGGCGTGTCGTACCGGCAACTGCAGGCGCCCGGCTGTGACGACCTGACCGGCTGCGGGGTGTACTACGGGTCGGCCCTGACGGAGGCCCCGGCCTGTCAGGGCCAGGACGTGTACATCGTCGGCGGCGCCAACTCCGCCGGGCAGGCGGCGATGTATCTGTCCCGGGGCGCGAAGTCGGTGACGCTGCTGGTGCGCGGGGAGTCGCTGTCGGCGTCCATGTCGCACTACCTGATCCAGCAGATCGAGGAGGCGCCGAACATCTCGGTGCGCGCCCGCACGGTGGTCGAGTCCGCGCACGGCTCCGGTCATCTGGAGCAGCTGACGCTGCGCGACGTGGACAGCGGGCGGACCGAAGAGGTCGACGCGCAGTGGATGTTCGTGTTCATCGGCGCGGCCCCGCTGACCGACTGGCTGGACGAGACGGTGCTGCGGGACGAGCGCGGGTTCATCCTGGCCGGGCCCGACCTGACCGCCGACGGACGGCCGCCGTCCGGCTGGGAGCTGGACCGGCCGCCGTACCACCTGGAGACCAATGTGCCCGGTGTGTTCGTGGCGGGCGACGCGCGCGCCGAGTCCGCCAAGCGGGTCGCGTCCGCCGTCGGAGAGGGAGCCATGGCCGTGATGCTCGTCCACCGTTATCTGGAGCAGTCATGAGCGGACGGTTGATGCCGTGCGAGCCCGCGGAGATCGGCTCGCTGTTCCTGTTCGAGAAGCTCTCCTCCGAGCAGCTGGGCCGGCTGTGCAGCGAGGGGCGGGTGGAGAAGTTCGAGCCCGGGCCCGTGTACACCGAGGGCGACCCGGCCACCTGCTTCTATGTGATGGTCGAGGGCACCGTCGTACTGTCCCGGCGGGTCGGCGGGGACGACGTGGAGGTCAACCGCACCTCCCAGCGCGGGGTGTACTCGGGGGCCTGGCAGGCCTATCTCGGGGACCGGGTGCCGCAGGTCTACAACAGCTCGATGAGGGTCACGGAGCCGACGCGGTTCTTCGTACTGCCCGCCGAGACCTTCGCGTCCGTGATCCAAGAGTGGTTCCCGATGGCCCTGCATCTGCTGGAGGGCCTCTTCTTCGGCCAGAAGAGCACCCAGCTGGCCATCAATCAGCATGAACGGCTGCTGGCGCTCGGCTCGTTGTCCGCCGGTCTCACCCACGAGCTCAACAACCCCGCCGCCGCGGCCGTACGGGCGACCTCGACACTGCGCGAGCGGGTCGGCAAGATGCGGCACAAGCTGGCCGTCATCGCGCAGGGGTCCTACTCCCCCGAGGTCATGGCGAACCTCATCGACATCCAGGAACGCACCGCCGAACGTGTCGCCAAGGCGCCCACACTGAGTCCGCTGGAGGCCTCCGACCGGGAGGACGCGGTCACCGACTGGCTCGACGACCACGACATCCCCGACGGCTGGCGGATCGCGCCCACCTTCGTCCAGGCCGGGCTCGACGTGGACTGGCTGGACCAGGTCGCGACGACCGTGGACGAGGAGATCCTGACGAACGCGATCGGGTGGCTCAACTACACCGTCGAGACCGAGCTGTTGATGGACGAGATCAACGACTCGACCACCCGCATCTCGCATCTCGTCGACGCCGCGAAGCAGTACTCCCAGCTGGACCGCGCGCCGTTCCAGAACGCCGACGTCCACGAACTCCTCGACAGCACCCTCATGATGCTGTCGGGCAAGATCGGCCCGCAGATCAAGGTCGTCAAGGAGTACGACCGTACGCTGCCGAAGATCCCGGCGTACCCGGCGGAGCTCAACCAGGTCTGGACGAACCTGATCGACAACGCGGTATCCGCGATCAGAAGCGCGGGCGGCGAGGGGACGTTGACGGTGCGGACGGCGCCGGAGCACGACCGGCTGCTGGTCGAGTTCCGGGACACCGGGGTCGGTATCCCGCCGGAGAACCGGGGGCGGATCTTCGATCCCTTCTTCACGACCAAACCCGTGGGCGAGGGCACCGGACTCGGCCTCGACATCTCCTGGCGGATCGTGGTCAACAAGCACCACGGCACCATCCAGGTGGAGTCGGAGCCGGGTGACACCCGGTTCCAGGTGCTGCTTCCGCTCACGTCCGAGGAGGCTTCATGAGCAGCGTCAACGGCATCGACGCCGGTGTGCCGCCGAGTGGCAGCGGGTGTGTGGAGTGCGACGAGGCCGGCGGATGGTGGTTCCATCTGCGGCGGTGTGCGCAGTGCGGACATGTGGGGTGCTGTGACAGTTCGCCCGCGAAGCACGCCACCGCGCATTTCCGGGAGACCGGGCATCCGTTGGTGCAGAGCTTCGAGCCGGGCGAGATGTGGTTCTGGGACTACGGCTCGAATGAACTGTTCGAGTCGGGGCCCGATTTGGCGCCTCCGGCGAGTCATCCCGCGGATCAGCCCGCGCCGGGGCCCGCTGGGCGGGTACCGGACGACTGGGCGAAGACGTTGCGTGCCTGACGGCTCGAACGGGGCCAGAGGCGCTGTCAGTGGCAAGTGACAGGATGTCTCCGTGTCGCAGACTTCATTCAGTACGCCGCTGATCGGGCGGGAGGACGAGCTCGTCCGGCTTTCCGGGGTGCTGGAGCGTGCCCGGGGCGGGGAGGCCGGGGCCGTACTGGTCGCCGGGGACGCCGGGGTCGGCAAGACCCGGGTGCTCGACGAGGTCGCGGGGCGGGCCGTCTCGGACGGGATGATCGTGCTGTCCGGGCACTGTGTCGATCTCGGTGATGTCGGGCTGCCGTATCTGCCGTTCACCGAGGTGCTGGGGGTGCTCGCCGGTGACGAGCGGTTCGCGGGGGTTCTCGGTGCCCACCCCGTGGTCGAGCGGCTGCTGGGCGGCGGGACCGACGCCGTGAGCGACCGGCTACGGCTGTTCGAGGGCATCGCGGGGCTGCTGGCCGAGCTCTCCGGCATCGCGCCGGTGCTGCTCGTCCTGGAGGACCTGCACTGGGCCGACCAGTCGTCGCGGGATCTGCTGCGGTTCCTGCTGAGCCGGGGCATCCTGCAACGGCCCGCGAGTGGGGCACCCCCGTCCCGGCTGGCCGTGTTCGCGTCGTACCGTGCGGATGATCTGCATCGGCGTCATCCGCTGCGGCCGCTGCTGGCCGAGCTGGTGCGGCTGCCCGCGGTCGAGCGGCTGGAGCTGCGGCCCCTGGGCGATGCCGAGGTGGCCCGGCTGGTGCGGTCCGTGCAGGAGCGGCCGCTGCCGGACGGCGCGGTGCGGCGAATCGTCGAGCGGGCCGAGGGCAACGCCTTCTACGCGGAGGAGCTGGTCGCGGCCACGGACACGGAGCTCGGCGGGGTGCCCAGCGGGCTGGCCGACGTGCTGCTGATCCGGTTCGAGCAGCTCTCCGACACGGCCCAGCAAGTGCTGCGTACGGCCGCCGTCGCGGGGCGCCGCGTCGGGCACGATCTGTTGCGGGAGGCCGTGGGCATCCCGGAGGACGAGCTGGAGTCGGCGTTGCGTGAGGCGGTCGGGCGGCAGCTGCTCGTGCCCGGCGACGGCGACACATACGCCTTCCGGCACGCGCTGGCGCGCGAGGCCGTGTACGCCGACCTGCTCCCCGGCGAACGGGCCCGGCTGCACGGCACGTTCGCCCGGCTGCTCGCCGGGCGCGGCCGTCCGGCCGAGACGGCGGCGGAGCGCGCCCACCACTACCGCGAGAGCCACGACCTGGCCGAGGCGCTGGCCGCCTCGCTGGAGGCCGCGGGCCACGCGCACGGCGTGGGCGCGCCCGCCGAGGAGCTACGGCATCTGGAGGCGGCCCTTGACCTGTGGTCGTCGGTGGAGCCGTCGGCGCGGCCCTCGGGCGAGGGCGACGACCGGGTGACGGTCACCCTGCGCGCGTCGGCGGCGGCCGCGCACGCCGGGGAGGCGCACCGCGCGGTCGCGCTCACCCGGTCCGCGCTCGCCGGCGTCGACCAGGACACCGACCACGAACTCGCCGCCCGCGTGCGGTACACGCTCGCCGGCAATCTGATGAGCGTCGACAGCCTGACGGCGGCCTACGCCTACAGCAGCGAGGCGCTCGCCCTGATCCCGGCCGACCCTCCGTCGCGGACGTGGGTGTGGGCGGCGGCCACCCATGTCCTGGCGGCCCGCCACGTCGGGGAGAACGGGACGGCGCTGCGCGTCGCCCGCGAGGCCCTGCGCATCGCCGAGCAGCTGCAGGTGACGGATGCCCGGGCGGATCTGCTCATCTCGCTGGCCACGCTGGAGGGCGGCCGGCGCAGGCCGGAGGGGCGTGAACGGCTCCGGGAGGCATGGGAGCTGGCGCGGGAGGCGGGCACCGCGCCGGTGGAGATGCGCGCCCTGTTCAACCTCGCCGTCGGCTGCTTCGAGTCCGGCGACCTGGAGGAGTGCCTGCCCTGGCTGACGGAGGGGCTGGACCGGGCCCGGCGTGCGGGGTTGCTGTCGTCGCTGTATCCGCTGGAGATGCGGTATCTGCGCCTGTTGGTGCTGTACACGCTGGGCCGCTGGGACGAGTGCCTGCGCTTCGCGGCGGCCGACGCCGAGGTGCTGCCCACGGCGGGTGGTTACACGGCCGCTCCGGCGCTGTACGTCGCCCTCGCGCGCGGTGACTTCACGGCCGTCGAGCGGGCCCGTGCCCTGCTGGAGGGGCCGTTCGACTGGATGGGCACCCTGGTCGCGGGCATCGCGCTCACCGACGCCGCGGCGCTGCGGGGTGACGCGGAGGCGGCGGTGGAGCGGATGCGGTCCACGGTCGAGGCCCTCACCGACGACAAGGGGACACTCCCCCATGTCACGGTCCGCCTCGCCGCGCTCGCGCTGTCCGCGGTCGCCGACCGGGCCGCCGAGCTGCGTCTGACGGGTGATGCGGCTGGGGCGCGCCGCTGGGCGGACACGGCGACCGAGCTGGTCGAGTCGGCGCGGACGATGGCCCGGTGCGGCGAGGACGGCATACCGCAGGGCCCGGAGGGCATGGCGTGGCTGGCCCGCGCGGAGGCGGAGTGGACGCGGGCCGTCACCGGGCCGGACGCCCGGGCGTGGGCCGAGGCGGTGGAGGCCTTCGAGCACGGCGACGAGTACGAGCGGGCTCGCTGCCGACTGCGCCTGGCCGAGGCCCTGTTGGCGGCCGACGACCGCGAGGGGGCGGCCACCGAGGCCCGGGCCGCGCGCGACACCGCGGTCCGGCTCGGGGCGACTCCCCTGCTGGAGCGGCTGAACAGCCTGATCCGCCGCGGCCGTCTCGCCGAGTCCGGCGCCGACGGCTCCTCGCCGCTCACCGCCCGCGAGCAGGACGTGCTGCGGCTCCTCGCCCTCGGCCGCAGCAATCGGCAGATCGGCGAGGAGCTGTACATCACCGGCAAGACGGCGAGCGTCCATGTCTCCAACATCCTCGCCAAACTGGGCGCGGCGAGCCGTACGGAGGCGGTGGCGATCGCCTATCGGCAGGGGCTGATCACGCGCGAGGAGACGGTGGGCTGACGACCTGTCCCCGCCCGGTCCCGCAGTCCAGGGCGGTCAGGTCGACGGCGTCGGCCATCGCCTGCATGCCCTTGTCGTTGGGGTGTATGTGGTCGCCGCCGTCCAGCGCGGGAAGCATCCTCGCCCGGTCGTAGGGGCTGCGCAGAACGCGGTCGAAGTCGGTGACGGCGTCGAACCGGCCGCTGGTGCGGATGAAGGCGTTGGCCTCCTGGCGTACGGCCTCGGCGGCCGGGTCCCATTCGTGCCAGCCCTTGAAGGGGCCGACGGTCGCGCCGACGACGCACTTGCCGGCCGCGCGCACCCGGTCGGCGATCTCGCGGTAGCCCTCGATCAGGTCCTCGGCGGTGACGCCGGCGTGGGCCTTGATGTCGTTCACGCCCTGGAAGAGGAACACGGTCCGCACACCCGGCTGGGACAGCACGTCCCGCTCCAGCCGGTTCAGGGCGCTCTGGCCGGGGCCGTCCGCGAGGACCTTGTTCCCGGAGATCCCCGCGTTGGCCATGCCCTTCACCGCCGTGTCCGCCCGTTGCAGACGGCGGGCCAGGTAGTCGGGCCAGCGGCGGTTCAGTTCCGAGGTCGAGTGCCAGCCGTCGGTGATGGAGTCGCCGAGCGCGGCCACGGCTCCGATGCCCGCGGGGGCGCGCACGGACACGGCGTCGAGGTAGAACCAGGAGCCGGTCGGGACGGTCCAAGCGGCACCGCTCTCCTCGGCGGTGTGGTCGCCCCGGCTGGCGTACGACGTCTGCATGGCCATCCAGTGGCCGCTCGTCGGGCCGCCCGCGTCGGGGCTGTGCAGGCTGACGACGAGGTTGGTCGCGGCCGGCAGTCTGCCGGGCAGCGGGTCGCTCCACATGGTGCTGCCCGCGGGCAGGGTGACCGTGCGGGAGCCGTCGAAGGTCAGGCGCCTGTTGCTGCCGGGCCGCAGCTCGGCGCCCTGCTTCTGGCGTCCGGCGTAGACGCTGTCGAAGGTCAGCGGCCGGTCCCCGAAGGCGTTGGAGAGCCGGACCCGGACGCCGGTTCCACCGACGCTGGTGTGCACGACGAGCCGGTAGCCGCGGCCCGCGACACCGTCGCCCATACGGTCGGCGCTCGCCGCCCAGGTGATGACGCCGCTCGTGTCGGCGGGCGCCGCGGCGGGCGCCTTCGCGGGCGCGGGCTGGCAGGCGACGAGCGTCAGCAGGACGGCGGCCGACGGAAGTGCGGCCCTCACCGGGCGAAGTCCTTCAGCGTGACGGACGCGCCGGGCCGCAGGGTGACCGTGCGGGACACGCCGCCGTACGCGACCGTCGTGGTGCCGCCGCCGGCGCTGTGGATGCGGGCCTCGGTCGGTCTCCCGTCGCGCCAGCGCAGGTCGACCTCGAAGCCGCCCCGCGCGGGGACGCCCCGGACGAAGCCCGAGGCGGACCAGGCGCCGGGAAGCGCCGGGAGGAGTTCGATGTGTCCGGGTCGTGAGTACAGCAGCATCTCCACCATCGCGGCGGGCGTGCCGAAGTTGGCGTCGATCTGGAAGATGCCCCGGCCGCGTTCCACCTCGTAGATGTCGAACAGGTTGGGGGCGGTGCCGTTGCTGCCGTCGGTCGAGGGGCGCAGGTTGTTCACGACCAGTCGGTAGGCGTTGTCCGCGTTCTTCAGTCGGGCCCAGCACAGGCTGCGCCAGGCGTTGGCCCAGCCGAAGCTCTCCATGCCGCGTGCGGTGAGCAGGGCGGTGGCGCCGGCCACCACGTCGGCCGGGGTGGAGCCGTCGGGGCGGATGCGGTCGCCGGGAAACAGGCCGACGAGCGGGGACAGGTGACGGTGCGTGGTCTCACCCAGGTTGTCCGGCGACATCCACTCCTCCAGCCAGCCGGTGGTCGGGCTGACCTGCGGCAGGTACAGCTTTCCGCGCAGTGCGGCGATCGTGTCCGCGTAGTCGGGGTCCCGCCGCAGCTCGGCCGCCGCGGTGAGGTAGTTCCCGAACAGCGCCCACACCAGTTCCTGAGCATAGGTGATGCCCTTGGCGTCGAGCGGGCCGTGCTCGGGCGACCAGTCGCTGTCGGCGACGAGCACCTCCCGCGAGCTGCCGGGGAGGGTGGTGGTGAGCAGCCGCGCCTCCCAGAACTCGCACGCTCCCTTGAGCAGCGGGTAGATCTTCCTCAGGTGCGCTCGCGACCCGGTGTACTCGTAGTGCTCCCACAGGGTGGTGCACAGCCAGGCGTTGCCCGCCGGATGCCACCACCAGCCGCCTCCGCCATGGGGGTTGGTGGAGATCGCGACGGTCCAGCCGGCGTTCCTGCCGGTGGAGTTGCGGTAGCGGTTGCGCGGGTCGTCGAAGGCCCGGCGGGTGAGGTCGGTCCAGGACGGGAGCTGGGCGAGGCAGTAGTCGGTGAGGGCATCGAAGCACGGCGACAGGCCCGTGCGGTCGGCCATCCAGTAGTTCATCTGGATGTTGATGTCGGTGTGGTAGTCGCCCATCCAGTCCGGGTCGTTGCCGTCCAGCCACAGGCCCTGGAGGTTCAGCGGCAGGCTGTCGCGTGAGCCGCAGATCATCAGGTAGCGGCCGAACTGCAGGTAGGCCGCCTCCAGTTCGGGGTCGGGTCCGGGGTCGCGGGTGCGGGCGTGCAGGCGCTCCCAGGTGTCCAGCTCGCGTTGCGCGTCCGTGGACGTGCCGAGGGAGAGGTCGAGCCGTCCGTACAGGGCTCGGTGGTCGGCGACGTGGGTGCGCCGCAGGGCGTCGGCCGGCTCCGCGGCGGCGGCGCGGACCTTGGCACGGGCGAGGCGCTCGGGGTCGAGGGAGGGGTCGCGGAAGTGGGCGGCGGCATCGGGCGCGTAGTTGGTTCCGGCGCTCACGACCACGGTGAGGTCCCTGCAGCCGGTGAAGTCGATGCGGGTGCCGTTGACGGTGACCTTGCCGCCGCTGCTCCGGGCGGTGACGGCGGCGCCGTAGCGCAGGCCGTTGGGGAGGGCGGCGCCGAAGGACTCGGCTGCGGTGGGCTGTTCGCCGTGGGTGCCGGTCAGGGTGATGGTGCCGGTGTAGTGGCCGCCGCCGCTCTGGGTGAAGTGCAGGACGATGACGTCGTCGGGGTGGCTGGCGTACATCTCGCGGCGGTAGGTGACGCCGGAGCGGACGTAGGAGGCGGCGACCAGGCCCTGGGCGAGGTCGAGGGTGCGGCGGTAGCCGTTGACGGCGCCGAGGTCGTGGTCGGGGATGTCGACGGTGAGCCGGGCGAGCAGTGTGAACGAGCCGAAGTCGGAGCGGCCGTAGGGGAATTGGCCGTCCTTGTCGAGGGTGTCGTTGAGGCCGCCGGTCCACATGGTGGCGTCGGTGATCAGCAGCAGCTCGCGGCCGGGGACGTTGCTCGCGAGGGCTCCGATACGGCCGTTGCCCAGGGGCAGGCCCTGTTCGATCAGCGAGCCCTCGTCGCCGGGGGCCCGCCACCACAGCCGGTGTCGGGAGGCGTCGGCGGGCAGCGGGACTTCGGCGGGGCGGGCGGGCGAGGCGGAGGCGGTGAAGGCGGGGAGGGTACCGAGGGCGGCGGTGAGGCCCGCGGCGGTGGCGAGCGAGAGGAGGGTCCTTCGGCTCGGGTCGTTGGGGCTGGGGTTCATGGCGGCTCCGGGGCCGGGGGGGAGGTCAGAGAGACTTCTGTACGTCGATCCGGTCGATGTCCGGCGCGTAGCCGGTCCCGCTGTCGAACGTGATCGTGTTGGCCCCGGCCTTCAGCCGCACCGGCACATGGACGCTGTTCACCGTCCCCCAGTCGCCCGTGGCCGGGAACCTGTGCGAGGTGGCGCCGCCCGCGTTGGCCGAGACCAGGACCGAGCGGGAGTCACCGCTGACGTAGGCGACCTTGAGTTGATAGGTGCCGGGCTCGGGCACGACGACGTCGTCGAGGGTGACCTTGCCGCCGACGTAGAGGTTGCCGACCTTGCGGCCTCCGGAGCAGGCGGCGCAGTCGGCGACGGAGGCGTTGCCGCTCAGGGTGCCGGCCTCGGCCTCGTGGGCGGTCCAGGCGAGGTTCGTGCCGCGCGGGGTGACGGTGAACAGGCGGGAGCCGTGCGCCGGGAGCGCCTGGGTGATCTTGTCGGTGTGGGTGCCGAGGTTCTCCCTGTTCCATACGTCGCGCACCGAGGCCTTGCCCTTGAAGCCGAGCGTGGGCCAGTTCGCGGTCACGGCGGCGGGTGCGTCGGAGAGGTTGAACAGCGCCACGGTGTAGGTCCCATCGGGGTTCTTCGCGGCCCACACCTGCTGCGGGTCGGAGGCGGTGACGGGCTCGGCGGGCGGGGCGCTGCTCTGGTTGATCGCGATGACCTCGCGGTTGGTGAGCAGTGACAGGCCGTAGGAGTCGAGCCTGGTGAGGTCGTCGCCGGTGAAGAGCGGGGACTTGGCGATCGCCCACAGGGTGGCGTAGCTCTGCCGCTCGGCCTTGGTGAGGCCGTCCATCTCGCCGTTGCCGACGTTGAGGGAGTCCAGGTCGTTCCAGCCGCCGGGGCCGGCGTGGTCGATCCAGGCGGGGGCGTCGTCCCAGCGGTCGTCGACCGAGTTCTCCCAGCTGACCAGGGTGTTGCAGTAGCACTCGACGTCGGTGTCGATGCGCCAGCCGTTGGAGTACTTCTTCCAGTCCCCGACGTGCCCGCGGTCGAGGGACCAGGACAGCTCCAGGTGGATCGGGCGGCCGGCGGCGCCGATGGCCTTCTGCCAGGCGGCGACGTCGGCGACGTTGTTGTAGTTGTCGCCGCTCTTGGCGGAGCCGGGGCCGACGCCGTCGAGCTTGAGGAAGTCGTAGCCCCAGTCGGCGAACAGCTGCGCCTGGGAGTCGATGTACTTCTGCGCGCAGGGGTCGGAGAAGTCGATTTTGTAGGCGCTGTCCCAGCCGTTGGTGGTGCGCAGGTCGCCGTGGACGATGTCGCCGGTGGTGCAGCCGTCGGCGTTCCGGATCGGTGTCCTTCCGTCGCCGTAGGCGCCCTTCTCCAGGCCGACCGGAAGGTAGATCCCGGCCTTGAGGCCCCTGGCGTGGATGCGGTCGGCGACGGCCTTCATGCCGCTGGGGAAGCGCTCCGGGTCGGCCTTCTGCCGCCCGTACTCGTCGTACCGGGGCTTCCAGGACCAGTCCATCCACCAGCCGGCGTCGATGTTGACGTACTCGTAGCCGTGATTCTTCAGCTTCGCGGCCATGGCGTCGGTCTGCTTGGCGACGTTCGCCTCGGAGAGGTAGCTGTAGTCGCCCTTCGGGTTGAGTCCCGGGTACTTCGACGACTGCATGGTCCAACTCGTCCAGCCCAGGTAGGGCTTGGCGGCCACGATGGGGGTCGGGGCGGCCGGGGGCTCGGGGGTCTCGGCCCGTGCGGCGGGGACGGCGGTGGTGACACCGGCAGTGAGGGCCAGGACCACCACGGCTCTCAGCGCGCGTGCGGGCATGACGGAGTACGAGGATGACCGCATGGGCCGTACCTCCTGGGGTCGTTCAGCGGGCCTACCGCTGGTCGTCGGCTCTGATGAAGGACTGGATCGCGGTGGCCGCGGCACCGCGCGCCCACTCCTCGAAGGGCAGCGGGCGGGTCTGTACGTCGCACCGGGCGGCGGAGCCGAACGCGGCCGCGGCGAAGGCGTCGCGGATCTGTTCGGCGAACAGGTCGTGGGCGGCGAGACCTTCGCCGGAGATGATCACCCGCTCGGGGCCGAGCAGGTTGGCCACGGTGGCGATGCCCCGGCCGATCGCCTCACCGGCCCGGGCGTATGCCTCCCGCGCCCCGGCGACACCGCGGTGGGCGAGGGCCACGGCCTCGGCGGTGTCGGCGACCTCGGCGCCGGTCGTCTCGCGGATCCGCCGGAGGATCGCGGCGTCGCCCGCGACGGCTTCCACGCAGCCGCGGTTGCCGCAGTGGCAGGGCGGTCCGGCCGGGTCGACGGTGACGTGGCCGATCTCGCCGGCGACCCCGTGCGCACCGGCGACCACCCGGCCGTGCACCACGAGGCCGCAGCCGATGCCCGCGCCGACGGTCACCACGGCGAAGTCGGACAGTCCCACGCCGGCACCGAACCACTGCTCGGCCACGGTGAGGGCGCGTACGTCGTTGTCGACGGTGACCGGCAACCCGGTGGTCGCGGCGGCGAGTTCGGCCAGGGGCACCTCCCGCCACTCCAGGAACGGCGAGTAGCGGACGACGCCCGCGCCCCGGTCGACGTCGCCGGAGACGGCGATGCCGAGGCCGAGGACGGGTACGCCCAGGTCGCCCGCCTCCGCGAGGAGTCCGCCCACCAGCTCGGCGGTCGAGGCGAGCACGCCCTTCGGTTCCCGGTCGCGGAGCGGGGCGTGGCGGGCGACACGGATGCGGCAGCACAGGTCGGTGAGCACGGCGATGATCTCGTCGCCGGTCACCTTGACGCCGATGAACAGGGCCCGTCCCCCGTCGACCCGTACCGGGTTGGCGGGGCGGCCGAGCGCGGGGCGGGCCGACTCGTCCGCGTCCTCCACCAGGTATCCGGCCTCGATGAGCGGCCGTACCGCCTTGGTGACGGCGGCCGGTGACAGTCCCGCCCGCCGGGCCACCTCCAGGCGGGTGAGGGGCCCGTGGGACAGAACCGTGGTGAAGATCTGCGAGGCGGCCGGCGTGTTCGCCGGGAACGTCTCTGCACGACCGATCGAGGGCATGCCCGGAACCTAGAGCCCTTATTTTCCGCCGTCAATAAAAGAAGCAGGATTCATCCGAGGACTCCCACCCGGTGATCCGGGACTGTCCAACTGTGCGTCGTCCGTGGCGATGTGACGGGATGCGAGAAAGTTGCCCAGCGCAGGGGTGATCGTTCACGAGGGTGATCGTTCTCGTATCGGCAGCACATCGACTGCGACGAATCGACAGCAACGAGAGGAAGCCGGATGGTCTCAGCAACGGTGGTCCGAGGTACGGCGGTGGCGGCGGCCCTGGTGTCGCTCCTGGCGGTTCCCGCACATGCCGCGCCCCGGGAACCGGGCACCCCTGCGGTCCGCGCTTCGGCGGGCGGTCTGCCCGATACGGACGTCAAGGGCCTGTGGAATGTGCTGCGCACGGTGAAACGGCAGGGCGCGCCCGGCGCAATGGCGCGGGTCGACGACCACGACTCGGTCCACTGGGCGGCCACCGGGGTCGCGGACCGCGGAAGCGGACGGAGCATCAGCAACGCCGACCGGTTCCGCATCGGGAGTGTCACCAAGGTCTTCTCGGCCGTCGTCCTGCTGCAACTGGCCGACGAGCGGAAACTGAAGCTCGACGCGCCGGTCAACCATTATCTGCCGGGTCTGCTGCCCGACGACCGCATCACGGTGCGGCATGTGCTCAGCCATCGCAGCGGCCTGTACGACTACACCAACGACATGTTCGCGCGGAGCGTTCCCGGCTTCGAGGCGGTCCGCAAGAAGGTCTTCACCTACCGGCAGCTGGTGGACCGGTCCCTGGACAAGCCGCGGACCACCGGGCCGGGCGGGGCGTACTCCTACTCCAACACCAACTTCGTGGTCGCCGGGATGCTCATCGAGAAGCTGACCGGGCACTCGGTGCGGATCGCGTACCAGAGGCGCATCATCGACCCGCTGCAGCTGCGCGACACCTTCTATCTGCACCCCGGCACGAAGATCCCCGGTCGGCACGCGCGCGGGTATCTCACTCCGGACACCGCCGGGGCGAAGCTCGTCGACGCCACCGAGCAGACGGCGTCCTGGGCACAGAGCGCGGGCGCGATCATCTCCAGCACCCGTGACCTCAACACCTTCCTGTCGGCGCTGCTCGGCGGCCGGCTGACGTCGCGGGCGCAGCTGACGCAGATGCAGCGGTGGGTGCCGGCGGGCACCTCGCAGGCGTACGGCCTGGGGCTGCGGCGGCGCGACCTGTCGTGCGGGATCTCGGTGTACGGCCACACGGGCGCCGTCCAGGGTTACTACACGTACGCGTTCGCGTCCAAGGACGGCAGGCGCAGTCTCGCCGCGCTCGCCAACACCTCCAACAACGGCACGGTCCTGAACTCCCTGCGGGGCGCGCTGGAGTCGGCGTTCTGCGGCAAGGAGGCGAAGCCCCGGAAGAGCTCCGCGCGCATCGAACGGCACGAGGACATCGCGCCGGGGACCCTCGTCGCCCCGGGCCCGGACCGGAGCTGAGGGCCGGCGCCGGGCGGGAACCCGGGAGATCCGGTGGACGTTCTCAGGGCATCCCCACCGGATCTCGAACCACCCACCAGGACGGCCCGATGAGCGAGTTGGTTCCCGGGGGCAATCTGCCCCTCCCGGGCGGCAGCGTGACCGTCCGGGTGCCCGGCCCCTTCGACGTGTCCGCACTCGTCACCGACGACAGCGGCAAGGTCCGGGGCGACGCCGACTTCGTCTTCTACAACCAGCCGTCCGCTCCGGGCGCCCGGCTCCAGGGCGGGACCCTGACCGTCGACCCGCCGGGACTGCGGCACGGAGCCACCCGGGTCACGGTGGTCGTCAGCCCCGCCGACCCCGGCACGCCCCTGGGCCGACTGCCGGCTCCCGTGCTCCAGGTCACCGGCCCGGGCGGTCGTGCGATCGCCCGGTTCGTCCCGCCGCGCCCGCGGCAGGAGACGGTGCTGCTGCTCGCGGAGATCTACCGGCGGGGCGACGGCTGGAAGCTGCGGGCCCTGGGGCAGGGGTACGCGGACGGGCTGGCGGGGATCGCACGTGACTTCGGGGTGGACGTCGTCGAGGACGCGACTCCGTCCCCGGTCCCGTCGACGCCCCCGCCGCCACCGCCCCTCCGCCGCCCCTCCCCCAGCGCTCCGCCGATGCCGACCGCACGGCCCACGATGCAGACCCTGTCCGCTGTCGCCGCCCCGAACGGGGGCACGGCGGGCGCGCCCTCCCCCGAGGCCGACGGTTTCCTCGCGCTGGTCAACTCCGCCCGTACCAGGGCCGGTTCACCTCCGGTAGCCCATGACGCCCGCCTCGCCTCCGCCGCTCAGGCCCACGCCGCCGCCATGGCGGCGGCCGGACGGCTCGGTGTCGAGGGCCACGACGGCGTCTCCGTGTACCAGCGCATCACGGCCACCGGGTACGCGTACGTCACCGTCGGCGAGCACCTGGTCTCCGGCCCCCGCACCCCCGCCGAGTTCGTCGCGTACTGCATGCGCACCGACCAGCCCCGCAGCACCTTGCACGACCCGTCCTTCACCCACGCAGCCGTGGCCCATGTCACGGGCGGCCGCTCGGGAGACACGTACTGGACGGCGTTGTGGGCCAGGCCGCTCACACCGGGCGACCTGGCCCGCACCGGCACCGACGTCGTCGACCTCACGAACCGGGAGCGGGCCCGGGCCGGGCTGCGCCCCCTGTCTGTCGACCCCGTGCTCACCACCGCCGCGCAGGCGCACAGCGCGGACATGGTGGCCCGGGCCTTCTACTCCCACACCTCGCCCGAGGGGAGCCAGCCCTGGGACCGGGCCGCCGCCGCGGGCTCCACCCGGCGTTCGATCGGCGAGAACATAGCCTGCGGCCAGCGCTCCCCCGCCGAAGTCGTGGAGGGCTGGATGAACAGCCCGGGCCACCGCGCCAACATCCTCAAGCCCGACTTCACACACATAGGCATCGGCTACGCGGGCGGCGGCCCGGCCGGCACGTACTGGACACAGCTCTTCGGCGCCTGACGGGTCGGGGCGGCGGGAGGCGGCCGTCCGGCCGGAACGGGAACGTTCAGGACGCGGGCCGCCGCGATCTGGTCGGAACGGGACCGTCCGGGACAGGATGCCCGTATGAAGGGTGACCTCTTTTCCAGCGAGCACATGGTCCAGCCCGCCACCGCGCCGGGCATGACGATCGAGAACGCCAAGTGCATCAAGTACGCGGTGAACGGCGAGATGCAGGCCCGCCAGGGCGCGATGGTCGCCTACCGCGGCAACCTCCAGTTCGAGCGCAAGGGCCAGGGCATGGGCGGCATGCTCAAGCGGGCGATGACCGGTGAGGGGCTGCCGCTGATGGCGGTGCGCGGGCAGGGCGAGGCCTGGTTCGCGCACGAGGCGCAGAACTGCTTCATCGTCGACGTCGACCCGGGCGACGAGTTCACGGTGAACGGCCGCAACGTCCTGTGTTTCGACGCCTCGTTGTCGTACCGGATAGCGACCGTCAAGGGTGCGGGCATCACCGGCGGCGGCCTGTTCAACAGCGTCTTCACGGGGCACGGCAGGCTGGGTCTGATCTGCGACGGCAATCCCCTGGTGATCCCGGTCTCGCCGCAGTTCCCGGTGTACGTCGACACGGACGCGGTGGTCGGCTGGACCGCCGGCCTGCAGACCTCGCTGCACCGCTCGCAGTCCCTCGGCTCGATGCTGCGCGGCGGTTCCGGGGAGGCCGTGCAGCTGATGCTGCAGGGCCAGGGCTATGTCGTCGTACGGCCGAGTGAGGCGACGCCGCAGAAACCCCAGCAGCACTGAAGCCGACAACGTGATCTACGCCTCACGAGCAACCTTGGTGCGCGGTGCCGGCGTCTTGACCGACAACAGATGAACATCATCGCGTGACCGACCACGGATGAAGCCCTGGCCCTCTGGGTCAGGGCTGGCTTTCGACGCACTATACCCTCCATGTATACACGGCATGTATAGATGCCGTGTATATCGGACCGAAAGGCATCGATGTACGGCAAGGCATTTGCCCCGGAGTACCAGGGCGCCCTGACCAATCTGTCCGTCAACTCCTCGCTCAGCGATGTGCTGGCCGCGGGCACCGAGCAGCTGCGGGCGGCAGAGCGCGCCGGGGAGCACGGCGAGGCGGCGCGCTCCGGGCTCGCGGTCGCCGAGGCGCACCGCCGACTGGGGCAGGTCGGGGATGCCGACCGGGCGTGGAAGGCGAGCTACCGCGCCGCCCGCGAGGCCGGTGACACGGCGGCGATGGCCTGGGCGCTGTGGAGCGGCGGCACGCTGGCCCGGCAGCGAGGCGCGTTCCCGCTGGCCCGGCGGCTGCTCCAGCTCGCGGCGGATCTTGGCGAGCGCGGCGGCGACATCGTCGTACGCGGCTACTCGCTGGCGGGGCTCGCGGAGACCGGCCGGATCCAGGGCGACTACGAGGCCGTGCACCGGCTGCACGAGCAGCTGCTGGCCGAGGCGCGGCGGCGCGGTGAGGCGCGGCACACGGTGTGGGCGCTGGAGGGCATCGCGCAGATCCATCGCAACACCGGGTCGTACGACACGGCGTACGACCTGTTCGAGGAGGCGGCCGGGATAGCGGAGCGTGCCGAGGACCGGCGCGGTCATGCCTGGGCGCTGCGCGGGCTCGCCGATATCGTCTCCGTGCGCGACGGGGACGTGGAGCGGGCGCTGGCCCTGCTGTCCGAGGCGGAGACCACGTGCCGTGCGATGCGGCTGACCAGCGCCCTGGCCTACAACCACAAGATGCGCGGCAACGTCCTCTATCGCGCCGGACGTCACGCCGCGGCCCGCGCCCTGTACGAACAGGCGCTCGCGGAGTTCCGCGCGATGAGCGAACCGCGCGGGGAGGCGCTGTCCCGGCTGGGCCTGGTCAAGTCGCGGGCCCAGCTGGGGCGCGACCGTGCCGAGACGGCCGCCGAACTGGCCGAGCTGGCCGGGGTGTTGGAGCGCATCGGGCTGCGGCACGCGCGGGAAATGGTGGCGCGGGCACAGGAGGAGTTCTGCGGCACGGAGGGCGTTGCGGCCGGGTCGGGCGCCTCGGAGATGGCCGCCGCGGGTGCCGGGGCAGGCGCCGGAGCGGTGGTCGTACGGTGACCGCGTTCCCCTCGCCGGTCCGGGCTCCACACGACGCCCGCGAGGCCGCCTCACCGACGCACTCCGCGTCCGACACCCGCCAGACCGTCTCCCCGCCCCACACCGCCACCGACACCGACAGCAGCCGGACCACGTCCGCCTCCCCTCAAGCCGCCCCTTCAACCCACTCCGCCTCCGACGCCCACCAGGCCACCTCCCCGCCCCACACCGCGTCCGACACCCCTCGCCCCGCCTCCCCGCCCCAGGCTCCGGCTGACGTCCGCCGGGCCACCGCGTCCGCGCACGCTTCGGTCGATGCCCGCCAAGTCCTCGGCCGCTGCCGGGCATTGGTGCAGCCCGCGCTGCGGGAGGCGGTGGGGCGGACCCACTCGTGGGTCGGTGAGATGGCGGCGTACTCCTTCGGCTGGTGCGAGGTGGGCGGGGCGCCGACCACCGGTTCCGGCGGGAAGGGCGTACGGCAGGCGCTGGCCGTGCTCGGTGCCGAAGCGGTAGGTGCGTCCGGCGGTGTGGCGGTCCCCGGGGCGGTCGCGGTGGAGCTGGTGCATGCCTTCTCGCTGCTGCACGACGACATCATGGACGGCGACACGGACCGGCGCCGCCGCCCCACCGTGTGGAAGGCGTACGGCACGGGGCCCGCCGTCCTTGCGGGCGACGCGCTGTTCGCGTTGGCCGTCGAGACGCTCGCCGCGGCGCCGGCCGGACCTCGGGCGGTGCGGCAGCTGTCCGTGGCGTTGCAGGACCTGGTGCGCGGGCAGGCTGACGACCTGCTGTTCGCCACGCGCCCGTGGACGGGACCGGAGCGGGTGCGGCCGGACGAGTACCGGGCGATGGCCGAGCACAAGACGGGCGCCCTGCTGGGCTGCGCGGCCGCGCTGGGCGCCCTGCTCGGCGGTGCGCCGCCCGCTACCGTCTGCGCTCTCGACCGTGCGGGACGGCATCTGGGCGTCGCCTTCCAGGTGGTCGACGATCTGCTGGGCATCTGGGGCGACCCGGCCGTGACCGGCAAGCCGGTGTTCGGCGATCTGCGGGAGCGGAAGAAGACGTTCCCCGTGCTGGCCGCGCTGGACTCCCCCGCGGCCGGGCGTCTGCGCGCGCTGCTGGAGTCGGACGCCGGTCCCGGTGAGGTGGCCGCGCTGATCGAGGAGTCGGGCGGCCGGTCGGCCGCGCTGGCGGAGGCTCGGCGCCAGGTGACCGCCGCGCAGGCGGCTCTCGCCGATGTGCCGCTGGAGGCGGAGACCGCAGAAGCACTGAGATCGCTGATCGACTTCTTGGTGCGGCGCGATCAGTGAGACCCTGAAGGCTCGGTTCACATCCGTACGGCGGTGATGTCAGCGGCACCGTCTGTGCCTCCGGTGGCGGAACCCGGTTGACCGGCGGGCCCGCCCGCGTCAGGGTGCGAAGCGGCGCGGATCACCGCCCCGCGCCGGGAAGGTGACTGCCTTGATCGGGATCCCGGACGTCGAAGCCGCGGCCGACGTCATCGCCGGACATGTCGTGCGCACCCCGACGGTACCCAGCCCCGGTCTGTCGGCCCTGCTCGGTGTGCCGGTCACGGCGAAGCTCGAACTCCTCCAGCGCACCGGCTCGTTCAAGGCCCGCGGCGCGACGGCGAAGCTGCTCTCGCTGAGCGACGCCCAGCGCGCCGCCGGGGTCGTGGCGGTCAGCGGCGGCAACCACGGCATCGCCCTGGCGATGACGGCCGCCGTCCTGGATGTGAAGGCCACCGTGGTGATGCCGCGTTCCGCGCCCGCACGGGCCGTCGAGATCGCCCGGGACGCCGGAGCCTCGGTACGGCTGACGGAGGACATGGCCGGCGCGTTCTCCCTCGTCACGCGGCTGCGCGACGAGGGGCTGACGCTGGTCCACCCCTTCGACGACCCCCTGGTGATCGCCGGGCAGGGCACGGTCGGTCTGGAGCTCGACGAGGACGCCGGTGACCTCACGGACGTCCTCGTCAGCGTCGGGGGCGGCGGGCTGATCGCCGGTGTCGCGGTGGCGCTGCGGGCCCGCCGTCCGGACGTACGGATCTGGGGCGTGGAGACCGAGGGCGCCGAGGCGATGTCCCGGGCGCTGGCGGCGGGCGGTCCGGTGCCGGTGGCGCTGTCGTCGATCGTGTCCACGCTCAGCGCGCCGAGCGTGTCACAGCTGACGTACGACCATGTGTCCGCCCTGGTCGACGAGGTGCTCGTGGTGCCGGACCGGGAGGCGGTGCAGGGCGTGCTCGATCTCGCCGAGCACGCCAAGCTGTGGACCGAGCCGGCCGCCGGCTGTCTGCTTCCCGCCGCCCGGCGGGTGCTGGCGCGGGTCGGGAACGGCGCCCGGGTCGGGCTGGTCGTGTGCGGGGGCAACGCGACGACCTCGGACGTGTCGCGCTGGGCCGCGGATTTCGAACTTCGCTGAATCGTCCCGGCTCAATTCCTGCGCCTTTTCACGAGCTTACTCGGGCGTCAGATAGCAAATGAAAAGAAACGCACCTTGGTTGAAGTTTTCGTTGAACGCTTCCCGTGACGCCTCGCGTACTTCCTGTGGGAAATGAGAACACGGGGTTCAGCGAGGGATGACCATGGTCAAGGCAGGTGTCTCCACAGCCGAGTTGGTCGCCGGAAGGTATCGGCTCGTCGATGTCGTGCATCGCGAGACGAACCGCGTCAGTTACTACGGCGAGGACATCGAAACCGAACGCACGTGCCTCCTCACCCAGGTCGGTCTGCCCGAGGATCCCGGCCCGGACGACCGGCGCCGGGCGGCCTCCCGGATCCTGCGGACGTCCGAACGGATCGGGCTGCTGCGGCCGGGCCGGGTCGCCACCGCCCTGGACGTCGTCGAGGAGTCCGGGAGTCTGTGGATCGTCACCGAGTGGGTCGACGGCACACCGCTGGGCGAACTCCTCGCCCAGCAGGGCGCGTTCAACTACGTGCGGGCCGCCCGCATCGGCCTCGAACTGCTCGACGTGCTGGAGGCCGCGCATGTCGCGGGCATCACGCACGGCGAACTGAGCCCGGGCCAGGTGTTCGTGCGCCACGACGGCTCCGTCGTCGTCACCGGCTTCGGGCTGGCCGGCGCGACCCTCGCACCCAGGGTCGCCGCACCGTCGTACGCGTCCCCGGAGCAGGCCCGCGACGAGCGCATCGGGCCGGCGTCCGATCTGTGGGCGCTCGGCGCGATCCTCTACACGATGGTCGAGGGGCGCCCGCCGTACCGCGAACGGGACCGGCCCGAGGCCACGTTGAAGGGCGTGGACCGGCTTCCGCTGCGCGCCCCGGTGCGGGCCGGGCCGCTCACCCAGGCCGTGCAGGGGCTGTTGCGCAAGGACTCCCGGGAGCGGCTGAGCAGACCGGTGGTCCGCGACGCGTTCGTGCGGGTCCTCAGCGAGGACCCCGAGGGCGCCCTGCAGGAGATGCCGCGGCCCCGCATGCGCGGCCGGTGCCCGGTCGGACCGGCCTGGAGCAGACGCGCCATGGTCGCCGGAACGGCGCTGGCGGTGGTGACCGTCGCGGCGGCCGTCCTTGTCGCGACCAACGACTGGCAGGACGACCCGGGCCCGTCGGCGGCGGGCACGGCGCCCAGTCCGTCGGCCTCCGCCGGGGCGCCGACCGGCTCGTCGGCCACTCCCCCGACCGGCTCGTCCGCCACTCCCACGGGCACCCCGTCCCCCACGGGCAGCCCCTCCCCCACCCGGGAGCCGGGGACCCCGACCGCTTCCCCCACGGGCAACGCCCTGCCGCCCGGCTACCGCACGTACAAGTCGCCGGAAGGCTTCTCCGTCGCCCTGCCCGAGGGCTGGCAGCCGCTGCGCACCAAGCGCGCCTCGGACCTGGCGTACCGCGTGTTCTTCAGTGCCGACGACGATCCGCGCAAGCTGGCGATCACCTACAGCGAGCGAGTGGGCCCGGACCCCGTCGCCGTGTGGCGTGACGACGTCCAGCCGGGCCTTGAGGAGTGGAGCGGGTTCCGGCGGATCGGCGACATCGAGGCGACCACGTATCAGGGGTACAAGGCCGCCGACATGGAGTGGCTCTCCGAGAAGGACGGCACCCGGGTGCGCACCTTCGGCCGCGGTTTCGTGGTCGCCGAACACCGCGGATACTCGCTGCGCTGGACGACCCCGGAGGACGACTGGGACGACCCCGGGAACCGGGAGGCCCTGGATGTGTTCCTGCGGACCTTCCGGGTTCCCGGGGACTGATCACCTCGGCCCGCGGGGTGCGCGCATCGCCCGCAGGGGCAGGGAGTGCAGCGGGTCCGTGCGCCAACTCGCCTTGAACGTACGGTCCTTGAGCGAGCAGGTCACATCCAGGTGGTGCGGGGTCTCCAGGAAGGCGACGTCCACGGCGAGGGTGTCCGTGCCGGTCCAGCCACCGCTCACCGCGGTGGGCACGGGCTCCTCGGTGACGGTCCAGCCGGCCTCGCCGAACCGCACCGGCAACGGGTGACCGTCCTCGGTGAGCGTCAGCGTCCAGCCGTCCGCGCCCGGTGCGAGGTCGATCGCGGTCAGCTTGGGCAGGTGCCCGCAGACACCGCCGTCCGGGGTGAACGCGGCGGCGGACCAGGCCTCCGCCCGCTCCGGCGGTGCGGGCTTGCCGACCGCGGGTTGCAGTGCGAGGCCGGCCAGCCGCTCGGCCAGGGCCGCGTCCGCCTCCTCGCCGCCGGTCACGGGCGCGGCTCGGAACGCGGGCAGCAGATGTTCCCAGACCATGTTCAGCAGGGTCTGCATGTCCCAGGTGTCCGCGGTCGTCGCGATCACGACGTCCTGCTCGGGCAGCACGATGCAGAACTGGCCGAAGGCGCCGTCGCCGCGATAGCCGTGCCGGGACATCCAGAACTTGAAGCCGTACCCGCGCTGCCAGTCCTCCCCGGGCATCGCTCCGGCGTTCGGGATCTGCGGCCGGGTGGCCTCGGCCACCCACCACTCGGGCAGCAGCCGCTCGCCCTCCCACACCCCGCCGCTCAGATACAGCTGGCCGAGCCGGGCGATCGCGTCGGTGGTGGCGTGCAGTCCGCTGAAGCCGAGCTCCCGGCCGGAACGGTCCGTCAGCCAGGCGACGTCGCCGATGCCGAGCGGATCCAGCAGGCGCGGCCGCAGATACTCGGTCAGCGACTGGCCGCTGACGCGCTGGATGATGGCCGAGAGGGCGAAGGTGGCGGACTGGTTGTACGCGAAGACCGTGCCCGGGTCGTGGGGCGGGGGTACCAGGAGGAAGCCGCGCACGAGGTCCTCGCGGTCCCGTTCCCGCGCCTCGAAGAGGGTGTCGGTCTCATGTCCGCTGGCCATGGACGCCACGTGCCGCACGAGCATGGCGCGGCTGCGCGGATCGGTGATCTCGGCCTCGAACTCGGGGAAGTACGAGATCACCGGGTCGTCGAGCCGAATCAGCCCCTCGCCGGCGGCGATACCGACGGCGGTCGAGGTGAAGCTCTTGCTGATCGAGTAGAGCAGATGCGGACGGTCCTCGGCGTAGGGCGCCCACCATCCCGAGGCGACGAGGCGGCCGTGCCGCAGGATCATCAGGCTGTGCGGCTCGATGTCGGGGGTGGTTTCGAGGTCGTCGAGGAAGGCGAGGACACCGGAGGCGTCGACACCCTGGGCGGCGGGAGTACTCGAAGGCAACGGGCGAACACTCATGCGGGCATCCTCTCTCGGGACCGGGCGCCGATCGAGGGAATAAACGCTGCAGGGCCGTGGATATAGGCTGCGTCTCTGCACTTCTGCAGTCCGACCAGCCCTTTCCAGGAGAGTCATCCGTGACCCTTGCGTTCGTTCCGCCCGAGACGTCCCCCGCGACCCAGGCCCCGCTGTCCGACCTCGTCGCCCGGGACGCGCGTGAGTTCGGGGTCTACGCGCGGACCGGAGGGTGGGCCTTCGGGCTGATGGTGGCGCGCAGCGTGCGGCCCGGCGGGCAGGGTGCGGGCGAGACGCCGAAGGTGTCCGCGAAGGAGTTCGCCGAGCTCGCCGGATGCTCCCCCGACCGTGTCATGCGCTACTACAAGGCCTGGGACCGGGCCGCCGACGACGGTCTCGTCCCGCACTTCGAGGCGCTCGCGCCGGGCCAGGAGGTGGAGCTGCCGGACGCCGACGTGTGGCTCAGCTACTACGTCTCCCGCAACAGCGCCACCTCCGAGCGCGGCACCGCCATCACCGAGGCCGCCGAGGCGGAGGGCATCCGCCCGACCAAGGCGCTGGAGGTCGCCGAGAACCCCACCGCGCTGCGCGCCGCGATCCTCGCCGACCCCTCGACGGCCCGCGCGGCCCGTCAGGCGCTCCTGGACCGGGTGCGCGAAGACCCGGACCTGCAGGCCGAGTTGGCGCGTGACGTGGTCCGCACCGAGGAGCTGAAGAAGGCCGTCGCCGGAGAGAACCGGGCCGCCGACCGGATCGACTACGTCCGCCAGATCGCCGAGTCCGGACAGATCAAGACGCCCGCCGGGCAGACGGTCGACGCGCCCGTCGACCTGCGCCAGGAGGCCGAGCGGCATCTGTCGCTGATCGACGAACTGGAGGACGACGAGGACACCGGCGAGTGGGCCACGGAGGCCTACGGCGCCATGAAGTCCCTGGTCGTCGAGGCCGTGGAGGCCGACCCGGAGCTGCGGGTGCAGGAGCGGCGGACGAAGTTCTACAGCAGCCTGCAGAAGGCGACGAAGGTCTTCGAGGAACTGACCTTCGACGATGTGCAGGAGTTCGTCGAGGACGACATGGTCCAGCAGCTGGAGGAGCTCCAGCAGGCCATCGCCACCTGCATCTCGGCATTGCGCGGGACGCAGCCAGGCCCCGCGCGGGCGGAGTAACCGGCTCGGACGGCCGAGGCGCCGCCGTTCACTGCGTGTGGCGGTGGCGCACCCACAGCGGGACCACGAACCAGCACACCAGGTACCAGACGACCACGCCCGCGACCAGCCAGGGCACATAGCCGTCGTGTGTCGCGACCCGCAGGATCAGCAGGAGTGCGCCCACCATCACGGCGAGCAGCAGAAGCAGGCCGACGACGGTCAGCCGGGAGGCCCATTCCACGGCCTGCGGCTTGATGCGGCGCCCGGACACCAGACGGTGCAGGGACACGGGGCCGATCAGGGCGCCGGTGGCGGCGGCGCCCAGGACGACGGTCACGATGTAGATGACCTGGTCGGTGTCGGCGAGGGTGTCGTACTTCGTCGTGAACACGACGGTGAGCAGGAAGCCGAAGAGGATCTGTACGCCCATCTGGGCCACGCGGACCTCTTGGAGGATCTCTCCCCACATGCGGTCGGCGCGCTCCTCCTCGGTCTCGTCGCGGCCCGTGCGCTGTTCCTGCTCGGTCATGCGGGTACGGGTAACCCCGGCGCATCGCGCTCAAACGGCGGGGCTCCGGGACCAGCCGGGTGGCCGTTCCCGGAGCCGTACGCGTCTACCAGCGGTTTTCCACCTGGTCCTTGATGCGCCGGTCGTAGAGGTCCTGGATCGCGGCGAGTGTCTCGTCCGACAGGTCCGGCAGTGCGGCGGCGGCCGCGTTCGCGCGGGCCTGCTCCGGCGAGCGGGCGCCCGGGATCACCGTGGTCACGCCGGGCTGCTGGATGATCCAGCGCAGCGCCAGCTGGGCCGGGGTGAAACCCCCGGGGGCGAGGGCGGCGAACTCGACGGCGGCCTCCACTCCCGACTCGTAGTCGACGCCGGAGAAGGTCTCGCCCTGGTCGAAGGACTCGCCGTGCCGGTTGTAGGTGCGGTGGTCGTTCGCCGGGAAGACGGTGTCCTTGGTGTACTTGCCGGACAGCAGGCCGGAGGCCAGCGGGACGCGGGCGATGATGCCGACTCCGGCCTCCCGCGCGGCGGGCAGCACCTCGCGCAGCGGCTTCATGCGGAACGGGTTGAGGATGATCTGCACGCTGGCCACGCCGGGCCGGGCGATGGCGGTCAGCGCCTCCTCGCAGGTCTCCACGCTGACGCCGTAGTGGGCGATGCGCTCCTCCTCGACCAGGGTGTCCAGGGCGTCGAACACCTCGTCCGTCGAGTAGACCGGCGTCGGCGGGCAGTGCAGCTGGACCAGGTCGAGGCGGTCCACGCCGAGGTTGCGCCGCGAACGGTCGTTCCAGGCGCGGAAGTTGTCGAGGACGTAGTTCTCGGGGATCTGGTCGACCCGGCGGCCCATCTTGGTCGCCACGAAGATGTCCAGCTCGGGCCTGCCGCGCAGGAACGTGGCGATGGTCTGTTCGCTGCGCCCGTCGCCGTACACGTCGGCGGTGTCGAAGAAGGTCACCCCCGACTCGACCGCCGCCTGAAGCACCGAAAGGGCTTCCTTCTCGTCGACGTCTCCCCAGTCGGCGCCCAGCTGCCACGTTCCGAGACCGACGACGGATGCCCGCTGACCCGACCTACCGATTACACGCTCGTCCATGGCGTCAGTGTGTCATTCGCCGGGGCGGATGCGCGGAGCGGCCCCCTCCACTCCGCTTCCTGTGAATCCGTCACCCACAAGAGTGAATCAGCTCGGCGGGCAAGCGCTTGCCGTCCGGGCCGATCCTAGCTTGGGCCTGTGATCGACGACGTCAGCCGCAGAGGCTTCCTGCGCACCACCGCCGCCCTGGCCGCCATACCGGTCCTGCTCCCGGCCGATCCGGCCGTCGCCGCACAGGAGTTACCGGACTTCCCGACGGAGGTGGCGCTGTACCGCTCGGCGTACCGCAACTGGGTCGGCGAGATCACCGCCGACGGGCTGTGGGCCTGTGCTCCGGCCGACCCGGACCAGGTGGTCGCCGCCGTCAACTGGGCCTGGCGGCACGGCTGGCGGGTCCGCGCGCGGGGCGCCTCGCACGGCTGGTCACCCCTGACGATCACGCGGGGCACTCCGTCGGACGCGCCGGTCCTCCTCGTCGACACCGCCTCCCATCTCACCGGGCTGTCCCTGGAGTCGGCGAACTCCGTGCGCGCCTCCACCGGCGTCACTCTGGAGGCCCTGCTCACCCACCTGGAGGGGCACGGCCTGGGCGTCACCGCCGCGCCCGCGCCCGGCAACCTCACGCTGGGCGGCGCCCTGGCCATCGACGCGCACGGCACGGCCGTACCGGCGCGGGGCGAACACCGGCTGCCCGGGCACACGTACGGCTCGCTGAGCAATCTGGTGCTGTCGCTGACGGCCGTCGTCTGGGACGAGGCCAGTGGCGCCTACGTACTGCGGACCTACGACCGTGCCGACGCGGACTGCGCGGCGCTGCTCACCCATCTGGGCCGGTCCCTGGTCACCGAGGTCGTGCTGCGGGTGGGCGCGAACAGCAACCTGCGGTGCGTCAGCCGTACGGACATCCCGGCCGGTGAACTCTTCGCCGCGCCCGGCGACGGGGGACGCACCCTGGCGAGCCACCTGGACCGGGCCGGGCGGGTCGAGGCGATCTGGTTCGCGTTCACCGAGTTCCCGTGGCTGAAGGTGTGGAGCGTCTCCCCCACCCGGCCGCTGACTTCACGGCATGTCACGGGGCCGTACAACTACCCGTTCTCGGACAACGTCCCGCGCCCGGTGGCGGAACTGGTCGGGCGGATGGTGTCGGACGGGGCCTGGTATCTGGCGCCGGTGCTCGGCAACGCGCAGTACGACGTGGCCGCGCTCGGGCTGGTGACGACCCTGTCGGCGGACATCTGGGGGCCGTCCAGGAACACGCTGCTGTATCTGCGGCCGACGACGCTGAGGATCGCCACGAACGGCTGCGCGGTGCTGACCAGCCGGGCCCAGGTGCAGCGTGTCGTCGCCGAGTTCACCGCCTTCTACCGGGAACGGCTCACTGCGTACGCCGACCGGGGGCACTTCCCGGTCAACGGCTCGCTGGAGATCCGGGTGACCGGTGTGGACGATCCGGCGGACGTCGGCTCGCAGGGGGCGCGGACCCCGCTGCTGTCCGCGCTCCGGCCCCGGGACGACCGGCCCGAGTGGGACACCGCCGTGTGGCTGAACATCCTGACGCTGCCGGGGACGCCGTACGCGGAGGCGTTCCTGCGTGAGATCGAGCAGTTCATGCTGCGCACCTTCGACGGCGGGTACGCCATGCCCCGGGTCGAGTGGTCGAAGGGCTGGGCCTACACCGACGAGGCCGCCTGGAGCGACGACGAGATGCTGGACGCGGTGGTGCCCGGCTCCTTCGGGGAGGACGTGTGGGGGCAGGCGTCCGGGGCCCTGGACCGGCTGGACCCCCACGGGGTGTTCGGCAACGCCTTCCTCGACCGGCTGTTCCGGTGAGGTACGGCTATCTGCGGGACGTCAGCGCCCTGGCGTGCACGGTGCGGGCGACCTTCGGTCCGAGCCAGCGCTTGAGGCGGCGCAAGGCCTCCAGCTGTCCGGCCGCCCGGTCGAGCCGGTAGTACAGCTGGGGCGGTACGTGGGGCAGCAGGGGTGAGTGGCGCTGGCCCAGCAGGGCGAACATCTGCCGCGGGGGCAGGTCGATGTAGCGGGGCAGGTTCTCGTACCACTGAGCGCTGTAGCGGGCCGCGCTCTGGACGGGCAGGAGGGCCTGTTTGCGGGCCCGTTCGTAGTGGGCGAGGGCCTGCGGGAGCGAGGCGTGCTCGTGCAGGGCGTCGGCGAGGGCGATGGCGTCCTCCAGGGCCAGGGTGGTGCCGGCACCGATGGAGTAGTGGGTGGTGTGGGCGGCGTCGCCGAGCAGGACGAGGTTGCCGCGGTGCCAGGTGCGGTTGGTGAGAGTGCGGAAGGTCAGCCACTGCGCGGTGCCGTCGGCGCCGGAGCGGCCGATGAGGGGGTGGCCGTCGAGGACGGCGGCGAAGAGCTTCTCCAACAGGGCCAGTCCGGCGGCCTCGTTCGCGGTGTCGAGGCCCAGGCCGGTCCAGGTCTCGGGGGCGCACTCGACGACACAGGTGCCGGCCTCGGGGCCGAAGCCGTAGCCGTAGCCGTAGCACCAGATCCAGCCGTGCGCGGTCTCGACGAAGGCGAAGGTGAAGGCGTCGAAGGCCTTGCTGGTGCCGAGCCAGGCGTAGCGGTTGCGGCCCGCCATGAGCCTCGTGCCGAAGTGGTCGGCGTGGCGGGTGCGCAGGGCGCTGTGGACTCCGTCGCCGGCCACGACCAGGTCGGCGGCGGGCAGGGTGTCCGGGGTGATCCGGTGCTCGAACTCCAGCCGTACGCCGAGTGCGCGGGCGCGCGCGGTGAGGATCTCCAGCAGCCGGTGGCGGCCGATGCCGCGTCCCTCGTCGCCGGGCCGACGGGTCGTCAGGTCCCGTACGTGGGCCACGCCTTCCCGCCACTGGACCGAGCTCTCGTCGATGGCGCGGGCGGATTCGGGGTCGTGCTCGTGCAGCGTGTCCAGCAGGGTGCGCCAGTAGGTGACGCCCCAGCCGTAGGTGGCGCCCTCCGGGTCGCGTTCGTGGACGGTGACGTCGTGGGACGGGTCCCGCAGCTTCAGCAGGATCGAGAGATACAGGCCGGCGGGTCCGCCGCCGACGCACGCGACCTTCACACACACCCCTGAAAATTGCTCAAAGCGGTCATTTCGGCATCGCAGGGTAGCAGGGCGGGTGCGTCGATCCCTGGCGTTTTGAATCGCGCCAGTTTCCGCGGGTGAGACAGACCACGAAGGACCCTCCCGCCCACCAAGGACCACCGGGAACGCGATCCCCAGGAGAAGGAATTGCTCATTCCGGGGATACGCGGGCGCCGTCCACAGCAAGATCACCCTCGTTCAAACTTGCACGACATGTGACTAATTGTCCGGATCGGAGCCAACCACTACCGACCGATTTCTCCCGCTCTCCTCGGTCCGGATAGGCATACGGAGTCCTCAACCGAACGCACCATCGAACGAACCCAGGAGGTCCGTATGCCGGAACTCAGCCGTCGCCGCGCGCTCACCGCCGCGGCCGCCCTCGCCACCGCGGCCGGCGTCCCGGCGGTCACCGCCCTCACCGCGTCCGCCGCCGAGCACGACCACCACGCCCCGACGTCCTTCGACGAGGTCTACAAGGGCCGCCGAATAGCGGGCCGGCCGGTCTCGGGCGGCGGCCACGAGCATCACGGCGGCGGATACGCCGTGTTCGTCGACGGGGTCGAGCTGCATGTGATGCGCAACGCCGACGGCAGCTGGATCAGCGTCGTCAGCCACTACGACCCGGTGCCCACCCCGCGCGCCGCCGCCCGCGCCGCCGTGGACGAGCTGCAGGGCGCCGCACTCCTGCCCTTCCCCGCCAACTGACCTGCCGTACCCGCACTTTGGAGCACCAGCGACCATGACCGTCCGCAAGAACCAGGCCGCCCTGACCACCGACGAGAAGCGCCGATTCGTCGCCGCCGTCGTGCAGTTGAAGCGCAACGGCCGCTACGACGAGTTCGTCACCACGCACAACGCCTTCATCGTCGGCGACACCGACAACGGGGAACGCACCGGCCACCGTTCACCGTCCTTCCTGCCCTGGCACCGCAGATTCCTGCTCGATTTCGAGCGCGCGCTGCAGGAGGTGGACGCCTCGGTCGCGCTGCCGTACTGGGACTGGACCACCGACCGCTCGACACGGTCCTCGCTGTGGGCGCCCGACTTCCTCGGCGGCACCGGGCGCAGCCGCGACGGACAGGTCATGGACGGCCCGTTCGCGTCGGCGTCCGGCAACTGGTCGATCAATGTGCGCGTCGACGGCCGTACGTTCCTGCGCCGCTCCCTCGGCACCGCCGTACGGGAACTGCCGACACGGGCCGAGGTGGAGTCCGTGCTCGCCATGCCGACGTACGACATGGCGCCCTGGAACAGCGGGTCGGACGGCTTCCGCAACCACCTCGAAGGGTGGCGCGGCGTCAATCTGCACAACCGGGTGCATGTGTGGGTCGGCGGGCACATGGCGACCGGGATGTCGCCCAACGACCCGGTGTTCTGGATGCACCACGCCTATATCGACAAGCTGTGGGCGGACTGGCAGCGTCGGCACCCCGACTCCGGTTATGTGCCGACGGCCGGGACGCCGAACGTGGTCGATCTCAACGACACGATGAAGCCTTGGAACGACGTGCGTCCCGCCGACCTGCTGGACCACACCGCGTACTACACGTTCGACGCGGCCTGAGTCAGGCCGGGCGGCTCGGTCAGGCGTCGGCGGTGCGGCACTCCGGGTGGCCCCAGCCCTGGGTGTTCTTGGCGATAGGCTCGCCCGCCGCGTAGCCGCGGCCGCAGACGCAGCGGCCGGGGAACTTGGCCTTGATGGTGCGCGAGGAACTGCCGTTCTTGCGGGCGGTCGCCGCCTTGCGGCGCGGGGCCGTGGCCGGCGGGGTGTCCGGGGAGGCCGGCGGCTGCGGGGAGCCGAGGCCGCTGCCCGCCGGTTCCTGCACGGTGGCCGCCTGGCTGGCGGCGCGGTCGGCGAAGTCGTTGAGCGGGTCGCCGTCGACCTGGTGGGCGGGGACGTAGCGGAACTCGACGGTGCGGCCGTCGAGCAGTTCGTCGATGCGCACGACCAGATCCTGGTTGGCGACCGGCTTGCCGGCGGCCGTCTTCCAGCCGTTGCGCTTCCAGTTCGGCAGCCAGGTGGTGACGGCCTTCATGGCGTACTGCGAGTCCATGCGGATCTCCAGCGCCACGCCGGGGTCGGTCGCGGTGAGAAGGCGCTCCAGCGCGGTGAGTTCCGCGACGTTGTTGGTTGCCTTGCCGAGCGGCCCCGCCTCCCAGCGGGCCGGGGTCTCCGTCTCGTCGGCGACGACCCAGGCCCAGCCCGCCGGCCCGGGATTTCCCTTCGATGCCCCGTCGCACGCGGCCACAACTCGTTCACGCATGTGCCGATCATGCCATGGGCGGGCCGGGGGCCCGGTCGCGGAGTCGTTCAGGAGACGTCGCTGAGCCCCGGCATCTCTCCCTCGGTCGTGCTGGTGTCGATCACCGAGAAGTTCGCGCCCTGGGGGTCGCTCAGCGCGGCGAACCGGCCGAACGGGGTGCTCATCGGACCGAAGCGGAGCACGGCGCCGATCTTGGTGGCCTTGGCGACGGCGTCGTCGCAGTCGGGGACACTGAAGTACACGTTGATGTACGGCGGTACCTCGGGCGGGAAGTCGTCGGTCATCTTCATCCGGCCCAGGACGGTGGTGTCCTTGCCGAGGGAGTAGAGGCGGAAGTCGATCGCGTCGTCCTCCATCTGCTGCTGCCGGTATCCGAAGACGGCGGCGAAGAAGGTGTCGGACTTCTCCGGCTCGCGGGTGAAGACCTCCGCCCAGCAGAAGGCGCCCGACTCGGTCGGCTCCGTTTCGAACCCCTCGTGGGTGCCGGCCTGCCACAGGCCGAAGACGACGCCGCCCGGGTCGCGGGCCAGGCACATGCTGCCGAAGTCGCCGACCGCCATCGGCTCCATCAGGATCTCGCCGCCGTTCTCACGAATCCTGCCGGCGGTCGCGGCGACGTCCGCGGAGGCGAAGTAGAGGCACCACTGCGACATGCCCTCCTGGCCCGGCATGGGAGGGACCACCGCGGCGGCGGCCTTGCCGTTCGCGTAGGCCTGGGTGTAGTTGCCGAACTCCGACGACGCCTCGCCGAAGGTCCAGCCGACCACGTCGCCGTAGAAGCTCTTGGCCGCCTCGACGTCACTGAACATCGCATCGGCCCAACAGGGGGTTCCTTCAGGTTGCACGGCCATGGCTGCGGCCCTCTCCGGGATCGGTGAGCTGTCCGGATTCTCACGCTAGTCACCGGGCGGTCGGGTCGCGCGCCGAACGCCCGGTTCCGTCCCAGACTGGATGGGAGACGGCCGCTCGAAGGACGGGGCTCGGAATGGCGGACGGGACGATGCGCGCGTGGTCGGTGGTCGAGCCGGGGCCGGTGGATGCCGGGTCACTGCGGCTGGTCGGCAAGCCGGTTCCGGTGCCGGGGGACGACGAACTGCTGGTGCGGGTGCGGGCGTGCGGGGTGTGCCGTACGGATCTGCATGTCGTCGAGGGAGATCTGCCGGTGCGCCGGCCGGGTGTGACGCCGGGGCACGAGATCGTCGGCGTGGTGGCCGGGTTCGGGGCGGCGGTGCGTGGCTTCGAGGCCGGGGAGCGGGTGGGGGTGGCCTGGCTGCGGCGCACCGACGGCAGCTGCGGCTACTGTGCGCGCGGGTCCGAGAACCTGTGCCCGGCCTCGCGGTACACGGGCTGGGACGCCGACGGCGGTTACGCGCAGTACACGACCGTACCGGCGGCGTACGCCTACCGGTTGCCCGGCGACGTCGACGACGTGACGCTCGCCCCGCTGCTGTGCGCCGGGATCATCGGCTACCGCGCGCTGCGCCGGGCGGCGCTCCCCGCGGGCGGCCGGCTCGGGCTGTACGGCTTCGGGGGCAGCGCCCATCTGTGCGCGCAGGTGGCGCTGGCCGAGGGCGCCACCGTGCATGTGCTGACGCGGGGCGCGGCCGCGCGGAAGCTGGCGCTCGATCTGGGCGCCGCCTCGGCGCGCGACGCGTACGAGATACCGCCGGAACCGCTGGACAGCGCGATCCTCTTCGCGCCCGTCGGCGACCTGGTCCCGGTGGCGCTGCGGGCGCTCGACCGGGGCGGCACGCTGGCGGTCGCCGGCATCCATCTCAGCGACGTGCCGGCGCTGCGCTACGAGAGCGACCTCTTCTACGAGAAGCAGTTGCGCAGCGTCACCTCCAACACGCGCGAGGACGGCCGTCAGTTCCTGGCGCTCGCCGCCGAGCACGGCGTCCACGCCACGACGCACACCTATCCGCTGTCGCGGGCCGACGAGGCACTGCGGGATCTCAAGGCGGGCCGGTTCGACGGGGCGGCGGTGCTGGTGAACGACCTGTCCTAGTGCCTGTCCGGCGGATCAGGCCGGCTGCAGAAGGCGGCATCTCATTGACGCAGGTGAGCGGGGTCTGGTGCGTGCAGCTGCAAGGCGGAGGCGAGCGGCGACGCGATGGGGGTCCCCCCGCGCGAGGTGTTTCGAGCGTCGGGGAGTCGGCAACCGGCGACAACGCGACTGAGGGTCCCCCCTCTGGGGAGGGCGTGCCGGCCCCCGCGACGCCGGCATGATCCGCCGGACAGGCACCCCAGCGTCGCGATTCAGGCGTGCGGGAGCACGGGAGGGGAGCGGGGGCACTCACGGTTCGATCACTGCCCCACGCGGCAGGTTTGCACCTCCAGGGTCCTGAAGCCGCCCCGTTCACGCCCTGATCATGCTGTCACGGCGGCTGTTTGGCTAGGACGCGCGCACGGCCAGCCAGCTCACCTCCCGGGAGGGAATGTGTCCACTCCGGACAGCGCCACCGGTCCCGCCATCGACGAACCCGAGCCCGATCCCCAGTCCGACGGTCAGCTCACCAGTCTCAGCACACAGGCGGCACGGCAGCTCGCCACGACCACCAAGTCCGAACCCCAGATGCAGGCCATCAGCTCGCGCTGGCTGCTGCGGATGCTGCCCTGGGTGGACGTGAAGGGCGGCACCTACCGGGTCAACCGCCGACTGCAACTCCGTGTCGGCCGGGGCCGGGTGCAGTTCGACCAGAACGGCGCCGACGACATCAAGGTCATCCCCGAGACGCTCACCGAGCTGCCGGTATTGCGCGGCTACGCCGACCTCGACGTGCTAAGGGAGGTCGCCACCCGGTTCCGGGTCCGTGAGGTCCGCGCCGGTCAGGTGCTGGTCGAGGCCGGGCAGCCGGTCACGGAGGCCTACCTCGTGGTGCACGGCCGGTTCACCCGCTTCACCGAAGGCAAGTACGGCGAGGAGGAGATCCTCGGCGTCGTCACCGACGGCGACCAGCTCGGCGACGAGGCCATCGGCCGGGACGACCCGCTGTGGCTGAGCTCGGTGCGGGCGGAGACCGCCGGCGTGCTGCTCGTCCTGCCCTGGACGGTGGTCGAGGAGTTCACCGACCGGGTGCCGTCCCTCGCGGCGCACCTGCAGGCCTACGCCGCACAGCAGAGCCTGCCCATGAACCGCAAGGGCGAGGCGGATGTTCCGGTGCAGGCGGGCCATGTCGGCGAGCCCACGATCGGTGGCGGCTACGTCGACTACGACCTCGCGCCGCGCGAGTACGAGCTGTCCCTCACCCAGACCGTGCTGCGCGTCCACACCCGGGTCGCCGACCTCTACAACAACCCGATGAACCAGACCGAGCAGCAACTGCGGCTGACCATCGAGGAGATCCGCGAGCGCCAGGAGTGGGAGCTGGTCAACAACCGGGAGTTCGGGCTGCTGCACAACGTCGACTACGGGCAGCGCGTCAGCACCTTCTCCGGGCCGCCGACCCCGGACGACATGGACGAACTGCTGTCGATGCGCCGTAAGACCAAGCTGTTCATCGCCCATCCGAAGGCGATCGCGGCGTTCTTCCGGCAGTGCAACCGGCGTGGTCTGGTGCCGGGCACGGCGAGCGTCGAGGGGCACGAGATCCCGGCCTGGCGCGGGGTGCCGATCTTTCCCTGCAACAAGATCCCGATCAGCCCGCAGCACACCAGCAGCATCATCGCGCTGCGCACCGGAGAGGGCGACCAGGGCGCCATCGGGCTGTACCAGACCGGGATCCCGGAGGAGTACCAGCCCGGTCTGAACGTGCGGTTCATGGGCATCGACGCCAACTCGATCATCCGCTACCTCGTCACCGCCTACTACTCCATGGCGATCCTCGTGCCCGACGCGGTCGGGATCCTGGAGAACGCCCAGATCGGCCGGACGGCCGAGTGACCGCGTGGAGCAAGCCATGAGCACGTCGCCCCCCTTCTCGCTGCCGGGCCCGCCCAATCTGGCGAGCGCGGTGCGCACCCGGCGCGGCGGGGCCATCCCCGGACTGCGGTACCGGGAGGTCGCCCCCGCCGACCCGGAGAAGGCCGCGGAGGTCGACCGCAGGCTGGAGGACTGGGCGCGGCGCCTCGACCTGTTCCCCGAGGCGTGGAACGGGGACTTCGCGGGGTTCCAGTTCGGGCGGGCCGTGGTGCTCCAGCATCCGCAGGCCGTCGATCTGGACCGGCTGACGGTCGCCGGAGAGTTCCTGCTCGCCGAGAACGTCGTCGACTCCTGCTACTGCGAGGAGGACGAGGGCCGGGGCGGGGCGCGCCGCGGTCTCGGGGGCCGGCTGATCATGGCACAGGCCGCGATCGACCCCTTCCACGGCATTCCGGAACTGGAGGAGGAGTGGCGCGAGGGGGTGCGGGCCGACGGTCCGCTGCGCTCGTACCACTTCGCCATGCAGGACTACGCCGCCGTCGCCACGCCCAGCCAGGCCGACCGCTTCGTGCACGACATCGCCAGGCTGCACCTGGGCTACCTCGCCGAGGCCGCCTGGGCGGAGACCCGGTATGTGCCCCGGGTCTGGGAGTACCTGGTGATGCGGCAGTTCAACAACTTCCGTCCCTGTCTGTCGATCGTGGACGCCGTGGACGGCTACGAGCTGCCCGAGCCGGTCTACGCACGGCCCGAGATCCAGCGGATCACGGCGCTGGCCTGCAATGCGACCACGATCGTCAACGACCTGTACTCCTTCACCAAGGAGCTGGCGAGCGACCCGACCCACCTCAATCTGCCGCAGGTCGTCGCCGCGAACGAGCGGTGCGGGCTGAAGGCCGCCTATCTGAAGGCCGTCGAGATCCACAACCGGATCATGGAGGCCTTCGAGGAGGAGTCCGCGCTGCTCGCCGCCACCTCACCTCTCGTGGAGCGCTATGCGCAGGGGCTGTCCGACTGGGTGGCCGGCAACCACGAGTGGCACGCCACCAACACCCACCGCTACCACCTGCCCAACTACTGGTAATCCGCGACCGCCAACTACGGGTAATGCGCGCACGAATGACAGAACGTCACACGCACCAGCACGAGGAGTCACCGTTGACCATCGCCCCCGAAGCCGGCACCACCAACGCCAAGGTGCCGTCCCAGTCCACGTACCAGACCCGCGTCGCGGACTACTGGAACGCCGAGGAGAACCCGGTCAACCTCGAACTCGGAAAGCTCGACGACCTGTACCACCACCACTACGGCATCGGCGACGCCGACCGCTCCATGCTCGATGAACCCGACCCCGTCCGGCGCCGGGAACTCATCACCGCCGAACTGCACCGGCTGGAGCACGCCCAGGCCGAACTGCTCGCCTCCCGTCTCGGCCCGCTGACGCCCGCCGACCGGGTCTTCGACGCCGGCTGCGGGCGCGGCGGCGGCAGCGTCGTGGCCCATCTGCGCCACGGCTGCGAGGCCGACGGGGTCACCATCTCCGAGAAGCAGGCCGAGTTCGCCAACGCGCAGGCCCGCAAACGGGGCATCGACGACCGGGTGCGCTACCACCACCGGAACATGCTGGACACCGGGCTGCCGACGGGAGCGTTCGCGGCCTCCTGGAACAACGAGTCCACCATGTACGTCGAGCTCGACCTGCTGTTCGCCGAGCACGCCCGGCTGCTGCGCCGCGGCGGCCGCTACGTGGTCATCACCGGCTGCTACAACGACACCTACGGGCAGGCCTCCCGTGAGGTGTCCCTCATCAACGCCCACTACATCTGCGACATCCACCCGCGCTCGGCGTACTTCCGCGCCATGGCCCGCAACCGGCTCGTCCCGGTGCATGTGCAGGACCTCACGGAGACGACCATCCCCTACTGGGAGTTGCGCCGTGAGGCCGACCACCTGGTGACCGGGATCGAGGACACGTTCCTCAACGCGTACCGCAACGGCAGCTTCCAGTATCTGCTGATCGCGGCGGACCGCGTCTGAGCGACGACCGGGCCCGCGTCGGCCACGGGGGTTCCCCGTGGCCGACGCGTGTCTTCCCCCTTGGGCCCGGCTGTGCTTGCCTGGGGAGCCGTTTTCGGTGTCCGGGGCGGGAGTTGCCGTATGCGCAAGCCGTGGCTCGTCGGGGTACTGCTGGCCGCCGTGCTGCTCGGTGCCTGCGGGGATCCGGCGTCCGGGCCCGAGACCGCCGCGCCCCCGGAGGTGCCGCGGGCGTCGGCCACCACACAGCAGCGGGCGCCGGCCTCCCCGAGCACGGCGGCCACGCCCTCCGCCGGCGCCCCGGCGAAGGCGCCCAGCGTGCTGTATCTGGGCGACTCGCTCGCGATGGAGGCGCAGCAGGTGCTCGGGCAGGAGCTGCGCCGGGGTCTACGGGCGACGTACACGAGCGCGCCGTACTCGGGAACCACGCTGTGCGACTACCTGGAGGGCACGGGCGAGCGGTCGCTGGTCCCGGTCGCGGACAAGGCGGCCGCCCTGGTGCGCAGGCTGCGGCCCGACTTCGTGGTGCTGCAGTTCTGGGGCAACGCGTGGGGCTACACGCCGTGCATGGACGGCATCACCCATGACGCCTCGCCGGAGAAGTACTTCAGGCGGTACCAGGCCGACATGAAGCGGCTCGCCGACCAGATCTCGGCGGCCGGTCAGGCCCGGATCGTGTGGGTGCTGCAGGGCCCGGACCCGATCACTCCCGACCGGGTCCGGCGGGTCAACGCCCTGTACGAGCTGCGGGCCGGGGCCTCGGGCGACCTGCTCGCCGACGCGGGGAGGACGGTGAGCGCGACCGGGGCCCGTTACTCCTGGGTCCAGCACCTGCCGTGCACGGCGTACGAGCGCGCACACCCCGGGTACTGCACCCAGCCGGGCCGCGACCGCACCGCGCTGCACCGTGACGACGACTATCTGCACTTCTGTCTGG
The DNA here is from genome assembly GCF_028369295.1 of Streptomyces sp. HD. Classification (GTDB taxonomy): domain Bacteria; phylum Actinomycetota; class Actinomycetes; order Streptomycetales; family Streptomycetaceae; genus Streptomyces. The sequence goes on from NZ_JAQMYP010000024.1 coordinate 68,718, forward strand.
CGCCCACGACGTCGACGCCGAAGCCGTGCCCGGTCCGCTCCCCCGGGATCCGGCGGATCGCCCTGGAGATCACCCGGGTGATCCGCGAGAACGCGTAGGGCGGGGAGGCCGAGCGTGGGCAGGCCCGGGGGTGGGGTTCACTCCCCCGCGTACGCCTTCTCCAGGGCGGCGATGTCGAACTTGCGCATCGCCATGAACGCCTTGGTCGCACGGGCCGCCTTCGCCGGGTCCGGGTCGGTGATCATCGCGTCGAGCCGGTCCGGGACGACCTGCCAGGACACGCCGTACCGGTCCTTGAGCCAGCCGCAGGGGCCGGGCTCGCCGCCGTTCTCGGTGAGCTTGGCCCAGTAGTAGTCGATCTCCTCCTGGTTCTCGCAGAAGATCATGAAGGAGGTCGCCTCGGTGAACTTGAACTCGGGGCCGCCGTTCAGCCCGAGGAACTTGTGTCCGTTGGCCGTGAACTCGACGGTCATCACGCTTCCCGCGGGCTGCATCGCTCCCTCGGGGTAGCGGGCGACCTTGCCTACGCTGGAGTTCTTGAAGACGGAGACATAGAAATGGGCGGCCTCCTCCGCCTGGCCGTCGAACCAGAGACACGTGGTGAAACCGTCGCTTGCCATGACTACCTCCTGGGGCGTGGAACCGGGGCGTGGAACCGGTCATCTGTGTCGACCGATCCTCCCCGCGAAACTCATCGGTCGTGACGCCGATTAATCCAGGTGGCCGCTACACCTTTCGGATCTACCATCGCGGGCATGACGTCTTCGCCCGCGCACCGCGGCATCCATGCCTTCCGCATCGACATACCGCAGAGCGATCTCGACGACCTCCACGACCGCCTCGACCGCACCCGGTGGCCCGACGAGCTGCCCGGGGTGGGATGGGCGTACGGCGTGCCCTCGGACTATCTGCGTGAGCTGGTGCGGTACTGGAGGCACACGTACGACTGGCGGGCCGCCGAGGCGCGGCTGAACGAGTGGCCGCAGTTCACGACCGAGATCGACGGCGCGCATGTGCACTTCGCGCACGTCCGCTCCCCCGAGCCCGACGCCACGCCGTTGATCGTCACGCACGGCTGGCCGGGTTCGATCGTGGAGTTCCTGGACATCGTCGGGCCGCTCACGGACCCGGCCGCACACGGCGGCGACCCGGCCGACGCCTTCCATGTGGTGCTGCCCAGCATTCCGGGCTTCGGGTTCTCCGGGCCGACCCGGGAGACGGGCTGGGAGGCACGGCGGATCGCCGATGCCTGGGTCGAGCTGATGTCGCGCCTCGGTTACGACCGGTTCGGCGCCCAGGGCGGTGACTGGGGGGCGGGCATCTCCCGTGAGCTGGGCCGTGTCCACGCCGACCGGGTCATCGGCATCCACCTCAATCTGCTGCCCGGCGCGCAGGCGGTCACCGAGCCGACGCCGGAGGAACTGGCGGTGCTGAGCCCCAAGGAGCGGGAGCGGACGCTCACCTCGTGGAGCCGGTTCGACCGGTTCTTCCGGGACGGGGCCGGCTACTTCCATGTGCAGTCGACCCGGCCGCAGACCCTGTCGTACGCGCTCACGGACTCGCCGGTCGGTCAACTCGCCTGGATCGTCGAGAAGTTCCGGGAGTGGACGGACTCCGAGATGCTGCCCGAGGAGGCCGTCGACCGGGATCTGATGCTCACCAACGTGATGCTGTACTGGCTGACGGGCACGGCGGGTTCGTCGGCCCGGGTCTACTACGAGCGCGCCCACGCCGAGGGCGACCGGATCGCCGCCCCGCACGAGCCCTCGACCGCTCCCACCGCGGTGGCGTCGTTCGCCGGCGACCCGCTGATCCCGCTGCGGCACAAGGCGGGGCGCACGGAGAACATCGTGCGCTGGACGGAGTACGACCGGGGCGGGCACTTCGCGGCGATGGAGCAGCCGGAGCTGCTGGTGGGCGATGTACGGGCGTTCTTCCGGGAGTTGCGGAAGGCCTCTGCCGTCAGCTGATCTGCCACGGGCAGAGAAACCGGTCATCGGCGTCGTCCGAGGTCAACAGTGGAGTCATCGGCATCCCGACCACCACGAGGAGACCTGATGACTCCACTCGCCACGCTCGCACCCCGGGCCGAGGAGGGCGACGCGCCGCCGACTCGGTTCGACGACCATCTCGCCGCCCAACTGCTCGCCCAGCGCATCGTGTTCCTCGGCACCGAGGTCACCGAGACCTCCGCCAACCGGGTCTGCGCCCAGCTGCTCCTGCTGTCGGCGGAGGACCCACGCACCGACATCAGCCTGTACGTCAACAGCCCGGGCGGGTCGGTGCATGCGGGCCTCGCCATCTACGACACGATGCGGCTGATCCCGAACGACGTCTCGACGCTGGCCATGGGCTTCGCGGCCAGCATGGGCCAGTTCCTGGTCAGTGTCGGCACCGCGGGCAAGCGGTACTCGCTGCCGAACGCGCGGATCATGATGCACCAGCCGTCGGCCGGGATCGGCGGCACCACCGCGGACATCGAGATCCAGGCGGAGAACCTGGAGTTCACGAAGCGGACCATCGAGCGGATCACCGCCGAGCACACCGGCCAGAGCGCGGAGAACATCTCCCGGGACGGTGACCGCGACCGCTGGTTCACGGCCGAGGAGGCCAAGGAGTACGGCTTGGTGGACGGGGTCGTGGAGTCCCTCGCGGACGTCCGCCCGGCCGCCTCGAAGCGACGGATGGGGCTGTGACATGGGGAACTACACGATTCCGTACGTCGTCGAGCGGACCGCGCACGGCGAGCGGTCCTCCGACGTGTTCAGCCGGCTGCTGTCGGAGCGGATCATCTTCCTCGGCACCGAGATCGACGACGGCGTCGCCAATGTCGTCATCGCGCAACTCCTCCATCTGGAGTCGGCGGCTCCGGAGAGCGAGATCGCGATCTACATCAACTCCCCCGGCGGCTCGTTCACTTCGCTGATGGCCGTCTACGACACGATGACGTACGTGCAGGCGCCGATCTCCACGTTCTGCGTGGGGCAGGCCGCGTCCACGGCCGCCGTACTGCTGGCCGGTGGGGATCCGGGGCGGCGGTTCGTGCTGGAGCACGCGCGCGTGCTGCTCGGTCAGCCCGCCAGCGGAGGGAGCCGGGGCATGGTGTCCGACCTCGCCCTCCAGGCCAAGGAGATGGTCCGGATCCGCTCGCAGGTGGAGGAGGTGCTGGCCCGGCACACCCATCACGACGTCGCGACGCTGCGCGCGGACATGGACCGCGACAAGGTGTTCACGGCGCAGGAAGCGGTGGCGTACGGGCTGGCCGACGAGGTGGTGAGTCGGCGCCTCGTGGGGGTCTGAGGCGCCGGCTCGGATTCACCCGGCCGGGCGGTGGGGTCTCACGCCGCCAGGCACAGCCCGTTGTACGGCGTGCCGGTCCTGGCGCGGTGACCGCCCGGCAGCTGGCGGCTGGTAAGCCGGACCAACTCGCCCTGCGCCAGCGACAGCAGGTCGCCGAGGCCGAGTCCCAGGGCGTGGGCGGCGGCCGCGAGGACCTCCGAGGAGGCCTCCTTGCGGCCGCGCTCGACCTCCGATAGGTACGGCATGGAGATCCGGGCCGCGTCGGCCACGTCCTTCAGTGTGCGCTCCTGGGCGAGGCGCTCACGGCGCAGGACGTCGCCGACCAGGTCGCGCCACAGGGGCTCCTTGGAGGCGGGCGCTGCGGGCCGCACGGCGGGTGGGGGCGTGGTCGGCACGGGGGCGGCGGTGGCTGGGCGTTCGGACGCGGGGCGGGTCGTTCCGGGGCGCGGGGCCGACGGGCCGGCGGCGGGCCGACGTACGGCGGGCGGGCGCAGGGGAATGACGCGGGCTTCGTTCGTCGCTTGTTCGCTCACCCGCCCAGCCTAGGAGCGTCCGGCGCCGGGGGAAGGGATCAGCGTTCTGCCCTGGGGGAAATCGCGCTCGGCTAACTCCGGCCGCACCCGGCACTCGTCAGTGGCTACTCGTCACTCGTCGCTCAGCCGCAGCACCGCACGCACCCGCTTGCCCACCGGTACGCGTTCCACGGCGACCTCCGCCGCCAGCGCGTGCACTATCTCCAGCCCGTGCCGGCCGATCCGTTCCGGATCCCTGGGGAAGCGGCGGGGCAGGGCGGAGCTGCTGTCGTACACGCTGACCGTCACCGCGTCGTCCGTGCCCTCCAGGTCCAGGATGTACGGCCCGTTGCTGTGCCGGTCGGCGTTGGTGACCAGCTCGCTCACCACCAGGAGCACCTTGTCCTGGGCGGACTCGGCGATCGTGGCGCACCACTCGGTTCTCAGTCTGCCGAGGAACAGTGCGGCGAAGGACCGCGCCTCGGCGATGCATCCTGGTTCACCGCTGTAGTGCGCCGCCCGCCTGAGCGGTTCCACGGGCACGTCGAAACCAGTCTGGATCACTGCCCCGTCCACGTGCTCGATCATGCGTTTCTCTCTCGGAAGCCGGAACTGGCCGGACACTACTGCACCAGTCCTCGTACCCAGAGCGGAGCCCCGCAGTCACTACCCAGGTGGCGCCGTACGTCACAGCGACGCAGACGCCGTCTCGCTCGTGGTGGACGCCGACTGTGACGTCGTTGTCGTATCCGTGTCCGGCGCCGACCGGGAGGTCGGTGTCTCCGGCTTGGTGGTCGGCTCCGACGTCGTCGTCTCCGGGCTCGTCGACGGGGACGAGGGGGCGGTCGACGTGGGTGGGCAGGGGGAGACCGAACCGGTGGGCGTCGCGGTGGCGTCGTCGGGCAGCGTGACGCACGTGGTGGGGGTGCCGGGCGAGGTCGGTGTCGACATGCTCACCGACGGGGAGGGCTTCGTCGGCCGGTGGGTCTTCTTGTCCTTGCCGCCGTCGTCGCCGCGGTGCCGGGAGATCCACTCGTCGTGGTCGGGGTCGAAGATCACGAAGACGTTGATGACCGTCGTCGAGGGCGCGACCACCACGACGTTCGAGGAGCTGTACGACGGCCAGGAGTCACCGGTCTGCTTCGGTGTGCCCTGCTGGGCGACCGCCGGGGTCAGCGGGTTGCCGCAGGCGCAGCGCACCCGGGGCACGCCGCGGTCGTCGACGAGGACCGCCGTGCCGGTCTGGAGGACGGCCTGGTAGCTGGTGACGGCGCCGTCGCTGTAGCCGTGGTTGGTGACGCGGGTGTCCAGGCGCAGTTGGACGGGCGTGAGCGAGCGCAGATAGGAGGGGACGTCGGCGGGTTCGACGCGGGCGACAGAGGCGAACGCCCTGTTCTTCGCCGGGACCGCCTTGAGGTACTGGATCTGCTTTTCGACGTCGCAGGCGGCGACCTTGCGGGTGCCGCCGTACAGGCCGGCCGCTCCCCCGTCGACACCGCGTACGGCGTTGGAGGGCGCCGACTCGGTGGGCGCGGACGGGGTGACGGGCGGGGCGGAGCCGTCCGTCGCGGTGGACTCGGTGAACGGGTCGGGGCCGGTCTTGCCCGCGGCCTGGAGGAAGACCTCCCCGCTCTGCGCGCTGCCGCCGCCGTCGCCGCGCGACAGGATGACGGCGACGACCACGGCGGCCACCGCCACGAAGGTGATCACCGCGATCCGGGGTGCGTGCCGCCACCAGGGGTGATGGGGTTCGGGGCCGGGCGCTCCGGCACCGCCGCCGTCCGGCGGCTGCGAGGGCGGGCCGGAGGGCGGTTGGGCGGGGCCCGACAGGGGGCCCGAGGGCGGCCCTGTGGGGCGGCCGGACGACGGAGGTTCGACGCTCACGGAGCCTTCTTCCCTACTCGAAGCCTTCTTCCCGACGTGGGATTCCTATGACGCTCAGTCTCGGTTGGCTCCCACGCCGTTGACTCTCCCATCCACCTTTGCCCCTTTTGGAGCTTTCCGCATGGTTTCCAATCTGTGCGTGGGTCCCGTGCCGCTCGCAAGCCGACGCGGACGGACCTCCCGGCGGGCGCGCCGCGGGGGTGCTGCTTAGCGTGGGCAGGGTGAGCGTGCCGACCCCCTCTCGCCCGGCCGTGGCCCGTCATGGCTGGCCGCAGGCGCTCGGTGCCGTGCTGGCCGGGCTGGTCTCGATGGGGGTGGTCGCCGCGCTGGGGCTGTGGGCGGCCGGGGCCGCGGAGCTGCCGGACAACGCCTTCCCGAGGGTCGTCGCGGCGACCGTGGTCACGGCGGTCGGCGGCACGATCGAGCTCTCGGGGAACGCCGGAGGACTGGCCGAGTCCGATGCCGGGCTGACCGTGGTCCCGCTGTCGGTCACGCTCGTCGGCGCCCTCGTCCTGGCCGCCGGATTCCTGCGGCCGCTCAGGCACCGGGCGGTCGCCGGCACCCGGGAGCTGGCCGGGTGGGCCGCCAAGGTCGCCGTACTGTGGCTGGTCGCGCTGCTGGCGCTGTCGTTCACCGCCCGCCAGACCTTCTCCCTCTCCCTTGACGACCTCGGGCAGGACACGCTCGGCGACCTCGGTGATCTGTTCGGCATTTCCCCGGAGGTCGGCTTCACCACGGACGTCCCCGCGACCCTGTTCTTCGGCCTGCTGTGGCTGGCGGGTGTGCTGGTGCTGGCCCTGCTGGTCTCGCGCGGGGCCCCGCTGCCGGGGCGGCTGCTGCGCTTCCAGGAATCGGTGCGGCCCGCCGCGTATGCCATGGTGCTGCTGTTGCTGGCATGGGTCGGGCTCGGTGTCGTCATCGGTCTGGTCGTCGCGGCGACCCGCGGGCACGCGGCCGAGACCTTCGCCGTGATCCTGCTCGGCATGCCGAACCTGATGTGGCTGGCCCTGACCCTCGGGCTGGGCGCCACCTGGAACGGCAGGGTGGATGGGCCGTTCGGGCTGCCCATGCCGCATGCTCTCGACGAGGTGCTGCGCGGCCGGGAGGCCGCCGAGCTCAATCTGGGCACGCTCGCCGAGCACGACGGCCGGGTGTGGTGGCTGGTCGTGGCCGATACGGTGCTGCTGCTGGCCGCCGCCTACGTGATGGCGAGGCGTTCACCGTCCCGGATGCGCGCCTGGCAGCACGCCGTACACCTGGCGGTCGCACTGGCGCTCACGGTGCTGATGATCTGTCTCGTCGGTCGTATCGCGGCGCACTACGGTCTGTCGGTACTGGGCATCGGCGACCTCGGCGGGGATCTGGGCGGGGAGCTGTTCCTGAGGCCGGAAGTGTGGAGCGCGGTCGGCCTTGCGCTGCTGTGGGGGCTGGTCGCCGGGTTCCTCGGCGGGCTGCCGGCGCGGCGGGTACGGCACAGGGGTGAGGTGGTGGCACCCCCGCGGGGATGAGCGGGCCGGCATGCGTTCACCGACGCCGGAAGACCGGCTCGGCCCAGTGGGGCGGGGGTTTCGGCGTGTCGGTGGCGGACGTCTCCGGTCGTCCCGCTGCGCCTGACTTCTTCGGCGCCCCGTCATCCGCCGATCCCTTCCGCAGCCCTACGGCCTTGAGGTCGACCTCCGTCGCCGCGTGCCCGGCGCCCGCGCCACCGGCCACAGCCGCCCGCAGGTCGGCGACCAGCGCGAGGCAGGAGTCGTGGCGGTCGTCGGGGCTCTTGGCGAGGGCACTGGCGAACACGGCGTCGACCCGCGCGGCAAGGTCCGGGCGGGCCTCGGTCAGCGGCGGTGGCTCGTCGTACTGGTGGGCCCACAGCAGGGCCATGTCGTCGTCGCGGCGGAACGGCGGGTGGCCCGCGAGGCACTCGTAGAGCACGCAGGCGAACCCGTACACATCGCAGCGCGCGTCGACCGGCCGGCCGGAGATCTGCTCGGGGGCCACGTAGTCGAGCGTGCCGACGAACTGGCCGACGGTCGTGAACCCGGTCAGGGACAGCGACTTCTTCGTCAGGCCGAAGTCGGTGAGGTAGACGTGCTCGGGGTGGTCGCTGTCGGTGCCGCGGGCGACGAGGATGTTGCCGGGTTTCACGTCCCGGTGGACCAGTCCGTGCTCGTGCGCCGCGTCGAGCGCGGAGGCGACCTGTGCGGCGATGCGCAGGGCCGTCGGAGGCGTCAACGGGCCCTCGCGGTCGAGGAGATGGCGCAGGTCGCTGCCGTCGACGTAGCGCATGGCGATGTACAGGACGCCGTCCGTCTCGCCCGCTTCGTAGACGGGCACGATGTGCGGGTGGTCGATCGCGGCGGCCGTGCGGGACTCGTGGGTGAAGCGGCGGCGGAAGGTGTCGTTGCGGGCGAGTTCGGGGGCGAGGAGCTTGAGCGCGACGGTGCGCTCCAGGCGCAGGTCCCGGGCGCGGTAAACCACGGCCATGCCTCCCCGGCCGACCTCGCGCTCGATGCGGTAGCCCGCGACCTGCCGGCCGATCAGCTCGGAGGGCCGGCCGGAGAACAGGCTCGTGTCACGGGCCATCGGGGGTCACGACCTGGGTCGGGGCGTGGCCGGGGTCCTCGGTGGCGCGGGGTCCGTCGTCCGTGGCGTAGGTGCTCAGCCGTGCGCCGTCCGCATACGTCCACCGCCCGTGCTCGGTGTCGTACAGCCACATGGACTCGCCGTCGACGACGACCCCGATCCGCAGGCCCGATGTGCGGACCCGGAAGGTCTCGCCGTCCAGTCCGCCGGCCGCGAGGTCCTCGACCGCGGAACGGTAGCCGGCCAGCACCCGTTCGGTGCGGGCGAGCAGCGGGCGCGGGTCGGCGGTGCGGGCGGGTGGGCCGCCGTCGGCGGTGGGCGGGTCCTGGGGTACGGCGACCAGGAAACGGCCGTCGACCCAGGCCGACCAGCCGTTGGCGCACAGGATGCGTCCCCAGTCGCCGCGCCGTTCGACGAGCTGGACCGGCAGAAACGCGTCGAGGGGCACGGTGGGCCGGGCGGGGTCGGGGGTCTCCCAGGCGGGCATCCCGTGCTGGGGGACGACGTGGGTGGGCCGGAAGCCGGGGGAGGTCATGGCGTGCCCCTACTTCCGCATCACGACGGGTTCGCGGCGGCGCAGCAGCCGGGAGACGAGGTAGCCGAAGGCCGCGGAGAGCACGACGAGCATGGCGATGTTGAACAGCCACACGCCGGCCGAGTGCTCGAACAGCGGGTCGCCGGTCAGGTCGCCGGGCACGATCCGGGCCAGGTCGACGGTGCCGGCCATCGCGCCGAGTGCCCAGCGCGAGGGCACCAGCCAGGACAGCTGCTCCAGGCCGGGGACGCCGTCCAGCTTCAGCAGGGCGCCGCAGAACACGACCTGGACGATGGCGAGCAGCACCAGCAGCGGCATCGTCACCTCCTCCTTGCGCACCAGCGCGGAGACGACCAGGCCGAGCATCATCGCCGTGAAGGCCAGCAGGGCGACGGCGACGGTGATCTCGACCAGGGGCGGCATCAGCACGCCTTCGCCGCCGGGGGCGTTGAGGTCGACGCCGAGCAGGGCGACCAAGGTCAGTACGACGGCCTGGAGCACGGTGATCGTGCCGAGGACCACCACCTTGGACATCAGATACGCCGATCTGGACAGGCCGACGGCGCGTTCCCGCTGGTAGATCACCCGTTCCTTGACGAGTTCGCGCACGGCGTTCGCCGCTCCGGTGAGGACGCCGCCGACGCACAGGATGAGCAGCGCGTTCATCGCCGTCTCCTGGGTCAGCTTGCTGCCCGCCAGGGCGCGGGCCATCGCGCCCATCACGAAGGGCAGGGCGATCATGATGGCGAGGAAGGTGCGGTCAGCGCCGAGCGCGCTGGTGTAGCGGCGGATCAGCGTGCCGAGCTGGGCGCCGCGGCTGCGCGGTCTGGGCGGCCGGGTGATGACGACCGGGCCGGTGCGGGGCAGCCGGGGCTGTCCGGTCGCGTCGGCGATGTACTGCCGGTGGAAGAGCGAGACGCGGTAGTCGCCGGCCCAGTCGCGTTCCTGGTCGCGTTCGAAGGCCTCGAAGGCCTCCGGCCAGTGCGCGAAGCCGAAGAAGAGCAGGGCCTCGTCGGGCGGGCCGTAGTAGGCGATCCGGCCGCCGGGGGCGAGCACGAGGAGCCGGTCGCAGACGTCGAGGCTGAGGACGCTGTGGGTGACGACGATGACGGTGCGGCCGTCGTCGGCGAGGCCGCGCAGCGTGTTCATCACCGAGCGGTCCATGCCGGGGTCGAGCCCGGACGTCGGCTCGTCGAGGAACAGCAGCGACGGCTTCGTCAGCAGCTCCATGGCGACGCTCACCCGCTTGCGCTGCCCGCCCGACAGACTGTGCACGGGCTGCCCGGCGCGCTGCTCCAGGCCCAGCTCGCGGATCACCTCGTCGACCCGGGCCCGGCGCTCGGCCTTGGCGGTGTCCTGGGGGAAGCGCAGTTCGGCGGCGTAGGACAGGGCGCCGCGGACGGTGAGTTGTGCGTGCAGGATGTCGTCCTGCGGGACGAGGCCGATGCGCTGGCGCAGCTCGGCGTAGTCGCGGTAGAGGTCGCGGCCGTCGTAGAGCACGGTGCCGTGGTCGGCGGGGCGCTGTCCGGTCAGGGCGTTGAGCAGGGTGGACTTTCCGGCGCCGCTCGGGCCGACGACGGCGAGCAGGCACTTCTCCCCCACCGGGAAGGAGACGTTGTCGAGGAGGATCTTGCGGCCGTGGTCGACGGCGACCGCGAGGTCCTGCACCTCCAGGGAGATCTCGCCGGTGTCGACGTACTCCTGCAACTGGTCCTCGACCAGGCAGAACGCGGAGTGGCCGATGCCGACGACGTCGCCGGGGCCGATCGGGGCGCCGGTGACCGGACTGCCGTTGAGGTAGGTGCCGTTGTGGCTGCCCAGGTCGGCGATCTCGTAGGTGCCGTCGGGCAGGGCGCGCAGTTCGGCGTGGTGGCGGGAGACGATCAGGTCGTTGATGACCAGGTCGTTGTCGGCGGCGCGGCCGATGCGGACGGTGCGGGTGGGCAGCGGCCGGACGGTGGTGGGCTGCCGGAAGGTGCCGGTGAGACCGGGCCTCGACACGACGGAGACCGCCGAGGGGCGTTCCGCCCCGACGGCCGGGGCGGGGCGGCGGTCGAGCAGCACGGCGCGCGGTCCGTCGGAGGGGTTGCCGAAGCGGATGACGGTGCCGGGGCCGACGTCCCACTCCTGGACGCGGTGGCCCTCGGTGTAGGTGCCGTTCGTGCTGTTCTCGTCCGCGAGGGTCCAGTGGTCGGCCTCGGGCCGCAGAACCGCGTGGTGCCAGGAGACGCGGGAGTCGTCGATGACGATGTCGCAGAGCGGGTCGCGTCCGACGTGGTAGTCACGGCCCGGGGTCATCACGGTGGCGCCCGACTCGGTCTCCAGGACCAGTACGGGGGCTGTCGGTGCGGCCGGTCGCTCCGCCATGCCAGGATTCTATCGATCTGCCCGCATATACGCCTGCCTGCGTCCGGGGCGGGGATCTTCCTCGACGGGGCTCAGCCGACGGGCATGAACAGGGCCGGGATGGTGCGCTGCATACGCAGGGCGTCCACCGACTCGGCGAGCAGTTCGTACTCGGTGGTGTCGTCGCTCACGGCGATCCGGACCAGGTGCCCGGCCGCCAACTCGTCGGCGACCAGCTCCTGCCGGTCGGTGTCGGCGCACCAGGTGCGCAGTACGGCCGGTACGTCGGGCACGGTGGCGGCGACCGGGACGAGTGCGCTCGGGGGGATGTGCTCGGCGTCGGGGTGCGGGTCTAATCGCTCGGCGATCCAGGAGGCCCGGTCGCGTAACCACCACAGGGCCAGGGCCAGCGTGGGTGCGCGGTACGTGCCCAGGGGTACACCGATGCGCCGGCCTCCGCAGACTCCGTATGCGGTGACATGGCAAAGGAACTCGTCGTGCACGTAGCCTCCCCCGTGTTGCCGTGTTCGCCTGTCGGCGGGCCTCGCTTTCGGTGCGGCTCGTGAGCGGTGTGTAAGGGAGCCGTCGCCCCATGTGAGGCACCCTCGTAGTGAGTATGTTCACTACTGAAACACTGTCACCACGACTTTCCGGCCAGTCTCCTGGCATATTCACAGCCGGTGTTGGCTGAAATACGGCGGGTACACGTCAAACCCGCCTTCCTTACCTCCGAGGTAATCGAGCTTCCCGACACGCGCGGGCATCGTTGCGGTACCGGCTCCCCCCGACCGGGACCCGGGTCCTACCAGTAATGACGACCTCGTTGGAGGCTGATCGACCATGCCCGCGTCCACCGACCGCCACGACACCGGCATCGACCGCTACGAGACCGCCGTCGACCGCTACTTCGAGGCCTGGAACGCCCGCGAACCCGCAGAGTTGGCCCGGGCCGTCGCCACCGCCTGGACCCCGCTCGGCAGCTACACCGACCCCCTGGCCGACGTCCGCGGGCAGGAGGGGATCGCGGCCGTCGTCGCGGCCGCACAGGCGCAGTTCCCGGGCTTCGCCTTCCGTCTCACCGGCTCCATGGAGGGCCACCACGACACGGCGCGCTTCTCCTGGGAGCTGGTGAACGAGGCCGACGGTTCGGCGCCCGTCGCCGGGTCCGATGTGATCACGCTGGACGCCGAGGGGCGGATCGTGTCCGTGCTCGGATTCCTGGACCGGGTGCCCGCCGACGGGTGAGGTGAACGATGAGCTTTCAGGACTTGCGGCGGTCTCGACCAGTGAAGGCCACGGAGACCGCCGCAGCGGAGGGACGCCATGACAAACCAGGCGGAAAGTGGACGCGGAGTTCACCGCCGCGCCGCGCAAGAGCCCGAGCAAGGGCGGCCGGCCCTGTGCCGTCCGGCCGCAGGCGCCTGACGGAACGACTCAGCCCCTGATCACCACAGCGCTCAGCTCTTGACCACCGCGTCGATCCGGGCCAGTTCCTCGGCGTCGAAGTCGAGGTTGCCGGCCGCGGCGACGCTGTCCTCGATCTGACGTGTGCTGCTCGCGCCGACCAGCGCCGAGGTCACCCGGCCGCCGCGCAGCACCCAGGCCAGCGCCATCTGGGCCAGGCTCTGGCCGCGGGACTTGGCGATGTCATCGAGGGCGCGCAGCTGGGCCACGAGGTCCTCGGTGAGCCGGTCCGAGTTCAGGAACGGGCTGTCGCTCGCAGCCCGCGAGTCCTCCGGGATGCCATCGAGGTAGCGGGCGGTCAGCACGCCCTGCTCCAGCGGGGAGAACACGATGGAGCCGACCTGGAGCTCGTCCAGCGTGTCCAGCAGACCCGACTCCTCCGGGCCGCGGGCCAGCATCGAGTAGCGCGGCTGGTGGATGAGGAGGGGGGTGCCCAGCTCGCGCAGGATGCGGGCGGCCTCACGGGTCTGCTCGGGCGAGTAGTTGGAGACGCCGACGTACAGCGCCTTGCCCTGCTGCACCGCCGAGTGCAGGGCGCCCATCGTCTCCTCCAGGGGAGTGTCCGGGTCGGGGCGGTGCGAGTAGAAGATGTCGACGTAGTCCAGGCCCATCCGCTTCAGGCTCTGGTCCAGCGAGGACAGCAGGTACTTGCGCGAGCCCCACTCGCCGTACGGGCCGGGCCACATGTGATAGCCGGCCTTGGTGGAGATGATCAGCTCGTCGCGGTACGGCGCGAAGTCCGCCTTCAGTGCCTCGCCGAACGCCGACTCGGCGGCGCCGGGCGGCGGGCCGTAGTTGTTGGCCAGGTCGAAGTGGGTGACGCCGAGGTCGAAGGCGCGGCGCAGGATGGCCCGCTGGGTCTCGACCGGGCGGTCCGGGCCGAAGTTGTGCCACAGTCCGAGGGACAGCGCCGGGAGCTTGAGGCCGCTGCGTCCGGTGCGCCGGTAGGGCATGTCCGCGTAGCGGTCGGGGTGTGCGGTGTACAACGCGACTCCAGAGGGGTTGGCACACGAGGGACGGCTCCGTGGAGCCGAATTCCGTTCGGTATCCACTCTTTCGTGACCTGCGGGCAGTGGTCCAACAGGTAAATCAGATGGGATTGAGCGGCTACGCTGCTCAATCATGGAACTGCGCCATCTCCAGCACTTCGTGGCGGTCGCCGAGGACCAGCATTTCACCCGGGCGGCCGAGCGCCTGATGGTGTCCCAGTCGGGGCTGTCGGCCTCGATCCGGGCGCTGGAGCGGGAGTTGCAGACGCCGCTGTTCGTGCGCACGACCCGCCGGGTGACCCTCACCCCGGCCGGGCGTGCCCTGCTGTGCGAGGCGGAGCGGATCCTGGCGCAGGTGCGGGCAGCCCATGAGGCGGTGGCCGCGGTGCAGGGCGTGCTGCGCGGGATGCTGGCGCTCGGGTCCGAGCAGTGCATCGCCGGGGTGCATGTGGCGGGGCTGCTCGCGGCGTTCCGGCGGGCCCATCCGGACGTGGAGATCTGTCTGCGGCAGGCGGGCTCGGGCGCGCTCGCGGAGGAGGTCGCGGCCGGCCGCCTCGACATGGCCTTCGCCGTACGGGCCGCGCAGGAGGACACCGACCAGCTGCGGGTCGTACCGCTGACCGGCGAGCCGATGACCGTCCTGTGCCATCCGAGCCACCGGCTCGCGGCCGCCGGGGCGGCGGTCACTCCTGAGGAGCTGGGCGGGGAGGTCTTCGTCGACTTCCACCCGGACTGGGGGCCGCGCCGCACCACCGACGCGGTGTTCGCCTCGGCGGGCGTACGGCGCAGCGTCGCTCTGGAGGTCAACGACGTGCACAGCCTGCTGGACCTGGTGGACGAGAACCTCGGTGTCGCCGTCGTACCGCGCCACTTCCGGCACAAGCGGCCGTCACTGACCGCGCTGCCGGTGAAGGCCGGCGGCGAGAGCGTCTACGAGACGGTCGCCCTGCTGCCGCCCGCGCAGGCGACGAGCCCGGCGGCCCGGGCGCTGATGGGGCTCCTCGAATCGGAAGGCGCATGACGGACGGGTGCGCGATGGTGGAGCCATGCATGCCAAGGACATCCTCATCGACGGATACGACCGAATCCAGGAAGAAGTCCACGCAGCCGTGCAGGGTCTCGACCCCGAGGCCCTGCACGCCCGCCCCTCACCCGACGCCAACTCCATCGCCTGGCTGATCTGGCATCTGACCCGGGTCCAGGACGACCACATCGCCGACGCCTTCGGCCTCGACCAGGTCTGGCTGACCCAGGACTTCCAGAAGACCTTCGGCCTGGACCTGCCGCGCCACGACACCGGCTACGGACACACCCCCGCCAAGGTGGCCAAGGTGCGCGTCGACTCCGGTAACCTGCTCACCGGCTACTACGACGCCGTGCACGCCCAGACCCTGGGAGCCCTGCGGGAAGTGGCCGCCAAGGATCTGGAGCGCATCGTGGACGAGCGCTGGGATCCGCCGGTCACCCTGGGCGTACGGCTGGTCAGCGTCCTGTCCGACGATCTGCAGCACGTCGGACAGGCCGCCTATGTGCGCGGGCTGCTTCAGAGCGCGTAGCCCGGCAGGACGACGTCCTCGATGAGGGCCTTGCGCTCGTCGAACGGGATGAACGCGCTCTTCACGGCGTTCACCGTGACCGTGCGCAGGTCCTCGACGCTCCAGTCGGCCTGCTCGACCAGCAGCGACATCTCTCGCGTCATCGTCGTGCCGGACACCAGACGGTTGTCGGTGTTGAGGGTGACGCGGAAGCCGAGGTCCTTCAGCGCGGTGATCGGGTGCTCGGCGATGGAGGTGGCGGCGCCGGTCTGGAGGTTGGAGGTCGGGCACATCTCCAGCGCGATACGACGGTCGCGTACCCAGCCCGCGAGGCGGCCGAGCTTGCCGGCCGCGAGGTCGGGGATGTCGTCGGTGATGCGGACGCCGTGCCCGAGGCGCTGGGCGCCGCAGATCTGCAGGGCCTGGTGGATGCTGGACAGGCCGTCGGCTTCACCGGCGTGGATGGTGAACGGCACGCTCTCGCGGCGCAGGTGCTCGAAGGCGGCCAGGTGGTCGGCGGCGGGGAAGCCGGCCTCGGCACCGGCGATGTCGAAGCCGACGACACCGGCGTCCCGGAAGGCGACGGCCAGGTCGGCCGCCTCGCGCACCCGGTCGAACATCCGCATGCCGCACAGCAGCGTGCCGACCCGCACCGGGGTACCGGCGGCAGCGGCCTTGGCCATGCCCGCCGCGAGCCCCTCCTGGACGGTCTCGACGACCTCGGCGAGGCTCAACCCGCCGTTGGTGTTCAGCTCGGGGGCGTAGCGCACCTCGCCGTAGACGACACCGTCGGCGGCCAGGTCGAGGACGTACTCCTCGGCCGTGCGCAGCAGGCCCTCGCGGCTCTGCATCACGGCGAGGGTGTGCTCGAAGGTGGCTATGTAGCGGACCAGGTCGCCGGAGTTCGCGGCCTCGAAGTACCAGGCGGCGAGCTCGTCCGGGTCGGTGGTGGGCAGGGTGTGGCCCACCTCTGCCGCGAGCTCCACCACGGTGGCGGGGCGCAGGCCGCCGTCGAGGTGGTCGTGCAGGACGGCCTTGGGGAGGCGGCGGATCACATCGGCGTCTACGCGCGTAGCAGTCATGGCGGGTCTTTCCTTGAGCCTTGAGCGGGGTTCGGAGCGACAGAGAGGAGGGTCAGCCGGCGGGCTGGAGCAGGTCCCAGCGGTTGCCGTACAGGTCCTGGAAGACGGCGACCGAGCCGTACGGCTCATGCCGGGGCTCCTCCAGGAAGGTCACGCCGGCGGCAAGCATCCGGGCGTGATCGCGGGCGAAGTCGTCGGTGTGCAGGAAGAACCCGACCCGCCCGCCGGTCTGGTCGCCGACCCGGGCACGCTGGTCGTCGCCCTTGGCCCGGGCCAGCACCAGCCCGGTGCCCTCATCGCCGGGCTGGACGACGACCCAGCGGGAGCCGTCCGGGCGCGGGGCGTCCTCGACGAGCCGGAAGCCGAGGGCTTCGGTGTAGAAGCGGATCGCCTCGTCGTAGTCGTCGACGACGAGGGTGACCAGGGCGATGCGTCTCATCGGGGCCTTCCGGGGCAGTCGGTTGACGGGAGAGGTTATACGTAAAACTTCGGCGACGCCAGTCATGACCGGGACCGCGGTCCTACGTCTGCGGCCGGAGGCGTGACGGACCTTGCGTCCGAGGTGGGACAGGTCCGGCGTCCGAGGTGCGACAGTCGACCGACGACTAGCGTTCCGGGCATGACGATCATGGAGCCGCCGCGCAGCCCCGAACGCCGCAGGCAGGACGTGCTGGACCGGCTGGAACGGGAGATGGACATCTGGGTGGCCTCGGCGGACGCGGACGGGGTGCCGTGCCTGGTCGCGCTCTGGTTCGTCTGGGACGGCGAGGCGCTCTGGCTGGCCACCCGCCCCGGCAACCCCACGGGCCGCAACCTCCGGACCGGGCGCCGGACCCGGCTGGCATTCGGGGACACGCGGGACGTCGTCCTCATCGACGGCGAGGTGGAGGTCCACGGCGTCGACGAGGCGCCGGCCGCCGCGGCCGAGGCGTTCCACGCGAAGACGGGCTGGGATCCGCGCGGCGACTCGGCGACGTACGCCTACTACCGGGTGCGTCCGCAGGCGGTGCAGGCGTGGCACGAGGTGCGCGAACTACCGGGACGGCATCTGATGCGAAACGGAATGTGGCTTGTCTGAACAACTTGCATGGCGTACGTCCCCCCCGCCATCCAATTCCCGCACGACGGTTACCTGAGAGTAATCCCTGATGGTTTGATGTGCGGCGCCACTCAACCCCCTTCACCCACAGGGAGATCCAGTGACGCTCTTCGCACATCGCCGTGCACAGGGCTCGGCCGTGCTCGCGCTCTCGCTCGCCACCGCAGGTCTGGTGGGCGCGACGCCCACCGCGTCGGCCGCCGAGCAGACACCGCCGATCAAGGTGCTGACCTACAACGTGTTCCTGTTCAGCCGTAGCCTCTACCCGAACTGGGGCCAGGACCACCGGGCCGCCGAGATCGCCAAGGCGCCGTTCGTGCAGGGCAACGACGTCGTCGTCCTCCAGGAGGCCTTCGACAACTCCGCCTCGGACGCGCTGAAGAGCTCCCTCACCGGCCAGTACCCGCACCAGACGCCGGTGGTGGGGCGTTCCAGGAGCGGCTGGGACGCGACCGGCGGCTCGTACTCGGCGACTACGCCCGAGGACGGCGGGGTCACGATCCTCAGCAAATGGCCGATCCTGCGCAAGGAGCAGTGGGTCTACAAGGACGCGTGCGGGGCGGACTGGTGGTCCAACAAGGGCTTCGCGTACGTCGTGCTGAACGTGAACGGCACCAAGGTGCACGTCGTCGGCACGCACGCCCAGTCGACCGACCCGGGCTGTGCAGCCGGTGAGGCGGCCGCGATGCGCAGCAGGCAGTTCAAGGCGATCGACGCGTTCCTGGACGCGAAGAACATCCCGGCGGGCGAGCAGGTGCTGGTCGCCGGTGACATGAACGTCGACTCGCGCACGTCCGAGTACGCCTCGATGCTCGCCGACGGCGGGCTGGTGGGCGCCGACGGGCGGACCGGGCATCCGTACTCCTTCGACACGCAGGACAACTCCATAGCCCACGACCGCTACCCCGACGACCCGCGCGAGGACCTGGACTACGTCCTGCACCGCGCGGGTCACGCCCGTCCCGCGGTCTGGAAGAACGAGGTCGTCAAGGAGCAGAGCGCGGCCTGGACCGTCACGAGCTGGGGCACGGACTACACGTACACGAACCTCTCCGACCACTACCCCGTGACCGGGTACGCGGGCTGAGGGACGGCGTCGGTCCGGCTCAACCGGCTTGCTCGCGTGCCGTGTTGAGCCGGGCCAGTTCGTCGGCGGTGAGGCGGAGGGCGCCCGCGGTCACATTCTCGGCCAGGTGGTCGGGGTTGCCGGTGCCGGGGATGGCGAGGACGTGCGGGCCCTGGTGCAGGGTCCAGGCGATGCGCACCTGGGCGGCGCTGACGCCGTGCGCCCGGGCGACGGCGAGGACCTCCTCGTCGTGGGCGGCGGTCGCGCCCTGCTCCCCCACCTCCCCGGCGACGGCGTAGAACGGCACGAAGGCGATGCCTTGTTCGCCGCACAGGCGCAGGAGTTCGTCGGCCTCGGGGTCGGGCCGGTCGAGCGCGTACCGGTTCTGCACGCACACCACGGGCGCGATGGCCCGTGCCTCGGCGAGGTGCCGTGGCTCCACGGCTGAGATGCCGAGGTGCCGGACGAGCCCCGCCTCCCGCAGCTCGGCCAGCGCGCCGAAGTGCTCGGCGATGGAGTCCTGTCGCATACGGCGCAGGTAGACGACGTCCAGGTGGTCGCGGCCGAGCTGGCGCAGGTTCTCCTCGACATGGCCGCGCAGTTGGTCGGGGCGGGCCGAGGTGGCCCAGTCGCCCTGGTAGTCGCGGTGGGGGCCCACCTTGGTGGCGATGACGAGGCCGTCCGGGCACGGTGCCAGCGCGGTGTTGATCAGTTCGTTGGCGGAGCGGAGGGCGGAGAAGTAGAAGGCGGCGGTGTCGATGTGGTTGACGCCGAGCTCGATCGCCTTGCGCAGTACGGCGATGGAGCGATTGCGGTCGCTCGGCGCCCCATGGTGGAAGGCGGCGCTGCCCGTCAGCCGCATCGCGCCGAAGCCGACGCGGTTGACGGGCAGATCGCCGAGTTTCCAGGTGCCCGAGGCGTGTGCGGTGATCGTTTCGGAGGTCATCGGCGGAGTCTCGCACACGCCTCGGGCACCGGTGGGCGTCAGCAGTAGAGGTTGCCGCCCGGGGAGACGCCGAGGATCTGGGTGAAGCGCTGGTAGGCGTCGACGCGGCTCTGCACCTGGGCCGGATTCTTGCCGTCGCACTCCAGGGAGCCGTTGATGGAGCGGATGGTCTGGCCGAAGCCGGCTTGGTTGACCATGGCGTTGTGCGGGGTCATGGTGCCGGGGCCGCTCTGGGTGTTCCAGTACCACAGACCGGTCTTCCAGGCGACGGCCGCCTCGTTCTGCACCCGCCAGGGATTGTTGAGCAGGTCGATGCCGAGGGCGTCGCCCGCGGCCTTGTAGTTGAAGTTCCAGCTGAGCTGGATGGGGCCGCGTCCGTAGTAGGCGTCCTGGCCCGCGGGGCAGCCGTAGGGCTGGCTGCGGTCGCAGTAGTGGGGGTAGTTGGCCTGGTTCTGCTCGACGATGTGGACCAGGCCGCCGGTCTCGTGGTTGACGTTGGCGAGGAACGCGGCTGCCTCCTGCTTCTTCACCGTGTCGCTGCCGGTGTTGGCGAAGCCGGGGTAGGCGCTGAGGGCGGCGGTGAGACCGCTGTACGTGTAGAAGGGGTTCCGGTTCGGGAACATCTGGTTGAACTGCGACTCGCTCACGACGAAACCGGCGGCGGACGCGCTCGGGGGCTGGATCACCAGGGCGGCGCTGCCCAGGGCGAGTGCGGACAGGACTGCGGCTATGCGGCGCCTCGACACAGGATCAACTCCTTTGCGGAGCACGGCCGCACCCGGACATGGGCAGGGCGAAGCAGCGCCTTGTGCGCACGCGCCGACGGGGTCGGCCACGGCGTGGGGCGGCCGTGGTGGGGGGTGTGGAGACACACTCAACCGTATTGGTCTGTACCAGTCAATGGTCCGGACCAATCAACTCGAAAGTTGGCCGAGAGAGTTGGCCGAGAAAGTTGACTGAGAGAGCTGGCTGAGTGAGTTGGTGAGGCGCCGGATCTCCCGGGTCAGCGCACCCCTCGGCCCGCGTAGGCGCGGACGTCGGCGTCGGGGTCGTCGACCGCGGTGGACAGTGCCGTGCGGGCGTCCTCGTGGTCGGCGTGGCGCGACAGACCGAGTACGGCGGCCTTGCGCACGTCGGCGTCCGAGTCGCGCAGCAACTCGGCGAGGGCGGGCACGCCGCGGCCCGGTGCCGCTCCGCCGAGGGCGGTGGCCGCGCCCGCGCGGACCTGCCAGGCAGGGTCGGTGAGCGCCGCCGTCACGGTGGTGAGGAGTGCGTCGGGGACGCCGAGGGCGCCCAGGGTCTCCAGTGCGGCGGCGCGCACGAGGGCGTCGGGATCGTGGATCAGGTGGTGCAGGGTGCCCGGTGTGCCGTCGTCGTCCGCGGGCGCGGTCCGATGCGGGTCCAGGGCGGCGAATCCCCGTGCCACGGCGACCCGAACCTCGCGCGCCGTGTCGCCCACCGCCTGCGACAGCGCCTCGGCCGCGTCCACCGAGACCAGGGCGCGCACGGCGGCCAGGCGTACGTCGATGTCCGGGTCGGCCAGGTGCCCGGCGAACAGGGCGGCGTCCCCGAGGCGCAGGGCGCGCAGCACGTCCAGGGCGGCGGCGCGGGCCGTGGGGTCCGCCGCGGTCAGCGCTGACACCAGGGGGTCGCGCAACTCCGGCTCGGAGGGCAGGACTTCGGCCAGCTCGCGCAGCGAGGCGGCGGCCGACGCCCGCACGCGCCCGTCGCCGTCGCGCAGGGCACGGGCCAGCGCGGGGCCAGCCCCGGGTGGGGCCGTCTCGGTCAGCGCGGCGACGGCGGCGAGTCGTACAGCGGGGTCCGGGTCCTTCAGGTAGGGCTCCAGGGTTGGGAGATCGGGTGTCTCATCCGTCAGCGCGACGATTTCGAGAAGCCGTACCTGGGAGGATGCGGACGTTTCGTGCGTCGTGCCAGTAGGTGGGATGGCGTCGTCCGACTCTCCCGTGGGCGCGGCCGGGGGTGCCTCCGCGCGTCCCGCCGTCGCCGTCGGCAGCGGACGCACCTCGCCCAGGTGGCGGGACGGGCCGCCGGTGGGGGTGAACTCGGGCACCGGAACGAGGTACGGATCGACCGGGCGGGCCGTGAACTCCATGGCGCCGTTCGGGCCCTTGTGCAGGTCGAGGTGGTGCAGCCAGGCCGTGTCGTCCCGTCGGGGGTGGTCGAGGCGCTCGTGGTAGAGGCCCCAGCGGGACTCGGTGCGGGCGAGGGACGACCGGGCCGCCATCTCCGCGCAGTCGCGGATGAACGACACCTCCGCGCAGCGCATCAGTTCGTGCGGTGTACGCGCTCCCATGCCGGCGATCTCGTCCCGCATCCGCTCGAAGTGCTCCAGCGCCAGAGAGAGCCGGGCGCCGCTCTTGGGCGGGGCGACGTAGTCGTTGACGAAGCGCCGCAGCTTGTACTCGACCTGGGGCTGGGCGGGGCCGTCGGGGTTGCGCAGCGGCCGGTAGATCAGCTCGTGCGCTTCGGCCAGCTGGTCGACCGGCAACTCGCCCTCGTACGCGGTGTACTGGGCCGCGTCCTCGCCCGCGAGGTCACCGAAGACGAACGCGCCGATCATGTAGTTGTGCGGTACGCAGGCCAGGTCGCCGGCCGCGTACAGACGCGGCACGGTCGTCCGGGCATGGTCGTCGACCCGTACCCCCGAGGCGGAGTGGCCGCCGCACAGACCGATCTCGGAGATGTGCATCTCCACGTCATGGGTGCGGTAGTCGTGTCCGCGTCCGGCGTGGAAAGTGCCGCGGGTGGGGCGCTCGGTGGAGTGCAGGATCGACTCCAGGGCCGCGACCGACTCCTCGGGCAGATGGCTGAGCTTGAGGTAGACCGGGCCGCGGTCGGAGGCGACCTCGGCGGCGAACTCCGCCATCATCTGCCCGGACCAGTAGTCCGAATCCACGAACCGCTGCCCGTGCCGGTTGACCTGGTAGCCGCCGAACGGGTTGGCGACATAGGCGCAGGCCGGGCCGTTGTAGTCCTTGATGAGCGGGTTGATCTGGAAGCACTCGATGCCGGTGAGCTCGGCCCCCGCGTGGTACGCCATCGCGTAGCCGTCGCCCGCGTTGGTCGGGTTCTCGTACGTGCCGTACAGATAGCCGCTCGCCGGCAGTCCGAGGCGTCCGCAGGCACCGGTCGCGAGGATCACGGCGCCCGCGCGCACGGTCACGAAGGCACCGGTGCGGGTGTGCAAGGCGGCGGCGCCGACCGCCCTGCCGTCGGCGGTCAGGACCCGCACCGGCATCAGCCGGTTCTCGATCCGGATCCGCTCACGGTTCTCCCGCCTGCGCAACTGCCGGTAGAGGACCTTCTTGACGTCCTTTCCCTCCGGCATGGGCAGCACGTACGAGCCGGAGCGGTGCACCTGGCGGACCGCGTACTCGCCGTGCTCGTCCTTCTCGAACTTCACCCCGTACGACTCCAGGCGCCGCACCATGTCGAAGCCCCGGGTGGCCGTCCGACGGACCGTCGACTGGTCGACGATGCCGTCGTTGGCGCGGGTGATCTCGGCGACGTAGTCGTCCGGTTCGGCGCGGCCGGGGATCACGGCGTTGTTGACGCCGTCCATGCCCATGGCCAGTGCTCCGGAGTGCCGTACGTGCGCCTTCTCCAGCAGCAGCACGGAGGCGCCGCGCCCGGCGGCGGTCAGCGCAGCCATGGTGCCGGCGGTGCCGCCGCCGATCACCAGGACGTCGCAGCTGAGCTCCTCGGCCGAGTCGAGGGTGGGGATCTGCGTCGGGGTCGCG
Organism: Streptomyces sp. HD; assembly: GCF_028369295.1. Classification (GTDB taxonomy): domain Bacteria; phylum Actinomycetota; class Actinomycetes; order Streptomycetales; family Streptomycetaceae; genus Streptomyces. The sequence continues at coordinate 91,817 of NZ_JAQMYP010000024.1, forward strand.
GGGGTCATGGGAAGGGCGCGCCTTTCAGGACGTACGGGAGCAGCCGGGGGATGTACGGGGACAGCGAGGGGCGCTGGTCAGGGTGTGGCGGGGCCGAGGGAGCCGAGGATCTCGTGGCGCAGTGCCACGGTCGCGGGGTCGTCGTGGGCGTCGCGGTCGCGGGGCCGGGGCACGGTACGGATCCCGGTGAGGCCGCCCGATCCGAGCAGCGCGACACGGTCGCCGAGGAACAGGGCCTCGTCCACGTCGTGGGTGACGAAGACGACCGTGGCGCCGGTCCCGTGCAGCACCTCCACCAGCAACTGCTGCATGCCGGCCCGGGTCTGGGCGTCCAGGGCGCCGAACGGCTCGTCCATGAGGACGGCGCGTGGTTGCCCGGCGAGCGCGCGGGCGAGCTGGACTCGTTGTCGCTGCCCTCCGGAGAGCCGGTGCGGCAACTGCCGCTCCAGGCCGGCGAGCCCGACCCGGTCGAGCCACTGCTCCGCCCGCCGCCTGCGTTCGCTTTGACCCAACCCCCTTATGATCAACGGTAGTTCGACGTTGGCGCGGGCCGTGCGCCACGGCAGCAGCGCATCCTCCTGGAAGACCAGCGCCCGGTCGGCGCCGGGCCCCGTGACCGGCCGGCCGTCCTGGGCGACCTCTCCGGCGAGCGCGGGCAGCAGCCCGGCCAGGGTGCGCAGCAGGGTCGACTTCCCACAGCCGGACGGGCCGACGACGGTCAGGATCTCGCCGGGTGCGGCTTCGAGGTCCACCCCGTGCAGCACGGCGGCGCCCGGCCGGCCGAGCCGCGCATCGCTGAGGCCGAGCCGTGCCCCGGGGGCGGGCAGGTCGGTGCGCGAGGCGGTGGTGGCGATGTCCGTTTCCGTGCTCATGACGTGGCACTCCCCTCACGGCGCGGCAGCCAGTGGGTCAGCCGGCGCCCCACGAGCTCCACCACGGTGGAGGTCAGCCAGCCCAGCAGGCCGATGCTGACGATGCCGGTGAACACGGCCGGGTAGTCGATGACCGTGTAGTCCTGCCAGGTGCGATAGCCGATCCCGTACTCGCCGGAGATCATCTCCGCGGAGATCACACAGATCCACGAGACGCCGATCCCGACCGACAGCCCTCCGAAGATCCCCGGCAGCGCACCGGGCAGCACCACGGAGGCGAGCACCCGCCACCGTCCGCCGCCCAGGGTGAGCACCGCCTCCTCCCACACCGGGACGAGCGCGCGCACCGCGTGCCGGGTGGCGACCAGCACCGGGAAGAACGCGGCGGTGAAGGTGATGAAGACGATGCCCTGTTCATTGCTGGGGAAGAGCAGGATCGCCACGGGCACCAGCGCGATGGCCGGGACGGGCCGCAGCACCTCCAGCACCGGCCCGATCAGATCCGCCGCCCAGCGGGAACGGCCGACGGCCACGCCCGCGGCGACACCGAGCACCGCCGCGAGCAGAAAGCCGGTGACGATACGGCGCAGACTGGCGGTCACGTCCTGCTGGTACGCGGCGTCACCGAGCCGCCGCCCGAACTCCCCGGCCACGTCGGTGACGGACGGGAACTGGTCGAAACGCAGCCACAGTTGGACGTCCAGCGTGGTGAGCACCTGCCACAGTCCGAGCGCGGCGAGCAGCGACAGGGCGCGCACGACGGGCCGCGACCGGTGGGTGCGCCGCGCGGGTGCCGGCTCCGACGACGCCTTCCTCGTCGGGGCGGTCAGCGCGGTCATGACGTCTGCTCCAGTGCGGTGGCGTAGGAGACGGTACGGGCGCCGGGGTGTGCCCGGATGTACGCGCGGGCGGCGGAGGCGGTGACGAAGGGCCTCGGCTCCTTGCCGTCCTGGACCCAGACGGCCTTGTCCGCGTACCAGCGGGTGCCGGTGGTGGCATCCGGGACGTATGCCGCCCGGACCCGGTCCTTGTGCCCGGCGACGAACTTCAGAAGTGCGGCGGGCGAGTCGAACGGACGGGTGCTCTCCTCGCCCTTGAGCCACACCTCGCCGCGCGAGGTCCCGGGCGCGGCGGCGAGGCGCTCGGCGTATTCCTTTCCGTACACCCGCTTGACCGGGCCGTCGTCGACGAACGAGTCCACGTCCACGTCGCCGACGAGCTTCGCCGACCGCAGCACCGGCACGTCCTTCTTCAGCGCGGAGACGAGCTGCGGCTTGACGGCCGGGTCGAAGGTGGCGATGCCGCCGCTGCCGTTGTAGAGGTAGACGACCTCCGGGGGCAGTCCGGTGGCGTCGGCGACCTTCTCGGCGGCCCGTACGGGGTGTTCGTTCAGGTACTTCGTCGCCTCGATCTGTGCGGTGAGGAACGCGTCGAGTACCTTGGGCCGCTTCTCGGCGAAGTCCTCGCGCACCGTGACTCCGTGGAAGGTGGGCAGGTCGAGCTCCGCACCGTCGTACAGCGCCTTCGCCTTGTCCTGGAAGACGAGCAGGCCGGGCCAGGCCACGAACTGGGAGAGTGCGTCGGCGCTGCCCGCCTGCAGCGCCGAAGCTCCCACCGACGGCTGCTGGTTGAGCTTGCGGATGTCCTTGTCCGCGTCGAGGCCGGCGCGTTGCAATGCCCGTACGAGGGTGCCGTCGGCCGCCGAGCCGACACTGGTGGACACCTTCTTGCCCTTCAGGTCCTTCAGCGAGCGCAGCGTCGACTGCGGCGGCGTCACCACGGTGTTCAGGGCGCCCCGCAGGTTGTAGCCGGTGACCGACACGAGGTGGGTGGGGCGGCCCAGCTGCTTGCCGCGGGCGGCGTTGATCAGCAGCGGGAAGTCGCCCATCGACCCGATGTCGATCTTCCCGGCGGTCATCTGCGCGGTGATGGGCGCGCCCGTGGCGTAGTCCTGCCAGTCGACCTTGTAGGAGACGCCGTCCCGCCTGCCCTGAGCGGCGAGTTCGCGCTCGAAGTAGCCGAGGGAGCGCAGCAGGGTGCCGGCGGTGGCGGTGTTGATGGTCCTGGACTGGTAGCCGACGGTGACGGTGACGTGGGTGGCGTCGCCGGCGCAGCCGGTGGCGAGGGTGCCGACCAGGGCGATCGCGAGCAGGGCCGCAGGAGTAGTGCGTTTCATCGGGAGTGGGCCTTTCACCGCAGCAGGTAGGGCATGTTGACCGTGACGGCCCCGGTGGGGCAGCGGGCGGCGCAGGGGCCGCAGTACCAGCACTCGTCGACGTGCATGTACGCCTTGCCGCTGTCGGGGTTGATCGCCAGGGAGTCAAGCGGACACATGTCGACACAGAGCGTGCAGCCGTCGATGCACTTCGACTCGTCGACGGTCACGGGCACGTCGGCCCGCTGGGGCACCAAGGGCATGGCTGTCTCCAGTGAGGTCCTGCGAGGGTGAAATGACGCCTGATCAGACGCCTGGTCGGACGCCCGGTCGGACGCCTGGTCAGACCGAGCGGCGCAGCAGCCCGCTCATCGCGATCCGGTCGCCGCGGAACCGGATGAACTCCAGGTCCACGGGCCTGCCGTCGCGCAGGTGGGTGAGGCGCTCCAGCATCAGCACGGCGGTGCCGCGGGGCGCCTGGAGCACGGTCGCGGAGTGCGCGTCGGCGTTGACGGCCTCCAGGGTGATCTCCGCGTGCCCGAGCGGCTGCCCGGTGATCTGCTCCAGCAGCCGGAATACGTCGGTGTTCTCCAGGTCGGCGCCGATGAGTTCGCCGCCGATGTCCAGGGGGAGGTAGGTGAGGTCGAGGGAGAGCGGCAGCCCGTTCAGTCTGCGGAGCCGCTCGATGTAGAGCACGTCGGTGCCGGTGGGCAGACGGAGCCGCTCGGCCACGGGTGCGGGTGCGGCGACGGGTGCCATGGTGCGTACCTCGTTGGTGACCCGGCCGTGTTCTCGCAGGGTTTCCGCGAGTCCCATCAGCCGGTCGAGGCCGTGCGAGTACTTCTCGGCGACGACGACGGTGCCGACCCCGGGCAGCCGCTCGACGAGCTGCTCGGCGCGCAGCAGGTCCAGTGCGTGCCGGACGGTGTTGCGCGAGACCTGGTAGTCGGCGGCGAGCACGTCCTCGTGGGGCAGCGCGCCGCCGGGGAATCCCCCGGTCAGGACCAGGTGCCGGAGCAGGTCCGCGAGCTGCCGCGCCCGGTCCGCACGCAGCCTACGGCGACGGGCGGCGGCGAGCGGCGTGGCGTGCTCGCGGATTCGTTCGGGTGGCATGCGGCGACCATACCGACGGTTTCCGCACGGTGGTGTTGCTGAATCATTGCGCCACCTGAGCCCCCTTCATCAAACGGCTGACCTGCGAATTTCCGGGGACTTGGCGCAGTTTCGCCACTGCGCCCGCAGTCCGCGCGGGGCGGGGCGCCGGCGACATGTCACTCGCGGACGAGTTCTAGGCGGCGGCGTTCGAGGTACGCACGCTCCGCCGGGTTCTCCGAGAGCACTACGGCGGCCTCGTACGCCCGCACGGCCTCCGTGTCGCGGCCCAGTCGGCGCAGGAGATCGGCGCGGACGGCGTGGAAGACGTGGTAGCCGTCCAGGTCCAGGGCGTCCACGAGGTCGAGGGCCTGCCGTGGACCCGCGACCTCGGCGACGGCGACCGCCCGGTTCAGGGCCACGACGGGACTCGGGGCGACGGCCGTCAACTGGTCGTACAGCCGCAGGATCTGCGCCCAGTCCGTGGCCCCGGCGTCCGGTGCATCGCTGTGCACGGCCTGGATGGCGGCCTGGATCTGGTACGGCCCCGGCCGGTTGCGGCGCAGACAGCGCCGGACGAGTTCCTGCCCCTCGGCGATCAGCTCCCGGTCCCACCGGTCGCGGTTCTGCTCGGGCAACGGCACCAGCACGCCATGGGCATCCAGCCGGGCGTCCCGGCGCGACTCGACGAGGAGCATCAGCGCGAGCAGCCCGGCGACTTCGGGTTCGTCCGGCATGAGCTCGGCCGACAGGCGTCCGAGGCGCAGCGCCTCCTCGCACAGCCCCGCCTCACCCTCGTACCCCTGGTTGAAGATCAGGTAGACGACGGCGAGCACCCCCGTGAGGCGGTCCGGCAGGTCGGCGTCGCGGGGCACCCGGTACGGGATCCCGGCGTTGCGGATCTTCGCCTTGGCCCGCACCAAGCGCTGGGCCATGGTGGGTTCGGGGACCAGGAAGGCGCGGGCGATCTGGGCGGTGGTGAGCCCGCCGAGCAGGCGCAGGGTCAGGGCGACCCGGGCGTGGACGGCGAGGGCGGGGTGGCAGCAGGTGAAGATGAGCCGGAGCCGGTCGTCGCGCACGGGGCCCTCCTCGGACGGTGCGTCGGGGACGTGCAACAGGGCCGCTTGGGCGTGGCGTTCGTCCCGGCCGGCCTCGCGGCGCAGCCGGTCGACGGCACGGTTGCGGGCGGTGGTGATGATCCAGCCGGCGGGGCTCGGGGGCACACCGGTCTCCGGCCAGCGCCGTACGGCGGTGGTGAAAGCGTCCTGGACCGCTTCCTCGGCAAGGTCGATGTCGCCGAGGAAGCGGACGAGGACCGCTACCGCACGGCCGTACTCCGCGCGGAAGACGGCCTCGACGTCCGGGACCGTCATCGGTCCTCGGCTTCGCCCATGAACGGCCGCACCTCGATCGGCAGGGTGGTGGCCAGGGCCAGCCTGCGGCCCCACTCCAGGGCGGCGTCCAGGTCGGGTGCCTTGATCAGGCTGATGCCGCCGAGCATCTCCTTGCCCTCGGCGTACGGCCCGTCGGTGACCAGGACGTCGCCGTCACGGGGCCGCAGCACGGTGGAGGACTCCGGGCCGTGCAGTCCCCCGGCGAACACCCAGGCGCCGGCCTCGCGCAGCTCTCGGTTGAGGGCGTCGAGGTTCTGCTCGATCTCGCCGAGGGCCTCCGGTGCGGGCGGCTCCCCGACCGGCTGCATCACATTGAGCAGGTAGTACTTCATGACGGCCTCCTCAGGCGTCGTGGTGGTCTCTCACCTCCTACACGAACGGCCCGTCCCCGGATCGACACCGACGGGCCGACACCGCGCGGATTTTTCGGAGAGCGTCTCCGCTTACATCGTCATGAACCCGTCGACCTCTACACATAAAGAAGAAATAAGCGCAGAATGACCATAGGCGGCGCCAACCGCACACCGCACCAGACGCGGTCAGGCCTGCGAGTCAAAGGAGACGAGTCATGGCCAACGTCTCGCCCACCAGAGGTGACATAACCAGCCACCCGGATGTATCCGAAATGCGGGATCGCTACGCCCGCATGCTCGGGGGTCGTGATGTGACGCTGCTGGACGGACCGGTGTTCCTGCTCGGTCTGTACTGCGCCGTGTCCCCCTGGATACTCCACTACACGACGAGCCAGCCGGCGCTCGTGACCCACAACCTGGTCGTGGGGATCGCGATCGGCCTGCTGGCCCTCGGGTTCACCCGGGCTCCGGAACGCATGTACGGCCTGAGCTGGGCCTTCTGCGCGATCGGCGTCTGGATGATCATCGCGCCGTGGGTCGTCGGGGACAGCCCGGACGCGGGCGTCGTCGTGAACAACATCATCATCGGCGCGCTGGCCGTGATCCTTGGCCTGATGTGCGCCGGTACGGCGGCGAAGAGCACCTCCGGGCCGTAGCGGCGGCCGGGGAGGAACTCACCCGGGCCGGTCCGCACCCGCGGACCGGCCTCTCCGTGCCCTCAGCTCGGCGGTCCCGTTCAGCGGGTCGGCACGAGCCACGGCTCCTGCGGCAGCACATGGCCGGTCTCCAGGAGCGACTTGAGGTTGGACAGCACGGCCGGCCAGCCGGACGACACGTCGACGCGGGCGCTCTCGTCCGGCAGGTCCTCGTGGGTCACGGTGAGGCGGACGATCTCGGCGTGCCGCTGGATGTCAAAGGTGACCCGGGAGTACTTGTCCTCCTGACCCTCCTCGTCCGGCGCCGCCCAGGTGGTGACCAGCCGGGTCGGGCGCTCGCTCTCCACCACGGTGCCGACGACGTCGGCCACGCCCGAGCCGTCTGTTCGGACATGCTCCCAGCGGGAACCCGGATTCCAGTCCGAGACGTTGCTGTGTCCCCAGTAGGCGGCGGTCAGGTCGGCGTCGGTGAGCGCGTCCCAGACCTTCTCCGGTGTGCTCTCGATGTAGGTGACGTACACGAATGTTGGCTTGTCGGTCATGGCTTCCTCGGCTCGTCGTTTCACTGCCCCGAGCACGCGCAGCCGCGGGGCCTCGAACTTGTCGATCCACCGCTCCTGGATCTCGTGGAGCGGGACCGGATTGAGGTAGTGCAGCTTCTCCCGCCCCCGCCGCACCGTGCTGACCAGGTTGGCGGCCTCCAGGACGGCCAGATGCTGGGTCACCGACTGACGCGCCATGTCGATCCGCGCGCACAGCTCCCCGAGCGTCTGCCCGTTGTCCTCGCGCAGCCGGTCCAGGAGCCGCCTTCGCGTGTCGTCGGCCAGCGCCTTGAAGACCTTGTCCATCGCGGGGTCGCTCTCTGATCGCACACTCAAAGTTATGCAGGCAAATGCCTGCATGTCAATGGGTGCCAGTTTGGGCTGTTTGCTCCTTACAACCGTTATCTGCCGAATAGCTGTTACACGACATATGGGGTCCTGTCATGGACGGTCCGTAGCGTCGAACGCGTCGGAACGAACCCCATCGAAGGAACAACTCACTGATGCGTGCTCCCCGCACCCTGCGCACCGCCCTCGTCGCCACCGGCGTCACCGCCGCACTGGGCGTCTCGGCCGTCGGCGCGTTCGCCGCCGATACGCCCGCCAAGGCGCCGGTCAAGTCCGTGGGCCAGGTCGGCCAGGCAGGCAAGGCGGCCCACCACTCCAAGGCCGAGCGTGTCCACGTGAAGACGGTGAAGCTCGCGGACAAGGTCAGCCGGGCGAAGCTGTACCGCACCGGAGAGGACCGCTACGAGGCGGAGATCTGGGTCAAGGGCCGGAAGTACGGGGCGCTTTACACCGACGGCAGGGCAGCCGCTCGCGCCCAGAACAACGGGTTGCACGTCACCCTGCACCCGAACGGCAAGGTCACGTCCTGGATCGAGCGGGCCAAGCCCAAGCCGCAGCCCAAGCCGGTCGTCAAGCGCCTCCTGGTCGCCACCCCGACCCTGGCGGACGGCGTGACCACTGCGAAGGTCTACCGGCTCGCCACCCACCACTACGAGGCCGACATCTTCGCGGACGGCGTACGCCTCGACACCCTCGTCGCGAACGGCCGTGCCGCCTACGGCGAGAACAACGGGCTGAAGGTCGTACTGAAGCCGGACGGCCAGTTGATCTCGGGATTCGACGAGACCACGGACCCGGCCACCACACCCTCGCCCGGCACCGACGACCAGCTCCAGCCGGAAGCCGGCTGACCGACCTCGCCCATACGTCCGGCACGAGCCAAAACCGTTCGCCAACGACGCCTGCCCCCAGGCACCCTGCCCGCATGGATCACGCAGAGGTACTCCTCATCGGAGGACGGGCCGGGGTCGGCAAGACCACGGTGGGCTGGGAGGTTTCGGCTCGGTTGCGGGCCGTGCGGGTCGCGCACGCCGTGATCGACGGCGACTTCATGGGCGCCGTCCATCCGGCCCCGGACGGCGACGCGCACCGGGCCGGCATCACGGAGCGGAACCTGGCCGCCGTGTGGGGCAATTACGCCGAGCTCGGCTACCGGCGACTCGTCTATGTGAACACCGTCAGCGTGCTCGACGAGGCCACGCCCATGTTCCGCCGGGCCATGGGCGACGGAATACGGGTGGTGCGGGTTCTGCTCACCGCGACCGACGAGACCGCCGAACTGCGGCTGGCCGGGCGCGAGCTCGGCTCCGAGCTGGAGCAGGAGGTGAGGAGCAGTGCCCGCAAGGCGCGACTGCTGGACGAGCGGGCACCCGCGGACGTCCTGCGCGTGGTGACCGACGGCCGCTCGGTGATCGACATCGCCTCCGAGGTGGTGAGTGCCACCGGATGGGCGGCGGCCGACGTGGCGAGCGGCCCGGTGCCGGCCGCCCCCTGAAAACGGAACGGACTGTCCCTCTCTCCAGGGGGAACCCGCATCAGTGCGGGGACAGGAGGAAGAGGGGCGACATGGAGATCTCGGGCATCATCAGTGCCATCGTGATCGGCATCATCATCGGTGTGCTGGGGCGTCTCGTGGTTCCGGGCCGTCAGCGCATCGGGGTCCTGTGGACGATCCTCGTCGGCATCGTGGCCGCACTGCTCGGCGCGGCCATCGCGGCCGGACTCGACGTGGGCGACACCGACGGCGTCGACTGGGTCGAGTGGCTCATCCAGATCGGCCTCGCCGCACTGGGCGTGGCCGCACTCGACCGGGCGAAGGCACACCGCTGACGTCGTACGTCGTACGCGGGACAACGCGGCGCACGCACGGACGGGGTACGGGGCACGCTGGGGGCCTTATTTGTGCCCGGCGGTGGCGCGCATCGCGGCGAGGCCGTCGCCGACCGCGGGGTACGCGGGTGTCCAGCCCAGCTCCCGCTCCGCCTTCGAGGTGGACACCCGCAGCGTCGTCGACATCACGGCGTGCGCGTACGACATGGGCCGCATCAGCCACCGCGGTACGGTCATCGGCTTCGGCAGCCCGAACTCCTCGGCCACGCACCGGACATGGGCGCCGAAGCCCGTCGGGGCGCGGTCGGCGATGTTGTACGCCTCGCCGGGCCGCCCGTGTTCGACGGCGGCGGCCACCGCCCGGGCCGCGTCGGTGAGCTCGATCCAGGGCAGGACCCGGCCGTGGTCGGCGGGGACGGGAAGTTGCCGCTTGCGCAGCATGGGCAGGAGGGCGTCGGTGCCGCCGGGGCCGTAGAACAGGCCGAAGCGGAGCGCGATGCCCTCCAACCCGGGGGTTTCGAAGGTGAGTTGTTCTTTCACCCGCATCGCCGCGATGTGCCGTTCCAGCTCCGGGGAGCGGCCGCGCGGCCCGAACGGGTCGTCCTCGACGATGACCCGGTCGCCGTGGTCGCCGTAGCCGTATCCGAAGACCATCGACTCCGCGACGAGGCGCCGGGCGCCGGTGGCTCGGGCGGCTTCGATCAGGTGGACGGTTCCGTCGGTGCGCAGCGTGTCGGTGGCGTGCATGCCGCGGTGGCGCATCGGTGGCCTGCGCAGCGCGGTCGCGGCGTGGATCACCGTGTCGAAGTGGTGGCCGTCGACGGCGCGCAGCAGGGCGTCGCGGTCAAGCAGGTCGGCCCGGATACCGTTGCCCGGTCCACGGCCGAGGCCGGTGACCTTGTGGCCCGCCTCGGTGAGGGCGTGGGTGATGTGCCCGCCGAGGACACCGCTGGCGCCCGCGAGGAGGATGCTCTGGCTCCGGCCGTTCCGCTCGCTGTGGTCGCTCCGGCTGCTCTGATCCGTGTGGTTCTGGTTCGTCGTCATGACCATGCGACGGATCGAGCGGGCGCGAATGTGACATCCACGCACGGTGGGCTGCCGCTACGGCACGTACACATGAGGCGTCGTGGTGGTGAGCGGTGCGAAGCCGAGGCGCTCCAGGATGGGGCGGCTGGCGCTCATCGCGTCCACCTGGAGGTACCGGTAGCCGCGGTCCACGGCGGCGCGCGCCCGGTGCGCGACCAGGGCACGGTAGATGCCGCGACCGCGCCAGGCCTCGACGGTGCCCCCGCCCCACAGCCCGGCGAACCTCGTGCCCGGCACCAGCTCCATCCGGGCCGCGCTCACCGGTGTGTCCCCGGCCAGCGCGACCACGGCGACCACGGTGTCCGGGTCGGCCGCGAGGCGCGCGAGCAACTGGTGCCGCATCCGGGAGCTGTCGGTGCCGAACGCCTTCTCATGCACCTCGGCGACGAGGTCGACGCCCTCGGTGTCGGTCACCGGCAGGACGCGGATGCCCTCCGGCGGCTCGGCGTCCAGGGTCAGCCCGGCGACCTCGCCGATCATCAGCGTCTCCTCGGGCTGGGCCGTAAACCCGGCGTCCCTGAGCCGCTGCCCGAGGTCCACCGGGAGGTCGTGCCCGTAGAGCTTCCACTCGAACTCGCGACCGAGACCGGTGAAGTGGGCGACCTGCTCGGCGATCGCCGCATCGGCGTTCGTCCGGTCCAGGTCGGACCACACGACGCCGTTCCAACCGCGTGCGGAGGAGACCTGGCGGACCACGCGCCCGATCTGCTCGACCCGGGCGTCCGGGCTGTCCGGCTGTGCTCCCTCGCGCATGTCCCGGTCGTACAGGGCGAGTATCGAGGCATGGTCCATGGCATCACTCCAGCACCGGCCCAAGCCGGGGGCAACAGCTTTACCGGTCAACGACATCTCCGAGGTGGTACTCCGTGGTCGTGAAGGACGCCGAACTGCCGTACCTGCGCCGCTGTGTCGAGCTCGCGGCCGAGGCGCTGGAGGTGGGGGACGAGCCCTTCGGCTCGGTTCTGGTGGGGGCGGACGGCGCGGTGCTCGCCCAGGACCACAACCGGGTTGCCTCGGGCGACCGTACCCGGCACCCCGAATTCGAGCTGGCACGCTGGTCCGCCGCCCACATGACGCCCGGGGAGCGGGCGGCGGCGACCGTGTACACCTCCGGTGAGCACTGCCCGATGTGCGCGGCCGCGCACGCCTGGGTGGGCCTCGGCCGCATCGTGTACGTCGCCTCCTCCGAGCAACTGGCCGGGTGGCTGGCCGAGTTGGGGGTGCCCGCCCCACCGGTCCGGACACTGCCGGTCCGGGAGGTCGCGCCGGGTGTGGCGGTGGAGGGTCCGGTGCCGGAGCTGACGGAGGACGTCCGGGCGCTGCACGTCCGGTTCCACCGGCGAACGGGCTGACCGGGCAGGCGTTTCGGGTGCCGCGGTGTCAGGGTCCGTTCAAGATGCAAGCGATCGTCCGGGGTGCCTACGATCGAAAGTGGACTCAGACCAGGTCGACGGCCCGGTCTCCTCCGACAGGGGGAGGCGCTTGCCCTTGCGTTCGGCTAAGCGGCTGATGATCGCCTACATCGCGTTGGTCGCCGTGGCCACGATCGTCTACATGACGGTCCCCGCCGCGCTCGCCCCGGTGTGGGCCGTCATCGGTCTGGGGGGCGTCGCCGCGATGCTGATCGGCACCCATCTGCACCGCCCTGTCCATCGCTGGCCCTGGTGGGTACTGGCGGCCGGACTGCTCGCCTTCATCGCGGGCGACACCTACTACAACGTCATGGAGGCCTACTTCGACGCCTCCAACCCGTTCCCCTCCCCCGCCGACGCCTGCTACCTCGCCTGCTACGCCCTCTTCGCCATCGGCCTGTACGGCCTGGTGCGCTACCGCTGGGCCGGCCACGACCTGCCCAGTCTGCTCGACGCGCTGATCTTCACCGCGGGCCTCGCGCTGCCCGTGTGGGTGTTCCTGGTCCAGCCGCTGACCGAGATCGAGGGGCTGACCTGGGAGCAGCGGGTGATCAGCATCGCCTACCCGCTCGGTGATGTGCTGGTGCTGGCGCTGCTGGCCCGGCTGCTGACGCCGGGCCCGGTGACCGGGCACAACCGGTCGGTGGGCCTGCTGGTCGTCGGCACACTGACGCTGCTCTGCTTCGACATCGCGTACGGCATCCTGCAGCTCAACGACTTGTGGCAGACGGGAACCCTGGTCGACTCCGGGTGGATCGTCTTCTACACGGCGTGGGGCCTGGCCGCGCTGCACCCGGCCATGGTCGAGCTGACCGCGTCCGTGCCCCTGCGTGAGTCCCTGCTCCCACCGCCGCACCGGATCCTGATGCTGGCCGTGGCCACCTTCATCGCCCCGGCGATCCTGCTGCACGAGGGCATCAAGGAGAAGCCGCACGGCGTCCCGGTGATCGCCGCCTTCTCCGCTGTGCTGTTCTTCCTGGTCATCCTGCGTCTGGCCGGCATGGTCGTGGCCCATCGCCGGGCGGTGGAACGGGAGCTGGTACTGCGCGCGGCGGGAGCCTCACTGGTCTCGGCGGTCCGCCACGAGGAGGTCGAACGCTCCTGCGAGGCCGCCGCCGACCGGCTGCTCGGCCCCACCGTCCGCCACCGCACCCTGGTGCTGCCGGCCGAGCGGGCCGCCGGGCTCACCCCGCGCCGCGCCCAGCTGGTGGACGTCGACTCGCTGGACGCCGACATCGCGGCCGGGCTGAGCGGCTTCACCTCCGCCCTGGTGTGCCCCATGACCCCGCCCGACCGTCCGGCCGGGGACATCCCGGGCGTGCTGCTGGTCGCCGGTCCGCCCAGGCGGCTCGCGGAGACACGGAGCTCGCTGGAGATCCTCGCCTCGCACGCGGGCCTCGCCAAGGAACGCGTCAAGCTGCGCCAGGAGATCATCCGCCGGGAGAGCGAGGCGTACTTCCGCACCCTCGTGCGCAACGCCTCCGACGTCATCCTGATCCTGGAGGACGACGACACGATCCGGTACGTGAGCCCGTCCGCCGCGTCCGTGTTCGGCAGCACGGACCTGGCCGGCCAGCCGCTGCCGGACCTCGTGGATCCCCGGGACCGGCACCGCGCGGCCCGGCAGCTGGCGGCCGTACGCGAGATCGGGCCGCGGGCCACCCACGACCACTGGTGGGTGCGGCACCCGGAGGGGCGGGTCGAGGTGGAGGTGCGGTGCAGCGACTTCCGGGACGAGCGCACCGTGGCCGGGCTGGTCGTCACCCTGCGGGACGTCACCGAACAGCGGCGGCTGGAGCACGAGCTGACCGAGCGCGCCTTCCACGACTCGCTGACCGGCCTGCCGAACCGGACGCTGCTCCTTGAGCGCATCGAGCGGGCCCTGCTGCGCAGCCGCCGGGAGTCCTCGCTGACCTCGCTGCTCTTCATCGACCTGGACGACTTCAAGCTGGTCAACGACACGCTGGGGCACTCGGCCGGCGACCATCTGCTGCGGGACGTCGGCGCCCGGCTGTCGCAGACGCTGCGGCGCACCGACACCGCGGCACGCCTCGGCGGCGACGAGTTCGCCGTGCTGATGGAGGACGCGCGCGAGCCGCTCGACGCCGAGCTGCTGGCCGCGCAGGTGATCCAGACCCTGAGCAGGCCGTTCGTGCTGGGTGAGGAGTCGGTGACCGTCTCCGCCAGTGTGGGGGTGGCCACGGCGCGCGACAGCACGGACGCCGACGAGCTGCTGGGCCATGCCGACCTCGCGCTGTACGCGGCGAAGGCGGCGGGCAAGCGGCAGTGGCGCCGCTTCCAGCCCATGCTGCACACCCGCATGATCGAGCGGCACGATCTGCAGAGCCGGCTCGCCCGGGCCGTCGCCGGGAAGGAGTTCGCGCTGCGCTACCAGCCCGTCGTGGACATCACGGCGGGTGAGGTCGTCGGCTTCGAGGCACTGGTCCGCTGGCCGCGCGCCCCGCACCGGCCGGTGACGCCGGAGCAGTTCATCTCGCTGGCCGAGGAGACCGGGCACATCACCGGGCTGGGGTCGTGGGTGCTGGAGAACGCGGTCCACGACATCGCCGGGCTGCAGCGGCTCCAGCGGCCGGAGGGACCGCCGTACGTCAGTGTGAACGTGTCCGCCCGCCAGTTCCGGGACACGGGGTTCGTGGACCAGGTCGGCCAGGCGCTGCGGACACCGGGGCTCGCGCCCGGGTCGCTGCAGCTGGAGCTGACCGAGACGGTGCTGCTGCGCCGCGACGCGCAGATCCAGGCGGTGCTGCACGCCCTGAAGGATCTGGGCGTGCACATCGCGGTCGACGACTTCGGCACCGGGTTCTCCTCACTGCGGTATCTGCGGGACTTCCCCATCGACGTGCTGAAGATCGACAAGTCGTTCATCGACGACATCACCCGGGACTCCCAGCAGGTCGCACTCGTCGAGGGCATCGTGCGGATCGCCGACACGCTCGGGTTGCAGGTGATCGCCGAGGGCATCGAGGACCCCGCGCAGCGGGATCTCCTCGCGGGCATGGGGTGCCGGTTCGGGCAGGGCTTCCTGTTCGCGCGGCCGATGACGGTGGAGCAGAGCCGGCACGTGCTGCGCAAGGACGGGAGCCGCTTCGCGCCGGGCTCCGGTGTGGCGACACGGCCGCCCGACCACCGGAACCTGCCGCTGCGCAGCAGGCGGGAGGCGCGCTGGATGGACCTCGACCATCTGCGGCGCACCAGTCCCATGAGCGACGCCGTCCTGGACGAGGTGCGCGGCCGGCACATCCGCAGCCGGGACCACTGGCTGATCGACTTCGCCTCCTGCAACTACCTCGGTTTCGACTGGGACCCGGAGATCGCCGCCCGGATCCAGCCCGCCGTACGCGAGTGGGGCACGCACCCGAGCTGGTCGCGGCTGCTGGGCAGCCCGCGGCTGTACCCGGAGATCGAGGAACGGCTCACGGCACTGCTGGGCGCCCAGGACGCACTGCTGCTGCCGACACTGACCCTCATCCACGCCTCGGTGATCCCGGTCCTCGCCGACGAGGGGAACGTCTTCGTCGAGGCGACCGCGCACCGGACGGTGTACGACGGCTGCCTCGTCGCCCGCAGTCAGGGCGCCAACCTGCGCCGCTTCCACGCCGACCGGCCCGACGAGCTCGACTCGCTGCTGGCGACGGCACCGTCCGGGTCGCCCCGGCTGGTCTGCCTGGACGGCGTCAACAGCATGACCGGCAACATCTGCGACCTGCCCACGCTGGCCGCCGTGTGCCGCGACCGGGACGCCACCCTGTACGTGGACGACGCGCACGGCTTCGGTGTGATCGGCGAGCGCGGTCCGGACGAGTCCTGTCCGTACGGCATGCGCGGCAACGGGCTGGTCCGGCACACCGGCGAGTCCTACGACCGCATCGTCCTGGTCGCCGGTTTCTCCAAGGCGTACTCCTCGCTGCTGGCCTTCCTCGCCCTGCCCACGGACCTCAAGAACCGGCTGAAGACGGCCGCCGCGCCCTACCTCTACTCGGGCCCGTCGCCCACGGCGTCCCTGGCCACCGCACTCGCCGGTCTGGACGTCAACGACCGGCGCGGGGACGCCCTGCGCGCCGACCTGTACCGCAGGACGGTCCGGGTCCTGGACCACCTGGACGCGCTGGGCGTCGGCACCCTCAACACCGACCGGCTGCCCATCATCGAGATCCCCCTCGCCGATCCGGCCGACCTGGACTCGGTCGCGGCGTTTCTGTGGCAGGAGGGCATCTATGTGACGCTGGCCGCCTATCCCCTCGTACCGCGCGACCGGGTGGGTTTCCGCGTCCAGGTCACGGCGCTCAACTCCGACGACGACATCGACCGGCTGACCGGCGCGCTGACCCGTCTGTCCGCGCGGTTCCCGCTGCGCCCGAAGAGCTGAGCCCGCGATGATCACACACAACGACGACGTGGACTGGGACAACTGGCCGGTGGCGGACTATCTCGCCGAGAACTACCGCGAGGTGCACCCCTCCGACGCCGCGGTCATCACCCACCACTCGGCGTTCTACCGCCGTCTCCCGCCGGGTTCGCTCGGCTGCTCGGTGGAGTTCGGGGCGGGCCCCAACCTGTATCCGCTCATCCTCGCGGCCGGGGCCAGCCGCCGGGTCGACGCGGTGGAGGCGGGCGCCGGCAACGTCGCCTATCTGGAGCGGCAGCTCCTGGTCGAGCCCGACGCGAGCTGGCTGCCGTTCCACGCGCTGTGCCGTCGGCTCAACCCCGACCTGCCCGCGACCCTGGCCGGGGCACTGGCCCAGGTACGCGTCGTGCACGGCGACGTCCGCGAGCTCCCGCCGGGCGGCTACGACCTGGCGTCGATGCACTTCGTCGCCGAGGGCGCCACCGAGGACTACGCCGAGTTCGCCGAGTTCTGCCGGGCGTTCGTCCGGAGTGTGGCGCCGGGCGGGTACCTGGTGGCGGCCTTCATGGAGAACATGCCGACCTACCGCATCGGCCCCGCCTCACGCTGGCCGGGCTGCCCGGTGAACCCGGACCTCGTCACGGAGGTGTTCGCCCCGCTGACCAGCGAATTGGATGTCACCCGCATCGACACCGACCCGACGCTGCCGGACTACGGGGACTCCGGGATGGTGCTGCTGGCGGGGCGCACGCGCTAGCCGAGTTCCAGGGAAGTGACGCCGAAGACGCGCTCCTGGGCGTACGGCCGTACGGGGCCCGTGTACATGCGGGCCGTTTCGAAGGAGGGGGTGAACCCGGCCTGCTCGGCGAGGGCGACGGCCGCCGCATTGGTCTCGGGCACGTCGATGGCGACCTCCCGGCCGGCCGCCTGTGCGGTCAGGGCCGCGAACAGGGCCCGTGCGTCCTCGGCGGTGTCGGCGAAGAGCGGGCCGATGCGCGGGCAGTCGTGGCCGGGGCGGATCACGCCGTAGCCGGTGACGCGGTCGCCGCTGCGGCGGACGACGGCGTGGTGTCCGGCGCCGGTGAGCCAGTGGGCGAGGAAGCGGGGGCGGTCGGCGGGGGTGCAGGTGGCGTCGTACGCGGTGATGTCATCGAGGTCCTGGGGCCGGACGACCCGGACGTACGGTGCCTCGCCGGCAGGTGCGGTGCCGGTGAACCGGAAGGTCCGGTGGGCGAACTCGAAGCCGGAGCGGCGGTAGTTGTCCTGCTGGGCGACGACCCCGTCCAGGCCGACGGTGCGGTTCTCGGCGTGTGCCAGCGCGGTCTTCCAGGTGGTGAGTCCATGGCCTCGGCCGCGTACGTCGGGGCGGACCAGGTACCAGCCCAGGAAGGCGTAGTCGGAGCCGTGGTTGACGACGGAGATCGCCGAGACGGGCTCGCCGTCGATCCGGCCGATGAAGAAGCCCTCCGGGTCCTGCGCGAAGAAGGCGGCGCTGTCCGCGACTCCCGGGTTCCAGCCCTCGTCGACGGCCCAGCTGCGGACGACCGGCCAGTCGTCGAGGCCGGCCTGGGTGATGACGAGGTCTTCGGGGGCCGGAGAGGCCATGGGTGCGCTCCATTCCGTGGGGGGTTCGCGTGCACACGGTGATCGACCGTGCACGCAGCATCCTTTCGGATCGGCCGGGAGGGCGTCACGTCATGATCAAGCCGTTGCCGCACAAGGGGTTACGACCGGACGGGTGTGCGCATGACGAAGGCCCCACCGTCCGCCCGGTGGGGCCTTGCGTGCCGCGCGTGCGAGGCGCGGGTCAGCTCACCGCCCGGGGGCTGAAGCGCCGGTACAGGATGGCGCCGCCCAACACGAGCACCGCGCCGCCCGCCGCGGCCGCGGCGAGGGTCTCGTCCGATCCCGTGTCGGCGAGGGCGCCCCTCGGGCCGTGGGGGACGAACGCGGGCGGCTCCGCCTTCGGACGCGGGTGGTGCGCCCTCGGCTTGGGCGCCGGCCTGGTGCTGGGGGACGGTCCGCCGCCGTTCACCGACTCGTTGCCGGTCGCCTCGTTGCCGACACCGACCACGTTCACGGAGTTGCCGCTGACGTTCACCGGGAGGTGCACGGGGAGCTGGACGGTGTTGCCGGACACGACACCCGGCGAATCCTTTCCGCTTCCCTCGGCCGAGGCCCCGCCGCGCGCGGAGCCCTTCTTTGCGTCGCCGTCCTGGTTGGTGCACTTGTTGCCCATGGCGGGGTTGAGCAGCCCCACCACGTTCACGGTGTTCCCGCACACGTTCACCGGGACGTGCACCGGGAGCTGGACGGTGTTGCCGGACAGCAGTCCCGGGGAGTCGGCCGCGGCACCGTGGGCCGCGGAGGCAGCGTCTGCCGCAAAAGCGGCGGACACCGGGACCGTCACAGCCATCGCGCCGGTGGCGGCGAAGGCGATCACACCGTTTCGGGTAACCCGTTTCATAGGTTCCCTGCCTTCCAGACATGGTCTCGGGCACCTCGCCCGCATCGGATAAAACGCAAGGGAACCAATCGAGTTATGGCTTATCGGCCTTTCACCCCATCGAGTGGCACGCTTGTCGAACTAGTGGCAAAAACGCCCGATAGGAACGCAAGGGGCGCAGAGTACGCCCGTCCGGGCGGTCCCGCACGCCCGGAGGCGGTCGTTCCGGGGCCCGCTTATCGTGATCGAGGACGCCGTTTCCCGGTCCGCGACGGGCGTCCTGGAGGCATTCATGCCGGCAAAGCTGTCAACGCGGCCCATGCTGCGTCGCTGCGCCGTCGCCGGTGCGGCCGGGATCGTCCTGCTCGGTACGGGACTGCCTACGGCCACGGACGACGACAGGCCCGATCTCAACCGCTTCTACCGGCAGAAGGTCGCCTGGGCGAAGTGTCCCGGCGAGGGACTGCCGAAGGACATGCAGTGCGGCAAGATCACCGTCCCCCTCGACTACGCCCACCCGAAGGCGGGGACCCTCGATCTGGCGCTCGCCCGCTACCGGGCCACCGGCGAGAAGCGGGGCTCGGTGCTGCTGAACTTCGGCGGGCCGGGCGGTGCCGGCATCCCTGAATTCGCCTCCGGCGGCAAGGAGTTCATGGAGCTGACGGACGGCTACGACATCGTGACCTTCGATCCGCGCGGCGTCGGCAGGTCGTCGCCGGTCAGCTGCGGGGACCGCGAGGAGAACATCGGGGTGGCGGACGACGGCACGGAGGTCGACCGCGATCCGCAGACCGTGCTCAAGCAGCTGCGGCGGGCGGCCGACGCCTGCGCCCGGCACTCCGGGCCCGTACTCCCCCACATAGGCACGGTCAACGCCTCGCGCGACATGGACGTCATGCGCCAGGCCCTCGGCGACAAGAAGCTCAACTACCTGGGCTTCTCCTACGGCACGCGGCTCGGCGCGGTGTACGCCGCCCAGTTCCCCGAGAAGGTCGGCCGAATGGTGCTCGACGGCGTGGACACGCTGACCGAACCGCTGACCGAGCAGGGCGTGGCGGGCGCCCAGGGCCAGCAGAAGGCGCTGGACGACTTCATCAACTGGTGTGTGAAGGACATCGCCTGTCCGTTCGGGCAGGACGCGCGCGAGGCCCGCAAGCAGGTCGTACGGCTCGTCGAGTCGCTGGACGAGAACCCGGTGCCGTCGGCCTTCGGTGAGCCGTTCACCGGGCAGGACCTGGTCGGCGCGATCGGACACGCGCTCTACAGCGAGGAGTTGTGGCCCTCCCTGGAGCGGGCGCTCGCCTCACTGATCGAGGACGGCGACACGCACACCATCGAGTCCTTCGCCGGCCGGGCCGCCCCCACGGGCCGGGAGGAGACCGCCGACCCCGACGGCGGTCTGGTCGACGCCGAGGACATCCCCCTCGACAACGTTCCGGCGGCACTGATGGCGGTCAACTGCGCGGACGACCCCGACCGCCCCACCGCCGGGCAGATCGTGCGCAACCTCGACCGGCTGCGCGCCGAGTACGAGCAGGCGTCGCCGGTCTTCGGGCTCTACCGGCTCACCGAGGTGCTGATGTGCTACGGCCGCCCCAAGGGCACGGACTTCATCCGCGACGAGGTGAAGGACGTCCACACCCCGAAGGTGCTCCTCGTGGGCACCCGGGGCGACCCGGCGACGCCGTACCGCTGGACCGTGGAGACGGCCCAGCGACTCGGCTCCTCGGCCGTGGTCCTGGACAACAAGGGCGGCGGCCACACCGGATACGGCTCCTCCAAGTGCGTACACAACAAGGTGGACAGCTTCCTGCTGTACGGCACACTGCCGCCCGACGGGAGTTCCTGCGGGCTTGAGGAGGACCGGGAGTAGCGCCGTGACAGTGCACGGGATTGCCCCTAATGCCCGATCGGCGAATCGGTCCTATCGTGCTGTTATGGAGCACGCACTCAGTCCCACGACCCTCGCCGAGCTGCGGCGCCCGCGCCCCTATCCGGCCGTGTCCGTGCTGACGCCCACGCATCGCCGAGAGCCTTATCGCACCCAGGACCAGGTCCGGCTGCGCAATGCCGTGGCCACGGCCAAGAAGCAGCTGGAGGCCGATCCGTCGGTCACCCGCGAGCGGCGGACGGACGTCGAGCGACAGCTCGACCAGGCCCTCGCCGAGGTCGATCTCACCTACGCCGAGGACGGTCTGGTGATCTTCGCCGCTCCGGGTGAGCACCAGGTCTGGTCCCTCGCCCGCACGGTGCCCGAGCGCGTGGTGCTCTCGGACACCTTCCTGACCCGCAACCTCGTCTCCGCGCACGCCGCCGAACGGCCGTACTGGGTGCTCTCGGTCTCCGCCGACCGCGTCACCCTGTGGAACGGCAGCCTGGACCGCATCACCGAGGCCCGCATCGGCGGCTTCCCGCTGACCCGGCGCGCGGAGAACTTCGACGCCGAGCGCCGGGAGCAGATCGGGGACGACCCGAGCACGTTCCGCGACGAGGGCACCCGGCACTTCCTCAAGGACGCGGACTCCGCCATGACGACGGTCCTGCGGGGCAGTCCGCGGACGCTGTACGTCACCGGCGAGCCGGCCGCGCTGTCCCTGCTGGACGAGATCGGCGGCGTCACCAAGGAGGCGGTGCACATCTCGCACGGCGGGCTCGCCCACGGCACCCACCAGGCGGTGTGGCAGGCGATCCGGCCGGTGATCACCGCGGAGGCCCGCAGGAACACCGACGCCGTGACCCGGGAACTCGAAACCGCCCTCGGCCGCAAGGCGTTCGCGGCCGGCGTCGACGAGGTCTGGCGCAGCGCCCGGGAAGGCCGGGTACGGCTGCTGGCCGTCGAGGAGAACTTCCGCGCGACGGTGCGCGGCGAGGACGGCGACCATCTGATCCCGGCCGTGAGCGGCGACCTCGACGCCCGCGAGGACATCGTGGACGAGATCGTCGAGCAGTGCCTGGAGACCGGCGCCGAGGTCCGCTTCGTGCCGGACGGCACACTGGCCGACGCCCGCGGGATCGCGGGGGTACTGCGCTACTGACACCGCGGCGTCGTCCGGTCGCCTCCTCATTCGGCCGGCCGCTCCCGGGTGGCCGGCCCTCCTCACACGCTGCCGAAGAGCGCGCTCAGACCGCGTTCCACGACCGCCCCGAGGTCCTCCTCGCCGGCCGGGACCGCCGCGTACGTGCGCAGCAGGAAGCGTTGCAGCACGCAGGTGTCGAACTGGAGCAGCGCCATGCCGTAGGGCGAGTGCAGCTCCACGACCGTACGCTCGGGCCCGCACGGCCAGATGTGCACGTCCCCGTCCCCGGCCGAGCCGCGCAGCCCCGACTCCAGCAGACAGCGGGCGAAGGTCCAGGTGGCCCCCTGCCCGTCGAGGGAGACCTCGCCCGGGAAGTCGAGGTGCACCGCCAGCGGGTCCGTCGAGGCGTACCGCAGCTTGGCGGGAACCGTGAGTTCGCGTTCCTCGCCGGTGATCAGACGGGCGGGGGCGGACTGTTCGAGGGCGATGTCCATGGGCGGTCTCCCCTGAGGGTCGGAGGTCGGACGCTTTTGCCGCTGTGCTGATACGACCCCGCAGGCGCCCTTCGCATTACGCCGAAGCGGCCCCCATTTATGTGAACTGCGTCACTCACAGGGAGTGCAACCGTCCACCGGGCGGCGACGGCCGCTCCACCCCTAGAACATCCGGCCGTCGAACACGCGGATGAGCGCCGTACAATCGTCCCACCGGACCGTCAAATCGCGTATGCCGCCTACGACTTGCCCCCTTCGGCGACGTACAGCATTCGCACGGCACGAGCCCTCCGTGGAGACTCTGGCATATGCCGGACGCACCACCGTATCGGGTGTTGCCAAATCCCTTACAGCGCGTCGCGGGCTGTGCGACAGTCGTAACGGTCCTTCCGTCATCCTTGGTCGTACCGTCCCGCATCGGAGTGCGTCATGCCGCCCCATGTCTCTGCGGACCACCCCGCCGCCCAGCCGCCCGGACGCGGCCCGGTCGACGCGCTCATATCGCAGACGCGGCGGCTCCGGGGCGACGTGGACGCCGTACGGCGGGACACGCAGAGCGACGGTTCGAACCCGCGGGAGCGGTGGCAGCGGGCGCTGTGCGATCTCGCCCTGCATCAACTCAACGACCTGGACGAGCACTTGGCGCAGCTGCGGGACGGCCCGTCCGCCGCCTCCCCGGCTCCCGCTGCCGCGCCGGCCGACCGAGCAGCGGCGCCCGCTTCCCGGACGGGTGCACTGCTCAGCCGGGTCGGCAGCGCGGAGTGGAACCTGCTGACGGACGAGGCCAGTTGGAGCGGCGAGCTGTACCAGATCCTCGGGCGTGACCCCGCCGCCGCGCCGCTCACCCTCGACGAGCTGCCGGCCCTGGTGCTCGACGAGGACCGGCCGATGCTGACGTCGATGGTCACCCACTGCCTGGTCGACGCCAAGCCCATCGACGGGGAGTTCCGGATCGTCCGGCCGGACGGCGAGGTCCGCACCGTGCACATGATGGGCGAGCCCGTGCTCGACTCCGACGGCAGCACCGCCTCGATGTGGGCCGTGCTCCGGGACGTCAGTGAACTGCGCCGCAGCCAGCACGCGCTGAGCGAGACCCGTGACTCGCTCCAACGCGACCGGCACCACGCGCAGACCGAGCACCGGCTGGCGGTCGAGTTGCAGGAGGCCGTGCTGCCGCCGTGGCGCGGCTCCCTGCGGCTCCCGCACCAGGGCCCCCGGACACTGGACCTCGCCGCCCGCTATCTGCCGTCGTCGACCAGCGCGCTGATCGGCGGCGATTGGTACGACGCCCTTGAACTGGCCAACGGCGACACACTGTTGAGCGTCGGCGACCTCACCGGGCACGGCGTCGCGGTGACTTCGGGCATGGCGACCCTGCTGGGCGCCGTACGCGGTATGGCGATGGCCGGCACCCAGCCGGGCCAACTGATGTCCTGGCTCAACCAGTTGCTCGACGCCACCGTCCAGCCGGCCCTCGGCAGCGCCGTCTGCTGCCGCTACCGGCCGGACACCCGCACCCTGACCTGGGCACAGGCCGGACACCCCGCCCCGCTGCTGTTCCGCGACGGGACGGGGCACCGGCTGAACGCGCCGGACGGCGTCCTGCTGGGCGCCACCTCGGGTGCCGTCTACGCGCAGGCCGAGGAGAGCCTCCGGGTGGGAGACCTGCTCCTGCTGCACACGGACGGACTGGTGCCGAGGCACAGCCGAACGGACTCCGTGCACCGCCTCCTCGACCTGGCCCCCCGCTTCGGCGGGGCACACAGCGCACAGGACTGCGTACGGCTGGTCGTGGAGGAGTTCGGTGAGAGTGAGCGCGCGGACGACGCCTGCGTACTCGTGGCCAGGGTGATGTCGTAGGACGTACGGGGATCGGGCGCACAGGCCCCCTATGCCTGTGCGCTACGCCTGTGCGCTGTTGCCGCTGCCCGGCTTCTTCGCCTTGGGCAGCGCCAAGCGGATCTCCTCCCGCAGTTCGTGGATCTTCGGATAGCTGGAGTACTCGGCGGTGAGCCGGTACATCTGGCGCAGCCGGTCCCAGGTGCGGCCGGAGGAGTTCGAACCCATCGACATCAGGGCCAGCCGTGCGTACCGGTCCGCCTGTTCGGGGTCGTCCGCGATGAAGCAGGCGGACGCCATGGACAGATGGTCGAAGATCTTCGAGCGCTCCCGGCCGTCGATGCGCAGGGCCAGGGCCTTCTCAGCGTAGTGCTGGGCGTGCGCGGCCGCGCCCGGCTCGAACTCGGCCAGCGTGCGGTAGGCCAGGGCCTGCATGCCGTACAGATCCTCGTCCTTGAAGGTCTGCATCCAGCTCGGCGGCGGCACGTCGCCCCGGTCGGAGACGAAGAGGTCCTCCGCCTGTCCGAGGGTGCGGCGCATGGCCTGGCCCTTGCCCATCGACGCCTGCGCCCAGGCCTCGATGGTGTGGAACATGGCCCTGGTGCGCGGCAGCACCTCGTCGCCGGAGCCGGACTGGGCGAGTTTCATGAGGTCGAGTGCGTCGTCGGGCCGGCCGAGGTGCACCATCTGGCGAGCCGCTCGCGAGAGCGCCTCCCCGGCGCGCGGCCGGTCGCCGCCCTCTCGGGCCGCGTGGGCGGCGATGACGAAGTACTTCTGCGCCGTTGGTTCCAGGCCGACGTCGTGCGACATCCAGCCCGCGAGGACGGCGAGGTTGGCGGCGACGCCCCACAGGCGCCGCTGCAGATGTTCGGGGTGTCGGTAGGCGAGCATGCCGCCCACCTCGTTGAGTTGGCCTACGACGGCCTTGCGCTGCAGCCCGCCGCCGCGGGCCGCGTCCCAGGCCCGGAACACCTCTACCGAGGCCTCCAGCTCCTCGATCTCCTGTGATCCGATGGGGGCGGCCTCGTAGCGGTCGAGCCCCACGGGGTCGGCGTGCAAAGGGTCGTCGAACTGGGGGGCGTCGGCCCTGAGGGCCGGGTCGGTGTGCAGCCAGTCGTACATGGCGCTGCTGAGTGCGGATCCCGCGGCGAGCGCGGCACCCGCGCCCACCAAGCCGCGTCGGTTGAGCATGAGGTCCATTCCCGTGAATTCGGTGAGGACCGCGGCGGTTCGCTCGGGCGCCCACGGCACACCGTCGGGATGCTCCACATTCCCGGCGTCCTGCCGTTTCCCCGCACGCCCGTGCCGGACCAGACCGAGGTCCTCGATGGTCACGACACGGCCGAGACGCTCGGTGAACAGGGCCGCCAGCACCCGCGGCACGGGATCGCGCGGGATCTCTCCCATGTCGATCCACCGCCGCACCCGCGAGGTGTCGGTCGCCAGCTGGGGGTGGCCCATGGCCGCCGCCTGCCGGTTGACCAGCCTCGCGAGCTCGCCCTTGGACCAGCCGGCCAGGCCGAACAGGTCCGATAGGCGGGTGTTGGGTTCTCCGCTCACGTCAAGCCCCCAGGTTCTCGGCTGAGTTGACAGTAGCCCCGTGAGAGTTGCCTCGGGACTATTCGCCAGGGTTCGCCAGGGTGCGCCAGATGGTGTGCCACTGGGCATCGGGTGTCAGGTAGGAACGCGCCACCCCGACCCGGTCGCCGAGGGACATTCCCCAGGGTGCACCCGGGCGGCCGGATCGGGCAGCGCTTTGACGTCGCAGGCACACGAAGGGATCTGTCTCTCCCATGTACGCAGCATCGTCCTCCGTGTCCGCCCCGCCCCGGTCGCTGCGAGCCCGTCCGGCGGGCAGCGGCCCCTACCTCGACCCCGCGCGGCCGACGGCCGCCCCCGCTCCCGTACTCGGTGCGGGTCGGCCGCGGCGCGCGCCGGGGCTCGGCACCCAACCGCTCAGCGGGAGACTCGACTTGTCCGGCCCTCAGGGCGCCCAGCTGCGTACGGCGATCGCGTCGGTGCACCGGATCTGCCCGGAGTTCACCCCGGTTCAGGTACTGCGCCGCAGCGGGCGGTCCGTCCTTCTGGTCGGCACGACCGGGCGCAGCACGGCCGTAGCCAAGTGTTTACTGGACCACTCCCCTACGTGGGCCGAGCGGATCCGGCACGAGATAGCGGCATACCGCTCGTTCGTCCGGCACCGTCCCCCGGTGCGTGTGCCGAGACTGATCGCGGCGGATCCGGACAACTGCACACTGGTCATCGAGCGGATGCCGGGGCGGGTCGCGGCACTGCAGCGGCACCCGTTGGAGGCGCCGCCGCGGGCGGACATCCGGGCGGCACTCGGAGCGATCTGCCGGCTCAACTCGTGGCGGCCGCCCGCGGGCACGTTCGACGCGCCGCTGGAGTACGCCGAACGGATCTCCCGGTTCCATGAGCTGGGTCTGCTCACCGACCGGGACATGGGCGATCTGCAGAAGCTGCTGCACGGCATCGCGGCCTCCGCGGGCCGGCAGGGCATGGGACAGTTCTGCCACGGCGACGCGCTGCTGTCGAACATCCTGCTCTCACCGGCCGGTCCAGTGCTGGTGGACTGGGAGCACGCGGGCTGGTACCTGCCGGGCTACGACCTGGCGACGCTGTGGTCGGTGCTCGGGGACGCGCCGGTGGCCCGGCGGCAGATCAGCCAGATCGCGCAGTCGGCGGGCCCGGCGTCACGGGACGCGTTCCTGGTGAACCTGATGCTGGTGCTGACGCGTGAGATCCGTACCTATGAGACGGCCGTGCAGCGTTCGATGCACGACCCGACCCCGGCGGCACCGGGAGTGGCCCACCCGGGTGCTGCGCCGTCCGGCGAGGAACAGCGGCTTCTGCTGAGGCGGCTGCACGACGACTGCCAGCTGGCCCGCCGGGCCGTGCGAGCGGCGGTCGGCACTCGCTGACGGGGACGAAGGCCCGCGGTACGCGCTGAGACAGCGACGTACCGCGGGCCTTCGTGTGTCCGTTCCTGCGTACGGCGGCCATGACTTCCTCCATATGGCCGTACGGCATGCACAGGTGTACGCCACTGACGCCGCGCAGGCCCGGCGGCCGTCGCGGCGAAACTCCCGGGAATCACGGTTGACAAGGGAATTCACCCGGCCCTTGGCATGATTGACGGATCGTCGGACAGCCGGTACCACTGACGCACGCCCGGCCCCGCACGGCTCATCGCGCCCGACCGTCCCAGGAGGCTGCATTGCGAGGATCCGTCACCGCCATGGCCGCCGCGACACTGCTGGTCCCGTTGCTCGGCGCGGCCCCGTCCAACGCCCGGGACACGGGGGACCGTCTCCAGTCGGCCTTCGCGTCCGCCGCCGCCGAGTACCACGTGCCGCAGAGTGTCCTGCTCGGCGTCTCCTATCTGCAGTCCCGCTGGGACGCGCACGGCGGGGCGCCCAGCGTGACCGGCGGCTACGGCCCGATGCACCTGACCGACGCGCGCACCGCGCTCACCGAGCAGGCCCCGCACCACAGCGAGGGCTCGGAGGACCCGCGCGGCGACAGCGCCCGCCCACCACTGCATCCGAAGGCGACGCCGCCGAAGAACTCCGAGCTGCCGGCCCGCCTCAGGACGCTGCCCAAGGCGGCCGAACTGACCGGACTGAGCGCGGATCGGCTGCGCAAGGACCCGGCCGCCAACGTGGCCGGCGGCGCCGCCCTGCTCGCGGCCCAGCAGAAGGCCCTCGGCCGACCGCTGAGCTCCGATCCGGCGGACTGGTACGGCGCGGTGGCCCGCTTCTCCGGCGCCGACGACACCGCGACGGCGGCGGCGTACGCGAACGACGTCTACGCCGTGCTGCGCACCGGCCACAAGCGCCGTACGGACGCGGGCCAACTGGTCGCCCTGGCCGCGCAGCCGCGCCTCTCCCCCGACACCGGGCAGTTGCGGCGGGCGGGACTGCGCACGCTGGAGACCGGTGAGACCGAGTGCCCGCCGACGGTGTCCTGCGAGTGGGTCCCGGCACCGTACGAGCAGTTCGGTGAGGGCGACTACGGCAACCACGACCTGGGGAACCGTCCGGCGTCGCAGAACATCCGGTACATCGTCATCCATGACACGGAGGGCACCTGGGACGGCGTCCTCAAGATGGTGCAGGACCCGACCTATGTGTCGTGGCAGTACTCGCTGCGCTCCACCGACGGCCACATCGCCCAGCACGTGAAGGCCAAGGACGTGGCCTGGCACGCGGGCAACTGGTACATCAACGCCAAGTCGATCGGCCTGGAGCACGAGGGCTTCCTGGCACGGCCGGACGCCTGGTACACGGAGGCGATGTACCGGTCATCGGCCCGGCTGGTGACGTATCTCGCCGCCAAGTACGGCATCCCGCTGGACCGGCAGCACATCCTCGGCCACGACACCGTGCCGGGCGGGACCTCCTCGGCGGTGCGCGGCATGCACACCGACCCGGGCCCGTACTGGGACTGGCGGCACTACTTCGAACTGCTCGGCCGCCCCATCGTGCCCACCGCCGGCCCGTACGGCGGCCTGGTGACGATCCGCCCCGACTACGCCACCAACCGGCCCGAGTACACGGGCTGTGTCACCGCGGGCGAGCCCTGCGCCGACCACGGTTCGAGCGCGGTACGGCTGTACTCCGGGCCCGGCGAGTCGTATTCCCTGATCAAGGACATCGGTCTGGGCACGACCCCGAGCAAGGGCGTGAACGACCTGTCCTCGCGGGTCTCGACCGGTCAGCAGTACGCGGTCGCCGGCCGGGAGGGCGAGTGGACGGCGATCTGGTACCTGGGCCAGAAGGCGTGGTTCAAGAACCCGCGGAAGGGCCCGACCGCGGTGAGCGCGGCCGGGCCGGTGGTGACGCCGAAGGACGGCGTGACCAGTGTGCCGGTGTACGGGCGCGCCTATCCCGAGGCCTCCGCCTATCCGGCGGACGTGCCCGCCCAGGAGGTGTCGCCGCTGCCGTACACGCTGCCGGCGGGGCAGCAGTACGCGCTGGGCGACAGTGTGTCTGGCCAGTACTACTACGCGGTGTCGTTCGACGATGCCTCTCACCGAGTCGTGATCGGCAAGGACCAGTACTACGAGATCCAGTTCGGTCACCGGGTGGCGTTCGTGCGGGCGGAGGATGTGCAGGTGGTGCCGTCGGGTTGGTGACGGCAGGTCCGCGTCAGTCCTCCCGTTCCCAGGTGTGGCGCCGCCCGGCGACCGCTCTGAAGGTGAGATCCCCGTCCTTGAACAGGTCGCTGCGGACGGTGAGTTGACGCGTGCGGGACGCCTTGAGGGTGATGCGGGTGGCCCGGCCGTGGGCCCACTCGATGTCGAGGGTGGCACCGCCGCGGGCGCGCAGTCCGCGCACCGAGCCGGCCGGCCAGGCGGCGGGCAGGGCGGGCAGCACCTCGATGACGTCGTGCTGGCTCTGCAGGAGCATCTCCACGACGCCGGAGGTGGCGCCGAAGTTGCCGTCGATCTGGAACGGCGGGTGGGTGTCCCAGAGGTTGGGCAGGGTGGAGGACCTGAGCTGCTCGCGGAGCATCTTGTGGGCGTGGTCGCCGTCGCGCAGCCGGGCCCAGAAGTTGATCTTCCAGGCCTTGGACCAGCCGGTGCCGCCGTCGCCGCGTGCGGTCAGGGAGACCTTGGCGGCCTCCGCCCACTTGCTGCCGGGTTCGATCTGTCGTCCGGGGTGGAGAGCGAACAGGTGGGAGACGTGGCGGTGGGTGTCGGCGGGGTCGTCCAAGTCCTCCTTCCACTCCTGGAGTTGGCCCCAGGATCCGATGCGCAGCCCGGGGTCGAGCCGGTTCAGCGCCTCCTCCACGCGGCGGCGGAAGTCGGGTGTGTCGCCCAGGATCCGGGCCGCTTCGAGGGTGCTGGTGAACAGGTCGTGGACGATCTGCTGGGACATGGCGGCGCCGGCCGTGAAGTCGCCGTGCTCGGGTGAGTAGCTGGGGGTGACGACCAGGGTGCTGTCGCGTGGGTCGGTGCGCAGGTTGTCGAGCCAGAACTCGGCGGCCTCCTTCATCGCCGGGTACGCGGTGCTGCGCAGGTAGTCGGTGGAGCCGTTGAACCGGTAGTGCTCGTACATCTGCTGGGTGAGCCAGGCCGCCGCCTCGGGGAACCAGAACGCGGTCGCCCAGTCGTGCACGCCGGTGAACCCGTACGGGTTGGTCTCGTTGTGCACGACCCAGCCGCGCGAGCCGAACATCTCCTGTGCGGTGCGGCGCCCGGGTGCGCGCAGTGCCTGGACGAAGCGGTCGTACGGCGCTGTCGTCTCGGCGAGGTTCGCGGCCTCGGCGGGCCAGTAGTTCATCTGGATGTTGATGTTGGTGTGGTAGTCCGCCGACCACGGAGGCGAGGTGCTGTTGTTCCAGACGCCCTGGAGGTTGGCGGGCAGCGAGCCGGGGCGTGAGGAGGCGATGAGCAGGTAGCGGCCGTACTGGAAGTAGAGGGCTTCCAGGGCACGGTCCGCCGCACTCGTACCGCCGGTGTAGGAGGAGAGCAGCCGGTCCGTGGGTACGTCCGCCGGGAGTGACTGCCCGATGTCCAGGCCGAGTCGGCCGAACAGGGCACGGTGGTCGCGCAGGTGGCGGGCGAGCAGTGTCTCGTAGCGGTCGCCCGCCCGCTGTACGGCACGGGTGACGGCGGTGTGCGGGTCGGGGCCGCGGTAGTCGGGGTGGGTGTCGGCGTAGTCGGTGCCCGCGGCGAGCACGAACCAGGCGCTGTCGGCCCCGGTCACGGTGACGGTCCCGTCGGCTTGGGAGGTCACGGTGCCGCCCTGGGCGCGGACCCGGACCTGTGCCTCGAAACGCAGCCCGTTGTCGGCGAGCGCGCCCCGCACGGTCAGGGTGCCGTCGGCCGCGGTGGCGGTGAAGTCGGCGCGGGGCGAGGTGTGGCGCAGGGTGAAGGTGACGCTGCCGGGGCGGTCGGCGTGGAGTCGGCCCACGATCACGCCGTCGGGGTGGGAGGCGAAGAAGTCCCTTTGGTGGCGGACGCCTTGGTGGGTGTAGGAGACCGAGGCGACGGCTGCGTCGAGGTCGAGCGCGCGACGGTAGTCGTCCGGTGTCGTGGTCGGTGCGCCGGGCAGGTCGAGGTGGAGGTCGCCGAAGGTCTGGTGGGAGCCGTAGCCGGTCCGTGGCTGGCCGAGCCGGTCGGCCACGGACTCGGGGGCGAGCTTGGTGCGCGCGTCGAGGTCGTCCTGGACCGCGGTGATCGCGCCGGGGCGGGGCTCGCGCCAGTTGCCGTGGTCGTAGCCCTGCGCGGAGCCGGGCCCGCCGGTCCAGAGGGTCTTCTCGTTGAACTGCAGCCGTTCGGAGGCGAGGGTGCCGAACACCATGGCACCGAGCGCGCCGCTGCCGATGGGCAGGGCCTCGCGTTCCCAGTCGGCGGCCGGGGCGGCGTACCAGAGCACCGACGGCCCCGTGGACACGTCGGCCGACACATCGGAGGAATCATCGGCGACGGCTTCTGCGATACCCGCCCCAAGGGCCAGCCCGCCGGGTCCTCCGACCGCCCCTCCGACCGCTGCCTTTAACGTATTTCTTCGGGTGATCCCCTGAGACTCATACGACATGACCCCTCACGCTAGAGATCCGATGACTCTGCGGCAAGGGTCATGACAACACAAACAAGGCCCCGATCAATCGGGGCCATGACTGTCCGGGGGGGGTGACCGGCGGTTCAGCCCTGCTGGAAGAGCTCCGCGGGCAGCGGCTTCAACAGGGCGTACAGGTCGTCGGTGATGGGGCGGTCCCAGGCGGCGATGGTGACCAGGACGTTGTCGCTGCGGTCGAACTGCACGCAGGAGATCCGGCTCTCGGAGAGCTTCAGACGGCGCACGATCAGGAGGTTGTCGCCCTGCATCACCGGCACGTCCTCGCTGCCGACGACGGTGATCTCCTCGTCGTTCTCCAGGGCCAGCAGCAGCTGCGCGACCTCGAACGGGATCTCGCCCTCGGTGACCTCGCGGGCCGGCGAGCCCTCCGGGAGGTTGCCGATGATCATCGCGGGGCCGCGGCCGCCGAAGAGGTCGTAACGCAGGAAGACACCCTGACAGCTGCCGTCCGGGGCGGGCAGCAGCCCGGCGCCCAGATTGCCCGGCCAGTCGCCCGGGTCCATGGCCAGTACGTCGAAGTCGGGCCCGGCGGGCGTGGCACTGCGGCGGCGGAGGAACGACATGTCGCCATGGTACGTGGCCGAACCTGCTCCGTGACGTGCGGGCAGAGGTTCGGGCGTTGCTCCCCCACCGCTCCCGCACCCGTGGGCGCGGGGTCGCGGCTGCCCTGCCGCGCGGCCGGACGCCACGCAAATCCGTTGCCGCCCGGCAGGGGGCGCCCTACGGTCGCGATCATGCTGCCTCCGGTGGAAACGGACGAGGAATGGGACGCGGTCGTCCCCGACGAAACCGTCATGCGGCCCGGCGCGGAGGACCTGTGTGCCCGCCTCGGCCTGGCCGGAACCCCGCTGATCCGTTTCCCCGACGGGTCGCAGCCGGTGTACGCCGTGGGCGACGAACACGTCCTCAAGCTGTTCCCCGGCGCGGCCGCCCGGGACGGCGAGGCCGAGGGCCGGGTCCTGTCCCATCTCCAGGGGCTCCTGCCGGTACCGACGCCGCAGGTGCACGACGCGGGCGGGTACGAGAACGGCTGGCGGTACGTACTGATGTCACGCCTGCACGGCGAGAACCTGGCCGGCGTCTGGAACCGCGTTCCGCGTGCCGACCGCGAGCGCCTGGTGGCCGAGATCGGTGAGGCCCTCGCCGTGCTCCACACGGTCGATCCCGGGCCACTCGAAGACGTCCTCGGGCCCGGGGACTGGGGCGCGTTCGTGGACCGGCAGCGTGCCGGGGCCGTGGAGCGGCAGCGTGGACGCGGGCTGTCGGCCGAGTGGCTGGAGCAGATCCCCGAGTTCCTCGGCTCGGTCCCGCTGCCGCGCACTCCACGGCGTTCCTTGCTGCACACCGAGGTCATGCGGCAGCACTTCCTAGTCGATCCCGACGGCTGGCGGCTGACCGGCCTCTACGACTTCGAGCCGGCCATGATCGGGGACCGGGCCTACGACTTCGTCGGCGTGGGCGTGTTCGTCACGCGGGGCGACCCGTGGCTGCTGGCCCGCCTCGCCAACGCGTACGGCACCGTCTTCGACCCGGACGAGCTGCTGGCGTACACCCTGCTGCACGTGTACAGCAACCTGCCTTGGTATCTACGGGAGTTGGGCGCCCCGGCCGACGGCACCCTGCCGTCGCTGGCCCGGGCCTGGTTCGGCATCGAGTGACCGGGCCGGGGCACCCGACCGCGCGGCGGGCCGGGCCGCTCATCCCTCGGGCCGTGCGGGCGGCACCACAGCGATCGGGCTCGGGGCGTGCAACAGGACCGCGTGGGTGACCGAGCCCATCATGCGGGCGGGGGCCAGCAGGCGTCGCCGGTGCCGGCCCACGACGACGAGGTCCGCGTCCCTGGAGGCCGCCACGAGGTGACCCGCCGCGTCGCCCGGGGCCACGTACGGCTCGGCGTGGACGTCCGGGTGGCGTCCGCGGTGCGGGGCGAGGAAGCCCTCGGCGAGGGTGCGGGTCGCGGCCTCGACGGCGTCCTGATCCTCGGACGGCTGCATGACCTGCGCGGTCACCGCCGTCCAGAGGTGCAGGGGCCATGCGTAGGCGGCGACGACCTGGAGGCGGGCGCCGCGCAGGGCGGCCTCCGCGAAGGCGAAGGACAGCGCGGCCTCGTCGGGGCTGTCGACCTGAAGGCCGACGACGACCCGCGGCCCCGGCTCGACGGGCATCCCCTCGTGGACCGGGCGCCCCGGCTTGGGCACCACGACGACCGGGCACTCGGCGTCGCGTGCGGCGGCCATGCCGTTGGAGCCGAGCAGCAGTCCGCTGAAGCCGCCCCGGCCGCGACTGCCCAGGACCAGCAGTCCGGCGGTGGAGCTCAGTTCCGGCAGCACCGCACCGGGCACCCCCTCCAGCGCGAGGTACTCCATGACGGGCCGCTCGATGCGGCCCTCCAGATAGCGGCGTACCCGGTCGAGCACCGGATCGTCGTCCGGTGTGGGCTGCCCGGCGGGCAGGACCTCGGGCCCGGCCCAGGATGCGTACTGCTGCACGTGGACCACCCGCAGGGGCGCCTCGCGCACCAGCGCGGTGTCGAAGGCCCAGTCCAGCGCGACGAGGCTGTCGTCCGAACCGTCGACCGCCGCGATGACCGGCAGGGTGCTCATGGGTTCCTCACCTCCGGAATACGACCTTCCCGATCCCGGGGCCAGCCTGGCTCAGGCGTCGCCCTCAGGGGGGTCCTCAAGGTCACGTGTCCGGAAAAACGGGCGGAACACACCCGGATCGGCCCGAAGGCGGCCGGCGTGCGGGGCGACCGCCCGCCGGCTCACCCGGGCCCGTGCGTCACGTCAGGTCGAACTCGCCCTCCCTCGCACCCGACACGAAGGCGCCCCACTCGGCGGGGGTGAAGATCAGGGAAGGGCTCTCCGGGCGGCCGCTGTTGCGCATCGCGATGAAGCCCTCGACAAAGGCGATCTGGACATCGCCCACGCCACGGCTGCTTGAGTGCCACTCGGCGCTGCTGAGGTCCAGCTCCGGCTTGTCCCAGCCCGCGAGCGGCGGCTGCTGCTGGATGGTGCTCTCGGCCACGTCCGTGCTCCTCCCGGTTCGTCGTCCGCGGCCAGCCTAGCGATCGGTCCCGAGTGCCAACAGGCCACGTGAGGGGGACCTTTGCGGAGGCGTCTCCACCGCCCTCCGGCGAAAGGTCTCAGGCGTCGGGGGGCGCGGCGCCCACCAGCCACATCGAGAAGAACTGGGACCCACCGCCGTAGGCATGTCCCAGCACCTTCCGGGCCCGCTCGACCTGGTGTTCCCCGGCCTGTCCGCGCACCTGAAGGGCCGCCTCCGCGAAACGGATCATGCCGGAGGCCCCGATGGGGTTGGTGGACAGGACGCCGCCGGACATGTTCACCGGCAGGTCACCGTCGAGTTCCGTCACCCCGGACTCGGTGAGCTTCCAGCCCTCGCCCTCGGCGGCGAAGCCGAGGTTCTCCAGCCACATGGGCTCGTACCAGGAGAACGGCACATACATCTCGACGGCGTCGATGTCCCGGCGCGGGTCGGCGATCCCGGCCTGCCGGTACACATCCGCCGCACAGTCCTTGCCGGCCTGCGGCGACACGGCGTCCTTGCCCGCGAAGAGGGTGGGCTCGCTGCGCATGGCGCCGCCGAGCATCCAGGCGGGCGGCCTGGGCGCACGAGCGGCTCCGGCCCGGTCGGTGAGGATCATCGCGCAGGCGCCGTCGGAGGAGGGGCAGGTCTCCGAGTAGCGGATCGGGTCCCACAGCATCGGCGAGGCCTGGACCTTCTCCAGGGTGATGTCGTGCTCATGCAGATGGGCGTAGGGGTTCTTCAGCGCGTTGCGCCGGTCCTTGTACGCCACCAGGGAGCCGACCGTGTCGGGTGCGCCGCTGCGCCGCATGTACGCGCGCACGTGCGGCGCGAAGAAGCCGCCCGCGCCGGCCAGCAGGGGCTGCTGGAAGGGGATCGGCAGGGACAGTCCCCACATGGCGTTGGACTCGGACTGCTTCTCGAAGGCCAGCGTCAGCACGGTGCCGTGCACACGGGCCGCGACCAGGTTGGCGGCGACCAGGGCCGTGGATCCGCCGACCGACCCGGCCGTGTGCACCCGGAGCATGGGCTTGCCGACCGCGCCGAGGGCGTCGGCGAGGTACAGCTCCGGCATCATCACGCCCTCGAAGAAGTCGGGCGCCTTGCCGATGACCACGGCGTCGACGTCCGCCCACGTCAACTCGGCGTCGTCGAGGGCCCGCCCAGCGGCCTCCCGGACGAGCCCGGCGATCGACACGTCCCGGCGCGCCGCGACGTGCTTGGTCTGACCGACGCCCACGACGGCCACGGGCTCCTTGCTCATCGCGGATCCCCTTCGAGTACGGCGACCAGGTTCTGTTGGAGGCAGGGGCCGGACGTGGCGTGTGCGAGGGCGCGGTCGGATTCGCCCCGGTGGACCCGGGCCGCGGCCTCGCCGATGCGGATGAGCCCGGCGGCCATGACAGGGTTCGCGGCGAGCGCCCCGCCGGACGGGTTGACGCGTACGCCGCCGTCGAGCTTGAGCGCCTTGCGCAGCACGACCTCCTGCGCGGTGAAGGGCGCATGCAACTCGGCGGTGTCGACGGGCCGTTCGAACGCGCCCGCCTTCTCCGCGGCGAGGCGCGCCGAGGGCGAGTCGGTCAGGTCGCGCACCCCGAGACTGTGAGCCTCGATGCGGTGATCGATGCCGCGGATCCAGGCGGGCCGGTCGCACAGCTCGCGGGCCCGCTCCCCCGCCGCGAGGATCACGGCGGCGGCTCCGTCGCCGATGGGCGGGCAGTCACCGGTACGCAGCGGTCGTACGACGTACTCGCCCTGCGGAACCGAACCCCGCAGCTGGGCATGGGAGTTGTCGGTGGCGTCCGCGCGGCTGCGGGCGGCCACCGCGGCGAGGGCGGGTTCGTCCGTGTCGCCGGCGTCGATGAGGGCCTGGGCCTGGAGGGCGGCCAGGGCTATGGAGTCCGGCCACAGAGGGGCGACGTAGTAGGGGTCGAGCTGGCGGGTGAGGACGTCGCGCAGGGGGCCGGGTGAGGACTTGCCGTAGGAGTAGACGAGCGCGGTGTCGGCGTCCCCGGTCAAGAGCTTGGTCCACGCCTCGTACAGCGCCCACGCGCCGTCCATCTCGACGTGCGACTCGGAGATCGGCGGCCAGGCGCCTACGCCGTCGAGGGCGAGGGTGAAGGAGAAGGCGCGGCCGGCGAGGTAGTCGCTGGAGCCGGAGCAGGTGAAGCCGATGTCGGCGGTCTTCAGGCCGGTCTGCGCCAGTACCTCGTGCAGCACGGGCATGAGCATCTCCACCTCGGAGTGCTCCTCGCTGGTGCGCCGGTGGTCGGTCTGTGCGAAGGCGACTACGGCGATCTCGCGGTTCACAGCAGCTCCCGGTAGGTGTCGTAGTCCGCGTCGGGCTCGCCCGTGGGCCGGTAGTGGTCGGGGTAGCGGGCACCCTCCGTCCACACCGGTTCGACCCGCAGACCCATGCGCACCTGGTCGTAGGGGATCCCGCCGATCCGCCCGTGCAGGGCGAGGCCGGCGCCGTCGAGGGCGATGTGGGCGTAGACGTAGGGCACTTCGATGTCGAGATTCGCCGTATGAGCAGCCTTGATGTTGACGATGCAGAACGTGGTGACTGTGCCGTGGGGCCCTACTTCGACCTGTTCCGATGTGGCGAGGCCACATGTGGGGCACGCACCCCTCGGCGGGACGTACACCTTGCGGCAGGACGGGCATCGCTCGCCGACGTTGCGGTGTTCGGCCAGCGCGTTGATGTAGGCGGTCTGGGCGCGGCCGGGCGAGTAGGTGTAGTCGAGGCGGGCCGGGGCGACGATGCCGGTGACCGGATCCTCGAACTCGCCGGTGCGAACAGCCGGTTCGGCCTCACCGGTGCGAAGCGCTGGCTCGGCCGTTCCGCCGACCTCGCGGCCGTTTCCGCTCGGGCTGTCGTCGTACGGCTCGAAGCAGGCGATGTCGGTGATCGCGCCGACGCGTTCCCCCGCCCAGCGGATCCGGACCCGCATGCCGGTGCGCACGGCGTCGGGGCCGGGGGCGTCGAGGGCGTGCAGAAGGGCGGTGTCGGCGCCGTCTAGGCGGACCAGGACCCAGGCGAAGGGCGTGTCGAGGGGCTGGTCGCGGCGCGGGGCGTGGTTCCAGGCCCAGGTGGTGACCGTGCCGGTGGGGGCGACCTCGACCAGGTCGCGGATCTCCTCGGCGGTGACGGGGTCGTACTCGACGGGTGGGACGAGGGTGCGGCCGTCTCCGGTGCGCACTCCGAGGACGACGCGTTCGCGCAGGCCGGTGAGGAAGGCGCTCTGGACGGGGCCGAGGGAGCGGGTGAAGGGGAACTCGACGACCAGGGGGGCTTTGAGAACGTCCGGCACGATGGCTCCCTCGTCAGGCTCGCTTGTAGTCGGGTGACCGCTTCTCCGCGAAGGCGCGGGCGCCTTCCTTCGCGTCGGCGGTGTCGAAGATCGGCCAGCCGCGCTTCAGTTCGGCGGCGAGACCGTCGGTCTCGGTCATCTCGGCGGTCTCGTACACGGACGCCTTCACGGCCTCCACGGCGAGCGGTCCGCAGGCGTTGACCAGGTCGGCGATCTCCAGGGCCTTGTCGAGGGCCGTGCCGTCGGGGACGACATGGCCGATCAGACCGATGTCGGCCGCCTCGCGAGCGCTGTAGGGACGGCCGGTGAGCAGCATCTCCAGGGCGTGGGTGCGCGGGATCTGGCGTTGCAGGCGGACCGTGGAGCCGCCGATCGGGAACAGACCCCGCTTGACCTCGAAGAGCCCGAAGGTGGCCGACTCGCCGGCGACCCGGATGTCCGTGCCCTGGAGCATCTCGGTGCCGCCCGCCACGCAATGCCCCTCGACGGCCGCGATCACCGGCTTGCGAGGGCGATGGTGGCGCAGCATCGCCTTCCAGTGCAGGTCGGGATCGGCCTTGAGCCGGTCGCGGTACTGCTGACCCGTCATGCCGTTGCCGGCGAGGGCCTTGAGGTCCATGCCCGCGCAGAAGCAGCCCCCCGCTCCGGTGAACACGATCGAGCGGACCGAGTCGTCGGCGTCGGCCTCGACCCAGCCGTCGTAGAGACCCACCAGCATCGGCAACGAGAGCGCGTTCTTCGCCTCGGGCCTGTTGAGCGTGAGCACCAGTGTGGCGCCCTCGCGCCGCATCGTGAGGTGTTCCGTCCCACCCATGAGCCGTCTCCCCTCTGACAGAACGAGAACAGGTTGCAGTAGGCGGCAGAGCACTTCAAGGGTTTTCTGACAGACAGTCAGATTCTTTTGCGCGGAGGCTTCACAGTTGTGCCGCCCTTTGCTCTGATGACCGGCGAACCGTCGGAGAGCCAGGCCCTGTCGAGGTCCAGGAGGAGCGGTGGAGTACAACCTTGCCGACCTGTTCGAGTCGGTCGTCGACGCGGTTCCCGACCGCGAGGCGCTCGTGTACGTCGACCACCCGGGCACGGGTGCGGAGCGCCGCCTGACGTACGCGGAGCTGGACGCGGCCGCCAACCGGATCGGCCACCATCTGATCGACAGCGGGATACGTCCCGGCGAGCACCTCGGGCTCCACCTCTACAACGGCGTCGAGTATGTGCAGACGGTGCTGGGCTGCCTGAAGGCGCGGATCGTTCCGGTCAACGTCAACTACCGCTACGTGGAAGAGGAGTTGGTGTACCTCTACCAGGACGCCGATCTGGTGGCCCTGGTCTTCGACGCCGAGTTCACGGACCGGGTGGCGGCGGCGCTGCCTCGGGTGGACGGGCTGCGGCATCTGGTGCGAAAGGGCGACCCGGCGCCGGGTGCGGCCGATGCACCGGTCCGGGCGTCCGTGCCCGCCGTCGCCTTCGCGGACGCCGAGGCCGCCGGGTCGCCCGAGCGCGGGTTCCCGGCACGGTCCGGGGACGACCAGTTCATCATCTACACCGGCGGCACCACCGGGATGCCCAAGGGTGTGATGTGGCGTCAGGAGGACCTGTTCTTCTCGGGGCTGGGTGGCGGAGCGCCGACCGGTGAGCCGGTACAGAAGCCGGAGGAACTCGCCGAGCGGGTGGCGGCGGGCGGTGACGGGATCACCTTCTTCCCCACCGCCCCGCTGATGCACGGGACGTCCACACTGACCGCCTTCATCGGCTTCAACTTCGGCCAGCGTGTGGTGATCCACCGCAAGTACGTGCCGGAGGAGGTCCTGCGGACGATCGAGAAGGAGAAGGTCACCAGTATGTCGCTGGTCGGCGACGCGATGCTGCGGCCGCTGGTCGACGCGCTCAGCGGGCCCATGAAGGGTACGGACTGCTCGTCGATGTTCAGCGTGTCGTCGTCCGGCGCGATCATGTCCGACACGGTGCGCCGGCAGTTCCAGGAGCTGGTCCCCAACGTGCTGCTGCTCAACAACTTCGGCTCCTCGGAGTCCGGCTTCAACGGCACCGCGACCGAGGACTCCGGCCCGGAGCGCGGCTTCCGTATCCGCGTCAACTCCCGTACGCAGGTGGTCGATCCGGCCACCCACGAGCCGGTCGCGGTGGGCGAGGTGGGCCGGGTGGCGCAGTGCGGACATGTGCCGCTCGGCTACTACAACGACCCGGGGAAAACCGCCGAGACCTTCTTCGAGAAGGACGGCGAGCGATGGGTGCTGCTCGGCGACATGGCCACGGTCGACGAGGAGGGCGTCGTCACCGTGCTGGGCCGTGGCTCGCAGTGCATCAACACCGGGGGCGAAAAGGTGTACCCCGAGGAGGTCGAGCAGGCTCTCAAGTCCCATCCCGATGTGTACGACGCGCTGGTGGCCGGGGTGCCGGACGCCAGGTGGGGAAACCATGTGGCGGCCGTGGTGCAGTTGCGGACGGGTGCGGTGCGCCCTTCGCTGGCGGACATCCAGACGCACTGCCGCTCCCATCTCGCCGGCTACAAGATCCCGCGCCAGCTGGTGATCACCGAGTCCATTCGGCGCTCGCCCAGCGGCAAGGCGGACTACCGGTGGGCGCGTGAGGTGGCGGTGGCGGCGGACGGATGAATTCCGGACAGGTCCGATTGAACCTAAGGTGACGTGCGGACGTACTCGTGGTGGCAGGCCCGGTCTTCGGGCGCTGTTCGCCATGCCATCGCAAGACCGCACGGGAGGTCCTCCGGGTGTCACAGGAGGCGGCAGAGGAAGTAACGCACGAGACGGAAGAAGCGGGGACGAAGGAAGCGGGCGGGGCGGGCGGGGCAGCCGCCGCGGCCGGGACGGCTGCCGCGGCCGGGACGGCTGCCAAGGCGGCTGCATCGGCCAAGACGGCCGAGGTGGCCGAATCGACCGAGACGGCCGAGGCGGCCAAGACGGCTGTGGCGGCCAAGACGGCTAGGGCGAGTGAGAGAGGCGACGCCTCCGACGCAGCCGAGACGGCACAGGCGGTCGGGTCGGCCGAAGCCGTCGAAGCCGTCGAGGCGGACGAAGCGGCCACGGCGAGCGATGAGGCTGAGGCAGGCGAGGCGGGCAAAGCGCGCGATGACGCCGACGCAGGCCAGGCGGCCAACGCCATCGATGAGGACAAGGCGGGCCAGGCGGTCGAAGCAGACGGCGAGGCTGAGTCGAGCGAGGCCACCAAGGCAGGCGATGACGCTGAGCCGAGCGACGAAGCCAAGGCGAGCCTCTCCGCGGAGCCGTCCGGCTCCCCCTCCCCCGGCTGGTTCGGCTGGCGGCGTCGCTACCCCCGTACGGCTCGCGGCGTCAGTGTGGGGACGACGGTCCTGGCCGGCGCGCTTCTGCTCTTCGCGCTCCTCGTGCCGAACCGTCTCGAACGGCTCGACGCCGAGGCGTTCTTCCGCCTCCCTGCCGAGGGGATCCTGCTCGCGGGCCTGCTGCTGGCGCTGCCGACGCGGTCCCGGCGGCTGATGGCGGTGGTGTCGGGCGCGCTGCTCGGCCTGCTCACCGTGCTGAAGTTCGTCGACATGGGCTTCTACCAGGTCCTGGCCCGCCCGTTCGACCTGGTCCTGGACTGGATCCTGCTCGACGACGCGGCGGAGTTCGTCCGGGAGTCGTTCGGGCGTACCGGTCAGGTGCTCGCGGTGGTCGGGGTGATCGTCCTGCTCGTCGCCGTGCTCGTGCTGATGACGCTCGCGATGGTGCGGGTCACGAACCTCATGGTCCGGCACCGGCCCGTCGCCGCCCGTACGACGCTGATCCTCGGTACCGCGTGGATCACCTGTATGACCCTGAGCATCCAGATCGCCGGCGTCCCGCTCGCCACCAAGGGCAACGCCGAGTTCCTCAACAACCGTGTCGAGCAGGTGCGCGCGGGCCTGAAGGACGGGCGGGTCTTCCAGAAGCAGGCGGCCGTGGACGCCTTCGCCAAGACGCCGCCGGACCAGTTGCTGACGGGGCTGCGCGGCAAGGACGTGCTGTTCACGTTCATCGAGAGCTACGGCCGGGTCGCGATCGACGACCCGGCGATGGCGCCGCAGATCGACGCGACGCTCAAGGAGGGGACGAACTCCCTCAAGGCGGCCGGGTTCCAGTCACGCAGCGCCTGGCTGCGGTCGCCGGTGACGGGGGCGGGCAGTTGGCTGGCCCACTCCACCTTCCTCTCCGGCCTCTGGATCAAGAACCAGCAGCGGTACCGAAGTCTGACCACCAGCGACCGCGCGACGCTGAACAGCTACTTCCGCAAGACCGGCGCCTGGCGCACGGTCGGTGTCGTGCCCGGCGTGCGGCGGGCCTGGCCCGAGGGCAAGTTCTTCGCTCTCGACCACATCTACGACTCCGAGCACCTCGGCTACCAGGGCCCGTACTTCAGCTGGACGCCCGTGCCCGACCAGTTCAGTCTGGAGGCCTTCCAGCGGCTGGAGCACGGCAAGAAGGACCGCGAGCCGATCATGGCGGAGATCATCCTGGCCTCCAGCCACAACCCCTGGTCGCCCATCGCCCGCATGGTCGACTGGGACGACCTCGGTGACGGCTCGGTCTTCCATCAGATCAAGAAGGAGGGCACCGACCCCAAGGAGGTCTGGAAGGACCCCGAGCGCGTGCGCACCGAGTACCGCCGTGCCATCGAGTACTCGATCCACAGCCTCACCGAATGGGTCCAGCGCTACGGCACCGACGACACGGTCCTCGTCTTCCTCGGCGACCACCAGCCCGTCCCGACGGTCACCGCCGGCAGCACGAGCAAGGACGTCCCCGTCACGATCGTCGCACGTGACCAGAAGGTCCTGGACCGGATCGCCGACTGGCACTGGACGGACGGCCTCAAGCCCGCCCAGAACGCCCCGACCTGGGGCATGGACAGCTTCCGGGACCGGTTCATGACGGCGTACGGGCCTCAGGCGCCCTGAGCACGCACGCGCTGCGCCGTCCGGGCATCGTCGATCGGCGATGCCCGGACGGCGTTGATGCGCAGGGCGTAATGCGTACGGCGTAACAGGACGCGACGGTGCGCGGAAGGCGTCCCTACGGTCACAGTGACGGTCGTCGAGACCTCAGGACCGAAAGGGATCGTCCGTGAAGAGACGCATGCCCGCGCTGTGCGCGACCGCGCTCACCCTTCTCGTCACCGCCGGCCCGGCGGCCCCCATGGCCCACGCGGCCCTCGCCCGCACCGATCTGGACTGCAGGGACTTCGCCTTCCAGGAGGACGCGCAGGCGGAGTTCAACCGCGACCCCCGCGACCCGCACCGTCTGGACCAGGACCAGGGCGTGGACGACGGCATCGCCTGCGAGATCCTGCCCCGGCGCGGTGTGACGGTGCCGTCGCCGGTCCCCACACTCTCGCCGCTCCCCACGCAGGGAGTACGGGGCGGCCTGGGCGGTATCACGGGACCGGCGGACTTCGAGGTGGCCCTGGGAGCGGGTCTGGCCGTCGGTGCGCTGGGGCTCACCGCCGGTTATGTGCGGTACCGGCGCCGGGTCGACCGCTGAGGCACCCGTAGGCCCACGCGGCCGCGCCGACGCGGCCACAACACCCACCCGGTCGCGCACCCTCGCCCGCGCCCACCGCCCCGTGCTGCCCTCACACCACCAGAAACGCCTCGACGGCCGCCAGGAAGTCCTCGGGCCGGGTCTCATGGACCAGATGCCCGGCGTCGATCGTCACCACCCGGGCGTCGGGGACGAGGCCGGCGAGTAGGGCGATCTGGTCCTGCGGGATGAGACTGGTGGGCCCACCCCCGATCAGCAGCGTCGGCATGGTGATCCGCCCCATGTGGTCCCACCACACAGCATCGGGGGCGTTGCGCTCCATGTCGGTCGCCAACACCATCGCCCAGTCGAACGGCAGCTCACCGTCGG
Organism: Streptomyces sp. HD; assembly: GCF_028369295.1. Lineage (GTDB taxonomy): Bacteria > Actinomycetota > Actinomycetes > Streptomycetales > Streptomycetaceae > Streptomyces. Next base: position 135,573 of record NZ_JAQMYP010000024.1, read on the forward strand.
GCCGTTCGGCGGGCGGCCGGGGCGGGTCGAGCGGGATCGGGGCCGGTACGTCCTCCAGGACCAGCCGTCGTACGACCTCCGGCGACTGCTGCGCCAGGAGGTAGGCCACCGCACCGCCCAATGAATGGCCGACGACATCGACCCGGTCGAGTCCGAGGGCGGTGAGGAAGGCGCGTATGTCGTCGCGCATCACCTCGTACCGGTAGACCTCCGGCCCCGCGCCCGGATCCGTGCCCGGCCAGTCGCTGCGCCCGTGCCCCCGCAGATCGGGGGCGTACACCCGGCGTGGCCGCGAACCCGTGGCCAGCCCTTCCGCGATCCGCGCCCAGTCCGCGCCATCCGCGCCGCGGCAGTGCAGCAGGAGGACGGGCGGCGCGTCCTCGGGGCCCCAGGTGCGGTAGGCCAGGGTGATGCCGTTCGCCTGTACAGTGCGTGCTTCTCTGTCCACAACGGCAAAGTACCCGGACGGTGTTGGGCAAGGCAGTGACCAAGTCGGCGTCGGCCGCGTAGTGGTGCTTGCCGCTCCGGCCGGAGCCGGGTATGCCCGATCCACCCACGCATGCCCGGCCCCCGCCCCCGCCCCCCATCCGCGCCCCGTCCTCCCGTCAGGGCCGTCCGACCACGTCCTGCCCCTCCACCGCATCGTGCGCCGCGTCCTCCAGCGGATCGACCTCGCCGTCGCCCCCGCCACTTGCCGGGGTCAGAGACGCCCGCCTGCCCAGACGCTCCGTCAGACGGGTCGCCACGGGCTCCGTGTAACGGGCTGTCAGCGGGCCGAGGATCACCAGGATCAGCACATAGGCGGTGGCCAGCGGACCCAGCGACGGTTCGATGCCGGCGGTGACGGCGAGCCCGGCGATGACGATGGAGAACTCGCCGCGGGCGACCAGGGTGCCGCCCGCGCGCCAGCGGCCCTTGGCGGAGATTCCGGCGCGTCTGGCGGCCCAGTAGCCGGTGGCGATCTTCGTGAGCGCGGTGACGGCGGCCAGGGCGAGGGCGGGCAGGAGTACCGGCGGGATGCTCGCGGGGTCGGTGTGCAGCCCGAAGAAGACGAAGAACACCGCGGCGAACAGGTCGCGCAGCGGCGCCAGCAGGTTGTGCGCGCCCTCGGCCACCTCGCCGGACAGGGCGATGCCCACCAGGAACGCGCCGACGGCGGCGGAGACCTGGAGCTGCTGGGCCAGCCCGGCCACGACCAGGGTGAGGCCCAGCACGACGAGCAGCAGCTTCTCCGGGTCGTCGCTGGACACGAACCGCGAGATGTGGCGGCCGTAGCGCACGGCGAGCAGCAGGACGAGTCCGGCGACGCCGAGTGCGATGGCGAGGGTGACGCTGCCCGCGGCGAGACCGGCGCCGGCGAGCAGGGCGGTGACGATCGGCAGGTAGACGGCCATGGAGAGGTCTTCGAGGACCAGGATGCTGAGCACGACCGGGGTCTCGCGGTTGCCGAGCCGGCCGAGGTCTCCGAGGACCTTGGCGATGACGCCGGAGGACGAGATCCAGGTGACGCCCGCCAGCACGACGGCGGCGACCGGACCCCAGCCGAGCAGCAGGGCCATACAGGCGCCCGGCAGCGCGTTCAGCGCGGCGTCGACGAGTCCGGCCGGGTACTGGGTCTTGAGGTTGGAGACGAGATCGCTGGCCGTGTACTCAAGGCCGAGCATGAGCAGCAGCAGGATCACGCCGATCTCGGCGCCGATGGCGACGAACTCCTCGCTGGTGCCCAGGGGAAGCAGCCCGCCCTCGCCGAAGGCGAGCCCGGCCAGGAGGTACAGGGGTATCGGTGAGAACTGGAAGCGAGCGGCGAACCGGCCCAGCAGGCCGAGGCCGAGGATGATCGCGCCGAACTCGATGAGGAAGACCGCGGAGTTGTGCATCGCGGCTCACTCCCGTCCGAGTATCTCGGCGGCAGCCTCCACGCCCTCGCGCGTGCCGATGACGATCAGGGTGTCGCCGCCGGCCAGCCGGAAGTCGGGCGCCGGGGAGGGGATGGCCTCGGCGCGGCGCAGCACGGCCACGATGGACACGCCGGTCTCGGTGCGCATCCGCGTCTCGCCCAGCAGCCGTCCGTTCCAGTGCGACGTGGCGGACAGTTCGATCCGCTCGGCGACGAGGCCCAGTTCGGTGGTGGACAGCAGGTTGGGACTGTGGTGGGCCGGCATCAGCGCGTCGATCAGCGTGGCCGCCTCGCCGGAAGTGAGGCGTACCGACAGCGCGCACGCGTCCGGATCGTCCTTGCGGTAGGCGCTCAGTGCCCGGGATCCGTCCCGGTGCGCGACCACCGACAGCCGGCGCTGTTCGCGGGTGGTGAGGTCGTAGCGGACCCCGATGCCGGGCAAGGGTGTGCTGCTCAGGCGTGGTGCGCCCACGGTTGTCCCCATGTCTCGTTCAGGTGTCTGGTGCGGCGTTCTTTGCCAAAACCTTAACGAGCGTCCAGGACTCCGGACGAAGGTGGCCCGCTCCCGCCGGTCCAGGAAAGTGCGGCCCGCCCTCTTGCCCGATCAAGCACCTCCTGGATTACTGATCCCGAACAACTGGACCGAATGATCGGTCGCCCGGATTGACGCGGTTGGTGAGGGAGAAGCCCCCATGGCGGACACGACGGAGCTGCTGGACTCGGGGGAACGGCTCGACCCGGAGGCGCTGCGGGCGGTGCAGCTGGAGCGGCTGCGGAAGTCGCTGCGGCACGCGTACGACAACGTGCCGTTCTACCGCCAGTCCTTCGACAAGGCCGGAGTACGGCCCGACGACTGCCGTTCGCTCGCCGATCTGGCCCGCTTCCCGTTCACCACCAAGGCCGACCTGCGCGAGAACTACCCGTACGGGATGTTCGCCGTACCCCAGGACCGTATCCGCCGCATCCACGCCTCCAGCGGCACCACCGGCCGCCCCACGGTCGTCGGCTACACCGAGGGCGACCTCTCCCTGTGGTCCGACATGGTGGCCCGGTCGATTCGCGCGGCGGGCGGGCGGCCCGGGGACAAGGTCCATGTGGCGTACGGCTATGGGCTGTTCACCGGTGGGCTCGGCGCACACTATGGGGCCGAACGACTGGGCTGTACGGTCATCCCCGCGTCCGGCGGGATGACGGCCCGCCAGGTCCAGCTGATCCAGGACCTCAGGCCCGACGTCATCATGGTGACGCCGTCGTACATGCTCACCCTCCTGGACGAGTTCGAGCGGCAGGGCGTCGATCCGCGCGGTACGTCCCTGCGCGTCGGCATTTTCGGGGCCGAGCCCTGGACGGAGCAGATGCGCCGGGAGATCGAGGAGCGGTTCGCCATCGACGCCGTCGACATATACGGGCTGTCCGAGGTGATCGGGCCGGGGGTGGCGCAGGAGTGTGTGGAGACCAAGGACGGGCTCCATGTGTGGGAGGACCACTTCTTTCCCGAGATCGTGGACCCGATCGGCGGTGAGGTGCTGCCCGACGGCGAGGAGGGAGAGCTGGTCTTCACCTCGCTGACCAAGGAGGCGATGCCGATCGTCCGGTACCGGACCCGGGACCTGACACGGCTGCTGCCGGGCACGGCGCGGGTGTTCCGGCGGATGGAGAAGGTGACGGGCCGCAGTGACGACATGGTGATCCTGCGCGGGGTGAATCTCTTCCCGACCCAGATCGAGGAGATCGTGCTACGCACACCGGGCGTCGCACCCCACTTCCAGCTCCGGCTCACCCGGGAGGGCCGGCTCGATGCGCTCACCGTGCGGGCGGAGGCCCGCCGTGACGCGGCGCCGGAGACCCGGGACGCCGCCGCGCGGGCCATCGCTGCGGCGGTGAAGGACGGCATCGGAGTGTCGGTCACCGTGGAGATCGTCGAGCCGGAGTCACTGGAGCGCTCCGTCGGCAAGATCCGGCGCATCGTGGACCTCAGGCCCCGTTAGCCGCCGGCGAACCGGTCCCGCAGCTCCCGCTTGAGGATCTTTCCGCTGGCGTTGCGCGGCAGCTCGTCCACGAACACCACCCGCTTCGGAGCCTTGAAGTGGGCGAGCTTCTCGCGGGCGTGGTCGATCAGTTCGGTCTCGGTCACCTCGCCGCGCGGCACGACGACGGCGGTGACGGCCTCGATCCAGCGCTCGTCGGGCAGGCCGATCACGGCGGCCTCGGCCACGCCCTCGTGCGTGTACAGCGCGTCCTCCACCTGCCGTGAGGCGACCAGTACGCCACCGGAGTTGATGACGTCCTTCACCCGGTCGACGATGGTGAAGTAGCCGTGCGCGTCGCGCACCGCGAGGTCACCGGAGCGGAACCAGCCGTCCCGGAAGGCCTCGGCGGTCTCCTCCGGCTTGTCCCAGTAGCCCTCGCACAGCTGCGGGGAGCGGTAGACGATCTCGCCGGAGGTTCCGTCGGGCACGTCCTCGCCGTGCTCGTCGACCACACGGGCGTCGACGAAGAGCACGGTACGCCCGCAGGAGTCCATCCGGCCCTTGTGCTCGTCCGGGGCCAGCACCATGGCCAGCGGACCGATCTCGCTCTGGCCGAAGCAGTTGTAGAAGGCCAGCTTCGGCCATCGCTCACGCAGCCGCTCCAGTACCGGCACCGGCATGATCGATGCGCCGTAGTAGGCCTTGCGCAGTCCGTCGAGGTCACGGGTCGCGAAGTCGGGGCGACCCGCGAGGCCGATCCACACCGTGGGCGGGGCGAACAGGCTGTCCACGCCGCCCGTCTCGATCAGGTCGAAGAGCCGGTCGCCGTCGGGTGCGTCGAGGATCGTGTTGGTGGCGCCGGCCGCGAGATACGGCAGCAGGAACACATGCATCTGCGCCGAGTGGTACAGCGGCAGCGAGTGCGCGGGGCGGTCGCCCGCACTCAGGTCCAGGGCCGTGATCGCGCTCAGGTACTCGTGGACCAGGGCGCGGTGGGTCATCATCGCGCCCTTGGGCAGGGCCGTGGTGCCCGAGGTGTAGAGCAGCTGCACCAGGTCCTCGCTGCGCGCCTCCGGGCCGTCGTAGGCAGGCGCGGTCGCCTGTCGCGCCAGCAGCGAGTCGTCGGCGTCGCGCAGGGGCAGCGTACGGACGCCGTCCGGGAGGCGGTCCGCCAGGTCCGGGTCGGTGAGGACCAGGGAGCTGCCGGACTGGCCGACGAGATACGCGAGGTCGTCGCCGGTGAGGTTCTGGTTGACCGGGACATGGACGAGGCCCGCGCGGGCGCAGGCGAGGAAGGCGATCAGATAGGCGTCCGAGTTGTGGCCGTAGGCGCCGACCCGGTCGCCGGGGGTGAGGCCCTGGCCTAGCAGGACGCTCGCCACGCGCGAGACGGCCTGGTCGAGTTCCTCGTACGTCCAGGAGCGGTCGCGGTAGTCGACCGCGACGCGCGCGGGGGTGCGCCGGGCGCTGCGTCGCAGCACCCCGTCAACCGTGCTGCCGTGTCCAGGCGTCATGTCACATGATCCTCGGTGCGTCGCACGGACAGGTCAAGCACGACGCGCAACACCGCGCCGGGGACACATACCCGTTGGTACGTTCAACGGCTCCTTCCCTCAATGACGTTGGGAGGCACGATGCGCACCCGCCCCAGACGGCTCCTCGTCGCGGCCGTCGCCCTGCTCACCGCCACCGCCGCACTGCCCGCGGCCGCGGCCGAGCGGCAGGATCGGCAAGATCGGCAAGAACAGCTCTCGCACGGCGGCATGTCCGCCGTCGTCCGCTACACCGAGTACGGCATTCCGCACATCGTCGCCGGGGACTACAAGTCCCTCGGTTTCGGCACCGGTTGGGCGCAGGCCGCCGACCAGGTGTGCACGCTCGCCGACGGGTTCGTCACCGTGCGCGGCGAGCGTGCACGCTTCTTCGGGCCGGACGCGGCGACCGACTTCTCACTCTCCTCGGCCGCCACGAACCTCTCCAGCGACCTGTACTTCCGAGGCGTACGTCGGGCACGCACGGTGCAGAAGCTGCTCGCCGAACCGGCGCCGCGCGGCCCGAGCCGTCAGGTCAAGGACCTCATAGGGGGCTTCGCAGCCGGGTACAACGCCTGGCTGAAGCAGAACCCGATCACCGACCCCGCCTGCAAGGGCGCCGCCTGGGTCCGGTCGGTCACCGCGCTGGACGTGGCCGCCCGCTTCTACGCCATCGCCGTGCTCGGCGGTCAGGGCGGCGCCGTGGACGACATCACGTCCGCCCAGCCGCCCACCGGATCCGCCGCCCGCGCCAAGGGCACGGCGGGCACGGCCACCGGCCCGGACGCCGAGGCGCTGATCCGGGCCGTGCGGGAGCGCACCGCCGAGTCGGCGGACATGGGCTCGAACGCGGTCGCCTTCCGCGGCGACACCACCGCCGACGGGCGTGGTCTGCTGCTCGGCAATCCGCACTACCCGTGGCATGGCGGACGTCGCTTCTGGCAGGCGCAGCAGACGATTCCCGGCGAGCTGAACGTCGCCGGCGCGTCGCTGCTCGGATCGCCGACGATCTCCATCGGTTACAACGCCCATATGGCGTGGAGCCACACCGTGTCGACCGGTGTCCCGTTCAATCTGCACCGCCTGACGCTGGATCCCGCCGACCCCACCGTCTATGTGGTGGACGGCAAGCGGCACCGGATGACCAAGCGGACCGTGACCGTCGCGGTCAAGGACGGCGCACCGGTGACCCGCACCCAGTGGTGGACCCGGTACGGCCCGGTCGTCGCCTCCACCGACAGCGAGCTCCCGCTGCCCTGGACCTCGACGACGGCGTACGCGCTCAATGATCCGAACGCGTCCAACATGCGCTTCGCGGACACCTCGCTCGACTTCGGCAAGGCGCGCGGCACGGCCGACGTCCTCGCCTCCCTCACCCGGCACCAGGGGCTCCCCTGGGTGAACACCATCGCCGCGGACTCCTCGGGGCACTCCCTCTACACCCAGTCGCAGGTACTGCCCCGGATCACGAACGACCTCGCGGCGCGGTGCTCGACCGACCTCGGCAAGGCCACCTACCCGGCGGCAGGTCTGGCGGTCCTCGACGGCTCCCGCGGCGACTGCGCGCCCGGCAGCGACGGCGACGCCGTACAGTCCGGGATCTTCGGGCCCGCACGGATGCCGACGCTGAGGGACGCGCCGTACGCGGAGAACTCCAACGACAGCGCCTGGCTGGCCAACGCCGACCGACCGCTCACCGGGTACGAGCGGGTCTTCGGCAACATCGGCACGCAGCGCTCGATGCGCACGCGGGGCGCGATCGCGGACGTGGCGGCGATGGCGGAACGGGGCGGACTGACCGTACGGGACCTGGAGCGGCAGCAGTTCGTGAACCGGGTGCCCGCGGGTGACCTGGCCGCGGCCGACGTGGCGAAGGCGTGCGCGGCGCTGCCGGGCGGGACGGCGACAGGCAGTGACGGCAAGGCCGTTGACGTCACCGAGGCCTGTCCGGTGCTGGCGGCGTGGGACCGCACGGCCGACGCCGGCAGCCGGGGTGCCCTGCTCTTCGACCGGTTCTGGCGGAAGCTGTCGGCGAAGGTGCCGTCCGCCCAGCGGTGGAAGGTGCCGTTCTCGGCGGCGGACCCGGTGCGCACCCCGAACACCCTCAACACCGATGCCCCCGGCTTCGCCACGGCCCTCGCGGACGCGGTCGCGGAGCTCCGGGCGGCCGGCATCGCGCTCGACTCCCGCCTCGGCGAGCACCAGGTCGTCGTACGGAACGGGCAGCGCATCCCGGTCCCCGGTGGCGCAGAGGGGCTGGGCGTGTGGAACAAGGTCGAGCCGGTGTGGGACCAGGCGCGTGGCGGCTATTCGGAGGTGACGACGGGCTCCAGCCACATCCAGGCCGTGGGCTGGGACGGCAGCCGCTGCCCGGTGGCCCGTACGCTGCTGACGTATTCACAGTCCTCGAACCCGAATTCGCCCCACTTCAGCGATCAGACCCGGTTGTTCTCCGGTGAGAAGTGGGTGACCGCACGCTTCTGCGAGAAGGACATCCTGGCGTCGCCCGCGTTGAAGATCGTGCACGTACGCGAACGCTGAATCGGTGTGGTCCCGTCCCCCATGGGGCGGGACCACATGGGTTGAGGCCACATGGGTTGAGGCCACATGGGTTGAGGCCACATGGGGCGGGACCACTCTGGAGTGGCTCCTGAGCGACGAGTGAGCACCGCGGTCCATGCATGATGCATCAACGACCGTTCCCGAATGCTTCCTGCGCTTCTTTTGCTTCCCCGATGCTCCCGTGCGCCCCTCTGGAGAAAGGTTTCGGGAAACCCGACACCGCCCGGACTGGGCAGGACTTGTCACAAGTGTCAAGTCCGTGGCACGTTCACCGATTTCGCGTGCCGCGTTTGAGCGGGAGGTTTCTCATGAGCCGTGCCGTACCTGAACAGGAACGGGCATGGAGGACTGGTACTGCTCCAGGCATATTCCCACTGCTCGGTCACGGTATCGCGTTGTTCCGGCGGCCGCTGGAGTTTCTCAATTCTTTGCCCGCGCACGGGGACCTGGTCGAAATTCGGCTCGGCCCCCAGCGCGCCTGGATGGTGTGCCATCCGGAACTGGTCCACCGGATGCTCAAGGACACGCGCACCTTCGACAAGGGAGGCACGCAGTACGACAGGCTGCGGCTGCTGATGGGCGACGGGGTGGTGACGTGCCGTCACGCCGAGCATCGGCGGCAGCGCAGACTGCTGCAACCCGACTTCCGCCCCTCCCGCGTGGCCGATCACACGGAGTGGATGGGTGAGGAGGCCGAGGCTGTGTGCCGTGACTGGCGGCCCGGGCAGCGGGTCGACGTCAGCGCGGCCACGATGGCGTTCACGACCGGGGTCGTCAGCCGCGTCCTCTTCTCCGACTCGATGGACGCCGCGACGTCCACCGAGGTGCGGCACAGTCTCGCCGCGATCGTCCGCGGCCTGTTCGTGCGCACGGTCGTGCCGGTCGAGGCCCTGTTCCGGGTGCCCACACCCGCGAACCGGCGTTACCGGCGCGCGGTCGACAGTGTGCACGCCATCATCGACGCGGCCATCGCCGAGCGCCGCCAGGGCACTCCCCGGGACGACCTGCTGGGGACGCTGCTGGCGGCCACGCGTGACGACGGCTCGGCAGGCGCGATCACCGAACAGGAGGTCCACGACCACCTCGTCTCACTCCTGCTCACCGGCTCCGAGAGCCCTTCCATGGCCCTGGCCTCCGCCTTCAGTCTGCTGGCGGAGCATCCGGAGACGGAGCGCCGCCTGCACGCCGAGGTGGACGCGGTGCTCGCCGGAGGGCGGCGCCCCGGTCCCGAGGATCTGCCGCGACTCGTCCACACCCGAGCCGTCGTCATGGAGACGCTGCGCCACTCACCGCCCGGCTGGCTCTTCACCCGCGTCACCACCCGGGAAACGGAGTTCGCCGGTTGCCGTCTCCCTCAAGGGGCGACCGTCCTGTACAGCCCCTACCTGATGCACCACGATCCCGCGTCGTTCCCCGATCCGGACCGGTTCGACCCGGATCGCTGGCTCCCGGACCGGGCCGCCGACGAACAGTACGGTGCGACGATCCCGTTCGCCGCGGGCAGTCGCAAGTGCATCGGCGACGTGCTCTCCATGGCGGAGATGACCGTGGCCCTCGCCACCGTCGCCGGCCGCTGGCGCCTGCGGCATCTGCCCGGCCCCGTCGAACAGCCGCGTCCCGGCGCGACGTTGGGGCCGAGGTCACTGGTGATGATCTGCGAGCAGCGCAAGCACGTGCCGGTCGGCACCTCGCCCCGCGCGCAGTCTCTCGCCCCTTCGACAACCACCGCACCCCCCACCACAGCACCCCGCACGCACACATCCCGAATGGCAGGTGACAACGGTGTGGACGACGCATGAGGAAGTCGCGTTCGCCGCTCAGGGCGGAACTGCGACTTCCAATCTCAAGGAACTGATCGACGCCCATCTCTACATGCCTTTCCCGTTCCTCACCAATCCCCATACGTCCGACGCGGCCGCGGGTGTGGACATCTGGTTACGCCGGTGGGGACTGACCGACGAAGTGGGTGTGGCGACGATGATCGCCTTCACCCGGCCGGCCGAACTCGCGTCCTACAACAGCCCGACCGTGGACCTGGACATTCTCCAGATCGTGTCCAATCAGATCGCCTATCAATTCGTCTTCGACGACAGGGCGGAGGAAATCGGGCGACGGTCACCGGAGCGACTGCTCCCGATGCTGTGCGAGAGCATCGCCATCCTGCGCGACGGCGCCGCACCCACCACGGTGCTGGGCGCGGCGCTGGGCGATCTCCACCGGCAGGTCCAGGAGCGGTGCACACCCGCACAGGCCGCGCGCTGGGCGTGGAAGAGCCGCGAATACGTGCACGGCCTGCTGTACGAGGCCGTGGCCCAGGCCCACCCCCTCCCCCCGCGGATGGGGCTGAGCACGTCGATCCGTTCGCTCACGGCGGGCGTCGAGCCCTTCTACCCGCTGGCCGAAGCGGCACAGCCGTGCGAGCTGGCGCCCGAGGAACTCCACCACCCCGTCATGGAGCGCCTGGGCCGGCTGTCGGCCGACGCGGCGGTGTGGATACCGGACCTGTTCTCCGCGGTGAAGGAGCAGCGGGCGGGCGGAGTGATCAATCTGGCCCTCGCCCACCAGCGGGCCCTGCGCTGCTCCCTGCCGATGGCGGTCATGCTGGCCATACGGCAGATCAACAGCACGATCAGCGAGTTCGAGCGGCTCTACGAGGAGATCAAACCGGAGCTGAGCCCGGCCGGGATCGGCTATGTGGAGGGCATGGCCGGCTGGATCCGAGGCTGTTACTACTGGTCCCGCACCGTGCCGCGCTATGCCGACGCGACGCTGACGTCCGCCGGCGCCCTCAGCTGAGCCGCCGTGGGGGGGGGGGGGGGGGGGGGGGGGGGGGGGGGGGGGGGGGGGGGGGGGGGGGGGGGGGGGGGGGGGGGGGGGGGGGGGGGGGGGGGGGGGGGGGC
>NZ_JAQMYP010000025.1 GCF_028369295.1 Streptomyces sp. HD
GACGTCGCCCTCGGCCGACTCGGCGGCCGGCGCGAAGCCCATCGCGCGCAGGCCCTCCAGCAGCGCGGCCGGTTCCGCCTGGGCGGCGAGCACGGTCGGCGCGAGACGGCGCAGGCGCAGACCGGCGGCCCGCTTGTCGGCGAGGATCTCGTTCAGCATCGCGTCGTCGTCGCAGCGGACGTACGCCGACGCCGCGCCCACCCGCAGATGCCCGTGCTTACGGGCCACGTCGTCGATGAGGTACGCGAGCGGCTGCGGCACCGGCGTACGCGAGTGCTCGGCGAGGAAGGCGTGCAGGTCGGAGGCGCTGCGGCCGGCGTCGAGTGCGCGGCGCACCGAGCCGGGTGTGAAGCGGTACACCGTCGCGCCGCCCTTGGACTCGACGTCCGCGAGCACGCCGAGCGTGTCGGCGAGCGGCCGCTGCAGCGGGCCGGGCGCCACGGCGGTGAGGTCGGCCTGGAGGAGGACGTGGTCGAGGGGCTCGGGGAGGAGGGGGGTGAGGAGACGGGCTGCGGCGGCGGAGGCCACGGCCTGTTCGGCGGGGGAGAGGGGCTCGGGGGCGGTGGCCGGGCGGGGGTGCTCGTGGTGCACGGGGAGCTTGTCGCCGGGGCCGGTGGGAGCGGAGCCGGGCGCGGCAGGTGCGGCGGCGCCGGTGCCGTGGGTCGCCGCGACCGGAGTACCGGTGTCGTGGGTCGCCGCGGCCGGAGTACCGGTGTCGTGGGTCGCCGCGGCCGGAGTACCGGTGTCGTGGCCGGTGGCCGAGGGGCCGGTGGCCGAGGGGCCAGCCGCCGACGGGCCGGTGGCCGAGGGGCCAGCCGCCGACGGGCCGGTGGCCGACGGGCCAGCCGCCGACGGGCCGGTGGCCGACGGGCCGGCCGCCGAGGGGCCGGTGGCCGAGGGGCCGGTGATGGCACGGCCGCCGCGCCCCGCAGGCTTCCCGGCGGACTTCGCCGCCTCCGCAGTCAGCAACGCCCGCCCGTGGCCCGACAGCGCCCCCCGCCCCGTGATCCCGAGCAGCTCCGCCTCGGTCAGTGTCCAGCGGGCGAGCCTGCTGCGCAGGTCGTCGTCCTGCTGGGGGCCGCGCAACGGCCGCTCCCAGCGCAGCCGGGCCAGCACCGACTCGGCGGACGGCGACGCCCCCTCCGGCAGCGCGGCGAGCAGGGCCAGCACCCGGTGCCGTACCTCCGGCGCGGCCGAGCGGTCCAGGCCGGGGCCCAGCGCGGACAGCGCCCGGTCCTTCGCGTCCCGGCCGCCGACCACCCCCGCCGTGCGGGTCGCCGTCAGCCATGCCTCCGCCAGCCGTGCCCAGCGCTGGGCGGAGGGCTGGTCCAGCCACTCGTCGTAGGCGGGGGTCGCGGCGTACCGCTCGTCGGCCTCGCCGTCGGAGGCCAGCAGGCCCGCGGCGTAGGCCAGCTCGACCCAGAAGGCGGCCACCGGCTCGGGGACGTCCAGGGCGACCGCGGTCCGCTTGAGGTCGCGCACGCTGAGCCCGCCGGCCCGCAGCACCGCCGGCCCGCCCTCGTGCCAGTCCTTCAGCAGTTCCTCGACGGTGGCCAGCGCGGTGTACGCCTGCCCGGCCGCCGTCGCGTCCACAACCTGTGGAGGGTGCGTCGAGGCCGTCTCGACGGGCGGCGGCAGCGGCTCGGCGGCGCGGTGCGCGCGCCCGGCGCGCAGATGCAGGGCGACCTCGCGGGGGAGTACGACCGTGCCGGGTGTCGTCGGGAGGAGGAGGCCGCGGTCGAGGAGCCAGCGCAGGCGGGGCGCGGGGTCGGCGGTGACCTGGCCGTACGGCGGCCCCCAGACCAGGCGCGACAGCACCTCCCGGGACTCCTCCGGGGCGTCGGCGAGCAGGGCCGTCATACGTCGCCGGTCGGTGAACAGGGCGCTGAGCGACGCCACGGCCGACACCGCGTCGTGCGTCGAGGGCAGCCCGGCCGTCGTGACGATCTCCTGGATACGGCCCGGCGACATCCCCGCCGACGCCTCCGGCACGGTCGGGCCGAGCCCGGTCGGCGACGGGTGCTGTGCGGAGGGCGCGAGCAGTTCGCGTGCCGTACGGACCAGTCGCAGCCGGTCGTCGCCGCCCCACACCAGGGCCTGGTCGCGCAGGGTCCCCAGGGCGTGCGGCAGCGCGGCGGCCACCGCCGGGTCGCCCTCGTCGCCGGTCATCAGGCCGAGCAGTTCGTCGTACGACGCCGGGTCCGCCGCCACGGCCAGCGCCTCCGCCGTCTGCAACGCGAACCGGTCCAGCCGCTCCAGGGCACGCACGACGGAGGCCCGCGTGCCGGCCCTGGTCGCCAGCTGCGTGAGGTCGGTCGGCACGGGGGTGATGAGGTCGGGCCGGCTGCGCAGGAGCACGGCCAGCGAGGCGTCGTCCCGAGTGCGGAGAGCCTCCGCGAGGGAACGGGGCGGTGTAGCCGGGTCGCTCATCCTGCCCACGTTAGCGGGTCGCCTCCGGCGGGTGGGCCGACGAGGCGCGGGTGGGTGCGGGTGTGCGCCTCGGCGCGGGTGCGTCGGGGCGCGCGTCCCGGGGGCTCCGCCCCCGCACCTCCGGGCCTTCGCCCTCGCATCTCCGGGCCTTCGCCCTCGCATCTCCGGGCCTTCGCCCTCGCATCTCCGGGCCTTCGCCCCCGCACCCCCGACTCGGTCGGCCAAGAGGCTCGACTCGCCCCTCGCCCCTCGCCCCTCGCCCTTCGCCCTTCGCCCTTCGCCCCTCGGCCCGGTCGGCCGGGAAGCGGGCCCTGTCCGCACAGTCCGCACCTCCCGGGCGAACGGAACGTTTCCGAGATGGCGGCCGGATGAACACCATCCGGAGGATTCAGGCACCTCTGGCAACGCGGTGCACCCACTGGTCACCCTGGGCTCCCGGTCAACTACTTCAGGGCTCAAGCGAATTGGGGGGTTCGGCGATGAGCGAGCAGGCCGAGCAGTGGATCGCGATCCTGAGTCTCGCGTTTCCCGTCGCCGCGTTCCTGTGGGAGTTCGCCGTCGTCGGCCGCAAGCGGCTCGGCTACCGGGTCCAGATGGACACCCTGGCCGCGGACGCCGCCGACAAGCCGTACGCCGACGTCCTGGGGGACATGCGGCACGACGGCCACCAGCTCAAGGACCCCTCGTTCGTCCTGCTGCGCATCGAGAACGCCGGCTCGGCCAAGATCGTCTCCGAGGACTATCTGGCCGACCCCGCCGACCCCTTCGGCATCAAGGTCACCTTCCGGGACCGCCGGGTCGCCGCCGTGGTCCTCACCGACCCGAGCAACAACGCGCTGCGCGACTTCTTCTTCGAGGAGGTCACGGAAGGCGACAGTGTCCGCACCGTCGCCAAGCCCGGCTTCCGCCGCAACAACAACGCGGGGGACCGCACCGGCACCATCCGGCTGCCGAAGGTGACGCTGCCCCGGGGCGCCGAGTACAAGGTGCTCGTCGTGCTGGAACGCTGGCCCGCGGACAACAGCACCGACCCCTTCCCGGACCCCGTCGTCCAGGGCACCGACGGACAGGACCGCTGGTACGACCCGCTGATGCGGCTGCTGAGGCTGAAGGCGACCAGGACCGAGAGCCATGTCTTCGCCTCCCGGCCCGCCTGGTGGCTGCTGTGGATCCTGATCGCGGCCGTCGTCGTCCAGGCCAACTACACGCTCTTCTTCCGCGACGAGAAGCGCCCCCCGCTCGACTGCGTCGAGGGCACCCTGTACCTGCACGGCTCCACCGCCTTCGCACCCGCGGTGCGGGCCGCCGCCCGCGACTACCTCAAGCGCTGCGACGGCGCCGACGTGCACATCCCGCTCGCCGACGACACCTTCAAGGGCAGCACCGACGGCATCACCGACCTGGACAAGGCCGGCCGGGAGGCCGGTGTCCCGGTCGGCGAGGGCCTGCGCGACCACGTCGCCTTCACCGACGGCCTCGCCTCCGACGGCCACCCCCGGCTGATCCCCAAGCCCGTCGCGCTCTCCGTCTTCACCCTGGTCGTCAACAAGGACGCGGGCGTGGAGAACCTGAAACTGGGCCAGATACGCGAGCTCTTCGCCGGCCGCGTCCAGAACTGGTCCGAGCTCGGCGGCAACGACGTGCCCGTCCACCTCGTCAACCGCGACCCCGGCTCGGGCACCCGCAGCACCCTCGTCGCCAAGGTCCTCGGCGGCAAGGAACCGCCCCAGTTCACCGAGACCGACTGCGCCGCCCTCAAACCGAGGCGGTACGGCCGCTGCGAGGTCACCAGCACGGACACCATGCTCAACACGACCGCCTCGACACCCGGCGCCATCGGCTACAGCGAGGCCACCGCCGTCGACGGCGGCAAGGCGGCCGCGGGCCTCGTCAAGGTGACCATCGACGGCCGGGAACCGACGGCGGCAGGCGTCGAGGACACCAACTACCCCTACTGGCAGACCGAGTTCGCCTACACCTACGGCGAGGCCCCGGCCGGCTCCGTCGCCGCCGCCTTCCTGAACTTCCTCACCCAGCAGAGCGGCCGCGACATCCTCCGCGACCACGGCCACGGCCTCTGCTCCGAGGTGCGGAACTCCGGCGAGTGCCGCCCGGCCTGAGCCGCACCGGGCGCCCTGTACTGCGCTAACGTCGTCCCGAGGGGTAACCAACGCACCCACCCCGGAGGGGACTTCGTGGGGATCGAGAGCGACCAGGTCGTCTACGAGTATCTGAGCCGCGTCGGCGACGTGGCCCAGCAACGGCAGCTGCCGTCGTCCACCCGCATGCGCCTGGTGTCCGAGCTGCGCGGCGAGATCGACCGGCGGCGCGCCAAGGCCCCCGTCGACACCCCCGCCGCGGTCCGCCGCATCATCGCCCGCATCGGCACCCCGGACGAGGTCGTCGCGGCCGCCGGGGGTACCCCCTCCGGGGGAGGCAACCCCGCCTCCGCCCCGCGGACCCCCGCCGCCGTACCCGTACAACCGGAGAGCCGGGACGACGACACCGACGGCGGCGACACCGGCGGCAAGCGCCCCAGGGGCCTGCGCCGCATCGTGCCGCGCCCCCGACCCGCCGAGCCCCCGGCGCCCCCGCGAGACGCCGCCCCGCCACCCCACCTCGCCAGTACGGCCGACCTCGGCGGCAGCGCGACCCAGCCCGACTGGTGGCGCGTGGACAGCAGCCCCTTCGGCCCCGGCGAGGACGTCCCCGGCTTCGTCGGCGGCATCGAGATCCCGGAGATGCTCCGACGCCCGCCCGCGAAGGACGAGGCACCGCTGCGCAAGAAGGACCCGGCCGAGGAGCCGGACACGGCGCCCGCGGAAAGGGCGGTGGAAAAGGCCGAGGAGAAGGCGTCGAAATCCCGCCGCCGCCTCCTGCCCCGCCGCCCGGCCCTCCCCACCGGCCGCTGGAGCAACCCCCTCCTCCTGCTCGCCGCCGCCCTCCTGATCATCGGCGCCGTCCTCGGCAACCTCATCGCCCTGCTCCTGGGCTGGCTGATCGCCTGGGGCTCACGCCGCCTGAGCGACGCCGAGACCAAGTGGGCGGTCATCATCCTCCCCGGCCTCTCCCTCACAGCAGGCGTCGCCTGGCTCTGGGGCCGCACCAACGGCCGCTGGGGCGCCCCGATCGCGGAGGGCCAGACGAACGCCGCGATCGCGGATACCTGGCCGTGGGTCGTGCGGGGCGCAGCGGTGGCGTCGGCGCTGTTCATCATCTGGCGCTCACAAAAACGCCCCTAGGGGCGCGGGGCTGTATCGATTTGCGGCTCCGCCGCGTGGGCGCGACAAGCCGCGAGCCACCCGCAGCCGCCACACAACGCACGCCACCGGACTACTGGGCGCACATCACACCCACCCGGCGTCTACCGGCAAAGGCGCCTGGGCACAATGGCCCATATGGCCTCTCCACTGACCGTCGGCTTCGACCTCGACATGACCCTCATCGACTCCCGCCCCGGCATCCATGCCTGCTACACCGCACTGGCCGAACGCACGGGCACGCACATCGACGCCGACCTGGCCATCACCCGCCTGGGACCCCCGCTGGAAGAGGAACTGATCAACTGGTTCCCGGCGGAGCAGATCGCGGCCATCGCCGACGTGTACCGCGAGATGTACCCGACGATCGCCATCGCCGCGACGCCCGCCCTGCCCGGCGCCCGCGAGGCGATAGCCGCCGTACGGGACACGGGCGGACGCGCGATCGTCGTCACCGCCAAGTACGAGCCGAACGCGAAACTGCACCTGGAACACCTCGGCATCCAGCCCGACGCCGTCATCGGCAACCTCTGGGCCGAACAGAAGGCGGAGGCCCTGCGCGAGCACGGCGCGAGCGTCTACGTCGGTGACCACCAGGGAGACATCCGGGCCGCCCGCGCGGCCGACGCCCTGTCCGTCACCGTGGCGACCGGCCCGTTCAGCGCCGCCGAGCTCGGCGAACTCGGCGCGGACGTCGTCCTCGCCGACCTGACGAACTTCCCCGACTGGCTCGCCGGTTACCTCGAAACGCCCCGCGCCTGACGCCGCCCCGCCGCGACCGAGCGCAGCACCCCCGCTCCGGCGACGAGGAATCCGACGCCCATCAACATGCTCAGTCCGAACATGTACGTCGGAAATGGAGTCGTACCGAGCAGGAACGGGGCCACCGTGACCAGAGTGGCCACGGCACCGATGAAGAACACGACCGCACCGGCACGGATCAGTCGGTCACCGGGAGCGGCGGAATTCGTTTGGGTTTTGTCGCGCACCGGACCAGGGTAGTTCCCTGCGCGAGGGAAGAACCGGGCGACGTCTTGTCACCGGCCCGGGGACCATTAGCCTTGGTACCGGCGGGTCGTGGTCGACCCGCTGTAGTGCTATCAAGAGCCGTTTTCCGAAGCAGTTTTCCGACGAGTACGAGGACGAGGACAGACGTGCCTACCGGCAAGGTCAAGTGGTTCAACAGTGAGAAGGGCTTCGGCTTTCTCTCCCGCGACGACGGCGGTGACGTCTTCGTCCATTCCTCGGTTCTCCCCGCCGGAGTAGACACACTCAAGCCGGGACAGCGCGTGGAGTTCGGGGTCGTCGCCGGTCAGCGCGGTGACCAGGCCCTCTCGGTCACGGTCCTGGATCCGACTCCGTCGGTCGCGGCCGCCACCCGTAAGAAGCCGGACGAGCTGGCGTCCATCGTCCAGGATTTGACGACCCTCCTGGAGAACATCACGCCGATGCTGGAGCGAGGCCGCTACCCCGAGAAAACCGCGGGCAAGAAGATCGCCGGTCTGCTGCGGGCGGTCGCCGACCAACTCGACGTATAGGCCCTTGAATCCTTAAGGGAAATCCAGCGCATCCGGGCCGAGGGGCGGTACCAGCCCCTCGGCCGCCGCACGTGTGAGGAGCCCCCGCACCGCCGCATAGCCGTCCACGCCGAGGTCGTGCGTGAACTCGTTGACGTACAGCCCGATGTGCTGGTCCGCGACGCCCGGGTCCATCTCCTGCGCGTGCTCCATCACATACGGCCGGGAGACCTCGGGATCGTCCCACGCGGCCCGCACCGACGTACGGATCGAGTCGGCCAGCCGCGTCAGAGTCCCCGCGCCCAGTGACCGCTTGGCGATGATCGCGCCCAGCGGGATGGGCAGCCCGGTGGAGTGCTCCCAGTGCTCGCCCATGTCGGCGAGCTTGTGCAGCCCGTAGTTCTGGTACGTGAAGCGCGCCTCGTGGATGACGAGCCCCGCGTCGACCTTCCCGTCCCGCACGGCCGGCATGATCTCGTGGAACGGCAGCACCACGATCTCGCCGACCCCACCGGGCAGCGTGTCCGCCGCCCACAGACGGAACAGCAGATACGCCGTCGACTTCTCGCTCGGCACCGCGACGGTACGGCCCGTGAGATCGACGTCGGCCTCCCGCGTCAGCACCAGCGGCCCGCAACCCCGGCCCAGCGCACCGCCGCACGGCAGCAGCGTGTACTCGTCGAGCACGTACGGCAGCACGGCGTACGACACCTTCAGTACGTCGAACTCGCCGCGCTCGGCCATGCCGTTGGTGATGTCGATGTCCGCGAAGGTCACGTCCAGCGCGGGCGCCCCCGGCACCCGGCCGTGGGCGAGGGCGTCGAAGACGAACGTGTCGTTGGGGCAGGGCGAGTACGCGATCTTCAAGGGCTGTCGCTGCTGTTCACCGGTCATGCGGTTGCCAACTCTCCAGGACGGGTGCGAGCTTCCCGAAGGCCTCGGCGAGGGCCGCCAGCGCGTCGCCGATGCGCCAGGCGGCGCGGTCGCGCGGGCCCACGGGGTTGGAGATCGCGCGCAGCTCCAGCACGGGCGTGCGGTGCGCGGCCGCGGCCTCGGCGACGCCGAAGCCCTCCATGGCCTCCGCGAGGGCGGTGGGGTGGCGCTCGCGCAGCCGGGCGGCGCGGACGGCGGTGCCGGTCACCGTGGACACGGTGAGGACGGCGCCGGGGCGCGCGCCGGTGGCGGCCGCCACTTCTCGTACGAGTGCTTCGGGCGGACGGTGGGTGACGGTGCCGAAGCCCAGCTCGGTGACCGGCAGGAAGCCGTCGGGGGTCTCCGCGCCGAGGTCGGCGGCCGTGATCTCGTCGGCGACGACCAGCGAGCCGACGGGGGCGTGCGGCGCGAAGCCGCCGGCGATCCCGGCCGAGACGACCAGGCCGTAGGGGGCGCCTGCCAGGGCGGCCGTGGTGAGGGACGTGGCGGTGGAGGCCGCGGCGAGCGCGGGGCCGACACCGGCGGCGATCACCTCGACGCCGGCGAGCCCGGCGGTGTCCGCCGAACGTCCCGCCAGCGCCCCGGCCACCGCGTCCCGCTCGGCGGGGACCGCGGTGGCCACGAGGACCCGTACAGCAGACGTGGTCAGGCGTCCTTCTTGAGCTTGAAGGTCCACAGCCCCGTCACGTCCTGCTCGCCCTCCTTGATCGACACCAGCGTCGAGTCGCCGCTGGCGCCGTACTGGGCGTTGAAGAACACGCTGCCCGGGATGGTGCGGTAGGTCTTCGTGCTGGAGTCGGTGAGCGGCTGGCCGTTCATGAGGATGGTCCAGCCCTCGTCGGCGACCTCCGGGTCGACGCCGAAGCGGACGGTGTCGTCGGGGTCCACCTTGATGGACTCGATGTCCTTGTCCTTCAGGCACTTCGCCAGGTCGGCGGTCTTCAGGGAGTCGCCCTCACCACCGCAGGTCGCCTCCGAGTGGACCGAGGACGTGCCGACGGTCACCGTGGCCAGCGGCGTCGGCTTGTCGCAGGCCGACAGGACGAGCAGTCCGGCGGAAACGGCGCCGGCGGCAGCGAGCGCGCGGCGGCGTCGCACTACGGATTGCAGCGTGGTCATGGCGGAAGGCTATCGGGCACGTCCAGCGACCTCCTCATGTGGGTACGGCGTGCCGTAGGTCACACCACGTGAGTACGGGCGTGGCCGCCGTGCCGCGCCGAGCTGATCAGGCCCTTGACGGTGGTCAGCCACCCGACGGCGACGATCCCCGCCCCCACCAGCAGGCCCAGCGAGCCGTCCAGCGGCAGCACGATGCCGACCGCGCCGCCGAGCACCCAGGCCACCTGCAGCAGCGTCTCGGAGCGCGCGAACGCCGACGTACGCACCAGCTCCGGCACGTCCCGCTGGATCAGCGCGTCCAGCGACAGCTTGGCCAGCGCCTGCGCGAACCCGGCGACCGCCGCGAGGAAGGCCACCAGGATCGAGCCGAAGAAGATCGCGGCCGCGATCGCCACGCCCAGCACGAAGCCGACGACGGTCACGATGATGATCTCCGGCGCCCGGGATCTGAGCCACGCCCCGACCGCCGTACCGAGAGCGTTGCCGACACCGGCCGCGACGGCGACTATTCCGAGCGAGACGGCGGCGCTCTGGCCGGACATCGGGTGCTCGCGCAGCAGGAACGCGAGGAAGAAGATCAGGAAGCCGGTCAGACAGCGGATGGAGGCGTTGGCGCCGAGGGCGTGGGTGACGGCGATGCCGACCGTGCGCAGGTTGGGCCGCTTGACGGGCTGCCGGTGCGGCCCGTGCAGATGCTGCTCGTCGGCTGCCAGCAGCGCGGTGTCCTCGCCCTTGGCGGAGTCGACCTTGTGCGGCAGCGAGAAGGACAGGAACGTACCCGCGATGAAGATCACGAAGGCGCCGTAGAGCGGCCAGCGCGGCCCGATCGACTGGAGCCCCGCCCCGATGGGCGCGGCGATACCGGTGGCGAGCAGCCCGCCCAGGGTGACCCGGGAATTGGCCTTCACCAGCGAGAAGCGGGGTGGCAGGAGCCGGGGCACGACGGCACTTCTCACGACCCCGTACGCCTTGGAGGCCACCAGCACCCCGAGGGCGGCCGGATACAACTGGAGGTCACCGCTGACGACGGCGCTGGACAGGACCAGGGCGAGCAGCGCCCGCGCCAGCATCGCGCCGGCCATCGCGGCGCGGCGGCCGTGCGGGAGACGGTCGAGGAGCGGGCCGATCACGGGCGCGAGCAGCGTGAACGGTGCCATGGTGATGCCGAGGTAGAGCGCGACGCGCCCGCGGGCCTCGTCGGTCGGTACGGAGAAGAAGACGGTGGAGGCGAGGGCGACGGTGATCATCATGTCCCCGGCGCCGTTCACCCCGTGGAGCTCGATCAGCTTGCCGAGGCCGGACTCGCCGGCGCCCTGGGCGTGGGTGGCCCTGCGGATGCCACGGGCGGTGCCGGTGAACGGGAAGTGCAGGGCACGGCCCACCGCGCGGAGGGAGCCGCCGATCCGGCTCGTTCCGCCACCTCTTTTCCGGCCCCCCTTGGCCCCACCGACACCGGTGGCTCCTTGGGGCGGCCGTGCGGTCGCCACGACGCAATAGTGCCCCGAGATGAGGGTGCGTAGTGCGGTTACGGCGCGTATGGGGGGCAGGTTATGGGCAAGGTCTCGACCCGGTGCAAGGTTGGCGGACGGCAACTCTCGGGTCGGCGGTACGGGTTCCGGCGGCCGCCGGGCACGCTGAAAGGGCCGTCGGTGTAGGCCCAGCGCTCGCGAACAGGTAGCGTGCGTATCTCAGCCATCCCGCACAATGGATGACGTAGGTGCGCCCGAGCGCGATTCGGACGCGGACGTCGACGCGGCCCACAGGTCCGCTCCGTCCGCTCGACCGCCTCAAGGCAACCGCACCCGAGAGACGGCGTAGGAGAGAAGCGATACCTGTGAGCGCAGCGACAACGCGAAGCCGCACCCCCGACCGTCTGTGCGCCGAGGCGGTCGACCTCGCCCGCAGCGCCGCCGAGGAGGCCGCCGCGCCCGGCGTCGTGGGCGAGCACGCGGGTCTGGCCTCCGAGGGTGACCGCGTTGTCACGCACTTCTTCGAGTGCAAGGAGCTCGGGTACCGCGGCTGGCGCTGGGCGGTGACGGTGGCCAGGGCGTCGCGCGCGAAATTCGTGACGCTGGACGAGGTGGTCCTCCTCCCCGGCCCGGACGCGCTGCTGGCCCCCGAGTGGGTGCCCTGGAGCGAGCGCCTGCGCCCCGGCGACATGGGCCCCGGCGACCTGCTCCCCACGGACGCCGAGGACCTCCGTCTGGAGCCCGGTTACTCCGGCGAGGACGAGCCGGTGCCGAGCGCGGCCGTCTCGCACGAGATGGCGGAGCTGGTGGAGGCGGAGGACGCGGAGGTCACGGCCGGTGCCCCCGCGAATCTGCCGGCGGCCCCGTCGAGGGGCTCGATCGCGGCGGTGGCGGAGGAGCTCGGCATGCGCCGGGCCCGCGTCCTGTCCCGCTACGGCCTGCACATCGCGGCGGACCGCTGGGAGGAGTCGTACGGCGCGAAGACCCCCATGGCCCAGGCCGCCCCGGCGTCCTGTGTGACGTGTGGCTTCCTGGCGCCGATCGGCGGTTCGCTCGGCCAGGCCTTCGGAGTCTGCGCGAACGAGTTCTCCCCGGCGGACGGCCGGGTCGTGTCCCTGACGTACGGCTGCGGGGGTCACTCCGAGGCCGCGGTGATGCCCAAGCCGCCACGTCCGGCTCCGCCGGTGATCGACGAGACGCGGGTGGACCCGTTCCCGCTGCGGCCGGCGGCGGATTCGGGGTCGGTGTCGGTCGGCGTGGACGGGGACGCGGCGGAGCTGGGGCACTCGTAGGGCGAGTGTTGCGAGAAGCGCGACGTTTTCTCTTCCCGGCCGAGATCAGGGCACGAGGCTCTTGAGGTCGATGTCGGTCGGGAAGGGGACGGCGGCCTTCAGACGGGCACGGTGGATTCCGGTGGCCACGTACGTGCTGGTCATGGTGTCCAGTTCGTAGGTGTGGACGGTGGGAGCGCCGGCCTCGTCCTCGACGCGCCAGAAGTGGGCGATCCCGGCCTGTGCGTACTTGAAGGGCTTCAGGGACCGGTCGCGGTCCGCCGACTCCTCCGAGACGACCTCGATGACCAGGGCGACGTCGGCGGGTGCGTACCAGGTGCGGTCGGGGTCGTATGCGGCGGTGGTGACCAGGATGTCGGGTTCGGGGCGGCTCTTCTTGTCGAGCCGGACGGTCATCTCGCGCTCGGTCTCGAATCCCTCGGGGGCCGATTGCCGAAGCGCGAAGGTCAGGTTCTCCACCAGCCGGGAGTGCCAGGACCGCTGCGGCGACATCATGAAGATCAGGGCTCCGTCGATGAGTTCGGTGTGCCGGGGTGCCTGGGGGAGGTGGTCGAGGTCGTCCGCTTCCCAGCCGCTCGGCCTGGGCGGGATCATCCACTCGGGGAGTTCGGCGGTCACGGCTTCCTCCAGGCGCTTCAACACGGCCCACGAACCTGGCGCCAGCGTAGTTGATGCCGTGCCTCTCCGAGCGGGCTCAGGCGGCGGCGGCAAGGGCAGTGCGGCAGTCACGGCAGAGTCCTTGGGCGGGTGAGCGGAAGGCGCGGTCGCAGCCTTCGCAGGTCTGGAGTGGGTGGCGGACCGCGGGCGGCGGGGTGAACGGGGGCAGGGGCGGTAGCTGAGCCGTGAGGCGGTGGGCCAGTAGGGCTGCCGGGCGGCACAGGGGCTCGGGTGGTAGCGCGGTGGTCAGGGCGTGGCGTACGGCTGCAGGGGTGACGTCCCGTTCCAGCCAGGCGGCGACTCCGGGGGCCAGGTGGGCGGTGTCGCGCTCGCTGAGCAGTAGGCGGGGGTCGTGGTGGCGGAGATCCGCGAGGAGGTCGGTGGCCGCCCGGAGGAGGGGCGGGGCCGGGTAGCCGGGCTGCGGTACGGCGGGGAGGGGCTTGCGGGGTGCCGGGGTTCGCTTCTTCCGGGCGGAGGCGGAGGCGGAGGCTGGGGCGGGGGCCGGGCGGGCCTGGGCGTGGCGATGACCCGGCTGGTTGCAGGAGACCGTGCGGGTGACGATGCGGCCGGCGGGGGTGCGGTGGCGTTCGCGGCGCAGATAGCCGTGGGCTTCCAGTTCGCGTAAGGCGGCGGCGATACGGGTCGTGCCCTCGGGGAAGCGGGCGGCGAGGGTCTTGATGTCGGCGCGGGCGCCTGCGGGGAGGGACTGGATGTAGACGGCCAGTCCGATCGCGAGGCCCGACAGCTCCGGGTGCTGGGCCAGGTGGTTGCCGATCACCGTGAAGCGGGTGGTGTGACGGGCGTTGTCGTGGATGAGACCGCCCGCGTGGGGGTGGTTTTTGCCCGCGGTACGGGACTGGGGGCGCGAGGGCACGCTAGGGTTTTGGGTATCCATCGGGAAGGGGCTTGTCTTCCTAGGTGGTCAGGCCCTCGCACTGGGATTGCCGTCCCGGCGAGGGCCGTTTGCGTGTCTGGGCATATCTGCGTGGCATATCTGCGGTTGTGCTGCGCCGAGCGTAAGGCAGGCAACAGCTCCCGAATCCAGCCGAGTTGGTGATGTTCACCCGGTTGGGTGAGTTTGCGCGCTGCGGGCGGTCGGGAGGGATGGGTGGGGCTTGGTGGGGTTTCTTTCACCTTCGTGTTTCTTTGGGGAGACCGCCCGTGGCACCGGAGTACGGGTTTCCGTGTGCCGGTGAGAGGTCGATCTCGGCCCAGACCGTCTTGCGGGGAGGCAGCCCGGCGGTGACTCCCCAGCGGTCGGCCAGGGCGCCGATGATCGTGAGTCCACGGCCCGACTCCGCGTCGGCGGTGGGCTGTTCGGGCTGCGGGAGGCGGTCCGCGCGGGTGTCGGTGACCTCGATACGGAGGGTGTCGCCGACGACGTAGAGCAGGAGCAGGAAGTCTCGGCCGGGGATGCGGCCGTGTTTGACCGCGTTCGATGCCAGCTCGGCGATCACGTGTGCCGCCGGGTCCAACGGCAACCCCCAGCTGCGGAGTTGCTCGGTGGCGAGGAGGCGGGCGAGGCGGGCTCCGCGTGGTGTGGAGGACAGCTGCTGGCTGAAGTTGCGGACCGGGGTGACGAGTTCGTCGGTTTCCAGATTCACGTCACTCAGCGTGGTGGTGCGTGCTTACTGTGAACAGTGACTCTGCGGGTGCGTCAGGTGACTGTCCGGAGCTTGTCCAGTGGTGTCCAGGCTGTCGGGACGGGGGCGCGGGTAGGGCGCTGCTGCATCGCGGCGGTACGAACGGAGGGGTACGGGATGTCGGTCGAGGTGGACACGGGACGGCTCAAGAGCGAGGCGGACGAGCCGGGTTGGGAGGTGGATCCGGACGACGAGTGGGGCGTGGCGGTGATCGCGACCGTGGGGCGGCAGTTGAAGCTGCGGCGCGAGGCGGTGGGGATGCGGGCCGCCGACTTCGCGAAGGCGGTCGGGTACGGGGAGGACCTGGTCTACAAGGTCGAGGGCGGGAAGCGGATTCCTCGGGAGGAGTACCTGGACAGGGCCGACGAGGTGTTGGGGGCCGGTGGGCTGGTTTCGGCGACGTGGGAGGACGTGAAGAGGGTCCGGTACCCGAAGAAAGTGCGGGCGCTGGGGGAGATGGAGGCTTCGGCGGTCGAGATCGGTGTGTACGAGTGCAACAGCGTCCACGGGCTTTTGCAGACGCCAGAGCATGCCCACGCCTTGTTCGAGGCAGCGCAGCCGCCGTATTCGCCGGACGACGTGGAACGTATGGTGGCCGCTCGCTTGGCCCGGCAGTCGGTCTTCGAGCGCGACCCGGCCCCATCACTCCACTTCGTCCAGGAAGAGGCGCCGCTGCGCCGACGGGTCGGGGGCACAATGGTCTGGCGACAGCAACTCGAACGTCTGCTGGAGGTGGGGCGGTTGCGTAACGTCACACTCCAGGTCATGCCGACGAACACCGATGCTCACCCGGGGCTGGACGGCAAGATCGAGTTGCTGAAGTTCCCGGACGGTGCGGCGGTGGGGCGCTCTGACGGTGCGTTCAACGGGCGGCCGACCAGCGAGCCGAAGCAGCTTCGCATCCTTGAGCTGCGGTATGGCACCATCCGGGCGCAGGCTCTCCCACCGCGGGAGTCGCTGGCCTTCATCGAGCAACTGCTGGGAGAAACATGATCCGCAAGGCCTCCGCCGGGGACGCCTCCGAACTGGCGTGGTTCAAAAGCAGCTACAGCAGTGGTACCGACGGCGAGTCCTGCGTCGAGATCGCGGTAGCGCCCCGCACCATCCACATCCGTGACTCCAAGTTCCGTGACTCCAGCCCCCGGCTCGCCCTCACCCCGCAGGCCTGGACCGGCTTCGTCTCCGCGCTGTGACCGATCAACCGGCGCTGCGGCCTGTCCGCGAGGACGACCTGGCGGTGTTGGAGCAGGCGACCCAGGATCCGGCGGTGGCGGGTGAGTTCGGGTGGTACGGGTGGTTCGATCCGGGCCGGTTCCGGCGAAGGTGGGCGGAGAACCAGCTGATCGGCGACGACGGCGGCACGCTCATGGTCGTCCGCGACAGCGAACCTCTCGGCTTCGTGAACTGGCGGCGTCGGCAGACGACACCGGCGGCCAGCTGCTGGACGATGGGGATCGCGCTGCTGCCGCAGGCTCGCGGCAAGGGCTACGGCACCGAGGCGCACCGGTTGCTCGCGCGCTATCTGTTTGCGCACAGCACGTTCCACCGGATCGAGGCCGACACCGAGGTGGACAACATCGCCGAGCAACGGGCGCTGGAGAAGGCCGGCTTCAGCCGTGAAGGCGTGATGCGCGGCATCGGCTGGCGGGACGGCGCGTGGCGGGACCTGGTGACGTACAGCCTCCTCCGCACCGACCCGCCCGTCTGACGCGCTACGGCAGTTGCTTCTTCTCCGTGTAGAAGGAATAGGCGAAACTGCCGTTGTCCGAGCCGGTCAGTTCGCCTTCGAAGCTGATGAGGCCGGGTTTCGAGACCTCTATGCTCTGCTGGAAGATCGAACCGTCACAGATGCTGGTATGTGCTGTCTTGGCTGCGTCTCTACCATTGACGGTGAAAGCGAAGGCGACCTTGCCTTTCCCTGTGCAGGTAAAAGCGAATGTCACACTCAGCACGTTCGCTGGTGTCGTGGGCAGAGTATTTCCGATATGCGGCTGCAGGCGGCCGCCCCCGCTTCCGAGTGCCTCCATTCCGATGAAGGCCTGATCCAGAACCGCCTTTGCGGCCTCGGCGTCCGGAACCGCGCTCGGTGAAGACTGACTCGTACGGGGCTTGGGTGTCGACGAGTCGATGGACTTATCGGCATCGCAGGCGCCGATCAGCGCCACCGAGGCTACAAGACACAGCAACGCGACTTTCCGTTGCCCGTTGGTTCGCTTCACGAATTCTGCCGCCCGATTGACATGTCACCCTTGCGGGGGGCCTTCACAACAATGGTCTTCGTCTTGACGTTACAGGGTGCGCCGATCCACGTCTTCACGGCGGTGAGCTTCCAGCCCACCTGCCCGAGGACGGCCCGGTATCCCTTGCTGGTGGTGTTCGTGTCGGTAACCGTCTGCGTGCCCGTCCAGGTCCACGAGTTGCCGACCTTGACGTCGACGCTCACTTTGGCCTTTGCGACGATGATCTTGGCTTCCGCCTCGTATCCACCGGAGACGTCGAAGGTGAAGGTGTGGGATCCCGTGATCGCCCAGCTCACCGTTTGACGAGGCAGGAGCCACGTCGACTGAGGCTTGCTCTTGTCCGGCAGGAAGTACGGCGTGCCCTTCACCTTGTAGGTCGGAGGGTCATTCACCTCGGGGCAGGCCCTGGTGGCCTGAGGGGTCTTCGTGGCGGGCTTGTCGCCGGTGAAAGTGAACTCGATCTCGTCGTTGGCGCCGACGACGGTTCCGTCGTTCAGAACGACCTTTGCGTCGCCAGGCAGTGCCGGTTCGTCATCTGGCGTGACGGCACCGGCGTTTGCTGCCGCCAGCAGTACGGCCGCCGCGGTCATGGCGGGAAGTGCGGTGCGCGATATGGCACGCTTCATTTGGCCCCGATTCGGTGGATCTGGTCAAGTAGTCCCAAATAAAGGAACTGGGTACACGTCACCACAGCGCTTTTGCAGCGCCTCCCCGGGAGTTGTGTGCGCGACATTCCTATATCTCTGTAAGTCCTTGACGCAATAGATCCAGGGAAACTCAGAAAGGCCTCAAATTCCCGGGAGCGAGGCTCACATCGGCAGGGAGAACAGACGCACCGAGCCGGAGGGCCAGTGTGCGTTGTCGTGGAGGGGCGTCACCATGGTGCGCAGTGGCATGGTCACCACGCGGGATTCGGGTTGTTCGACGAGTACGTCCGTGTCGAGCGGGTGCCAGCCGAGGTGCTGGTACAGCGGGACGAGGGGTGGGCGGCAGAACAGCAGGGCGTGTTGCGGGCCCATCGTCCTGGCGTGGTCGAGTGCCGCTGTGATCACGAGGCGGGCCAGCCCCTGGCCCCGTAGGTCGGGAGCGACGGCCACTCCGCCGACGCCCATCACCTCTGTCTCCGCCGTCTCGGCGTTCCCGATCGCGACCGGCAGCCGTAGCAGGCCGGCGTGGGCCACGAGTCGGTCGCCGTGTCTGATGCCGAAGTGTTCGTCTTTGGGCAGCCAGGTCAGACCGGCCCCGTCGACGCCGAAGGGGTCGTCGCCGGTGCCAAGGATTTCCTGCTGGTCGGCCTTCGTGTAGCCGGGGAGTCGTATCGCGGTCGGCGCTGCGGAGAACTGGTTCTCGGACATGCCCACATGATGATCCGTCCTGCGGGGCCGGAGGGAACTGGTGGGCGGCCTCGCAGGGCGGATCAGCACGGTGGTCAGGACTGGCGCTTCTCGAATTCGTTGAACATGTCGATCAGGCCCTGGGCCGTGTTCTTCTCCGAGTCGATGCTGTGGATCTCGGCCCCTCCGAAGGTGGCCGCCTCGGCGCTGCGCGGGAACATGGCCTGCTCGTACTCGGTGAGCGCGGCCTCGATGTCGTCGGGGTGGGCGGCGAGGGACTTGCCGAGTTCGGCGCCGTCGAGCATGGCCAGGTTGGCGCCCTCGCCGTTCGGGACCGAGAGGTGGGCGGCGTCGCCGAGCAGGGTCACGCCGGGCACCCGGTCCCAGCGGAGCCCGGTCGGCAGGGTGAAGTGGGGGCGCATGACCGGCGCGGTGTCGCCCTCGGTGATCAGCGCGGTGAGTTCGGATGCCCAGCCGCCGAACTCCGCCGCGATCCGCGCGGTCGCCTCGGCGGGGTCGGTGAAGTCGATGGCGGCGAACCACTCCTGCGGCCGGGACAGAACCACGTAGGTGTGCAGGGTGTCGCCGCTCTCCCGGTGGGCGAAGATCTCCGCACCGGGCGAGGGCGCCATCATCGAGCCGCCGCCGACCGCCTTCGCGGCGGCCGGGTGCCGGGTGTCGGCCTCGAACAGGTAGGTCTCGACGAACGACGTGCCGGCGTACTCGGGTGTCACGGTGGTGAGCAGCGGCCGGACCCGTGACCAGGCGCCGTCCGCGCCGACCAGCAGGCCGGTGACGACGCTGCCGCCGTCCGCGAACGTCACCTCGTGGCGCCCCTCGCCCAGGCTGCGGGCGCCGGTCACCTTGTGTCCCCAGCGGACGGTGTCGGCCGGGAGCGAGTCGAGCAGTATCTGTCGCAGCTCGCCGCGCTGCACCTCGGGGCGTCCGCCCGTGCCGTCGTCGGCCCTGTCCATCAGGACGGTCCCGTCCCGGTCGAGGACCCGCATCGCCTGGCGGCCCTCCAGGACGATGGCGTGGAACTCGTCCATCAGGTCGGCCGCCTTGAGAGCGAGCTGCCCGTTGTAGTCGTGGATGTCGAGCAGCCCGCCCTGCCTGCGCTCCGAGGGGGACGACTCCGCCTCGTAGACCGTGACCGGGATGCCGTGGACATGCAGGACGCGGGCCAGGGTGAGCCCGCCGAGTCCGGCGCCAATAATCGTGACGGGGTTGTGGCTGTGCATGGTGGCTCCCTCGGATCGGGGGCCGCCCGGTGAGCTCCGGTCGGCCGTCTCGTCTCCGGAAGGTGTCAACCCGCACCGACAAGTCGCCGATATCGGACCGACAGCCCGCGACAGTCACCTACAGATGACCGACAGCGCCGATCCGCCCTGATCCGTCCCGAGCCGCCGATGACCTCGCGCCCCGGAGCCCGCCCTGCCCGCGTCCCCTCTGATCTGCACCCGCCCTGCCCAGGCGGTACCTTCATCGTCAGCCGATGAGGAGAGTCAACGTGAGCAAGTTCGTGCGGCCCGCGGCCGAAGGTGCCGACCCCTTCGGTACGGCCCGTCTGCGTCGCGGGGTCCTGGACGCCTGGGCCACCAGTCCCGCCCGGTTCCGTGAGGACGCCAACGCCGAGGAGGATCTCGTCCTCGGCGGGTACCGGGACCGGCTCGTGGTCGAGCTCGCTCAGAACGCCGCCGACGCCGCAGCCAGGGCGAACGTCGCCGGGCGGCTCCGGCTCACCCTGCGCGACGGGGTGCTCGTCGCCGCCAACACCGGCGCCCCGCTGGACGCGGGCGGCGTCGAGTCGCTGTCCACCCTGCGCGCCTCCGCCAAGCGCGACAACACCGCGTCCGTGGGCCGCTTCGGCGTCGGGTTCGCCGCCGTCCTCGCCGTCACCGACGAGCCCGCCGTGGTCGGGCGGCACGGCGGTGTGCGGTGGTCCCTCGCCGAGGCCCGGGAGCTGGCCGGCAACACCGCGCGGCACAGCCCGGGGCTCGGCGACGAGATCCGGCGGCGCGACGGACATGTGCCGCTGCTGAGGCTGCCGTTCGCCGCCGAGGGCACCGCTCCGGACCCGTACGACACCGCCGTCATCCTCCCCCTGCGCGACACCGCCGCCGCCGACCTCGCCGAACGGCTGCTCCAGGCCGTGGACGACGCGCTGCTCCTCGCCCTGCCCGGCCTGGAGGAGGTCGTGGTCGAGGTCGGCGACGACGAGCCGCGCACGCTGCGCCGCCGCGTCGACGGCGCCTTCACGGTCGTGGAGGACTCGCACAACGGAGTCACTCATTGGCGTACGGCCGCCGCCCACGGCCCCCTCACGCCCGACCTCCTCGCCGACCGCCCGGTCGAGGAGCGGCTGCGCCCCCACTGGTCGCTGACCTGGGCCGTGCCCGTCAACGCCGCCGACAGCACCCCCGCCCGGCCCCGCACCGCCCCCGTCCTGCACGCGCCGACGCCGAGCGACGAAGCCCTCGGCGTCCCCGCCCTCCTCATCGCCTCCTTCCCCCTCGACACCACGCGCCGCCACGCCGCCCCCGGCCCGCTGACCGACTTCCTGGTACAGCGGGCGGCGGACGCGTACGCCGAACTGCTCGCCGACTGGCGTCCGGTGAGTGACGGCATCATCGGACTCGTGCCCGGCCCGCTCGGCAAGGGCGAACTGGACGGCGCCCTGCGCCAGGCGATCCTGGACCGTCTGCCCCGCACTGCATTCCTCCCGCCCGCCCACTCGGCATTCCTCCCGCCCGCCCACCCGGCTTTCCCCGCGCCCGGCGACTCGGCCCTCGCACAGCCCGCCGCCGAGCCGCACGAGCAGGACTCCGAGTTGCCCGAGTCGCTGCGGCCGCGTGACGCCGAGGTCGTCGAGGGCGCTGGTGCCGACACGGTGCGGGTGCTGGCCGAGGTGCTGCCCACGCTGCTGCCCGCCGGGCTGGAACGCCGCGTGGAACTGCGCACACTGGGTGTCGCCCGCGTCCCGCTCACCGACGCGATCGACCGTCTCGCCGGTCTTGAGAAGGCGCCGGGCTGGTGGCGGCGGCTCTACGACAGCCTCGCCGGGGTCGACCCGGAGCGGCTGTCCGGGCTGCCGGTGCCGTTGGCCGACGGGCGCACGACGATCGGCCCCCGGCAGGTGCTGCTGCCCACCAGCGACGGCGCCCCCGTCGACCCCGAGATCCTCGCCCGCCTCGGCCTCAAGGTCGCCCACCCCGACGCCGCGCACCCGCTCCTGGAGAAGCTCGGCGCCCTGCCGGCCACGCCCCGCGCCGTCCTCACCACGCCCCAGGTGCGGGCCGCCGTCGCCGCCTCCCTCGACGACGACGGCGGCGTGAGCTGGGAGGAGGACGCCCCCGACGCCGAGGAGCTCGCCGACACCGTGCTCGCGCTCGTGCGGGACGCGGGCCTGGAGCCCGGTGACGAGCCGTGGCTCGGCGCCCTCGCGCTGCCCGACGAGGAGGGGGAACCGGCACCGGCCGGTGAACTCGTCCTTCCCGGCAGCCCCTTCCACCAGGTCATGCGGGACGGCGAACTGGCCACCGTGGACGGTGAGTTGGCCGACAAGTGGGGCGAAGGCCCGCTCGCCGCCTGCGGGGTCCTCGCGAACTTCGCCCTGGTCCGGGCGACCGACATCGTCCTCGACCCGGACGAACTGGAGCCCCGCGAAGGGGACTTCGCCGAGCCCGACGACGCCGGTCTGCTGGACGCCGTGGACGTCTGGAGCGAGGACATCCTCGACCGCTTCCCCGACACGCCCGTACCGCCCGTCGCCACCGAGCTCATCGCCGTACGCGATCTGGACCTGGTGGACGACGACAAGTGGCCGCAGGCCCTCGCGCTGCTCGCCCAGCCGCCGCTGCGGGACGCGCTGACCCAGCAGGTGCGGATCCTGCTGCCGGACGGCACGCACGAGGTCGTACGGCCGTACACGGCCTGGTGGCTGCGCGGGAACCCGGTGCTGGACGGCCGCCGCCCGGCGGGCCTGCTGGCCTCCGGCGGTGACCCGCTCCTGCGGGGCCTGTACGAGGAGGCCGACGCGACCGGCTTCGACGACGAGCAGGTACTGCGGGCGCTGGGCGTGCGGACGTCCGTCGCCGCGCTGCTCGACGAGCCGGGCGGCGCCGCCGAGCTCCTCGACCGCCTCGCCGACCCCGACCGCCCCGTCTCCTCCGCCCAACTGCACGCCCTGTACGGGGCCTTGGCGGACCTGGACCCCGAGCAGGTGACCCTGCCGGACGAGGTGCGGGCCGTCATCGACGGCCGGGTCGAGGTCGTGGACGCGGCGGATGCCGTGGTCGTGGACTCCCCTGACCTGCTGCCCTTCACGGAGGGCGTGCCCCTGCTCCCCGTACGGCCCGCGCGCGCCGCCGAGCTGGCCGAACTGTTCCAGGTGCGGCGGCTGAGCGAGTCCGTCACCGGGGACGTCGATTCCGAGGGCACCGAGCACGACGTACCGGAGTCGGTACGGGTGCTGCTGGGGGCGCGGACGCCCGAGTCGTACATCGAGCACGAGGAGCTCGTCGTGGACGGTGTGGAGATCGACTGGCGGCTGACGAACGACGGTGCGCTGCATGCCTCGACCCTTGAGGGCGTGGCCGCCGGACTCGCGTGGGCCGCGCGGCAGTGGCCGCGGCGGTTCGAGGTGGCGGCGCTGCTGGAGGATCCGTCGCGGACGGCGGAGCTGGCGCGGGATCGGTGGTTCGACTGAGGCGGCGAACCGGGTTTGAAACCTCCGCGGAAACTCCCGCACAAATTTTTCACCGACCGTACAACCATTCGCATGTGTTGCGAATCTGATCAGTGAGTCAACAGACTCCCTGATCACTTGTGGGGAAAACACATGCGCATGCGTGCCACGCTTGGCGTTCTGACCGGCGCCCTGGCTCTCTCCGTCGTCGCCGTCCCGGCCGCGCAGGCCGATGAGATCCACGGCGACACGGCGATCTCGAACGTCGTGGTGAACGGTGGCAAGGCGGCGGTCGTCGGCGCGACCGCGAAGAAGACCATCACCGTCTCCTTCACCGTCAAGGACGCCTCGGGCGTCGACTGGGCCCAGGCGATCCTGTACCACGGCGCGGACATCGACAGCTCCGACTCCGGCGCCGTGGCCAACAGCAGCGACGGCCGTGCCACCTGCACGGTGGTCAACGCCACCACGTCGAACTGCAAGTCCACCTTCGACCTGGAGCCGGCGGCCAACCTGATCAACAGCGTGGCCGGCAGCTGGAAGGTCTGGGCGATCGCGGCGGGCAACGACGCCGACTACGTCCAGAAGGACAACGCCAAGACCTTCCAGGTCCAGCGTCTGTCGAAGCTGACGGTCAACGCCTCGCCGGAGCCGGTGAAGAAGGGCAAGACCATCACGGTCACCGGCAAGCTGACCCGCGCCAACTGGGACCGCGGCACCTACAACGGCTACTCCACCCAGCCGGTGAAGCTGCAGTTCCGCAAGAAGGGCAGCACCACCTACAGCACGGTCAAGACCATCAAGACGAACTCGACCGGCGACCTGAAGACCACGGTCACCGCGTCGGTCGACGGCTACTTCCGCTACTCCTTCGCGGGCACCTCGACCACCCCGGCGGTCAACGCCACGGGTGACTTCATCGACGTGCAGTAAGGACGTGCAGTAAGCAGGTCCCGCTTTTCCGCGCCGCCCGGTCCCGGTTCTCTCCGGGGCCGGGCGGTTCTCTCCCTCTCCCTCTTTCGCCGGCCTGCTCCGGCCTTCTCCAGGGGAACAACACATGCGCATACGAGTCACCGTGGCCGCCGTCTCCGGCGCCCTGGCCCTGTCCGCCCTCGCCGTGCCGGCCGCGCAGGCCGCCGACGACGCCGTGAGCCGCGCGGACGTCGCGAAGATCCGTGAGGCCGCGCACGCCGCGCAGGCCTCCTCCGGCAAGAGCGCCCTCAGCACCGCGGCCGCCGCCGCGGAGGACCAGCCGTACGCCCTGGACGTCGCCTACTCCAACTTCAAGATCGCCAAGGCGGTCAAGGTCGGTACGACCAACCACGTCTCCACCAAGGTGACGTACACGATGACCCACGGTGCGGACGTCGACATCACCGCCGGCGACTTCTACAGCGACCCGTACATCTACAAGGGCGCCTTCGACGCGCCGGACAACGTGCTGTTCGGCATCGACTACGGCAACTGCACGCCGGCCTCGGCGACCACGGCCAACTGCACCGGCACGATCGACGTGTACCCGGGCGACGGTGAGCTCATCAACTCCGACGCCGGCGGCTGGAAGGCCGGGGCGATGGCCATCGCGTTCAACGGCCAGGACCCGAACGCCGAGACCTTCGACATCACCAAGGTCGGGTTCGCCGACAAGGGCGACCTCGCCTCGACGCTGGTCCAGCGCTACTCCAAGCTGACGGTGAACGCCTCGCCGGAGCCGGTGAAGAAGGGCAAGACCATCACGGTCACCGGCAAGCTCTCCCGGGCCAACTGGGAGGACAACAAGTACCACGGCTATGTCGGCCAGCCGGTGAAGCTGCAGTTCCGCAAGAAGGGCAGCACCACCTACAGCACGGTCAAGACCATCAACACGAACTCGACCGGCGAGCTGAAGACGACGGTCACGGCGTCCGTGGACGGCTACTTCCGCTACACCTTCGCGGGCACCACGACGACCCCGGCGGCCACCGCCACGGGTGACTTCGTCGACGTGCAGTAGGCAGTAGGGCAGGAGAACTGCGGGCTGCGTCATGAACTCCCCGGCCGCCACCGGGAGTTCGTGACGCAGCTCACGTAATTTCCCCGGCTCCGACACAACCGGAACCCCGCGCCGCCCATCTGATCACATGGGCCAACAGGCCCCACGATCACTCGGGCCCCGACGCGACCGCCAGTGCAGCGAGCGATGACCAGCGGGGCCCCTTTCCGTATCAGGGGAACGCATGCGCAACAGAGCCACCGTGGCCGCCGTCTCCGCTCTCTCCGGCGCCCTGGCCCTCTCCGCCTTCGCAGTGCCTGCCGCGCAGGCCGACGACTCCGCCGTCTCCTACCGCGCGGCCGTCGCGAAGGTCCGCCAGGCCGCGCAGGCCGAGTCCGGCCGGGCCGTGGCCGCGGAGGACCAGCCGTACGCCCTGGACGTCTCCTTCTCCAACTTCAAGATCGCCAAGGCGGTCAAGGTCGGTACGACCAACCACGTCGCCACCACGGTGACGTACACGATGACCCACGGCGCCGACGTCAAGATCACCGCCGCGGACTTCATCACCGACCCGATCCTCTACCGGGGTTCCTCCGCCGCGCCGGACAACATGCTCTACGGCAACAAGCCGGCCAAGTGCACCGCGACCTCCGCGACCACCGCCGACTGCAAGGGCACCATCGACTTCTACCCGGGCTCCCACGAGCTCGCCAACTCGGACGCCGGCACCTGGAGGGCCGCCGCGGAGGCCACCGCCTTCAACGGGCAGAAGCCCGCGGGTGAGACCTTCGACATCACCAAGGTCGGCTACAAGAAGCAGGACGGCCTCGCCACCACGCTGGTCCAGCGCCACTCCAAGCTGACGGTGAACGCCGCGCCGGAGCCGGTGAAGAAGGGCAAGCCCATCACGGTCACCGGCAAGCTCTCCCGCGCCAACTGGGACCGCGGCACTTACAACGGCTACGTGAGCCAGCCGGTGAACCTGCAGTTCCGCAAGAAGGACAGCAACACCTACACCACGGTGAAGACCATCAAGACCAACGCCACGGGCGAGCTGAAGACCACGGTCACCGCGTCGGTCGACGGCTACTTCCGCTACACCTTCGCCGGTACGACGACGACGCCGGCGGCCACCGCCACGGGTGACTTCGTCGACGTCCAGTAGGACGACGCCTCAGGACCCTCTGGGGACTTGGAGCGGGGGCTCAAGCGCGCCGGGCGCGGCGGATCAGGCGGGACACCGGGAAGTACAGAACGGTGATGACCGCCCAGGCCGCCAGGAACTCGACCGCGAGGCGCTTGTCGCCCTCGCTCCAGAGGAGGGCGGTCACCCCCGGACCGCCGACCCACCACACGAGCAGGAAGAGGAGCAGGACGCATCCGACGGCCCCCTCGACCAGTTCGCCGAGGACCTGCTGGAGCCAGTCCCGCATGGTTCGTCACTCCCGTTGCAGCTGAGACGTCTACATGATCAACCGCCTCAGCTTAAGAACTCCTCACCGACCGATGCGAGGCACCCCGGCTACGCCGGGAACCGGCGATCGATCCACCGCCACGTGACCTCCAGGACGACCGCCGCCCCCACCGAGATCCCCACCGCGATCCACGGCATCGTCATCCCCACCAGCCGCAGCGCGAAGAACTCCTGGAGCCAGGGCACGACCAGCACCACCAGGAACCCGAGGCCCATCGCGGTCACCAGCGCCACACGCCACCACGTGTACGGGCGGGCGATGATCGCCAGCACCCACATCGAGATCAGGAACAGCGTCAGCGTCGCGACGCTCGTCTCCGCGTCCAACGCGCCCTCGCCCGTGTAGTAGTGACGGGCGATCAGATATGTCCCGAAGGTCGCGACCGCGGCCACCAGCCCGCCCGGGATCGCGTACCGCATGACCCGCCGTACGAAATGGGGTTTCGCGCGTTCCTTGTTGGGCGCGAGGGCCAGGAAGAAGGCCGGTACGCCGATGGTCAGGGTGGACAGGAGGGTCAGGTGGCGGGGCAGGAAGGGGTACTCCACCTGCCAGCACACCACCAGCAGCGCGAGCAGCACCGAGTAGACCGTCTTGACCAGGAACAGCGTCGCCACGCGCGTGATGTTGCCGATGACCCTGCGGCCCTCGGCGACCACCGACGGCAGCGTCGCGAAGCTGTTGTTCAGCAGCACGATCTGCGCGACGGCCCGGGTCGCCTCCGACCCCGAGCCCATCGCCACCCCGATGTCGGCGTCCTTGAGGGCGAGGACGTCGTTCACGCCGTCGCCGGTCATCGCGACGGTGTGCCCGTGGGACTGGAGCGCGCCCACCATGTCCCGCTTCTGCTGCGGGGTGACCCGCCCGAACACCGTGCCGTCGTCCAGCGCCGTCGCCATCGCGCCCTCGTCGCGGGGCAGCTTGCGGGCGTCGACGGTCGTGCCGGTCAGCCCCAGCTGGTTCGCGACCGCGCCGACCGACACCGCGTTGTCCCCGGAGATCACCTTGGCCCGGACGTTCTGCTCGGCGAAGT
Source organism: Streptomyces sp. HD (assembly GCF_028369295.1). Classification (GTDB taxonomy): domain Bacteria; phylum Actinomycetota; class Actinomycetes; order Streptomycetales; family Streptomycetaceae; genus Streptomyces. Next base: position 27,059 of record NZ_JAQMYP010000025.1, read on the forward strand.
AGCGCAGGGTGTCGGCGGCGTCGGGCCGCAGCCGTTGTTCCAGTACGACGAGGGCGGCCGGCTCGGCTCCCTCGGCGACGGCGGGATCGTCCAGGTCACGGCGGGCGCGGGCGAGCAGCAGCACCCGCAGGCCCTGCTCGTTGAGGCGATCGGTTTCGGCCAGCGCCGGGTCCTCGGCGGGCAGGAGCACATCGGGGGCGCCCAGCAGCCAGGTGCCGGCCTCGCCGTTGCCCTCGCTGAAGGTGGCGCCGCTGTACTTGCGGGCGGAGGAGAAGGGCAGCGACTCGGTGCAGCGCCAGTCCTCGGCGTCGTCCGGGTAGGCGTCGATGACGGCCTGGAGGGAGGCGTTCGGGCGGGGGTCGGAATCACCGAGGGCGCCGAGCACCTTCCGTACGTACTCCTCGTCGCTGCCGCCCAGGGGCCGCAGCTCGGTGACGTCCATGCCGCCCTCGGTGAGCGTGCCGGTCTTGTCCAGGCAGACCGTGTCGACGCGGGCGAGGCCCTCGATGGCGGGGAGTTCCTGCACCAGGCACTGCTTGCGGCCGAGCCGGATGACGCCGATCGCGAAGGCGACGGAGGTGAGGAGCACCAGCCCTTCCGGGACCATGGGCACGATGCCGCCGACGGTGCGGGCGATGGAGTCGTCCAGGTCCTTGTTCTTCACGAACAGCTGGGTGACGATCAGGCCGATCGCGGCCGGGATCATCATCCACGTCACGTACTTGAGGATGGTGGAGATGCCGGAGCGCAGCTCGGAGTGGACGAGGGTGAAGCGGGACGCCTCCTCGGCGAGCTGCACGGCGTAGGCCTCGCGGCCGACCTTGGTGGCCTGGAAGGCGCCGCCGCCGGCGACCACGAAGCTGCCGGACAGCACCTGGTCGCCGGGCCGTTTGACGACGGGATCGGCCTCGCCGGTGAGCAGCGACTCGTCGATCTCCAGCCCGTCGGCCTCGACGCACACGCCGTCCACGACGGCCTTGTCGCCCGGCCCGATCTCTATCAGGTCGTCCAGCACGATCTCGGACGTACTGACCTCGCCGGTGACCCCGTCCCGCCGTACCGTGGGCCGCGCCTCGCCGATCACCGCGAGCGAGTCGAGGGTCTTCTTCGCCCGCCACTCCTGGATGATGCCGATGCCGGTGTTGGCGATGATCACGAAGCCGAACAGGCTGTCCTGGATCGGCGCGACGAACAGCATGACCAGCCAGAGCACGCCGATGATCGCGTTGAACCGGGTGAAGACGTTGGCGCGGACGATGCCGGCCATCGACCGGCTGCTGCGCACCGGTACGTCGTTGACCTGCCCCCGCGAGACCCGCTCGGCCACCTCGGCCGCGGTGAGCCCGCCCTTCGCCACCGGGACGGGCACGGGATGCGCAGAGCTGTCCACTTCGGCGCCCGCGTCGGTATGCGTCATGCATTCGACGGTACGTGCGGATTTACGGCTTCACCCGTTGAGTGGGCGGAAGTTCCGACCTGGGTAGGACCGGTGTCGTGCCGTGGTCGTGCCCTGGTTGTAGGGCGCGGCACCTCAGGACGACTGCGGTTCGCCGGCCGTTTGCCGGGGCTCCTCGCCGGCGGCCGCGCGCTTGAGTGCGGCGTCGCGCCTGCGGACGTACCAGATGCCGATGAGTCCGAGACCGGCGCCGGCCAGGCAGGTCCACACCCACCAGGTGGCGTCGCGGTCGGCGAACCAGCCGTAGAAGGGCAGCTGTACGAGAAAGAGGACGAACCAGATGATCGTGCCGCCGACGATGGTCGCGACAACGGGCCCTTCCAGGGGCTCCGGCGCCTCGTGCTTGGGGGATCCCGAAAAGAATGCGGCCATGGGGGACAGCTTACGAGGCGAACGGATCCAAGCGGATCTACGCGCGGAGATAGCCGTAGGCGGCTTTATATGTTCATACTGAAACGGTTTATGCCTGACCACTTCTCTTCGTAGGAACAACCAAAACATGTCCACCTCGGCTCCTGCCAAGGCCCCCACCCCTGAACAGCCGGGAGCCGGGCCCGCGAGCGGCGCACTCGACCGCTTCTTCAAGATCTCCGAACGCGGCAGCACCCTGTCCCGCGAAATCCGCGGCGGTTTCGCCACTTTCTTCGCGATGGCGTACATCATCGTGCTGAACCCGATCATCCTCGGCAGCGCGAAGGACATGTACGGCCATCAGCTGGACAACGGACAGCTGGTCACCGCGACGGCGGTGACGGCGGCGTTCACCACGCTGCTGATGGGCGTCATCGGCAACGTACCGATCGCGCTCGCCGCCGGTCTCGGCGTGAACTCGGTCGTCGCCCTCCAGCTGGCACCCCGCATGTCCTGGCCGGACGCCATGGGCATGGTGGTCCTGGCCGGCTTCGTGGTGATGCTGCTCGTCGCCACCGGACTGCGTGAGCGCGTCATGAACGCCGTGCCCTACAGCCTGCGCAAGGCCATCTCCATCGGTATCGGCCTGTTCATCATGCTGATCGGCCTCGTCGACTCCGGCTTCGTCTCCCGCATCCCCGACGCCGCCCACACCACGGTCCCGCTCCAGCTCGGCGCCGACGGTCACCTCAACGGCTGGCCGGTGCTCGTCTTCATCCTCGGCGCGCTGCTGACCCTCGCGCTGATCGTGCGCAAGGTCCCCGGCGCGATCCTCATCTCGATCGTCGCGATGACCGTGCTCTCCGTCGTCATCGAGGCCGTCGCGAACGTGCCGTCCTGGGGGCTGACGACCCCGAAGTGGCCCGGCAACCCCTTCGACAGCCCGGACTTCGGCCTGATCGGGCAGTTCAGCCTGTTCGGCGGCTTCGACAAGGTCGGCGCGCTGACCGGCACTCTCTTCGTCTTCACGGTCCTCCTCTCCTGCTTCTTCGACGCCATGGGCACGATCATGGGCGTCAGCGACGAGGCGAAGCTGACCGACGCCCAGGGGCAGATGCCGGGCATCAACAAGGTCCTGTTCGTGGACGGCTTCGCGGTCGCCACGGGCGGTGCCAGCTCCTCCTCGGCCACCACCGCCTTCGTGGAGTCCACGGCAGGCGTCGGCGAGGGCGCCCGCACGGGCTTCGCGAACGTCGTCACTGGCGCCCTCTTCGGTGTCGCGCTGTTCCTGACGCCGGTCGCCACCATGGTCCCGTCGCAGGCGGCCACCCCGGCGCTGCTCGCGGTCGGCTTCCTGATCCTCGCGAACTCCGTCAAGGAGATCGACTGGGCGGACTACACGGTCGCGATCCCGGCCTTCGTGACGATGGTGATGATGCCGTTCACCTACTCGATCACCAACGGCATCGGCATGGGCTTCATCACCTTCGCGGTGCTGCGCCTGGCTGCCGGGCGGGGCAGGGAGGTGCCGGTGGCGATGTACGTCGTCTCCGCCGTCTTCACCTTCTACTACCTGATGCCGGCGCTGGGACTCACATAAGGCGGCCACGCAAGACCGCTCACGTAAGGCCGTAGAACTTCTCGGTCTCGTCGACGGCGGTCTGGAACCGCTCGTCGAAGTCATCGCGGATGAGCGTCCGGACGACATAGTCCTGGACGCTCATTCCTCTTTTCGCCGCATGCTCCTTGAGTCGTTCGAGCAGCTCATGGTCTATCCGCAGGCTGAGCACGCTGGTCCCCATGGACACGAGGGTTGCCGCACGTGACGGTGCGGTGGGTCACGTTCCGCCACCGGATCACCCAGATGAGTGATAGTGCGCCGAGTGGTCTTTAGTCAGGGTAATGAGTTACGCTAAAGAACATGTCGGACCTTACCCATGGCGACGACGCTGCCGCCGTGAACTCCCTGCGCTCCGCAGTGATGCGACTGTCGCGTCGGCTCAAGCACCAGCGGGTCGACGAGTCGCTGAGCCCCACCGAGATGTCGGTGCTGGGCACCCTCTCCCTCTGCGGCAAGGCCACCCCCGGTGAGCTCGCCCGCAAGGAGCACGTCCAGCCGCCGTCGATGACCCGCATCGTGGCCCTGCTGGAGGCCAAGGGACTGGTCCGACTGGAGCCGCACCCCGAGGACCGGCGCCAGAAGGTCGTCACGAAGACCGAGCAGGCCGAGGCGATGCTCGAAGAGAGCCGCCGCAAGCGCAACGCCTTCCTGGCCACCCTGGTCGAGGCCCTCGACGAGGACGAGTGGGCGAAACTGCGCGCCGCCGCCCCCGTGCTGGAGAAGCTCGCACATCTGTAAGCAGCAGTCGGCCGCAAGGAGGCGAACACCTTTGAGTTCGGGACCCGGAGCAGACTCCGCCCCCGCACCAGACCCCGACGACTCCATATCCGCCCGCAAGACCGCCAGTCCCCTCGACACCGCCAAGCCCCGCAGGTCCTCGATGTTCAGCTCGCTGAAGGTCAGGAACTACCGCCTCTTCTTCCTCGGCCAGGTCGTCTCCAACACCGGCACCTGGATGCAGCGCATCGCCCAGGACTGGCTGGTGCTCAGCCTCACCGGCTCCGCCACCGCCGTCGGCATCACGACGGCCCTGCAGTTCCTGCCGATGCTGCTCCTCGGCCTCTACGGCGGCGTCCTCGTGGACCGGCTGCCCAAGCGCCGTACGCTGCTCGTGACGCAGACCTCGATGGCGGTCACCGGTATCGCGCTCGCCGTCCTCACCCTCACCGGGCACGTCCAGGTCTGGCACGTCTACCTGGCCGCCTTCGCCGTCGGCCTCGCCACCGTCGTCGACAACCCGGCCCGCCAGTCCTTCGTCTCCGAGATGGTCGGCCCGGACCAGCTGCAGAACGCCGTCAGCCTGAACTCGGCGAACTTCCAGTCGGCCCGGCTGGTCGGCCCCGCCGTCGCCGGCCTGATGATCACCGGTGTCGGCACCGGCTGGGCGTTCCTCGCCAACGGCCTGTCCTTCGTCGCGCCCATCACCGGACTGCTGCTGATGCGGGCGCGCGAGCTGTACGCCGTCGAGCGGGCCCCGCGCGGCAAGGGCCAGCTGCGGGAGGGACTGCGCTATGTCGCGGGGCGCCAGGAGCTGATCTGGCCCATCGTCCTCGCCGGGTTCGTCAGCACCTTCGGCTTCAACTTCCCCGTCTATCTGTCCGCCTTCGCCGACGACGTCTTCCACGCGGGCGCGGGTTCCTACAGCCTCTTCAACACGCTGATGGCGGTCGGCTCCCTGACGGGCGCGCTGCTCGCGGCCCGGCGCGGTACGGCCCGGATGCGGGTGCTGATCGCGGGGGCGGTGGCCTTCGGCACGATGGAGATCGTGGCGGCCCTCGCGCCCTCCCTCTGGCTGTTCGCCCTGCTCATGGTCCCGATCGGCATCTTCGGCATGACGGTCAACGTCACCGCCAACAGCAGCATCCAGATGGCCACCGACCCGGTCATGCGGGGCCGTGTGATGGCCCTCTACATGATGGTCTTCATGGGCGGCGCACCGCTGGGCGCGCCGATCGCCGGCTGGATCACGGACGCGTACGGCGTCCGGGCGGGCCTGGCGGCGGGCGGTGCCGTCACCGCCGCCGCGGCCCTCACCATCGCCCTGGTCCTGGCCCGCGTCGGCGGACTGCGGCTGTCGGTCGGCTGGCATCACGGCCATCCGCAGGTGCGGTTCGTGCCCCGGCAACGGCAGGAGGAGCACTTGGCGACGGCGGCCTGAGCGCACGCCGTCGCCGACGGCCCGGAGGTCAGACCCTCCGGGCCAGCACCTGCCCCGGCCAGTCCTCCGAACCCGTGTAGGTCTCGGTGCGGACGAAGCCGTTGCCCTCGTAGTAGCGGACGAGCTTGCCGTCGCCGCCCGCGTAGCAGTCCACCCGCAGCAGGGAGACGCCCGCCCGCCGGGTCACCTCTGCGGCGTGCGCCAGCAGGGCGCTGCCCGCGCCGTACCCCTTGAAGCGGCGGTCGGAGGCGAGCCAGTGGATGTAGCGCTCGGGCTCGCCGGGCGGCGGGAGGTGGGCCAGATAGGCGCCGGGCGAGTCGGTGAGGGTGAGGGTGGCGGCCGGTACGCCGTCGACCTCGGCGATGAAGGCTTCGCCCTCGTCCATGTAGCGGGTGACCGACTCCACCGTCCTCGGGCTCTGCGACAGCGGCTTCGTCCCCCACTGCCCGGTGCGCCCCTGCGCGACCAGCCACTCCACGCCGCTGTCGAGCATGCCGAGTATCACGGGGACGTCGTCGGGTCCGCCTTCTCTGATGGTGATCGTGCTCCGGGATTCCATGCCCCCATGATCTCCCGTTCGAGATCACCCCAGGGGGCGTCCGGGTCAGTCGCGGGAGAACTCGTCGGTCTTGAGGACCAGGCCGACGGCGGTCCCGGTCAGGTCGATGTCCTCGCCGAAGGAGAAGCTGACGTCGCTGTGGTACTTGCCGTCCTTTGGCAGGGTGTGCAGATGCCACTCGCCTGCGTACGGGTCCACGATCAGGTACACCGGTACTTCGGCCGCGGCGTAGGTGTCCTTCTTCGACCCGTAGTCGTTGGCGGCCGTGTCCTTGGAGATGACCTCGGCCACGAATTCGACGTCCTGGTAGCGCCAGCGGCCCTTGCTGTCCTTCACGGACCGCTCGGCCATGGCCGCCAGGTCACAGGCGAAGCCGTTCAGATGCCCGGGGAAGTCGATCCGCACGTCCGACGCCAAGCGCTTTTGCGAGTACTTGGCATCCAACTGCTTCGCGATGCCGAAGATGATCTCCCAATGGTTCTGCCGCTGCGGTGACATGAAGATGTTCCCCCCGACGATCTCTACCTTCGTTCCCTCGGGGATGGGCATCTTCTCAACGCACTCGAACATGACGTCCAGAGTCAGCTCGCCGCACTCTTCGGCCATCTCGATCCTGTCGTCAAGGACGGTCATCGTGGCGCTCCTCGCCGGCCGCCGCTCGGTCACGGTCAGCCGCGCAGTACAACGATACGCACGGTGACCGGGACACGGGTGGGCGTGCATGTGTTCGGCAGTGAGACTGGACGCATGAGACTCTTCGCCGCCGTGCTGCCCCCCGAGGAAGTGGTCCAGGAACTCGCCCTGGAAGTGGCCGCGTTGCGGAAGCTCCCCGGCGCCGACGGTCTGCGCTGGACCGGCCGCCCCGGCTGGCACTTCACCCTCGCGTTCTACGGCGAGGTCGACGACGACCTCGTACCCGACCTGTCGGCCCGGCTGGAGCGCGCCGCGCACCGTACGCCGGCCTTCCGGCTGGGGCTCAGCGGCGGCGGTCAGTTCGGGCGTGGGCGCGCGCTCTGGGCGGGTGCGGAGGGGGACCTGGAGGCCCTTCGGCTGCTGGCGGACCGGAGTGAGGCGGCGGGCCGCAAGGCCGGGGTGGACATGGGGGAGCACCGCAGGTACAAGCCCCATCTGACGGTGGCGAGGAGCCGGTCGGCGGTGGACGTACGGCCGTACGTCTCGGCTCTCGACGCGTTCACGAGCCGTATCTGGACGGTGGCCGAGCTCGTGCTGGTGCGCAGCAACCTGCCGAGGTCCGGGGTGGAGGGTGAGCAGCCCCGGTACGAGGCGGTCGGTCGCTGGCCGCTCGCAGCGGCCGGTTAGGCTCGGTTCCGTGGACCCGAAAACCCGTAACCGGATCATGGCCGGTGCACTCGTGCTGATGTTCGTCTTCGTGGGACTGGCGGCGGCCCTCGGCAAGTGACCGAGCGCCACCGCCGCGCCCGCACGAACCCCGTAACGACGCGACCCGGACCGGCGAACCCCTACCAGGCGAAGGCCTCCGGAGACGGACCCGGGCCCGGGAACACCTCGTCCAGCCCGGCCAGCAGCTCCTCGCTCAGCTCCAGCTCGGACGCCCGCAGCGCGGATTCGAGCTGTTCGGCGGTGCGCGGGCCGACGATCGGGCCGGTCACGCCCGGGCGGGTGAGCAGCCAGGCCAGCGCGACCTCGCCGGGCTCCAGGCCGTGCTTGTCGAGCAGGTCCTCGTAGGCCTGGATCTTCGCCCGTACGGCCGGGTCGGCGAGGGATTCGGCGGCCCGCCCGGAGCCGCGCCGGCCGCCCTCGACCTCCTTCTTGATGACGCCGCCGAGCAGTCCGCCGTGCAGCGGCGACCAGGGGATCACGCCGAGGCCGTACTCCTGCGCGGCCGGGATGACCTCCATCTCGGCGCGGCGCTCGAAGAGGTTGTAGAGGCACTGCTCGCTGACGAGGCCGATGGTGCCGCCGCGCCGGGCGGCGATCTCGTTGGCCTGGGCGATCTTGTACCCGGGGAAGTTGGACGACCCGACGTAGAGGATCTTCCCCTGCTGGACCAGCACGTCGATGGCCTGCCAGATCTCCTCGAAGGGAGTGGCGCGGTCGATGTGGTGGAACTGGTAGACGTCGATGTAGTCGGTCTGCAGCCGCTTCAGTGAGGCGTCGACGGCCCGCCGGATGTTCACGGCCGACAGCTTGTCGTGGTTGGGCCAAGCCGCGCCGTCCGCGCCCATGTTGCCGTACACCTTGGTGGCGAGGACGACCTTGTCGCGGTTGGCGGTGCTCTTCGCGAACCAGTTGCCGATGATGCTTTCGGTACGGCCCTTGTTCTCGCCCCAGCCGTACACGTTGGCCGTGTCGAAGTAGTTGATGCCCGCGTCCAGGGCCGCATCCATGATCGCGTGACTGTCCGCTTCGTCCGTCTGCGGACCGAAGTTCATGGTGCCGAGGACGAGGCGGCTGACCTTGAGTCCCGTGCGTCCGAGCTGCGTGTACTTCATGGCTTGAACGCTAGCTGTGTGGAGTGCGCTCTAGGCAAGGGGTCCTGACGGTGTTGACACTAACTGAGGGATAGTGCTTTCCTTCGGGAAGTGCAACCTTGAACTTTCAATATCTCCTTCCCATGTCCCTGACGGGAGAACACCATGCCCCCCACCACGTCAGTTCGCCGTGCCCTCGTGGCTGTCCTCGCCTCCGCCGCCGTCCTGGGCGCCGCCGCCGTACCGGCGGTCGCGGCACCGCACACCGCCTCCGTCCGTCATGTCGGTTACGGCGATGCCGCCAGCCTCGGCTACCAGAAGGCCGTCGCCGAGCGCGTCCTCAAGGGCGTGTTCGAGCAGGGCGACACCGAGGTCGTCGACCGCTACGTCCGCCCCGACTACATCCAGCACAACCCGCTCGCGCCGGACGGGGCGGAGACGCTGAAGAACCTGGGTGTCTCGGTCCACCAGCAGTTCCCGGACTTCCGGTACGACATCAAGCGGGTCATCTCCGAGGGCGACCTCGTGCTGGTGCACTCCAACGTCGTCGCGACACCGGGGGCGCGGGGGCAGGCCGTGTTCGACATCTTCCGCTTCCAGGGCGGGCGGATCGCCGAGCACTGGGACGTCGGGCAGGACGTCCCCGCGACCTCGGCCAACGGCAACGACATGTTCTCGACGGAGAGTTGGCCGCGCACGCAGCAGCCGGGGCCGGCGTGGCTGACGGCGTACAACAAGCAGCTGGTCACGAAGGCCTTCGACCAGTTGCTGGTCCGCAAGGACCTGTCCGCGATCGACCGGTACTGGGGTCCCGAGTACCACCAGCACAACCCGTCGATCGCGGACGGCGTAGCGGGCGTGAAGGCCGGCCTGGGCGGGTTCTTCGAGGCGTTCCCGCAGCTGAAGGTCACGCCGAAGCGGGTGATCGCCGAGGGGGACCTGGTCGCCGTCCACAGCCACTACGTGAACGCGCCGGGAGAGCGGGGGCAGGCCATCGTGGATCTGTTCCGGGTGCGGGCCGGGAAGATCGTGGAGCACTGGGACGTGATCCAGGATGTGCCGGCCACGTCCGCGAACGACAACACCATGTTCTAGACCCTGTCCCAGTGGCTCGTCACGAGGTCACTGGTCTGCGCCCGCCTCCCTCTTCTCAGCCGAGGTGGCGGGCGAAGAACCGCAGCGTGCTGTCCAGTTCGAAGGCCGGGAGCTCCGCGTGCCCGCCGGGGTTGGCGTGCAGGGTCTTCTCGGCCGAGGCCAGCGCGTCGAACAGCGCCAGGCCCTGGGCGCGCGGCACGCGCTCATCGTCCCACTGCAGCAGGAACTCCACCGGGACGGTGATCCGCGCGGCAACCTCGGCCGCCGACCCGAGTGCCCCGCCCAGGCCCAGTACGGCGGCGCGCACCCGGGGTTCGGCGGCGACGAAGGGAACGCCGAGGCCGCAGCCGAGGGACACACCCCAGTAGCCGACGGGGCCGGGGCCGACGTACTCGACCTCCTGGACCGCATCCAGAACCGCCTGCCATTCCGGGACGGTCCGGCGGGCCACGAGCGCCTGGAAGTCGGCGATCAGCGGGGCGAGTTCCTCTCCGGCGGCCACGCGGGCCTGGTTCTCGGTGGCGATCCGGTCGTACTCCTCGTGGACCGGCCGGTCGCCGTGGCCGGGTACGTCGACCGCCACGACGGCGAAACCGCACTCGGCCACGAAGCGGTGGGCGCGGGCCACGATGCCGGGGGCCTTCTTGTGATGACCGCCGCCGTGCCCCATCAGGATCAGGGGCCGGGTACCGGTGGCGCCTTCCGGGGTCCACAGGACGCCGGGTATGTCGTCGGGAGTCTCACCGAGGGTGAAGAGTCGTTCGGAGACGCCGTCGGAGGATGTCACAACAGAGGTGAAGCGCATAGCGTTTCGAGCCTTTCGGGGTGCCTGCTGCGGGCGCTCCCCTAGGCCATGCGGGGGAGGGGGGCCCGACCTGTCAGTGCGTTGATCGGTCTCACCTCCTCGGGGCGTCACGGTGCACGGCGGCTGTCAACTTAACACCGGCGGCCGTGTTTCGCTCAGTCGCGGGGGAAGCCGTCGGTCTTGAGAACGAGGTCGACCACCGTGTCGGTCAGGTCGATGTCGGTGCCGAAGTCCACCGACGTCCTCACGGCGTAGTCGCCGTCCTTGGGGTGGGTGTAGACGTAGCACCGCCCCTGGTAGGGATCGGCGATGACGTAGACGGGGACCTCGCCACTGCGTAGGCAGCCTTTTTCGGCCCGTAGTCGTTGGCGGCAGTGCCCTCGGAGATGACCTCGGCGACGAACTCGACGTCCTGGTGACACCAATGGCCTTTGTCGTCCTGCTTTGACCCTGAATCCTTCGCGGACGGGCATCCGCTCAAGGCGCTCGAACCACTCGTCCAGGCGCTCGGTGTTCGCGTCGGCCATCTTGATCCTGTCTTGAAGGACGGTCATCGTGACGGTCCTCCCCGGCTGCCCCACGGACAGGCGTAGCCGCGTAGTACAACGATACGCACAGTGACCATGGCACGGAGAGGAAACTCACGCCGCGTACGGCTCGCCCAGGTCCCAGGCCTGGTACATCGCCTCCGCGAACGCCTCCGCGATCTTGTGCTCGCCGCTCGCGTTCGGGTGGGTGCCGTCGTACGTGTCGAGGTTGATGTCGTACGACGGGGGAGGGGAGGTCAGGAGGAGAGGGGAGCGGGGCTCGTCCAGGTCCGCGACGGTCTTCGCCAGCAACTCGTTGAAGCGGGTCACCTGGGCCCCGAAGGGCTCGTCGGACTCGGCGCGGACGTTCGGGATCACCGGCAGGACCACGATCCGCACCCGGGGGTTCGCCGACCGTGCCTCGGCCACGAAGCCGCGGACGTTCTCCGCCGTCTGCTCGGCGTTCGTGTAGAAGCCCAGGTCGATCAGGCCCAGCGAGACCAGCAGCACATCGGCCCGGCACGACCGCACCGCCTCGCCGATCAGCGGCGCCATGTGCAGCCAGCCCTCGCCCCAGCCGGCCAGGTGGGCGCGGGGGAAGGCGGGGTCGGGGTCGGCGTACTCGTACGACGTGGGCGCGTCCGTCGCCTTGTCGTACAGGGTCTCGCGCGGGCCGACGAGGGCGAAGGGGCCGTCGTATGTCTCACGCAGGTGCTGCCACATGCGGTAGCGCCATGTGTGTTCGCCGGCGCTGCCGATGGTCTGGGAGTCGCCGACGGGCATGAACCTGAGCATCCGCTCATGATGGACGATCGCTACCTATCGGTAGTGGCGGGCGGGGTGTGAAGCCTGACACGCCGCCCGAACGGTCGGAGCGGATGGCAGGCTTGAGGGCATGCGTCGACCGCTCGCCATACTCGCCGGGGTCCTCCTCACCGGTGCCCTCACCCTGCCCGCCTCCGCCGCCGACGGGAACGAGGACTTCACGATCAAGGACCCGCGGATCACCGAGTCCAGCGGCCTCGCCGCCTCCCGGCAGCACCCGGGCATCTACTGGACCCACAACGACCAGGACGAGGGCGCCTACCTCTACGCCGTCGACAGCAGCACCGGCGAGACCGTCGCGACGATCACCATGACCGGCGTGGGCACCCCGCGTGACGTCGAGGCGATCTCCATGGGGCCGGACAACCAGCTCTACGTCGGTGACATCGGCGACAACGACGGTGTCGAGTGGCCCTATGTGTGGGTCTACCGGCTGCCCGAGCCCAAGACGCTCAAGGACCAGTCCGTCCGTGCCACGCAGTACGTCGTGAAGTACTCCGACGGCACGCGTGACGCCGAGTCACTCGTCGTGCACCCCAAGACCGGGCGCGTCTACATCATCGACAAGCAGGAGGACGGCGGGCACCTGTACGAGTCACCGGCCGAGCTCTCCCCTTCCGGGACGAACGTCTTCAAACCCGTCGCCCCCGTCGACCTCTGGGCCACCGACGCCGCCTTCTCGCCGGACGGCAAGACCCTCGCCGTACGCGGCTACTTCGGCGGCATCGCGTACGACTGGAACGGCGGCAGGCTCAAGCGGCTGGAGCGCATCAGCGTGCCCCTCGGGCAGGGGGAGTCCATCAGCTACTCGCCCGACGGGACCAAGATCATGCTCGGGAGCGAGGGGGCCGGCAGTGCCGTGGTGGCGAAGGACGCCCCCGGGGGCTCCGGATCCTCCGACTCGTCCTCCGGCAGCGGGAGTTCGGCCTCCTCGGACGACGGGGGCGGTGGCATGGGCGGGGACATCAAGGTCGGCGCCGTCGCGGTGGTCGTCGCCTGCGTCGTCGTCTTCGGACTGCGGAGGCTGCTGCGACGGGGGTGAGGCTCCTGAGCCGGATCGCCATGATCGCGGAGCCGACGCCCTGGCCGACAGGGCCTAGGCAGGCACTGTCGTCGCCGTCGTCCCCCCCCGCCCGGCAACAAAGACCTCCAGTCCGTCCAGGATCCGTTGCAACCCGAACTCGAAGTGGTCGAAGTCGGGGCCCTAGGTGTTCTCGTCGAGGGAGGCCGTGAGGGGGTAGCGCCCGGAGGGCATGGCGGTGTTCCTGCCGCTCGCGGTGCGCCGTTTTTCAGAAGCTCAGCCGCTGATTCCGGAAGCTGAGCCGTTGACTGAGCGGGCTGATGCCGCGCACCTCCTTGACGTGCCGATGGTGCGTCAGTTTCCTGGGAGGTGCGCGGTGCATGGGAGCGCTCCCATCCGTTCCGGGGCCGCGCCTCTCCGAGAGGAGCAGGGACATGTTCCGCAGCTTGCGAAGAGGGCTGTGTGCGGTGGTCGCGGCGCTGCTGTTACCGCTGGCCGGGGTCGGTGCGCAGCCGGCCGGTGCCGCCGAGGCGGGCGCCGGCTACTGGCACACCAGCGGGCGGCAGATCCTGGACGCGGCCGGGCAGCCGGTCCGTATCGCCGGGATCAACTGGTTCGGCTTCGAGACCGGCAACCACGTCGTCCACGGCCTGTGGGCCCGCGACTACAAGAGCATGCTCGACCAGATGAAATCGCTGGGCTACAACACCCTCCGCCTCCCCTTCAGCGACGACATCCTCAAGTCCGGCACCATGCCGGACAGCATCAACTTCGCCGACGGCAAGAACGCCGATCTGCAGGGGCTGACGTCCGTGCAGGTCCTGGACCGGATCGTGGCGTACGCCGGCCAGGCCGGCCTGAAGATCGTCCTGGACCGGCACCGGCCGGACGCGGGCGGGCAGTCGGCGCTCTGGTACACGGCCTCGGTCCCGGAGTCGACATGGATCGCCAACCTGAAGTCGCTGGCGACGCGCTACAAGGGCAACACCACCGTGATCGGCATCGACCTGCACAACGAGCCCCACGATCCCGCCTGTTGGGGCTGCGGCGACACCACGCGCGACTGGCGGCTCGCCGCACAACGGGCCGGGAACGCCGTCCTGTCCGTCAACCCTGACCTTCTGATCATGGTCGAGGGCGTCCAGTCGTACAACGGCGTCAGCGGCTGGTGGGGCGGCAACCTCATGGGCGTGGCCCAGTACCCGGTGCAGCTCGACGTCCCGAACCGGCTGGTCTACTCCGCGCACGACTACGCGACGAGCGTGGCCCAGCAGCCCTGGTTCGGCGACCCGTCCTTCCCGGACAACCTGCCCGGCGTCTGGGACCGGTACTGGGGCTACATCTTCAAGCAGAACATCGCCCCGGTCTGGCTCGGCGAGTTCGGTACGACACTCCAGTCGACGGTGGACCAGAAGTGGCTGACCGCGCTGGCGAGCTATCTGAGGTCGACCTCGGCACACGGCGCGGACTCCTTCCACTGGACCTTCTGGTCCTGGAACCCCAACTCCGGTGACACGGGCGGCATCCTGAAGGACGACTGGTCGACAGTGGACACGGTCAAGGACGGCTACCTGGCGACCATCAAGGCGCCGGGCTTCCCGGGAAGCGGGGGAGGCGGCGACCCCGACCCGGATCCCGGCGGGGGCACGGCGGCCTGCAGTGCCGTCTACACCGTAAGCAGCGACTGGGGCGGCGGCTTCAACGCCGAGGTGAAGGTGACGAACACGGGTTCCTTGCCGGTCAAGTCCTGGAAGGTGACGTGGACTTGGGGCGGGGCGCAGAAGGTCACCAGCATGTGGAACGCGTCGTACGCACAGAGCGGGGGCACCGTCACCGTCTCGAACGCCGACCACAACGGGGCGATCGCGGCCGGTGGCTCGGCGAGCTTCGGGTTTTCGGGGGCGCCCGGGGGCGGGGGTGTGCATGGTGTGAGCTGTACGGCGACCTGAGCGCGAGGTCTACGACGGGGTGAGCGCGAGGGGCGCCCGGGTGAGTGCCGGGCGCCCCTCATCGTCGTACCGCTTGAGACGGCTGTGGCGTCGTTCAGCAGGCCCTGGCCCACTTGTGGGAGGCGATGTTGTCGTTCAGGGACTGGTTGTCCCCTCCGGCGCCGCCTCCGTTGGGGCCGAATTTGATGTGCACGATGTTTTCGAGGTAGCGGCCGTTCCCGAGGCAGTACCAGGCACCCGTTTGGCCGGGCCCGTAGTAGACGATGACGTCGTCGTTCCCGCTGGGGAAACCGCTGTTCTGGAGGGAGCTTGCCTTGTTGCGCATGTTTCCGCCGGGGGAGCAGGTGTTCCAGTTGCCGTCGTTGAGCGACCACTTGCAGTAGCTGCCGCCCCTGTTCTGGTGCTCGTACGCGTAGAGGTTGCCGTCCGCGAGGGGGCCCACGGGCGCCTCGGCGGCAACACGCCGTGCGGACAGGTCGCGGTCGAGGTCGGACGCCTGTGCGGTGGCGGGCAGGGCGGACAGCGTCAGGGCGGTGAGGCCTATCGCTGCCAATGCAGTGGTGATCTTGGTCTTGGTCACTGGTCACTCCTTGGATGTGGATGTGGATGTGGACGGGGTTGGGATTGGGGTCGATCGGTCGGCCGGCGGGAGGGCGCGGGCGCGTTGCAGGGCCGCGCGTTCCAGCCGGAGCTTGCTGCGGACCTCGGCGCGGTACCGGTTCCGCAGCTGTGCGTCGTAGTGCCGGTCGAGGCGTCGGGCGGTTGCGGAGAGGCCGCTGTCGTGGGCGCATTCGGCCTCGGCGACGGCTGTGCGGACTTCCTTTCGGCGGCGTGCGTCGCCGTCCTTCGCCGCCGTCGCCTTCGTGGTGTCGTTGAAGGCGTCCCGGGGCTGGTAGGGGTCGCTGTAGTTCATTCCTCGGCCGCGCATGCAGGCCGACCACTTCTTCACGGCGGCCTTGAACTCCCCGTCCGCCGCGACCTTTTGCTGACGCAGCGGAGGAAGCGCCCCGATGACGACATCGGCGTGGAACCACTTGGCGAGGTCGCTGTAGAGCTGTGTCTGGGCCTGCGCGGTACAGCCGTCGTCGATGCGGCCGACGGTCATGCCGTTCGGAGCCCGGACCTCCAGCCGGTCGGCGGACTGGGCGCCGTTGTAGGCGGCGACGGCACGCCGGCGGTCGGTCTGTGACAGCCCGGCGAAGTAGCGCGAGTTGGGGTCGGTCGCGCGCAGCCGCTCACGGCGGACCTCCAGGTCGCTCCCGTAACCGTGCCGCGCGGCCCACCGGACGTCGTCGATGACGTACGGGAAGTCGCGGTCCTCGGGGAGCGGCCGGCGCGGCACGGGCTGCATCCGGAAGCCGCGGGCGGCCATGCAGGAACGGGTGAGCTGTTGCTCGGCGTCGTACAGCAGTTGCCGCTCCGGCTCGGTGAGCGGCCGTGCCGCGGAGGCGTCCGGGTCGGTCGAGGACGACGGTGCCTGGCAGGAAACCGTCGCGAGCGCGGCCGCCATGCTGACCACGATCAGCGCAGTGTGCCGATGGAACCGGTGACGACGCACACCATCCTCCTCAGATCCGGCATCGCTCGCCCGTGACGGGCCGAGAAGTCCCCTGTGCCCCTCGGCGCCACGGGCCGTTGGCCACACGATGTGGCGTGAATGTGGGCAGGAACCTTGCGGGAACCTTGCTTCACTGGTCAGCGCGGGTGGCCGGTGCGGCGGTGGCGGACCGCTGACCGGACTGCGCGGAGCGACCTCGGGGATGGGCGTGATGGAGTTCGTGGTGCTGGGCCCTGTCGAGTTGCACGGCGCGGACGGAGCCGTCGTGGATCCGGGGCCGGCCAAACAGCGCACCGTTCTGGCGGCGTTGCTGGTGGACGCGGGCCGGTGGGTGGCGGTGGAGACGCTGATCGACCGGGTGTGGGGGGAGGATCTGCCCGCCCACGTGCGGCCCTCGCTCTACGCGTACGTCGCCCGGATCCGCCGGATGCTGGCCGCGACGGCCACCCCGCAGGAAGAGGCGCAGCTGCGGCGCGGGCCGGGAGGGTATCTGCTCGACGTGCCCGCCGACCGGGTCGATCTGCACCGGTTCCAGCGGCTGGTGGAGCGGGCGCGCGAGGCGGACCCGGACCGCACGGACGCCCAGCGGGCGGCGGTGCTGCGGGAGGCGCTCGGGCTGTGGCGCGGTGAGCCGTTGGCGGGGCTCGCCGGGGATTGGGTACGGCGGACCCGGGAGGGGTGGCGTCAGCAGCGGATCGAGGCGGTGCTGGACTGGGCCGAGGTCGAGCTGCGGGTGGGAAACCCGGCCGGGGTGATCGGCGAGTTGACGACCCTGGTCGCCGAGCATCCGCTGGTCGAACCGCTCACCGTGGCGTTGATGCGGGCGCTGCGGGCCGCCGGGCGTGGGCCGGAGGCCCTGGCCTGCTTCGCCGTACTGCAGAAGCGGCTGGCCGAGGAGCTGGGCGCGGATCCGGGTGCCGAGGCACGGCAGGTGCATCAGGCGATCCTGTGCGGCGAGTCCGGCCCGCCCCCGGCACGCGGCGCGCCGCGCACGCCGGCCGGTGCCGGGCCGGGGTCCGGCCGGGCCGTACCGGCTCAGTTGCCCCTGGAGACACGGGGGTTCACCGGCCGCGCGGACGAACTGGCCCGGCTGGACGGCATCCTGGCCGCCACGGCGCAACGGAGGGCCGCGGTGGTCGTCTCGGCGGTGTCGGGGACGGCCGGGGTGGGCAAGACCGCGCTGGCGGTGCACTGGGGGCACCGCGTCGCCGACCGTTTCCCGGACGGTCGGCTCTATGTCGACCTGCGCGGCTTCGACCCGTCGGGGACGGCCGTGACGCCCGATCAGGCGGTACGGGGATTCCTCGACGCGCTGGGCGTGCCGTCCGCGCACCTCCCGGTGGACCTTCAGGCACGGGTGGGCCTGTACCGCAGTCTGCTGGCCGGGCGGCGGGTCCTGATCGTGCTGGACAACGCCCGGGACGCCGATCAGGTGCGGCCGCTGCTGCCCGGCTCGGCGGGCTGCCTGGCCGTGGTGACCAGTCGTAGCCGGCTCACGGGCCTGGTCGCCGCGGAGGGCGCGCACCCCCTTCCGCTGGACGTGCTCTCCCCGGCCGAGGCGCGCGACCTGCTGACCCACCGGCTCGGCACGCAGCGGGTGGCCGCCGAACCGGACGCCGTGGCGGAGATCATCACCCGGTGCGGCAGCCTCCCGCTCGCCCTGGCCGTCGCCACCGCCCGCGCCGCCGCCCACCCGGCCTTCCCCCTGGGAGCCGTCGCCGACGAACTCCGCGACAGCCACGGCAGCCTCGACGCCTTCGCCGGGGGCGACCTCTCCACCGACGTACGGGCCGTCTTCTCCTGGTCCTACGAGGCCCTGACCCCCGTACAGGCCCGGCTGTTCGCGCTGCTCGGACTGGCTCCCGGCGCAGACATCGGGCTGTTCGCGCTCGCCTCCCTGGCCGGCCTGCCCGGCTCGGAGACCCGCGCGGTGCTGCGCGCCCTGGAGAACCTGCACCTCGTCGAGCAGCACGAGCCCGGCCGCTGGCGGATGCACGATCTCGTACGCCTCTACGCCGCCGAGCGCGGCCGTGCGGACCTCTCACCCGACGACCGGGACGCCGCACTGCGCCGGCTCATCGCGTTCTACCTGCACACCGCGTGCGCGACCCGTCGGCTGTTGGGGATGGACGAGATGCCGCCCGGGCTCGGCGATCCCGAGCCCGGTTGCCGGCCGCAACGGTTGAACACGCAGGCGGAGGCGGTGCGGTGGCTCGCCGGCGAACTGCCCAATCTGCTCGCCGCGCAACGCCTGGCGGCCGACCTCGGCCGGCGGCGACTCGTGTGGCAGATCGCCTGGAGCGTGGACCACTTCCAGAGTCTGCTGGGGCACGTCCACGACAAGGTCGCGCTGTGGCAGGCCGCCCTCGCCGCCCTGGACTCCGACGACGCACTGGATGTGCACGTCATGGTCCACCGGCAGCTCGGGCACGCCGCCGCCCACGCCGGATCGCACGACGAGGCCACGCGACACCTGAAGCATGCGCTGACCCTGGCCGAGCGGGCCGGCGCTCGCGGCATCCAGGCCCGTATCCACCTGACGATCGCGCAGGCGTACGGGCAGCAGGACCGCCCCCGTGACGCCCTGGAGCACTCCATCCGCGCCTTGCGGCTTCACAAGGAGCTGGATCACCCCGCGGCGAAGGCCGCCACGCTCAACTCGGTGGGCTGGTACAGCGCCCGGCTCGGCGACCACGACCAGGCCCGCCTCCACTGCGAAGCGGCGCTGCCGCTGGCCCGGCGCATCGGGCACGAGGGCATCGAGGCCGACGTCCTGGACAGCCTCGGCTATATCGCCCACCACACCGGCCGTCACCAGGAAGCGGTGGACCACTACCGGCTCGCCGTGGCCCGGTACCGCGCCGTCGGCGGCGACTACTGGGCCGCCGACACCCTCGACCGCCTGGGCCACGCGTACCACGCCCTGGGCAGGCGGGCAGCGGCGCGCACCACATGGGAGGAGGCGGCGGCGATGTACGGAGACCAGCACCGCAGCGCCCTCGCCGAACGCGTCCAGCGCCAACTGGACGACCTGGGTCCGACGGTGACGTGACCACGGCCCGCCGACGGGAGGAAGGCCATCGGCCGAAGCCGGCGGCGCCAAGGGGTTGCGGCCGCAACTGCGTGTACCGTACAGGCGTAAGCTCGCCCCATGGTTTCGCACCGCATGATCGACGTGAACGGTATCCGGCTGCACATGGCGGAGGAGGGTGAGGGGCCGCTCGTCGTGCTGCTGCACGGCTTTCCCGAGTCCTGGCACTCCTGGCGTCACCAGTTCGGGCCGCTGGCCGCCGCCGGGTTCCGGGTGGTCGCCCCGGACCAGCGGGGATACGGCCGTAGTGACCACCCGGAGAGCGCGGACGCGTACAGCATCCTGCACCTCGTCGGGGACGTGATCGGGCTGATCCACGCCCTGGGCGAGGAGCGGGCGTTCGTCGTCGGGCACGACTGGGGCGCGCCCGTGGCCTGGCACACCGCGCTGCTGCGGCCCGACGTGGTGCGCGGGGTGGCGGGGCTGAGCGTGCCGCCGCCGTTCCGCGGGGAACGTCCGCCGCTCGTCGCCATGCAGGAGCAGTTCGGCGGACGGTTCTACTGGAACTACTTCGACCGGCCCGGGGTCGCCGACGCCGAGTTCGCCCTGGACACGCGCACCGCCCTGCGCAAGCTGTTCTACTCCGCCTCCGGTGACGCCCCCGACGCCGGCCGCCCCGACCAGGCCCTGGTGGCCGACCCGGAGCGGGGCTGGCTCGCCGACATGACCGACCCCGAGGTGCTGCCGGCCTGGCTCACCGAGGACGACCTGGACGAGCTCACCGAGAGCTACGCCAAGGGGTTCACCGGCGCCCTGAACTGGTACCGCAACCTCGACCGCAACTGGGAGCTGACCGCCGCCTGGCACGACGCGGTCGTCAGCCCGCCCGCCCTGTACATGTACGGCGACCGTGACCTCGTCCCCGCCTTTCCGGGCACACCTGAACTCATCGCCAAACTCCCGGAGTTGATGCCCAACCTGCGCAGCGAGCCGATCCTCCTGCCGGGCTGCGGCCACTGGACCCAGCAGGAGCGGCCCGAGGAAGTGAACGCCGCACTGATCGAGTTCCTGACCGGACTGCGGGGCCGACCCACGCAGGACTGACGCAGGGCCGAGATAGGGCCGAGGTAGGGCCGAGGTACGACGAAGGGCGCCCGGTGTTCGCCGGGCGCCCTGCGGTGTTGTGGTGATCAGGGCACAGTGCGCGACGCCCCGTGGGCGTGCGGCCTCCCGGGAGGATGGGGCGAGCTGCGGAAGCACGAGTGCGGTGGTCAGCAGCTGCGCCGCGCCCACAGCCCGGGCGGTAGGGTCGGGGCGTGGAAACTGAGCTCCTTCGCAGCGCCCCTGCAGGCGCACTCGCCCTTCCCGAGGCGCTGCAGGAAGCTGTGCGGCATGGCGAGGTCTTCACCCGCCGCTGGGTCGTCGAGGCAATCCTTGACCTGGTCGGCTACAAGGATGCGCTCGACCTGGCCGACCTACGGATCATCGAGCCTGCATGCGG
The DNA here is from genome assembly GCF_028369295.1 of Streptomyces sp. HD. Lineage (GTDB taxonomy): Bacteria > Actinomycetota > Actinomycetes > Streptomycetales > Streptomycetaceae > Streptomyces. The sequence goes on from NZ_JAQMYP010000025.1 coordinate 47,969, forward strand.
CCAAGGAGCCTTCCTCTCTCCTATTGCGGCGAGGCTCAGCGCCTCATGTCGAAACCACGGCCGTCCTCTCCTCGACGCGATCGACGCGATCAGGGCTTTCGATCTGGTCGAGATGAACGTCGAACGGAGCCGAGCGACCGTCGCAGCGCAACTCACCGACGACGGCTGGAGTGCCTCCGAGGTGGAGAAGGTCGTTTCCTCATGGATCAGGCACGGGGACTTCCTCCTGCAGGAGGCGAACGCAGAAACCGCCGACTTTGTCGTGGGCAATCCTCCGTACATCCGGTTGGAGGATGTGCCGGACGACCGCATGAAGGCGTATCGCAAGGCGTGCACCAGCATGAACGGCCGGGCCGACATCTACATCGGTTTCTACGAGACCGGTCTGCGCAGGCTCAAGAAGGGCGGGACGCTCGGCTTCATCTGCGCTGACCGCTGGATGAGGAACCAGTACGGCCGTGGACTCCGCAAACTCGTGACCCGCGACTACAGCATGGACCTGGTGCTCACGATGCATGACGTGGACGCCTTCGAAGAGCAGGTCTCCGCGTATCCCGCTGTGACCGTTGTCAGTCGCAGGGATCAAGGTACGGCCATCGTGGCCGACACGACGGCCGGATTCGGCGATGAGGCGGCCCGGGAGTTCGCACTGTGGGCGGCGGAGTCGAGCGAAGGCCTTGTCGAGCAGCCGACTTATCACGCTGCTCGTCTTCCGCACTGGTTCCCTGGCGAGGACTCCTGGCCGTCGGCTTCGCCGACTCGCCTGGCCATGCTGGAGGAGTTGAGCGATCGCTTTCGCCTCCTGGAGGATGAATGCACCGGCACCCGTGTGGGAATCGGTGTCGCGACCGGCGCCGACAAAGTATTCATCACTCATGATGGGAAAACGGCCGAGCCAGGACGCATGCAACCCCTCGCCATGGTCAAGGACACGACCAGCGGTAAGATCAACTGGGGTGGAAATTACCTTGTCAACCCCTGGGATTCCCAGGGACAACTCGTTGATCTTGACGCCTATCCCAAACTGGCCGTTTACTTCGAACGACACCGCGAGGTGTTGGGCAAGCGCTATGTGGCGATGAAGCAGCCGAGCCGCTGGTACAAGACCATCGATAAAGTCGACCCCGAGTTGGCGAGGCGGCCCAAGCTTCTGTTTCCGGACATGAAGCTGACGATCCATCCGGTATTGGATGAAGGCGGGCTGTATCCTCATCACAACCTGTACTACATCGTGTCGGAAGTATGGGATATGCGTGTTCTTGGTGGCCTCCTGCTTTCAAGGGTCGCCGAGGCGTTCGTGGAGGCGTACGCCGTCAAGATGCGTGGTGGAACGCTCCGCTTCCAGGCTCAGTACCTCCGCAAGATCCGAGTTCCGGACCCCGCTGAAATGCAGGAAGAGGATCGTAAGGCGCTGGCGAGGGCCTTCGACGAGCGGGACGTGGAAGCCGCGACCGAGGCCGCGCTGCGCGCGTACGGCCTCGACCATTTTCCTGACTAGGGGACGTGTTGTGACCGTCAGTCGCGAAGACTTCGAAGCGGCCGTTGCCGCGTACTGGGACGCCAAGAACGCTCAGCGAGAGCTGTCTGCCATCAGGGACGCCGTAGGGGCGGGGACGGCCGGCTCGGTGCGAGGAGGCAAGCATTTTGACCATATCGCTTTGCTGCTTGCCAAGTTCTTCCTTGACGCCGGCTATGCGCCGGGGGATATCCGGGTAAATACGAAACAGGGCCTGGAGCTTCCTGGGTACTATCGACCCCAGAAGCAGTGGGATCTCGTGGTGACCCATGGCGACACCTTGGTTGCTGCCTTCGAGCTCAAGGCTCTGGGCGGGCCTTCGTTCGGAAACAACTACAACAACCGGGTCGAAGAAGCGCTAGGCAGCGCTGTGGACCTGCGCCGTGCTGCACTGGCAGATGCTTTTCCTGGAGAGAAGCCCTGGCTTGGGTATTTCTTCATCATGGAGGATCACCCCAAGTCCCGTAGTTCGGTGTCGGTGCGGAAGGGCCCCTTCCCGGTCGAGCGGATCTGGCTGGGGAAGTCCTACCAAGACAGGTTCGCCATCTTCTGTGAGCGCCTGATGGACGAGGGTTTGTACGACTCCGTCTGCTACATCACGTCCTCGAAGGAGGATCCCAAGCCTGTGGAGCCGGTGGTCGGTCTCGACTGGCGTCACTTCTCGGCAGGCATCAATGCGCGCATCAGGTATCTGCAGGAGCTGGGCTTGCCTGGAATCGATGAGGATATTCTGCCGCTGTAACTGGACCGGTGCGCCGTTCCCTCAGTCCGGCACAATGTCGCGTAGCGCCTGAAGGAGCTTACGTAGCTGTTCCTGGTCTCCTTCGGAGTTCTGCGCTGCCGACTCGATCAGCCTCTCCAAGCCCTCCACGGAAGACTTGCTGCGCACATACTCCACGATGTTGGCCCAGTAGCCGATCGTGCTCGGATCGCCCGCCACGTAGTAATCGCTGGGCAGGCCGGCCTCGTCCAGGAATTGGTATGCCCTGCTCTTCTGGGGAAAGAGCGACAAGAGCACGGCGGACAGGGCCGATTCGAAAATGTCCGACCAATCTGCCCTGTATGGTTCCAGATTGGGAAGTGGCGTCGATGAACCATCGGCGCGCTGAGGCTCCCGCGCCGATGGAAGGCCACCACCGAGAGTTGGCTGCAACGGCGGCCCTTCGCCGCCCCGGACGACCGAATCCTCGCGAGCGGCTGAGATCCACAACTCGTGGAACCGGGAAACCTCTTCTTCAGGGTCCTGATCAGCCAGCTGGGCAAGGGCGTGGGCCAGTTCACGAACGACTTTCAGCGAGGGCAGGTCCGTGCTGCTGAACACGGCATGGATGCGGCTCTTGGAGTAGACGGACTCTTGCGCCATATCCGGGCAAGTCGGCCACCCGGCCCGCAAGTGCAACTCGTGCAGTGCTTCGTTGAGTTCCCTGAGAGCACCCGGGGGAAGCCCTGGCTTCTTCAAGGACCGAATCACCGCTTACCTCCCCGTCGACGGTCCAGAACCGTCCAGAAACGTCCAGCAACCCTCGCATGTCATCCAAACATGTGCTCGGACGCCCTAAGGCATCGCAGGGTGGCCGCGCACGTCCCGAGCCGCTGGAGAGGGGTGACGCTGGATGCAGGGCGCCCAGCCTGGGGCGCATGACCAGGAGGCTCTGGAAGCCATGCCGAAGAACTCCGCCTCCGAGCGGAAGTCAACCTCCAAGCGGTTGATCCGAACCGCGTTGTTCGCATGTGTCCGTGGGGCGGCGTACACGGCAGGCGCTGTCATGGTGACAGCGGCTGTCTGGTGGTTGCAGAACCTCTAGCCTGCGTGCCGATGACCGACGTACGACGAAGGGCGCCCGGTGTTCGCCGGGCGCCCTTCGGTGTTGTGTAGCGGAGACGGCTACAGCTTCTCGATCACGTAGTCGACGCACTTCGTCAGTGCCTCGATGTCCGCCGGGTCGATCGCCGGGAACATCGCGACGCGGAGCTGGTTGCGGCCGAGCTTGCGGTAGGGCTCGGTGTCGACGATGCCGTTGGCGCGCAGGACCTTGGCGACGGCGGCGGCGTCGACCTCGTCCGTGAAGTCGATCGTGCCGATGACCGCCGAGCGCTTGGCGGGGTCGGTGACGAACGGGTTGGCGTACTTGATGTCCTCGGCCCAGCCATACAGGGTCCGGGCGGAGGTGGCCGTGCGGCGGACCGCCCAGTCCAGGCCGCCCTGGCCGTTGATCCACTCCAGCTGCTGGTTCAGCAGGAAGAGGGTGGACAGGGCCGGGGTGTTGTACGTCTGGTTCTTGCGGGAGTTGTCGATCGCCGTGGGGAGGCTGAAGAACTCCGGGACGTGGCGGCCGGACGCGTGGATACGCTCGGCGCGCTCGATCGCGGCCGGGGAGAAGACGCCGATCCACAGGCCGCCGTCGGAGGCGAAGGACTTCTGCGGGGCGAAGTAGTAGACGTCCGTCTCGGAGACGTCGACCGGGAGACCGCCGGCGCCCGACGTGGCGTCGACCAGGACCAGCGCGCCCTCGTCGGCACCGGCCACACGCTTGATCGGCATGGCGACGCCGGTGGAGGTCTCGTTGTGCGTGAAGGCATAGACGTCGACGCCCGCCTCGGCGGCCGGCTCCGGGTGCGTGCCGGGGTCGCTGGCGATGACGGTGGGCTCGGCCAGCCAGGGGGCCAGCTTCGCGGCCTTCGCGAACTTCGAGCTGAACTCGCCGAAGTTCAGGTGCTGCGACTTGTTCTCGATCAGGCCGTGCGTCGCGATGTCCCAGAACGCCGTCGAGCCGCCGTTGCCGAGGACGACCTCGTAGCCCTCGGGGAGCTGGAACAGCTCGCTGATGCCCTCGCGCACCTGGCCGACCAGGTTCTTGACCGGGGCCTGGCGGTGGGAGGTACCGAGGAGGGAGGTTCCGGTGGCGGCCAGCGCGTCCAGCGCTTCCGTCCGCACCTTGGAGGGGCCCGCGCCGAAACGTCCGTCGGCGGGCTTGATGTCAGCGGGAATCTGGATCTCAGCCACGGGGTGAGGTTAGCCGGTGGGGGAAACCTGGGCGAAACCTCGTCCGTCGGATGAGACGGCGTTTCGGTGGGCGGGCCGGGTTGTGCCGGACGCCGGCTGATTCGCTGGACGCCGGCTGATTTGCTGGAGGCATGTCGGAACTTGAGGCGGAACTGCGCAGGGTCGTCCGAGGCGAGGTCGGGTTCGGTGTCACCCCACGGGCACTGGCCACCATGGACGCTTCCAACTACCGGCGAGTCCCACTCGGTGTGGTCGCACCACATGACGCCGATGACGTCGCGGCTGTGCTGGAGGTGTGCCGGGACCACATGGTGCCGGTCGTGGCGCGGGGCGGCGGCACCTCCATCGCCGGTCAGGCCACCGGCACCGGTGTGGTCCTGGACTTCACCCGGCACATGAACGGGATCCTCTCCCTGGACCCGGAGACCCGCACCGCCGTCGTCCAACCCGGCCTCGTCCTGGACCGTCTCCAGGACGCCGCCGCCCCGCACGGCCTCCGCTTCGGCCCCGACCCCTCCACCCACAGCCGCTGCACGCTCGGCGGCATGATCGGCAACAACTCGTGCGGCTCGCACTCGGTGGCCTGGGGCACGACCGCCGACAGTGTGCGCGAGCTGGAGGTACGCACCGCGCGCGGGCAACGGCTGCGGCTCGGCCAGAGGTGGGCCGGTGCGCCGGACGGACTGCGGGACCTGGCGGAAGGGGAGCTCGCCCGGCTGCGCACCGGCTTCCCCGAGCTGCCCCGCCGTATCTCCGGGTACGCGCTCGACGCGCTGCTGCCCGAGAACGGCGCCGACGTCGCCCGCTCCTTCTGCGGCAGCGAGGGCACCCTGGGCATCCTCACCGAGGCCGTCGTACGGCTCGTCGAGACGCCACGCGCGCGTGCGCTCGCCGTGCTGGCGTACCCCGACGAGAGCGCGGCCGCGGAAGCCGCCGCCGGGCTGCTGCCCCACGGGCCGCTGACCGTGGAGGGCATGGCGGCCGACCTGGTGCCGCAGTCGGCGTCGGCCGTGCTGCCGCGGGGCGGGGCCTGGTTGTTCGTGGAGACGGGCGGGGAGTCGGAGAGCGAGGCACGCGCGCGTGCGGAGGCGATCGTGCGCGCCGCCGACGTGCTCGACTCGGCGGTCGTCACCGATCCGGGCCGGCAGCGGGCGCTGTGGCGCATCCGGGAGGACGCGAGCGGTACGGCGACCCGGATGCCGGACGGGAGCGAGGCGTGGCCGGGCTGGGAGGACTGCGCGGTGCCGCCGCAGCGGCTCGGGGCGTATCTGCGGGACTTCCGCGCGCTGCTGACCGCACACGGGCTGCGCGGGACGCCGTACGGGCATTTCGGGGACGGCTGCATCCACGTCCGGATCGACTTCGACCTGCTGACGGAGACGGGCGTCGGCCGCTTCCGGCGCTTCTCCGAGGAGCTCGCCGAGGTAGTCGTGGCCCACGGGGGCTCGCTGTCCGGGGAGCACGGGGACGGACAGGCGCGGGCCGAGCTGCTGCCGAGGATGTACGGGGACGAGACGGTGGCCCTCTTCGAGCGGGCGAAGGGGGTGTGGGACCCCGACGACCTGCTCAACCCGGGGATGCTGGTGCGTCCCGCGCCCCTGGACGCGAACCTCCGGTTCGCCGTGCTGCCCCGGGAGCCGGTGGACGTGGCCTTCGGCTACCCGGCCGACGGCGGCGACTTCTCGGCGGCCGTACGGCGCTGCGTCGGGGTCGCCAAGTGCCGTGCGACGTCGGTGACCGGGTCCGCCGTCATGTGCCCGTCGTTCCGGGCCACCGGCGCCGAGGAACACTCCACGCGCGGACGTGCCCGGCTGCTGCACGAGATGCTCGCCGGGGAACTGGTGACCGACGGGTGGCGGTCGACCGAGGTGCGGGACGCGCTGGATCTGTGCCTGTCCTGCAAGGGGTGCCGGTCGGACTGTCCGGTCGAGGTGGACATGGCCACGTACAAGGCGGAGTTCCTGCACCACCACTACGCGGGGCGCCGCCGCCCGGCCGCGCACTACAGCATGGGCCGGCTGCCGCAGTGGCTCCGCCTCGTGGCACGCACGCGTACCGCCACGCTCGTCAACGCCCTGGCCGCCGTACGGCCGTTGGCGTGGGCGGCGAAACGGCTCGGCGGGATCGCGCCGGAGCGGGAGATTCCGCGCCTGGCGACGCGGACGTTCAGCCGGTGGTGGGAGCGGCGGCAGAAGGCCGAGGAACTGGAAGGGGGAGCGGCTGGTCGAGTGGATGGGGGAGTGGACGGAAGAGCGGTTGGGCGGGTGGATGGGGGAGGGAAAGACGACCTGGTCATCCTGTGGCCGGACACCTTCACCGAGCACCTCTCGCCGTCCGTGGGCCACGCGGCCGTACGGGTGCTGGAGGCGGCCGGGCTGCGCGTGGCACTGCCGCCGACGGTGCGGTTGACGGCGGGGCCGGGCGGTGACGGGACGAGGGCGGTGGCACTGGACCCGAAGTCCCTCCTACGGGGCCGGGAGCGCGTGTGCTGCGGGTTGACGTACGTCTCCACGGGGCAGCTCGATCACGCCCGCGCGGTACTGCGGCGCACGCTCGACCTGATGGAACCGGTGCTGGAGACGTCCTCCCCGGTCGTGGTCCTGGAGCCGAGCTGCGCGGCAGCCCTCCGCTCCGACCTGCCGGAACTCCTGCACGACGATCCGCGGGCCCACCGCCTCGCCGACCGCGTCCTGACCTTCGCGGAGGCGCTCCAGCGGCTGGCCCCCGACTGGACCCCGCCCCGCCTGAACCGCCCGGTGGTCGGCCAGACCCACTGTCACCAGCACGCGGTCCTCGGCGACGCCCCCGACCGCCGACTGCGTCAAGCCGCTCTGCTCTCCGGCGAACTGAGCGGCGGCTGCTGCGGCCTCGCCGGTAACTTCGGCTTCGAGAAGGGCCACTTCGAGGTCTCTGCGGCCTGTGCCGAGGAGCAGCTGCTGCCGTCGGTGCGGGACGCACAGGAGGGGGCGGTCGTACTCGCGGACGGCTTCTCGTGCCGGACCCAGCTGGAGCAGCTGGCCGGGGTGCGGGGGCGGCATCTGGCGGAGGTGCTGGCGGAGGGGCTGGAGCGCGTGGAGGGCATGAAGCCCATGGAGGGGATGGAGCCCATGGGGCGTACGGAGCCCATGCAGGGCGTGGAGGGCTTCGAGGGCACGGACGACTTGGAGCGCACGGACGACTTGGAGGGTGGGGACGGAAGTGACCGGCGAGCCGGCGGTTGAGCTGGGGCGGGTGGCCGTCCTCTCCGACATCCACGGGGTGCTCCCCGCCCTGGAGGCGGTGCTGGCGGAGCCGGAGGTCGCGGCGGCCGAGCGCATCGTGCTCACGGGGGACATCACGGCGGGACCGCAGCCCGCCCAGGTGCTCGACCTCCTGCGTCGGCAGGGCGATCGCGTGCTGTGGATCGCGGGCAACGCGGACCGGGAACTGGTCGAGTACCGAAGGGGCGAGCGCGACGAGATCCCCGACCCGATCGGCCCGTACGCGGCGGCTCAACTCACCAATGCGCAGGTCGAATTCCTCGCCGCCCGCCCCAAGACCCTCACCCTGCGCGTGCGCGGCCTCGGCGACGTCCTCTTCTGCCACGCCACGCCCCGCGACGACGAGGAGGTCGTCCTGGTCGACTCCCGCCCCGATCGGTGGGCGGAGGTCTTCGACGGGGTCGCCGACTCCGTCCGCACTGTGGTCTGCGGCCACACCCACATGCCCTATGTGCGGCTCGCACATGGGCGGCTGGTGATCAACCCGGGAAGCGTCGGGATGCCGTACGGGCGCGTGGGCGCCCACTGGTGCCTGCTGGGGCCGGGGGCCGACCTCCGGGTGACCGCGTACGACATCCCGCACGCGATCGCCCGGCTGACCTCGGAATGTGCCTACGCCGACATCGCCGACTGGGCGGACCACTTCCTCAACGCCCGAGCCACGGACGCCGACGCGCTGAGGGTGTTCGGACCGAGGGATGGCCGGGAGACGGCCTCGTAGGCTGCCCGGGGGAGTGGGGCTACCCGATCAACCGGCTGCCGCACAGGACGCTGCATCCGTACCTGGCCCGGTGGTGGCCCACTCCGGCGCATTCCCGGCGCGTTCCCGGCGAAAACCGACCTGACTGTCCACACTCCGGGACAGCCTCATAAGCGGTTCACACACCTGACGAAGTCCACTACTCTGGACTTGGCAGTACAGCATGATGAACGCACCCCGAGTCGAGCCCCCTGGAACGCCCGTGAGCACGCCCGATGCCACCGCCACCGCCACCACGTCCTCGCCGTCCCCTGCCCCGGGCGTCGCCGAGCCGACGGTCGGTGTCCCGCGCCGCTGGGGGTCGCTCGGTCCCGTGGGGCTCGTGCTCGCCGGGGGGATCTCGGTGCAGTTCGGCGGCGCCCTCGCGGTGACCCTGATGCCGCGGGCAGGAGCGCTCGGTGTGGTGGCGTTGCGGCTGCTCGTGGCCGCGGTCGTGCTGCTGGTGATCTGCCGGCCCCGGCTGCGCGGTCACTCGCGTACCGACTGGGGCACGGTGATCGTCTTCGGCATCACGATGGCCGCGATGAACGGCCTCTTCTACCAGTCGGTCGCCCGCATCCCGCTTGGTCCCGCGGTCACCCTGGAGGTGCTCGGCCCGCTCGCGCTCTCCGTGCTGACCTCACGCCGACTGGTCAACGTCGTCTGGGCCGGACTCGCCCTCGCCGGTGTCTTCCTGCTCGGCGGCGGAGGCTTCGGCAGTCTCGACCCCATGGGTGTCGCATTTGCCCTGGGTGCGGGCGCCATGTGGGCGGCCTACATCATCTTCAGCGCCCGTACGGGGCGACGCTTCCCGCAGGCCGACGGGCTGGCACTCGCCATGGCGGTGGGGGCGGTCCTGTTCCTGCCCCTGGGCATCGCCGAATCCGGCATGAAGCTCGCCGACCCGGTGACCATCGGGCTGGGCGCGGCCGTGGCGGTCCTCTCCTCGGTACTCCCCTACACGCTCGAACTGCTCGCCCTGCGCCGCCTGCCCGCGGCGACCTTCGCGATCCTGATGAGCCTGGAGCCTGCTGTCGCCGCGACCGCCGGGTTCCTCATCCTCGACCAGGCGCTGTCCACTGCCCAGGCCGTCGCCATCGCCCTCGTGATCGCGGCGAGCATGGGGGCGGTGCGGACGCAGGTCGGGCGCAGGGGGTCGGCCGCTCAGTCCGGGTGACCTCGGCTCGATCGGTCTGGGTGACCTCAGCGCGATCCGTTTGGGTGACCTGAGCTCAAGACGTACCCGGTAGCAGAGTCCGGCTTCAGAGTCCGGCAACAAATTAATGCAAGCACGCTTGCTTGTTTCTGGTGCCGCTGCCATGCTCGCCCCATGGCCGACCCGACGCCCGTGTTCGACGACCTGCGTGCCGAGAGTGACGAACTCGACGGCTTGGTCGCCGAGTTGAGCCCCGAGCAGTGGGCGCTCCCGACCCCCGCCCCCGGCTGGACCATCGCCCACCAGATCGCCCACCTCGCCTGGACCGACCACTCGGCGCTGCTGGCGGTGACCGACGTGGAGGCCTTCCATGCGCTGGTGGAAACGGCCCTGAAGACGCCGGGATCCTTTGTCGACGAGGGTGCGGAGGAGGGGGCCGGGCTGCCGCCCGCCGAGCTGCTGGCGCGGTGGCGGGAAGGGCGGGCCGCGCTCGACACGGCGTTGCGCGAGGCGCCGCAGGGCGTGCGGTTCCCCTGGTACGGCCCACCCATGTCCGCCGCCTCCATGGCCACGGCCCGACTCATGGAGACCTGGGCCCACGGTATGGACGTCACCGAGACCCTGGGTGTGGTGCGCACACCCACCGACCGGCTGCGGCATGTGGTGTGGATCGGGGTAAGGACGAGGGACTTCGCCTTCGGTGTCCACGGGCTTCCCGCGCCGCTGGACGACTTCCGCGTCGAACTGATCTCGCCCTCCGGTGAGTTGTGGGCATTCGGCCCCGAGGACGCACCCCAGCGCGTCACCGGCCCGGCGCTCGACTTCTGTCTCCTGGTCACCCAGCGCGCCCACCGTTCCGACCTCGCCCTGCGCGCCGAAGGCCCCGACGCCGACCGCTGGTTCGACATCGCCCAGGTCTTCGCGGGCCCACCCGGCGCGGGCCGGGAGCCGAAGGGGGCCGCGCGGTGACGCGCGCTCCCCGCCCGCTGCGGATCGGCAACGCCTCCGGCTTCTACGGCGACCGCTTCGGCGCCATGCGCGAGATGCTCACCGGCGGTGACCTGGACATCCTCACCGGCGACTACCTGGCCGAGCTGACCATGCTGATCCTCGGCCGGGACCGGCTGAAGGACCCCGGCGCCGGGTATGCCCGCACCTTCCTGCGGCAGCTGGAGGAGTGCCTCGGGCTGGCGCACGAGCGGGGGGTGCGTGTCGTCGCCAACGCGGGTGGGCTCAACCCTGCCGGACTGGCCGATGCGGTGCGGAAGCTGGCGGACCGGCTCGGCGTCCCGGTGCGCGTCGCCCATGTCGAGGGCGACGACCTCAAGGAGCGGTACCAGGACCGGTATCCGGACAGTCTCGCCGCCCACGCCTATCTCGGCGGCTTCGGCATCGCCGCCTGCCTGCGGGAGGGTGCGGACATCGTCGTCACCGGGCGGGTGACGGACGCGGCCCTGGTCAGCGGGCCCGCCGCCGCTCACTTCGGCTGGGAACGGACGGACTACGACCGGCTCGCGGGGGCCGTCGTCGCCGGACATGTGCTGGAGTGCGGGGCGCAGGCGACCGGCGGCAACTACGCCTTCTTCCATGAGCGGGGCCGTGACCTCGGGAAACTCCGTCACCCCGGCTTCCCGCTCGCCGAGCTCCACGAGGACGGCAGCTGCGTCATCACCAAGCACCCCGGCACCGGCGGCTTCGTCGACGTCGGCACGGTGACGGCCCAACTGCTGTACGAGACGGCCGGCGCCCGGTACGCGGGACCGGATGTCACCGCCCGCCTGGACACCGTACGGCTCACCCAGGACGGCCCCGATCGCGTCCGTGTCGACGGCGTACGCGGCGAGGCCCCGCCCCCCACCCTCAAGGTCGGCGTCAATCGCCTCGGCGGCTTCCGGGGCGAGGTCGCCTTCGTGCTCACCGGCCTCGACATCGAGGCGAAGGCCGAGCTCGTGCGCGCGCAGATGACGGACGCGCTGGCCAAGTCACCGCCCGCCGAGGTCCGCTGGGATCTCGTGCGCACCGACCGGCCCGACGCTCCGAGCGAGGAGACGGCGAGCGCGTTGCTGCGGCTGGTCGTGCGCGACCGGGACCAGGCGGCGGTCGGGCGGGCCCTCAGCGGGGCCGCCGTGGAGCTGGCGCTTGCGAGCTACCCCGGCTTCCATGTGCTGGCGCCGCCCGGAAAGGGCGCGCCCTATGGGGTCTTCGAGGATGTGTACGTCCCCCATGGTGCCGTCGACCATGTGGCCGTCCTCCATGACGGACGCCGGATCCCTGTGCCGCCGGCCCACGACACCACCGCACAGGCCGTACGGGCCGTACGGGCCGTACAGGACGGGCTGCCGGAGCGGCCCCTGCTGGAGCCGCCCCCGCTGGAGCCGCCACTGTCGGATCCCTTGCCGGACGTACCGGATCCCTTGCCGGACGTACCGGATCTCCTGCCGGATGTACCGGATCCCTTGCCGGAGCCCCTGTCACCCGGGCCCACGAAGCGCGCCCCGCTCGGCCTGGTCGTCGGCGCCCGCAGCGGCGACAAAGGCGGGAACGCCAACGTCGGTGTCTGGGCGCGGACGGACGACGCCTGGCGGTGGCTCGCGCATGCCCTCACCGTCGACCGCTTCCGCGAGCTCCTGCCGGAGACCGCCGACCTGACCGTCGTACGCCATCTCCTGCCCAACCTCCGCGCCCTCAACTTCGTGGTCGAGGGCATCCTCGGCGCGGGCGTCGCCGCCCAGCACCGTTTCGATCCGCAGGCCAAGGCCCTCGGGGAATGGCTGCGCTCCCGTCACCTGGACATCCCGGAGAGTCTGTTGTGACCGTCCTGCCGTCCACCCTGGACATCAACGGCCCCGACCACCGGGCCAACCGCGAGGCCATGCTCGGCAAGCTCGCCGAGCTCGACGCCGAGCACGCCAAGGCGCTCGCCGGGGGCGGCCCCAAGTACGTCGAACGGCATCGCAAACGCGGCAAGCTGCTCGCCCGGGAGCGCATCGAGCTGCTCCTCGACCCGGACACGCCGTTCCTGGAGCTGTCCCCCCTGGCCGCCTGGGGCAGCGACTACACGGTCGGCGCGTCCCTGGTCACCGGCATCGGAGTGGTCGAGGGCGTGGAGTGTCTGATCACCGCCAACGACCCGACCGTGCGCGGGGGAGCGAGCAATCCCTGGTCGCTGAAGAAGGCCCTGCGCGCCAACGACATCGCCCTCGCCAACCGGCTGCCCGTCATCAACCTCGTCGAGTCGGGCGGCGCCGATCTTCCTTCCCAGAAGGAGATCTTCATCCCCGGCGGCGCCATCTTCCGGGACCTGACGCGGCTGTCGGCGGCCGGGATCCCCACCGTCGCGGTCGTCTTCGGCAACTCGACGGCGGGCGGTGCCTACGTCCCCGGCATGTCCGACCACGTGATCATGGTCAAGGAACGCGCCAAGGTGTTTCTCGGCGGACCGCCGCTGGTGAAGATGGCCACCGGCGAGGAGAGCGACGACGAGTCGCTGGGCGGCGCGGAGATGCACGCGCGTGTGTCTGGTCTCGCCGACTACTTCGCCGTGGACGAACCGGATGCGCTGCGCCAGGCACGGCGCGTGGTCGCCCGCCTCAACCACCGCAAGGCGTACGGCGATCCGGGCCCCGCCGAACCGCCCAAGTACGACGCCGACGACCTCCTCGGCATCGTCCCCGGCGACCTCAAGACGCCCTTCGACCCGCGCGAGGTCATCGCCCGGATCGTCGACGGCTCCGACTTCGACGAGTTCAAGCCGATGTACGGGACCAGCCTGACCACCGGCTGGGCGGCGCTCCACGGCTATCCGGTCGGCGTGCTGGCGAACGCACAGGGCGTCCTGTTCAGCGAGGAGTCCCAGAAAGCGGCCCAGTTCATCCAGCTCGCCAACCAGCGCGACATCCCGCTGCTGTTCCTGCACAACACCACCGGCTACATGGTGGGCAGCCAGTACGAACAGGGCGGCATCATCAAGCACGGCGCGATGATGATCAACGCGGTCAGCAACAGCCGCGTGCCCCATCTGTCCGTCCTCATGGGCGCGTCCTACGGCGCCGGCCACTACGGCATGTGTGGTCGCGCCTACGACCCCCGCTTCCTCTTCGCCTGGCCCAGCGCCAAGTCGGCCGTCATGGGCCCCCAGCAGCTCGCGGGCGTGCTCTCGATCGTGGCCCGGCAGTCGGCGGCCGCGAAGGGCCTGCCGTACGACGAGGAGGGGGACGCGGCGCTGCGCGCCATGGTGGAGCAGCAGATCGAGTCGGAGTCGCTGCCCATGTTCCTGTCCGGGCGGCTGTACGACGACGGCGTCATAGATCCGCGCGACACCCGCACGGTCCTCGGTATGTGCCTGTCCGCCATCCACACGGCGCCCTATGAGGGCGCGCGCGGTGGCTTCGGCGTCTTCCGGATGTGAGGCTGATGATTTCGACTCTGCTGGTCGCCAACCGGGGCGAGATCGCCTGCCGTATCTTCCGCACCTGCCGTGAGTTGGGAATCCGGACGGTCGCCGTGCACTCGGACCCCGACGCGAACGCCCTCCACGCACGCGTGGCCGACGCGGCGGTACGGCTGCCGGGAGCGGCGCCCGCCGACACCTACCTGGACGCCGGGCTGATCGTGAAGGCGGCGGTGGCGGCCGGTGCGGACGCCGTGCACCCCGGCTACGGCTTCCTCTCCGAGAACGCCGACTTCGCACGCGCCGTCCTCGACGCGGGCCTCGTCTGGGTCGGCCCGCCCCCGGAGGCGATCGAGGCGATGGCGTCCAAGACACGGGCGAAGGAGCTGATGGGGCTGGCGCCCTTGGGCGAGGTCACCGAGGCCGACCTGCCCGTCCTGGTGAAGGCGGCGGCGGGCGGCGGAGGGCGCGGCATGCGCGTCGTGCGCCACCTGGACGACCTCGACACGGCCCTGCAGAGCGCCCGCTCCGAGGCCGCGAGCGCCTTCGGCGACGGTGAGGTGTTCGTCGAGCCCTACGTCGAGAACGGCCGCCACGTCGAGGTGCAGATCCTCGCCGACACCCACGGCACGGTCTGGCCCCTCGGCACCCGGGACTGCTCCCTCCAGCGCCGTCACCAGAAGGTCGTCGAGGAGTCCCCGGCGCCCGGACTCCCCGAGCCGCTCACCGACGAACTGCACACGCTGGCCGTACGCGCCGCCCGCGCCGTTGACTACGTCGGCGCCGGCACCGTCGAGTTCCTGGTCGCCGGCGACCAGGCGCACTTCCTGGAGATGAACACCCGCCTCCAGGTCGAACACCCCGTGACGGAAGCGGTCTTCGGCCTCGACCTGGTCGCGGAACAGTTCCGCATCGCCGAAGGCCACGCCCTCCCCGACGCCCCGCCACGCGCGCGTGGCCACGCCGTGGAGGCCCGCCTCTACGCGGAGGACCCGGCCCGCGACTGGGCCCCGCAGACCGGCGCCCTGCACCGCTTCGCCGTACCCGACAGTGTCCGCCTGGACACCGGCTTCACCGACGGCGACGAGATCGGCGTCCACTACGACCCGATGCTCGCCAAACTCGTCGCCCACGCCCCCACGCGGGCGGAGGCCATCCGCAAGCTGGCGGCCGCGCTGGAGCAGTCGACGATCCACGGCCCGCTCACCAACCGCGACCTCCTGGTCGCCTCCCTCCGCCACGACGAGTTCACGAGCGCCCGCATGGACACGGGCTTCTACGACCGCCACCTCACCGACCTGACCGAGCCCACCCCCGACCCCTGCGCCCCCCTGGCCGCCGCCCTCGCCGACGCCCACGACCGCTCCCGATTCGGCGGCTGGCGCAACGTTCCCTCACAGCCGCAGGTCAAGCGGTACACGATGGCGGGCGAGGAGACCGAGGTCCGCTACCGCCACACGCGCGCGGGCGGCCTGGAGGCCGACGGCGTACGCGTCGTGCACGCCGACGCGCGTCTCGTCGTACTCGAAGTGGACGGCGTACGAAGGAGCTACGAGGTCGCGCGATACGGCGACGAGATCCACGCGAACACCACCCGCCTCACCGCACTACCCCGCTTCCCGGACCCGACGGCACAGCACGCGCCGGGTTCGCTGCTCGCGCCGATGCCGGGGACGGTCGTACGGGTCGCCGACGGCGTGACCGCAGGAGCCGCCGTACGGGCCGGAGAGCCCCTGCTGTGGCTGGAGGCGATGAAGATGGAGCACAAGATCACGGCACCCGTCTCGGGGACGCTGAGCGCTTTGAACGCCGTACCTGGTCAGCAGGTGACGGTCGGCTCATTGCTGGCGGTAGTGCAAAACACCCCCTAGGGGCGCGGGGAACTGCGCGACCAGCCACATCGAACCCGCAGCCCGAAGGAGTCCCATGACCACCCACGTCGAAACCGATGAACACAAGGCCCTACGAGCCGCCGTATCCGCCCTCGGCACCCGCCACGGCCGCACCTTCACCCGAGAAGACCTCTGGTCGGAGGCGGCCAAACTCGGCTACCTCGGCGTCAACCTGCCGGAGGCATACGGCGGCGGAGGCGGCGGCATCGCCGAACTCTCCATAGTCCTGGAGGAGTTGGGCGCCGCAGGTTGCCCCCTGCTCATGATGATCGTGTCTCCCGCCATCTGCGGCACAGTGATCGCCCGCTTCGGCACGGACACCCAGAAACAGCACTGGCTCCCCGGCCTCGCCGACGGCACCCTCACCATGGCCTTCGGCATCACCGAGCCCGACGCCGGCTCCAACAGCCACCGCATCACCACCACGGCCCGACGCGACCCGGACACCGGGGACTGGCTGCTCACCGGCCGCAAAGTCTTCGTCTCCGGCGTAGACATAGCCGACGCCACCCTCATAGTCGGCCGTACGGCAGACGCCCGCACCGGCACCCTCAAGCCCTGCCTGTTCATCGTCCCCCGTGAAGCGCCCGGCTTCACGCGCCGCAAGATCGACATGGAACTCGACGCGGCGGAGAAGCAGTTCGAGCTCGTCCTGGACGACGTACGGCTCCCCGCCGACGCACTCGTCGGCGACGAGGACGCGGGCCTCCTCCAGCTCTTCGCCGGCCTCAACCCCGAACGCATCATGACGGCCGCCTTCGCGATCGGCATGGGCCGCTACGCCCTCGCGCGTGCCGTCGAGTACGCGCGCGACCGTACCGTCTGGAAGGCTCCCATCGGCGCCCACCAGGCCATCGCGCATCCCCTGGCCCAGGCCCACATCGACCTGGAGCTGGCCCGCCTGATGATGCAGAAAGCGGCGTATCTGTACGACGCCGGGGACGACGTCGGCGCCGGTGAGGCCGCCAACATGGCCAAGTACGCGGCCGGGGAGGCCTGTGTGAAGGCGGTCGACCAGGCCGTGCACACCCTCGGCGGCAACGGGCTCACGCGCGAATTCGGGCTCGCCTCGTTGATAACCGCGGCGCGCGTGTCTCGTATTGCTCCGGTGAGCAGGGAGATGATTCTCAACTACATCTCCCACCAGACCCTGGGCCTGCCGAAGTCGTACTGACCGGCACCCGTCCGGCACCGTGTCGCGAGGAGGAACCGTGTTCCGCAGCGAGTACGCAGACGTCCCGGCCGTAGAACTCCCCATCCACGAGGCGGTCCTGGGCCGGGCCGCCGAGTTCGGGGACGCGCCCGCGCTCATCGACGGCACGGACGGCACCACCCTCACGTACGACATGCTCGACCGCTTCCACCGGCGCATCGCCGCCGCCCTCGCCGAGGCCGGCGTCCGCAAGGGCGACGTCCTCGCCCTGCACAGCCCCAACACGGTCGCCTTCCCGACGGCGTTCTACGCGGCCACGCGCGCGGGTGCCGTCGTCACGACCGTGCACCCGCTCGCCACGCCGGAGGAGTTCGGCAAGCAGCTCACGGACTCGGCGGCGCGCTGGATCGTCACCGTCTCGCCCCTGCTGGAGACGGCACGCCGAGCCGCCGAACTCGCGGGCGGAGTGGAGGAGATCTTCGTCTGCGACAGTGCGCCCGGACACCGCTCGCTGATCGACATGCTGGCGTCTGCGGCCCCCGAACCGCGGGTCGACATCGACCCCGCGACGGACGTCGCGGCCCTGCCGTACTCCTCCGGCACCACCGGCGTCCCCAAGGGCGTGATGCTCACCCACCGCCAGATAGCCACCAACCTCGCCCAGCTCGAACCCGCCGTCCCGGCCGGCCCGGGCGACCGCATCCTCGCCGTCCTGCCCTTCTTCCACATCTACGGCCTCACGGCGCTGATGAACGCGCCCCTGAGGCTGGGCGCCACGGTCGTCGTGCTGCCCCGCTTCGACCTGGGCACCTTCCTCGCGGCCATCCAGAACCACCGCATCACCGGCCTGTACGTGGCCCCGCCGATCGTGCTGGCCCTCGCCAAGCACCCGCTGGTCGCGCAGTACGACCTGTCGTCCCTGAGGTACATCATCAGCGCCGCCGCGCCCCTGGACGCGAGCCTGGCCGCCACCTGCTCACAGCGCCTCGGCCTGCCACCGGTAGGCCAGGCGTACGGCATGACGGAACTGTCGCCCGGCACCCACGTCGTCCCCCTCGACGCCATGCACGACGCCCCCGCCGGCACCGTCGGGCGGCTCATCGCCGGCACCGAGATGCGGATCGTCTCCCTCGACGACCCCGGCAAGGACCTCGGCGTCGGCGAGTCCGGCGAGATCCTGATCCGCGGCCCCCAGGTCATGAAGGGCTATCTCCGCCGCCCCGACGCCACCGCTGCGATGATCGACACCGACGGCTGGCTGCACACCGGCGACGTCGGCCATGTGGACGAGGGCGGCTGGCTGTTCGTCGTGGACCGCGTCAAGGAACTCATCAAGTACAAGGGCTTCCAGGTGGCCCCCGCCGAACTGGAGGCCCTTCTGCTCACCCACCCGGGCATCGCCGACGCCGCGGTGGTCGGCGTCTACAACGACGAGGGCAACGAGGTCCCGCACGCCTATGTGGTCCGCCAGCCGTCCGCCACCGACCTCTCCGAAGGCGAGGTCATGATGTACGTCGCCGAACGCGTCGCCCCCTACAAGCGCGTCCGCCAGGTCACCTTCATCGACGGTGTCCCTCGGGCCGCCTCCGGCAAGATCCTGCGCCGCGAACTGCGGGCGCCCGAGGAGAGCACATGACAGGACGTACGACGCTGATCGGCCGCACACGCGCGCGTGCCGTGGAAACCCTCAGCCTGGACTCCCCGGACACCCGCAACGCACTCTCGGCGGCCCTGGTCGGCGAACTCGCCGACGCGCTGACGGACTGCGCCAAGGACGCCGGCGTACGCGCGATCGTCCTCACCCACACCGGCAACACGTTCTGTGCGGGTGCGGACCTGCGCGACCCGCCGCCGGCGGACGCGCTGGTGGCCCTGCTCAGGCAGATCGTCGAACTGCGCAAACCGGTCGTCGCCCGCGTCACCGGACACGTCCGCGCGGGCGGCCTGGGCCTGCTGGCGTCCTGTGACATGGCGGCGGCGGCACGCGAGGCCACCTTCGCCTTCACCGAGGTCCGGATCGGGGTGGCCCCCGCGGTCATCTCCCTCCCGGTCCTTCCGCGCACCGACCCCCGTGCCCTGGCCCGCTACTACCTCACCGGCGAACGCTTCACCGCGCCGGAGGCGGCCCGTATCGGCCTGCTCACGGCGGAGGGCGAGGATGTGGACGCCGTACTGGAGCCCCTGCTGGACGGCCTGCGCAGGGCCGCTCCCGAAGCCCTGGCCGAGACGAAGGCGCTGCTCACGGCTAAGGTGCTGGAAACCTTCGACCGGGACGCGGCCGACCTGACCGCACTCTCGGCCCGGCTCTTCTCCTCCGACACCGCGCGCGAGGGGATGACGGCCTTCCTCGAAAGACGGGATCCGGAATGGGTGGTGTGAGCACAGTCGGCGACCGCGTGGACCGGGCGGACCGGGCCGACCGCGTGCCCAAGCAGGATCGCAGCCGTGCCACCCGGCAGCGGCTCCTGGAGGCCGCCGTGGCCTGCCTCGCCGAACACGGCTGGGCGGGCTCCACGGTCTCCGTCGTCGCCGAACGCGCCGGAGTCTCCCGTGGCGCGGCCCAGCACCACTTCCCGACCCGCGAGGACCTCTTCACGGCGGCAGTGGAGTACGTCGCCGAGGAACGCTCGACGGCCCTGCGCGCCCTGTTCCCGCAGGGCGCCTCGGGCGACCGGCACGCGGTCGTCTCCGCCCTCGTCGACCTCTACACCGGTCCCCTGTTCCGCGCGGCCCTGCACCTGTGGGTGGCCGCCTCGAACGAGGAGCAGCTGCGCCCCCGGGTGACGGAACTGGAGGCCCGCGTCGGCCGCGAGACCCACCGGATCGCGGTGGACCTGCTGGGCGCCGACGAGTCCCGCCCCGGCGTACGCGAAACGGTCCAGGGCCTCCTCGACATGGCCCGCGGCCTGGGCCTCGCCAACCTCCTCACCGACGACACCGCCCGCCGCGACCGCGTCGTGGCGCAGTGGGCGGCGCTGCTGGAGGAGACGCTGGGCTGACGGCGTTGCCGTCCCGTGGGCGGGCGGCGGTTCGGCGTCGTCAGTCGTCCTCACCGTCGTCGTCCTGCTGCGCCCCGCGTTGCCGCGGTTGCTCGTGCTGGTTCTGGTCCTGGCCCCGATCCCGGTCGCGCCTGTCCTGGTCCTGCTGGGAGGCCGTCGAGGACGGAAGGGATGCCGGCGGGGACGCCGGCGCGGACGCGCCCGGGCCGGGCGGGGTCTCGGACTTCGTGCCCTGCGTGCCTGTGTCGTCGGGGGCGAACCACAGCATGCCGAGGAGCATCGCGGCCACGAAGAGCACCGCTCCGGCGGCCATGGCGACCACGCGCCGCGTCCCGCTCCCGGACCCGTGCCCGCTCCCGGACCCGTGCCTGGACGCGGCCCCGTGCCTGGACGCGGACCCGCGCCCGGATCCGGACCCGTGCCCGGATCCCGACCTGGACCTCGGGCCCGGTCCATCGGTGGGCGCCGGCCCGCGGGCGGACGGCAGCATGTACGTCGTCGGCGTGCTGGTCTCGCCCACCTGCTGTGACCCGGCGGCCGACGCCGCAGCGACCGGCGGTCGTCGCCGCGACGGCGAGGTCGCGTCGGGCAGTGGCTCGGAGCGCCCTTGCCAGGCGCCCTCGGCGAACCAGTCGGCGGCCTGCTGGGCGCCGGGCCGATGCTCGGGGTCCTTGGCGAGCAGGCCCAGGAGGTAGCTCTCGAAGGCGGGCGGCAGGCCGCAGACGCCCAGCTCGCGGGGCGGAACGGGGGCGGCGTCGAGATGCTGGTGGAGGATGCCGACGGCGGTGTCCGCGTGGAACGGCGGGCGGCCGGTCAGAAGCTGGTAGAGCACACAGCCCAGCGCGTAGACGTCGGAGGCCGGGCCCGCCGGCTTCCCCAGGGCGCGCTCGGGGGCGAGGTAGAGGCTGGTGCCGACGATCTGCCCGGTGGCGGTGAGCGCCGCGCCCGGGTCGTCCATGAAACGGGCGATCCCGAAGTCGCCGATCTTGAGGGTGCCGTCGGCGTCCAGGAGCAGGTTGCCGGGCTTGATGTCGCGGTGCACGATGCCCTGCCGGTGCGCGGCGGCCAGTCCCGCGGCGGCCTGGGCGGCGATCCGGGCCACGCGTTCGGCGGGCTGGGCGCCGGAGCGGGCCAGGGTCCGGGCGAGGCTGTCGCCCTCGACCAGCTCCATCACCAGGAAGAGCTGGTTGTCCTGCTCACCGAAGTCCCGTACGCCGACCACGTTCGGATGGTCGATGCGTGCCGCGGTCTGCGCCTCCATCCGGAACCGGGGCGTGGCGGTCGGGTCGGCGTCCTGGGGCAGCAGGAGCTTGACGGCCACCTGCCGGGCGAGCGCCTCGTCGTAGGCCCGCCAGACCTCGCCCATCCCACCGCGCCCGATCGACTCGATCAGCCGGTAGCGGCCCGCTATGAGCACCTGTTCCCCATCCCCCTCATGCAGTGAGACGTCCTGATCGCCGCAGGCCGTAACTCACCACGTGGGGACGGGTGATGGTGGGATGCCGCAGCCGCCTCAGCATACTGGCGGAGTGGATCAGTCACGTTCCGTATGCCGTCGTCGCCGACCTTCACGGGCATGGTTCGCGCCGGCCGCCGAGCGGCGTCACGCGGAGCTGGTCGGCTCCGCGTGACGCAGGGGCAGGGATCAGTGCGCGATGTCCTCGTAGCCCTCGACCTCGCGCGGGTCGCGCGGGCCCGGGCCGATGTAGCGGGCGGAGGGGCGGACGAGGCGGCCGGTGCGCTTCTGCTCCAGGATGTGCGCCGACCAGCCCGCCGTACGGGCGCAGGTGAACATGGACGTGAACATGTGCGCCGGTACCTCGGCGAAGTCCAGCATGATGGCGGCCCAGAACTCGACGTTCGTGGCCAGCACCCGGTCCGGGCGGCGATTGTGCAGCTCCTCCAGGGCCGCCTTCTCCAGGGCCTCGGCGACCTCGAAGCGGGGCGCGCCGAGCTCACGGGCGGTGCGGCGCAGGACGCGGGCGCGAGGGTCCTCGGCGCGGTAGACGCGGTGCCCGAAGCCCATCAGACGCTCGCCCTTGTCGAGGGTCTGCTTCACATACGCCTCGGCGTCGCCGGTGCGCTCGATCTCCTCGATCATGTGCAGGACACGGGAGGGGGCGCCGCCGTGCAGCGGGCCGGACATGGCTCCCACGGCGCCGGAGAGGGCGGCGGCCACGTCGGCGCCGGTGGAGGCGATGACGCGGGCCGTGAAGGTGGAGGCGTTCATGCCGTGCTCGGCGGCGGATGTCCAGTAGGCGTCCACGGCGGCCACGTGCTTGGGGTCGGGCTCGCCGCGCCAGCGGATCATGAACCGCTCGACGACGGACTGCGCCTTGTCGATCTCGCGCTGCGGGACCATGGGCAGGCCCTGGCCGCGCGCGGACTGGGCGACGTAGGACAGGGCCATGACGGCGGCCCGGGCCAGGTCGGCGCGGGCCTGCTCCTCGCCGATGTCCAGAAGGGGTTTCAGGCCCCACACGGGCGCGAGCATGGCGAGCGCGGACTGGACGTCGACACGGATGTCGCCGGAGTGCACGGGGATCGGGAAGGGCTCGGCGGGCGGCAGTCCGGGACGGAAGGCACCGTCGACGAGCAGTCCCCAGACGTTGCCGAACGAGACATGGCCGACCAGGTCCTCGATGTCGACGCCCCGGTACCGAAGAGCGCCGCCCTCCTTGTCCGGTTCGGCGATCTCCGTCTCGAACGCGACGACTCCTTCGAGCCCGGGTACGAAGTCGGACATCAGGCGGCTCCTCGTGATGTGTGAGACAGGTGGGGTTGTGGTGGGACGACACATGCCGGTCGGCAGAGATGGCGCGTACGCCCGGTGGATACACGGTCACGGACCCGGGCTCGGATGCCAGGCTGCAGGCCTCCGGGGTTCCGGGCCGCGGCGG
Organism: Streptomyces sp. HD; assembly: GCF_028369295.1. Taxonomy (GTDB): domain Bacteria; phylum Actinomycetota; class Actinomycetes; order Streptomycetales; family Streptomycetaceae; genus Streptomyces. The sequence goes on from NZ_JAQMYP010000025.1 coordinate 70,978, forward strand.
ACTCGCGGTCCGGGGCGTACCCCTGTGATGCCCCGTGCGGCTGGCGGTCATCCAACCGCGACGGCAACAGCACGATATCCCCGAGTGCCACATTTGGGGAGGTCTTGCGGCACTCAGTGCCATCCAGTAATCGGGAACACCGTCCCGTACGGTGCCCGCCGCATACGGCAAGATGACCGCGTGACCGACCGAGACGCCGCCCCCCTCGACCCCGCCGCGATGCGCAAGCAGTACCGGGCCGAGGGCCTCGCCGAGAACGACCTGGCCGCCACTCCCGTCGAGCAGTTCGCGCGCTGGTTCAAGCAGGCCGCGGCGGAGGCCCATCTCTTCGAGCCGAACGCGATGATCGTCTCCACCGCGGACGCGGAGGGCCGGCCCAGCGCCCGTACGGTGCTGCTGAAGCAGTTCGACGAGCAGGGCTTCGTCTTCTACACCAACTACGACTCCCGCAAGGCCCGCGACCTCGCCGACAACCCGTACGTCTCGCTGCTGTTCCCCTGGCACCCGATGGCCCGCCAGGTCATCGTCACGGGCGTGGCCCGGCGCACCGGACGGGACGAGACCGCCGCTTACTTCCGCACCCGCCCGCACGGCTCCCAGCTCGGCGCCTGGGCCAGTGCGCAGTCCTCGATCATCGCGACCCGAGCCGATCTCGACGCCTCCTACGCCGAGCTGGCCGCCCGCTATCCCGAGGGCGAGCAGGTGCCGGTGCCGCCGCACTGGGGAGGTTTCCGGGTGGCGCCGCAGCTGGTGGAGTTCTGGCAGGGACGCGAGAACCGGCTGCACGACCGGCTGCGGTATGTCGCGCAGCAGGACGGGAGCTGGCGGGTGGAGCGGCTCAGCCCGTGAACCGGGCGCCGCGTGAGGGCCGGGAAAGCAGACGACCCGCGAGCTCGGGTTCCTCCGCCTGGCGGCGAAGGAGCCGGCCGGACGTACCGGCGAGCTCGCGGGTCGGGTGACTGCTGGGATTGGGCCGGCTGCACGCGTCTGTCACGCGCTGGTCCGGCACCGCACTGGGTGGGGTGACGGGCCGCTAGCCCGCAGCCACCTCACGCGTCCGGTATTCATACATCTGCCGAACCACCTCCCTTCTCGTGTGCACCACACCCTAGGAAGCGGTCCGGCCCCGATCAACCGCTTTTTTCCTTGGATCTGTCCGTGCCGGTCACCTAGCGTTCCGTGCATGACAAAGCAGCAGGCGGAGCGGCGGGCGATTCTCAGCGGTTCGACCTTCGAGGAGCAGATCGGGTACGCGCGTGCCGTGGTCGACGGGGACTGGGTGCATGTGTCGGGGACGACGGGGTTCGACTACACGACGATGACGATCTCCGAGGACGTGGTGGAGCAGGCCGAGCAGTGTCTGCGGAACGTGGGGGCCGCGCTGGAGGAGGCGGGGGCCTCGTTCGCCGATGTGGTGCGGGTGCGGTATCTGCTGCCGGAGCGGGCCGACTTCGAGCCGTGCTGGCCGGTGCTGCGGCGGCACTTCGGTCAGGTGCGGCCGGCGGCGACGATGATGATGTGCGGGCTCGCGGATCCTCGTATGAAGATCGAGATTGAGGTGTACGCGCGCCGGGGAGGCGGCTCTCATGTCTGATCTTCGGATTGCGCCGGTCGACGGTGAGGTCATGCTGGAGGAGTGGCGGCACGTCCACAACGTGATCGTCCCGCCCGCGGCCATGGACCTCGACGAGGTGCGGGAGCGCGCCGGGCGGTACCGCCTGCGGAACGCGTACGCCGGTGACGTCCTCGTCGGCTGTTCGACGGTGCGCCCGCCGGAGGGCGAGGGCGCGGTGGCGACGGTCATCGCGCGCGTGCTGCCCGAGTACCGGCGGCGTGGCTACGGCGCGGAGCTGTACGAGGACGGGCTGGCCCACGCGCGCGTGCTGGGCGCCGGGGCGGTCGAGACCTGTGTGCTGGCCGTCAACGAGGACGGGTTGCGGTTCGCCGGGGCGCGGGGATTCGTCGAGATCGATCGGTATGTACTGGACGGTGAGAGCGATCAATGGGTGGACCTGCGGTTGGAGTAGGCAGGCGACGGCTCGTACAACGATTCCTTCAATCTTGGGGAACACGGTGTGTGCTGCGTCACGTTCCAGTTAGATGATTGCAAGTGAGCGAACCGACGCGTCGTACGTGCGGACGCAGCTTGGCAGGGGGTCCAGGTGAGTGCTTCCCGGCGTAGTGGGACCACCGACGAGCTGGGGCCGGACGAACCCGAGCGGGACGGTCCGGACGAGTCGTCGGGTGGTTCGGAGGGTTCGGCAGGCGGCTCCGATTTGCTGGCCGCGCTGCTGGACGGGATGGACGCTGCCCTGTGCGCCTTCGACGGCGACGGGGTCGTCACCCATTGGAACCGTGAGGCGGAGCGCATCCTCGGGTGGTCCGCGGCGGAGGCCGTCGGGCGGCACGGTTTCGCCGGATGGGCGGTGCGCGAGGCCGACGCCGAGGAGGTCGAGGCGCGGCTGATGTCCGCCATGCACGCTCCCGGGCGGCAGGTGCACGAGTTCGCACTGCTGACCAAGGACGGCGGCCGGGTTCTCGTACGGACCCAGTCGGCGGCCGTACGCGGTCCGGACGGGAAGCCCGCCGGGGTGTACTGCGCCTTCAGCGAGGTGCACGCGCAGATCGATCTGGAGCGGTCGATCGCGCTGAGCGAGGCCCTGTTCGAGGACGCGTCGTGGGGTGTCGTCCTGGTCGACGCCGATCTGCGGCCGGCCGTGGTGAACGCGCACGCGGCCCGTGCGCTGGGCATCGGGCGTACGTCCGTGCTCGGCCGGCCGCTCGGTGAGCTGCTCGCCCAAGGGGTGGAGGAGCTGGAGAGCGCGCTCACGCATGTGCTGGCGGAGGGCGCGCCGCCCGCGCCGGCCGAGATCTGGGTGAGCGTACGGACACCGGAGGGCGAGCGGCGGCGGTGCTGGCGGTGCGGCTTCGTACGGCTGGCCTCGCCGCTCGCGGAGGAGCCGGTGCCGTTGGGGGTGGGCTGGCTCTTCCAGGACGTGACCGCGGCCAAGCAGAGCGAGCAGGAGGCGGCGCTGCTGCGGTTCCGGACGAACCAGCTGCATCGGGCCGCGCGTGCCGCCGCCGAGTGCGAGGACCCTGTCGAGGCGGCCACCGTGCATCTGGACTTCGCGCTGGCCGGGTTCGCCGACCATGCGCTGATCGACCGGGCCGCGGGTGGGGCCGGTGGGGCTGTCACGGATTCGGATACGGATACGGCGGAGCCGGTACGGCTCGTCCGGGTCGCCGTGACGCCGTCCGGGGCGCCGGGCCCGAGTCTGCTCGGCGGGGAGGCCGGGCTGCCGGTGCGCTATGCCGAGGGTCATCCGGCGTTGCAGTGCGTGGCTCGGGCCGGGTCGGTGCGGGCCGATGCGGGGAACATGCCGGCGGAGCGGGCGCGTGAGTGGGCCGTGGGACGGCAGTGGCCGGCGGACGCCGTGCACGCGTTGTGTGCCGTGTTGCGGAGCCGGGGGCGGACCTTGGGGGTCGTCACGTTTCTGCGGGGCTCGGGGCGCAGCGCGTTCGAGCGCAGTGATGCGGTGTACGCGGAGGATGTCGCGGTGCGGATCGCCTCCGCGCTGGATTTGGCGGGGGTTCTGGAGGCGGAGTAGCGGGGGCTCCCGGGGGGTCTGGGAGGTCTGGGAGCTCCAGGAGGTCCGGGGGATCCTGGAGGTCCGGGGGATCCTGGAGGTCCGGGGGATCCTGGAGGTCCGGGAGATCCGGGAGCGCGCCGGTCCGTCGGCGGTTCACTGCCGGTAGAAGATCCTGTCGCCGTACTTCTCGAACACCTCGCCGTTCCAGTCGTGGCCGCCGTCCACGTTGCCGGAGCGCAGGAGCGGGGGCTCGATGCCTCGGGTGGCCAGGGAGCCGGCTGCCGTGGCCATGACCGCCTGGAGGAGTGCCGTGGTGACGACCGTGGACGCCGGGGCGAAGGGGGCCGGGACGGTGTCGAGGGTGAGGGTCGCGTCGCCGATCGCGATCTTCGAGTCGAGGACGATGTCGCAGTGGTCCTTGAGGTAGGTCCCGGAGACATGGCGGGACTTCGTCTCCGAGGCGTACGCCACTGAGGTCACGCCGATGACCTTGACGCCGAGGGCGCGGGCCTTGACGGCCATCTCCACGGGGAGGGCGTTGCGGCCGGAGAGGGAGATGATGATCAGGGCATCGCCCGCGCGCAGGGGGGAGCTGTCCAGGACGGCGCTCGCCAGGCCGTCCACGCGTTCGAGGGCGGAGCCGAGGGTGGCGGGCATGACGTCGACGCCTACGACGCCGGGGACGGCGAGCAGGTTCATCAGGGCGAGGCCGCCCGCGCGGTAGACGATGTCCTGGGCGGCGAGGGAGGAGTGGCCGGCGCCGAAGGCGAAGAGGCGGCCCTCGGCGGCGACGGTGTCGGCGAGCAGGGTGCCGGCTGCCTCGATGTTCTCGGCTTCCTCTGCACGGACCCGGTGGAGCAGGCCGATCGCGGCGTCGAAGAACTGGTCGGCCGGGCTGCTGTCGCTCATGCGGGGCCCCTCCGGGGTGGCTTGGGTGGTGCGGGCGCGTGTGTGTCGCGGATCACCGTGCGGTCTGGACCAGTGCGGTGTCAATACGGCCGGGGACGCCCGCGGCGGCCCGTTGCCGTCCGTTGCGGATGTCCCCTCCCGCCGTGGGCGGCTGCGGGGCCGTGCGGCTGTGGGCCATGGGGTGGATCCTCGCTTAACCCGTTGGTTTCAACTGCGCGGCACGGTTGTCAGTGGTATCCGGCAGAATTGACTACAGGGCCAGCGCACGCGCCGTGGAGCTGTCTCGCTTCCGGCTGAGCTAATCGCAGAGCTAATCGAGGGGCACGTATGTCCGGACTGATCGACACCACGGAGATGTATCTCCGCACCATCCTTGAGTTGGAGGAGGAAGGTGTGGTCCCCATGCGCGCCCGGATCGCCGAGCGGCTGGACCAGAGTGGACCCACCGTCAGTCAGACGGTGGCGCGGATGGAGCGTGACGGACTGGTGTCCGTGGCGACCGACCGGCATCTGGAGCTCACGGACGAGGGTCGGCGGCTGGCCACCCGTGTCATGCGCAAGCACCGCCTCGCGGAGTGTCTGCTCGTCGACGTGATCGGGCTGGAGTGGGAGCAGGTGCACGCCGAGGCGTGTCGCTGGGAGCACGTGATGAGCGAGGCCGTGGAGCGGCGCGTGCTGGAGCTGCTGCGGCACCCGACCGAGTCGCCGTACGGCAACCCCATCCCGGGGCTGGAGGAGCTCGGCGAGAAGGACGGCGCCGATCCGTTCCTGGACGAGGGCATGGTCTCGCTGGCCGATCTGGACCCGGGTGTCGAGGGCAAGACGGTCGTGGTGCGGCGCATCGGGGAGCCGATCCAGACCGACGCGCAGCTGATGTACACGCTGCGTCGGGCGGGGGTGCAGCCCGGCTCGGTGGTGAGCGTGACCGAGTCCGCGGGTGGTGTGCTGGTCGGTAGCGGCGGTGAGGCTGCGGAGCTGGAGGCGGACGTCGCCTCGCATGTGTTCGTCGCGAAGCGCTGACCCACCGGCAGCTGTCCATCTCGGGTTCCGTTCCGCGTAATTCCCGGTACGGGAGCGGGAGTTGTGGCGTTCTGCCGAACGCGTTGATTCCAAGATTCAGTGCGCCAAATCGCAGCGCTGGAACTCTTCGCGTGCAAGGCTGTCGCGAGAGGCATATGACCTGAGGGCTCTGGGCCGTGATCGCATGCGAGCGGCCGGTGAGGGGGCGGGCGGATGTGCCGTGGTTGTGGAGAGGGCCCCGGCGCCTTACGGCGCCGGGGCCTGTCCTCCCCTGTGCTGACCCGGAGCCCCGAGCTCTCAGGGTCATTCCCCTCGGACCGGTTTCCCCGAGCGGTCCGCCTCCCGGTGAAGGTCTCCCCTCGGCGGTGGCGATCAATCCTTGCCGGGGGTCACTCGAATGAGCGGTGTTGGCCGCGGAGACCCTATTTTCGAATACGGGTTCGATAGTCTGCGGGGTGACAGGTCACGCGGAACGTGCGCTTCAGGGATGTGCGCATAAGATCACGTGAGACACACAGGACATGCACATCGCATGCGAGGGCATCGACGGCGCGTGTGACACAGGTGGCGCTCGGTGCCCGCCGGAGCGGCAGCGGATACGGCAGGCAAGGCAGACAGGACGCGGTTCACAGGGTCGGCCGCATCGAGTGGGAGCGAGCGGGCCGAGCGGAGCTAGGGGGGTGCCAGGACCAATGGCGCGGCGCATCGACGTGACCGGGACAGGCGGCGTTCGTCTCGCGGCATGGGAGTTCGGCGACCCTCCCAAGACCGACCCCGCGAAGGAACCCGACGGAACCACCGGTGTCCTGTTACTGCACGGCCTCATGGGCCGCGCCTCGCACTGGGCCTCCACCGCCCGCTGGCTCTCCGAGCGGCACCGCGCGGTCGCCCTGGACCAGCGCGGGCACGGCCGTAGCGACAAGTCGCCGCAGGCCTCCTTCACACGCGAGGCGTACGTCGACGACGCCGAGGCCGCCCTCGAACAGCTAGGTCTCGCCCCGGCCGTCCTCATCGGCCACGCCATGGGCGCGCTGACCGCCTGGCAGCTCGCCGCCAAGCGGCCCGACCTGGTGCGCGGCGTGATCATCTGCGACATGCGGGCCTCCGCACTCGGGGCGGCCTCGCAGCGGGAGTGGGCGGACTGGTTCAAGTCCTGGCCGGTGCCCTTCGCCACGCTCGCCGACGTGCGCAAGTGGTTCGGGGAGGACGACCCGTGGGTCGAGCGGCCGAACGCCGCGCGCGGGGAGTTCTACGCCGAGGTCATGCACGAGTGCGAGGACGGCTGGCGGCCGGTGTTCGTGCCGGACCAGATGCTCACCTCCCGGGAGACCTGGGTGTTCGACGCGCACTGGGAGGAGCTGGCGCAGGTGCAGTGCCCGGCGCTGGTCGTCCGTGGGCTCGACGGTGAGCTGGGGCGGGCCGAGGCGCAGGAGATGGTCCGGGTGCTGCCCCGCGGGGAGTATGCGGAGGTGTCCGACGCCGGGCACCTCGTGCACTACGACCAGCCGGAGGGGTGGCGGGCCGCCATCGAGCCTTTCCTGGACGCGGTACGCACTTGATGCCGGGTGCCGCTGAGCTCGGCCGTCAGCCCTTGCTCACCGCCGTCAGGATCTCCGGCAGGCGGGCCGCCGTTCGCGGCGCCGCCAGCCGTAGTCCCAGCAGCGTGATCGCCGCCCCGTACGCCGCCCCGCCCGGCAGCAGCAGCCACGTCCACGCGTCCCCGTTCTCGCTGACGTTCAGCCAGATCGTCACCGCGATGACCGGTGCGCACAGCAGGGCCGACGCGATCATGCCGCCGAAGATGGAGATCCAGGCCAGGCCCGTCTGGCCGGGAGCGACGTTCTTGTAGCCCTCCTGCGGGATGGAGTACGGGAAGCGCGCCGACGTCCAGGCACCCGTGGCCAGCATCGCGCCGAGCAGGGCGAAGGACAGGCCCAGCACCTCGGGGAGCCCCGGCCAGTCCCCGAGGAGCGCCGTCGTCAGGACGGTGACGAGGGTGGCGTACGGGAGGGTGATCAGCAGGAGCGCCAGGGCCCGGCCGCGCAGTTCGACGTAGGCGTCCCGGGGGGACGAGATCGTCATCGCGACCATCCAGAACGCGGAGGTGTCCTGGCCGAACTGGTTGTACATCATGATGCCGAGCATCCCGGCGGCGAAGCAGGCGAAGTAGATCGAGCCAGTGCCCTGGAGGGCGTTGAACAGCGGCACGATCAGACCGATGGCCAGCGAGGTCACCCAGGCCGCCTTGGTCTTCGGGTCGCGCCAGATGTACCGCAGACTGCGCTCCATCACGGTGCCGGTACGGCCGGCCGGCAGCAGGCGGGACAGCCCGGTCGAGGTCCGTCCCCGTACCGAGGTCTCCGTGGCCGCCTGGAGCGTGGAGCCGTCGGGTGAGGTCATCAGCCGGGTCAGATGCCGGGACCACACGGCGATCAGGACGACCAACGCGGCCGCACTCAGGGCGAGTTGGAGGAGAGCGGTCGCGTACGACCTCTCGCTCACCGACCGCACGGCCCCGATCGCGGAGGCCGGCGGCACCCAGCGCAGCACGTCCGCCGCCGGGTCGAGCTGGGCCAGGCCCGATGAACCGAGCCGCTGCGCCCCGAAGTTGACGACCTGCGCCCCGACCGCGACGAACAGCCCGCTCAGCACCGCCAGATCGCGGCCCTTACGGCTGGTCAGCAGACGGATGTTGGCGGCGGCGACGGTCCGCGCGAGCGCCACGCACACCAGCAGGGCCAGAACGACACCGACGACGCCGACGACGTACGCCAACGCGCCCCGCGCGACCGCGATCACCGAACCCGCGAACAGGCACAGCGTGAACAGCGGGCCCATGCCGATCAGCGAGGCCGCGAGCAGGGCGCGCACCAGGGGCCGGGGACGCAGGGGCAGCATCACCAGCCGGGTCGGGTCGAGGGTCTCGTCGCCGCTGGGGAAGAACAGCGGCATCACGGCCCAGCCGAGCGCGAGGACGGCCACCAGCAGGACGACCAGGGGGTCGGCGTGCTCGGTGCCGCGCAGCATGATCAGGCCGAGGAGCTGGAGCGCGGCGAACAGGAGCACCGCGGCGGCCGAGGCGACGTAGGCGGCCCGTCGGCCACCGGACTGCCGCAGCCCGTTCCTGAGCAGCGACAGCTTCAGCCGTACGACGACCGCTGTGACGTCCGGGCTCATCGCGCCCCGCCGCCCAGCCAGTCGAGGTCGGTCCCGGCGTCGCGGCCGTTCGCACCGACGAGTTCGAGGAACGCCTGCTGCAGCGAGGCCGCCTCGCCGCGCACCTCGGAGAGGGTGCCGTGGGCCCGGATACGCCCGGCGGCCATGACGGCGACCCAGTCGCACAGCGACTCGACGAGCTCCATGACGTGGGAGGAGAAGACGACGGTCGCGCCGGAGGCGGTGTAGCGCTCCAGGACGCCCCGGATGGTCTGCGCCGAGACGGGATCGACACCCTCGAACGGCTCGTCCAGGAACAGCACTTCGGGGTTGTGCAGCAGCGCGGCCGCGAGCCCGATCTTCTTGCGCATGCCGGTCGAGTAGTCGACGACCAGCTTGTGCTGGGCCCCCGCCAGATCGAGTACGTCCAGCAGCTGCGTGGCCCGCTTGTCGACCTCGGCGCCGGGCAGTCCGCGCAACCGCCCCGTGTACGCGAGCAGTTCCCGTCCGGAGAGCCGCTCGAAGAGCCGAAGCCCCTCGGGCAGCACCCCGATCCGCGCCTTGACTTCAACGGGGTCCTGCCAGACGTCGTGCCCGACGACCTCGACGGACCCCTGATCGGGCCGCAGCAGCCCGGTCACCATGGAGAGGGTGGTGGTCTTCCCGGCACCATTGGGGCCGACAAGCCCGATGAACTTGCCCGAGGGCAACTCCAGGTCGATTCCGGCGACAGCAACCTGCTGCCCAAAGCGCTTCCACAACCCACGTACACGAACGGCCGACGTCATGGGTGCCAACCCTAAGGGGCGCGGGGAACTGCGCGAGTAACCGCAGGCAACCCGCAGTCGGCGTCGATCGGCAACCCGGCAGATGAGAGGGCGCTACCGATCACGCCCACACGCATAGGCGAGCGGCGAGATCAACTCCTCCGCGTCCGGCAGCCACCGATTCGCCGGCGTGGGCCGGCACGCCCACTGCACAGCCCCCCGGGACCCGAACCGGGTGGGCGGCCCGGCGACCCACGCGCCCTCGCCGAGCGCCACCAGGTCCAGCGACCCGACCGACCACCCCAGCTTGCGCACCAGCTCGGGCACCTTCACCGACGCACCCGGCAGCACGAAGAAATGCATCCGGCGATTCGGCGTCAAGGTCACCGGCCCCAGCGACAGCTCCATCCGCTCCATCCGGGCCAGCGCGAGAAACCCGGCCGTCTCCGGGACGGAGATCGCGTCGAAGGTGCGCCCCGTCGGCAGCAGGATCGACGCGTTGGGCTGCTTCTGCCACATGCGGCGCGCGACCGTCGCGCTCCCCGTGGCCTGTGTCGCCCAGTCCGGACGTGCGGGGTGCGCGCCGGGCGCGGGGCAGTCGGTGTCGCCGCAGGAGCAGTGCTGGACGCCGTCGAGGGCTTCCAGCCAGGTCCCGGGGAACACGTCCCAGTGGCGCTCCTCGGCGTAGCGAACGGCGGTCTCCAGCAGCGTTTCGCCGCGCTGCTTCGGAATCTGTGCGGCTTCGGTGGCCGGGATCGTCTCTTCCACGCTGAACACAACTCCCGCACCCACCTCGGGTTACGGGCGTCGCGCGCGCGGGGGAGGAGCATTGAATTCGCATTTGGGGCGCATGGGTGCATGTCTGGGGGCGCGCGGGAGGAACCGTGGCCGGAGCTGGGTAGCCACCTGTGGGGTCGGCTTCCGCCTTTACCCCGGCAATCCTCGCAAGCCTCGCATTTTCGGTATGCCGACGGGGCATTGATCTTCACGGCCGGAATCCTGCGGTGCACAGCCGGTGCCCCGGGCTCGGATTTCGGCCGTGGAAGAACGTCAACTCGGTGCGTGGGCAGGCACCGCAGCCACAGGGGGTACGCCATGGCCGCAAGGCCTCTCGTCGCGCGACAGCCGAACGAACGGCTGCAGGCGCTCATCCAGGAAGCGGGCTGCTCGAACGCCGGGCTGGCCCGCCGGGTCAACATGTGTGGCGCCGAGCACGGCCTCGATCTGCGCTACGACAAGACGTCCGTGGCGCGTTGGCTGCGCGGACAGCAGCCACGGGGACGGGCGCCGGCGATCATCGCGGAGGCACTCGGCCGCAAGCTGGGCCGTACGGTCACGATCGACGAGATCGGCATGGCCAACGGCAAGAACCTCGCGTCCGGCGTCGGTCTCCAGTTCTCGCCGACGGTACTGGGGGCCATCGAGCAGGTCTGCGAGCTGTGGCGCAGCGACGTCGGGCGGCGGGACTTCCTGTCCGGCTCGTCCGTCGCCGCGTCCGCGCTGGTCGAGCCCAGCCGGGACTGGCTGATCTCGTCGCCCGACTCACAGGTGGGGCGCTCGGCGGGGCCGCGCGTGGGCCAGTCCGACGTGCAGGCCGTGCGGGCGATGACGCAGGCGCTCGTCGACCTTGATCACCAGTACGGCAGCGGGCATGTGCGCCCGGTCGTCGTGCACTACCTCAACAGCGTGGTCTCCGGGCTGCTGGCCGGGTCGTACCGGGAGGCGGTCGGGCGTGAACTCTTCGCCGCCGTCGCGCGGTTGACCGAGCTCGCCGGGTACATGGCCGTCGACACCGGGCAGCCGGGGCTCGCCCAGCGGTACTACATCCAGGCGCTGCGGCTCGCGCAGGCGGCGGGCGACCGCGGATACGGCGGGTATGTGCTGGCCGCCTCCATGAGCCATCTCGCCGCGCAGCTCGGGAACCCGCGGGAGATCGCGCAGTTGGCGCGGGCGGCGCAGGAGGGGGCGCGGGGGCGCGTGACCCCGCGCGCGGAGGCCATGTTCTATGCCGCCGAGGCGCGCGGTCACGCCCTGATGGGCGACGCGCGGGCCGCCCAGGTGGCGTCCGGGCGGGCCGTGGGCGCGCTGGAGGCGGCCGATCCGGAGTCCGGGGACGACCCGGCGTGGATCACGCACTTCAACGAGGCCTATCTCGCCGACGAGTTGGCACACTGCCATCGCGATCTCGGCCAGGCCGAGGCAGCGGCGCGCAGGGCCGAGGAGTCGCTCGCCGCACTGCCGGAGACGAAGGCACGACGCCGGGCCATCGGTTATGTGCTGCTCGCCACAGCGCAGGCGCAGCAGCGCGAGGTCGAACAGGCCTGCCACACCGGGCTGAAGGCCGTGGAACTGCTGGAGACCCTGCGCTCCAACAGGGGCGCCGAGTATCTGGAGGACTTCCAGCAACGACTGGAGCCGTACCGGGACGAGCCCGTGGTAAGGGAGTTCGGGGCACGGCTGGACCTCCAGGCCGCGGCGTGAAATCGGTGGGTACGACGGCGTGAACGGCAGGGAAACGAAGGCTCCGGCGGAAAATGGGGGGCGTATATAGCGGATTGGGGGCCGGTGCTGTTACCGCGGTCACAGGGACGCAGGTCACGTCCTCGGCCGCGTAGCACCCGGAACGGCGGACCCGGTAGCGTGAGCCGACGATTCCGAAGGTCCCCCATTCGTAGGAGTCCCGGTGACGCAGAGCGGACAGGGCGAGGAGCCCGCGGCGCGACCCGCGCGCGAAGGCATCGTGCTGCCCTCGGACGGTGGTGAGCCGCTGCTGCCGGGAATGACGGGCGGGCACGCCGGCCAGCCGACCCCGGCACCGGCCACGCCACCGACCGCACCCCCGCCCTCGGCACCGCCGGGCGGCCAGGCGTGGGGCAACTCCTGGGGACCCGGCCAGAACCCGCAGAATCCGCCTGCTCCGCCGCAGGCCGCGCCAGGCCAGTCCTGGGGGACACCGCCCGGCCGGCCCTGGCAGGAACAGCAGCAGCAGACGCCGACACCGGACACCTGGGGCACGGCGCCGGACGCCGTCGGAGGCGTACCGTCCCAGCCGCTGCCGCAGGACGGCGCCGGATACGGCGGGGGCATGCAGGGTGCGCAGAGCGCGCCGCCGAGCATGCCGTCGTACGGGCATGACGCCGGTGGACACGGTGCGCAGAGCACGCCGTCGTACCGGCATGACGCCGACGGGCAGGGTGCCCAGAACCCGCCGCCGAGCGCGCCGTCCTACGGGCATGACGCCCAGGCCGGTTCCCCGATGCCCGCGCCGCAGCAGCCTGGGTACGGGCAGGGCGGTCCGTCGGCGTCGCCGCCGACCACGGGTGGGGAGGCGTACGGGGCGCACGGTGGGGGCGCGCCGTTGCCGCCCGCCGGTGGGCAGACGTACGGCACTCCTGGCGCCGGGGGTGCGCTGCCGCCCGCCGTGCACGGCGGCACCAACGAGCTCCTGCCGCACGCCGGTGCCGGTGGCTTCGGGGCGCCGTTGCCTCCGGCCGACGAGGGCGCCACCCAGTACATCCCGCCGGTCGGTGCCGCCCCCGCGGGTGCGGACAACCAGGCCACCAGCTATCTGCCGCCCGTCGGTCCGGGCGGTCCGGCTCCCGCATCCTCCGCGCCCGGCGCGGACGAGGGTGCCACGCAGTACATCCCGCCGGTGGGGCCGGGGGCGCTGCCGCCCGAGGTGTCCAACGAGAGCACGCAGATCCTGGGGCGCGCCCGGCAGGGCGGCGGCGCCGGTCCCGCGGGCGCTGCCGGATCGATGCCGCCCGCTGCCGGGCCCGACGCGGAGGCCACGCGGTACATCCCGCCGGTGACCGGCCGGCCGGGCGCGGCGCCGCACGGCGGGGCGGAGCGGCAGCCGCTCTCCGACTTCGACAGCCTCTTCCGCAGCGAGCCGGGCGGCGAGCCCCCGGCCGCGGCCACCCAGCAGCTGCCGCGCTTCCAGCAGCCGCAACCGCAGCAGCAGGGCGGGCAAGGGCCGGCGTACTTCCCGCCGGGCTCGAACGGCCCGCACGGCTCCTACGGCCCGGATGACGACGACGGTGGCCGCCGGGGCGGCCGTACCGGCTCCCGGCTGCCGGTCATCGCGGCCGTCGGCATCGGCATCGCCGTCCTCGGCATCGGCGCGGGCGCGCTGCTCGCCGGCGGGGACGGGGACGACGAGAAGAGCGACGACAACAGACCCGTCTCCGCCACGGCCCCGGCGACCGAGGGTTCCGCCTCGTCGTCCGCCGACCCGGCCGAGCAGCAGGCGATCGCGCTGGACAAGCTGCTCGCCGACAGCGGTGACAGCCGTACGGCGGTGATCAACGCGGTGGCCGCCGTGAAGTCCTGCGGCAACCTCGGCCAGGCCGCCCAGGACCTGCGCGGCGCCGCCAAGCAGCGCAACCAGCTGGTCACCGACCTGTCCAAGCTCTCCGTCGACAAGCTCCCGAACCACGCCGCGCTGACCGGCGCGCTGACCAAGGCGTGGCAGGCGTCGGCGTCCGCCGACAACCACTACGCGGCGTGGGCCGACCAGGTCGCCGGCAACAAGAAGCTGTGCAAGAAGGGCCAGGCCCGCGCCACCGGCCAGACCCAGGCCGGCAACCGTGCCAGCGGCACCGCCAGCGAGCAGAAGAAGACGGCCGCGCAGCTGTGGAACCCCATCGCCAAGCAGTACGGCCTGACGGAGCGCCAGCCGACCCAGCTGTAGCCGCGGCCGGGCCGGCCGGACCGGCCAGGGGGTGGTCAGTTCACTTCGGCGTTCTGCAGGGTCTTCGTCACGTCGATGAAGCCCTTGCGGGCCGCCACCAGCCGGCCGTCCCGTACGACCTGGAGGGTCACCTCGCGGTTGACCAGCCGGGGGAAGCCGACGGCGGCCAGGACGTCCTGGAACTTCCACCGCAGGGTCGGGGTGAGCCCGCCCGTGGAGACCTTCAGGCCGCCGTTCAGGGCCTCTCGCACGGAGTCGGCGGTCACCTCGTCGTCGCCCAGCGACTCGACGACCTTCTTGAACACCGTGTACGCGATCCATGTGGTCTGCACACCGGCGTCCGCGGGGTCGATGCGGTTGTCGCCGAAGGCCTGCTCGCTGATCACCTTCTTCATGCCGTCCCAGCGCGGATCGGTCGCGACGGGGTACCAGCCGGTGATGTACGACCCCTCGTAGGGGCCCGACGCCCCGCCGTTCGCGTTGATCACGGTCTGGTCGACGCTGCCCAGGACGGTTGCGGTGCGCACGCCGGCGTAGTCGTCGCGGGAACGCCGGAAGGAGTCCATGAACGTAGTGGTGCGGTCGCCCAGGGCGGGCACCACACAGCCCGTCTGCGTCGGGCCGGCGGCGTACTCCAGGGCCCGTCCGGACTGCCCGCTGTACTCGGTGGCGTCCTCCTCGGCCAGCTGGTCGCCGGCGGCCCGGTGTCCGCCCGCCTTGAGGCCGGAGTTCAGCAGGGGCGGCAGCTCGTCGCCCGCGATGCTGTCCGGGCGTACCAGCGCGACGGGGCCGCACCGGCGGGCCAGCTCCTTGCCGAGGCCCGCCAGGAGGGTGGGCTGGCCGCCGTTGACGGGATAGGAGAGCGGGCTGGTGAACTCGGAGTTGGTGACGCCGTAGCCGCCTATGTACGGAATGCCGGCGCCCTCCAGCGAGGGCAGGAAGGTGTCGCCGAACTGGCTGTAGGAGCCGATGACCGCGACGACGTTCTCCTCGGCGGCGCGGTCGGCGCACTGTGCCGCGGCCACGCTGTCGTTGTGGTCGTTGCAGGTGAGGACCTTCAGCCTGTGGCCGTTGATGCCGCCGCGGGCGTTGACCCAGCGGGCGTAGGCCTGGGCGAAGGCGGGCATACCGGGCTTGTTGGTGGCCTTGGTGTCCTCCGGGGCCCAGGTCATGACGGTGATCGAGCCATCCCCGGAACCCCCCGTGGTACCGGGGATGACCCCGCAACCGGCGACGAGTGACCCGCCGGCCACCAGGGCCGCCGCCGTCCGGACGGTCGCACGGACGGGCCGGTTGGTGATCGTGGGGAGGAAGGTGCTGCGGGTGCGTCGCCTGCCGGTCATGGACAGTGACGATTCCGCCACACAACAAACCCGCGCGTGACCCTTGGTTATCACGTGGTGACGAGAAGGTGAATTGCAGGGGTCTGTGATGCGTGAGTGGGGCGGAACGTACGATCGGTGACCGTGCAAGGTTCGGATAGCTCTTCCCGTCGCGGCCGTCGCTCCTCCACCATGGGCGGCATGCCACTCAACGACATGCCGTGGTGGCGCTGGCGCAGCAATGTGCGCTCCGCGCTGCACATGCTCTCCGATCCGGTCTTCCAGCGGGACGTCTGGCTGGCCGGGATCGACGGATACGGGGACGTCACCGACGCCGTGTACCGCCTGGTCGAGGACACCTGGCTGGACAACTGGTCCGCCGAGAAATACGTCGGCACCATATTCAGGGACTCGCAGGAGGCGGCACTCGTGGACACCGCGGTGCTGCGGGTGCTGCGGATCATGCACCAGGTCGGCCCGGACGCACCGGTCTCCGCGTACATGGAGAACCAGGGGTGGCCGGAGGCGGTGCGGGCGGCGCGGGACGCGCATGTCCGGATGGCCATGGCCGACGGCGACGAGCCGGACGCCCCGCCGCGCACCCTCGAAGTGCTGCGGATCATGACGCGGTCCGCGTAACGGGACGACTGTCCGCCGAGGGCCCCGGATATGGGACCCTTTGCTGCATGAGCGAGCAGTCCGACCGAGCCGCGGTCCCCTCCGACCAGTACGTCCTCACCCTTGCCTGCCCCGACAAGCAGGGCATCGTGCACGCCGTGTCGAGCTACCTCTTCATGACCGGCTGCAACATCGAGGACAGCCAGCAGTTCGGCGACCACGACACGGGTCTGTTCTTCATGCGCGTCCACTTCTCGGCGGAGGCGCCGGTGACGGTGGACAAGCTGCGGGCGAGTTTCGCGGCGATCGGTGACTCCTTCCAGATGGACTGGCAGATCCATCGGGCCGAGGAGAAGATGCGGGTCCTGCTGATGGTCAGCAAGTTCGGGCACTGCCTGAACGACCTGTTGTTCCGCGCCAGGATCGGGGCGCTGCCGGTGGAGATCGCCGCCGTGGTGTCCAACCACACCGACTTCGCCGAGCTGGTGGGGTCGTACGACATCCCCTTCCACCACATCCCGGTGACCAGGGACAACAAGGCCGAGGCCGAGGCGCAGCTGCTGGAGATCGTGCGCGGGGAGAGCATCGAGCTGGTCGTGCTGGCCCGCTATATGCAGGTCCTCTCGGACGACCTGTGCAAGGAGCTGAGCGGGCGGATCATCAACATCCACCACTCGTTCCTGCCGAGCTTCAAGGGTGCGAAGCCGTATCACCAGGCTCATACCAGGGGCGTCAAGCTGATCGGCGCGACGGCTCATTACGTCACCGCCGATCTCGATGAGGGGCCGATCATCGAGCAGGAGGTCGAGCGCGTGGGGCATGACGTCACGCCGGACCAGCTGGTCGCGGTCGGGCGGGACGTGGAGTGCCAGGCGTTGGCTCGCGCGGTCAAGTGGCATGCCGAGCGAAGGATTCTGCTGAACGGGCGGCGGACGGTCGTTTTCGCCTAGGAGCGCGGGGGTTCTGCTTGGCGGGCGGCTACGGGTAGTCGGTGGTTGCTCGCGCAGTTCCCCGCGCCCCTGAAGTACGTGCAGTGGACGTATCTCCAGGGGCGCGGGGAACTGCGCGAACGGCCCCCACGCACCCGCAGCCGCCGACGAATCGGCAACCCACCCCTACATCCGGCTCAAGCTCGCCGCAGCGAACAGCACATCCCTGATCGCCTCCCGGTCACCCATCTGTCCCGCCGCGGCCTCCGTCGGAGACACATGTCCCGCGGCCAGGCGGCAGAACTCCCCGCCGTCGAGCGCGATATGCGCCACCTCGTGCTCCGCGGAACCGACCGCCGCCGGAGAGTCCAGCGGGATCAGCCACTCCCCGCCGCCCGAACCCTCGATCTCCAGGCGCAGACTGCGGCCGGGCTCGCCGACCGGGACGAGGTGGCGGTGGGAACCCGGTGACGGCGCCGCCAGGCCCACGCGGCGGCGGGCCGCCAGGACCGTGGGGAGCATCCGGGCCGCGAGGCCGACCAGCTGGTGCAGATCGCTGCCGGACGGCGCCTCGTAGGGGTAGTCCACCGCCTCGGCGATGTCCTCGGCGTGCACCCAGCACTCGAAGGCGCGGTCCAGCATCGCGTCGCGCAGCGGCAGCTCGAAGTCGCCGTAGGGGACGGACAGTTTGCCCCCGCCGCCGATGCCACCCTCGGTGCCGTCGCCCGTGAAGGACACCGTGCGGACCAGGTCGTGGGTCTGCTCACGCCAGGGCGCCCGTACCGCGCGCGTGGGCGGGTAGTGCGAGGCCCGCCAGTACGCCTCCGTGCGCGCGGACGGGGTCGGCCGGTCCGCGCCGACGTCGCCCATCGGGTCCTCCAGGCCGAGCGCGATCGCCACCAGCCCGTCGACCGCCAGCAGATGCGCGATGACCCCGGCGACGGTCGTACGGCGGCTCGTCGGCTCGTCCCTCTCGAACCACCGCAGCCGCACGGGCGCGTGCCACTCGGCGTCGCCGAAGTCCTGCAGCAGGGCGTCGAGCCGGGCCGTCTCCGCGTCGTACGGCGTCGCCCACCCGGGCACCGGAATGCGGGGCGGGCGGCGCTCCAGGCAGCCCTCCAGGACGCGGGTGCGCAGGGACGGGTCCAGGTCGAGGGTCTCGGCGGGATGCAGCAGGCCGACGGCCTCGCGCAGTCGGAGTGCCTCGTCCGCGCAGAAGCCGCAGTCGCCGAGGTGCTCCTCCACGGCCGCGGTCTCCTCCGGCGAACAGGCGGCCAGCGCCCACGCGCCGAGCAGCGACTTCAGGACCCGGTGTTCGAGGACGAGCGGGGGCCGGCGCGGCGCCGGGTCGGCGAGATCCGGCAGGTCGGCCAGATCGGGCAGGGGCCGGCCGGTGTCCTCGACGGAGGCGCGGGGGAGCGGTATGCGGGGTGGCTCGTCCGGGTCCGGTTTCGGGACGGCGGGGTCGTGGCCGTCGCCCTGGCCGCTGCTCATGCCGTCGGCTCCACGGGTGGTGTCTCCGGAACCGCTCTCCGCCCTGTTCTTGTCATGTTCCTTGCCGCCGGGGGAGTCGTCGTGGGAGGAGCCGCCGTGCGGGGAGTCGTCATTCGGCTCCCGGCCTCCGTGTCCCTCGTGTCCCCCGCGCCCCTCATGGTCGTCGTACACCTCGAAACGTCCCGCCTTGTTCACACCGCACCCCCGTATCCCGGCGGCGCCCCGGGGGCGGCTCCGGCGTCGTGGGCCGTGGAGAGCAGTTGCAGGCCCAGGCGGAGGCGGCGGCGGGCCTCGTCCTCGGTGACGCCGAGGTCGGCGGCGGTCTGGCGGTAGTCGCGGCGCTGGAAGTACGCCAGCTCCAGCGCGGCGCGCAGCGGTACGGGCATGGACTGGACGATGTAGTCGGCGCGGGCGGCGACCGAGGCGTGCCGCACCTTGCGCTCCAGCTCCTCGGTGGAGCCGTGGCCGGCCTGCACCAGGGCGGCGGTCTCGGTGGCGCGCAGCCGCTGCACCGCGAGGCGGTGGGTCAGCGCGGCGACCCAGGAGCGCAGCGGGCCCTGCTTGGGGTCGTAGGTGTCCGCGTGCTCCCAGACGTGCGCGAAGACGTCGCGGGTGAGGTGGTCGGCGGCGCGTTCGTCGCCCAGCACGGTGTGCGCGAGGCCGTGCACCAGCGAGGCGAACCGGTCGTAGAGCTCGCCGAGGGCGGCCGCCTCGCCGCGCGCCAGGCGCTGCTGCATCTTGCGGTCCCAGCGGGGCGGTGCGTCCCTCTTCGCCATACGGCCCCCCTCACCGGTCCGTGCCGTCCAGCCTGCGTCCACCGTCTCCTCGAATGTAGTCGGCACGTCTGAGAACGCACGCCCCTTTGTGGCAATGTGCGCCCCTCGGACTGTCATGGCTGGTGACGTACCTCGCACCCGTGGTAGAGGGCCTCCCGCTCGTGACGGGGGTCTCGCGGGGGCTCGGTCCCGCTCGGCTACCCGGTCACCGGGTGATCAGACCTGATCGAACAGGATCGAATGCGATTGGAACAAGCCTTTTCTGATCGGTGACCGTTTTCTGGAGGGAGTTTCAGGGAACAGCCGCTGGGCAGCCGCGCTGCAAGGAAGCGTAGGTGTGGCTTCCGTTTCGGCGAGTCCGGCGAGCGAGGGGCGTGGTGGTGACGTTGAAAGTGACCGGTGGCGAGCGGGGCGACTGGGCCGTGCTCCAGGTGTCGGGCGAGCTGGACCTGGTGACCTCGCCGGCGTTGCGACAGCATGTGCATGACGCGGTGGCCGAGGGTCGGCACAGTCTCGTCCTGGATCTCTCCGAGGTCATGTTCTGCGACTCCAGCGGCGTCGGCGTCCTCATCGCGTCCCGCCGGCTGATCCGCTCCTGCCAGGGCAGCCTGCGGCTGATACTCCCGGCACAGGGCGCGGCGGACGGGTCGCACGTCAACCGGGTCCTGGGGGCACTGGGCGTGCGGCGGCTGTTCGAGGTGTATCCGGACGTCGCGGCGGCGGTCGCGGACGACGCCGGACCGCTGTCGGCCTGAGCCGGGCCGATACCGCATCGGCGGTCTGAGCCGGGCCGATATCGCTTCGGCGGTCTGAGCCGGGCAAATACCCCACCAGCGGCCTGAGCAGTGCCGAGTCCCTCGAAGTGCCACATCGTTGTCCCAAAATTCCCCCGGTCTTGGCACAACCGCCGTTTTACCGCGCCCCGACCGCCCCCGGCGTCGTACGCTCCGTTGCAGATGCACCCCACGTGACGTAAGGCGGCCCCACAAGACATGGTCAGCAGCGAGTACGAGCGCAGGATCGCGGCCCGGTTCGCCGGCTTCGACCAGGACGGCAACGGCTACATCGACCGTGAGGACTTCAACGCGGCGGCCAAGGCGCTGCTCGCGGAGTTCGGCACCACCGCCCGCTCCGACAAGGGCCAGGCCCTGTACATCGGCGCGGAGGCGTTCTGGCAGGGCATGGCCGGCATCGCGGACCGCGACGGCGACCAGCGCATCACCCGCGAGGAGTTCGTGAACGGCGCGGTCAAGCGGCTGCGCGACAACCCGGAGCGGTTCGCGGAGATCGCCCGCCCCTTCCTGCACGGCGCCCTCGCCGTGGCGGACCCCGACGGCGACGGATACGCCACCGTCGACGACACCGCGCGCGTGCTCGTCAGCCTCGGCGTCCAGGAGGACGTGGCCCGGGCGGCGGCCGCCACACTGGACGCGGACAGCGACGGCAAGGTGGCCGAGGGCGAGATCGTGACGGCGTTCGCCCGCTACTTCACGGTCCCCGAGTGATCCCTACGCCGTTCCCGAGAACCGCTCCCTGAGCCGGTACTTCAGCACCTTCCGCAGGGTCTCGTTGCGCGGAAGGGCGTCCACCACCTCCAGCTGCTCCGGCAGCTTGTGCGTCGACAGCCCTTCCCCGCGCAGATACGACGTCAGCGCCCCCAGGGTGAGCCGCTCCGCGCCGGCCGGCTGTTCCACCACCGCGCAGACCCGCTCCCCGCGCTCCGGGTCCGGCAGCCCGATCACCGCGACGTCTCCGACCGCCGGATGCCGGTGCAGCAGATCCTCGATCTCCTTCGCCGAGATGTTCTCGCCCTTGCGGATGATCACGTCCTTGAGGCGACCGGTCAGCACCAGATGCCCGCTGCCCGTCAGATACCCGAGGTCACCGGTCCGCAGGAACCCCTCCTCGTCGAAGGCCGCCGCAGACTGTGCCGGATCCAGATAGCCCCGGCACACCGCCTCCCCGCGCAGCCGCACCTCCCCCTCCACGATCCGGACCTCCATCTGCCGCGGCGGCCGTCCCTCCGTCGTCGCCAGGTTCTCCGCCGTGTCGTCCGGCGCCCCCATCGTGATCATCGGCACCTCGGTCATGCCGTAGCCGTGGGTGAGCTGCACCCCCATCTCGCGGACCACGGCGTGATAGAGCTCCGGTGGCTTCGGCGCCCCGCCGCCCGCCAGCAGCCGCAGCGAGGGGACGACCTTCGCGCCGTCCGGCTGCCTGCGCTGCTCGTTCAGGAACATCGAGTAGAAGGCCGTCGACCCGCCGGCGATCGTCACGCCGTGCGCGCGGTACGCCTCCAGCGCGTCCGGCAGCGCGAACTGCTCGAACATCACCGCCGGGAAGCCGTACAGCAGCAGCATCACCATGTAGTCGGGGCCGCCTATGTGGGCGTACGGGAAGGCGATCGACCCGATGTCGTCGGCCCTCGGACGCAGTGCGTGCGCCAGGCAGGAGCCGCCCGCGATCAGGGAACGGTCCGTGTGCAGGACGCCCTTGGGGTCGGACGTGGTCCCCGAGGTCCAGTAGATCCAGCGCACCGAGGTGCCCTCGGCGGGCGGCGGGGGCAGCACCGCGGGATCGCCGTCGGGCAGGGTGTCGTACGCCTCGAAGATCCCCTTCGCGCCGAGGCGCCGCGCCATCTCGGTGTGGTCGAAGCCCCGCCACTCGCCCGGCACCGCGAAGAACTCCGCCTTCGACTCCCGCAGCGCGAACCCGACTTCACGGTCCCGGTAGAACGGGATGACCGGCGACTGCACGGCGCCGAGGCGGGCCAGCGCGAAGGACAGCAGGGCCGTCTCGATCCGGGTGGGCAGCTGCCAGGCGACGACCGTGCCGGGGCGTACGCCCATGTCGTACAGGCCGGCCGCCACCCGCTCGGCACGCGCGCGTAGCTCGCCGAAGGACAGCGAGCGGGCGTCCTGGAGGAGGACCGGGCGGTCGGGGGTGTGCGCGGCGCGGGCGGCGACCAGGTCCCAGAGGGTGCGCGAGGAACTCAGGGTGTGAGCGATGTCGTACATGACGGCCCCCTGCCACCGGATAGGTGTAGCTGACGGTCAGTCAGATCGTGGGCAGAGCGTAGGGCCCACCGCCTTGTCGGTCCAGGGGTGCGGGACTTAGCCTTCCCGCAGAGCGATATCTGACGGCTCATCAGATATGGAGTGGCCGCACATGGACCTCGCCCACACGCCACAGGAGGAGGAGTTCCGGGCGCGGCTGCGGGAGTGGCTGGGCGAAGTGCTGCCCGCACTCCCGCCGAAGCCCTCCCCGGACGACTGGCCGGGGCGCCGCGCCTACGACCTCGGCTGGCAGCGCAGGCTGTACGACGCCGGGTACGGCGATGTCCACTGGGGTGCCTCGCCGAGCACCCGCCTGATCTTCCTGGAGGAGACCGAGAAGGCGGGCGCCCCTTACGTGGGCGCGGGCTTCGTGGGGCTGCTGCACGCGGGGCCCACCATCGCCGCCGAGGGAACCCCCGAGCAGCGGGCGCGCTGGCTGCCGCCGATCCTGCGCGGGGACGAGGTCTGGTGCCAGGGCTTCAGTGAACCGGACGCCGGATCCGACCTCGCGGCACTGCGCACACGCGCGCGTAGGGACGGCGACGACTATGTGGTGAGCGGGTCCAAGATCTGGACCTCCCATGCCGAAGTGGCCGACTGGTGCGAGCTGTTGGTGCGCACCGACCCGGCGGCAGAGAAACACCGGGGCATCAGCTGGCTCGCCATGCCCATGGACGCGCCGGGCATCACCGTACGGCCGCTGAGAACCCTGGCCGGGTCGGCCGAGTTCGCCGAGATGTTCCTCGACGAGGTCCGCGTGCCGGTCGCCAACCGGGTCGGGGGCGAGAACGACGGCTGGCGCGTGACGATGGTGACCCTGTCCTTCGAACGCGGCACGGCCTTCGTGGGCGAGGTCGTCGCCTGCCGCCGTGTGCTGCGCGAACTCGCCGCCGAGGCGCACAAGAACGGCCGCTGGGACGACCCGGTGCTGCGCCGGAGGCTGGGGCGGCTGAACGCCGAGTTCCGGGCTCTGTGGCGGCTCACGCAGTGGAACGTGAGCGAGGCGGAACTGACCGGCGGGGTACCGGGCGTCGGGGGTTCGGTTTTCAAACTGAGGTATTCGCACGCCCGTCAGGAGCTCTACGACGCCGCCGCCGACGTCCTGGGGCCGGACTCGCTCGACCTCGACCGGCCGTGGGTGCTCGACCGGCTGTCCTCGCTGTCGTACACCATCGCCGCCGGCACCTCGCAGATCCAGCGGAACATCGTGGCCGAGCGGATCCTCGGGCTGCCGAAGGGGCGATGACGGATGCGTTTCCAACTCACGGACGACCAGCGGGCGTTGCGGGACGGCGTGCGGGAACTGCTGACGCGGCGCTTCGACGCGCAGGCGCTGCGGGCCGCGGCCGACGAGCCCGGACGCCTGGACCGGGCGCTGTGGCGGGAGCTCGGCGCGGCCGGGTTCTTCGCGCTACGGCTGCCGGAGGCGGACGGCGGGGTCGGACTCGGGTTGCCCGAGACGGTGTTGGCCTTCGAGGAGGCGGGTCGGGCACTGCTGCCCGGCCCCCTGGTGGCCACGCATCTCGCGGCGGAGGAGGTGCCGGGAGCGGCCACCGGCGAGGTCGTCGTGGCGGCCGTGGGCAACGGCCTGGTGGAGTGGCTCGCCGAGGCCGACGTCGTACGGGGCGACGCGACCGGGGCCGTACCGCTGCGGTCGGTCGACCCGCTGACGCCCCTGCACCGGGTTCCCGTGGCCTCGGACGCGGACCCCGTCGCCGTACTCCTCACCGCGGCCGAGCAACTCGGCGGCGCCACACGCGCGTGCGAGCTGGCCGTGCAACACGCCCGGACGCGCGAGCAGTTCGGGCAGCCGATCGGGGCCTTCCAGGCGATCAAGCATCTGTGCGCGGAGATGCTGGTGCGGACGGAGACCGCCCGCGCGGCCGTCTACGCGGCGGCCGTCACCGCCGACCCCGTCGACGTCGACACCGCCCGGCTGCTCGCCGACGAGGCGGCCGTACGCGGCGCGCGGGACTGTCTCCAGGTGCACGGCGGCATGGGATTCACCTGGGAGTTCGAGGTCCACCTGCATCTGAAGCGCGCATGGGTGCGAACGCACCGTACGGCGGACGCTACGCAGAGTGAGGAGCGATTGGCGGCCACGCTTCTCGTCGAATCGAGGTGAAGGGCCCTGGACTGCGGTGTCGCCGATCGGCCCCGTATGGATGTCGCGGATTGTGGCATACCGGAATTACGGAGCGTTGATATCGGGTTGTGTCCTACGTGTGACTCGTCACGGCCTGGAGTCGGCGGTCCGCTCCGGTACCTTGTGTGAGATGCGAGTGGTTCCGAGCACGAGCCGTGCCGGAGTTGCCCTTGAGGTGGCTCCGGAATCGGCGGTGCGCGCCGTTGCTCGCTGGGTGGGAGGGCCTTCTGCCCCCACCTGTTCGACTCCTCGCAGCAAGCGTCGCACAGTATGCCGCACGGGTACTCCTTCGCGCTGGAATATGCCCGAAGCGCTTGTTGGGGTGACTGTACGTCAACCATGCTGTCAGCTAAGGGATTCACGTTCCGTGACCCTGGCTTTGGCCATTGTTCTGGCCATGAAAAAAATGGCTAGGATCGTGGCCCTCGTGAGGCGCGGGGCTATGTGTCCGCCGGTTCGGATGGTGTGAACGGTGCAGGTGCTTCAAGTGCAGCTGGAGATCCGGCCCGACCCTGCTGAAGTGGGGCGAGCCCGCCGGTGGGCCCGTTCGCGGCTCGCCGGGTCCGGGATACAGGTCGACGAACCGCTCGCCGAGACGCTGATCCTGCTCGTCTCCGAACTGGTCACCAACGCCGTGGTGCACACCGGCCGTCCGGCCGTGCTGCGGCTGTCGCTGCCCTGTGCGGCCGAGGAGTGCGCCACCGTACGGCTGGAGGTGGCCGACCGCAGCGGCCGTGCGCCCGTGCCCCGCTGTGTCGACGGAGACGCCACGGGCGGCCGGGGCCTCGCACTCGTCGACGGTCTCGCGGACCGGTGGGGCTGGAGCTCCGAGGGTGTCGGCAAGCGGATCTGGTGCGAACTGGACCGCGCCGTCGAGTCGGAGGGGTCTGCCTCCGCCTACGGCAGTGGGGCGTCGACCTATGAAGGGTTCGCCTACGAGGCGGTCTGACGGGCGCACGCCGAAAGAATTCGACTGGATTCGATGCACAGTTGCAGAAAGCGCTGTCACCGCAGTTCGGACAGGCATGGGTGCGCCGGGTTGTGCTTCCATGCGCGTCTTCTGCAAATAGGGCGTAAGTAACAAATCCCCGACTGGGTGTTGACGCCGCGTGTCCGGTTGATCACGCTTGTGGTCAGCGATTCGCCGCGAGGGGACGACGAGGGCTTCGGTGACGGAAGCCCTTGCCGAGTGTGGGTCGTGATTCGGCGTCGGTTCTCTCGGGGCCAGGAGGGCCGGGGCGGGTACGCCGGAGTCGGATGGCGGCGCGCGGTGCCGTGCTCGGGGCGGTGGGGGCACCTCCCGCTCGGACGAAGCCGAGAGTGGGAAGCCGCGCCGCCAGCCGACCTCAGTGACGCAGTCGTGGTGCCGCAGGTCGCGGCGTCAGAGTATGGCCACGGGTGCCACGGGAGTCCCCGTGCCGCCGACGAAGGGCTCGGGCATCGCCGACAGCAGGAACGCGTAACGGCCCTCTTCTCCACAGGCTGTGGACAACTCTTCGAGATTCCAGTTCTGCCCCTGGAGCATCCCCATCTCCACCAGGTCGAGCGCGTGCACGGGCAGCCACAGATCCTCCATCTCCGGCGGAAAGATCTCAAATGTGAGCGTGTCGTTCGCCACCGCCGCCACGTCGCGCGCGTGGAACCACTCCGGCGTACGGATCGACAGACCCGGTGAGGGATAGCCGTACGCGTGCTTGTCCCCGGCGGCATAGACCTGGATCTGCCCCGTGCGGACGAGCACGATGTCGCCGGCACGCACGCGCGTGCCCGCCAGTTCCTCGGCCGCCTCCAGGTCCTGGGGGGTGACCGCGTGCCCGCCGTCGAGCCGCGTGACGCCACGCGCGCGTGCCACGTCCAGCAGCACACCCCGCGAGACGATGTGCCGGGCCTTGTCGATGCCGCTGAACTCCGCGCCGCCGTGCGGGGTGATGGTGTCGGCGGGGCGGCCGTTGTAGAGCCGGCCCGAGTGCGAGACATGGGTGAGTGCGTCCCAGTGGGTGGCCGCCTGCAGCCCCATGGTCACGGTGTCGTCGCTGCAGGCGACGGTTCCCGGACCGAAGAGCTCCTGGTTGATCTGCACCATGGCGTGCAACGGGTTGACGCGTCCGGGGATCAACCCGGTCTGGACGCCGTCCTGTTGCAGCGGGAGGGCGAGGGGGATGCGGCGGCCGGTGCGGACGCAGGCGGCGGCCTCGCGGACCACCTCGTCGGTGATCAGGTTGAGCGTGCCGATCTCGTCGTCGGACCCCCAACGCCCCCAGTTGTTCACGCGTTTGGCGATCTCGTGGAACGCGTCCGGCAGTGACATGAGTCCTCCCCGGGGCTTGTCTCCGTGTATCTGACGGGTCGTAGAATCTGATGCGAATCTAACGGACCGTCAGAAACTGCGGGAAGGGGCCGGGGCGTGGGGAACTTCTTGGCAGGCAAGGTCATCGCCGTGACGGGCGCCGGGCGGGGGATCGGGCGGGCCGTCGCGCGCGCGGCCGCCGCCGAAGGGGCGCGGGTCGTGGTCAACGACTACGGCGTCTCCATGGACGGCGCGTCGCCCACCAGCGAGGTCGCCGAGGCCGTGGTGAAGGAGATCGAGGCGGCGGGCGGGGAGGCCGTCGCGGTCGGGGACGACATCTCCACGATGGCGGGCGGGCAGCGCGTCGTGGATACGGCCGTGTCGGCCTTCGGGCGGATCGACGGGGTCGTGTGTGTGGCCGGGATCCTGCGGGAGCGGATGCTGTTCAACATGACCGAGGAGGAGTGGGATCCGGTGGTCGCCACTCATCTGAAGGGGACGTTCACCGTGTTCCGGGCCGCTTCGGCCGTGATGCGGAAGCAGCGGGCGGGGACCCTGATCGGGTTCACCAGCGGCAATCATCAGGGGTCGGTCTCGCAGGCCAATTACAGCGCGGCCAAGGGCGGGGTCATCTCGCTGGTGCGGAGCGCCGCGCTGGGCCTGCACAAGTACGGGGTGAGCGCGAACGCCGTCGCGCCGGTCGCTCGTACGCGGATGTCTGCCAACGTGCCCATGGAGCTGGCGGAGATCGGGGAGCCGGAGGACGTGGCCGCGTTCGTGGTCTACCTGCTGTCGGATGCGGCTCGGGAGCAGGGGATTACCGGGCAGGTGTACACGGTCGCCGGGCCGAAGATCGCGGTGTGGGCGCAGCCGAGGGAGTTGCGTGCCGCGTATGCCTCCGGCGGGTGGACGGTAGGGGCGATTGCGGAGGCGTTGGCTGGGTCGGTGGGGGTGGATCCGATGCCGATGTTGGCTCAACTGGAGGCCATGGAGAAGGCCGCGCGGGAGGGTGCGCGGCCCAACGCCTAAGAGCTCGGGGGGATGTGTTGTGGGGCGGCTGCGGGTCGATCGTGGCTTGTCGCGCAGTTCCCCGCGCCCCGAGGGGTTGGCCTGGCCCGGCGACTGGAGGAGATGTCGGTGGACTTTGGGTTCAGTGCTGCGGATGACGTGTTTCGGGTGGAGGTCAGGGCGTGGCTCTCCGAGCACGTCGAGGGTGCGCAGGACCGTCGTACCTGGGAACGGACCCTCGGGAAGGCCGGATGGATCGGGCTCGGGTGGGGGGAGGGCGGGTATGGGAATCGGACCGCCTCGCTCACCCAGCAGGTCGTCTGGGCCGAGGAGTACGCGCGGTCGGGGGCGCCCGGGCGGTCCGGGCATATCGGGGAGAAGTTGCTGGCCCCGACTCTGCTCGCCCACGGGACAGATGAGCAGAAGGGCCGCTTTCTGCCGGCGATCGCCGTTGGTGAGGAGCTGTGGTGTCAGGGGTACAGCGAGCCCGGGGCGGGGTCGGATCTTGCCGGGGTGCGTACGAAGGCCGAGCGGGGGCCGGACGGGACGTATCGGGTCACCGGGCAGAAGATCTGGACCTCCCTCGCTCATGAGGCCGACTGGTGTTTTGTGCTGGCCCGGACCGAGCCGGACTCCCGGCGGCATCACGGGCTGAGCTTTCTGCTGGTTCCGATGGATCAGCCGGGACGTGTCGAGGTGCGGCCCATTCGGCAGATGACCGGGACCAGTGACTTCAACGAGGTGTTCTTCGACGGCGCGCACGCGCGCGTGGAGCATGTCGTCGGCGGTGAGGGCGCCGGGTGGAAGGTCGCGATGAGTCTGCTCGGGTTCGAGCGGGGGGTCTCGACGCTCGCCCAGCAGATCGGGTTCGCGCAGGAGCTGGGGCGGGTCGTGGAGGCGGCCGTGCGGTCCGGTGCGGTGGACGATCCCGTCGTGCGGGAGCGGCTGGTGCGGCAGTGGGCCGAGCTGCGGGTGATGCGCTGGAACGCCTTGCGCACGCTGGGGCGGGCCGGGGACGCGGGGGCGCCCAGTGCTGCCAAGCTGCTGTGGGGTGGCTGGCATCAGCGGCTCGGGGAGCTGGCGATGCAGGTGCGGGGCGCGGTGGCGGGCGTGGGGCCGCGGGACTGGGCGCCCTCGTCGCCGTATGAACTCGACGCTCTGCAGCATCTGTTCCTGTTCTCCCGGGCCGACACGATCTACGGGGGCTCGGACCAGGTTCAGCGCACGATCATCGCCGAGCGGGTGCTCGGTCTGCCCAGGGAGCCCAAGGGGGTCGTCTGATGCGCGGTGTGTTGTTCGACGGCAAGCGGGTCGAGGTCGTGGACGACCTGGTGGTGCGGGATCCGGGGCCGGGGGAGGTGCTGGTCGCGATCTCGGCTGCCGGGTTGTGCCACAGCGATCTGTCCGTGGTGGACGGGACCATACCTTTCCCCGTTCCTGTGGTGTTGGGGCATGAGGGCGCGGGGGTGGTCGAAGCGGTTGGTGTGGGGGTCACCCATGTCGGGCCCGGAGACCATGTGGCGCTGTCCACGCTCGCCAACTGTGGTGTGTGTGCCGAGTGCGACCGGGGGCGGCCGACCATGTGCCGGCAGGCCATAGGGCGGCCGGGGCAGCCGTTCATGCGAGACGGACGGCCCGTGTTCCAGTTCGCGTCCAACTCCGCGTTCGCCGAGCGGACCGTGGTGAAGGCCGTGCAGGTGGTGCCGATCCCGAAGGACATTCCGCTGCCCTCGGCCGCGCTCATCGGGTGTGGGGTGCTGACCGGAGTGGGCGCCGTGCTCAACCGGGCGAAGGTGGACCGCGGGGACAGTGTGCTGGTGATCGGTACCGGGGGGATCGGGCTCAACGTCCTGCAAGGGGCGCGGATCTCGGGTGCGTTGCGGATCGTCGCCGTCGATGCCAATCCGGCGAAGGAGGCGGTGGCCCGGCAGTTCGGGGCGACGGACTTCCTGACGTCGGTGGAGGGCGTGCGGGAGCTGCTGCCGACGGGCGCGGACCATGCCTTCGAGTGCGTGGGGCGCGTCGAGTTGATCCGGGCGGCCGTCGATCTGCTCGACCGGCACGGACAGGCGATTCTGCTGGGGGTTCCGCCGGCCGGGGCCGAAGCGTCCTTCGTCGTGTCCTCCATGTATCTGGACAAGTCGATCCTGGGCTGCCGGTACGGGTCGTCGAGGCCGCAGCGGGACATCGCGCTGTACGCCGATCTGTACCGGGCGGGGCGGCTGTTGCTGGACGAGCTGGTGACGCAGACGTATCCGGTGGAGGAGTTCGAGAGGGCGGCGGCGGACGCGGAGGCGGGGAAGGTGGCTCGTGGAGTGCTCACGTTCTGAGTGCTCAACGGACTTTCCGAGGGAGCCCGGCGGCATTTTCCACAGGCCGGGACAGCAAGTTTTCCACAGGCTCGGAAAGTGGCTGCCGGGTTGTCAGTGGGGGCGCCCACCGTCATCTGCATGACCAGTTCTACTGCCGCCGCGGGCCTCGTCCTTCAGGGCGGGGATAGGCGGAACGGTCCGCTGGCGAGGCAGGAACCCAGTTGACAATTAGTCACTCTACTGGCGCAAGGTCACGGACAGTTGATCACGACCACGCCGGGGAGGTGAGTCATGAAACTGCGGTACAACGAGCGGATCTATCCGACCACCCAGCAGCAGCGGGACTTGGCGCGCTTCTTTGGCTGTGCCCGTGTCGTCTACAACGACGGCCTGCGGGAGCGCCGGGCGGCGTGGCGGAACGGCGAGCCGTACATCTCGGACGTCACCTTGCAGAAGATGGTGATCACGGCCGCGAAGAAGACGTCCGAGAGGGAGTGGCTGTCCGAAGCGCCGTCGGTGGCGCTGGTTCAGTCGCTCGCGGACTTGCATGCCGCGTACCGGAACTTCTTCGCGTCCAAGCGGGGTGTGCGCAAGGGGCCGAAGATGGCTCCCCCCGCGCATGAAGAAGAAGTCCGGCCGTCAGTCATTGCGGTTCACCCGCAACGGCTTCAAGTCGCGGGACAACGGCTGCCTGTTCATCGCGAAGCTCGGGGATGTGGCGGTGCGCTGGTCACGTCCGCTGCCGTCCGAACCGTCATCGGTCACGATCATCAAGGACCCGTCCGGCCGGTACTTCGCCAGCTTCGTGGTGGAGACCGAAGACAAGCCAATGCCGGAACTGGACCTGGACGACACCGAGACCGGCATCGACCTGGGCCTGTCCTCCTATGCGGTGCTGCGCGGCAGGAAGATCGCCTCACCGAAGTTCTTCCGCCGCCAGGAGAAGAAGCTCCGTCGCGCACAGCGCAAGCTGTCCCGCTCTCAGAAGGGCTCCAACAACCGAAGGAAGGCCAAGCTCGCCGTCTCCAGGATCCACGCCAAGATCGCCGACAAACGGCGCGACTTCATCGAACAGGAAACCACCAGGATCACGCGCGAAAGCCAAGCCGTGTACCTGGAGGACCTGAACGTGAAAGGCATGGGCAGCGGCAAGCGAGCAAAGAGTGTGCACGACCAGTCACTTGGCATGTTCGCCCGCACTTTGGAAGCCAAGTGCGCCCGGTACGGGCGCGACTTCGCCAAGGTCGACCGGTTCTTCCCCTCCACCCAGACGTGCTCCGTCTGCGGCAGCATCGAGGGCCCGAAGGGCTTGGAAGGACCGCGCATCCGGCAGTGGACGTGCTCCTGCGGGGCATCCCACGACCGGGACGAGAACGCAGAACGCAACATCCGCGCCGAAGGACGGCGCATCTTCGCGGCCGGGCAGGCCGAGAAGTAAAACGCCTGCGGAGAGCGTGTAAGACCCTGCCTAGCCAGGGCGGTGCTCGATGAAACAGGAACCCACCAGGACCCGCACTATGCGGGTGGATGGAGCCCCCGGCCTTCAGGCCGGGGAGGATGTCAGCTATCGAGACGTCGCTTCCGCTCTGGTGTTCCTGGTGCGGGAGCGGCCCGGCGGCTACACCCTGGGTGCGACTCTCGCGGCGGCCCATGTGATCGGCGAGATCGCCGGAGCCCCGGTGCTGGGGATGCGGCTGGCCCCGGCCAGGGGTCGGCGTCATCTGGCCGTCGGGCTCGCGGGCGGAGCCGTGGGGTTCATGGGGCTCGGGGTGCTGGCCGGGGCGCATCCCGTGCTGCTGACGGCGCTCGGCTGGTGGGGCGAGGCCCGCCGGGATGGGCCGCGCCGGGGCTGGGCCCGGCAGGACGATGCCCGTCTGGAGAGGTCAAGTGCCGCTGGGGACCTGGACGTCGACGTTGCCGCCGGCGCGGAAGGTGCGCCGATAGCTGGTGGGGGTGACGCCGAGGGCCGTCTGTAGGTGCTGTCGCATCGACTGGGCCGTACCGAAGCCGGCGTCCCGGGCGACCTGGTCGACGGACAGGTCGGAGGACTCCAGCAGGTGCCGGGCGCGTTCCACCCGCTGCTGGGTGAGCCACTGGCCGGGGCTGACGCCGACCTCCTCACGGAAGCGGCGCGTGAAGGTCCGCACGGACATGGACACCTGGTCGGCCATGTCGCGCAGTTGGAGCGGCTCGTGCAGGCGGCCCAGGGCCCAGGCGCGGGCCGTGGTCGTGGACGCCTGCTGGGGGTCGGGGACCGGGCGGTGGATGTACTGGGCCTGGCCGCCGTCCCGGTGCGGCGGTACGACCGTGCGGCGGGCCACGTCGTTGGCGACCGCCGTGCCGTGGTCGCTGCGGACCATGTGCAGGCACAGGTCGATCCCGGCCGCCACCCCGGCCGAGGTCAGCACGTCGCCGTCGTCGATGAACAGGACGTTCGGGTCGACCTCGATCCGCGGGAAGAGCGCCTGGAAGCGCTCGGCGTCGGCCCAGTGCGTGGTGGCGGGGCGGCCGTCCAGGTAACCGGCGGCGGCGAGGACGTACACGCCCGTGCAGATGGACGTGAGCCGGGTGCCGGGGCGGATGTGGGCGAGGGCGGCGGCCAGTTCGGGGGTGAGGACGCCCTGTTCGTAGAGCGGGCCGTGCTCGTACAGCGCCGGTACGACGACCGTGTCCGCGGTGGCCAGGGCCTCCGGGCCGTGCTCGACCTGGACGGCGAAGTCGGCGTCGGTCCGCACCGGGCCCGGTGGCCGGATCGAGCAGGTGACGACGTCGTACAGATGCCGTCCCCGCGCGTCCTTGGGGCGGCCGAAGATGCGGTGCGGGATGCCCAGCTCGAAGGGGAGGAGGCCGTCGAGGGCGAGGACGACGACGCGATGCGGTCGGAAGGGTTCCTGCTGGGCGCGCGCCGCGCTGCTGGCCGTATCCATGGCCCGATCCTAACGAATGCTGTCCCTCGGGCCACTCGTTTCGGACGATCACAGGCCCGAAGCTCTATGTCGTGACCCAGACAACCGAGACGACCGAGGCAGCAGCCACCGCAGAGGACAGTCGGCCGATCAGGAAGTCCCGCCCGCGGCGGAACCGCACACATTCAGTGCACCGCGCCTGGTTCGTCGCCGCCGTCGCCTTCGTGACGATCCTCGGCGCGGCCGCCTTCCGCTCCTTGCCGGGGCTGCTCATCGACCCGCTGAACGACGACTTCGGCTGGTCGCGCGGCACGATCGGGGCCGCCGTCTCCATCAACCTCGCGCTGTACGGTCTGACCGCCCCGTTCGCCGCCGCGCTGATGGACCGCTTCGGCATCCGGCGGGTCGTCGCGGTGGCCCTGAGCATGATCGCGCTCGGCTCGGGGCTGACGTACTGGATGACGGCGGCCTGGCAGCTGCTGTTGTGCTGGGGCCTGCTGGTGGGACTCGGCACCGGTTCGATGGCGCTGGCCTTCGCCGCGACGGTCACCAACCGCTGGTTCACCGAGCGGCGCGGCCTGGTCACCGGCATCCTCACCGCCGCCTCGGCCTCCGGCCAGCTGATCTTCCTGCCCCTGCTGTCCTGGATGGTCGAGAAGCACACCTGGCAGCCGGCCGTCGTCACGGTCGCCCTCGCGGCCCTCGTGGTGGTCCCCTTCGTCTGGCTGCTGCTGCGTGACCACCCGGCCGACGTGGGTCTGAAGCCGTACGGCGCGCAGGAGTTCGTGCCCAAGCCGGCCCCCGTGCAGGGCGCCGCGCGCCGGGCGGTGACGGTGCTCTTCTCGGCGGCCCGCACCGGCCCCTTCTGGCTGCTGGCCGGCACCTTCGCGATCTGCGGCGCCTCCACCAACGGCCTCATCCAGACCCACTTCGTGCCGGCGGCCCACGACCACGGCATGCGCATCACGGCGGCCGCCTCGCTGCTCGCGGTCATCGGCGTGTTCGACGTGGTCGGCACGATCGCCTCCGGCTGGCTGACCGACCGCTTCGAGCCGCGTCGGCTGCTCGCGGTCTACTACGCCCTGCGCGGCATCTCGCTGCTCTTCCTCCCGATGCTGCTCGCGCCGAGCGTCCACCCGCCGATGCTCTTCTTCATCGTGTTCTACGGCCTCGACTGGGTCGCCACCGTCCCGCCCACCGTCGCCCTGTGCCGGGAGCAGTACGGCGACGACAGCGCCATCGTCTTCGGCTGGGTCCTCGCCTCCCACCAGGTCGGCGCCGCGCTGGTCGCTTTCCTCGGCGGGGTCGCGCGGGACGTCTTCGGTACGTACGACATGGTCTGGTACGCGTCGGGGGCGCTGTGTGCGGCGGCGGCCCTGATGGCCCTGGTGATCCGGCGGCGTCCGGCTCCGACGGTGGTGGCGGCCTAGGTCTCCACCAGAGGAACCGCCCCTTTTGACATCCTCCCCCTCTTGAAAGAGGGGGATTCCAACCCATCTGGGTTGAGGTTCACGGACGCTCGACCGTTGTGTGGGCGGTGTCGTCCCTCCGGCACAGGCTTGGCGCCTGGGGGAGGGGAATCCCGCCCTGTCCTGCCGCGACGTTGTTCGCTGCGTTTTCGTCCGTGTTGCAGGTGAAGCCGCAGGATACGCAGACGAACTCGGCTTGGCTCTTGCGTGAGTTCTTCTCGATCCATCCGCAGGCGCTGCATCGCAGAGAGGTATACGGGGCCGGGACGTCCTCGACCCGGCCAGGAGCTTTCTCCTCAGTCCGGCGGCGGGGAAGCCCCCAGCCCTGGGTGGGGATCGCTCTGTTAAGCCCGGCCTTCTGCTTCACGCGTCGGCCTGGCCGTTCGACTGTCCCCCGAGCGGAGGCGGTCATGTTCTTGATGTTCAGCTTCTCGAACCGAACCAGGTCGTAAGCGCGGGCGAGTAGGGTCGAGGTCTTCTCGCACCAGTCCCTACGCCGGTTCGCCTCACGGGCCTTGAGCAGCGGCTCTGGCCTTGGCGAAGTCCTTCAACGCCTGCTGCTGCACATCGGCATTTCCTGCACGCAGCCACTCGTTCTCTTGCCGAGCTTCGGTGAGCTGCCTGCACTGCTCGGTGAACCCCGGCGCGGGCTTCCTTCCCATGCGCCAATGGCCATGCGGCGCGCAGTCGCCCCGGGTGGGACGCCGAAGCGCCCTGACGGGGATTCGGCTACTCCTGCCCTGCTCCGTGAGGGCACGCGATCTTCCCGGACCTGAGGGACGGGGCACCCTGCACGCGAGAGCGGTGGAACAGTAGGGGGGCCTTGTCCTCGTCACATGTCCCCAGCGCGTTCACCCGCCCCACCACGATTAGGTGGTCGCCTCCTGTGTGCACCGCGTGGATCGTGCAGTCGATCCATGCCAGCGTGCCCGCGAGGCGGGGGGAGCCAGAGATGGGTGCCGCGTCGTACGTAACTCCCGAGAACTTGTCTGCCCCGCTTACTGCGAAGGCGCGGCACAGCTCGCCCTGGCCGGCGCTCAGGACGTTCACACAGAAGACGCCCGCACGGGCGATACGCGGCCACGTCGTCGACGCGCGGCCGACCATGAAGACGACGAGCGGTGGGTCGAGCGAGAGGGAGGAGAAGGACTGGCAGGCGAAGCCAGCGGGGCCGTCATTGCCGTTGGCGGCGGGTGCCGTGACAACGGTGACGCCGGTCGCGAAGCTCCCCAGGGCCCGGCGGAATTCGGCCTGGTCCACGGGGGCCCGCTCGTCCTCGCTGACACACCGCAACTCCGGGCGCGGCAGTACTTCGACGGATTCCGTCTCGGACGGTGCCTCGTGGGCCAACCTGAGGTAACGGACGGCGGCGGCCGCCATCCCTGCATGTCCCATCACGTCAGCCATTGAACCTGACGATGCGTCAGATAGGAAGCCTTAGCCTCCTTTGAACTCGGCACCCCTGCGCTCCACAAAACTCGCCACTCCCTCCCGGGCGTCCTCCGTCGTCATGTTGATCTCCTGCGCCGCCGCCTCCGCCGCGAAGGCGGTGGTGCGGTCGGTGTCGAGGGAGGCGTTGACGAGCTGTTTGGTGAGGGCGAGGGCGCGGGTCGGGCCGGTTGCGAGGCGTTCGGCCCACTCGCGGGCCGTCTTGGCCAACTCCTCGTCCGGCACGACCCGGTTGACCAGGCCGAGGCGTTCGGCGTCCGGCGCGGTGAGCGCGTCGCCGAAGAACATCAGCTCCTTCGCCCGCTGGGGGCCGACGAGGCGCGGGAGGAGGTAGGCGCCGCCGCCGTCGGGGACGAGGCCGCGGCGGACGAACACCTCGATGAACCGGGCGGACTCGGCGGCCAGTACGAGATCGCAGGCGAACGCCAGATGCGCGCCGAGGCCGGCCGCCGTGCCGTTCACCGCCGCGATCACCGGCTTCTCGCAGTCGAGGACGGCCGCGATCAACCGCTGGGCGCCGAGCCGGATCGTGCGGGCGACATCGCCCGGGACCTGGTCACGGGACGTGCGCTCAGCGGCCGCCGCCCCGCCCCGCAGATCCGCCCCGGCGCAGAAGCCGCGGCCCGTTCCGGTCAGTACGACGGCCCGCACGGCGGGGCCGGCGGAGGCGTCGGCGAGCAGCTCGATGATGCGTTCCCGCTGGTCAGGGGTGATCGCGTTGAGGGCCTCGGGGCGGTTGAGAGTGATGCGGCAGACCTGATTGTCAGTGGCGTGCTGTACCAATGAATCGACGGAATTTCCGGGCACACGGGGGGAAATGGGCATGTTCACGTCGTCGTCGGTACCCATGTCAGCGGCACACCACCAGCGCGTCCAGCGCCACCGCGCCCTGCCCCCTGGGCAGCACCATGAGCGGGTTGATGTCGAGCTCTGCGAGGTCGTCCTCCAGTTCCAGGGCCATGCGCTGCACCCGCAGGACGACTTCGACCAGCGCGTCGAGATCCGCCGGGGGGCGCCCCCGGACCCCGTCGAGGAGGGCCCGCCCGCGCAGCTCGCCGAGCATGTCCCGCGCCTGCTCCTCACCGAAGGGCGGCACGCGTACGGCACAGTCGCCGAGGACCTCCACGAGCACCCCGCCGAGCCCGACCGTCACGGTCGGCCCGAACAGCTCGTCGTGGGTGGCTCCGACGACCATCTCGACGCCCCGCTCGACCATCTGGCAGACGAGGACACCGTCCAGGGAGACGTCCTCGTAGCGGGCGATGTCGGCCAACTCCCGGTAGGCGTCCCGGACCTGGCTGGCGGAGGTCAGTCCGATCTTGACCAGGCCCAGCTCGGTCTTGTGGGCGATCCGCGCGCCGGACGCCTTCATCACCACGGGGTAGCCGACCAGTGCAGCCGCCCGTACGGCCGCCGCCGCGCTGGTCACCAGCTGCTCGCGCGGCACCCGGATGCCGTACGCCCGCAGCAGCTGCTTCGCCGCGTGCTCGCTCAGCTGCTGGCCCGGGCGCATCAGTGGCTGGGCCTTGCGGAAGGAGGGGGACGGGGTGCGGGGCGCCCGGTCGAAGGGGGAGCGGTAGCCGGTGACGAAGCGGTGGTGGTCGAGGTAGGCGCGGACCGCGGTGATGCAGTTCGCCACCGTGCGGAAGGTGGCCACGCGCGAGGAGCCGAGCAGGACCTCGCGGTACGCCGGCTCGGTACCGACCGGCGACCCCCACACCACGCAGACCAGCTTGTCCGTCCGCTCGGCGGCGTCGACCAGGTCCTGGACCAACCTGTCACTGAGGGGCGGGAAGGGTCCGGTGACCGGGCAGATCAGCACGCCCACCGAGGGGTCGTCGAGGAGGGCGTCGATGATCTTCCGGCCGCGGTGGTCGCCGACCGGATGCCCGCCGTTGTCGACGGGGTTGGCCACGCTCAGGTACTCGGGTATCCACTGGTGCAGCTCGGCCTGCTTGGCCTCCGACAGCTCCGGCAGCGTGAGCCCGGCCTCGGTCCCCAGGTCGGCGAAGTGCGCGCCCGTGCCGCCCGAGATCGAATAGACGACGACGCCGTCGGCGCGGGGCGGCCGCGCGCGGGCCAACAGGGCGGCAGTGTCCTGGAGTTCGTCCAGGCCGTCCACCCGGATCACGCCGTACTGCCGCATCGCCGCGTCCACCACCGCGTCCGCGCCGGTCAGCTTGCCGGTGTGTGAGGCGGCCGTGCGGGCGCCGGTCTCGGTGCGGCCCACCTTGACGGCGACGACCGGCACCCCGCGGCGGGCGGCGCGGTCGGCGGCCAGCAGGAAGGCGCGGCCGTCCTTGAGTCCCTCGACGTAGCAGGCGATGGCGCCGACCTCGGGCCGTTCGGCGAAGTAGGAGATGAAGTCGGCGGTCTCCAGGTCGGCCTCGTTGCCGGTCGGCGCCCAGTGGGAGAGCCGGATGCCGAGCTCCTGGAGGGCGAAGACGGGGCGGCCCTGGTGACCGGATTGGGTGATGAGCGCGATGGCGGGCCCGCCCAGGTCGTCGCGG
Organism: Streptomyces sp. HD; assembly: GCF_028369295.1. GTDB lineage: Bacteria > Actinomycetota > Actinomycetes > Streptomycetales > Streptomycetaceae > Streptomyces. The sequence continues at coordinate 109,395 of NZ_JAQMYP010000025.1, forward strand.
AACCGCTCGAAGGCGTTGAGGTTGGTGTTCGGGCCCAGCAGTCGCATCCCGGACCGTTCTACGGCGGCGGTCAGCCGGTCCTGCGCGGCGGCGCCCTCCTCGCCGGTCTCCGCGAACCCGGACGCGAAGACGACGGCGAACTTCACCTTGGCCTCGGCCAGTTCCTCGATCACCGGAAGGGGGTCGGCTACCAGCAGTACGGCGAGATCGACCTGCTCGGGCAGGTCGGCGACGGAAGGAGAGCAGGGGATGCCGAAGACGGACGGGCGGCTCGGATGCACCGGGAGAATCCGGGCGCCGACCCGCTCCGACCAGGCGATCAGCTGGCGGGTGACACCGGTGTTCGGCCGGCCCTCCGCATCCGAGGCGCCGATCACCGCGACCGACTCCGGCCGGAAGAAGCGGTCCAGATCGGGCACGTCGGAGTACAGGGGACGGCCGCTGACGTCGAGATCGTCGACCTCGGCGGGCCGGCCGTGGACGGCGGGTCCGGGCTGCTCGCCACAGGCGATGACCCGGGCCCGGCGGGAGTCGGTGGTGAGGGTGCCGTGGGTTGATCCAAGCATCGGTCCGCCCGCTCCTGTGTGACAGCGATTAACTGACGCAGTGTCAGATTAAAGGAACTGACGCCATGTCAGGAACGGTTGTGCACGCAAAGTTGGCGGAACGGGGATCGGATCAATGCCGGGCCGGCGTCGCTCACAGCACCGCCAGCACCTCCTTCGCCACCCGCTCGCCCGACCGCACCGCCCCGTCCATGAAGCCCATCCAGTGCGTGGAGGTCTCCGTTCCGGCCCAGTGGATGCCGCCGACCGGTTCGCGCAGGGCGGGGCCGTACTGGGTCAGGACGCCGGGCGCCGCGATGGAGACGGGGCCACCGCGGGTGTAGGCCTCGTTGTTCCAGCGTTGCAGGACGAAGGAGGTGGGGGAGGCCGCTTTCGGGCCGAAGTAGGTGGCGTAGTCCTTCAGTACGGCCGCCCGGACCTCCGCCTCGCTCGCCGCGTCCAGCTTGCGGGCCGCGTCGGCCTCGATGAAGCCCATGAGGGCGCCGTAGGAGGCGTCGGGCGGGGAGTTGTCGAAGGTGGAGCTGATCACGCCGGTGTCGCTGACGACCTGGCCGTTGAACCCGTCGGCACGCCAGAAGGGGGTGTCGTAGATGGCGATGGCCTTCCCCACCGAGGCCATCGGCAGGCGCTGGGTGAGCTGGTCGCGGGCGGCCGGGAGGAGGGGGTCGTAGGTGATACGGGCGGCGAGGGGCGGGGGTACGGCGACGACGACCCTCTTGGCGGTGACGGTGATGCCGTCTGCGGTCACCACGTACTTGCCGCCCGACTTGGCGATCGTGCGCACCGGGGCGCCCAGCACCACCCGGTCGCCGAGTGTGGCGGCGAGTTTGACCGGCACCAGCTGGGAGCCGCCGACGAAGCGCAGTTCCTGGGCGCCGCCCGCGGTCTCGGTGAGGCGTTCCAGGGTGCCGGGGTTGGACGCATTGCCGGCGGCGGCGATGTAGAAGAGGACGAAGAGGAAGGAGAGTTCGCGGGGTTCGGCGGAGAAGATCGACGTACAGGCCACGTCGAAGAGGAACTTGGCGGACGGGATGACGGCGTTGGCGCGCAGCCAGGTCTCGAAGGTCTGCCGGTCCCACTCCTCGGCCTTGGCCGCGGTCCAGGGCGCGTCGACCGGGATCTGCTTGGCCAGGTCGTCGAGGGTGGCCTGCACGATCGCGGCGTTGGCGAGCCCTGCCGCGTCGATGGGCGGGACGGAGCCGAGGACGCCGTCGGTGGCGTAGGGGGTCTTCTTGCCGTCCTTGTAGAGGAGGTTGTTGCCGGAGTTGTAGGTGGTGAAGGTCTGCACGCCGAGGGAGTCGGCGAGGGCCTTGATGCGGTCCTGGGTGGGGCCGATGAACTCACCGCCGCCTTCGGTGACGCCGCCGCCCGCGAGGCCGAGTCCCATGACGCGGCCGCCGACGCGGTCGCGGGCCTCCAGGACGGCGACCGATCTGCCGGCGGCCACCAGGTCGCGGGCCGCGGTGAGTCCGGCCAGACCGGCGCCCACGATGGCGACGTCGACCTCGCGGGCGGCGGCGGCCGAGGCGGTGCCGGTGCCGGTGGCGGTGAGGGTTGCGGCACCGGCGGCGGCAGCCGCGCCGCCGAGCAGGGAGCGCCGGGAGAGTCGAGCGGTGCCGGGGAGCTGTCTTTCGCTTGCCACGTGCGTCCTCCGTCAGGGCGAGAGGGAGTGGAGCAGAAAAGTTGAACAGTGCTCACATTCTGGCCCTGTGCGGCAGCGCGGTACAGCTCTCTCGTCACAACTGACTCGTAAGTAACAGGAGGGATACGTAGGAGAGTTGAGGGTGTCCAGGCGTCCAGGCGTCCAGGCGTCCAGGCGTCCGGGTGTCTAGGTCACCGGCAGCCGGGAGACCTGTCTGCCGTGGTCGCCCTTTCGGCCGCCGGCGACGGCCTTGGCGATCTTCTGGGCGTCGATCGCCATCTCGCGGAGGTTGCCGCTGATGGGGTTGGTGTAGCCGGTGAAGTACAGGCCGGGGGCGTGGGCCGGTGTGCGGGCGCCCTGGACGACGGGCCTGCCGTGCGTGTCCAGCACGTCGAGGTGGCCGACGAGGTCCTCCAGGGCGCGGACGTATCCGGTGGCGGCGATGACGGCGTCCGGCGAGACGCGGTTGCCGTCGGCGAGGACGACCTTGTCATCCTCGAAGCCGTCGACGGCGGCCACGATCTCGACGCGGCCGTTGCGTACGGCGTCGATGAGGCCGACGTCGAGGATGGGGATCGCCCCCTCCTTGACCCGGCTGTAGAGCCCGCTGTCGGGGCGCGGCAGTCCGCGGGCCGACAGGTCCGGCACGCTGAGCCTGGCCATGAGCCTCGCCAGCCGGTCGACGAGACGGACCGGCAGCCGCCGTACCAGGATGCTGGTGAACTGGGCGGCCCAGCCGGCGGTGGAGCGGCGCACGATGTGCGGCGCGGTGCGAACCGCCAGCCGCACGCGCGAGGCGCCGCCCTCGACCAGGTCCACGGCGATCTCGGCACCGGTGTTGCCGACGCCGACGACCAGGACGTCGCGGCCGGCGTAGGGCGCGGGGTTGCGGTACTCGCCGGCGTGCAGGAACTCGCCGGTGTAGGTGTCGCGGCCGGGCCAGTCCGGGAGGCGCGGGGTGTGGTTGTGGCCGGTGGCCACGACGACCGCGGCGCCGGTCAGTTCACGGCCACCGGTGGCGCGCAGCAGCCAGCCGGAGCCGTCGGGGGCGGGCTCGATCCGTGACACCTCGACGCCGGTGACTATCTCCAGGTCGTGGTACTCGGCGTACTTCTCCAGGTAGCGCACGACGTCGTCCCGGGCCACCCAGCGCCCGAAGCGGCGCGGTATCGCCAGCCCCGGCAGGCCCGACAGCCGCCGGGTGGTGTGCAGATGAAGCCGGTCGTAGTGCCGCCGCCACGAGGCACCGACCCGGTCCGACTTCTCCAGCACGACAGCCCGCAGCCCTTGGGCGCGCAGCGCGTATGCGACGGAGAGTCCGCCGGGGCCGCCGCCTATGACATAGACCGGGTGGTCCGCGGCGGGGTGGTCCGTGTGTTGGGGGGTGTCGGCCATGGTCGGGAGCGTAATCACGCAGCCGCTTGATGGGTCTCGGTCAAGCCCGGAATTGGTTGCGGATCGATCACGGCTGTAGGAGGAGTGGGTGGGGTCTGTGGCGTAGGTCTCCTGGTTGTGGCTGTGGGGTGGGCTTCGGGCGAGTCCGGATATGGCCTGTCGCCGGTTGCCTGCGGGCAGAGGGCTGTGCGAGCCTCTGCGTGACCTCTGTGAAAGGGCTGATCGTGACACTCGGCATGGTTCTCGGCGACGTCTCCTCTCGCGCTTCGACGCGGGAGCGGTAGCCCTGCCTGCCCTGATGCTCACGCCTGTGCCGTAGGGGCTGTCCGGCCATTCCCGCCGGGCCCGCGGCGTCCGGCCGGTCCTGGCCCAGGCGCTCTCTCCCGCTCCTCGTCGAAGTGCTCTTCGTGCCCCCGCACGTTCGATCACGAGGAGTACGTCGTGTCCACGATCCGCTGGACCGAAGCCCACACCGCCCGATCAGCCCGGTGGCATTCCGAGAGCGCCGCCTCGCCGCCCGGCCGGGTCGTCGTCGCGGACGACCGTATGAAAGCCGAGGTCGCCTACCGTCTGGCCTGCGAAGGTACGGCGCTGCTGTGGCGGGGCGACTTCCACAACGCACGGCAGTTGCTGCGGGCGATGGGGCGCCGTATCGACCGCAAACCACCCCGCCCGGGCGGCAGTCCGGCCGAGTCCTTCCATCTGCAGCGCCGGGCCCGCGGCCACCGGGCCCGTGTCCTGAGCAGGCTCCTGGTGCTGCTGGAGGACGACTACTCCCTGAGGTTGCGCAGGGCTCCCGATGTACGTCAGGCGTGTGCCGAGGCGTACGGCGCTCCGCGCGACGCCGTGGTGGTCTCCCTCACGGAACTGCTCGGTGTGATCGGTGCCGAGCAGTGGCGCAGGAAGGGCGTGGCGGTGCCGGCCGTCAACGCCCGTATCCACCCGCACTACGGCGTGTTCTCGCCGACCAGGGGCGAGTACGTCGACCTGGTGGCGAAGACGCCGCTCCCCGCGTCGCTGAAGCAGAGCGCCGGTCGTCGTACGGCGTTCGACCTCGGCACGGGGACCGGCGTACTCGCCGTCGTGCTCGCCCACCGGGGGCTCGACCGGATCGTGGCCACCGACGTCAACCCGCGCGCACTGTCCTGTGCCCGCGAGAACGCCCGCCGACTGGGGTTCGGCGAACGCGTCGATGTCGTCGGTCCCGCCCTGTTCCCCGAAGGCCGTGCCCACCTCGTCGTCTGCAACCCGCCCTGGATTCCCGCCCGTCCGACCTCCGACGTCGAGCAAGGCGTCTACGACCCGGACGGCGCCATGTTGCACGGCTTCCTGAACGGCCTGACCTCCCGCCTCGAACCAGGCGGTGAAGGCTGGCTCATCCTCTCCGACCTCGCCGAACATCTCGGGCTCAGGACGCGTCGCGAACTGCTGGCCGGCATCGAATCGGCGGGACTGCACGTGCTGGACAGGGTGGACACCAGACCGCGGCATCCGCGCGCCTCGGACAGCGCCGACCCGCTGCACGCCGCCCGCGCCGCGGAGGTCACCTCGCTCTGGCGCCTGGCCGTCAGACCCGGGGGACTCATGTGCCGGGGGCGCCTGGCCGTCAGGCCCGGGGGACTCACGTGCCGGGGGCGCGGAAGGTGACCTGCCGTCGGGTCGCCTCGTCGATCTCGTCGAGGGTCAGAAGCGGGGTCGCCCGGGTCCGAAGCGCTCCGCTGGCCTTGACCGTGAGGCCGGCCGCGGCCATCGAGACCGGGTCGGGGAAGTCGACGATGAGCACGATGTCGTCCTGCCCGAAGGCGAAGTACATGGTCTCGACCGTGCCGCCGAGACCGGAGACGACCTGTTCGACGGCGGCCCGACGACCGCTCGCACCTTCCTTGAGCAACCCTCTGGTGCCCTCGGACGTGTAGGTGGCCTGGATGAGGAACTTGGGCATACGGACGTTTCCTGACCTCGTGTTTCCGATACGCAGCTTGGCCTTCCCGTTGTCGCGTGGGCCGCTGCTCGCGGAACGGCAGGATCACCCGTTGGACCGACTGTCGGGCGTTAGCCGGAATGCTTTGTTTCCGGCCTTCCATCGCGGGCTCTTATCCGGGAAGCGAGGCACCTGCGTTGCTCGACGACACAGGTCAAGGGCCAGGCGCGGAGGGCGAAGTGTCCTGTTTGATCATGGCTGACATGCGACGGAGGCGATGCTAGAGTCACCCAGCCTTTCGGTCTCCAGTTCGAGGGGGGCCTCGACGACCGCAAGGGCATGGAGGGGATTCCTTTGTCGGGAAGACTTATGCATAAATTCGGTGTCGTCGCGGGGGCGGCCGCCGTACTCACGATTGCCACCACTTCGGTTGCCTGGGCCAACTGGAGCAAGTCTCCTTTCAGCCTTGTCCAGGGGACCAATTCCCAGCAGTGGGTCGACGAGGAGTACAACGAATTCCACTTCACCGGCTGCGACCAGGCCGGAACTTCGAACAGCGTCGATGTGGCGCTGTGGCAGCAGATCGACTGGGGCAGCGACGTGAAGCACGACACGTCGACGCTCACCAACTGCTTCAAGGGCTCCGGCTACACGAGCACGGCCACCCAGTCCAATCTGCCGTACGACAGCTACTACCTCGAAATCACCAAGCTCGGTTCGGGGTGCGGGGCTTGCACGGGTGCCGCTGACAAGGTCAGCGTGGACACGACCCTGGCTGACTGATCCTGCCGGGCCGCCGCACAGCGTGCGGCGGCCCGGAATTGTTCTCCACCGGATCTGTTTCCGCCGGGCTTGTTTTCCATTCGAGGGTTCATGCGCTTCTCCTCCGCTCTTCGCACGCATCCCGCCGTGCTGGCCTTTCCGTTGATCGGCCTTTTCTTCGCCTTCGTCTTCGTCACGAGCACCCGGCACATCGAGCGGCTGATCGCCGTGCCGTGGCCCGCACAGGTCGCGTCGTACGCCGTGCATGCCCCGGTCCCGATGGCCGCCGCGGCGGTGGCGGGTCTGGCCGCGGTGGAGGCGACGCGACTGCGGGCCCTCGGCACCTGGGAGTTGGGGGCGGCGCGCTCCGGTTGGCGCATCGCGGTCCAGCCCGTCCTCATCACGGTGCTCTCCCTGTCGGTCCTCACCGCGGGCGTCACGGCCGGTGGGCTGTGGGTGGTCGGGGTCCTTCCCGATCTGTATGTGCTGCACCTGATGGTGATCGTCGTCGTCCTGCTCACCGCGCACGCCGTCATCGGATTCGTCATAGGGCGCCGATTCCATGCGCTGTACGCCGCGCCGATCGTGGCCGTGGCGGTGTTCGTCGGGATCAGCTTCCCGCTGGGAACCGACAGTTACTGGGCGCACCATGTCACCGGGTCCATCGCCTGGCTGGGCTTCGGCGAGGCCTATTCGCCGGCCATGACGGCGGCCGCACTCCTGCCGACGGTCTGTCTGGCCGTCGCCTGTGTCGTACTGACGGCGCCCCGGCGTATTCGTGTCGCCTCTGTCGCCGTGTCCCTCGTGATCGCGGTCGGTGGCCTGCTCGGCGCATACGGCATCACCAAGGACTGGCATTCGATCGCTCCGGCCGCCAAGGGATTCGCCCCCGTCACCTGCGAGGGGGAGAAGCCCGAAGTCTGCCTGCCGTCGGCCGGTTCCGAGCACATCGGGCAGATTCAGACCGAACTCGCCGAGATGACGGACAAATTGCAGGCCAAGGGCGTCATCGTCGAGAAACCCACCCGCATCACCGACGTCAGCGTGGCCGGTGTTCAGCAATTCGACACCCGGGGAGAGCACTGGGCACTCGACCTCGTGCCCGGAAACGCGGACAAGGTGCTCCGGGAGAACATCGCCATCGAGGTCGTCGGAATTCCCTGCGCGCAACCGGACTGGAAGGCTCTGCACTACAACACCCTCTGGGCCGCCCGGACGGCAGGCGTGGAGAGCGAGTACCTCGCCTGGCTGTCCCGTGAGACCCAGCAGTTCGGACAGGGCCAGAGCCGGGAACAGCTCCTCGCCGAGATGGACAGGGTGAGCGGGCTTCCCCTGAGGGAGCAGAAGGCCTGGTACGCCGACCAGCTCCGCCGGGCCTGCGGGGCAGGTCGCTGAACATGATCTGGTGGCTGCGTCAGCGGGGAGCCCTGGGGCTGCTGCCCGCTGCCCTGGTGGCCTTCGTCCTGAGCGTCGGACTCACCCTGGACGTGGTCGTCGTCTTCCCCGCGTTCCTGGGGGATTTCGCGGTACCGACAGAACTCAGCAACTTCCTCTGCCTCATCCCCTCCGTCGCCCTGGTCGTCTGCCTCGAACGGCGGCTTCCCTCCGTGGAACGGTCCGCCGTCCGCAGGCTCGACGCCAGGGACGTCACGCTGGTCGCCGGTTTCGCCGTGCTCGTGTCCGCGGTGGCCATGGCGATGTCCGCGGCGACGTCCACGCTCGGCCAGGAGGCGATGTGGACGGCGGCACGCAACAACCTGCTCTTCTGCGGACTCGCGCTGGGCGGCTGGCCGCTGCTCGGGCACCGGGCGACCCTGGTCCCCGTCTTCTGGATGATCCACTCCATGTTCCTCGGGGGCCGCAGCCTCAACGACCCCTACCCCTGGGTGATCGTCACGGAGAAGGCCCACGTCACACACGCCGCCATGGGCGCCGCCGCCGTCTTTCTGGCCGGAGTTCTCTCCCTCACCTGTTTCGCACCAAGGACCGACCGATGACTCTGCTGCTCGACCGTGTGACCTTCGGCTACCGCCGCTGGACGCGCCCCGTCCTGGCCGACTTCACCTACGAGGTCCCCGAGCAGGGCCTGACGATCCTGCTCGGCCCCAACGGGGCGGGCAAGTCCACCACGATGGCGTTGCTCGCCGGCACGGTCGAGCCCAAGGCGGGCAGCGTCGTCCTCAGCGGCACGGACCTCACCTCCGCCAGCCGTGAATACCGCCGCCACGTGGCCTGGCTGCCTCAACGGGTGCCCACCTCACGGCAGTTGACCGCCCGTGAGTACGTCGCGTACGTCGCCTGGCTGAAAGGCGAGGAACGCGCCCGTGCCTGGGAGCGCGCCGGAGCGGCCCTCGACCAGGTCGGCCTCGCCGAGCAGGCCGGCCGGAAGACGGCAAGGCTGTCCGGGGGGCAGCTCCGCCGCGTCGGCATCGCCTGCGCCCTGGCCCATGACGCCCGCGTGATCCTGCTGGACGAGCCGACGGCCGGGCTCGACCCGCACCAGCGCACGGTCTTCCGTGACGTGCTGCGGGAGGTCGCGGCGAAGACCCCGGTGCTCATGTCGACGCATGACATCGCCGACCTGGCCGACGAAGCCGACACCGTCACCCTCATGAAGGACGGCATGGTCCTCCACCACGGCGGGACCCAGAGCTTCCTGGACCACGCACGCGCCGACGCCGCCCCGGCACGCCGGGCCGAGTCGGCGTACTCGGTCCTCATGGGACTGGACGGCTCGCAGTGACGTCGCAGCACCCTTGAGCGTGTGTGCCATGTCCTGAGCCCGACTCATGTACTCGGATGTACTCGGATGGAACTGAGTACCCGCGCTCTGGCCGGAGAAGGGGCGGGACGAGAACGCTGGGACCATGAGTCAAGGACTGCAGAAACCCGTTCCCCAGCTGGTGTCGATCCTCGTGCTGGCCGGACTGTCGATGGCGGGGTGGGCCGCCTGGCTGGGCTGGGACCAGCAGTACGACGTGCATCCCGACGGTTCGACGACCGGCCCGTACGCGGCGTGGCAGGTGATCGGGCTGGTGGTGACGCTGCTGGTGCCGGTGTACTGGGCGGCATCCCGGCGGTACGACGTGGGGGCCGTGCTCGGCACCACGGTCGGTCTGACCGTCGCCGCCTACTACGACTGGTCGGACGACGTCACCGGCATGTTCGGGATCGGCGTGGCCATGATCATGATGGGCACCTTCGGAGTGACCGGCGGTCTGACAGCCCTGGTGGCCGTCGGCCCCTTGCCCGCGATCGGCGCCGCGAAGCCGGCGGCCTGAGTGCGGGCATGACACGCGGGGCGGGGCCTACTTGGCCCGCTTGCCCTTGTAGCCGCTGATCCTGGCGATTCTGTCGGATTCATCAGGGACGCACAGGCGATTGTCAGTCCCCTCTGATCTGACGTACCGTCAGATCCATGGACGCGATCTGGCTCACAGGTGCGGAATGGCTGGCCGTGCTCCGGATAGGCCTCGGGCTGTGGTGGCTGGAGAGCTGGCGGCACAAGGACAAGAAGAGCTGGTTCGAGGGTGCGGGGATCTCCTGGGCGGCGGACGTCGCGGCCAAGCACCGCTGGAACGCCGTACGCTCCGGCTTCGAGGTCGTCGTGAAGCCACGGCCACGGACCATGGCGTACGTCGTCCTGTACGCGGAGCTGGCCCTCGGCCTCGGGCTCGTCCTCGGGTTCCTGACCCCGCTGGCCCTCGTCGGTGGGCTGCTGCTCAACGTCCTCTACTTCGCCCTGATGATCCACGACTGGGCCGAGCAGGGGCAGAACTCGATGATGGCCCTGATCTCCCTGGTCGCGCTGTTCGGGATGTCATGGCAGTCCTGGTCGATGGACAGCGCGCTGGGGCTGTTCTGATGGCCGACCGGCGATACGACATCCCGGAAGCCGACGCCTTCACCCGCACCTACTGGGACGCGGCGGCAAACGGAAGCCTCCTCGTCCGCCGGTGCGCCACCTGCGGCCGCGCCCACCACTACCCCCGCGAGTTCTGCCCCCACTGCTGGAGCGAGGACGTGACCTGGCAGCCCGCGAGCGGCCGGGCCACCCTCTACACCTGGTCCGTCGTCCACCGCAACGACCTGCCGCCCTTCGGGGAGCGGACACCGTACGTCGCCGCCGTCGTCGATCTCGCCGAGGGGCCGCGGATGATGACCGAGGTCGTGGAGTGCGCGGACGCCGGGGAACTGCGGGCCGGGATGGAGCTGGAGGTCGTCTTCCGGGACGGGGTTCCGGTGTTCCGGCCCGCGGGTGACCGAGGCGGGTTTCAATGACCGCATGGCACACACCGACATACGACCTCCCGTCCACCCCGTCCCCGACCTGCACGGCAACGGTCTGCGCCTGCGTCCCTGGGACGCGGAATCCGAGGTCGACGCAGAGGCATGGTTCCGGGGGCGCACCGACCCGGAGTTCCGGCGCTGGAACACCCCGCTGAAGATCACCACGGACCTCGACAGTGCCCGGGAGTCCCTGCGGGACGCGGCGCGTAACTCGGCGCAGGGCACGGCGGCGTCGTACTGCGTCACCGACGCGGCGACCGGCGCACCCCTCGGGCACGTCGGCGTCAACCTCATCGACCGGCTGATGAGCTCCGCCCGCGTCGGCTACTGGATCCTCCCCGAGGCCCGCGGCAGGCGCGTCGCCACACACGCCCTCGCCCTCACCGCCCGCTGGGCCCTCACCGAACCGGGTTCGGGCACGGGCCTGGGGCTGCACCGACTGGAACTCGGTCACGCCGTCGGACACGACTCCTCCTGCCGTATCGCCGAGCGGTGCGGGTTCACCCCCGAGGGGACCCTGCGGGACGCGATGTGGGAGGCGGAGCGGCAGGACGCGTACCGGGACGTGCATCTGCACGCGCGGCTCGCGACCGATCCGGACGTCAACCTGTAGGCCACGCGGGCCGTGAACCCGGAGCCTCTCAACCCCCGCCTGAGAGTGGGGTCTTGTGTCGGCTTCGTGTCCGCGACGGAAAAGGGTGCACAACCCCCGCCCGGGCGCGGGATCATGAGGTATGCGCCCGGACGACTGGTACTGCACCCAGGATCTCACCGGCTTCCTCGCCCACGCCGGAAGCTTCCTGCGCTCCCGCCCCGATCTGCACACCGTCGCCCTGACGGTGACCGAGACACTGCGCACGAGCGGACTGCGCGCGTACGGCGACGAACCGCCCGTCTTCGGTGTGCTGGAGTTGGGCGGGCAGGTGCGAGCCGCCTACTTCCGCACCCCGCCCTTCCGGCTGAACGTCACCCCGCTGGGCCCCGACGAGGCCGACTCGCTCGCCGCCCATCTGATAGCCCTCGGCCAATCGGTCCCGGGCGTCATCGCGGCCCATGACACCGCCGAGGCCTTCGCTGCCGCCTGGCGCCGGCACACGGGCGGCCGGAACATCGTCAGCCAGCGCCAACGGCTGTACCGGCTGGGGAACCTGACCGCCCCGCACCCCCTCCCGGCGGGCCGGGCCCGGGTCGCCGGCAAGGAGGACCGGGAGCAACTGATCCGCTGGTACGGGGAGTTCAACGACTCCGTCGGCGATCACGCCGCCCGCGATGCCGCCGCCTGGGCCGACTCGCGCATCGCCTACGGAGGCACCACCTTCTGGGAGAGCGAGGACGGCACGCCGCTCTCCATGGCCGGCGTGACCCGGACCGTCGCCGGCCAGGTCCGGGTCGCACCCGTCTACACCCCGGCCCACCTGCGCAGGCGCGGCTACGCGGGCGCGGTCACCGCAGCGGTCAGCCGGTCCGTGCTCACCTCCGGGGTACGCGAGGTACTGCTCTTCACGGACCTGTCCAACCCGACCAGCAACAGCCTCTACCAGCGCATCGGGTACCGGCCGGTGGCCGACTTCACGGCGTACGACTTCCGGGGCGCCCGGGGCTTCTAGGCACTGCCCGACGGGTCATGTGACCAAGCCGGCCGTCGCCGAGCCCTGACGAAGTCCACTTGAGCAAGACGGCGCGGAGCCGGGTGCGGTTGTCCGACTTCGGGACCATCCGGCATGCCTCTCGGTCCGTCCGCGGTCGGATCAATCCTGTCTCATTGATGGATTCGCTCAACTCCGCTACTCGAAAGGGTGGGTGCGTCTCATCCGCACCCATCCCGAGGACGGACCCTTCCCACGTGCGCAGCAGCCGAATAGCGCCCTTCCTGGCGGCCAGTGCCGTCGCCGCCCTGATACCCGCACTCGCGCCGGCCACGGCATCCGCCGCGGCGAATCCCCTGAGCCAGTACCTTCAGCAGAAGCCGGCATGGCATCGCTGTGACAGATCGATGCCGGTCACCTTCCAGTGCGCCACGATCAAAGTGCCTCTCGACTACAGCCGCCCCGGCGGCAAGAAGCTCGATCTCGCGATATCGAGGGTGAAGGCGAGCAGCGAGAGAGAGCGTCGCGGTGTGCTCCTGCTCAACCCGGGTGGACCGGGCGGTCCGGGGCTCGACATGCCGCAGCAACTGGCGGGCGAGCTGCCGAAGTCCGTGAAGAACAGGTACGACCTCATCGGCTTCGACCCGCGAGGCATGGGCGAGAGCTCTCCCGTCGGCTGCGGTCTGACGTCCGCGGAAGAGAACGGGGAACGGGCGTACAAGCCCGAGACGTTCGCCAAGGACGTGAAGTGGGCACGCACCCTCGCCGAGAAGTGCCACGCCAAGCAGGGCGACAAGCTGCGCCACATCACCACCCGCAACACCGCCCGGGACATGGACGTGATCCGTGCCGTGCTCGGCGAGAAGAAGATCTCCTATCTGGGGTACTCGTACGGCACCTACCTCGGCGCGGTCTACACGCAGATGTTCCCCAAGCACTCCGACCGCATCGTGCTGGACAGCGCCGTCGACCCGGCGCGGATCTGGCGCGGCATGATCCAGATCTGGGCGGAGGGCACCGAGCCCGCCTTCACCAGGTGGACCGAGTGGACCGCCGAGCGCAACTCCACGTACAAGCTGGGAGCGACTCCCGAGGCGGTCCGCAAGACCTTCTACGACCTGGTCGCCCAGGCCGACCGCAAGCCGATCGACCTCGACGGGACCAAGCTGACCGGGGCCGACATCCGTTCCGGCAGCCGTGCCACGTTCTTCAGTGTGCGCGAAGCCGCCGAGCCGATCGTCGAGCTGAAGAAGGCCGCCGCGGGCAGCCGCCCGTCCGGTCACCGGGAGTCCGGGACGCCGACGCCGGTTCCGCCGTCGTTCGGACGCGCCGTGCCCGGGGACAACGGCACCGCCGGCTTCTGGACCGTCGTCTGCGCCGACACCCGCAACTGGCCGCGCGATCCCGAGCAGTACCGCGCCGACGCGATCCGGGACAAGGGCAGGTACCCGCTGTACGGCGACATCGCGTCCAACATCAAGCCGTGCGCGTTCTGGAAGAAGAACGGCGGTGAGCCCGCCACCCGGATCGACAACAAGGTCGGCGCGCTGATCCTGCAGAACGAATGGGACTCCCAGACCCCGTTGGCCAGCGGCCAGGGCATGCGCAGGGTCATGAAGGGCGCGAAGATGGTCACGGTCCTCGGAGGTGTCGGGCACGGCGTCTACGGCACCAAGTCGTGCGCGGACAAGACGGCCACGGCCTACCTGACCACCGGCAGGCTGCCGGCGCAGGACGCGACCTGCCAGGCCGCCCCGGCCGCACGCGAGCGCACCGGCGCCAACCCGCTCCCGCTGCCGACGCCTCCGGGTCTGCCGGGGCTGACCGCCGACCGGCGGTAGCGCACGACCGATCCGCCCCGGCACGTCACCGGGCTAGGGGGTGCTGTGCGGGACTTTCAACAACACCCCCTAGGGCCACAGCAGTCCCTTCGCCCACCCCTCGTCCGTACGGCGATACACGAGCCGCACATGGCGCCGGGCCGCGTCGCCCTGGAAGAACTCGACCTCGTCGGGGCGCAGGCGGTAGAGGGTCCAGGACGGGACCGGGGCGTCGGGTTCGCGCTGGGCGCGGTCCCAGGACGCCTGGGACTCGCGCCTCAACTCCTCAAGGGAGGAGAGGGCTTCGCTCTGGCGGCCGGTCAGGGCGGCGGCCAGCGCGCCGGTCGAGCGGGCGTGCAGATCGGCCTGGGACTCGGTGGACGGGGCTGCCGTGACCGGGCCGCGCACCCGCACCTGACGGCCCTGCGCCGGCCAGTAGAAGCCGAGGGCCGCATGCGGGCGGGCGGCGAGCTGGCGGCCCTTGCGGCTGCCGACGTGCGTGGCGAAGGACCAGCCGGACGGGTCGGCGCCGTGCAGCATCACGGTCCGTACGTCCGGCCGGCCCTCCTCGTCCGCCGTGGCGAGGGACATCGTGTGCGGCTCCACCTGCCCGGCGGCCACGGCCTCGGCGAACCAGGCCGTGAAGAGGGCCAGCGGGTCGGCGGGCGCGGCCGCCGGGTCGAAGGCGGGCAGGTCGACGTCCCAGACGCGCAGCGACCTCAGCAGGTCATGAAGATCCGTTCCCATGCCCCGATTGTCCCGTGCGGTGCAGGCTCACACCTGACCGAGGTCCGATGACACCCATCGCTCGGGACGCATGTGGATGATGACCTGCTCGCCGTGGTTCTTCCAGGCGAAGTCGACATAGCCGTCGACCTTGTCGGCCGGGAGATAGCGGGCCGAGACCTCCCGGAGCTGTTCGATCGTGGCGGGCGCCGTGCTGACGACCGGGCCCTCGACCGACACGTACCGGATCGTGGGTTCGAGCCGGTCGACCATCAGGGCGAACCGTCCCGCCGGCTGGATCAGCCGGTTCTTCCGGGAGTCCAGTCCCGTCATGATCCATACGTCGCCGCCGGGTTCGTACTGGTACCAGATCGGCACGGTCAGCGGTGCGCGCCCCGCGCCCGCGTCGACGGCCAGCGCGGCGATATGGGGTTCGGCCAGGAACTCTTCACGCTCCTCGCGGGTCAGTGCCATGCCTGTTCCTCCCGGTCGGGTCGACGATCGTGTCTCAGTCCCTCCCCAGCACCAACGTCCCCGACGAGCAGAACCATCCCCCGGTGGCCGAAGCCACCCCCAGCCGCGGCAGTTCCCCGCGCTCCCCCCGCTCACCGCGCCCGCCCCGCCCCCACACCTGACGCTCCCCGCCCTCGCCGCGCAGCTGCCGTACGGCCTCCACCAGCAGGAACAGCCCCCGCATCCCGGGGTGCTGGGCGGACAGCCCGCCGCCGTCCGTGTTCACCGGCAGCTCACCGCCCCGCACCAGCAGCCGCCCCTTCTCCACGAACGCCCCGCCCTCGCCCTTCCCGCAGAAGCCGAGGTCCTCCAGGGTCACCAGGGTCATGTACGTGAACGCGTCGTAGAGCTCCGCGAAGTCGATCTCCTCCGGCCGCACCCCGGCCCGCTCGAAGGCGAGCCGTCCGCTGACCGCCGCCGGACCGGTGGTGAAGTCGGGCCACTCGGACATCGCGGCGTGCGAGACGTGCTCCCCGGTGCCGAGGATCCACACGGGTGCGGTACGGCAGTCCCGCACGAACTCCTCGGCGGCCAGCAGCACCGCCGCCCCGCCGTCGGAGCGGATGCAGCAGTGCAGCTTGGTGAAGGGGTCCGCGATCATCGGGCCGGACAGGACGTCGTCGACCGTGATCGGGTCGCGGAACATCGCCTCCGGGTTCAGGGCGGCGTTCGCCCGCGCCTGGACCGCCACCTCCGCCAACTGCTCGATCGTCGTGCCGTGTTCGAGCATGTGACGGCGGGCCGCCATGGCGTACTTCGCGATGAGGGTGTGGCCGTAGGGGACCTCGAACTGCAGCGGGCCCCGGGAGCCGAAGGACAGGTTGCCCGTGCGGCGGCCCGCCTTGATGTCCGCCCGGGCCGTCGAGCCGTAGACCAGGAGTACGGCGTTCGCGTGTCCGGCGGATATCGCGTCCGCCGCGTGTGCCGCCATGACCTCCCAGGTCGAGCCGCCGACCGAAGTGGAGTCGACCCAGGTCGGGCGCAGGCCCAGGTACTCGGCCACCTCGACCGGCGCGAGGGTGCCGAGACCGGCGGACGCGAAGCCGTCCACCACCTCGCGGCCCAGCCCCGAGTCGGCCAGCGCGCGGCAGGCGGCCTGGGCGTGCAGGGCGTACGGGGTCGCGTCGTCCACCCGACCGCAGTCGGACAGGCCCACGCCGACCACGGCGACTTTCCGGCTTCCGGCAGTCATGCGAGGCCTCCAACCTCTGTGCGTCCAACCCCCGTGCGTCCAAACCTCTGTGCATCTCGTTGCGGCCCTCCTAATATGACGGCCCGTCAGATCTGGAGGGAAGAGCCGGAGGAAGAGCCATGGACGCCAGCTTCACTCCCGAGCAGGACGAGATCCGCCGCGCCCTGAGCGAGCTGCTCCGCGACCGGTACGGCCCGCACGAGCTGCGCGCGGCCCTCGACACCCCCGCCGGACACGACCCGGCCCTGTGGACCGCCCTCGCCGAACAGCTCGGCCTGCCCGGACTGGCCCTGCCCGAGGCGTACGGCGGCGTCGGCTGCTCGGCGACCGAACTCGCCCTGGCCTGCGAGGAGGTGGGCCGGGCCCTGGCCCCGACCCCGCTGTTCGCCACCGCCGTGCTCGCGGCGCCCCTGATCGCCGCCCTCGGCACCGAGGACCAGCGCGGCGCACTGCTGCCCCGCATCGCCTCCGGCGCGCTCACCGCCGCCCTCGCCGTCCCCGGCACCGCCCTCGCCGCCGCCCTCGCCCTGACCGGCGACAACGGGGGCGACTGGGCCGGCGGCGGCCGCGCCGGGGGCGTGCAGGCGCGGCGGGTGGCGGCGGGCTGGCGGCTGTACGGGCAGGTCGACCAGGTGCTGGACGGGCACAGCGCGGGGCTGCTGGTGGTCGCCGCGCACGCCGGGGGGTTCGCCCGGTCGCGGACGCTGCTGTTCCTGGTGGAGGGGGATGCCGCCGGGGTCGTATGCGTACGGCAGACCGCACTGGATGCCACCCGGTCGCAGGCGCGTGTGCAACTGCGGGACGTGGAGGCCGAGTTGCTGGGGGAGGAGGGCGCGGATGTGCTGGGCGCGCTCGCCGATGCCGGGGACCGGGTCGCCGCCGTGCTCGCCTGTGAGGCCGTGGGGGCCGCCGACCGGGCACTGGAGCGGACCGTGGAGTACGTCGGGCAGCGGGAGCAGTTCGGGCGGGCGATCGGGTCCTTCCAGGCGGTGAAGCACCGGCTGGCGGACGTGTATGTGGGGGTGCAGGCGGCTCGCTCGGCCGCCTACTACGCGGCGTGGGCCAACCCGCACGGGGAGCGGGTCGGCGGGCTCGCCCTCGCGCAGGCGCTGGAGGCGCTGCGGACGGCGGCGGCCGAGGGGATCCAGTTGCACGGCGGCATCGGTTTCACCTGGGAGCATGAGGCGCACCTGTACTTCAAGAGGGCCGCCGGGGACGAGCTGCTGTTCGGGCCGGTGCACCGGCTGCGGGCACACGCCGCCGACGCGGCGCGGCTCTTCGAGGCGACCGGGGCGGATGCGCGGGAGGTGGCGGTGTGATCAGGGTGCCGGTGGTCGTGCGAGTGGTGCGGAAGGTGTCCTCGACGCGGGGCTTCGCCAAGGTCGCCCCTCATGTCATCCCCGTGCTCGACCGTGCCGTACACCGGCTCACACGGGGCAAGGTGCTGCTCAGCGCGCAGATGCTGCCCGGGGTGATCCTGACCTCGACCGGCGCCCGCAGCGGACTGCCCCGCCGTACGCCGCTCGCCTGTATGCCCGAGGAGGACGGCCGCTCCTGGATCCTCGTCGGCTCCAACTTCGGCCGCCCCGGCCACCCCGCCTGGACCCACAACCTCCTCGCCCGTCCCGACGCCGAGGTCAGCTGGAAGGGACGGGACATCCCGGTCACGGCCCGGCTGCTGGAGGGGGAGGAGCGGGCGGCCGTATGGAAGACGGCGCTGGGGTTCTGGCCGCCGTACGCGACGTACCAGGCACGGGTGGAGCGGGAGATCCGGCTGTTCCGGATCGTGCGGCGGTGAGGGGGCTCGGGAGCGGGCCGTCGACGGCCGGGCGCTACAGCGTCGCCAGGCGCTGGACCAGCAGGAACGCGCCGATGCCCAGCATCGCCGCCCCCGATGTGCGCGCGACCGCCCGGGCCGCCGCCGGGCGGGCGCCCAGGACCGCGCGGGCCGCGAGGCCCACCGTGAGGTAGACGGCGGCGCAGCACGCCATGTGGAGCAGGCCGAGTACGGCGGTCTGGGCGGGGACCGGCAGATGGTCGCCCTTCGTCACCAGGAACTGCGGCAGCACCGAGAGGTAGAGCAGCAGGCCCTTGGGGTTCAGCCCGCTGATCGTGGCACCCCGGAGAAAGGCGCGGGAGGGGCTCGTGGACACCGTCTCCTCGGCCGCCCCCGGCGTGCCCGGACGGCGCAGCACTCCCCAGCCCAGCCACACCAGATACGCGGCGCCGGCGGCCGTCAGCGCCGTCAGCAGCGCCGGCTCGCCCGCGACCAGCACCGCAAGACCGGCCACCGCGAGGACCGTGTGCAGCGCGTACCCGGTGACCAGACCCGCCACCGCCGTCACCGGCGTGCGGTCGCGCAGCCCGGCGGATATCGCATACGCCCAGTCGGCGCCCGGCACGCAGACGAGCAGCAGGTCGATGGCGAGGAAGGAAATGAGCAGTCCGGAGTCCATGGTGGCGACATTAGGCGGGAATGGCTCGAAAGTGTTGTCGAAGTTTGCCCATGATCGGCCTCTGTGAGGGAAGATCTTCCTCATGGACGACGTGGACAGAAAGATTCTTGCCGAGCTGCAGCAGGACGGGCGGCTGACCGTGACCGAGCTGGCCGCGCGGGTGCGGCTCAGCGTCTCGCCGTGCCACCGCCGGCTGCGGGAGCTGGAGCGGGCCGGCGCCATCAGCGGATACCGGGCCGTCGTGGAGCCGGCCGCCGTCGGGCTGAACTTCGAGGCGCTGGTCTTCGTCTCCATGCGGCAGGAGGACCGGGACACCGTCGCCGAGTTCGAGCGGGCCATCGGCGAGGTCGCGGAGGTGCTGGAGGCGCAGCGGCTGTTCGGGGAACCGGACTATCTGCTGCGGATCGTCGCCGCCGACCTCACCGCCTATCAGCGGCTGTACGACGACCGGCTGGCCACGCTGCCGGGCGTGCAGCGGCTGACGTCGACGCTGGTGATGAAGCATGTGGTGCGGGACCGGCCGCTGCCGGCGTGACGCCACGGCAGGCCCTGGGTGCCGTGAACGGGCAGCAGGCGGCGGCCCACGCGCATGGACCACCGCCTGCGAGACAGGACTTGAGCGCGGTTACTTCGTCGGCTTCTTGCCGGTCACACCCAGATGCACCAACAGCGCGAGGTTCGGCTTGAGTTCGGCCTGCTTGACGCCCCAGGTCTGGAAACCCTTCTGGTGCGAGGCCACCGCCGCGAGCATCGCGACGATCGAACCCGCGACCGCGGCCGGGTTGACGTCCTTGTCGACCTTGCCCTTGGCCTGCAGCTGAGTGACGGATTCCGCAAGGGAGTTGTTGACGGAGTTCAGGATCTTCATACGGATCTTGTAGAACCGTTTGTCGCCCTCGGACGCGCCCAGGTCGACCACCCTGAGGATCGCGTCGTTGCGGCGCCAGAAGTCCAGGAATCCGTCGACGAGTTCCTGTGCGGTCTGCCAGCCCGCCTTGCCGACCCAGCTGCGGCCCTCCACGAGCTCGGTCAACCCGGCGCCCTCGGTGGCCATTTGCTCGGCGATCTCCAGGACGGCGCCCTCGACGTCCGGGAAGTACTGGTAGAAGGTCGCGGGTGAAGTCCCCGCCTTCCGGGCCACATCGATGACTTTGACGTCCCGGTAAGGGGAGGAGCTGAGCATCTCGCTGAGGCAGTCGAGCAGCTTCTGCCGGGTCGCCTGCCCACGCCGACCGGCCACGCGGCCGTCGACGGTACGCACTTGTCCTGTCATGCCGTCAGCTTACCGAGGCGTGATCGGGGCGCGATTCGGCCGACTGCAAATGGGGTGCACGGGGAGCGCGAGGCTGGTGTGCCTGGTCTGCGGGTTGCGTGAGACGCCGTTACTTTGGCGGCATGGCCGAAAACAGGGCATCCGGGAACGGAACGGGATACGCGGAGGGCGTTCCGTGCTGGGTGGACGCACAGCTTCCCGACGTGGAGGCGGGCAAGCGGTTCTACGGTGAGCTCTTCGGGTGGGACTTCGAGGAGGCGTACGACTCCACCGTATGGGCCCGGCTGGACGGTGACCGCGTCGCCGCGCTCGCCCGTAAGGCGGACGGGCGGCTGCCGTCCGTGTGGACGGTGTACTTCGCCACCCCGGACGCCCAGGCGCTGGGGCGGCGGATCCGCGGGGCCGGCGGGCAGGTGGTCATCCCGCCCGTGGCGATCGGGGACGGGCTGGGCGCCGCCGCGCTGGTCACCGACGCCGAGGGCGCCGTCTTCGCACTCTGGCAGGGGGACGGCCACCAGGGCTTCGGCCGGCGGCACGAGACCGGCACCTTCGCCTGGGTCCAGCTCTATGCCCGGGACACCGAGGTTGCCAACCAGTTCTACGGCAGCCTCTTCCAGGACGCCCTGTTCGGGCCGGACGCCAAGCCCGACTTCGGCCGCTCGTCCGTCTCCGAGGTCTTCTCGGCGATGATGCCGCCCCATTTCGTCGTCCACTTCCGGGTGGCGTCCTGCATCGAGGCCCTCGGCACGGTGAACCGGCTCGGCGGGCGCGTGCAGGTGCCGCCCTTCGAAACGTCGTACGGCACGGTCGCCGTGGTCATCGACAACCAGGGGGCGTCGTTCGCGGTCCTGGAGCGCTGAGCGCACTCTTACCGCCGCCTTACCTCCGGTGGTTCAGGCGTCTTCCTCCAGTGGATAGGGCGTCCCACTATGCGAACCGTCGCTATCCGTGAGTGCCGGAGTGTGGTTTTGTCCCAAGACACCCCGTTCCGCCCTCGGGTTCGCAACCACGCCTTCGGACAGGAAGAATCGGGGTGCGTGCCGCCAAGGCGGTGCCGGTGGTGAGACGCTGCACGGGGTCGCGTACACATGCGGGTGACGGGGCCCGTACGGGGAGGTGGCAGGCAGAGTGGTGGATCAGCTGACGCAGCACGATCCGCGCAGGATCGGGCCGTTCGAGGTACTCGGACGGCTGGGTGCCGGCGGCATGGGGCTGGTCTATCTCGCGCGCTCGGCTTCGGGCCGTCGCGTGGCGATCAAGACGGTCCGTACGGAGCTCGCCGAGGACCAGCTGTTCCGCGTCCGCTTCACGCGTGAGGTGGAGGCGGCCCGCGCGGTCTCCGGCTTCTAC
Source organism: Streptomyces sp. HD (assembly GCF_028369295.1). Taxonomy (GTDB): domain Bacteria; phylum Actinomycetota; class Actinomycetes; order Streptomycetales; family Streptomycetaceae; genus Streptomyces. The sequence goes on from NZ_JAQMYP010000025.1 coordinate 130,887, forward strand.
ACGGCGGCCGTCGTCGACGCCGACCCGCGTGCGGCCGTGCCGTGGCTGGCCACCGCGTATGTCCCGGCGCCCTCCCTCGAAGAGATAGTGAACGAGTGCGGGCCGCTCCCGGCCCAGGCGGTGCGCTGGCTGGCGGCAGGTGTGGCGGAGGCCCTCCAGTCGATCCACGGCGCGGGGCTCGTCCACCGTGACCTCAAGCCCTCCAACGTGCTCGTCGTCGAGGACGGCCCCCGCGTCATCGACTTCGGTATCGCGTCCGGCGTTTCGAACACCCGTTTGACGATGACCAACGTCGCGGTCGGCACGCCCGCCTACATGTCCCCGGAGCAGGCGAAGGACTCCCGCAGCGTGACCGGCGCGAGCGATGTCTTCTCGCTGGGCTCGATGCTGGTGTTCGCCGCCACCGGACACCCCCCGTTCCACGGCGCCAACCCGGTCGAGACCGTCTTCATGCTGCTGCGCGAAGGCCCGGACCTCGAAGGCCTCCCGGACGAGCTGCGCCCGCTCATCGAGTCCCTGATGCAGATGGAGGCCACGGCCCGCCCCAACCCGGCAGACCTCCAGTCCCAGCTGGCCCCGCACCTCTTCGGCTCCGGCTCCGACGACAGCGGTACGGCGTCGGCGTGGCTGCCCGAGCGGGCGGTCGGCCTGATCGAGACGCGGCGCGGCGGCCGCCCGGCGGCGAAGCCCTCGTCGTCCTCCGGCCGCAGCGGGGGCCGTATCGCCGCCCCCGCGCCCGGACCCGTCCCGCCCCCGCCCTCGCACGACCCGGTGGTCCCGGGCGCGCAGCCCGCGCCCGTCCCGGTCGGCGCCCCCGACACCGGCCCCGTCCGCCTGGCCGGCGCCGCGGTCCCGATCGGCCCCGGCCCCCGGGTCTCCGACGCCCGCGCCGCCGCGATGCAGGCCCCGCCGCCGGAGGCCGGCCTCGTCGCCTCCTGGTCCAGGCCCCGCCCCGGCGTCAACGGCGCCGACCCCGCCGTGGGCCCTGCCGTACCGGCGGTGCCGGCCGCGCCCCCGGAGCCGACGGCCGGCTGGCGGCCCTGGCGTTTCCGCATGTCGAACGACGTATGGGGCACCCCGTCCGTCGCCGACGACCTCGTCTACGTCACCTCCTTCGAGGTGCACGCCCTGGACGTGGCCACCGGCCGCCGTCGCTTCAAGACGCGGGACGTGGCCTGGTCGATGGCGGTCTCGGACGGCCGTATCCACGCCTCCGACGGCCCCACCCTGTTCGCCCTGGACTGCCGCGAGGGCGCCGACCTGTGGCGGCTCCAGACGGACGCCTGGGTGTACTCCCTCAAGGCCGAGCGGGGCACGGTCGTCACCGGCACCCGCGGTGGCGGCGTCCAGGCCTGGGAGGCCTCCAATGGGCAGAAGCTGTGGGAGATCACCGGGGCGCAGACCGACTTCGAGTCCCCGGAGGCCGGACCGGCGCTGTTCGACGGCACCGTGTACGTCTGGCAGGACGCCCGGCTGCGCGCCCTGGACGCCCGCACGGGCGACGAGCGCTGGTCGTACCCCATCGGCGACGCGGCCTCCTGCGGGGGCGTACCGGTGCGGGTGGCGCAGGCGCCGGACGGCTTCGTGTACGTCTCGGCCGGGACCCGCGTCCTCGCGCTGGACGTGGCCGGCGGGCACGTCCGCTGGCACTTCGAGGCGCCCGCCGTCTTCCTGTGTCCGCCGGCCTTCGTGCCGGGCCCCGCGGTGACCGGCGGCGGCGTGTACCTCGCCGACTACCTCGGCACGGTGTACGCCCTGGACGCCACCGACGGCCGCGACCGCTGGCGCATCGCCACCGAGTCCCGGTCCTCGATCGAACCGGTGCTGGTGGCCGGGGGCCATGTGCACGTCGGCAGCGGCAAGGGCCTGTACACGCTGGACGCGGTCACCGGGACGCCGAAGTGGCGCTTCCAGGCGGGCGGCGACATCGTGGGCGCGCCCGCGGTCGCGGAGGGCCGGATCCACTTCGGCTCCACCGACCACCTGCTCTACACCCTGAAGGCCGATGACGGCCGGCTGCGCTGGAAACTCGCGACCGGCGGCGAGATCACCGGCTCCCCGGTGGTGAAGGACGGCGTCGTGTACGCGTGCAGCAAGGACCGCTGTGTGTACGCACTGGACGCGGAGAAGGGCACGGCCACGGCCCGCGGCGCGTAAGTCAAGGGTGTGACGGCCGTCGTACCGGCGCACGGAAGGGGTCCGGACGGCGGCCGTCCCAGCAAGAGCGACCGTCTTCACCGCTCTTACACGAGACGCTACGCCCGGTAAGCGATTGCCGCCATGCGGCCGCTGCTAGCCTGACGTGCTCACGATCAGAGCAACGGGTTCGCAGGAAAATTTCGGGGGTTGAACGACGTGAAGCTTCGCCATGTCCGCGCTGTGGCCGTGTCCGTCTGTGTGGTGGTCGCCCTGACCGGAGCGCGGCGCTCGCACGGGGGCGGGTGCGACGACAGCTCGAACTCCAGCAGCTCGTCGAGCAGTTCGGGCGGGACGACGGGCGGCAGCACCCACTACGACGACGATGACGACGACTACTCGACCTCGGGCGGCTCCGGCGGTGCGACGGAATCCGCCGTGCCCACCTCGGACGTGGAGATCGAGAGCTGCGTGTACGACGAGACCCGGGGTGTCGTCGCCCGGGTCAAGGCCGGCAACACCAGCACGGTCACGACGTACACCTACGAGTTCGGCGTGGCCTTCCGGGAGGCCGACGGCACGCCCCTGCGCACCAGCAAGTCCACCATCCCGTACGTCTCGCCGAACTCCACCGACACGCTGGACGTCACCGCCACGTACGTCGCGGAGGCCGGCGAGGCCACGAGCGATGTGAGCTGCGTTCTGGTCGACGTGACGCGGACGGCGCAGTAGCTCACCGGATCCGGTACTCGCGGCGCCGCGCCCGGAACAGCTCGCCCTGCTGCTCGCCCGGCAGGTTCCCGAGCGCGATCAGGTGCGGCGCCTGAGCGAACGCCCGGTCGAGGGCGGCCTCCCTGGCCGCCCACAGGGCCCGTACGGTCCCCTGCACTGCCTGCGTCGGATACCCGGCGATGACGGTCGCGCAGCCGATGGCGGCCGCCAACGCCCCGCCGGCCTCGGTGAGTTCGGAGACCAGCCCGATCTCCAGGGCCCGCCGCGCCGACATCCTCTCCGCGCTCCCCATGAGCGCCGTCCGCGCGGCCTCCCCGTGCGGCATCCGCAGCGCCATGAGCATCGACTCGTAGGCGCTGACCATGCCGTAGGTGGTGTGCGGGTCGAAGAAGGTCGCGGTCGGGTCGGCGACCAGGAAGTCCGCCTCGCCGAGCAGATAGAAGGCGCCGCCGCAGGCCATGCCCGTCACGGCGGCGACGACGGGCTTCCACAGGTCATTGGACTTCGGCCCGACCCGGAGCAGCGGATCGTCCTGCATGTACGGCGAGCTGGGCTGCGGGACCACGGCCTCCCGGTCGAGGCCCGTACAGAACGCCCGCCGTCCGGCGCCGGTGAGCACGACGGCCCGTACGGTGTCGTCGAACCGCAACTCCCGCCAGGTCGCGATGAGTTCGTCCCGCATCGCGAGGTCGATGGCGTTCAGACGCTCGGGCCGGTCGAGGGTGACGACGGCGACGCCGGTGTCCTTGTCGGCGGTGACGGCGAGGTTCACGGGCGCTCCAGGACCCACTGCGGAAGCCCGGTGCCGCTGAACACGGCCTGGACCTTGGCGCCGATGCGGATCCGGTCCGGGGGGAGGGAGTTCAGGGGCGCGTCGGGGCCGGTGACGAGGTTCCCGACCAGGCGGATGCGGGGCGCGTCGGCGAGTTCGACGACCACGACGTTGTACGGGGCCTGGGCGGCGTACTCGGGCAGCAGGGGCGGGTGCGGGACGACGTAGGACCAGATCCGGCCATGGCCGGACACCCGGTGCCACTCGCTCGCGAAGGACTGGCAGTGCGGGCAGCAGGGGCGGGGCGGGAAGCGGGGTTCTGTGCAGTCGGCGCAGGTCTGGACGCGGAGTTCGCCCTGGGCGGCGTACTGCCAGAAGGGGGCGCCGTCGGGGTCGGTGAGGGGGGAGAGCATCGTTCGGTCAACTCCTCAGGAGCAGCGCGGAGGTGGGGACGCCTTCGCCGGCGGTGACGAGACAGGTGGCGGCGCCGGGGACCTGGGCGGTGCTGGTGCCACGCAGTTGCCGTACGCCCTCGTTGATGAGGTTGAACCCGTGGACGTAGGCCTCGCTGAGTCCGCCGCCGCCGGTGTTGAGGGGCAGCCGCCCGCCGATCTCCAGCGCCCCCTGCTCGGTGAACGCCCCTCCCTCGCCCCTCCCGCAGAACCCGTACCCCTCCAGCGAGAGCGGTATGAGCGCCGTGAACGCGTCGTAGATCTGGGCGACGTCCACATCCTGTGGGGTGAAGTCGGCGTGCTTCCACAGATGCCGGGCGGCGGTCCAGGCGGGGCCGGTGAGCGGGTCGTCGTTCCAGTAGTTGACCATGCCGTGGTGCTGGGCGGGCAGGCCCTGGGCGGCGGAGTGGACGTAGACGGGGGTGTGCCGGCAGTCCCGGGCGCGCTCGCGGCTGACTACCACGCAGGCCAGCGCGCCGTCGGTCTCCAGGCAGTTGTCGAAGAGGCAGAGGGGCTCGCTGATCCAGCGGGAGGTCATGTACATCTCGCGGGTCAGGGGCCGTTCGTACATGATCGCTTCCGGGTTCTGGTTGGCCCGGTTGCGGCAGGCGAGGGCGACGTTGAAGAGGTGGTCCCGGGTGGCGCCGTACTCGTGCATGTAGCGGCGGGTGAGCATGGCGATCTCGTCGGCGGGCCGGAGCAGGCCGAAGGGGCGGGTCCACTGGGCCGGGGTGGGGAGCTGGGCGCCGGTGTTGGTCCAGGGGCGGGGCCCGGACCCGCGCTTGCGCGACCGCCAGGCGACGCCGACGGTGGCCTGTCCGCTCGCTATGGCGGCCGCGAGGTGGGCGACGGTGGCACACGAACCGCCGCCTCCGTACCCCACCTTGCTGAAGAAGGTGAGGTCGCCGAAGCCGACCGCCTTCGCCAGCTCGACCTCGTCGGTCTCCTCCATGGTGTAGGAGGCGAGGGCGTCGACCTCCGAGGGGGCGATCCCGGCGTCGTCGAGGGCGGCGAGGACGGCCCGGCAGGCGAGGGTTCTCTCGTCCTCGGGGAGGTGTTTGGCGAAGCGGGTCTGACCTGTGCCGACGATCGCCGTGGCGTCCTTGAGTCCGGCCATGCGCACACCTCCATGCTGCTGAAGGGCTGCTGACAGGCCGTCAGGGTACAGCTAATCTGACAGGTAGTCAGCTACGGCGTTGGGAGGCGTACCGTGCGCGGTGACTTGGAGTGGGGCAGCATTCCGCAACTCGTCCGCACCGCGGCCGAGCGGTACGCGGACGCCGAGGCGGTGGTGGAGGGCCGCACCCGGATCTCGTACGCCGAACTGGGCGCCCGCGTGGAGCGTTCGGCGGCGGCCTGCATGGCGAACGGGGTCGAGCCGGGCGACCGGGTCGGCATCTGGGCGCCCAACTCGCTGGACTGGATGGTGGCGGCACTGGGCGCGGTGTCGGCCGGGGCGGTGCTGGTGCCGCTGAACACCCGTTTCAAGGGCGGGGAGGCGGCGGACGTGCTGCGCAGGAGCGGGGCGCGGCTGCTGTTCGTGACGGGCACCTTCCTGGGGACGTCGTATGTGGCGTCGCTGCGGCGGGCGGTCGCGGAGGGGCCGGGACTGCCGGACCTGGAGCAGGTGGTGGTGCTGTCGGACGACGCCCCCGCCGACTTCCGCACCTGGAAGGACTTCCTGGCGAGCGGCGACGGGGTGGGCGCTGCGGAGGTGCGGGCGGTTTCGGAGGCCGTGTCCGGCCCCTGGCCGTCGGACATCGTCTTCACGTCCGGCACGACGGGCCGCCCGAAGGGCGCGGTGATCACCCACGCGCAGACGCTCCGCGCATACGAGGTGTGGAGCGACCTGGCGGGCCTGCGGCAGGGCGACCGCTATCTCATCGTGAACCCCTTCTTCCACACCTTCGGCTACAAGGCCGGAGTGATCGCCTGTCTGATGCGGGGCGCGACGATGATCCCCCAGCCGGTGTTCAACGTCGGCACGGCGCTCGCGAACATCGCGGCGGAACGGGTGTCGGTGCTGCCGGGCCCGCCGACGCTGCACCAGTCGCTGCTGGACCACCCGGCCCGGGACGGATACGACCTCTCCGCGCTGCGGCTGGTGGTGACGGGCGCCGCGGTCGTCCCGTTGCGCCTGGTGGAACGCCTGCGCGGCGAGCTCGGTGTGGAGACGGTCCTCACGGCGTACGGCCTCTCGGAGGCCAGCGGCATCGTGACGATGTGCCGGCGCGGTGACGACCCGTCGGTCATCGCGTCGACCTCGGGACGGGCGATACCGGGCACCGAGGTACGCGTCGAGGCGCCGGTCGGCGAACCCGGCGAGGTCCTGGTCCGCGGCTTCAACGTCATGCGGGGCTACTACGAGGACGCGGCGGCCACGGCGGAGGTGCTGACGCGGGACGGCTGGCTGCGCACGGGTGATGTGGGGGTGCTGGACGACGGGGGCAATCTCCGGATCACCGACCGCATCAAGGACATGTTCATCGTCGGCGGCTTCAACGCGTACCCGGCGGAGATAGAGCAGATGCTCGGCCTCCATCCGGAGGTGACGGACGTCGCGGTGATCGGCGTACCGGATCCACGGCTGGGCGAGGTCGGCAAGGCGTTCGTGGTCCGCCGGCCCGGAGCGGTGCTGACCGGGGACGACCTGATCGCCTGGGCACGGCGGGAGATGGCGAACTACAAGGTGCCGCGGATGGTGGAGTTCATCGCGGAACTGCCGCGCAACGCGAGCGGGAAGGTGGTCAAGGGGGAGTTGAGGGGGCGCTCCTAGGGGCGGGGACACAACTCGGCCGCGGCGGCTCCCCCTCCGCGCCGCCGCGGCCGATCCCCGTGGGATGAGGCTTGGGTCCCCCCGGACCGGGGCCTACTTGGTCGGCTTGAAGGGCTCCGACGTCGCGTGGATGTCCTTGGTCTCCAAGGGCTCCCCGGTGGCGTGGATGTCGCCCTGCGTGGTGGCGCCGCCGTCCGTCGCCTTCTTGGTGTCGGCGGTCGCCGTCTGGACGGGCTCGGACGTGGCGTGGATGTCCTCGGGCTTGACGGTCTGCTCGTCGCTCATGATGGTTCGCTCTCCAATGGGTGTTGTTCGGCCATGGGTTGGCGAGGCCCGCCCGGTCATTCCCCCGAGGACGACCGGGCGGGCCCGTCGGACCGTCACCCTAATCCGCTGGTGCGCGGCCCCCTTTGGCGACCCGTCTGCCCCCCGACGCGACGGATCGACTGTCTTGAGGATGGAGCCCGGCGATAAACGAATGATGAACGCCGCGGCAGACCGCCTCAGGCGGCCCGCACGGGCGCCAGGAGCTCACGGACGGCGGCCGCCTCCGGTGAGCCCAACTCGTCGTAGATGGCGACGGCTTCCTCCCAGCAGACCCGGGCGCGCCCGGTGTGCCCGACGGCGGACAGGGCGCGGCCGAGCACGGTGAGGACGTTGCCGCGCCGCCACTCCCCGCCGATGCCGCGCAGCACCGTCAGCGCCATCTCGGCGTTCGCCGCGGCCTGGGCGTAGCGCCGCGCGGCGATGTCGACCTCCGCCAGCCGGAACAGGGTCATGCCCTCCCACAGCCGCTGGCGGCTGTCGCGGAAGACCTCCAGCGCTTCGAGCAGCCGGTCGGCCGCGGGCGCGAGCTGCCCGCTCTGGGTGAGGGCCATCCCCAGCGCGTAACGGCCGTTCGCGCCGCGCATGGAGTTGCCCATGGCGTCGTAGATCTCCATGCCCTCCCGGGCCAGCGAGACGGCGCTCTCCGTGCGACCGGTCGCCAGATGGATCCGGGACAGGTTGCACAGGGCGCTGGCCTCGCCCGGACGGTCGCCCAGCGTGCGGAAGTGGCTGATCGCGTGGGAGAGGTGCTCCTCGCCGTCCGTGTTGCGCCCCTGGTATAGGGCGATGACACCGCGCGCGTTGTGGGCCCAGCAGACCGGCAGCAGGTCGTCGGCGCGGTGGGCGAGGCTGATGACCTGCTCGGCCTCCTGGTCGGCCATGTCGAAGCGGCCGCTGTCGAGGTGCGCGTGGGACAGGGTCATGAGCGCACGGGCCTCGACCTGCTCCACGCCGGCCTGCCGGGCGGCCTTCATCAGGGTGCGCGCGGTGGCCTCGTACTCCTTGGAGTTGGCCCCCGACTCCGAGATGTCGACGGCGGCCCACAGCAGGTCGACGGCGCGCCGCAGGGCCCGCGGACGGTCGGCGCACTGGCGGGCGAACGGCAGCAGGCAGTTGGCCTCGGTGTAGAGCCAGTCCCGGGCGCCCTCGCGGTCCTCGAAGGTGAGCCCCGGATGGGTGGTGTCCGCCAGCTGGTCCACCAGCCGGTCGCCGGGCCGCTCGATCGCGTACACCGCGGCGGCCGTGGCCAGATAGAAGTCCAGCAGCCGCGACAACGCCGCGTCCCGCTCACTCGGCGGCTGCTCGTCCCGCTCCGCGCACGCACGCGCGTAGAGCCGGACCAGGTCGTGGTACCGGTAGCGTCCGGGCGCCGCCGACTCCAGCAGCGACGTGTCGACGAGGGCCTCAAGGAGGTCCTCGGTGTCCTCCGCGGACAGATCCAGTACGGCCGAGGCGGCGGCCAGCGAGATGTCCGGGCCGTCGGCCAGGCCCAGCAGCCGGAACGCCCGTGCCTGGGCGGGCTCCAGGGCGCCGTAGCCGAGCTCGAAGGTCGCCTTGACGGCGAGGTCGCCGGCCTGCAGCTCATCGAGCCGGCGCCGCTCGTCGCCCAGCTTGGCGGCGAGCACCGACACCGTCCAGGTGCGGCGCGCTGCCAGCCGGGACGCGGCGATGCGGATCGCCAGCGGCAGGAAACCGCAGGCCGCGACGACGTCCAGCGCGGCCTCCCGCTCGGACGCCACCCGCTCCTGGCCCACGATCTTCGTGAACAGGGACAGCGCCTCGTCGGGGGACATCACGTCCAGGTCGACCAGATGGGCCCCGGCCAGGTCCACCATCCGCACCCGGGACGTCACCAGCGCCGCGCAGCCTTCCGTGCCCGGCAGCAGCGGGCGTACCTGGGCGGCGTCCTTGGCGTTGTCCAGCAGCACCAGGACCCGGCGGCCGTCCAGCACCGAGCGGTACAGCGCCGCCCGCTCCTCCAGCGAGTCCGGGACCGCCGAGTCCGCGGTGCCCAGGGCGCGCAGGAAGGAACCGAGGACTGTCTCCGGTTCGGCGGCCCGCGGGCCCGCGCCCTGCAGGTCGACGTAGAGCTGTCCGTCGGGGAAGGCCGAGCGCGCCTGGTGCGCCACGTGCACCGCGAGGGTCGTCTTGCCCACGCCACCGATGCCGGCCAGCGCGGACACCGCCATCACCCGGCCCTCGGCCGTGGCGAGGACGTCGCTCAGCTCCGAGACGAAGGCGGCGCGGCCCGTGAAGTCGGGGACGGTGGCGGGGAGCTGGGCCGGACGGACCGGGACGACGGCGGGCTCGGCCACCGGCGCCGAGGGCTGTGCGAGACCCGGGTCCGCCTGGAGGATCCGCTGCTGGAGCTCGCTCAGGCCTGGGCGCGGGTCCACGCCCAGCTCGTCCGCCAGCAGCCGCCGCGTGTCCGCGTACACCGCCAGCGCCTCCGCCTGCCGGCCGCTGCGGTACAGGGCGAGCATCAGCAGCTCCCGCAGCCGCTCCCGCAGCGGGTGCGCCGCTGTGAGCGCCGTCAGCTCCGAGACCGCCTCCGCGTGGCAGCCCAGCTCCAGGTCCAGGTCCAGGCGCGCCTCCTGCAACTGGAGCCGCCACTCCTCCAGCCGGACCCGCTGGTTCTCCGCGTACGGCCCGGGAACGCCCGCCAGCACCTCGCCGGCCCACAGCGCCAGCGCCTGCCCGAGCATCTCGCAGGCATGGCACAGATCCCCGGCGTTCTTCGCCTTCTCCGCCTGCGCCGCGAGCTCCTGGGCCACGGCCAGGTCCAGCGCGCCGTCGTCCAGACCGCGTACGGCGTAACCGCCCGACTCGCTCACCAGGACCCCGGGGTCCAGCACCTTGCGCAGCCGGGAGGCATACGTCCGGACCGCCGCCAGCGCCTGCGAGGGCGGTTCCTCGCCCCACAGGGCGTCGATCAGCTCGGCCGCCGTCGCCGTACGGCCCTCGCGCAGCAGCAGGGCCGCGAGCAGGGCGCGCTGCTGGGGGGAGCCGGTGGGGAGCTGTTCCTCGCCGCGCCAGGCGCGTACCGGACCGAGCACGCTGAAGCGCAGTGCCGTTGCCTCTGCCGCTTCCACCTTCTCCGCCGTATCTGTCGAGGAGCCGGGACGCCTCTGCTCCGGCACTCGCAGTACCTCGCCCATCGCAGTCCCCCAAGGCCCTGTCGTTTGGATCATCCCGGCGTCGCGGGCCCTGGCACGCGCATCTGCGGCGTTGTCGTGGTTGCCGACTCCCCCACGCTCGAACGACCTCGCGCGGGGGGACCCCCATCGCGTCGCCGCCCTCCTCCGCCTTGCAGCTGCACGCCCCAGGCCCCGCTCGGGTCGGCCGAGAGAATCCGATCCTCACAGCCGAGCTGATCCAAACGACAGGGCCCAGGACCCGTTTACATCCCCGCCAGTTTGCCTTGTTCCGGCAGATGCGTCAGCTGTGGAGGGGCTGATCACAGGCAGGCGCGCGGGATATCACAAGGCCCTCACCCGGTCTCCGCAGGACGACGGCCCCGAACGCGTAGCTGACGGACCGTCAGATCGGCGCTACCGTGACGGACATGGACACCGAGACCGCGTTTCCCCTGATCATCTCCGTCGACGACCACACCGTGGAACCGCCCACCGTGTGGCAGGACCGGCTGCCCAAGAGGTACCTCGACACGGGTCCGCGCACCGTCCGCGCGCCCCTGAAGGAAATGACCTTCCTGGGCGGCCGGTTCAAGCCGGTCATGGGCCGGCCGGGCGACGACGGCCCGCTCGGCGACTGGTGGGTGTACGAGGACCTGCACCGGCCCCTGACCCGCCTCGACACCGCCGTCGGCTACAACAGGGACGAGATCAAGCTCGAAGTCATCACCTACGAGCAGATGCGCCCGGGTTCGTACGACGTTCCCGAGCGCCTCGCCGACATGGACGTCAACCACGTCCAGTCCGCGCTCTGCTTCCCGACCTTCCCCCGCTTCTGCGGACAGACCTTCACCGAGGCCAAGGACCATGAGCTGGGCCTGCTGTGCGTCCAGGCCTACAACGACTGGATGGTGGAGGAGTGGTGCGGGCCCGCGGCCCAGGGGCGGCTCATTCCGCTCACCCTCATCCCGCTCTGGGACGCCGAGCTGGCCGCCGCCGAGGTCCGCCGCAACGCCGCACGCGGTGTGCGTGCCGTCGCCTTCTCCGAGATACCCCCGCACCTCGGGCTCCCGTCCGTCCACACCGACGCCTGGGACCCCTTCCTCGCCGCCTGCGACGAGACCGGCACCGTGGTCGCCATGCACATCGGCTCGTCCAGCCGGATGCCCTCCACCTCCGCAGACGCCCCGCCCGCCGTCGGCTCCACCATCACCTTCGCCAACTGCTGCTTCTCGATGGTCGACTGGCTGATGAGCGGCAAGTTCGAGCGCTTCCCCAACCTCAGGATCATGTACGCGGAGGGCCAGATCGGCTGGATCCCGTACATCCTGGAGCGCGCCGACGTCGTGTGGGAGGAGAACCGGGGCTGGGGCGGGGTCGCCGACAAGGTGCACCGGCCGCCGTCCGAGCTGTTCGCCGACCATGTATACGGTTGCTTCTTCGACGACGCCTTCGGGCTCAGGAACCTGGACTCGATCGGCCTCGGCAACGTCCTCTACGAGACCGACTACCCCCACTCCGACTCCACCTGGCCGAAGTCCCGCGAGGTCGGCGAGGCGCAGATGGGGCACCTGGACCCCGAGGTCGTCGAGCGGATCGTGCGCGGCAACGCGATCGAGCTGCTGGGGCTGACCCCGGACGGCCGCTGGGACGGGACGCGATGAGTCCGTCGTACCGGTTTCGGCCACGGTAATCGAATCGCAATCAAAAACGGCTGAACGGAACCCCGACCCCGTAGACGCCATCTTCCACTCCGAGGCTCGAAGGTCTCGAAACAGGCATTACGGATAAATCACTACGGGTCGGGGCAGTCATGGCTCTCCAGCAGGCGCAGGTCACTGTCGTCGTCATCGGGTACGACGACGCCGCCCATGTGGCGGACGCGGTGCGTTCGGCGCTCGCGCAGGGGCCGTCCGTCCGTGAGGTGATCGCGGTCGACGACTGCTCGTCGGACGGCAGCGTGGCGCTGCTCGAAGGCATGGCCGCCGAGGAATCCCGCCTGAAGGTGATCCGGCGCCCGACCAACAGCGGCGGCTGCGGCACCCCGCGCAACGACGGGCTGAACGCCGCGACCTCCCCCTATGTGATGTTCCTGGACAGCGACGACGTCCTGCCGCCGGGCGCCGTCGACGCACTGCTGGAGGCGGCCGCGCGGCACTACGCGCCGGTCGCGGCCGGGCTGTGCCTGCGCAAGGAGCTGCCCTCCGGGCGCGAGACCCCCTGGCAGCCCGAGCTGTACACCAGCCGCGCGCTGGTCGCCCACCCCGACCGACGGGTGAGCCTGGTGCGCGACACGCTCTGCGTCAACAAGCTCTACCGCACCGACTTCCTGCGCGACCACGGCATCAGCTTCCCCGAGGGCCGCTTCCCCTACGAGGACTTCGTCTTCACCGCGCGCGTCCTGGCCGCCGCGCCGAGCGTCGCGCTGACCCCCGAGCCCGTGTACATCTGGCACGTGCGCCGGTCGGCGACCCGGCTGTCCATCTCCCTCGACCGCGCGAACATCGCCAACTGGCGCGCCCGGACCGACGCCGACCAGCTGTCGTACGACATCCTGCTGGGCGCCGGGGAGAAGCGGCTGGCGCAGGCGACGCGGGCCCGCTTCCTCGACCACTCCCTGCGCATGTACGCGCGCGAGCTGCATCTGCGCAGCGAGGAGTACCGGCGCGAGTGGTGGACCGTCACCCGCGCGTACCTCGCCTCCTTCGACGAGGGCGACTTCGCGTCGGCGCCCGCGCCCGGCCGGGTCGTCGCCCGGGTGATCCTCGCCTCCGAGGAGCCGTGCGACCTGGACCGGCTCAAGGAGTTCGCGGCCCGCCCGGCCCGGCTGAACCCGCCCTACGCGCGCGCGGACGACGGCACCCCGGTCTGGTCGGCGGAGCTGCCCCAGGTGGAGCTGGACCACCTCCTGGTCCGCCCCGTGCACGTGCTGCCCGCCGCCGTCGACGCCGAACTGCGCCCCCGCGTGCTCGGGACGAGGCTCCGGCTGCGCCTGCACGAGATGTACGGGCGGATGGCGCAGACCGGACCGGAGGCCGTCGAGACCGAGTTCGTGGAGCGGGACAACGGCCGGGTGGGATTCTCCGGCACGGCTCCCCTCACGGCCGACCCGGGCGCCGACACCTGGTCGGCCGAGTTCCCGCTCGACCTGGCGGCGCTGGGCCGCGGCACCTGGGACCTCAAGCTCCGGCTGCGCTTCAAGGACGGCACCCACCGCGAGATCACCGCCCACGCGGTCGCGGGCGCCGGGCTGCTGAGCCGGTGCGCCCTGCCGAGCCTGCGGCACGCCGTGCTGCTGGTGCAGCCGTACGCCACCCACTCGGGGGCGCTGGCGGTGCGGCTCGCGCCCGGTCTGAGCGGGGTGACCGACGTCGTACGCCGTCGCCTCCAGCGCTTCTTCCGCTGACTCTCGACTACGCTGACCTGCGGCTTCTCTGGTTTCCACCCATTTTCAACGAAGGGCTGTACATGACCTGGCTGATCACCGGTGGCGCCGGCTACATCGGGGCGCACGTCGTGCGCGCGATGCTGGACGCGGGCGAACGAGCCGTCGTCTACGACGACTTGTCCACGGGGATCGCCGAACGGATCCCCGACGGGGTGCCGCTGGTCGTCGGCTCCACGCTGGACGGTGAGCTGCTCGGGCGCGCCATCCGGGACCACGGCATCACCGGCGTCGTGCACCTCGCGGCGAAGAAGCAGGTCGGCGAGTCCGTCGAACAACCACTGCACTACTACCGGGAGAACATCGAGGGCCTGCGCACCCTGCTCTCCGCGGTCACCGAGGCCGGGGTCGCCTCGTTCGTGTTCTCGTCCTCGGCCGCCGTCTACGGCATGCCGGATGTGGACCTCGTCACCGAGGAGACGCCCTGCGAGCCGATGAGCCCGTACGGCGAGACCAAGCTGGCCGGCGAATGGCTGGTGCGGGCCACCGGCCGGGCCACCGGGCTGTCGACGGCCTCGCTCCGCTACTTCAACGTGGCCGGCGCGGCGAGCCCCGAGCTGGCCGACACCGGGGTCTTCAACCTCGTCCCCATGGTGTTCGAGAAGCTCACCGAGGGCGCCGCGCCGCGGATCTTCGGCGCCGACTACCCGACCCCCGACGGGACCTGTGTCCGTGACTACATCCACGTCGTCGACCTGGCGGAGGCCCATGTGGCGACCGCGCGGCGGCTGAGCGCGGCACCGGGCACGGACCTCACGCTCAACATCGGGCGCGGGGAGGGCGTCTCGGTGCGCGAGATGATCGACCGGATCAACACGCTCACCGGCCACGGCCTGCCCCCCGAGGTCATGGACCGGCGGCCGGGCGACCCCGCCCGGGTCGTCGCCTCGGACGACCGGGTCACGACGGAGCTGGGCTGGAAGGCGCGGTACGGGGTGGACGACATGATCGCGTCCGCCTGGGCGGGCTGGACGGCGAACCACCCCGCCTGAGACTCCGAAGACTCCGTGGGGGGGGGGGGGGGGGGGCCCCCCCCCCCCCCCCCCACCCCCCCCCCCCCCCCCCACCCCCCCCCCCCCCCCCCCCCCCACGGCCCCCCCCCCCCCCCCGCCGCGCCCCCCCCCCCGCCCCCCCCCCCCCCCCCCCCCCCCCCCCCCCCCCCCCCCCCCCCCCCCCCCCCCCCCCCCCCCCCCCCCCCCCCCCCCGCCCCCCGCCCCCCCCCC
>NZ_JAQMYP010000026.1 GCF_028369295.1 Streptomyces sp. HD
GCCCCCCCCCCCCGGGGCGCGCCCCCCCCCCCCCCCCTCGGCCGTGGGGAGCAGTGCCCCCCTACGTCGGGGTGACCAGCCCGCTACCCCTCCCGGACGCGCAACGCCCGTGCCAGGTCGTCGAGTTGGTCGACGAGCTTACGGCGCAGCGCCGGGATCGGCTCGCCGTCGCGCAGACAGTCCTCGCCCAGTCGCAGGGTGTCGGCGTCGACGGCGTGCGCCGGGAAGGCCCAGCGGCCGGCGGCGTCGGCGATGGCGGGGCCCCGGCGGGCGGCCACGGCGACCGCGTCGGCGTAGTAACGCGGCACGTACTGCCGTACGAGGTCAGCCTGTTCGGGCTGCCAGAAGCCCTGGGCGGTGGCGGTGAAGAGGTAGTTGGACAGGTCGGTGCTGTCGTCGGTGGCGAACATCGCGGCCCATGCCCTCGCCTTGGCCTCCTCGTCGGGCAGGGCGGCCCGGCAGCGGGCGGCGCCCTCCTGGCCGGTGGCGCTCGGGTCGCGTTCCAGCTCGGCGGCGATGGCGGCCTCGTCGACGGCGCCGAGGACGGCGAGGCGGCCGAGGACGCGCCAGCGCAGCTCGGGGTCGAGTTCGGGTCCGCCGGGCACGGTGCCGTCGGCGAGCCAGGCGGCGATCGTGTCGGGGTGGGCGGCGACGTCGATGAAGTGGCGTACGGCGATCAGGCGCAGGCCGGGGTTGTCGCCGTCCTCGGTGCGGCGGATGAGGTCGCGGCACAGGGCGGAGAGGGTGGCCAGGGCGGCGGGCCGCTCCTCGGGGGTGAGGTAGCGGGGGGCGATCTGGGCGGTGGCGAAGGCGAGGACGCCCTGGACGAGGGCGAGGTCGGTCTCGTGCGGCAGATGGGTGCGGGCGGCCTCCAGGTAGGCGGTGGCGGCCAGTTCGCCGTCGCGGACGGCGTCGCGCAGGGCGTTCCAGACGACCGCGCGGGTGAGCGGGTCGGGCAGTCCGGCGAGGCCCTTGCGGACGGTCTCGAAGGACTCGGGGTCGAAGCGGACCTTGGCGTAGGTCAGGTCGCCGTCGTTGAGGAGCAGCAGGGCCGGGCGCTTGCCGATGGGCTGTGGGTCGGTGTGCGGGACGTCGAGGTCGAGGCGTGCGCGCAGGGCGAGGTGGCCCTCGTTGTCGCCGAGGTCCTGGTCGTACAGGCCGACGGCGATGCGGTGCGGGCGGCTGCCGGCGCGGTCGACGGTGAGGTTGTAGGTGCCGTTCTCGCCGGGGGTGACGGCCGGGGTGAGGGTGTCGACGCCGGTGGTGCGCAGCCAGGTGTCGGCCCAGGCGTGGACGTCGCGTTCGGTGTTCGCGGCGAGGGAGTCGATGAAGTCGGCGAGGGTGGCGTTGGCGAACTTGTGGCGGGCGAAGTGGGTGTTGATGCCGGCGAGGAAGTCCTTCTCGCCGAGCCAGGCCACGAGTTGGCGCAGCGCGGAGGCGCCCTTGGCGTAGGAGATGCCGTCGAAGTTGAGCAGGGCCGCGGCGGTGTCGTCGACCGCTTCGGGGGCGACGGGGTGGGTGGAAGGGCGCTGGTCGGCGTCGTAGCCCCAGGCCTTGCGGGCGACGCCGAAGTCGGTCCAGGTGTCGGTGAAGCGGGTGGCCTCGGCGCAGGTCTGGTAGCCCATGTACTCGGCGAAGGACTCGTTCAGCCAGATGTCGTCCCACCAGCGCAGGGTGACGAGGTCGCCGAACCACATGTGGGCCATCTCGTGGGCGATGACCATGGCGCGGGTCTGGCGCTCGGTGTCGGTGACGGCGGAGCGGTAGACGAACTCGTCGCGGAAGGTGACCAGTCCGGGGTTCTCCATGGCGCCGGCGTTGAACTCGGGGACGAACGCCTGGTCGTAGGAGTCGAAGGGGTACGGCTCGTCGAACTTCTCGTGGTAGCGGTCGAAGCACGCGCGCGTGACCTCGATGAGTTCGTCGGCGTCCTGGTCGAGGTGGGGGGCGAGCGAGCGGCGGCAGTGCAGGCCGAAGGGCAGGCCGCGGTGCTCGGTGCGCACGGAGTGCCAGGGGCCGGCGGCGACGGCGACGAGGTAGGTGGAGATCAGCGGGGTGGTCGCGGCCCGCCAGTGGCCGTCGCCGAGCTGTTCGGTGATGCCGTTGGCGAGGACGGTCCAGCCCTCGGGGGCCCTGACGGACAGGTCGAAGACGGCCTTGAGGTCCGGCTGGTCGAAGGCGGCGAAGACGCGCTGGACGTCGTCCATGAACAGCTGGGTGTAGACGTAGGTCTCGCCGTCGGTGGGGTCGGTGAAGCGGTGCATGCCCTCGCCGGTGCGGGAGTAGCGCATGGCCGCCTCGACGCGCAGTTCGTGCTCGCCCGCGGTGAGGTTCTTCAGGGGCAGCCGGTTCCCGTCCAGGGTCTCGGGATCCAGGGGTTGTCCGTCCAGCGTGACGGAGCGCAGCTCGGCCGGCTTGATCTCGACGAAGGTGTCCGTGTCCGCGTGGTCCGCGCGCGTGGTGAACCGGACGACGGTGCGCGAGTCGAAGGTCTCGTCCCCGGTGGTCAGGTCGAGTTCGATCGTGTAGCGGTGGACGTCGAGGAGCTGGGCACGGGTCTGCGCTTCGTCGCGCGTCAGTACGGACATGCAGGACATGCTGCCTGATGCCGCTGACATGGCACAGGGGCGGATCGGTAAGTGCGTTATGTCCCGTCCGCAGTTGGCGTCATGCCGGGTTTGCGCATGGCGTCAGGTCCGGTCCGTGGTGGGTGTCGCCGCCTGGATGTCACGCTGCGGCGGGACACGGGCGTCGGGGTGGGGCAGGCCGGGGCGCGGGCCGTGGCCCTCGGCCCCGGGGTCCTCCTTGATCAGGGCGCGTAACTCTCGGACCTCCTGTTCCAGTGCCCGATGGCGCTGGTGAGCGTCGTACAGATAGCGGACCTTGGTGCGCAGGGCCCAGGGATCGATGGGCTTCATGACCAGGTCGGCGACACCGAGCCCGAAGGCGGTGGACACCAGCTCCTGGTCCGCTCCGAAACCGGTGAGCAGGACAACCGGTATGAGCTGGGTCTGTTCCACCCTCCGCATGTAGCGCACCACGTCCAGGCCGCTGACGCCGGGCATCCGGACGTCGAGGAGCAGCAGGCCGACCTGGCCGCGGAGCACTTGCTTGAGCGCCTCGTCACCGCTGGTGGCACGGGCGAGCCGGTAGCCCAGCGGGGCCAGGGCGCTCTCCAACGCGTACAGCGTGTCCTCGTGGTCGTCGACGATGAGGATCTTGGCATCCGACGGCATGGCTCGACGTCCCTCCCGCGTGGACATCGAAGGGTCTGTCCAGGTCGCTGACGGGGAGTACGTGTCAGCTGACTTGGAGTGCACAGCGCAGCATGCCCGGCACGGGCCGCCGTGTCACTCCCTCGGGAGGCCTGGTTCGGGCGCTGTCGTCACTTTCACGTCCTACGCCCGCCCGGCCAGGCCAAACGCGGAGGCACGTCCGGGGTCAGTTCGCCGTGGGCGCAACGCCGTTGACGGTGTCCTCGGCGATGCTCTCGTGGTGCCTGATGACCTCGGCGATGATGAAGCCCAGGAACTTCTCCGCGAACGCCGGGTCGAGCTTGGCGTTCTCGGCGAGGGTGCGCAGCCGGGCGATCTGCCGGGCCTCGCGCGCGGGGTCGGCGGGCGGCAGCTGGTGCCGGGCCTTGAGGTGGCCGACCTGCTGGGTGCACTTGAAGCGTTCGGCGAGCATGTGGACGACGGCCGCGTCGATGTTGTCGATGCTGTCGCGCAGCCGGGCGAGCTCCTCGCGGACGGCGGGGTCCACGTCGCCGGGGGACGGGTTGCTGGTGGTCATGGGGGCCCAGCCTACGGTGCGCTTCACGTGGTCGTTCGTTCGATCCTGGGTGGGTCGGCCGGGTCGGGGACCTGGTCGCTCCAGCCGCCGGGGACGGCGCGGCCCTGCTGGGCGCGGAAGCGGACGGGGGCCGTGCCGACGCGGCGGGTGAACAGCCGGGAGAAGTAGGCGGGATCGTCGTAGCCGACCCGGCGGGCGACGGCGGCGACGGGCAGTTCGGTGGCGGCGAGGAGTTCCTTGGCACGGCCCAGACGGATGCCGAGCAGATAGTCCTTGGGGCTGCATCCGGCGCCGCGCCGCACCGCGGTGCGCAGTTCGGCGAGGGTCATGCCGTGCCGGGCGGCGTGGTCGGCGACGGTCAGCGGCAGACAGGCGTCACGGGCGAGGGCCCTGAGGACCAGGTCGCCGTCCGGGGCGAGGTCGGCACGCGCGCGCCGCAGGGCGACCAGGAGCTCATGGACGGCGGCGCCCGTCTCGACCTCCAGGAGAGGGTTGTCGCGGCGGGCGGCGCGGGCCATGCGCCCGATGACGGCACGCGGGCCGGAGGCGTCGGAGAGGGGCACCACGGGGCGGTCCGGCTCGATGTAGCCGAGTTCGGTGTACGGGGCGGTGGCGGGCCCGGCGAAGTCCACGAAGCCCTCGTCCCAGCCGGTGCCGGGGTCGGGCGCGTAGTGGTGCGGGACGCCGGGGGTGAGCCACAGCAGCGCGGGCGCGGTGACGGTCGTACGGCGGCCGTCGGGGGCTGCGTACCAGCCGGCGCCGGTACTGATCACCACGGCGACATGGTGGTCCAGGACCCGGGGGCCGACGGTGGGCAGGGCGCCGTGCTGGAGGCCGACGCCGAGGCAGACGAGGCCGAGGCGGTGGTGGGCGGGGCCGGGCGTGAAGAACCGCATCCAGGTCTGGTACATCCCGTGCCTCCCATCCGTTCCCCGGGTCCAAGCAGCGCCGATCTTTGTCCATGGACGTGATCAGCGTCCAGAGGTGAGGGTGGGGCGCATGAGCGACTTCGCGGTGGGGGACGAGGACTTCCTGCTGGACGGACGGCCGGTGCGGCTGCTGTCCGGCGCGCTGCACTACTTCCGGGTCCACGAGGCGCAGTGGGGGCACCGGCTGGGGATGCTGCGGGCGATGGGCCTCAACTGCGTGGAGACGTACGTGCCGTGGAACCTGCATGAGCCGAGCCCGGGGCGGGTCCGGGACGTGGGGGCGCTGGGCCGGTTCCTGGACGCGGTCCGTCGGGCGGGGCTGTGGGCGATCGTGCGGCCGGGGCCGTACATCTGCGCCGAGTGGGAGAACGGCGGGCTGCCGTCCTGGCTGACGGCGGAGGTGGGCGCACACGCGCGTACCCGTGACAAGCGCTATCTGGGCCATGTGGCGAACTGGTTCGGGCGACTGCTGCCCGAGATCGTGCCCCGGCAGATCGACCGGGGCGGACCGGTGATCATGGTGCAGGTCGAGAACGAGTACGGCAGCTACGGCTCGGACGCCGAGTATCTGCGCCGCCTGGCCGGTCTGCTGCGCGAACTCGGCGTCACGGTGCCTCTGTTCACCTCGGACGGCCCCGAGGACCACATGCTCTCCGGCGGCTCGATCCCGGGCGCCCTGGCGACGGTCAACTTCGGCTCCCACGCGCGCGTGGCGTTCGAGACGCTGCGCCGGCACCGCCCCGAAGGGCCGCTGATGTGCATGGAGTTCTGGTGCGGCTGGTTCGACCACTGGGGCGGCGAGCACGTCGTACGGGATACCGGGGACGCGGCGGCCACCCTGCGGGAGATCCTGGAGTGCGGGGCCTCGGTCAACCTGTACATGGCGCACGGCGGGACGAGCTTCGCGGGCTGGGCGGGCGCCAACCGGGGCGGCGGCGCGCTGCACGACGGCCCGCTGGAGCCCGATGTGACGTCGTACGACTACGACGCCCCGATCGACGAGTACGGCCGCCCCACACGGAAGTTCTGGGCCTTCCGCGAGGTTCTCGCCGAGTACGCCGCTGCCCCGCCGCCCGAAGTCCCGCCCGCGCCCGCGCCGTTGGGCGCGCTCGCCGAGGTGGCCCTGACCCGCTGGACGCCCCTGGGCGACGTACTGGAGGCGCTGGGCGGCCCGGAGACGTCCGGCCCCGTCCCGCCCGCTTTCGAGGAACTCGGCGTCGAGCGGGGCCTGGTGCGCTACGAGGTGAGCGTGCCGGGGCCGCGGCGGCCGTACCCGCTGACGGTGCGCGGGCTGCGGGACCTCGCCGTGGTGTACGTCGACGGGGAGCGGGCCGGGGTGCTCACCGAGGACGACGTGCGCCTCAAGGAGCCCGTCGCCGGGTACGCGCGCGTGGAGCTGTGGGTGGAGTCCCTGGGGCGGGTGAACTACGGGCCGCGGCTGGGCGAGCCCAAGGGGATCACCGGGGGCGTTCTGCACGAGCGGCAGTTTCTGCACGACGTACGCGCGCGTGGGCTGCGGCTGGAGGCGCTGGACGACGGCGAGCGGGTCCGGGCGGTGCCGGCGCGGGAGCTGCCCGAGGACGGTGCCCCGGGGCTCTACCGGGGCACCGTCACGGTGCGGGGCGCCGGTGACGCCCGTCTGGAGCTGCCGGGGCTGACCCGCGGGTTCGTGTGGATCAACGGCTTCGGCCTCGGCCGTTACTGGTCCGCGGGGCCACAGTGCTCGCTGTACGTCCCGGGACCCGTGCTGCGGGAGGGCGACAACGAGGTGTGGCTGCTGGAGCTGGAGCGGACGGCCCGGTGCGGGTCCGGCGAGGCGGGTGCCCCGGTGCTCCGGGCCGTCTGACGTACCCCGGGTGACATACCCCTGGTGCGGCGATCGCCTACAGGGCGTTCGCCGCGCGGGCTATGTCCTTCGCGAAGGTGCTGACCTCCGTGTAGACGCCGGGCACACCCGAGCGGGCGCAGCCGTCGCCCCAGCTGACTATGCCGACCTGGATCCACTTGTTCGCGTCGTCCTTGCGGAACATGGGACCACCGGAGTCGCCCTGGCAGGTGTCGATGCCGCCGCGTTGCCAGCCGGCGCACAGTTCCTCCTTCGACACCAGCCGGTTCCCGTAGTGACGCTTGCAGGTGCGGTCGGCGACGAAGGGAACGGTGGCCTTGCGGAGCTTGGTCGTGCCCTCGCCGGCTCCCTCCTTGGTGTCGCCCCAACCGGCGATCGTGAACATGCCGCGGTTGTAGCGGTCCGTGGTGGCGATCTTCAGCGTCGGCTTGTCGATGGGCCGGGCGAGCTTGATCAGCGCCCAGTCCTTGCCGTTGCCGTCGTAGCCGGGGGCCACCTTGACCTTGGTCGACTTGACCTTGATCGCGGCGGAGGAGGTGATGTCGTTGACACCGGCGGTGACGGTGATGCTGGTGTTGTTGCCGGAGCCGTCCATGCAGTGGGCCGCGGTGAGGACGACGTCCTTCTTGTAGAGCGCCCCGCCGCAGCCCATCGAGAGATGGACCATGAACGGGAACTCGTTCTGCGCGGCGGGCGTTCCACCGACGACACGGGTGGACGCGGCGTTCGCGCTGAGGGGCTGGAGGGAGGCGACCGCGAGGGCGACGGCACCCACCGCCGCGGCTCTCTTGGCCAGGGTCATGCCGCTTCTCTTCGGCGAGCTGAGGGTCAACATACGTCCTTTCATGGCGAGTTGAGCGGCCCGCAGTATGAAGATCAGGTGGCAGGTTTGACAAGGACGGATCTCACGCCCCGGGTGTGGAACCTCGCCGGGGAAAAACCCCTCACATCCCCGTAGAGTGGGATTGGGTTCAAGGCGTCTTGGGGGTACGGGCGTGGCGAACGGCGGACCGGTCCAGCACGGCTTCCCACACCTGGAGACGGTGCGGGCCTCCATCACCGCGCTCTACCGGCGGCTGTCGTACGACACCGTCCAGACGTTCTCGGCCAGCGTGGCGCCGGCCGACGTGGCGTTCGCCGACGCGGACGATCTGCATCTGGGCGCTCAGCGCGTGGCCCGCGAGCTGGTGCGGCACTATCGCCTTCCGGACGCCCGGCTGATCGTCGGCTTCCGGGAGATGCACCATGCGGCGAACGTCGAACTCGCCGCCGGGCCCGAGTACTTCGTCGAGCTGAACGACCGGTTCCGCACGCATCGGCGGGACATCGGGGCGGCCCTCGCGCACGAGGTGATGCATGTGTATCTGCACCGGCTCGGGCTGTCCTTCCCCGGCACGCGCGACAACGAGATCCTCACGGACACGGCGGCGACGTATCTGGGGGCGGGCTGGCTGCTCCTCGACGCGTTCCGGGAGGACGCGGCGTCCTCGCAGAAGCTGGGGTATCTGACGCCGGAGGAGTTCGGGTACGTCCTCGCCAAGCGGGCGCTGGTGTTCTCCGAGGATCCGTCGGTGTGGTTCACCAGCCCGCAGGCCTACACGGCGTATGTGAAGGGCCTCGCCGAGGCGCGGCGCGACGAGGAGCAGCCGCCGTTGACCGCGGCCGGGTGGGCGGGGCGGCGACGGTACGCCCGGGACCGGCGGCATGCGCAGGACCGTCACGGGGGTGGGGGTGGCGGTGGGGGCGGAGCCGTGGCCGGGGGCCGACCGGGGGTGCCGTACGCGTTCACGCCGGACGGGCGGGGGCCGTTGCGGGTGTCGTTCCCGTGCCCTACGTGTCAGCAGCGGATTCGGGTGCCGGTGCGGGGGCGGGTTCGGGCGCGGTGTGGGTTGTGCCGGACGGTGTTGGAGTGCGACACGTAGGGATTTCGCCCCGCCGCCCCTACCCGTCCCATCCTGAAGGGGCTCCGCCCCTTCGACCCCGCCAGGGGGCGCTGCCCCCTGGACCCCCGCTCCTCAAACGCCGGAGAGGCTGGTTCTTCAGCCCGTCCGGCGTTTGAGGACGAGGCCCCTTCAGGGCCGAAGCGGGGTCTGGGGGCGGCAGCCCCGAGGGAAGGGACGGGTAGGGGCGGCGGGGGCGAAAGTCGCTCACGCCCCGTACACCGCCCCCGGCACCCCCGCCTCCCCCAGCAGCTTCAGCGCCGCCTCCCCCGCCTCCCCCGGCGTCCAGCGCGCCCCCTTGTCCGCTGTCGGCCCGGCGCGCCACCCCTCCATGACCGTGATCCGGCCGCCCTCCGCCTCGAAGACCCGGCCCGTCACCCCCTCGCTCGCTGCCGAGCCCAGCCAGACGACCAGCGGGGAGACGTTCTCCGGGGCCATCGCGTCGAAGCCGGCTCCGGGTGCTGCCATCGACTCCGCGAAGGTGCGTTCCGTCATGCGCGTGCGGGCCGCCGGGGCGATGGCGTTGACCTGGACGCCGTAGCGGGCGAGCTCGGCCGCCGCGACCAGGGTCAGGCCGACGATGCCCGCCTTCGCGGCGCTGTAGTTGCCCTGTCCGAGCGAGCCCAACAGCCCTGCCCCGCTGCTTGTGTTGACGATCCGGGCGTTCGGGGCGCGGCCCGCCTTCGCCTGCGCCCGCCAGTGCGCGGCCGCGTGCCTCAGGGGAAGGAAGTGGCCCTTGAGGTGGACACGTACGACGGCGTCCCAGTCGTCCTCGTCGAGGTTGACCAGCATCCGGTCGCGCAGGAACCCGGCGTTGTTGACGAGGGTGTCGAGACGGCCGTACGTCTCCAACGCGGCCGCCACCAGGGACGCCGCCCCGGCACTGGTGGCCACGTCACCGCCGTGGGCGACGGCCTCACCGCCCGCGGCGCGGATCTCGGCGGCCACCCGCAGCGCGGGGCTGTCGGCGGCCGGCGTCCGGGCCGCGTCGGCGTCCCCTGGTGTGCCGTCGAGACCGACGTCCAGGTCGTTGACGACGACCTTCGCCCCCTCGGCCGCGAACGCGAGCGCGTGCGCACGCCCCAGCCCCCGCCCCGCGCCGGTGACCACGACGACCCGCCCCTCACACATCCGGCTCATGTCATGCCCCCTTCTCCTCCTTCTTCTTGTTGACCGTCGCGGCGTCCAGGAACGCGGGCCGCTCTCCCCCGCCGTGCACGAGCAGGCTCGCCCCGCTGATGTAGGCGGCGGCGTCGGAGGCGAGGAAGACGGCGGCCGCGCCGATGTCGGCGGGTTCGGCGAGGCGGCCCAGCGGGACGGTGCGGGAGACGCCTGCGATGCCGTCCGCACCGCCGTAGTGGAGGTGCGACGACTCCGTGCGGACCATGCCGACGACCAGTGTGTTGACGCGCACCTCCGGCGCCCACTCCACCGCCATCGAGCGGGCCAGGCTCTCCAGCCCGGCCTTCGCCGCTCCGTACGCCGCCGACCCGGGAGACGCCCGGCCGCCGCTGACGCTGCCGATCATCACCACCGATCCCCGCACCCGTTTCAGTTGCTCGTACGCGGCCAGGGACGCCGTCATCGGCGCGACGAGGTTGAGCTCGATCACGCGCGCGTGCCGCTCAGCGCCCGTGTCCGTCAACCGTCGGTACGGTGTGCCACCCGCGTTGTTGACGAGGACGTCCAGCCGGGGCAGGGCCGCGAAGAAGGTGCGTACGGCCTCCGGGTCGCGAAGGTCGAGTGGCCTGAACTCGACGCCCGTCAAAGGGACTTCGGGCGGTCTGCGGGCGCAGACCACGACCTCCGCGCCGGCCTCGGCGAAGGCTCTCGCGATCCCCGCACCGACGCCCCGCGTACCGCCCGTGACGACCACGACCTTCCCGTCCAGCCCCATGCGCGGCTACCCTTCACCTAACAAACGTTTGGTGGAAAGGTAGCTGATGCGGCCATGGGTGTCTCCACCTCGTCCCCGGAAAAGGGGTCCGAAGAAGCGGGAATCGCCGTCGTCACGGTCGACTTCCCACCGGTGAACGCCCTGCCGGTGGACGGCTGGTTCGCCCTGGCCGACGCCGTGCGGGCGGCGGGCCGCGACCCGGAGATCCGCTGTGTCGTCCTCACGGCCGAGGGGCGCGGGTTCAACGCGGGCGTGGACATCAAGGAGTTGCAAGGGGGCGGGCACAGTGCGCTGATCGGCGTCAACCGCGCCTGCGCGGAGGCCTTCGCCGCGGTGTACGACTGCGAGGTGCCGGTCGTGGCGGCCGTGCACGGCTTCTGCCTGGGCGGCGGTATCGGCCTGGTGGGCAACGCGGACGCGATCGTGGCCAGCGAGGACGCCACCTTCGGGCTGCCCGAGCTGGACCGGGGTGCGCTGGGCGCCGCCACCCATCTGGCCCGGCTGGTCCCCCAGCACCTGATGCGCGCGCTGTACTACACCTCGCGCACGGCGACCGCGGCCGAGCTGCACGCGCACGGCTCGGTGTGGCGGGTCGTACCGCGCGAGGAACTGCGGGCCGCCGCACTGGAGCTGGCCCGCGAGATCGCCGCCAAGGACGGGCAGCTGCTGCGCCTGGCCAAGGCCGCCATCAACGGCATCGACCCGGTCGACGTGCGCCGCAGCTACCGCTTCGAGCAGGGCTTCACCTTCGAGGCGGGCCTGAGCGGGGTGGCCGACCGGGTCCGCGACACCTTCGGAAGGGACGGTGGCTGAGTGAGCGACAAGACGACGACCACGGACGAGGTCGTGTCCCGGCTGCACAGCGGTATGACCCTGGGCATCGGCGGCTGGGGCTCGCGCCGCAAACCGATGGCCCTGGTCCGCGCGCTGCTGCGCTCCGACCTCACCGACCTCACGATCGTCTCGTACGGCGGCCCCGACGTCGGCATGCTCGCCGCCGCCGGACGTGTCCGGAAGCTGGTCACCCCCTTCGTCACCCTCGACTCGATCCCACTGGAACCGCACTACCGCGCGGCCCGCGAGAGCGGCGCCTTCGCACTCATGGAGATCGACGAGGCGATGTTCATGTGGGGACTGCACGCCGCCGCGAACCGGCTGCCGTTCCTGCCGGTGCGGGCCGGCATCGGCTCGGACGTCATGCGGGTCAACCCGGCTCTGCGGACAGTGACTTCGCCGTACGACGACGGGGAGACGTTCGTGGCCGTGCCCGCCCTGCGTCTAGACGCCGCCCTGGTGCACGTCAACCGCGCCGACCGGCAGGGCAACGGCCAGTACCTGGGCCCCGACCCCTACTTCGACGACCTGTTCTGCGAGGCCGCGGACACGGCGTACGTCTCGTGCGAACGGATCGTCGACACGGCCGAGCTGACGAAGGAGGCGCCCCCGCAGTCGCTGCTGATCAAGCGGCACACGGTCACGGGGGTCGTGGAGGCCCCGAACGGAGCGCACTTCACGTCGTGCGCTCCGGACTACGGCCGGGACGAGGCCTTCCAGAAGGCGTATGCGACCACACCGTGGCGGGAGTTCGCGGCGCGGTTCCTCGGCGGGGGCGAGCAGGCGTACCAGTCGGCGGTCAGGGAGGGGTCGTGGAGGTCATGAGGGACGTCAGCCGCACCGAGTCCACAGGAGTCGACCGCGCCGAGTCCGCAGAGGTCACCCGCGCCGAGTACTGCGTGATCGCCTGCGCCGAGGCCTGGCGGGACAACGGGGAGGTGCTGGCCAGCCCGATGGGCCTGGTCCCGTCCATCGGCGCCCGGCTGGCCCGCCGCACCTTCGCGCCGGACCTGCTGCTGACCGACGGCGAGGCGATGCTCGTCGCGCCGGACGGCACGGTCGAGGGCTGGCTGCCGTACCGGCAACACCTCGCCCTGGTCACCGGCGGCCGCCGGCACGTGATGATGGGCGCGAGCCAGATCGACCGGTACGGCAACCAGAACATCTCGTGCATCGGCGACTGGGCGAGGCCGAAGCGGCAGCTGCTGGGGGTACGGGGCGCCCCGGTCAACACCCTCAACAATCCGACCAGTTACTGGGTCCCGCGGCATTCCCGGCGGGTCTTCGTCGAGAAGGTCGACATGGTGTGCGGGGTCGGATACGACCACGTGGGCGACGCCGCCCGGTACCACCGCATCCCCCGTGTCGTCTCCGACCTGGGCGTCTTCGACTTCGACACCCCCGACCACTCGATGCGGCCGGTCTCCCTCCACCCGGGCGTCTCGCCGGAGCAGGTCAGGGAGGCGACCTCCTTCGAGCTCGCCGTCCCGGACGACGTGCCCCGCACTCGTCGGCCCACCCCGGAGGAGCTCCGGCTCATCCGCGAGGTGATCGACCCGGGCAACACCCGCGCCAGGGAGGTCGGTGCGTGATGGAGACGGCGCTGACCCGGCTGGTCGGGGTCCGCCACCCGATCGTGCAGACGGGGATGGGCTGGGTGGCGGGCCCCCGGCTGGTCTCGGCGACGGCGAACGCGGGTGCGCTGGGCATCCTGGCCTCCGCGACGATGTCGGTCGACCGGCTGCGTGCCGCGATACGGGAGGTCAAGTCCCGTACGCAGGCGCCGTTCGGGGTGAATCTGCGGGCTGACGCCTCGGACGCCGGCGACCGGGTCCGCGTGATGATCGACGAGGGGGTGCGGGTCGCGTCCTTCGCACTCGCGCCCTCGCGTGAGCTGATCGCCGAGCTCAAGGGCGCGGGCGTGGTGGTCATCCCCTCGATCGGCGCCCGGCGGCATGCCGAGAAGGTCGCGGCGTGGGGCGCGGACGCGGTGATCGTGCAGGGCGGAGAGGGCGGCGGACACACCGGTGAGGTGGCGACGACGGTGCTGCTGCCGCAGGTGGTCGACGCCGTGGAGATACCGGTCGTGGCGGCGGGC
Organism: Streptomyces sp. HD; assembly: GCF_028369295.1. GTDB lineage: Bacteria > Actinomycetota > Actinomycetes > Streptomycetales > Streptomycetaceae > Streptomyces. The sequence continues at coordinate 13,337 of NZ_JAQMYP010000026.1, forward strand.
GGCTTCTTCGACGGGCGGGGACTGGTCGCGGCGCTGGCCTACGGGGCGGCGGGCGTCGCCATGGGCACGCGGTTCCTGCTGACCTCGGACTCGACGGTGCCGGACGCGGTGAAGGCGCGGTATCTGGCGGCGACCGTACGGGAGGTCACGGTCACCCGGGCCGTGGACGGCCTGCCCCACCGCATGCTGCGCACCGACCTGGTCGACGCGCTGGAGCGCTCCGGCCGGGCGCGGACGCTCCTCCATGCGCTCCGCCGGGCGGCGGGCTACCGCAAGCTGTCCGGCACGAGCTGGCGCCGCATGCTCCTCGACGGCCGGGCCCTCAGGCACGGCAAGGACCTGACCTGGAGCCAGGTCCTGCTCGCCGCGAACACACCGATGCTGCTGAAGGCGTCCATGGTGGACGGCCGCACGGACCTGGGCGTGATGGCGTCCGGGCAGGTCGCCGGAGTGATCGACGACCTGCCGTCGTGCGCGGAACTGGTGGAGCGGATCATGAAGGAGGCGGAGGAGGCAAGGAAGCGACTGACCGGCTCCTGGCAGCCCACGGTGGGGCAACGCCCCTAAGGGGCGCGGGGCTGTGACATGTGCGGCTCCGCCGCGTGGGCGCGACCAGCCACGACGGCGCCGCAGACGAACGACGACACATCGCGGTCATCACACCCGTTCGATGATCGTCACATTGGCCTGTCCCCCACCCTCACACATCGTCTGAAGCCCGAATCGACCCCCGGTGCGCTCCAGTTCATGCAGCAACGTCGTCATCAGCTTCACACCCGTGGCCCCCAGCGGATGCCCCAGCGCAATCGCCCCGCCGTTCACATTGACCCTGCCAGGATCCGCACCCGTCTCCTTCAGCCAGGCCAGGACGACCGGCGCGAACGCCTCGTTGATCTCGACGAGGTCGATGTCGTCGATCGACAGACCGGTCTTCTTCAGGGCGTGGGCGGTGGCGGGGATGGGGGCGGTGAGCATGCGGATGGGATCCTCACCGCGCACCGAGAGATGGTGCACCCGGGCCCGGGGCGTGAGCCCATGCTCGCGCACCGCCCGCTCCGAGGCCAGCAGCATCGCCGCCGCGCCGTCGGAGACCTGCGAGGAACAGGCCGCCGTGACGGTGCCGCCGTCGATGACCGGCTTCAGTGCGGCCATCTTCTCCAGGGAGGTGTCCCGGCGCGGCCCCTCGTCCACGGCGACCTCCCCGTAGGCCACGACCTCCCGCTCGAAGCGGCCCTCGTCGATCGCCCGCAGCGCCCGCCGGTGCGAGCGCAGAGCGAACTCCTCCTGGTCCTGCCTGCTGATCCCCCACTTCGCGGCGATCATCTCGGCGCCGACGAACTGGTTGACCGGCTTCTGCCCGTACCGCGCCCGCCAGCCCTCGCTGCCCGCGAAGGGCCCCGCCGTGAGGCCGAGCGGCTCGGCGGCCTGCCGGGTGGCGAAGGCGATGGGGATCATCGACATGTTCTGCACGCCGCCCGCGACCACCAGGTCCTGGGTGCCGGACAGCACGCCCTGCGCCGCGAAGTGCACGGCCTGCTGCGAGGACCCGCACTGCCGGTCCACGGTCACGCCCGGCACCTCCTCGGGCAGCCCGGCCGCCAGCCAGCAGGTCCGCGCGATGTCGCCGGCCTGCGGCCCCACCGCGTCCAGGCAGCCGAAGACGACGTCCTCGACGGCGGCCGGATCCATGCCCGCCCGGAAGACGAGTTCCTTCAGCACATGCGCGCCCAGGTCGGCCGGATGGACCCCGCTGAGCCCTCCTCCGCGCCGCCCCACCGGCGTACGGACCGCTTCGACGATGTAGGCCTCGGCCATGGCAACTCCCCAGCCTTCCCCATGGGTTACGTGCGTACGGCGATCCCGTCCAGCACCATCGACAGGTACTGCCGGGCGATCTCCTCCGGGCTGTGCTGTCCGCCGGGCCGGTACCAGGACGCGGCGACCCACACCGTGTCCCGCACGAACCGGTAGGTGAGCCGGACGTCGAGGTCGGACCGGAACACTCCGGCGGCGACCCCGCGCTCCAGCGTGGACAGCCACGCCTTCTCGAACCTGCGCTGCGACTCGGCGAGGAACGCGAACCGCTCCTGCGCCACCAGCTGCCTGTTCTCCTTCTGGTAGATCGCGACGGCGGCGCGGTGCCGGTCGATCTCCCGGAACGACTCGGTGACCATGGCTTCGAGGGTCTCGCGGGGGCCCAGCTCGGCGCCCAGGACGGCGTCGTAGCCGCCCCAGAGCTCGTCGAGGAAGGTCCGCAGGATCTCCTCCAGCATCGACTCCTTGGAGTCGAAGTGGTAGTAGAGGCTGCCCGCGAGCATGCCCGCATGGTCCGCGATCTTGCGTACGGTCGTGGCGTTGTAGCCCTGCTCGGCGAAGACCTCGGCGGCGGTGTCGAGGAGTTCGCGGCGCCGGGCGGCCTGAGCGGCGCCGGCCGCGGGCTTTCCGGCGGCGGTCACCTGGGGCTTCTTCTTGGTCGGCACGGGTCCATTGTCGTCTGTCGTCCTAGGGGTGCCTGCTGCTGACGGAGACGATCTCCCCGGTCATGTACGACGAGTAGCCCGACGCCAGGAAGACGATCACGTTGGCCACCTCCCAGGGCTCGGCGTACCGCCCGAAGGCCTCGCGGGCGGTGAGCTCCTCCAGCAGTTCCGGGGTCGTCACCTTGGCCAGGTGGGGGTGCATGGCCAGGCTCGGCGCCACGGCGTTCACCCGCACCCCGTATTGGGCGGCTTCGACCGCCGCGCACCGGGTCAGCGCCATCACCCCCGCCTTCGCGGCGGCGTAGTGCGCCTGCCCGGCCTGGGCGCGCCAGCCGACGACGGAGGCGTTGTTGACGATCACGCCGCCGCCGGTGTCCCGCATCCGGCGCAGGGCGGCCCGGGTGCATCTGAAGGTGCCGTTCAAGGTCACGTCGAGGACCTTCGACCACTGCTCGTCGGTCATGTCGACGAGCGGTGAAGTGCCGCCGAGCCCCGCGTTGTTGACGACCACGTCGAGCCGGCCGTGTTCCCGCACGGCGGTGTCGAACAGCGCCCGCACCTGTGTCTCGTCGGTGACATCGCACACCGCGGACGTCACCGCGCCCTCGAACTCCCGGGCCAGATCCGCCTCGTGCTCCTTGATCCGCCGCGCGTGCGCGTCGCTGATCAGCACACGGGCGCCCTCTTCGAGGAAGCGGCGCGCGGTCGCCCCGCCGATGCCGGTGCCGGCCGCCGCGGTGATGACGGCAGTGCGTCCGCGGAGCAGTCCGTGCCCGGGAACGTACGTCGGCGCCTCGACGTTTGTCATGGCAGCACGCTAACCTACCAAACACTTGTTAGGGAAGGATGGTGACGGTGGACCTCACGCACTCTCCGGCCGACGAGGCGTTCCGCGCCGAGGCCCGCGGCTGGCTGCGCGCACATGTGCCGTCCGATCCGCTCCCCTCCCTGGAGACCGAGGAGGGGTTCGCGGCACACCGCGCGTGGGAGGCCGAGCTGGCCGCGGACCGCTGGTCGGTGGTCAACTGGCCGGCCGTGTACGGCGGCCGGGACGCCACGATCGTGCGGTGGCTGCTGTTCGAGGAGGAGTACTACGCGGCGGGCGCGCCGGGACGCGTCGGGCAGAACGGCGTCAGCCTTCTCGCCCCGACCCTCTTCGACCACGGCACGGAGGAGCAGCGCGCGCGTGTGCTGCCGTCCATGGCCACCGGTGAGGTGATCTGGGCGCAGGCGTGGTCGGAGCCGGAGGCGGGCTCCGACCTGGCCTCGCTCAGGTCGAGAGCCGTGCGCACGGACGGTGGCTGGCTGCTGTCCGGCCAGAAGACCTGGTCCTCGCGCGCCGCCTTCGCCGACCGCGCGTTCGGCCTGTTCCGCACCGACCCGGACACCCCGAAGCCCCACCAGGGCCTGACCTACCTGATGTTCGATCTGCGCGCGCCCGGCGTCACCGTCCGCCCGATCGCCCGCCTCGACGGCAAGCCCGCCTTCGCCGAGCTGTTCCTGGACGAGGTGTTCGTGCCGGACGAGGACGTGATCGGCGAGCCGGGCCAGGGCTGGCGGATCGCAATGTCCACGGCGGGCAACGAACGGGGGCTGATGCTCCGCTCCCCCGGCCGTTTCCTGGCGAGCGCCGACCGCCTCCACTCTCTCTGGCAGGCCCAGGGCGGCCCGGAGAGCACGAAGGCCCGGGTGGCCGACGCCCTGATCGGCGCCCGCGCCTACCAGCTCTTCACCTTCGCCGCCGCCTCCCGCTTCCTGGACGGCGAGTCGATCGGTCCGGAGTCCAGCCTGAACAAGGTCTTCTGGTCGGAGTACGACATCGCGCTGCACGAGACGGCCCTCGATCTGCTGGATGCCGAGGGCGAGTTGACCGACACCGACTGGTCCGAGCGCTACGTCTTCTCCCTCGCCGGCCCCGTCTACGCCGGCACCAACGAGATCCAGCGCGACATCATCGCCGAGCGCCTGCTGGGCCTGCCGAAGGGGCGACGCTGATGACGCCATGGATGCCGGGGGTGCGGTACTGATGCGCTTCCTTCTCGACGCCGAGCAGCGGGCCTTCGCCGGATCGCTGGGCGCGATGCTGGCGAGGTCGGACACGCCGTCGGTCATACGGGACTGGAGCCGGGGCGAGCATGCGAGGGGCCGTGCTTTGTGGTCCCGTATCGCCGAGGCCGGGGTGTTCGCGCTGGCGGTTCCGGAGGCGTACGAGGGGCTGGGGCCCCGGCCTGTTGAACTCGCCGTGGCGTTCGTGGAGTTGGGGCGTCATGCGGTGCCGGGACCTTTGGTGGAGACCGTCGCGGCCGCGGCGCTGCTCGCCGGGATACCGGAACCCGGCCCGGCCAAGCGGCTCCTGCCCGCGCTGGGGGCGGGCGAGGCGATGGTGACACTGAGCCACGCCGGTTACGCCCTGGACGCGGATGCGGCGGACCTACGGCTGGCGGTGTCGGGGGCGGATGTCCCTACGGGGTCGGCGGCAGGCCCAGCCGGGACAGGCCGCCCGGCGCATGAGCTGCGGCTGGCACCGGCGCCCGCCCCCGGCGCCCTGCGCCCCTCCCTCGACCCGGCCCGCCGTCTCAGCCCGCTCCCTTCCGGCGGGGAACTCCTCGCCGCAGGTCAACAGATCGTCGTGTCCGCCGCCGACGCCCTCGCATACGCCCGTCTCACCACCGCCGCCCAAGCCCTGGGCGTCGGTGAGGCCCTGCTCGACAAGACCGTCACCTATGTCAGGCAGCGCACCCAGTTCGGCGCGCCCATAGGCTCCTTCCAGGCCGTCAAGCACCGTCTGGCCGACGCGAAGATCGCCCTGGAGTTCGCCCGGCCCCTGCTGTTCGGCGCCGCGCTCACCATGGCGCCCGCCGACATCGCGGCCGCCAAGGTCACGGCGTGCGAGGCGGCGTACGCCACCGCCCGTACCGCGCTCCAGCTGCACGGCGCGATCGGCTACACGGCGGAGTACGACCTGTCGCTCTGGCTGACCAAGGCCCGCGCCCTGCGCACCGCCTGGGGCGGCCCGGACGTGTGCCGGGCCGAGGTGCTCAGTGGTGATCGCCGCTGGTGACCTCGCGGTACTCCTCCACCGTCGGCTTGGTGATCCGGGTCCGGGGCCCGAACATCGCCTTCGCCAGCCGGGCCCGCACCCGCGCGCTCGCTGCCACCCGGCGCCGCACGCCGTTGGCGTCGACCGGCGGGCCGACCTCGTAGGGCGGCGGCTGCTCGTGCTGGGTGAGGGTGAACAGCTGCCCCTGGGTGAGCGGCTCGTGGACCTCGATGTACTCGCCCTGCGGAAGCCGCTTGATGGTGCCCGTCTCCCGGCCGTGCAGCACCTTGGCCCGGTCCCGGCGCTGCAGCCCGAGACAGATGCGCTTGGTCACGGTGAAGGTGATGACCGGTGCCACGAAGACCGCGACCCGCACGAACCAGGTGATCACGTTGATGGACAGATGCAGATGCGTGGCCACCACGTCGTTGCCGCCGCCGATCAGCAGCACCGCGTACAGACTCAGCCAGGCCGCGCCGAGGCCGGTGCGCACGGGCATGTTGCGGGGCCGGTCGAGGATGTGGTGCTCGCGTTTGTCGCCGGTGACCCACGCCTCGATGAAGGGATACACGCCGAGCGCGAGCAGGATCAGCGGGAAGAGCGAGAAGGGGATGAAGACACCCGGCTCCAGAGTGTGGCCCCAGAGGTTGATCTCCCATCCCGGCATCACCCGGATCAGGCCCTCGGAGAAGCCGAGGTACCAGTCGGGCTGCGCGCCCGTGGTGACCATGTCCGGCCGGTAGGGCCCGAAGGCCCACACCGGGTTGATGCTCGCTACGCCGCCCATGAACGCCAGCACGCCGAAGACCAGGAAGAAGAAGCCGCCCGCCTTGGCCATGTACACCGGCAGGAAGGGCATCCCGACGACCGACTTCTGGTCGCGGCCGGGGCCGGGGTACTGCGTGTGCTTGTGGTAGAAGACCAGGATCAGGTGGGCGACCACCAGGCCCAGCATGATCCCGGGCAGCAGCAGGATGTGGATCGGGTAGAGCCGGGCGATGAAGTCCTCGCCGGGGAACTCCCCGCCGAAGAGGAAGAACGCCACGTACGTCCCCACGATCGGGATCGACAGGATGGCGCCGTGGGCGAACCGCAGACCGGTGCCGGACAGCAGGTCGTCGGGGAGGGAGTAGCCGGTCAGGCCGGTGATGATGCCGAGCATCAGCAGGGTCCAGCCGAACACCCAGTTCAGCTCGCGCGGCTTGCGGAAGGCGCCGGTGAAGAACACCCGCATCATGTGCACCAGCATGCCGGTGACGAAGACCAGCGCCGCCCAGTGGTGGATCTGCCGGATGAGCAGCCCGCCGCGCACGTCGAAGCTGATGTCGAGCGTGGACTCGTAGGCCCTGGTCATCAGGACGCCGTTGAGCGGCTCGTAGGTGCCGTTGTAGACGACCTCGTTGGTGCTCGGCTCGAAGAACAGGGTGAGGTAGACGCCGGTGAGGATCAGGACGAGAAAGCTGTAGAGGCAGACCTCGCCCAGCATGAACGACCAGTGGTCCGGGAAGACCTTGCGCATATTGGCCTTGGCCAGGGCATAGATACCGAGTCGCCCGTCGGCCCAGTCGGCGATCTTCTCGCCCTTCGGCGGCGGAGCCGGTCGCCGGGCCGCCGCTCCCTCGTTCCCCGATCGTGCGCCGTCCATGAGTCGTCGCCTTCCCGTCGGATCACCTCAGAGTGACACGGCCCCCTGGGCCGGGCCAACGGTGCGGGCAACCGGTCGACGGGTCAGGCCGGCGGGACGATCCCCTGGGCCCGCGCCGCCGCCAGCCACTGCGGGAACTCCCCGACCAGCCGGTCGTACAGCTCGGCGTCGGACACCTTGCGCGGCTGCGAACCGGCGTGGAAGAACCCCGCGTTGTCGACGATCCGCTTGTGCGGGACGGACAGCTCGTCGAGCTTGCGCAGATAGTCGAACTGCTTGCTGTCCGGATCGCCGAAGCCGATGAACTGCCAGAAGAGCGGAAGCCGGGCCGCCTTGCACAGGTAGCGTTCCGCGGCGAGCTTGTTGATGGGGCCGCCGTCGGTCTGGAACACGACCAGGGCGGGGTCCGTCGAGCCGCTGTCCAGGTAGTGGTCGATGACGGCGTCCATGGCCAGGTGGTAGCTGGTCTTGCCCATGTGCCCGAGCCCGGCCACGATCCGTTCGATCCGCCCCTGGTGGTCGGCCAGCACGATCTCGGTCTCGGCGTCGACGTCGGTGGAGAAGAACACCACCGGCACGGTCCCGTCGTCGTCGAAGTGCGCCGACAGCCCCAGCACCCGGTCGGCGAGCGCCTGCACGCTGCCGTCCTTGTAGTACGGCTTCATCGACCCGGAGTAGTCGACCACCAGATAGACCGCGGCCCGCACCCCGTCCAGCCCGTTCCTCCGGAGCGAGACCCCGGCGCTCTTGTACAGGCTGACCAGCGCGGGCGCGGTCTCCTCGACCTTGCTGAGACTGATCGCGGCCATGTCCTGTTTCCCCCTTGACGCACTGGTCCGGCTGCCGAGGTTACGACACCGTGGCCCCACCTCTCCCTCCGTCCCCGGGCATTGGCTATTTTGTTCGACGCCGTCCCCACCGGCTCATCGTTCGTCCAGTCCCCATGAGGAGCCGGCCGTGGAGTCCGAGTCCACCGTCACCACCTGCTATCGCCATCCCAAGGTGGAGTCCTACGTCAGCTGCACGCGCTGCGAGCGCTACATCTGCCCGGACTGCATGCGGGAGGCGGCCGTCGGCCACCAGTGCGTGGAGTGCGTGAAGGAGGGCGCCCGGTCGGTGCGGCAGGCCCGGACGATCGTCGGCGGCCGGATCTCGGCGACGCCGCTGGTGACCTCGGTGCTCATCGGGCTGAACATGCTCGCCTATGCGGCCGAGGTGGTGCGCCCGGAGATCGTGGACCGGTTCGCGATGCTCGGCGCGCGGATGGTCGGCCCGGACGGCGGCTACTACGTCTACGACCCGGGACACCCCTCGGACTTCCACGCCGAGGGCGTGGTCGCCGGGCAGTGGGAGCGGCTGCTGACCAGCGGGTTTCTCCACCTGCCGCCGACCGAGGGCACCTTCGGGCTGCTGCACATCGTGATGAACATGCTCTCGCTGTGGCAGCTCGGCCGGATCGTGGAGCCCATGCTGGGCCGGGTCCGGTACCTCGCGCTCTATCTGCTGGCGACGCTGGGCGGTGCGGTGTTCGAGCTGGTGCTCACCGACCAGCACGTGGAGTCGGTCGGCGCGTCGGGCGCGATCTTCGGTCTCGGTGCCGCCTACTACGTCCTCGCCCGCCGGGTCGGCGCCGACATGCGCTCCGTCAACCGGTTCATGGTGTTCCTGCTGCTGTGGCTGCTGCTCTCCGCGAGCGTCACCTCCTGGCAGGGTCACCTCGGCGGACTGCTGACGGGGGCCGCGGTCACCCTCGCCTACGCGTACACTCCGCGAGGGCCCCGGCAGGCCCTGATCCAGGCGGTCGCCTGTGTGGGCCTGCTGGTGCTGCTGGCGATGGTCGCGGTGGCCAGGGCCTCGGAACTGGCCGGCGGAGGGGTGCCGCAGTGAGACGTACCGGCATTCTGCTCTTCGCGGCCGTCCCGGTCGCCATCACGGCGGCCGCCTACTTCCTGGTCCCCACCGATTCCGCCGACGGCCCCGCGGGCCCCGCCGTCACCGACGCCCGGCAGGATGCCCGTCAGGAGGCCAAGAGCCGGGCCGAGCAGGAGCGTGCGGCGGACGACAAGCTGATCGCTCAGCTGCCGCCGGGGCTGGCCGACCCGGCCGAGAAGGAGCTGGCGCAGCAGATCGTGGCCAGCGCCGAGAACTCCACCCTGAACTGGCGCGGCGCCTACGGCTACATCGAGGACATCGGCGACGGCCAGGGCTACACGGCCGGCATCATCGGCTTCTGCACCGGCACCCACGATCTGCTCACCCTGGTCGAGAACTACACCAAGGCCCATCCGGGCAACGGTCTCGCCGCGTACCTGCCCGCCCTGCGCAAGGTCGACGGCAGCGACTCCCACGAGGGCCTGGACCCCGGTTTCACCGCCGCCTGGAAGGCCGAGTCGAAGGTCGCCGCCTTCCGCAAGGCGCAGGACACCGAACGCGACCGCGTGTACTTCAACCCCGCGGTCCGGCTCGCCAAGCTCGACGGCCTGGGCACGCTGGGCCAGTTCGTCTACTACGACGCGATGGTCTTCCACGGCCCCGGCACCAACGCCACCAGCTTCTACGGCCTGCGCGAAAGCGCCCTGCGGGAGGCGAACTCCCCGTCCGAGGGCGGTTCGGAGAAGGCGTACCTCGACATCTTCCTCGACGTCCGCGAGAAGGCGATGCGGAAGAAGAAGCAGGACATCGACACCACGCGCATCGACACCGCCCAGCGCCGGTTCCTCTACGACGGCAACTTCAAGCTCGCCACTCCCTTGGTGTGGCAGGTGTACGGGGAGACGTACAAGGTGCCCTAGTCGCCCTGGCCAGACGTACGAGACAAAAGCCGCCTCCGCCCACCATTGACGAAAGATGGCGTCTCATCGACGTTAATCACCCCAAGGGGGAACAACGTCAAACAAGGGGGACGCCATGGCAGCCGACACGGCCGAACCGGCCGCCGCCGGTTCGGGGTTCGGGCCCTACCAGGTCGGACCGGAGGTGCTGGCGGGTCTCGTCCAGCTGGCCGGCAAGGGGCCGAAGGCGGTCCAGTACACCGAGGTCGACGGGCAGCCCGTGTTCGAGGGCGACATCGTCCTCGACCTGATCGAGTCCAAGCAGATCTCCGTCGAGCACGCGGTGGCGCTGGAGGAGAACGGGGTCATCCTGCCCGGCCAGCAGTTCCGCTGGGTGAACGGCCTGGTGCCGTACGAGATCGACCCGGCCCTGCCCGACCAGGCCCGGGTGACCGGCGCGATCGACCACTGGGTGCGCAACACCCGTATCCGCTTCGTGCAGCGCACGCCCCAGAACGCGGCGCAGTACCCGGACTTCATCCGGTTCGTGCCCGGCGGCGGCTGCAGTTCGGCCGTGGGCCGGCGGGGCAACGTCCAGCAGATCACGCTGGGCCAGGGCTGCGAACTGGGCGCCGCCATCCATGAGATCGGGCATGCGGTCGGGCTCTGGCACGAGCAGAGCCGGGAGGACCGGGACCAGTTCGTCACCATCCACTGGGCCAACATCCAGCAGGGCATGGCCCACAACTTCAACCAGCACATCACCGACGGCGACGACGTCGGCGCCTACGACTACCACTCGATCATGCACTACCCGCGCTGGGCGTTCTCCGCCAACGGCCAGGACACCATCGTGCCCCGGCAGAACATCGAGATCGGCCAGCGGCAGGGCCTGAGCCCCGGCGACTGTCTCGCGGTCCGCACGATGTACGCCGCCCTGGAGTCGCCGGCGCGGTTCTCCGGTGTGCAGTTCACGGGGCGGGTCGCGGCCGGGCAGGTCGGGCGCTGGTTCACGCACAGCTGGCCGGCGCACTGGTACGTCCACTGGACGGTCGTGCCGACCGCGCCCGTGGTGGACGGGGAGGCGCAGATCGAGTCCTGGGTCCAGGTGACCCGGCAGTCGGGTGGACTGCTCAAGTACTTCCTCAACATCCGCAATCTGACCGGCGGTCCGGTCGACATCCAGGCCCGCTACGACGTGCTGGGCTGGGGCGCCAACGCGACCTGACGGGGTCCGGGAAGCACTCGCGATCCGAGAAACAGGGGGAACCATGCAACCGATGGGAATGCCGGGCGAGTCCATGCCCGCGGGCTGGGCCGACGCGGTCGACGCGGGTCCGGCGCCGAGCCTGAGCGGGGCGCCGGACGCGCCGGCGGGAACGGCCGTCAGCGGGACCGGCAGCGGCATCGGCGGGCCCGAGTTCGCGGGCGCCGGATACGCGCCGCTGGGCGCCGCACAGGACGGCGGAGGCGTCGCGGGGGTCCCGGCCGCGGAGAGTCTGCAGGACGGCGGGGTCGCACCGGAGGCCCCGAAGGAAGGGGGAGAGTCATGATTCTGGGAGTGCAGTTCCGCGGACAGGTACCGGCGAACACCAGCCGCCGCTGGTTCACGCACAGCTGGCCGGAGGCGTGGCGGGTCGACTGGACGGTCGTACCGACGTGGCCCATGGTGGACGGCAACGCCCAGGTCGAGTGGAAGATCCAGGTGGACCGTCAGGCGAGCAACCTGATCAAGTACTTCATCGAGATCCGCAACCTCACGGGCGGTCCGGTCGACATCGAGGCGCGGTACGCCGTGCTCAACTCCTAGCGAACGAGCGTGACATGGCCACTGTCTCCGGGCGGGTACTGCTCACTCCCGACCTGGGCGCCTTCGACGAGGCCGTCCTGCGGGTGAGCGTGCTCGACGTGACGGTGGCCGACGCTCCCTCACGGGAACTCACCGCGACGGCTCAGGACGTCTCGTACGACGGGCACGGCACGGTCAGCGTGTCCTTCCGGCTGTCGGCGGACTGGGGGCCACGGCAGCGGGTCGTGGTGAACGCCCACCTCGACCGGTCCGGCAGCGGAGTCGTGGAGAGTGGGGACGCGCTGACCGTGGAGTCGCTGCCCGTGCCGGATGATCCGGCCCCGGTGACCGTGCGACTGCGAGCCATCTGAGAAAGGCGACGGCGCCTGCCCATTCGTCCGGTCGGGGACAAGGGGCAGGCGCCGTCTGTGTTCCGTACGCCGTTGTACGGGACGTATGTGAGTGACCGTCAGGTCACCGGTGGTGCCGTCAGACCATCAGCGAGCGGTCCGTCGGCCTGATCGGTGCCGGCAGGTCGCTGGCGCCGGTCAGGAAGCGGTCGCAGCCGCGGGCGGCCGAGCGGCCCTCGGCGATCGCCCACACGATGAGCGACTGGCCGCGGCCCGCGTCACCGGCGACGAAGACGCCCGGCACGTTGGTCTGGAAGTCGGCGTCGCGGGCGATGTTGCCCCGCTCGTCGAGGTCCAGGCCGAACTGCTCGACGAGGCCGTTCTCCCGGTCGGTACCGGTGAAGCCCATGGCGAGGGTGACCAGCTGGGCGGGGATCTTGCGCTCCGTGCCCGGCTTCGGCGTCAGCTTGCCGTCGATGAACTCGACCTCGGTGAGGTGCAGCCACTGGACGTTGCCGTCCTCGTCGCCCTCGAAGTGGGTGGTGGAGACGGAGTAGACCCGCTCGCCGCCCTCCTCGTGCGCGGACGTGACCTTGTACAGCATCGGGAAGGTCGGCCACGGCTGGTGCGCGGCACGGTCCTCGCCCGGCCTGGGCATGATCTCCAGCTGCGTGACGGAGGCCGCGCCCTGGCGGTGGGCGGTGCCCACGCAGTCGGCGCCGGTGTCGCCACCGCCGATGACGACGACGTGCTTGCCCTCGGCCGAGATCGGAGCGGTGACGAAGTCGCCCTCCTGGACCTTGTTGGCCAGCGGCAGGTACTCCATGGCCTGGTGGATGCCCTTGAGCTCACGGCCGGGGACCGGGAGGTCACGGGCGGTCGTGGCGCCGGCGGCGATGACGACCGCGTCGTACCGCTTCTTCAGGTCGGTCGCCTTGAGGTCGCGGCCGATCTCGATGCCGGTGCGGAAGCGGGTGCCCTCCGCGCGCATCTGCTCGATACGGCGGTTGATGTGCCGCTTCTCCATCTTGAACTCGGGGATGCCGTACCGGAGAAGGCCTCCGATGCGGTCCGCGCGCTCGTAGACGGCGACGGTGTGGCCGGCCCGGGTGAGCTGCTGGGCGGCGGCCAGGCCCGCGGGGCCCGAGCCGATGACGGCGACGGTCTTGCCGGACAGGCGCTCCGGGGCCTGCGGAGCGACGGTGCCCGCGTCCCACGCCTTGTCGATGATCGAGACCTCGACGTTCTTGATGGTGACGGCCGGCTGGTTGATGCCGAGCACACACGCCGACTCGCACGGGGCCGGGCACAGGCGGCCCGTGAACTCCGGGAAGTTGTTGGTGGCGTGCAGACGCTCGGACGCGGCCGACCAGTCCTCGCGGTAGGCGTAGTCGTTCCACTCGGGGATGAGGTTCCCCAGCGGGCAGCCGTTGTGGCAGAACGGGATACCGCAGTCCATGCAGCGGCTGGCCTGCTTGCTGATGATCGGCAGCAGGGAGCCGGGGACGTAGACCTCGTTCCAGTCCTTCAGACGTACGTCGACCGGGCGGGACTTGGCGACCTCGCGGCCGTGGTTCAGAAAGCCCTTCGGGTCAGCCATTGATCGCCGCCTCCATCATCTTCTCGGTGATCTCGGTCTCGGACAGACCGGCTCGCTCGGCGGCGTCCTTGGCGGCGAGCACTGCCTTGTACGTGCTGGGGATGATCTTGCTGAAGCGCTCGACCCCTGCTCCAGGGGTGTCCCACTCGGCCAGGAGCTTCTCGGCGACCGTGGAGCCGGTCTCCTCCTGGTGGCGGCGGACCACGTCGTGCAGCCACTGCTTGTCGGTGTCGTCGAGGGCCTCGACGGCGCTGACGTTGCCGACGTTGACGTTGTCGCGGTCGAGGTCGATGACGTAGGCGATGCCGCCGGACATACCGGCCGCGAAGTTACGGCCCGTCTCGCCCAGGACCACCGCGTGGCCACCGGTCATGTACTCGCAGCCGTGGTCGCCCACGCCCTCGGAGACGACCGTCGCGCCGGAGTTGCGGACGCAGAACCGCTCGCCGGTGCGGCCGCGCAGGAACAGCTCGCCGCCGGTCGCGCCGTAGGCGATGGTGTTGCCCGCGATCGTCGAGTACTCGGCGAGGTGGTCGGCGGCCCGGTCCGGGCGGACGATCACACGGCCGCCGGAGAGGCCCTTGCCGACGTAGTCGTTGGCGTCGCCCTCCAGGCGCAGCGTGACACCGCGCGGGAGGAAGGCGCCGAAGGACTGGCCGGCGGAGCCCGTGAAGGTGATGTCGATGGTGTCGTCGGGCAGGCCCGCGCCACCGAACTTCTTCGTCACCTCGTGGCCGAGCATGGTGCCGACCGTGCGGTTGATGTTGCGGACCTTGACCTGGGCGCGCACCGGCTGGGCGTCGGTCGCGGAGTCCGCGGCGAGCGCGTCGGCGGCGAGCTTGATCAGCTCGTTGTCGAGCGCCTTCTCCAGGCCGTGGTCCTGCTCGATCAGCTGGTGGCGCACCGCGCCGTCGGGCAGCGCGGGCACGTGGAACAGCGGGGCCAGGTCCAGGCCCTGCGCCTTCCAGTGGTCGACGGCACGCGTGACGTCCAGCGTCTCGGCGTGGCCGACGGCCTCCTCGATGGAGCGGAAGCCCAGCTCGGCGAGGATCTCGCGGACCTCTTCGGCGATGTACCGGAAGAAGTTCACGACGTACTCGGCCTTGCCTGTGAACCGGTCCCGCAGGGTCGGGTTCTGGGTGGCGATGCCGACCGGGCAGGTGTCCAGGTGGCAGACGCGCATCATGACGCAGCCGGAGACGACGAGCGGCGCGGTCGCGAAACCGAACTCCTCGGCGCCGAGCAGCGCGGCGATGACGACGTCACGGCCGGTCTTCAGCTGACCGTCGGTCTGGACGACGATGCGGTCGCGCAGGCCGTTGAGCAGCAGCGTCTGCTGGGTCTCGGCGAGGCCGAGCTCCCAGGGACCGCCCGCGTGCTTCAGCGAGGTGAGCGGCGAAGCACCCGTACCACCGTCGTGCCCGGAGATCAGGACGACGTCC
This sequence comes from Streptomyces sp. HD, assembly GCF_028369295.1. GTDB lineage: Bacteria > Actinomycetota > Actinomycetes > Streptomycetales > Streptomycetaceae > Streptomyces. The sequence goes on from NZ_JAQMYP010000026.1 coordinate 28,454, forward strand.
GCGTGCGCCTTGGACACACCCGCCGCGACCGTGCCGACGCCGACCTCGGAGACCAGCTTGACGTGAATCCGCGCCTGCGGGTTCGCGTTCTTCAGGTCGTGGATCAGCTGGGCCAGGTCCTCGATGGAGTAGATGTCGTGGTGCGGCGGCGGCGAGATCAGACCGACACCCGGCGTCGAGTGACGCGTCTTGGCGACCCACGGGTAGACCTTGTGGCCGGGCAGCTGGCCGCCCTCGCCGGGCTTGGCGCCCTGGGCCATCTTGATCTGGATGTCGTCGGCGTTGACCAGGTACTCGGAGGTCACACCGAAGCGGCCGGACGCGACCTGCTTGATGCTGGACCGGCGCGCCGGGTCGTACAGACGGTCCGGGTCCTCGCCACCCTCACCGGTGTTGGACTTGCCGCCCAGCTGGTTCATGGCGATGGCGAGGGTCTCGTGCGCCTCCTTGGAGATGGAGCCGTACGACATGGCGCCGGTGGAGAAGCGCTTGACGATCTCGCTGGCCGGCTCGACCTCGTCGATCGAGATCGGCTGGCGGTCGGACTTGAAGCCGAAGAGCCCGCGGAGCGTCATCAGGCGCTCGGACTGCTCGTTCACCCGCTCGGTGTACTTCTTGAAGATGTCGTAGCGACCGGTGCGCGTGGAGTGCTGGAGGCGGAAGACCGTCTCCGGGTCGAACAGGTGCGGCTCGCCCTCACGGCGCCACTGGTACTCGCCGCCGATGTCCAGCGCGCGGTGCGCGGGAGCGATGCCGGAGGCGGGGTAGGCCTTGGCGTGGCGGGCGGCGACCTCCTTGGCGATGACGTCGATGCCGACGCCGCCGATCTTGGTGGCCGTGCCGTTGAAGTACTTCTCCACGAAGGCGTCGTCGAGACCGACGGCCTCGAAGACCTGGGCGCCGCGGTAGGAGGCGACCGTCGAGATGCCCATCTTGGACATGACCTTCAGGACGCCCTTGCCGAGGGCGTAGATCAGGTTGCGGATGGCCTGCTCGGCCTCTATGTCCGACAGGAAGGTGCCCGCGCGGACCAGGTCCTCGACGGACTCCATCGCCAGGTACGGGTTGACCGCGGCGGCGCCGTAGCCGATGAGCAGGGCGACGTGGTGGACCTCGCGGACGTCACCGGCCTCGACCAGCAGGCCCACGTGGGTGCGCTGCTTGGTGCGGATGAGGTGGTGGTGGACGGCCGCGGTGAGCAGCAGCGACGGGATCGGCGCGTGCTCGGCGTCCGAGTGGCGGTCCGACAGGACGATCAGCCGGGCACCGTTCTCGATGGCGGCGTCGGCCTCGGCGCAGATCTCCTCTATACGCGCGGCCAGCGCGTCACCGCCGCCGTGCACCCGGTACAGGCCGGAGAGGGTCGCGGCCTTGAAGCCCGGCATGTCGCCGTCGGCGTTGATGTGGATCAGCTTGGCCAGCTCGTCGTTGTCGATCACCGGGAAGGGCAGGGTGACCGAGCGGCAGGAGGCGGCCGTCGGCTCCAGCAGGTTGCCCTGCGGGCCGAGGGAGCTGTGCAGCGAGGTGACGAGCTCCTCGCGGATGGCGTCCAGCGGCGGGTTGGTGACCTGCGCGAACAGCTGGGTGAAGTAGTCGAAGAGCAGACGCGGGCGGTCGCTCAGCGCGGCGATCGGCGAGTCGGTGCCCATCGAACCGATCGGCTCGGCACCGGCCTTGGCCATCGGGGCGAGGATGACGCGCAGCTCCTCCTCGGTGTAACCGAAGGTCTGCTGGCGGCGGGTGACCGAGGCGTGCGTGTGCACGATGTGCTCGCGCTCGGGCAGATCGGTCAGCTCGATCTCGCCGGCCTCCAGCCACTCGGCGTACGGCTGCTCGGCGGCGAGGGCGGCCTTGATCTCGTCGTCCTCGATGATGCGGTGCTCGGCGGTGTCGACGAGGAACATCTTGCCGGGCTGCAGGCGGCCCTTGCGGACGACCTTCGCCGGGTCGATGTCGAGGACGCCGACCTCGGAGCCGAGGACGACGAGGCCGTCGTCGGTGACCCAGTAGCGGCCGGGGCGCAGACCGTTGCGGTCGAGCACGGCGCCGACCTGGGTGCCGTCGGTGAAGGTGACACAGGCCGGGCCGTCCCAGGGCTCCATCATCGTGGAGTGGTACTGGTAGAAGGCGCGCCGGGCCGGGTCCATGGAGTCGTGGTTCTCCCACGCCTCCGGGATCATCATCAGCACGGAGTGCGGGAGCGAACGGCCGCCGAGGTGGAGCAGCTCCAGCACCTCGTCGAAGGACGCCGAGTCGGAGGCGTCCGGCGTACACACCGGGAAGATGCGGTCCAGGGCCTTGTCGTCGGATCCGAACAGGTCCGAGACCAGCTGCGACTCGCGGGCGACCATCCAGTTGCGGTTGCCCTTGACGGTGTTGATCTCACCGTTGTGCGCGACGAAGCGGTACGGGTGCGCCAGCGGCCACGACGGGAAGGTGTTCGTGGAGAAGCGCGAGTGGACGAGGGCGACGGCCGAGCCGAAGCGGCGGTCGGACAGGTCCGGGAAGAAGGGCTCCAGCTGACCCGTGGTCAGCATGCCCTTGTAGACGATGGTGCGGGCCGACAGCGACGGGAAGTAGACGCCGGCCTCGCGCTCGGCGCGCTTGCGCAGCACGAAGGCCTTGCGGTCGAGGGCGATGCCCTCCGAAGTACCGTCGGTGACGAAGATCTGCCGGAAGGCCGGCATCGTCGAGCGAGCCGTGGCACCGAGCAGCTCGGGGGCGACGGGAACCTCGCGCCAGCCGAGGACGGTGAGGCCCTCCTCGGACGCGATCGTCTCGATCCGCGAGACGGCGTCCTGGGTCCCCTCCTCCGGCAGGAAGGCGATACCGACGGCGTAGCCACCGGCCGCGGGAAGCTCGAACCCGGCCACCTCACGGAAGAAGGCGTCCGGCACCTGGGAAAGGATGCCCGCGCCGTCACCCGAGTCGGGCTCGGAGCCGGTGGCACCACGGTGTTCGAGATTACGCAGAACGGTGAGCGCCTGCTCGACCAGCGTATGGCTCGCCTCGCCGGTGAGGGTGGCCACGAACCCGACGCCACAGGCGTCGCGCTCGTTGCGGGGGTCGTACATACCCTGCGCAGCAGGGCGAGCATCCATGAACGACCAGTTCTGGCCATTCGCGGAGTGCTGGGACGGCTGGCGCGGCGTACGCATCGGCTCTCCCGTCGTCGTCATGTGGCATATGCAAGGTGCCGAGGGACGACGTTGGCCCTCTGCGTGATCGCAAAATTTCGTGCAGGTTACATGATGGAACGGTTCTCGGGAACCGGGATACTCCGTTCCAACATGCGGACGCCACGGCTTGCGGCGGGGGTCCCGCGCACGTGGCTTGAAGTATGTGGGGACCGAGCGGGACAGGTCCATGTCCGTCGATCCGAGGGGCGGAGGGGGCGTCGTCGCCCACCCCGCGAGTGCGCCCCAGGCGTCATTGCCCACAGCGCTTACGGCTCATGCCCCGTGGTCATGCATCCGAAACCAGCGAGTAACGGCTACTTATGCGGCCCAACGCATAAGTTCCAGTCGAACTATCCTACGGCCGTTCCGAAGAAGCTGCCCAGGGCGTACGTCACACCGGCCGCGGCACCCCCGAGCGCGAGCTGCCGCAGCCCGCTGAACCACCAGCTCCGCGCCGTCACCCTGGCCACCACGGCACCGCACAGGAACAGCCCGACGAGCGCGAGCAGCACGGCAGGCCAGAGCGCCGTCGCACCGAGCAGATAAGGCAGTACGGGAAGCAGGGCACCCAGCGCGAACGACCCGAACGACGAGACGGCGGCGACGATCGGCGAGGGCAGATCGCCGGGGTCGATGCCGAGCTCCTCGCGGGCGTGTATCTCCAGGGCCAGCTCCGGATCACGGGAGAGCTGCTCGGCGACGGCCCGCGCGAGCTCCGGCTCGACGCCCCGCGCCTCGTAGAGGGCGGCGAGCTCGGCCTCCTCGTCCTTCGGGTGCTTTCTCAGCTCCCGCCGCTCGACGTCCAGCTCGGCCTCGACGAGCTCGCGCTGCGAAGCCACGGAGGTGTACTCACCCGCCGCCATGGAGAACGCGCCGGCGGAGAGCCCGGCCAGTCCACTCAGCACGATGGTCTGGTGACTGACCGCGCCACCGGCGACACCGGTCATCAGGGCGAGGTTGGAGACCAGCCCGTCCATCGCACCGAAGACGGCGGGGCGCAGCCAGCCGCCGTTCACATCGCGGTGCGTGTGGTTGTCACGGTGCGCCTCGTGCAGCGCGGCCTCGGTCTCGATGATCGCCATGAGGGTCCCCCAGGAGGTTCGGGAAGCTTAGGAAAGGCTTCCTTTAGACATGTTCTATTCTTGGACAACACTGAATCTACGCCTGGAAATTCCACTCCGCCAGCAAGGAAAGGCTGGGCTAACCTGCGGTTTTCCCTTAGAAGGCTCATTCGTGTGTGGGTGCGCACAGATGTCGACCGGGTGACACCGACCCCTCCGAGGCTCAGGTCAACCGCCGACGGTGGGACACATCCGCAAAGGGCTCCACGCCCTGGGCGGAGCCCCCGGAGGAGAGGCCGCGCATGCCATCGACCGCCTGCATCCCCTCGGTTCCGGCGCCCGGGAACGCCGCCGAACTCCGCGAACGGGCACGCGGCGCACTCCTGGGCCTGGCCGTCGGCGACGCGCTGGGCGCCCCGGCGGAGAACATGAAGCCCTCCGAGATCCGCGCCCGCTGGGGCCGCATCACGGGATACGTCACCGACAACCCCTGCGGCACCGACGACACCGAGTACGCGATCTTCTCCGGCCTCCTCCTCGCCCGCCACGGCTCGGCCCTGACCCCGGCCCATGTGGACACGGCCTGGCACGAGTGGATCGCGGACCGGGCGGAGGGCCCGTTCAGGGGCGCGGGCTTCAGCGAACGCGGCACGCTGGAGAACCTCCGCCGTGGCCTGGCCGCCCCCATCTCCGCCCAGCACCGCCATGCCTGGAGCGACGGCCTCGCCATGCGGGCGGCCCCGTTCGGCGTCTTCGCGGCGGGCCGCCCCGCGGAAGCGGCCCGTCTGGTGGCGATCGACGGTGCGGTGAGCCATGACGGTGAGGGCATCTACGGCGGCCAGGCGGTCGCGGCGGGCGTGGCGGCGGCGATGGCGGGCGCTCCGACGATCGCGGTGGTCGCCTCGGCGCTCGCGGTGGTTCCGGACGACTCCTGGACGGCCAGGTCACTGAGGAGGGCGGTGGCGGTGGCCCACCGAGGCGAACGCGCGGTCCGCTCCGCGGTGGTGATCGGCGGCTACCCGTGGACCGACCTGGCCCCCGAGGCGGTCGCCCTGGCCTTCGGCGCGTACGCGGCGGCGGACGGCGACTTCGTCCAGGCGGTCCTCACGGCGGTGAACATGGGCCGGGACGCGGACACGACGGCGGCGGTGGCGGGGGCACTGGCGGGCGCGACACACGGCGAGTCGGCGATCCCGACGGAGTGGGCGACGGCGATCGGCCCGGCGAGGGGCAGCTGCCTGCCGTCAATGGCCGGGCATCACGTACTGGACGTGGCGGAGCTGCTGGTACCGGGAGAGGACAGAAAGTGGCCCCCGGGAGGCTGCACCACACCCGACCCACAGCCGACAACACCGACCCCGGCACCCGCACCAACCCCGGCCCTGGCACCGGCACCGGCACCGGCACCGGCACCGGCACCAGCCCCAACCCCAACCCCAACCCCAACCCCAACCCCAACCCCAGCAACGGCAACGGCAACGGCAACGGCAACGGCAACGGCAACGGCAACGGCAACGGTCGAAGGGACCCGCCGATGAGACCGCCCACACCATGGGACGAAGGGGCCCCGACAGCGACACCCCCCGAAACCGACCCCACGCTGCTCACCGAGCCACCCGATCCCACGGCAGCCGACACCACGCCCCTAGCCCAGCCCACGGAACCCACGACGCCCGACGCCACGCCTCTTCCCCAGCCGCCCGATCGCACGACCACCGACGCCACGCCCCTCCCCCGGCCACCCGACCTGGCGACCACCGACGCCACGCCCCTCCCCCGGCCACCCGACCTGGCGACCACCGGCAGCACCCCCCTTCCCCGGCCACCCGACCTGGCGACCACCGGCAGCACCCCCCTTCCCCAGCCCACCGACCTGGCGGCCGCCGACGGCGAGCACGCCCCACCGGGGCCACCCGCACCCGACGACGAGAGCCGCACGGGCGGTGCGGGTGGGAAACAACCGGCCGAAGGCGAGGCCGAGGCCGAGGCCGGTCAAAGAGTCCTCGGCCTCCTCCTGGGCCTCGCCGCAGGCGACGCCGCCGGCTGGCCCGCCGCCCGCCACCGAGCCGCCCGCATGCCCGAATGGACCCGCCGCCTCACCCGCGAACTCGACACCTTCGCCGAACACAACGCCACAACCACCCTCCCCGTCCCCATCGCCCTCAACCAACCCCCCGAGCCCCTCCGCCTGGGCCCCTCGGACGACGCCGAATGGGCAGCCTTCGCAGCAGAAGCCGTACTCCGAGCCGGCGACGACACAGCCCTCGGCGACCTCAGCCGAGAACGCCGCACCCGAGCCGCCATCGACCTGACCTGGAACGCCGTGGCCAGCGAAGTAGCCGCCGCAGCGGACCGCGCCCCCGAGGTCGAGTCGGCCATCCTCCCCCTGCGCGCCCGCATCTCCGTCCGCGCCGGCCTCGGCAACCTCGCCACCGGCCTCCGCCCACCCGCCACCGGCCACGACAACCCGCACTACTTCGACGACGCGGCCTGCGTAAGGGCCTGCGTCCTCGCCGTGGCCCACCCCGGCGACCCCCACCGCGCGGCCGCCCTCGCCGAGTTCGACGCCCGCTACACCCAGGACGGCGACGGCGTGCACGGCGCGAGGGCGATGGCGGCGGCCGTGGCCCTGGCCCTGACCGGCGCGAGCGCCACGGCCTGCGTAACAGCGGCCCTCGCCGAACTCCCCGAGGAGACGGAGATCGGCCGCAACGCCCGCCACGCCCTGACGCTCGCCCGGAACGCCGACAGCGCCTTCGCCCTGATCCCCCTCCTGGAACACCAGATCGTCGACCACGTCTACAGCTACGGCATCGCCGCCGCCGAAACGGTCCCGGTCGCCCTCGCCCTCACGGTCGCCGCGCACGGCCGTATCGCCGAGGCCGTCCCCGCCGCGGCATGCCTGTCCCGGGTCGCCGACTCGGCACCCGCGCTGGCCGGCGCACTGACCGGCGCGCTCGGCGGCGGTACGTCGATCCCGGCGTCCTGGCGCGACACCTGCCGCACCCTCTCCGGCTGCGTACTCCCCCGCCTCACCGGCACTGACCTGGTGGAACTCGCCGAACTCCTGGAAGCCGCACAACCGGCCCGACCAGGAGGATGATTCGGTGCATGACGCCCAAATCACAAGAAAGCAGTGGTCCGCATCTCGATGAGCGGATCACCGGCGCCCTGGTCGGCGCGGCGGTCGGCGACGCCCTGGGCGGCCCGGTGGAGGGCTACTCCCCCGACCAGATCGTGGAACGCCACGGCGGCCGTGTCCACGGCATCGTCGGCCCCTGGAACGGCGACGCCTGGCGGACGGCCCGTCCCATCGCGCCGTACCACAAGGGCGACGGGCACGTCACCGACGACACCTTGCTGACGCACGCGCTGGTCCGCGTCTACGCGACGGTCCGCGACCACCTCGACGCGTACGCGGTCGCCGACCACCTGGTCCCGGACCTGATGACGAACCCGCGCTGGATCCCGGAGCTGGAGGCGGAGGCGCTCCCCCTGCACCGCGTCTTCCTGGCGGAGAAATGGCTGGTGGCCCGCCTCCACTACGGCCATGTGGACCCGCGGGAGGCCGGCGTCGGCAACATCGTCAACTGCGGTGCGGCGATGTACATGGCCCCGGTCGGCCTGGTCAACGCGGCCGACCCGAGGGCCGCGTACGCCGAGGCACTGGACATCGCGGGCGCGCATCAGTCGTCGTACGGCCGCGAGGCGGCGGGCGTCCTCGCCGCGGCCGTGGCGGCGGCCTGCACCCCCGGCGCCACACCCGACTCGGTCATCTCGACCTGCCTGTCCCTGGCGAAGGACGGCACGAGGGCGGCGATCGAGAAGACCTGTGAAGTGGCGAGCGCCCACACGGACTTCGAGTCGGCCCTCGTCCCGCTCCGGGAGGCGGTCACCCCGTACGACACGGTCGGCCCCGACTACCGCCGGCCCTCCCTCGACGCGCGCCGCCCCTCCCGCCTGCACGCCATCGAGGAACTCCCCGTCGCTCTAGCCATGCTGCTGATCGCGGACGGCGACTACCGCCGAGCGGTCCTGGGCGCCGTCAACTACGGCCGCGACTGCGACTCGATCGCCACGATGACCGGCGCCCTGGCCGGGGCCCTGGGCTCACCACCCCCCGAGGACTGGTCGAAGACGGTCGCGGAAGCCAGCCGCCTGGACCTCTGGGAGCCGCCCCGCACCCTGGCGGAGGTCACGAGGGAGATCCACACCCGGGACGTACGCCGACGCCGGGCGCACGAGGCGGCGTTCACGGAGCTGGGGGGCCGAGCATGCTCCGACTGACCTGGGTCCAGCCGGAGGACCTGATCGGCCATGAGCTACGACAGGCGGCCCTGGACGGACGGGAGCCGTCGGCGATCGCGGCGCGCTGGAGCGCGGCGGGGGGCAGAGCGGCACCGCTGCGTGCGGGGGCGTCGCCCGAACCTGCGTCGAGATATCTGCGGACTCTGGCCGAGGACCTGCTGGATGAACTGGCGGACCTGCCCAGCAGGTTGGCGGACAGGGAGCCCACCGACCTCACGAGGATCAAGGCCGGCTGCCCGTCCTGGCCCGCGCCGGCTCCGGCAGGCGTCCCCACCCCGGCCCGCTACGAAGCCGCCTGGCTGGGCCGGGCCATCGGCTGTCTGCTCGGCAAACCCGTGGAGAAGCTCCCCCTCGAAGCCATCCGCCAACTGGCCGAGGCCGCCGGCAACCGGCCCCTGAACACCTACTTCACCGCCCGGGGAGTCCCCCCGGAACTCCTCGCGGCCCACCCCTGGAACCGCCGCTCGACCCACACCTCACTCGCCGAGAACATCGACGGCATGCCCGAGGACGACGACCTCAACTACCCCCTCCTCAACCTCCTCCTGCTCCAGCGCCACGGCAGGACCTTCACCACCACCGACGTGGGCCGTCTCTGGCTCGACGAACTCCCGGCCGGCCGCACCTTCACCGCCGAGCGCATCGCTTACCGCAACCTCCTCACCGGCATCGACCCCCCGCACACGGCCCGCCACCGCAACCCCTTCCGCGAATGGATCGGCGCCCTCATCCGCGCCGACGTCCACGGCTGGACCAACCCCGGCGACCCGGCCGCCGCGGCCGAACAGGCCCACCGCGACGCCACCCTCACCCACACCGCCAACGGCGTCTACGCGGCGATGTTCACGGCAGCGGTCATCGCACAGGCGGCGACCGCGACCGGCCCGCACGACATCCACACCTGCCTGCGGACGGGCCTCACCGTGATCCCCCCGACGTCCCGCCTGGCCCAGGCCGTCCAGCACGCCATCCAACTGGCCGACCGCCACGGCGACTTCGACACGGTCGTGGACGAACTCCACGCCGCCCACGCCCCCACCCACCACTGGGTCCACGCCATCCCCAACACCGCCCTGATCGCCGCCGCCCTCACCCATGCCAACGGCGACTTCACCGGCTCCATCTGCCGTGCCGTGTCGGGAGGTTGGGACACCGACTCCAACGGCGCCACCGCGGGCAGCATCGCCGCCCTCCTCGCCGGCGCCCCCACCTCCCTCCCCGACCGCTGGACGGCCCCCCTCAAGAACCGCCTCGCCACCTCCGTCGCCGACTTCAACGGCACCGGCTTCGACGCACTGGCCCACCTCACCCACCGGCTCACCCCCTTGGAGGCCCCCCACCCATGACCGGCATCGTCGTGCTCGGCAGCACGAACATGGATCTAGTCACCTATGTCGAGAAGGCCCCGCAGCGCGGCGAGACCGTGACGGGCCGGGAGTTCCGTACGATCCCCGGCGGCAAGGGCGCCAACCAGGCGATCGCGGCGGCCCGCGCGGGCGGCGACGTCCTGATGATCGGCGCCGTCGGCAACGACGCCTTCGGCACCCAGCTGCGCTCCACCCTCGAACACTCCGGCGTGGACACCGACGACCTCCGCACGGTCGAGGGCCCCTCCGGCACCGCGCACATCGTCGTGGACGACGAGGGCGGCAACGCGATCGTCGTGATCCCCGGCGCGAACGGCACGCTCGACCACCTCAGCCCCGGCGACGAGGGCGTCATCGCCTCCGCCGACCTGCTGCTGCTCCAGCTGGAGATCCCGTTGCCCGCGGTGGTGGCCGGCGCCCAGGCGGCCCACCGGCACGGCGTCCGTACGGTCCTCACCCCGTCCCCCGCCCGACCGCTCCCGGACGAACTCCTCGCCGCCATCGACCTGTTGGTGCCCAACGAGCACGAGGCCGCCACCCTCACCGGCCGCACCGACCCGCGCGAGGCGGCCGGCGCGCTGCTCGACCGGGTGCCCGAGGTCGTCGTCACCCTGGGCGCCGCCGGCAGCCTCTACGTCACGCGCGGCGCCGACCCCGTGACCGTCCCCGCGCCGAAGGTCACCGCCGTCGACTCCACCGGCGCCGGGGACACGTTCGTCGGCGCCCTCGCGGTGGCCCTCGGCGAGGGACGCCCGATGCGGGACGCGCTGACGTGGGCGTCCGCGGCGGCAGCACTGTCGGTCCAGCGGGAGGGTGCCACGGCGTCGATGCCGTACCGCCCCGAGATCGAGGAGCGGTACCCGTCATGACCGAGGCGACTCAGACGACCCGGGCCGCCCGGGCAACCCAGGCGCCCCAAGCCCCTCTGACCGGCGTACGCGTTCTCGACCTGGCCACCCTCTTCGCCGGCCCCCTCGCCGCCACGATGCTCGGCGACTTCGGCGCGGAGGTCATCAAGGTCGAGCACCCCGAGAAACCGGACCCCTCCCGCGGTCACGGCCCGTCGAAGGACGGCGTGGGCCTGTGGTGGAAGGTCCTGGGCCGCAACAAGCGCACCATCGCCCTGAATCTCTCCAAGCCCGGCGGCCGCGCCACCCTCCTGCGCCTGGCCGCCACCGCCGACGTCGTCATCGAGAACTTCCGCCCCGGCACCCTGGAGAAATGGGACCTGGGCTGGCCGGAGCTCGCCGCCGCCAACCCCCGGCTGATCCTCACCCGCGTCACCGGCTTCGGCCAGTTCGGCCCCTACGCCCACCGCCCGGGCTTCGGCACCCTCGCCGAGGCGATGAGCGGCTTCGCGGCCGTCACCGGCGAACCGGACGCGCCCCCGACGCTCCCGCCCTTCGGCCTGGCCGACTCGATCGCGGGCCTCGCGACGGCGTACGCGGTACTGACGGCACTGACCGCCCGCGAGCGCACCGGCGAGGGCCAGGTCGTCGACATGGCCCTCATCGAACCGATGCTGCTGGCCCTCGGCCCCCAGCCGACCTGGTACGACCAGCTGGGCTACGTCCAGGAACGCACCGGCAACCGCTCCGCGAACAACGCCCCGCGCAACACCTACCGCACCGCCGACGGCACCTGGGTCGCCGTCTCCACCTCCGCCCAGTCGATCGCCGAGCGGGTGATGCACCTGGTGGGACGCCCCGAGCTGATCGAGGAACCGTGGTTCGCGACGGGCGCCGACCGGGCCCGGCACGCCGACGTCCTCGACCGGGCGGTCGGCGACTGGATCGCCCGCCACACCCGCGCCGACGTCCTCGCGGCCTTCGAGAAGGCGGAGGCGGCGGTGGCCCCGATCCAGGACGTACGAGACGTCATGACGGACCCCCAGTACGCGGCCCTCGACACGATCACCACCGTCGAGGACCCGGAGCTGGGCCCGCTCCGCATGCAGAACGTCCTGTTCCGCCTCTCCGCCACCCCCGGCACGATCCGGTGGGCGGGCCGCCCGCACGGCGCGGACACCCACGACATCCTCACCGACCTGGGCCTGACCCCCGCAGAACTGGCGGCCCTGCGCGAGGAGGGCGCCCTGTGACGAGCCCGGAGAGGACCGTTCCGTCCGTCCCGCACCCCTTGACCTGGCTGTACGCCCCCGGCGACCGCCCCCATGTGGTCGCCAGGGCCCTGACCTCCGGCGCCGACATCGTCATCGTCGACCTGGAGGACGCGGTGGCCCCGGACCGCAAGGACTACGCCCGGGAGGCCACCGCCGAACTGCTCCGCGAACCGGGGCATCCCGTCCCCGTCCACGTCCGCGTGAACGCCCTGGACACCCCGACGGCGGCGAAGGACCTCGCGGCCCTGGCCGCCCTCCCCGGCCTCGCCGGCCTCCGCCTCCCGAAGGTGACCTCGGCCGAACAGGTCATCCACCTCGCCGAGACGACCCCACCCGCCGCGCCGGGCACGACCCCGCTGCACGCCCTCCTGGAATCGGCCCTCGGTATCGAACGCGCCCACGCGATCGCCTCCGCCCACCCCGCCCTGCGCGGCATCTCCCTCGGCGAGGCGGACCTACGGGCCGACCTGGGCGTACGCGGCGACGCGGGCCTCGACTGGTCCCGCTCCCGCGTCATCGTGGCCGCCCGGGCGGCGGGCCTTTCCCCGCCGTCCCAGTCGATCCACCCCGACATCCGCGACCTGGAGGGCCTGGCGGCGTCCTGCGCCCAAGGCCGCACCCTGGGCTTCCTGGGCCGGGCGGCCATCCACCCCCGCCAGCTCCCGGTGATCGAGCGCGCCTACCTCCCCACGGAGGCGGAACTGGAGCAGGCGGAGACGATCATCAAGGCGGCCACGACCGAGCAGGGCGCCCAGGCCCTGCAGGACGGCACCTTCATCGACGCGGCGGTGGTGGCGGCGGCCCACCGAACCCTGTCGCTGGCCCGCCGACGCTGACCCGCTTCCGCACCCACGACTCCGCACACACGATGAGGGCGCCCGGAAGACTCCGGGCGCCCTCATCGTCGTGGGACCAAGCCTTACGACTTCTTCGTCGCCGACTCGGCCTCGTCCTTCGCGTCGTCCTTGGCGTCGTCGGTCACGTCGGCATCGGCGTCACCGTCGGCCGCGGTCTCGGCCTTGGTGCCGGAAGCCTTGTCGTCGCCGAGGGACTTCTCGGCACCGCGCGTCTTCTCGTCACCGGAGGTCTTGTCATCGTCGGAGGCCGTGTCATCGCCGACTTCCACGGCACCCGGCTCGACAACGGCTTCCCGGCCCGGCCGCTTCTTCGCCGAGATCACGATGTACGCCACCGCGAGCAGGAACACGATCAACGCGGTCCAGTCGTTCAGGCGCAGACCGAGGATGTGGTGGGCGTCGTCCACCCGCATGTACTCGATCCAGAACCGGCCCACGCAGTACGCGGCGACGTACAGCGCGAACGCCCGTCCGTGCCCCATCCTGAAGCGGCGGTCGGCCCAGATCACCAGCAGGGCGACACCGATGCACCACAGGGACTCGTAGAGGAACGTCGGTTGGTACGTGCCCGGCACCCGTCCGTCCGACGAGGACGTGATCTCCAGGGCCCACGGAAGATCGGTCCGCCGCCCGTACAGCTCCTGGTTGAACCAGTTGCCCCAGCGTCCGATCGCCTGCGCGAGGGCGATGCCGGGCGCGATGGCGTCGGCGTACGCGGGCAGCGGGATGCCACGACGGCGGCAGCCGATCCACGCACCCACGGCGCCGAGGGCGATCGCGCCCCAGATACCGAGGCCGCCCTCCCAGATCTTGAAGGCGTCCACCCAGTCACGGCCATCGCTGAAGTACAGCTGGTAGTCCGTGATCACGTGGTAGAGCCGGCCGCCGATCAGGCCGAACGGCACGGCCCAGACCGCGATGTCGGCCACCGTGCCGGTCCGACCGCCCCGGGCGATCCAGCGTTTGTTGCCGAGCCAGACGGCTACGAAGACACCGATGATGATGCAGAAGGCGTAGCCGCGCAGCGGAATGGGGCCGAGGTGGATCACCCCGCGCGACGGGCTGGGAATGTAGGCAAGTTCCATGGCAAGGTCGACGCTACCTTGCCGGGCGGCACCGATGTCAGGCGGCCCGGCAACGGCTCCATAACAGGCAGCACCCCGAGCGGGGCCCGCCCGAGGAGCTCATCCCTTGGCGTTCTCCTCCACCATCTGCTTGAGCTTGGCCGGCGTCATCGTCTGGTCCTGGTAGATGTTCTTGCCGTTCAGCAGCACCGTCGGCGTTCCGCTGAAGCCGCCCTTCTTGAAGGCGTCGTTGGACTTCTCGACCCAGCTGTTGTGGGTGCCGTCCTCGACGCACTTGCGGAAGGCGGGCGTGTCCAGTCCCTTGACCTTGCCCGCGAGTTCGAAGAGCTTGCTGTTCTTGGCGAAGGCGTCGTCGACCTCCGGCGGCTGGTTGCGGTACAGCACGTCGTGGTAGGGCACGAACTGCCCGGTGTCCTGGGCGCAGGCCGCGGCGTTGGCGGCGTTGCGCGAGCCGGTGCCGCCCATGTTGCCGTCGATGATCGTCGCCAGGTGGTACTCGACCCGGAGCTTGCCGGCGTCCGTCAGCTCATGGATCGTCGACCGGTACGCGTCCTCGAAGGACTTGCAGGCCGGGCAGCGGAAGTCCTCCCAGACCGTGAGCGTCGACTTTGCGCTCTCCTCGCCCACCGGGATCGCGAGGCCGTCCTTGCCCTGTGCCCCCGAGGGCCCCACGACGGGCCCGGCCGAGTCACCGGTGTCCTTGCCGGCGTTCGCCGCGACGACCCCGACCACGGCCGCGAGTCCCAGGACGCAGACGACGCTCGCGCCGACGATCAGCGCACGGCGCCGCTTGTCGGCGGCCTTCTGCTTCTCACGCTCGACCGCCAGCCGCTCCCGGGCGGTCCGCTTACCCTCACGATTCTTTTCGCTCACACCCGCAGAAACGAACCGGGGAGGCGCAGCGCGCCTCCCCGGCCACAGGTCCACCCGTTCGAGCGACTCGTACGGAAGGCCCTTCTTCCGACGATTCCCCGGACGATGTACGGAGCTTGCGAGAAACTCGGCTACGCCTGTCCGCGCACGCCCTTCGCCAGCTCTCCGGCGAGACTGCGCACGGCCTCGACACCGGCCGCGTCGTCCGGCGCGTCCAGCATCCGCTTGACGAAGGCCGAGCCGACGATCACGCCGTCGGCGAAGCCGGCCACCTCGGCGGCCTGCTCGGCGTTGGAGACGCCGAGGCCGACGCAGACGGGCAGCTCGGTGCCGGTGGCCCGGGTGCGCTCGACCAGGTTCTGGGCCTGCGCACCCACGGACGCGCGGGTTCCGGTGACGCCCATGAGCGAGGCGGCGTACACGAAGCCGCTGCCGGCCGCGGTGATCTTTCCGAGCCGCTCGTCCTTGCTGCTCGGCGCCACGACGAACACCGTCGCGAGCCCGTGCTTCTCGGCGTGCTCCCTCCACAGCGCCGACTCCTGGACGGGCAGGTCGGGCAGGATGCAGCCCGCGCCGCCCGCCTCGGCCAGCTCGGCGGTGAAGCGCTCGACGCCGTAGCGGTCGATGGGGTTCCAGTACGTCATGACGAGGATCGGCTTGCCGGTGGCCTCGTGGGCCTCCTTGACCGTGCGCATGACGTCCGCGATCTTGACGCCGCCGCGCAGGGCGATGTCGTCGGCGGTCTGGATGACCGGGCCGTCGAGGACCGGGTCGCTGTGCGGCAGCCCGACCTCCACGACGTCCGCGCCGCCGTCGAGCGCGGCCTTGATCGCCTCGATGCCGCCGTCCACGGTCGGGAACCCGGCCGGGAGGTAGGCGATGAGGGCGGAACGCCCCTCGGCCTTGGCGCCGGCGAGAGTGTCGGACAGCAGCTGAATGTTCCCGCTCACTTGGCGTCCCCCTGGATCTCGGCGGCACCGCCATTGGCGTCGGCGGCGACCTCGGCATCGGCCTCGGTGTCGTACAGGCCGAAGTACCGCGCGGCCGTGTCCATGTCCTTGTCACCGCGGCCGGACAGGTTGACGACGATCAGGCCGTCCTTGCCCAGCTCCCGGCCGACCTCCAGGGCTCCGGCGAGCGCGTGGGCGCTCTCGATCGCCGGGATGATGCCCTCGGTGCGCGACAGCAGACGCAGGGCCTGCATCGCCGCGTCGTCGGTGACCGCGCGGTACTCGCCGCGACCGCTGTCCTTGAGGTAGGAGTGCTCCGGGCCGATGCCGGGGTAGTCCAGACCGGCCGAGATCGAGTACGGCTCGGTGATCTGGCCCTCCTCGTCCTGGAGGACGTAGGAACGGGAGCCGTGCAGGATGCCGGGCTCGCCGGCGGTCAGCGTGGCCGCGTGCTCGCCCGTCTCGACGCCGTGCCCGGCGGGCTCGCAGCCGATGAGGCGTACATCCGTGTCGGGGATGAAGGCGTGGAAGAGGCCGATGGCGTTGGAGCCGCCGCCGACGCAGGCGACGGCGGCGTCGGGGAGGCGTCCGGCGCGCTCCAGGAGCTGGCGGCGGGCCTCGACGCCGATCACGCGGTGGAAGTCGCGGACCATGGCGGGGAAGGGGTGCGGGCCGGCGACCGTACCGAACAGGTAGTGGGTGTGGTCGACGTTGGCGACCCAGTCGCGGAACGCCTCGTTGATGGCGTCCTTGAGGGTGCGGCTGCCCGACTTCACGGCGATGACCTCGGCGCCGAGCATGCGCATCCGGGCCACGTTGAGGGCCTGGCGCTGGGTGTCGATCTCACCCATGTAGATCGTGCATTCCAGGCCGAACAGCGCGCAGGCCGTCGCCGTCGCGACGCCGTGCTGGCCGGCGCCGGTCTCGGCGATCACCCGGGTCTTGCCCATGCGCTTGGTGAGCAGGGCCTGGCCGAGCACGTTGTTGATCTTGTGCGAGCCGGTGTGGTTGAGGTCCTCGCGCTTGAGGAACACGCGGGCGCCACCGGCGTGTTCGGCGAAGCGCGGGACTTCGGTGAGGGAGCTGGGCCGGCCGGTGTAGTTGACCAGGAGGTCGTCCAGTTCTCGGGCGAACTCGGGGTCGTGCTTGGCCTTGTCGTACTCGACGGCCACCTCGTCCACGGCGGCGACGAGGGCCTCCGGGATGAACTTGCCGCCGAACGCGCCGAAGTAGCCCTCGGCGCTGGGGACTTGACCCTCGGGGTCGGGAATGAAGAAGTCGCTGGGCATGCGGAAACCTCACGGTGAGTGTGTGTTGAGTGCACTAATCGCCGTGGGGCGTGGGGTTGTCAGTCGACTGCGGGCCGTCAGTGGCTGGTCGCGCCCGCGCGGCGGTAGCCGCTAATCAAACAGAGTCCCGCGCCCCTGAAGGCCTGCTGCCATCGCCGGCCGTTCACCTGCCCGGGTTCGTCACCGATGACGTACCGCACCCGGCGGCCATGTACCCGGCGGGCCGGCGCACGGCAACCACGGGGACGGCAGCCGCGCGCGAGGCGGGCGTGCCGGTCCAGGGTCGTCACGGTGAGAGTCATCGGGGTCAGCCTACCGGGTGATCAGCTGCGGCCGTGCCGGAGTGCCGGGTGCTCGCCCGCTGCCACCAGGTCGGCGACCGCGGACTTGGGGTCCTTGCCGGTGACCAGGGACTCGCCCACCAGGACCGCGTCGGCGCCGGCGTTGGCGTAGGCGATGAGGTCGTGGGGGCCGCGGACGCCGGACTCGGCGATCTTGACGATGCTGTCGGGGATCTCGGGGGCGACGCGCTCGAAGGTGCCGCGGTCGACCTCAAGGGTCTTGAGGTTGCGGGCGTTGACACCGATGACCTTGGCGCCCGCGTCCACGGCACGCTCGACCTCGTCCTCGTCGTGGACCTCGACGAGCGGGGTGAGTCCGATGGACACCGCGCGCTCGATGAGGGACTCCAGGGCGGGCTGGTCCAGGGCCGCGACGATCAGCAGGACGAGGTCGGCGCCGTAGGCACGGGCCTCCCACAGCTGGTACGAGGTGACGATGAAGTCCTTGCGCAGGACCGGGATGTCCACGCGGGCGCGGACGGCCTCCAGGTCGGCCAGCGAGCCGCCGAAGCGGCGCTGTTCGGTGAGGACGGAGATGACGGCCGCGCCGCCCGCCTCGTAGTCCGCGGCGAGCCCGGCCGGGTCGGCGATCGCGGCCAGCGCGCCCTTGGAGGGGCTGGAGCGCTTGACCTCGCAGATGACCTTGACGCCGTCGCCGCGGAGGGCGGCCACACCGTCCTTGGCCGCGGGAGCCTTCGCCGCGCGCTCCTTGAGCTCGTCGAGGCTGACGCGCGCCTGCCGCTCCGCGAGGTCGGCACGGACTCCGTCGATGATCTCGTCGAGCACACTCACGCGAGCGGCCCCCTTCCAGACGGTTGACTATGAAAGCGGTACGAAACCTATGGTCACTGTGATGGTATCCGTAGGACGGCGTAGGGCTCGCATCCGGTTGACGCGGGTTCCTCCCCCACCCTCGAACCAGCTTCGCATGGCTCGGGCGGGAGGTGCCCCCACCTGGACATTCGCTGGTTGATCAAGGATGCAGCCAGCCGCCGAACGGCAGGTTCCGGACAACGGTGAAGGCCAGCAGCAGCGCCCCCGCGGCCCACAGCCGGGCCGTCGGGAGATCGATCCTGAGCGGCCGTCCGCGCGCCGTCCGGACCACCCATACGGTCCACACCACGGCGAAGACCAGGTAGCCGACGACAGCGAGCGCGTTGTCCTGCAGCGCCGCCGCGAAGTCCCCGTGGACGACGGCGTGCGCGCTGCGCAGGCCGCCGCAGCCCGGGCAGTAGATGCCGGTGTACTGCAGGAGCGGGCAGGCGGGGTAGTGGCCGGGTTCGTTCGGGTCCACGGCGCCGACGTACGCGAAGGCGCCGACGACGGCCGCGAGCACCCCCGCGGGGACGGCCAGCCGCCCCAGCGCGGCGCCCGCGCCGGACCGCGTCGCCGGACCGCTGTCGCTCACCCTGTGGCTGTCGGCGTTCACGTCATGCATTGTGCCCCGCACACACGTGAGGGGCGCCCCCTGGCACCTCGTCGGCACCGGGTCGCCCCTCAGCGAAGTCGTGACGCCGTACGGGTCTCAGCCCTTGACGGGCGCCGTCTCGCGCTCCTGCGTCATGAGCAGCGCCTTGTGGGCGTCCTTCGGCTGTCCCATGCCCATCGCGCTCATGACCCAGCCGACGATGCCGCCGAGGGCCACGACGGCCAGGCCGGCCCAGAAGCCCGCGGGCTGGTCCATCACCATGAAGGCGCCCGCCACGCAGAAACCGATGAAGGCGATCGTGACACCGGTCCAGGCGGCCGGGGTGTGACCGTGGCTGCTGCCCGCCATTGCTTGCTCCTCGTTGCTGTGTACGTGTTGTACGTGGGTGAGCCGGTCGCTCGCTGTCATTGTCCCGCACGCGTGCGGGAGTGGTGATCGGGGGTAGCCCGAGCGATTCGACGCCGAGCGGGTCAACGCCCTGAAGGGCGCGGGGCCGTATCGATATGCGGCTCCGCCGCGGTGGCGCGACCAGCCCCACCGGCCCGCGGACAAGTCACGTCCCGCCCGCGGAGCGCTACGCGCCGGTCGGGTCCTCCCCCCGGTCCAGGGCCTTCCAGAGTTCCTCGGGCCGGTCGGGGTCGGTGGTCGGGGCCTTGCGGCGCGCGCGGGGTGTGCCGCCGCGCTCGTAGCGGCC
This sequence comes from Streptomyces sp. HD, assembly GCF_028369295.1. Classification (GTDB taxonomy): domain Bacteria; phylum Actinomycetota; class Actinomycetes; order Streptomycetales; family Streptomycetaceae; genus Streptomyces. The sequence goes on from NZ_JAQMYP010000026.1 coordinate 48,009, forward strand.
GGACATGGCGGGCCACAGACGGCCGTAGCGCAGGGCGAGCAGCCCGGCGAGCAGGATCAGGACACCTCCTACGGCCGCTACGTACGGCCAGGCGGTGTGGGTGAGGGCCTGGACGGTGGCCGATGTGTCGCCGGAGGCCTGCGCGGCCTTCTCGTCGAGCGCCGCGCTGTCGGAGACGCCGAGCAGGGCCGCCGCGACGGTACCGGCGCCGGAGAGCGCGAGCAGGCCGGCGACCATGAAGCGGCCGGCCCGGCGGACGGCGAAGACGGCGACGAGCGCGGCGAGCCCCACTATGGCCAGGGCCGCGGGGACGCCGGTGACGTCACTGCCCTTGGCGGTCAGGGGGAAGGCTCCGCCGGCCACCGTCGCGGTGCCCTCGGACCAGCGCTGCCGGGTGGCGAGCAGCGCGACAGCCGAGCCGAGCGCCCCGCACAGCAGGGCGACGGCAAGACTCATACGGCCGGCCCGGGCGGAACCGGGGGCTTCGGAACGGGGGTGAGGTACAGCAGTCACGTAGTCCACTATCACCCGAACCCCGAACGATCAGTCACCCGGGGTTCATGTGAGACGGCCACCCGGGTTCATGACCGGCCGCCGGGCCGGGCGGGACGCCGGTTCAGCCGAGCCGGTTCGCCGTGTGCACCGCCCGCAGGACCGCCGCCGCCTTGTTCCGGCACTCGGTGTCCTCGGCGACCGGGTCCGAGTCGGCGACGATGCCCGCGCCGGCCTGGACGTAGGCCGTGCCCTCCCGCAGCAGTGCCGTGCGGATGGCGATGGCGGTGTCGGAGTCGCCGGCGAAGTCGAGGTAGCCGACGCAGCCGCCGTACAGCCCCCGCCTGGACGGCTCCAGTTCGTCGATGATCTGCATCGCCCGGGGCTTGGGGGCGCCGGAGAGGGTGCCGGCCGGGAAGCAGGCGGTGAGGACGTCGAAGGCGGTACGGCCCGGCGCGACCCGGCCGGTCACCGTCGAGACGATGTGCATCACGTGCGAGTACCGCTCGATGGACATGAAGTCGACCACCTCGACCGAGCCGGGCTCGCAGACCCGCCCCAGGTCGTTGCGGCCCAGGTCGACCAGCATGAGGTGCTCGGCGCGCTCCTTGGGGTCGGCGAGCAGCTCGTCGGCGAGGGCCTGGTCCTCCTGCGGGGTGGCCCCGCGCCAGCGGGTGCCGGCGATGGGGTGGACCATCGCCCGCCCGTCCTCGACCTTCACCAGGGCTTCCGGCGAGGAGCCGACCACGTCGAAGCCGTCGAAGCGGAACAGGTACATGTACGGGGAGGGATTGGTCGCCCGCAGTACCCGGTAGACGTCCAACGCGCTTGCCGTGCACGGCGTTTCGAAGCGCTGGGAGGGGACCACCTGGAAGGCCTCGCCGGCCCGGATGCGCTCCTTGATGTCCTCGACGGCCTCCTGGAAGTCCTCGCCGCCCCACAGCGCGGAGTACTCGGGCAGCTCCGAGGGCGGGAGGACGGCCGGGGGCTGGGCGACCGCGCGGGAGAGGTCGGCCTCCATGGCGTCGAGGCGGGCGACGGCGTCGGCGTACGCCTCGTCGACACCGGTGTCGAGGTCGTTGTGGTTGATCGCGTTGGCGATCAGCAGGACGGAGCCCTCCCAGTGGTCCATGACGGCGAGGTCACTGGTGAGCAGCATGGTCAGCTCGGGCACGCTTGTCGGATTACTGTCGTCCCGCTCGCCGGGGCCGATCTTCTCCAGGCGGCGCACGATGTCGTAGCCGAGGTAGCCGACCATGCCGCCGGTGAAGGGCGGCAGGCCCAGGTCGTGGGCGAGGTCGCGCGGGGTGTGCAGGGCCTCGATGGTGGCACGCAGGGCGGCCAGCGGGTCGCCCTCGGCGGGGACGCCGACGGGCGGGGTGCCGAGCCAGTGGGCCTGTCCGTCGCGCTCGGTGAGGGTCGCGGCGGAGCGGACGCCCACGAAGGAGTATCGAGACCATTGAAATGCAGTGCGGCCGTTCTCCGCGGACTCCAGCAGGAAGGTGCCGGGGCGCTCGGCGGCGAGCTTGCGGTAGAGGGCGACCGGGGTGTCGCCGTCGGCGAGGAGCTTGCGGGTGACCGGGATGACGCGCCGGTCGGTGGCGAGCTTGCGGAAGGTCTCAAGGTCCATGGCGGCTGACCCTACTGATCCGAGGCCGGTACGCCGGAATCGGCGCCGTCCTTGAGCAGTACGTCCTCGTCGAAGCAGGTGCGGGCGCCCGTGTGGCAGGCGGCGCCGACCTGGTCGACCTTGACCAGGACGGTGTCGGCGTCGCAGTCCAGGGCGACCGACCTGACCCACTGGAAGTGGCCGGAGGTGTCGCCCTTGACCCAGTACTCCCGGCGGCTGCGCGACCAGTAGGTGCAGCGGCCGGTGGTGAGCGTGCGATGCAGCGCCTCGTCGTCCATCCAGCCGAGCATCAGCACCTCACCGGTGTCGTACTGCTGGGCGATGGCGGGCAGGAGTCCGTCCGCGCTGCGCTTGAGGCGCGCGGCGATCTCGGGGTCCAGTCGGCTGGGCTGACGGGGCGTGCTGGTGGTCATGCCTGCCATTGTGCCGCCTGCCACTGACAGTGACGGCCCCATGTCCACTGGGCGGACTCGATACGTGGTCGTAGGCTGACTCCATGTCGACCTTCGCCCAGCGTGAACGACTTCTCCTGGCCGACCTCCTGGAGGCCGAGGGCCCCGACGCCCCGACCCTCTGCGAGGGCTGGCAGACCCGTGATCTCGCCGCGCACGTGGTGGTGCGCGAGCGCCGTCCCGACGCCGCCGCCGGTCTGCTGATCAAGCAGCTCGCGCCGCGTCTGGACAAGGCGATGGAGGAGTTCGCGGCCAAGCCGTACGAGGAGCTGATCCAGCTCATCCGCACCGGGCCGCCGCGTTTCTCGCCCTTCCAGCTCAAGCAGATCGACGAGGCGTCGAACACGATCGAGTTCTACGTCCACACCGAGGACGTCCGCCGCGCCCAGCCGGACTGGACGCCGCGCGAGCTCGACCCGGTCTTCCAGGACGCCCTGTGGTCCCGTCTGGAGCGCTCCGCCCGGCTGGTCGGCCGCAGCGCCCCCACCGGCCTGGTGCTGCGCCGCCCCAACGGCCAGACGGCGGTCGCCCACCGCGGCACACCGGTCGTCACGGTGACCGGCGAGCCGTCGGAGCTGCTCCTGTTCGCCTACGGCCGGCAGAGCGCCGCCAAGGTCGAGCTGGACGGCGACAAGGACGCGATCGCCAGGCTGCACGAGACGAAGCAGCTGGGCATCTGAAAGCCGGTGGAGAAACCTCCGTCGTCCACCCGAAACTCGGAGGGCGGGGGCTGCGGCGTCATGGCGTGCGATCGCAAGGCGCCGACGCCGCCCTCAGCGAGGGCGCGGCCCCACTCGGGGATTGCGCGCCGGGCATCGCGGCGCGGACGGGGGTTTGTTCACAGGCTCGGAGGGCTCACGCGGGCAGTTCCGCGCGGCGGAGCGGTCCGGCGCACAGGGCTACGGCGCCGCTCAGGGCGCACACCCCGGCGCAGGCCGTGAAGACCGGGCCGGTGCCCCAGTGCCCGCTCGCCCAGCCGACCAGGGGGAAGGTGAGCGGGGCGACGCCGTAGCTGACCAGGGTGGCGGCGGAGGTGACACGGCCGACGTAGGCGGGGCCGGCCGCAGCCTGCACCAGGGCGGTGCCCAGGGCTCCGGCCAGTCCGGCCAGCATCCCGACGCACAGGGCCACTCCGGCTGCGGCGAGGACGGACGGCGCCTGTGCGAGTCCGGCGATCGCCACGGCACTGGCGGCGTTCGTCACCGCCATCACGTACCCGGCGCGGGGCACCCGTCCGCGCCAGGTGAGCAGCAGTGCGGCGGACCCGGCGCCGGCGCCGAACCCGGCGAGCACCCAGCCCATGCCGGCCGAACCCCAGCCGCGTTCCTCGGAGAGCAGGGTCAGCCCGATGTTCATGGGACCGACGAAGCCCAGGTCGCCGAGGGCGATGACGACGATCAGCGGGCGGAGCACCCGGTCCCGCCGGATGTGGCGGAGCCCGTCGCGCAGCTCGGCCGACACGGCACCCCGCGCCTTCCGCTCGTCCGGGGGCAGTTCGCCGACGCGTACGGCCAGCAGCACCGGCAGGGACACCCCGATGAGCAGGGCGGCGAGCCCGAACGCGCCCGCCGTGCCGCCGAGGGCGACGCCCAGGCCGCCGAGTGGTCCGCCCAGGACGTTGGCAAGCCGGGTCGCGAGCCCTCGCATGCCCTGTACGCGGGTGAGCTGGCTCCGGCCGGTGATTCGTGCGGGAAGGGCGCCGGCCGCGGGTATGAAGACGGCGTCGACGACCCCGAAGACGGCGGCCACCGCACCCAGCGCCCAGAGACCGGGGCTGGTCACCAGCAGCAGCACTGCCGCGCTGAGCACCAGGGCGGAGCGCACCGCCGTACTGCCGACGACCACACGTCGCGGCCCGTACCGGTCGGCGACCACTCCCCCGCCGAGCATCAGCAGGGCGCGCGGCACAGCACTGACGGCCGTCACGAGGCCGGCCTGGGCGGCGGTGCCGGACTGGACGGCGGTCCAGGACAGGGCGATGTAGTAGACGTTGTCGCCGACGGCGGACGCGGTGAAACCGCCGAGCCAGCGCAGGACGTTGGGGTCGCGGTGGGCCGGTCTGTCATCCAGCACCGGGGACGCGAGTGTGGTGGTCACGTCGGTGGTCACCTCGGTCCTCTCAGGTCCGGAACGGGAAGCCGTAGGTGTGCACGGCGACGCTCTCGCGGCCGTCGGTGTCGCCCGCGGCGTCGGCTGCCCGGCCGAGTTCCTCGTACTTGCGGCACACGGCGTACAACTCCTTGGACAGCTCGCTCAGTTCGTCCGAGGTGAGCCTGAGCAGCCACTCGGAGGAGTCGGAGGCCGTGTTCCAGGCAGCGCTCCAGTGGGCGCGTTCGTCGAGGAAGCGCCGGTACATGTCGGCGCGCTGCTCGAAGAAGAGGCGGCTGGCCGCGGTGTGCGCGGCGGCCTTCTCCGGAGCGTCCCGGAAGTCCTCGTCATGGATGGACACCCCGTCGGAGGCAGGCTGCCACCAGCGCTCCCGCCCGTCGGCGCTCTGCGGCTCGGCCTCTTCCACCAGTGCGTGCTCGGCGAGCTTGCGCAGGTGGTAGCTGACCAGGGAGACGGCTTCGTCGACCTGTTCGGCGAGCTGTGAGGCGGTCGCCGTGCGGGCGATGGTCAGGGCCCGGTACAGCTGCATCCGCAGCGGGTGCGCGAGGGCCTTGAGCGTGCCCACGTCCTTGATCCGGCGGTCTCTCTTCCTCTCCGTCATGCCCTCACGTTAGATACGAAAGAAAAATTGCACAACAGATTTTGCGCAACTTTTCTTTCGCATCTCGGCATGAGAAAGCCCCGGCCACCGGGTGGCCGGGGCTCGGGACGGCGTCACCGCACGGCGTGCCCTGCTGCCCTCAGGGTTTCCTTCACCTCGCCGATCCGCAGGTCGCCGAAGTGGAACACGGACGCCGCCAGCACCGCGTCCGCCCCCGCCTCGATGGCCGGGCCGAAGTCGGCGAGCTTGCCGGCGCCTCCGGAGGCGATGACCGGGACCGTCACATGCTTGCGTACGGCCTCGATCATCTCGATGTCGTAGCCGTCCTTCGTGCCGTCCGCGTCCATCGAGTTGAGCAGGATCTCGCCCGCGCCCAGCTCGGCGGCCCGGTGCGCCCACTCGACGGCGTCGATGCCGGTGCCCTTGCGGCCGCCGTGGGTGGTGACCTCGAAGGAGCCGGAGTCGGTGCGGCGCGCGTCGACCGACAGGACCAGCACCTGCCGTCCGAACCGCTCGGCGATCTCACGGATCAGGTCGGGACGCGCGATCGCGGCGGTGTTGACGCCCACCTTGTCCGCGCCCGCGCGCAGCAGCTTGTCCACGTCCTCGGCCGTGCGGACGCCGCCGCCGACCGTGAGCGGGATGAACACCTGCTCGGCGGTGCGACGCACCACGTCGTACGTCGTCTCGCGGTTGCCCGACGAGGCGGTGATGTCCAGGAACGTCAGCTCGTCGGCGCCCTCGGCGTCGTACACCTTGGCCATCTCGACGGGGTCGCCGGCGTCGCGCAGGTTCTGGAAGTTGACGCCCTTGACGACCCGGCCGTTGTCCACGTCCAGGCAGGGGATGACTCGGACCGCCAGGGTCATGAATCCACGGCTCCTCTGTATGCCTCTAGCTCTACTTCGACCAGGATGCGCGAGTCCACGAAGCCCTCCACGACGAGCAACGTCGCGACCGGGCGCACCGTGTCGAAGAGCTCCTTGTGGGCCCGGCCCACGGCGTCCACGTCCCGCGCATGGGTCAGATACATCCTGGTACGGATCACGGACTCGACGCCGAGCCCGAACTCGCCGATCGCTTCGACCGCACTGGTGAAGGCGACCCTGGCCTGCTCGTACGGGTCGCCCTCGCCGTACAGCACATCCCCCTTGAAGGAGGTCGTGCCGCCCACCAGGACACGGTCACCCACCGCCACGGCGCGTGCGAAACCGAAGGACTCCTCCCAGGGACTTCCGCTCTGCACACGCCGTACGGCATCGGACGTCATGACGAGACAACCTCCAGGGCCTCTTCCAGGGTGAACGCCTTCGCGTACAGGGCCTTCCCGACGATGGAGCCCTCGACACCGAGCGGCACCAGCTCGGCGATGGCCCGCAGGTCGTCCAGGGACGAGACGCCGCCGGAGGCCACGACCGGGCGGTCGGTCGCCGCGCAGACGTTGCGCAGCAGCTCCAGGTTCGGGCCCTGGAGGGTGCCGTCCTTGGCGATGTCGGTGACGACGTAGCGGGCGCAGCCCTCGTTGTTGAGGCGCTCCAGCGTCTCGTAGAGGTCGCCGCCGTCGCGGGTCCAGCCCCGGCCGCGGAGCGTGGTGCCCCGTACGTCCAGGCCCACCGCGATCTTGTCGCCGTGCTCGGAGATGACCTTGGCGACCCACTCGGGGGTCTCCAGGGCGGCCGTGCCGAGGTTCACGCGGGTGCAGCCGGTGGCGAGCGCGGCGGCCAGCGAGGCGTCGTCGCGGATGCCGCCGGACAGCTCGACCTTGATGTCCATCGCCTTCGCGACCTCGGCGATCAGCTCACGGTTGTCGCCGGTGCCGAACGCGGCGTCCAGGTCGACCAGGTGCAGCCACTCCGCGCCGGAGCGCTGCCAGGCCAGGGCGGCCTCCAGCGGGGAGCCGTAGGAGGTCTCGGTGCCGGACTCGCCGTGCACGAGGCGGACGGCCTGGCCGTCACGGACGTCGACGGCGGGGAGGAGTTCGAGCTTGGCCATGTCTCTACAGGGTTCCGATCCAGTTGGTGAGCAGCTGCGCTCCGGCGTCGCCGGACTTCTCGGGGTGGAACTGGGTGGCCCACAGGGCGCCGTTCTCCACGGCGGCCACGAAGGGCTTGCCGTGCGTCGACCAGGTGACCTTGGGAGCGGTCATCAGCGGGTTCTCCGTCTCCAGGGTCCAGTCGTGGACGGCGTAGGAGTGCACGAAGTAGAAGCGCGCGTCCGCGTCCAGGCCGGCGAACAGCTCGGAGGCGGGCGGCGCGTCCACGGTGTTCCAGCCCATGTGGGGCACGATGTCGGCCTGCAACGGCTCCACCGAGCCCGGCCACTCGCCGAGGCCCGCGGTCTCGACACCGTGCTCGATACCGCGCGCGAACAGGATCTGCATACCGACGCAGATGCCCATCACGGGACGCCCGCCGGACAGCCGGCGGTCGATGATCCAGTCGCCGCGGGCCTCGGTGAGCCCCTTCATGCAGGCCGCGAAGGCGCCGACACCAGGCACCAGCAGCCCGTCGGCGTTCATGGCCCTGTCGAAGTCACGGGTGATCTCGACATCGGCTCCCGCGCGCGCGAGGGCACGCTCGGCGGAGCGGACGTTGCCGAAGCCGTAGTCGAAGACGACGACCTTCTTCGCGTTCGTCGAAGGAGCGCTCAACTCCACACCTCCAGCCTCATGACGCCCGCCACGAGACACATCGCGGCGCCTATCGACAGCAGCACGATGAGGCTCTTCGGCATCTGCTGCTTGGTGAAGGAGATGATGCCGCCGACCAGGAAGAGGCCGACGACGATCAGGATGGTGGACAGCCCGTTCATGGGTTACAGCGCGCCCTTCGTCGAGGGAAGGATGCCCGCCGCGCGCGGGTCGCGCTCGGAGGCGTAGCGCAGGGCCCGGGCGAGCGCCTTGAACTGGCACTCCACGATGTGGTGCGCGTTGCGTCCGTACGGCACGTGCACGTGCAGCGCGATCTGGGCCTGGGCGACGAAGGACTCCAGGATGTGGCGGGTCATCGTGGTGTCGTACTCGCCGATCATCGGCGCCATCTTCTCGGGCTCGGTGTGCACGAGGTAGGGGCGGCCGGACAGGTCGACGGTGACCTGGGCGAGGGACTCGTCCAGCGGGACCGTGCAGTTGCCGAATCGATAAATCCCCACCTTGTCGCCGAGGGCCTGCTTGAAGGCGGCGCCCAGCGCGAGGGCGGTGTCCTCGATGGTGTGGTGCGAGTCGATGTGCAGGTCGCCCTCGGTCTTCACGGTCAGGTCGAACAGACCGTGCCGGCCGAGCTGGTCGAGCATGTGGTCGTAGAAGCCGACGCCTGTCGACACATCGACCTTGCCGGACCCGTCGAGGTCGATCTCAACGAGGACCGAGGTCTCCTTCGTCACCCGCTCTATGCGGCCTACGCGGTTCATGCGCTCTGCTCCTTCTTCAGTTCACGTACCGCGTCGAGGAACGCGTCGTTCTCTTCGGGGGTTCCGGCGGTCACCCGCAGCCAGCCGGGCACGCCGTTGTCCCGGACCAGGACGCCCCGGTCGAGGATCTGCTGCCAGACGGTGTGCGCGTCGTCGAACCGGCCGAACTGCACGAAGTTGGCGTCCGACGCGGTGACCTCGTAGCCGATGGCGAGCAGCTCGCTCACCAGCCGGTCCCGCTCCGACTTCAGCTGCTCGACGTACTTGAGCAGCGTGTCGGTGTGTTCCAGGGCGGCCAGGGCGGTCGCCTGGGTGACGGCCGACAGGTGGTACGGCAGCCGTACGAGCTGGACGGCGTCCACCACCGCCGGGTGCGCGGCGAGATATCCGAGGCGCAGGCCGGCGGCGCCGAAGGCCTTCGACATCGTCCGGGAGACGACGAGATTCGGCCGGCCTTCGAGCAACGGCAGCAGTGAGTCGCCGTGGCTGAACTCGATGTACGCCTCGTCCACCACGACCATCGACGGCTTGGCGGCCTGCGCGGCCTCGTACAGCGCGAGGACGGTCTCGGGCGGGACCGCGGTGCCCGTGGGGTTGTTGGGCGTGGTGATGAAGACGACGTCCGGCCGGTTCTCGGCGATCGCCTTCTCGGCGGCCGCGAGGTCGATCGTGAAGTCGTCATTGCGCGGGCCCGAGATCCAGCCGGTGCCGGTGCCGCGCGAGATGAGCCCGTGCATCGAGTACGACGGCTCGAAGCCGATCGCCGTACGGCCCGGTCCGCCGAAGGTCTGCAGCAGCTGCTGGATGACCTCGTTGGAGCCGTTGGCCGCCCAGACGTTGGCCAGGCCCACCTCGTACCCGGAGGTGTCGGTGAGGTACTTCGCGAGCTGGGTGCGCAGCTCCACCGCGTCCCGGTCCGGGTAGCGGTTGAGGTTGCGGGCGGCCTCGCGGACGCGCTCGGCGATCCGCTCGACCAGCGGCTCGGGCAGCGGGTAGGGGTTCTCGTTGGTGTTCAGCCGTACGGGGACGTCCAGCTGGGGCGCGCCGTAGGGGGACTTGCCGCGCAGCTCGTCCCGTACGGGGAGATCGTCAATGCCGGTCACTTGTTCTCGGGTACCTTCCAGCCGCGCGACACTTGTTCGTCTCCGACAAACCTCGCCTTGACCGCCGCGCCGTGCGCCGGCAGGTCCTCCGCCTCCGCCAGCGTCACCACATGATGCGCGACCTCGGCCAGCGCGTCCTTCGTGTAGTCGACGATGTGGATGCCGCGCAGGAAGGACTGGACGGACAGGCCCGAGGAGTGGCAGGCGCAGCCGCCGGTGGGCAGCACGTGGTTGGACCCGGCGGCGTAGTCGCCGAGCGAGACCGGCGCCCAGGGCCCGATGAAGATCGCGCCGGCGTTGCGCACCCGGTCGGCCACGGCGGCCGCGTCGGCCGTCTGGATCTCCAGGTGCTCGGCGCCGTACGCGTCGACCACCCGCAGCCCCTCCTCGACACCGTCGACCAGGACGATCGCGGACTGCCTGCCCTTGAGTGCGGGCACGATCCGGTCGTCGATGTGCTTGGTGGCCGCGACCTGCGTCTCCAGCTCCTTCTCCACCGCGTCGGCGAGCTCCACGGAGTCGGTGACCAGGACGGCTGCGGCCAGTGGGTCGTGCTCGGCCTGGCTGATCAGGTCGGACGCGACGTGCACCGGGTCGGCCGTGGCGTCGGCCAGGACCGCGATCTCGGTCGGGCCCGCCTCGGCGTCGATGCCGATCTTGCCGGTGAAGTAGCGCTTGGCGGCGGCGACCCAGATGTTGCCGGGGCCGGTGACCATGTTGGCGGGCGGGCAGGACTCGGTGCCGTACGCGAACATCGCGACGGCGGTGGCGCCACCGGCGGCGTACACCTCGTCGACGCCGAGCAGCGCGCACGCGGCGAGGATCGTCGGGTGCGGCAGGCCGCCGAACTCGGCCTGTGCCGGGGAGGCGAGCGCGATGGACGCGACGCCGGCCTCCTGGGCCGGGACGACGTTCATGACCACGGAGGACGGGTAGACCGACCGGCCGCCGGGCGCGTACAGCCCGACGCGGTCCACCGGCACCCACTTCTCGGTGACGGTACCGCCGGGCACGACCTGCGTGGTGTGCGTCGTACGGCGCTGCTCGCGGTGGACGAGACGGGCGCGGCGGATGGACTCCTCCAGGGCCGCGCGCACGGCCGGGTCGAGTTCGGCGAGGGCCTTCTCGATCGCCTCGGCGGGCACCCGCACCTGGTCGAGCCTGACCCCGTCGAACTTCTCGGCGAAGTCGATCAGCGCCGCGTCGCCCCGATGATGCACGGCCTCGCAGATCGGACGCACCTTCTCCAGGGCGGCCTGCACGTCGAAGTCGGCTCGGGGCAGCAGGTCGCGCAGGGCGGGGCCCTCGGGAAGGGCGTCGCCGCGCAGATCGATTCGGGCCAAGAAGGAATATCGCAGCACGGGCTCAATTCTCTCAGACCCGGCTCCGGCGTCGTGCGCGCGTATCACTGGGTGGAACACGAGTCCGTCGGGAACCTGGAAGGTCGCGTTCACGTCTGGCGTTCGGGGCGTCACTCAGCGGGCATGAACAGTTGTACGAACCCACGAGTAGATGAGGGGGATGGAAGCAACGTGACCGAAGGTGCCGGCCTCCGTGACGGAGACCTGCCGGACGATCTCCCGGACGACCTGAGCCCCGCCGAGCTCGGCATGTGGCAGGCCTTCCGCAATGGCAGCGTGTACGACCTGAGCAGCGGCGACACGGTCGTCGACGATCCACACGGCGGGCACCCCTGGGGCGAGGAGCGGACGGTACGCGCACGGATCATCTGCTGGCTGCTGCTGGACGGGCCGCCCGCCCTCGCGGGCCGGGTGTCCTCGCTGAAACTGGTCGGCATACGGATCAGCGGCACGATGGACCTCGCGGGCGGCACGGTGGTGCCGTACGTCGAACTGCGCGGCTGTCGCTTCGACCGGGAGGTCCGGCTGCCGGAGGCCCGCTTCACGACCCTGCGCCTGGTGGACTGCGCGGTGCCGCGGCTGGAGGCGGCCCGGGTGCACACCGAGGGCGATCTGCATCTGCCGCGCTGCCGGTTCCACAACGGCGTACGGCTCACCGACGCCCACATCGGCACGGATCTGCTGCTCAACCAGGCGATCGTCCACCGCGACCGCAGCGGCCGCTCGATCGCCGCGGACGGCATCGGGGTCGGCCAGGACCTCCAGGCCGAGATGCTGGAGTCGCACGGCGAGCTCAGTCTGCGCGGTGCCGTGATCGGCGTGTCGCTGAGCCTGCGGGGCGCCCGGCTGGTCAACCCGTACACGCGGCTCGCTCTGAACGCGCCGCAGCTGACCGTCGGGCGCACCCTGTATCTGACCCCGGCGGGCGTCGGCAGTCCGCTGCTGAGCGGCCGTACGCCCGCGCGCGGGACGCGTATCCAGCGGTTCGCGTGCCAGGGCGGGGTGCGGCTGGACGACGGGCGGTTCGGGGACGCGGTCGACCTGGAGCGGGCCCGGTTCACCTTCACCGACGACCAGGAGCTGTCGCTGCGCCGCGTCCAGACGCCCGAGCTGCGCTTCCTGGGGGAGCGGCCGGAGCGGGGCAGGGTGGTGCTGTCGGGGGCCCGGGTGGTCAACCTGATGGACCGGGCGGACGCCTGGCCGGGCCCGGGTCTGCTGCACATGGGCGGCTTCACCTACGAGAACCTCGTGCCGCGCGGCCCGTTCCCGCTGGAGCGGCGGCTGGAGTGGGTGGCCGCCGCGACCGCCGAGTACAACCCGGAGCCGTACGAGCTGCTGGCCTCCGTGCTGCGGGCGGGCGGCGAGGACGAGGACGCGCGCGAGGTGCTGCTCGCCAAGCAGCGGCGCCGCCGCGAGACACTGCCGCCCGCGGCCAAGCTGTGGGGGTACGTGCAGGACTGGACGGTCGCCTACGGTTACCGGCCCGGCCGGGCCGCCGTATGGATGGCGGTGCTGTGGGCGGCGAGTTCGGTGGCCTTCGCGCACGCCGAGCATCCCCCGCTGAAGGGCGGCGAGCATCCGACCTGGAACCCGGCCCTGTTCGCCCTCGACCTGCTGCTGCCGGTCATCGACCTGGGCCAGGTCGGGTTCTGGCAGCTGAGCGGCGCCTGGCAGTGGCTGGCCGCGGCGATGATCCTGCTGGGCTGGATCCTGGCGACGACGGTGGCGGCGGGGGCCACGCGGCTGCTGCGGCGGAGCTGATGTGTATGGGTTTGGTGAGGTCAGTGAGGTTCCTGAGTAGAACATGTGTATTGCCCGACAATTGTTGAACCGTTGGCCTTTACCTGTTCTTGACCCATCCGCGTACAACTTTCCGCAGGTTGCCCGTTCCCTCTGGCGCGGGCGCGACCAGCGGACTTTCAATGGTCGACACCATGGCTCTGCTGCTGCCGTTCGGCCGTGCGTCCCGGACGACAAGGAACGTAGAACACCCCGCCGTCGGACTCCCCACCGACGCCGAGGTGCTCCTCGACGCACCCGACGACCACCTCGGACCCGCGCTGGTCGCGGCCGGGCGGGGCACGTACGAGCCGGCCGCCGAACTGCTGGCCGCCACCCGGCTGCGGACGCGGTGGGAGTACCGCGACGGGTACGTGCTGCGCCTGGCCGCCTTCGCACGCTCCCGGCCCGAGTGGCTGCAGGCCTGGTGCGCGGCCGCCCCGCACGACCCTGACGCGCTGCTGGTCAAGGCCCAGCTCGCGGTGGACCACGCCTGGCAGTCACCGGCCCGGGCCGAGCTGCTGCGCGGGGTGAGCCCGCTGATCACGGCCGCCGCCCGCGCCGACGACCGCGACCCGGTGCCGTGGCGGATCGCCCTGGACCACGCGCGCGGCTCCCGCGCCGGGCACGCTTACTTCGGGGAGCTGTGGGAGGCGGCGCTGCGCCGCGCCCCGCGCCACTACGGCTGCCATGTGGCGGCCCTGCGCTATCTGGCCTCGGCCTGGCACGGCTCCCACCGGGAGTGCTTCGACTTCGCCGACCGTGCAGCCCAGGACGCCCCGGGCGACTCCCTGGTGCAGGCCCTGCCGACCCGGGCCGCCTTCGCCTACCTGACCGACGGCTGCGGTCCGGGTGTGCCGCCCGAGCGGCTGGACGCTGCGGCCGACCGGGCCGTCGCGCTGTCCGCCCGGTTCCCGGCGGCCGACCTGTGGCCGGCCGGGATGCGCAACAAGTTGACGTACGTCCTGGTACGCCTGGGTCGCTGGGAGGACGCCCTGGAGCAGCTGCGGCTGATCGGCCCGTACGCCACGTCCTTCCCGTGGAGCCGGTTCTCCGAGGACCCGCTGGGCCGGTTCCTGGAGGTGCGTGACGAGGTCAGGGCGAGGGCGGCCGCCGCACCCGGCGACACCCGCGCCGTTCATCCACGGAGTGGGCACGCCGGACGCGTCCACTCCGGCGACCACTAGGCTTTGACGCCGTGACCGTCCGTCTTCCGCTCTTCCCCCTGAACTCGGTGCTGTTCCCGGGTCTCGTACTTCCGCTGAACGTCTTCGAGGAGCGCTATCGCGCCATGATGCGCGAGCTCCTCAAGACCCCTGAGGAGGAACCACGCCGTTTCGCCGTCGTGGCGATCCGTGACGGCCACGAGGTCGCCCCGAGCGCCCCCGGCATGCCCGACCCCACCGCACTGCCCGAGCGCGGCCCCACGGCGGGCTTCGGCACGGACCCGGTCAAGGCGTTCCACGGGGTGGGCTGTGTGGCCGACGCGGCGACCATCCGGGAGCGGGCCGACGGCACCTTCGAGGTGCTGGCGACGGGGACGACACGGGTACGGCTGGTGTCGGTGGACGCGTCGGGTCCCTACCTCACGGCGGAACTGGAGGAGCTCCCGGAGGAGCCGGGCGACGAGGCGGGAGCGCTGGCGGAGGGGGTGCTCCGTGCCTTCCGCCAGTACCAGAAGCGACTGGCGGGCGCCCGCGAACGCTCCCTGTCGACGGCGGCGGAGCTGCCCGACCAGCCCTCGGTCGTCTCCTACCTGGTGGCGGCCGCGATGATGCTGGACACGCCGACGAAGCAGCGTCTGCTCCAGGCCCCCGACACGGCGTCCCGACTGCGCGACGAACTGAAACTCCTTCGCGCCGAGACCTCGATCATCCGTACCCTGCCCTCGCTGCCGGCGTCCGAGCTGACCCGCAGCCCGACGAGCCTCAACTGAGGCACGCGCGCACGGCACTGACGTACGACCTCTGGGGAACCGGCACCATGGCGAAGAAGTCGAAGAAGAACCAGCAGCACGGAATCGAGGCGCGCGAAGCGCATTCGAACAGGGTTGGTGGCGGGCGACGGGCGGGCGGCACACCCGCCACGGTCGCCCTCACTGCCGCGGGCGTCGAGTACACGGTCCACTCCTACGACCACGACCCCGCCCACCCCTCGTACGGCGAGGAGGCCGCGGAGGCGATGGGCGTGTCACCGGACCGGGTCTTCAAGACCCTGGTGGCGGACGTCGACGGAGCCCTCACGGTGGCGGTGGTCCCGGTGGCGGGCCAGCTGGACCTCAAGGCCCTGGCGTCGGCGGTCGGCGGCAAGCGCGCGGCCATGGCCGACCCGGCCCTCGCCGAACGCACGACCGGCTACGTCCGGGGCGGCATCTCCCCGCTGGGCCAGCGCAAGAAGCTCCCCACGGTCCTGGACGCGTCGGCCTCGGCCCACCCCACGATCTGCGTCTCGGCCGGCCGCCGGGGCCTGGAGGTCGAGCTCTCCCCCGGCTCCCTCACCAAGCTCACCGACGCGACCCTCGCCCCCATCGGGCGCGCCTGAGCTCTCGACGGGAGCGGTGTCCTCGGTTAAGTACGAGGGGCATGTCGAAGAAAACCCGGAAACGCAAGTGGCGCATCAAGAAGGGCCGCTCGAACCACGGACGGCGCCCGGCGTAACGCCGGTCGCACAGGTCCTAGACCGGCGGAGCAGCATGCGGCGGCTGCCCCTCCGCATGCTGCTCCAGATACGGATCCACATCCCGAGGCCCGAACAACGCCGTCAGCCCCAGGTGCACCACCAGCGCGGCCAGCGGCCACACCAGCCACACCCCCTTGGCCCCCAGCTTCAGCGGCGCCGAGAAGGCGACCCCCTTGCCCACGTCCTTCGCGTGGGCGATCACATCCCCCGACGGCCCGAGCCACACCCCGACGCGCCACGCCAGCAACGACCCGAGCAGCGCCCCGACAGCCAGCCCCACCACCAACGGCACGCCCCCACGCCGCCGGAAGAGAAACACGGCGACCGCGCTCACCAGCCCGAACGCGAGCGCGAGCAGAGTGAACGTTCCGTCCACCCCGACGGCCTGCTCCCCCTCGGTGTCCTTGAAGTAGACGACCCAGTTCCCGTTGAGGACGTCCCCGACCAACGGCACGCTGGGCGCCAGCCACCACCACAGCACCCCCAGCAGCGCCCCACTGAGCGCCACGACCAGCGCGACGACGGCGGCCTCTCGCACTTCGGTCTTCATGCCGGGACCGTCCTGTTCGTACGAGCCATATATGCCGTACGGGCCGGGAGGGCCATACGGGCCCTGTGCCCCGGGCGGGGTGTCGGATATGGCGTCATGCGGCACGGCGGCCGCGTGCCCGGCAGCAGGCTGCTGCCACCCCTCGTTCGGGGACGGTTCACGCGGCGGCGGTGGAGGAGTCAGCGGAGCGGTCACCCTGCCATCGTGCCAGGCCGACCTGTGCCGCGCGTCACCGGACGGCCGCCCGGCGGTAGGCCCAGGTGGCGACGGCCAGCGAGACGACACCGACCAGCCCGCACACGGCGAGGTCACCGAGCACGAACGCCCAGTCGGGGTGCGGCCCGAAGGTGCGGGCGAAGGCCTCCACGCCGTACGTCGACGGCAGCAGATCCCGGGCGAACCGCACCGCCTCCGGCATCCGGTCGGCCGGCAGCACGCCCAGCAGCAGCGCCGCGGACATGCCCAACTGCCCCAGCAGCGTGGCGAGTTCGGGCCGCGGCGCGAGCAGCCCGAGCGCGGCGCCCAGTCCGGCGAGCGCTGCCCCGGCGAGCGGGATCACCGCGGCGAGCACCCACAGATGCGCCACCGGAAGCCCGAACAGCGCACATCCGACCATGGCCGTCACCACGGTCCCCGGCACCGTGAAGGAGGCGTACGCCCCGGCGGCCCCCAGCACCACGGCCGCGGGCGGCACGGGCAGGGTGGCGTAGTGGTCGAGCCCCCCGCTGGCCCGCAGCTGCCCGAAGTACTGCGCGAGCAGGTTCAGCGCGACGAAGGCGACCACGAGCACCGCCGACCCGGCCACCACGGCCCGCGCCTCGGCCCCGCCGTCCACGACCCCGCGCATCAGGATCATGATCCCGACGGACTGGAAGGTCGCCACGAACAGCAGCGGAATGCGCGCGACCCGCGCCCGCGACAGCTGCGCCCGGTACACGGCGCACAGCGACGGCCACAGCCGCGCGCGCGGCCCGAGCTCGGCAGCGGCCGGAGCGGCCGTCTCGTCCGCGGCCAGGGCGCTGCCCGGCAGAACCTCGGCGGGTACGACACTCACGTGGCGCTGCTCCCTTTCACACGGGGGATCACTGGGGAGGTGGCCCTGTTCCGCACGGAGACGGACACGGATACGGATACGGCTGCGACGGGCGGCGTGCTCAAGCCTTCACCAGCCCCTGCTGCGCGGCCCCGCCCAGCGACAGATACACGTCCTCCAGGCTCGGCGTGGCGAGCGTGAAGTCGTCCAGCGCGGCGAACGCGGCCCCGCCGGTGACGGTGGCGACGACCGCGCGGGCCTCCTCGGGGGCGAGCCGCAGCGTCCAGCGGCGCCCGGATTCCACGACCCGGTCCTGCAGCGCGGCGACCTCGGGCACCTCCAGGGGCGCCCGGTCCCGCCACAGCAGCTCGACGCGCACCTCTCCGGCGACCCGCTCCTTGAGCCCGGACGGCGTGTCACAGGCGATGACCCGCCCCCGGTCGAGCACGGCGACCCGGTCGAGCACGGTCTCGGCCTCGATGACGTTGTGGGTGACGAGCAGCACGGTCGTACCGAGCTCGGCCCGTCGCCGGTCCACGGCCGACCACACGGCCCGCCGCGCCACCGGGTCCATCGCGGTGGTCGGCTCGTCCAGCACGAGCAGCGGCCGCTCCCCGACCAGTGCGGCGGCGAAGCAGGCCAGCCGCCGCTGCCCGCCGGACAGCTTCTTCAGCGGCCGCCCCGCGAGCGGCGTGAGCCCCAGCTCGTCGAGTACGGCGTCCCGCTCGCCGCGTGCCTGCCGTACGTCCAGGCCGCGCAGCCGCCCGGTCGTCTCGGCGGCGAGGGACACGGTCAGCTCGTCGAGGGCGGTCGACTCCTGCCCGAGGTAGGCGAGGATGCGCGCGGCCCGCTCCGGGTGGCGCACGATGTCGTGCCCGAGGATCTCGACGCTCCCGGCGTCGGGCCGCATCAGCCCGGTGAGCTGCCGTACGAGGGTGGTCTTGCCGGCGCCGTTCGGCCCGAGCAGCCCGAAGATCTCGCCGCGCCGGATGTCCAGCCGTACGTCGTCGGTGGCCCGCACCTCGGGCGTGGCCGGCACCCCGCGGCGTCCTCGTACGGCCGGATAGGTCTTGGTCAGCCCGCGCACGGCGCACACGACATCACCACTGTGCCGAAGTGCCTGTCCCACGCGCGTACTCACAAGGGACGAGACTACGGGGTCCGCGGGCCCGCTCCGCCCTCGGGGCGGCCACTCGCCACAAACCACCAGCTCGCCGACGTAAAACCGCCGGTCCCCATAAATCCGCCGCAACGGCGCTCAACCGCGACCACGCCTCCCGGTGCGGGCGAACCCGCCACAACCCGTCCGGCTCACTCACCGGCAGGCGCGTGCTCCGCCGCCGTCCGTACATCGATCTCCCGCCAGAACCCGGCCCGGATCGCGTACCGATCATGCTCGTCGATCTGGTCGTCCTTGTGCGCGAGCAGCCCGAACCGGGCCGCGTACCGCAGCAGCTCGCCGTCGATCCGGTGCGGAATCCGCGGGTACATCCCGGACAGCCGTTGCAGATGTCCCTGGTCCCCCAGCCGCCCCATCCAGCGCCGGGCGAAGACCTGACCCACCTCGTACGGGTCGCCGCCGACCGTCGTGATGTCCTCCTCGCGGTCGGCCCACCGCTGCTCCGCCGTGGTCAGCTGCGCCAGCGTCGGCATCGACGCGGCCTCGGCCGGCTCGGCGGCGACGCCGGGCCGGTCGACCCACCCCTTGTCGGAGGACCAGCGCAGCGTCGCACTGGCCGGGGGCTGGCTCGGCTGAACACCGGGCGCGCGCAGCGCGGCGAGGTCCTTCGGCGTGGGCACGCCCTTGGGCGAGGGCACCCGCTCCGCGGTGCCGTTCTCGGAGGCGGCGATCGCCGGCCGGTGCTCGCGCTCCTCGGGGGGCCGCTCGGCGGTCGCGCCGAGCGCGGAGTCGGGCAGCGGCGCGGACAGGATCGCGGCGATCTCGGGGCGGGGTGCGGGCGGCGGCGCGCACACCCCGGAGAGCTCCTTGGCACGGACGGCCTTGGTGATCCACGTACGGTCCAGGACGCGCCGTTCGTCGGCCTCGGCGACCAGGTCCTCGGACTGGTTGTAGTCACCGTCGGCGGCCTGCACGGCCCACAGATGTACGGCGACGCCGTGCTCCTTGGCGGCCATCATGCCCGGCAGCAGATCGCCGTCTCCGGTCACCAGCACCACATCGGAACAGGCGCGATTGCGGGCCAGCTCGGTCAGCTCGGCGTGCATCGCGGCGTCCACACCCTTCTGCGCCCAGCGTCCGTCGCTGCGGGTCAGTGCGCCGAGCCGGACGGTCACCCGGGGCATCACGCGCAGCCTGCGGTGCTCGGGCTGGGGGACGCGGTCGGGAGCGCCGTCGAACCAGTAGATGCGCAGCAGGGGCTGCTGGGTGTCGGACTCGGCGCGTTCCCGCAGGCCCTGGATGAGGGCGGCGTGATCGACGGTGATCCGGGACCGGGAGGGTTCCCCGGCGAGGAGGCTGGCGGCGGCCCCCAGCAGATACCCGGCGTCCACCAGGACGATGCAGCGGTCCACGCGACTCACCCTCTTCCTGGGAGGTTTGCTTGGGGCTTCCTTCGAGTCTGCCCGACCGCGCGGGGGTTAACGGGGCGAACTCGATCTTCGGCGTGGCGTTTCGGGGCATCGCCGCCCCGGCGCGCCATTCCTCGCGCCCCGACAACCGCTGTCACACACGGTAATTATCCGAAATGCGTTCTTTATCAGCCTATGTGAATCTGGTCGCGGCCCTGGCCCCTAGATCCCCCACAGGAGGCAGATCACCATGGCCAAGAACAAGAAGCAGGACCGAACCCAGCCCCAGTCCGAGCGCGGGCAGCAGCAGGCCCAGCAGTCCTCGATGGAGGCGCAGGCCGAGCAGCGCATGTCCCAGGTGACTCCGGGCGATGTCGCGCGCAAGGGCAAGCAGAAGAAGTTCGGTCACAACTGACATCTTCATAAAGGGCTTTTGCAGCCCAGGCACATGACGAGGGGCGCACCCGGCACGCGGGTGCGCCCCTCTCACACATGTACGCCTCAGCCCGCCAGGCAGGACGGTCCGAGCAACACCTTCAGGTCACCGAACAGCGCCGGGTCCGGCTTCACCCGGTGCCGGTCCAGCCGTAGCACCGTCGTCTTGGTCGGGCCCTGCAGCTTGATGCGGACCTCGCTCTCGCCCTTGTGGTGGCTGAGGATCTCACCGAGGCGGCTCACCATCGGCGGGGTGACCCTGGTGGCCGGGATGGTGAGGATCACGGGCGCGTTGGTGCCCGCGTTGGACAGGTCGGGGACCTGGAGCTCCATCGCGACCAGCCGCGGCACGTCCTCGCGCTTGTCGAGACGGCCCTTGACGAACACGACGGCGTCCTCGACGAGTTGGGTCGAGACGAGCTGGTACGTCGCCGGGAAGAACATGCACTCGATGGACCCGGCGAGGTCCTCGACGGTGGCGATCGCCCAGGCGTTGCCCTGCTTGGTCATCTTGCGCTGGAGGCCGGAGATGATGCCGCCGATGGTCACCACGGCGCCGTCGGCGTGCTCGCCGCCCGTCAGCTGGGCGATGCCCGCGTCGGCCTTGTCGGACAGCACGTGCTCCAGGCCGAAGAGCGGGTGGTCGGAGACGTACAGACCGAGCATCTCCCGCTCCTGGGCGAGCAGATAGGTCTTGTCCCACTCCTCGTCGGTGAAGACGACGTCGAGTCCGAAGCCGGGCTCGTCGCTCTCCTCCTCGCCCATGCCGCCGAAGAGGTCGAACTGGCCCTCGGCCTCCTTGCGCTTGACCGCGACCACGTTGTCGATCATCGGCTCGAAGTGCGCGGTGAGGCCCTTGCGGGTGTGCCCCAGGGTGTCGAACGCGCCCGCCTTGATCAGCGACTCGGTGGTGCGCTTGTTGCAGGCGACCGCCTCGACCTTGTCCAGATAGTCGGGGAAGGAGCCGTACTTGCCCTTGGCCTTACGGCTCTTGATGATCGACTCGACCACGTTCGTACCGACGTTGCGCACCGCTTCGAGGCCGAAGAGGATCACGTCGTCGCCCTGGGCGGCGAAGTTGTGCACGGACTCGTTGACGTTCGGCGGGAGCACCCGGATACCCATGCGGCGGCACTCGTTGAGGTAGACCGCCGACTTGTCCTTGTCGTCCTTGACGGACGTCAGCAGCGCCGCCATGTACTCGGCGGGATGGTTGGCCTTGAGGTAGGCGGTCCAGTACGACACCAGGCCGTACGCCGCGGAGTGCGCCTTGTTGAACGCGTAGCCGGCGAACGGGACCAGCACGTCCCACAGGGCCTGGATGGCCTCGTCGCTGTAGCCCTTCTTGCGGGCGCCGTCCTGGAACAGGACGAAGTTCTTGGCCAGTTCCTCGGGCTTCTTCTTGCCCATCACCCGGCGGAGGATGTCGGCCTCGCCGAGCGAGTAGCCGGCGATGATCTGGGCGGCCTTCTGCACCTGCTCCTGGTAGACGATCAGGCCGTAGGTGACGTCCAGGACCTCCCTCAGGGGCTCTTCGAGCTCCTTGTGGATGGGGGTGATCTCCTGGAGCTTGTTCTTGCGCAGCGCGTAGTTGGTGTGCGAGTCCATGCCCATCGGGCCCGGACGGTACAGGGCCGAGACGGCGGAGATGTCTTCGAAGTTGTCGGGCTTCATCAGGCGCAGCAGCGAGCGCATGGGGCCGCCGTCGAACTGGAAGACGCCCAGGGTCTCGCCGCGCTGGAGCAGTTCGAAGGTCGTCGGGTCGTCCAGCGGGAGGCTCAGCAGCTCCAGGTCGATGCCCTTGTTGGACTTCACCATCTTGACGGCGTCGTCCATGATCGTCAGGTTGCGCAGGCCGAGGAAGTCCATCTTCAGCAGGCCGAGCGACTCACAGCTCGGGTAGTCCCACTGCGTGATGGTCACGCCGTCGGTGTGCCGGACCCAGACGGGCACGTGCTCGGTGATGGTCTCGCTGGACATGATCACGCCGGCGGCGTGCACACCCATCTGCCGGACCAGGCCCTCGACGCCCTTGGCGGTGTCGATGACCTTCTTCACGTCCGGTTCGTTCTCGTACATCCCGCGCACCTCGCCCGCCTCCGAGTAGCGGGGGTGCGAGGGGTCGGTGATGCCGTTGAGGTCGATGCCCTTGCCGAGGACGTCGGCGGGCATGGCCTTGGTGATGCGGTCGCCCATCGCGTACGGGTAGCCCAGCACGCGCGCGGAGTCCTTGATCGCGTTCTTGGCCTTGATCTTGCCGTAGGTGCCGATCATGGCGACCTTGTCGGCGCCGTACTTCTCCGTCACGTACCTGATCACCTCGACGCGCCGACGCTCGTCGAAGTCGATGTCGACATCGGGCATCGAGATGCGCTCCGGGTTGAGGAACCGCTCGAAGATCAGGCCGTGCGGGATCGGGTCGAGGTCGGTGATGCCCATGGCGTAGGCGACGATCGAGCCGGCCGCGGAGCCTCGGCCGGGGCCGACCGCGATGCCGTTGTTCTTGGCCCACATGATGAAGTCGGCGACGACGAGGAAGTAGCCGGGGAAGCCCATCGAGATGATGACGTCCATCTCGTACTCGGCCTGCTTCTGGCGGTCCTCGGGGACGCCGCCGGGGAAGCGGCGCTCCATGCCGCGGCGGACCTCCTCCTTGAACCAGGTGACCTCGGTGAAGCCCTCCGGGATGTCGAACTTCGGCATCAGGTTCTTCGACTCGAACATGCCGTCGGTGTCGACCATCTCGGCGACCAGGAGGGTGTTGGCGCAGCCCTCCTGCCAGGCGTCCGAGGAGTCGATGGCGTACATCTCGTCCGTGGACTTCAGGTAGTAGCCGGTGCCGTCGAACTTGAAGCGGTCCGGGTCGGAGAGGTTCTTGCCGGTCTGGATGCACAGCAGGGCGTCGTGCGCGGTCGCCTCGTGCGCGTACGTGTAGTGCGAGTCGTTGGTGACCAGCGGGGGGATGCCGAGCTTCTTGCCGATCTCCAGGAGGCCGTCGCGGACCCGGTGCTCGATCTCGATGCCGTGGTCCATCAGCTCCAGGAAGTAGCGGTCCTTGCCGAAGATGTCCTGGTAGTCGGCGGCCGCCTTGAGGGCCTCGTCGTACTGGCCGAGGCGCAGCCGGGTCTGCAGCTCACCGGAGGGGCAGCCGGTGGAGGCGACGATCCCCTCGGACCACTGGGAGATCGTCTCCTTGTCCATCCGGGGCCACTTCTGCAGCCAGCCCTCGGCGTAGGCGTCGGAGGAGAGCCGGAAGATGTTGTGCAGGCCGGTCTTGTTCACCGCCCACATCGTCTTGTGGGTGTAACCACCCGAACCGGAGACGTCGTCCCGCTTCTGGTGCGGCTGGCCCCACTGGATCTTGCGCTTGTTGCGCCGGGACTCGGGGGCGACATACGCCTCGATCCCGATGATCGGGGTGATCCCGGCCTTCTTCGCGGTGTGGAAGAAGTCATACGCCCCGTGGAGGTTGCCGTGGTCGGACATCGCGATGTGCGTCATGCCCATCTCGTTGCACGCGTCGAACATGTCCTTCAGCCGCGCGGCACCGTCCAGCAGCGAGTACTGGGTGTGGACGTGCAGGTGCGTGAACGGCGGCTTTGACACGGTGAGTCCTCCAAGGGAAACGCTCGGCGACGGGGTGGCGGACACTTCTGGGATCAGCGTCGAAGTCTATGCCTCGGGACTGACACCCGGCGGGCACTCGCGCGTACCTTCATGCGTTGGACACGGCAGAGACGCTGTCGTACATGCACTGCACCAGGAGGCACCCAGCGATGTCGGTTCCCCAGCTCAACGGCGAGCAGCGTGGCGAGGAGATACTCGCCGTCTTCGACACCGCCTTCGGCGAACTCCTGGCCGCCGACCCGGCGGCGTTCCGGGTGAAGTTCCGCAAGATGGCGGCCTCGGCCTTCGCGTTCTACCGGGGAACGGCGTGTCTCTTCTACCGCGACCTGGACCACGAGAAGCACGGCGGGCCCTACCTGGACGAGCGCACCTCGCGCGTGTGGATCCACGGCGACCTGCACGCGGAGAACTTCGGCACGTACATGGACGCCAACGGCCGTCTGGTCTTCAACGTCAACGACTTCGACGAGGCGTACGTCGGCCCCTTCACCTGGGACCTCAAGCGCTTCGCCGCCTCGATCGCCCTCATCGGCTACGCCAAGGCGCTCAGCGACGAGCAGATCACCGAGCTGGTGCGGGTCTACGCGGGAGCCTACCGCGCGCGCGTGCACGCCCTGGCGACCGGCGCCAAGAGCGACGAGGTGCCGCCGTTCACGCTGGACACCGCCCAGGGCCCGCTGCTGGACGCGCTGCGCGACGCCCGTGCGCTGACCCGCTTCGGGCTGCTGGAGTCGATGACCGGGATCCGCGACTTCGAGCGCCGCTTCTCCGCTGGCGGCGGCGCGATCGAGCTGGACGCGGCCACCCGCTACAAGGTGCTCGCGGCCTTCGACGGCTATCTGGAGACACTGCCGGACACCTCCCTGGACCGCCCGGACTCCTACCGGGTGAAGGACGTGGTCGGGCGGCGCGGCATCGGCATCGGATCGGCCGGGCTGCCGTCGTACAACATCCTCCTGGAGGGCCACACGGACGCCCTGGAGAACGACGTCGTGATCTACATCAAGCAGGCCCAGACCCCGGCCGTCTCCCGGCACATCACCGACCAGGCACTGCGCGACTACTTCCAGCACGAGGGCCACCGCACGGTGATCTCCCAGCGCGCCCTGCAGGCGAACGCCGACCCGTGGCTGGGCTGGACCGAGCTGGACGGAGCGGGCCAGCTGGTCGCCGAGGTCTCGCCGTACGCGGTGGACCTGGACTGGGGCGACATCGACGACCCGGAGGAGATCGCGTCGGTCGTCGCCGACCTCGGCCGGGCCACGGCCACGATGCACGCGGCGGCGGACGACACCTCCGGCGAGTCCCTGGTGCCGTTCTCCACCGAGCGGGCCATCGACGCGGCGATCGCGGCCGACGAGGAAGGCTTCGCGGAGCTCCTGGTCGCCTTCGCGCACGACTACGGCGCACGCGCGCGTGCCGACCACCAGATCTTCGTGGACCTGTTCCGCAACGGGCGGATTCCGGGTCTGTGACGGAAAGGCCGTTCTCCGGCGTTTCTCAGCCAGGCACAGGCCCCCTTTAAGGGTCTCTTACAGGACCACGTGACACACTCTTCTCCGCCATGGACATATCCGGGACCCAGCTACGAGCCGTACGCGCGGCGCTGTTCACGTCACTCGTCGTGACGCTCAGCGCCGCGTCACACGTGCTGTTGTCCCGGGCGCCGCTGCCGCTGAACACGGTGGCCCTGCTCACGGCCGCCGTGTTCGTCCTCGCCTACGTCCTGGCCGGCCGCGAGCGGACCTTCGGGCGGATCGCCGCCCTGCTGATCCCGCTGGAACTGGCGGCGGACACGATCCTCACCACCGGCCAGCACGTCTGTTACGGCCGGGCGGGCGGCCCGGTCGCGGGCCCGCTGCGGTCCGTCGGCTTCGACGTGCTGTGCGGCGACAACACCGCCGTGGGCACTCCCCTGGCGGGGGTGAGCGGTGCCGACCCGCACCGCCTGGCCACGGTTCTCGCCCAGGCCGACCCGGTGACGCCCTGGCTGCTGCTGGGCGCGCACATCGGCGTCGGCCTCCTCGCCGCCGCCTGGCTGCGGCGCGGCGAGCGGGCCCTGGCCCAGCTGCTGCGGGCGGTGACGGCGACCACGTTCCGCCCGCTGCTGCTGGCGGTCGCCGCGGTGACGGTGCGCCGGACCACGCCGGTCCGCCGACTGCCGCGCCCCGCCCGCCGTACGGCCGGCACCCGCAGCCGCCTCCTCGTGCACTCCCCGGGACGCCGTGGACCGCCGTGCTCACTCGCCTTCACCTGCGCGTGAACCGCGCCTGAGCACCACACCCCACCCATACGTATCCCGCACACACAGGTGTGCGCGTCCCCATGGAGATCACCAACATGAGCAAGCGGAACAGCCAGGCGGCGAAGACGGCGGCCCGGGAGCGGCTGCGCGCCGAGCGCGAGCGCGAGGCCAAGCGGGCCAAGGTCAGGCGCCAGATCATCGTCGCCTGCTCGGTCGTCGGCGTCCTGGCGGCGGCGGGCGGCATCGGTTACGCGGTCGTCCAGGCCAACAAGCCCGGCCACTGGGAGGCCGTGAAGGACGCGAAGGTCGTCGCTCCGGCCCACACCACGGGCACCGACGGCACGACGGTCGTCATCGGCAAGGACAGCGCCAAGAAGACCCTCAAGGTCTACGAGGACCCGCGCTGCCCGGTCTGCGCCTCGTTCGAGCAGGCCGCCGGTTCGGTCGTCGACAAGGACATCGAGGCCGGCAAGTACAAGGTCGAGTTCATCGGCGGCACGTTCCTCGACGGCGACCAGCTGAAGGACGGCAAGATCGGCGCCAACGCCGAGGGCTCCAAGAACGCGATGAGCGCCATGGGCGCCGCGCTGAACGTGAGCACCGAGGCGTTCATGGAGTACAAGGCCGCGCTGTACTCGGCGAAGTACCACCCCGAGGAGACGGACGACAAGTTCAAGGACGACGACTACCTCATCGAGATCGCGGACTCCGTCCCCGCCCTGAAGAACAACGCCAAGTTCGAGAACGCGGTGAAGAAGGGCACGTACGACGCCTGGGCGCTGGCCATGTCGAAGGCCTTCGACACCAATAAGGACGGTGTGACGGGCACCCCGAGCTTCGTCATGAACGGCAAGCAGCTGAAGACCTCCGGCCCCAACCAGCCGTGGACGGCGGAGGAGTTCACCAAGGCGGTGGACGCGGCTCTCAAGGGCTGACTCAAGGGCTTACACCGGCGGGGAGTCGACCTCCGTGTGAAGGGCGGGCGAACATTCACAGGTTCGCCCGCCCTTGTTCATACCGATCAGTAACCTGATCGCTCGTGACCAGTCGATACAGATCATCCGAGCAGCACAATTCCCCTGCCCCCCGCCGCCGTACGGTCGTCAAGGCCGCGGCGGCGACGGCCGGTGCCGCGGTCGTCGCGGCCCCGCTCGCAGCCGCGCTGCCCGCCGGTGCCGCCGAGGCGGCCCCCGCCTTCCTGCACGGTGTCGCCTCCGGTGACCCGCTGCCCGACGGCGTCCTGCTGTGGACCAGGGTGACGCCGACCGCCGAGGCCACCCCCGGTTCCGGGCTCGGCCCGGACACCGAGGTGAGCTGGGTCGTGGCCCGGGACAAGGCGCTGACGAACATCGTCGCCAAGGGCTCGACCACCGCGAAGGCAGCCTCGGACCACACGGTCAAGGCGGACATCCGGGGCCTGCAGCCGGCCACCGACTACTGGTTCCGCTTCTCGGCAGGCGGCACGGAGTCCCCGGTGGCGCGCACCCGGACCGCGCCGCCGGTCGACGCGGCCGTGTCCAACCTCCGCTTCGGCGTGGTCTCCTGCGCGAACTGGGAGGCCGGCTACTTCGCGTCGTACCGCCATCTCGCGGCCCGTGGCGACCTGGACGCCTGGCTGCACCTCGGCGACTACATCTACGAGTACGGCACCGGCCAGTACGGCACGCGCGGCACCGTCGTACGGCAGACGGAGCCCGCGGGCGAGACCCTCACGCTCGCCGACTACCGCGGCCGGCACGGCAAGTACAAGACGGACCCCGATCTGCAGGCCCTGCACACGAAGGCGCCCGTCGTCGCGATCTGGGACGACCACGAGATGGCCAACGACGCCTGGTCGGGCGGCGCCGAGAACCACACCGAGGGCGCCGAGGGCACCTGGGCCGCGCGTCAGGCCGCCGCCAAGCAGGCGTACTTCGAGTGGATGCCGGTGCGTCCGGCGATCGCCGGCACCACCTACCGACGGCTGCGCTTCGGCAAGCTCGTCGACCTCTCGCTGCTCGACCTGCGCTCCTTCCGCTCGCAGCAGGTCAAGACCGGCAACGGCGAGGTCGACGACCCGGACCGCACCCTCACCGGCCGGGCCCAACTGGACTGGCTGAAGGCGGGGCTGAAGTCCTCCGACACCACCTGGCGGCTGGTCGGCAACTCGGTGATGATCGCGCCGTTCGCGATCGGCTCCCTCACCGCGGACCTGCTCAAGCCGCTCGCCAAGCTGCTGGGCCTGCCGCAGGAGGGGCTCGCCCTCAACCCCGACCAGTGGGACGGCTACACGGACGACCGCCGGGAGCTGCTGGCCCACCTGCGGTCCAACGCGATCCGCAACACCGTGTTCCTGACCGGCGACATCCACATGGCGTGGGCCAACGACGTGCCGGTGGACGCCGGTACCTACCCGCTGTCCGCCTCCGCCGCCACGGAGTTCGTCGTCACCTCGGTGACGTCGGACAACCTCGACGACATCGTCCAGGTCCCCCAGGGCACGGTCTCCGCGATCGCCTCGCCGATCATCAAGGCCGCCAACCGGCACGTCCACTGGGTCGACACCGACCGCCACGGTTACGGCGTCCTGGACATCACGGCCGACCGTGCGCAGATGGACTACTACGTCCTGTCCGACAAGACGAAGCAGGACACGACCGCCTCCTGGGCGCGGTCCTACCGCACGCGCAGCGGGACCCAGAAGGTGGAGCGCACGTACGACCCCGTCTGACGGCTCCCGCTCGGTCCTGGGAGTCCTACGGAGTCACAGGGTGTCGAGGAAGCCGAGTGCCACCCGCCAGGTGGCCTCGGCGGCCTCCTCGTCGTAGTCCGGCAGGTCCGGGTCGGTGTAGAGGTGGCCCGCCCCGGCGTATCTGTACACCTCGACGTCGGCGCCCGCTCGGCCCATCTGTAGATACCAGGCGCTCAGCCAGTCGTCCGTCTCGAACGGGTCCGGCTCGGCGACATGCAGCTGCACCGGCAGATCGTCCACCGAGACGTTCGGCGCGATGTCCGACGTGCCGTGCAGAAGCAGCAGTCCGCGCGCCTTCTCGTCGCCGAGCGCGAGGGTCTGGGCGATGGAGGCGCCGAGCGAGAACCCGGCGTAGACCAGCCCGCGCTCCGAGTAGGGCGCGGAGGCGAGCACGGCCCGCTTCAGCAGGTCGTCCTTGCCGATCCGCTCCTTGAACTCCATGCCTTCCTCGACCGTCTCGAACGTCCGCCCCTCGAAGAGGTCCGGCGTCCACACCTCGTGTCCGGCGGCGCGCAGCCGGTCCGCGGCCCGGCGCACCGCGGGCCTGAGGCCAAAGGTCGAGTGAAACAGCATGATGTTCATGAAGCCATGGTGCCAGCCGGGTACGACAGCGCCGTGACCACCGCCTCACCGGCACGGATGTTCATGACCCCCCTCGGGTGGTTACGTTCGGAGGCATGGAGAACATACTCCGACCACTGATCGTGATCGGCGGCTCGGTGCTGCTCACCCTGGTCATCGGATGGGCCACCGACCGCCTCATGCACAAGGCCGACGAACGGCACAGTGAGACACCGCTGTGGGGTCTGCTGCGCCAGGCCCGCATCCCCTACCAGCTCGTGCTGTGCGCGGCCCTGCTCAGAGGGTCCTACGACGAGGCCGAGCTGTTCCAGGAGAACCGGGTCGCGATCGGCAGGGTGCTGACCCTGGTGCTGATCGGGGCGGCGGCCTGGCTGGCGATCCGTATCGCGGCGGCGGTCGTGGAGACCTCGTACAGCCGTTACGCCCGGGCCCATCGCGATCCGGCCCGGGTGCGGCGGGTGCGCACCCAGGTGACGTTGATCATGCGTGTGGTCTCGGCGGTCGTCGGTGTGGTGGCCGTGGCGGCGATGCTGCTGACCTTCCCGGCGTTCCGCGCGGCCGGTGCCTCGCTGCTGGCCTCGGCCGGCATCCTCGGCATCGTCGCCGGTGTCGCGGCCCAGTCCACGCTGAGCAACATGTTCGCCGGGCTGCAGATCGCCTTCGGCGACATGGTGCGCATCGGGGACACGGTCGTGGTGGACGGCGAGTGGGGCACCGTCGAGGAGATCACCCTGACGTTCCTGACGGTGCGGACGTGGGACGAGCGCCGGATCACGATGCCGGTGTCGTACTTCACATCGAAGGCCTTCGAGAACTGGTCGCGCGGCGGCGCCCAGATGACCGGCACCGTCTTCCTGCACGTCGACCACTCGGCGCCGATGGAGGCGATGCGCGAGCAACTCCGCGACATCCTGCGCGCGTGCCCGGCGTGGGACGGCCGCGACTACGGCCTGGCCGTCACCGACTCCACGCCGAGCACCATCGAAGTGCGGGCGCTGGTCACGGCCAAGGACGCGGACGACCTGTGGACGGTCCGGGTCACGGTGCGCGAGCAGCTGATCCGCTGGCTGACCGCGCAGCATCCGTACGCGCTGCCCCGCGTCAACGCGACGGACGCGGCCCTGCCGCCCGGCTTCCCGGTCCCCGGCCCGGTCTCCGGCCGCCTCCCGGCCCGCCGCACCCACCAGCACGACCACCTGCCACCACAACGCCCTGACCGCCTCTGACCGGGGCACGGCGGCGCCGTAAGGGGCGCGGGGCCGTTGTCGATGTGCGGCTACCGCCGCGTGGGCGCGACCAGCCGCAACGGCGCCGCGGACAACCGAGGGCCTGTCGCGGTGTTTCCCGCGGAGGGCTCAGTGCCCGCGCTCGGCCCCGCCGCTCACCTGGATGATCTGCGAGGTGATGTGCCCGGCGCCGTGGGACGCCAGCCAGTGCAGGGTCGCGGCGACGTCCCCGGGCGTACCGGCCCGCCCGGTCGAGGTCTCCGCGACCAGCCGGGCGCGCCGCTCCTCGTCCATCCCGTCGCCGAAGAACTCGGTGTCCTCGACATAGCCCGGCGCGACCACGTTCACGGTGATCCCGCGCGGCCCCAACTGCCGGGCCAGATCATGGGCGTACGGATGCAGCGCTGCCTTGGACGCCGCGTACGCCCCGCTGCCGGAGCCCCGGAAGGCGGCGATGGAGCTGAGGAACAGCACCCGCCCGCCGGGGTCGGCGAGCCGGTCCTTCAGGGCCTCGGTGAGCAGGGCCGCGGTCAGGGTGTTGAGGCCGAAGTTGAGGGTCCAGTTGTGCAGGACGACATCGAGCGGCTCGTCGCTGTCGACCTTGGGCTCCAGATACCCGGAGCCGCCTGCGCTGTGGATCAGCACGTCCACCGTGCCGAGCTCCGACGCCACGAACCGCTCCACGCCCCGCACACCGCGCGGCCTGCTCAGATCCGCCGCGTAGGTGAGGGCGCCGGGCACACCGGCCTTCTCCAGCACCTCGGGGCGTCTGCCGAGCAGCAGCACCCGGTCCCCGTCCGCCGCGAACAGCTGTGCCGCCGCGAGCCCGATCCCCGTACCGCCTCCACTGATCACCACGTTGCGAGCCATGATCAGATCGTACGAAAGGAGGGCCGCCCGCGGCCAGATCACCTCAGACTGCGCACGTCCAAATGCCGCAGCACCCGGTCCACCACCTCCGGGTCGGCCCCCGGCTCACTGCGCGCCGCCAGCACCTCGTGCCGGGCCGCGCTCAGCAGCTCGTTCTGGATCCGCCGCACCCGCTTCAGCCGCCGCACCCGCTGCTGAAGCGCCTCCCTGCGCTCGTCCTCAGCCATGTCGGGGCTGATCCGCACGCCGATCTCGAACGCCCGCCGCAGCATCTGCTCGGACAGATCCTCGGGCAGGTCCTCGACCTCCTCGATCTCCCTCAGCCTGCGCTTCGCCGCCTTCGCCGCGCGCACCGCCAGCTCCTTCTCGAACTCCTTCTCCCGCTCGTTGTCGGCGCGCACCCCGAGCCGTTTCACCAGCCACGGCAGGGTCAGCCCCTGCACCACCAGCGTCGCCATGATCACCCCGAAGGCGATGAACACGATCTCGTTGCGGTCGGGGAAGGGATCACCCGCGTCGGTCTCCAGCGGAATGGCCAGCGCCAGGGCCACGGACGCCACCCCGCGCATCCCCGACCACCACATCACGACGGTCTCGCGCCAGCTCATCGGGACCTCCTCGTCGTAGTCCCGCTTGGCGTGCATGCGCCTGGTGAGCCAGGTGGCCGGCAGCAGGTACAGCAGCCGTACCAGTACGACGACGCCGACCACCGTGGCCGCCCAGCCGAGCATCTCCTCCCACCGCCCGGACGCCGTGCGCACCGCGATGTGCAGTTCCAGCCCGATCAGCCCGAACGCGACACCGGTGACCAGCGTGTCGACGATGTCCCAGAAGGTGTGCCCGGCCAGCCGCGTCATCACGTCGTCGGCGTCAGTGGCGTACTCGGCGAGGAACAGGGCGGTGACGAGCACGGCGAGCACACCGGAGCCCTGGAGCTCCTCGGCCAGCACATACGAGGCGTACGGCACGAGCAGCGAGAGCCCGATCTGCAGGGTCGGGTCCCCGAGCAGGTCCATCAGCTTGTTGGCGCCCCACCCGAGGGCGAGCCCGACGGCCAGCGCGACGACGGCGGAGAGCACGAGATCGAGTCCCGCCTCCCACGCGGTGAAGCTGCCGCTCACGGCGGCGGCGATGGCCACGTGGTACAGCACGATGGCCGTCACGTCGTTGAAGAGCCCCTCGCCCTCCAGGATGGACACCATGCGCCTGGGCAGCCCGAGTTGCCCGGCGACCGCGGTCGCGGCGACCGGATCGGGCGGTGCGACGAGCGCGCCCAGCGCCACGGCGGCGGCGAGCGGCAGCCCCGGCACGATCGCGTGGGCGACCGCGGCCACACACAGCGTCGTGACGAACACCAGCGCCACGGCGAGCAGGAAGATGGGCCGCACATTCGCCGCGAACTGCCGCCAGGAGGTCCGTCGTACGGCCGCGTACAACAGGGGCGGCAACAGCAGCGGCAGGATCAGATCAGGCGGTACGTCGACGTTCGGCACGAAGTCGAGCAACGCGAGCACGATCCCGAGCAGCGTCATCAGCACCGGTGCCGGCAACCCGAGCCGGTCCCCCACCGGGACACTCACCACGGCCCCGAGCAACAGCACGAACAACAGGGCCAACTGATCCACGGTCAGCGCTCCGGTGATCTCGGCTTCCACAAGGCAGACCTCAAGCCTGCCACGCCGCCCTTCTCACCAGCGCCTACGCTCCCTCGGCTACAGAGCGCGCCGCATCGCCCGGTGCGGCATCCCCGCGTCGTAGAACTCCGGCCCGTACGCCACGTACCCCAGCCGCTCGTAGAACCCCAGCGCCTGCGTCTGCGCATGCAGGTCCACGGCCACCAGGCCACGCGCGCGTGCCGCGTCCTCGATGGCCCGCACCAGCGCGGCCCCGACACCGAGCCCCCGTGCCGCCTGCGTCACGGCGAGCCGCCCCAGCGACCCCACGGCCGGATCACCGTCGACCTTCGCCGCGGCCGCCTCCCCGTGCAGCAGCCGGCCGGTCCCGAGCGGCACGCCGTCCTCCCGGACCGCCAGCACATGCACGGCGGTGGCGTCGTAGGCGTCGTACTCGATGTCCTCCGGCACGCCCTGCTCACCGACGAAGACGTCCTTGCGCACCGCGAAGCACATCTCACGGTCGGCGGGATCGTCGGCGACCCGCACGGCATACGACGGCGACGCCGACGACGGCAGGCTCACGCGTATGTCTCCTCACGGACCTGGTCGAGGGCTTCCTGCAGGTCGGCCGGGTAGTCGCAGGAGAACTCCACCCACTGCCCGTCCCCGGGGTGCTCGAAGCCGAGACGGACGGCGTGCAGCCACTGGCGGGTCAGCCGGAGCCGCTTGGCGAGCGTCGGGTCGGCGCCGTAGGTCAGGTCGCCGACGCAGGGGTGGCGGTGGGCCGCCATGTGCACACGGATCTGGTGGGTGCGCCCGGTCTCCAGCTTCACGTCGAGCAGGGAGGCCGCGCGGAACGCCTCGATGAGGTCGTAGTGCGTGACGGACGGCTTGCCGTCGGCCGTGACCGCCCACTTGTAGTCGTGGTTGGGGTGGCGGCCGATGGGTGCGTCGATGGTGCCGCTGGTCGGGTCGGGGTGGCCCTGGACGAGCGTGTGGTACCGCTTGTCGACCGTGCGCTCCTTGAACTGGCGCTTGAGCGACGTGTACGCGTACTCGGACTTGGCGACGACCATCAGCCCCGAGGTGCCCACGTCGAGCCGGTGCACGATGCCCTGACGCTCGGCGGCCCCGGACGTGGAGATGCGATACCCGGCGGCGGCCAGCCCGCCGATGACCGTCGGCCCGGACCAGCCGGGGCTCGGGTGTGCGGCGACACCGACCGGCTTGACGATCACGACCACGTCATCGTCGTCGTGCACGATCTCCATGCCCTCGACCGGCTCGGCGACGATCTGCACCGGCGCGGCCGCGCCCGGCATCTCGACCTCCAGCCAGGCCCCGCCGCGCACCCGCTCGGACTTGCCGACCACGCTCCCGTCGACCTGGACCTTGCCCGCCGCGGCCAGCTCGGCCGCCTTGGTCCTGGAGAAGCCGAACATGCGGGAGATGGCGGCGTCGACGCGCTCGCCCTCCAGGCCGTCCGGCACGGGCAGGGTTCGGATCTCGGGAATCGTGCTCACCCGACGAGTATGCCGGACGGGGCCGACAGTCCCGCACGGAGCCTGTGGACAACCTCCCGGGCTCCTGGCGGGCTCAGTCCTTGTGCACGGTGCCGTCGGGGTCCAGCCCCCGGAACGACAGCAGCACGATCAGGATGCCGCCGCACACGATCGCAGAGTCGGCGAGGTTGAACACGGCGAAGTGCTTGGGCGCGATGAAGTCCACGACCGCGCCCTCGAAGACTCCCGGCGAGCGGAAGATCCGGTCGGTGAGGTTGCCGAGCGCACCGCCGAGCAGCAGGCCGAGCGCGATCGCCCAGGGCAGGCTGTACAGCTTGCGGGCGAGCCGGGCGATCACCACGATCACGGCCGCCGCGATCACCGTGAAGATCACGGTGAAGGCCTCACCGAAACCGAAGGCCGCGC
Organism: Streptomyces sp. HD; assembly: GCF_028369295.1. Taxonomy (GTDB): domain Bacteria; phylum Actinomycetota; class Actinomycetes; order Streptomycetales; family Streptomycetaceae; genus Streptomyces. The sequence goes on from NZ_JAQMYP010000026.1 coordinate 82,995, forward strand.
CCGCGTTGCGGATCGCCTCGAACTTCAGCCAGTCCCCGATGATCTCGATCGGCGCGTGGTGCTCCAGCTTGGCGACCACGATCATCTTGCTGACCAGGTCCAGGGCGTACGCGAAGGCGGCGACTGAGAACAGCACGGCGATCCGGCGCTTGCCCCGGGGCCGCTCGGTCCCGGGGTCCGTCGCCTGCTCGTCGGACTGCTCCGGCTCGGCTCCCGCCGCCTCTGGGGTGTCCGGCGTACCGATGATGCGCTCCGCCTCTGCCACGTGAGTCCCTCAACCTAGGTACCTGACTGAGCACGAGAGTACGGCACGTCCGGCAGCACCCGCCTACCGGTCAGTACCGGCGTTCCTGCTTCTGCTTGCACTCCACGCAGAGGGTCGCGCGGGGGAAGGCCTGCATCCTGGCCTTGCCGATCGGGTTCCCGCAGCTTTCGCACAGACCGTAGGTACCCGCGTCGAGCCGTTCCAGGGCCCGCTCGGCCTGGGTGAGCATCTCGCGCGCGTTGGCGGCGAGCGCCAGCTCGTGCTCGCGCGTGATGTTCTTGGCGCCGGTGTCCGCCTGGTCGTCGCCGGCGCCGTCCCCGGAGTCCCGCATCAGGCCGACGAGCGACTCCTCGGACGACGTGATCTCGTCACGCAGGCGCACGACCTCGGACATCAGCTCGGCCCGCGCCTCCTCGACCTCCTCCGGGGTCCAGGGGTCCTCACCGGGGCGTACCGCGAGCTCGCCGGGCTCCACCGCCGCGGCGATGCGTGCCTTGGGAACGGCGGTCTTCGCCGCCGTGGCCGTGCCAGGAGTCTTCTTCGCAACCACCGTCGTGGCTCCCGTCTGCTCCGCGGCCTGCGCCGCGCCCGACTTCTTGGCCCTGCTCTTGGCGACCGCACTCTTCCTGGCCGCCTTCTTGGGGACCGCATCCTCGGCCGCGGCCTTCTTGTCCGCGGCCTCCTTGTCCGCGGCCTCCTTGTCCGCGCCCTCCTTGGCCGCGCTCTCCTTGGCCGCGCTCTCCTTGGCCGCGCTCTCCTTGGCCGCCTTGCCCTTGGACACGGTCTTCGCGGTCTTCCTGGCCGCTGCCTTCCCGCCCGCCGCCTCGGGACCCGAGGTCTTGGCGGTGACGGCCTTCTTCGGGGCCGTCCCGGTGGCCGCCGCCGTCGCCTTCTTGACGCCCGGCTTCGCCGCCGTCTTCTTCCCGGCCTTCTTCGCCGCGCTCCCCTTGGAATCGCTCCCCTCGGACTCGGTCCCCTTGGACTCGGTCCCCTGCGTGCTCTTCTTCCCGCTCACATCCTTGGCCGCACCGCCGGAGGCGTCCGCATGGGTGGACCTGCCCGACGCCGACTGCTGTTCGGCGGTCTTCTTCGCCACCATGCCGCGGCCCCTTCACATATTGTGATCTTGCTCGCGAATCGTGCTGGGACGATAAATCGACTTGAGTCCCGCGGCAACGGGGCACACCGCCCGATTCGCCCGCCTCGCGCATGCCGCGGGGCAGACATGCAAGCGTTGTGCCCAGCTCCCCGCGGGGTATGCCGCCGAGCCGGACGTCCCAGAATCCGAACGCACGTACCGCACCATTCGGGTCACCGAGTCCAGAACACGATCCCCGCCCCCGCGCCCCGGAAATCCGGTCGGCCGCTGTCCGCGCGGCGCCGTACACTGGGCGGAGCGAAAAGCGTGGATGGGGACGAGTAGCGACGTACGCAGCCCAGAGCGACCCGGGGACGGTGGAAGCCCGGGGGCGAGCGCGACGTGAAGATCACCCCGGAGCCGTCGGAAGAAAGCCGCAGCCGAAGCGCAGCGGCGAGTAGAACCGGCATCGCGACCCCAATGAGGGGGCTCGCCGACGCACACCCCGCGTCGGAGGGCCAAGGAGGGTGGTACCGCGGGAGCGCGCCGAAACCGGCGTACGGAAAGTTCGGCTCTCGTCCCTCCGGACGGAAGGCAGCAAGTCCGCCGGAGGAAGCCCGCTGATGACAACGCCGACGTACCGCCAGGTGCCCGCCCAGGTCGACCTGCCCGCGCTTGAGCACGCGGTGCTCGACTTCTGGCGTGAGCAGAAGATCTTCGCCAAGAGCCTGGAGCAGTCCGAGGGCCGCCCCGAGTGGGTGTTCTACGAGGGCCCGCCCACCGCCAACGGCATGCCCGGCGCCCACCACATCGAGGCCCGCGTCTTCAAGGACGTCTTCCCCCGCTTCCGCACCATGCGCGGCTACCACGTCGCCCGCAAGGCCGGCTGGGACTGCCACGGCCTCCCGGTGGAGCTCGCGGTGGAGAAGGAGCTCGGCTTCTCCGGCAAGAAGGACATCGAGGCGTACGGCATCGCCGAGTTCAACGCCAAGTGCCGCGAGTCCGTGACCCGGCACACCGACGCCTTCGAGGCGCTCACGACCCGCATGGGCTACTGGACCGACCTCCAGGACCCCTACCGCACGATGGACCCCGAGTACATCGAGTCGGTCTGGTGGTCGCTGAAGACGATCTTCGACAAGGGCCTGCTGGTCCAGGACCACCGCGTCGCCCCCTGGTGCCCGCGCTGCGGCACCGGCCTCTCGGACCACGAGCTGGCGCAGGGCTACGAGACGGTCGTCGACCCCTCGGTGTACGTCCGTTTCCCGCTCACCTCCGGTCCGCTGGCCGGTGAGGCGGCGCTCCTGGTGTGGACGACCACGCCCTGGACCCTGGTCTCCAACACGGCCGTGGCCGCGCACCCCGAGGTCACCTACGTCGTCGCGACGGACGGCGAGGAGAAGCTCGTCGTCGCCGAGCCGCTCGTCGCCAAGGCGCTCGGCGAGGGCTGGGAGACCACCGGCCAGACCTTCACCGGCGCCGAGATGGAGCGCTGGACGTATCAACGCCCGTTCGAGCTGGTGGAGTTCCCGGCTCCGGCCCACTACGTGGTCAACGCCGAGTACGTCACGACCGAGGACGGAACGGGTCTGGTCCACCAGTCCCCCGCCTTCGGTGAGGACGACCTCAAGGTCTGCCGTGCCTACGGCCTGCCCGTGGTGAACCCGGTCCGCCCGGACGGCACCTTCGCCGAGGACGTCCCCCTGGTCGGCGGCGTCTTCTTCAAGAAGGCGGACGAAAAGCTCACCGAGGACCTCCAGCAGCGCGGCCTCCTCTTCCGGCACATCCCGTACGAGCACAGCTACCCGCACTGCTGGCGCTGCCACACCGCGCTCCTCTACTACGCGCAGCCGTCCTGGTACATCCGCACCACGGCCGCCAAGGACCGCCTCCTCCAGGAGAACGAGAACACCAACTGGTTCCCGGAGACGGTCAAGCACGGCCGGTACGGCGACTGGCTGAACAACAACATCGACTGGGCGCTGTCCCGCAACCGCTACTGGGGCACCCCGCTGCCGATCTGGCGCTGCGAGGACGACCACCTCACCTGCGTCGGCTCCCGCACCGAGCTCACCGAGCTGACGGGCACCGACCAGTCCGGACTGGACCCGCACCGCCCGTTCATCGACGCGGTCACCTTCGCGTGCCCCCAGTGCGAGAAGCCGGCCACGCGCGTGCCGGAGGTCATCGACGCCTGGTACGACTCGGGTTCGATGCCGTTCGCGCAGTGGGGCTACCCGTACAAGAACAAGGAGCTGTTCGAGGCCCGCTACCCGGCGCAGTTCATCTGCGAGGCCATCGACCAGACCCGCGGCTGGTTCTACACGCTGATGGCCGTCGGCACCCTGGTCTTCGACAAGTCGTCGTACGAGAACGTCGTCTGCCTCGGCCACATCCTCGCCGAGGACGGCCGCAAGATGTCCAAGCACCTGGGCAACACCCTGGAGCCGATCCCGCTGATGGACCGGCACGGCGCGGACGCGGTGCGCTGGTTCATGGCGGCCGGCGGCTCCCCGTGGGCGGCACGCCGCGTGGGCCACGGCACGATCCAGGAGGTGGTGCGCAAGACCCTCCTCACGTACTGGAACACGGTCGCCTTCCAGGCCCTGTACGCCCGCACGTCCGACTGGGCGCCCAGCGCGGCCGACCCGGCCCCCGCCGACCGCCCGGTCCTGGACCGCTGGCTGCTCTCCGAACTCCACGCGCTCACCGACCAGGTGACACAGGCCCTGGAGGCGTACGACACCCAGCGCGCCGGCAAGCTGCTCTCGGCGTTCGTCGACGACTTGAGCAACTGGTACGTCCGCCGCTCCCGTCGCCGTTTCTGGCAGGGCGACAAGGCGGCGCTGCGCACCCTGCACGAGGTCGTCGAGACGGTCACCAAGCTGATGGCCCCGCTGACCCCGTTCATCACCGAGCGGGTCTGGCAGGACCTGATCGTGCCGGTGACCCCCGGCGCCCCGGAGTCGGTCCACCTCGCCTCCTGGCCGGAGGCCGACCTGTCGGCGATCGCCCCGGAACTGTCGAGGCAGATGGTCCTGGTCCGCCGGCTGGTCGAGCTGGGCCGCGCCACGCGCGCGGAGTCGGGTGTCAAGACCCGTCAGCCGCTGTCCCGTGCCCTGGTGGCGGTGGCGGGCTTCGAGACGCTCGACCGCGAGCTGCACACGCAGATCACGGAGGAGCTGAACGTCGAGTCCCTGGCGTCCCTGTCGGAGGTCGGCGGCAGCCTGGTGGACACCACCGCCAAGGCCAACTTCCGCGCCCTGGGCAAGCGTTTCGGCAAGCGCGTCCAGGACGTGGCGAAGGCCGTCGCGAACGCGGACGCGGCCGCGCTGTCCCTGGCCCTGCGCGAGGGGACCGCGTCGGTGGAGGTCGACGGCGAGACGGTCACGCTCGCGCCGGACGAGGTGATCATCACGGAGACCCCGCGCGAGGGCTGGTCGGTGGCGTCCGACTCCGGTGCGACGGTCGCCCTGGACCTGGAGATCACGGAGGAGCTGCGCCGCGCGGGCCTGGCCCGTGACGCGATCCGCCTGATCCAGGAGGCCCGCAAGAACAGCGGCCTGGACGTGGCCGACCGGATCGCCCTGCGCTGGACGGCGACGGACCCGGCGACGGTCTCGGCCCTGAGCGAGCACGCCGAGCTCATCGCCGAGGAGGTCCTGGCGACGGACTTCGCCCAGGGCGAGGCGGACGACACGTACGGCCCCCCGTTCACGGACGAGGGCCTGACCCTGGCGTTCCGTCTGCGCAAGCAGTAGCGGGACTCAGCCGGGCGACCGAAGGCCCGGGACCACCAAAGAATCTTGGTGGTCCCGGGCCTTCGGCGTTGTGTACGTCGGACACCGCACCCAGGGCCGAACAAACACCTCAAACACCGTGAACACGCGTAGCAAAAGGGCGGGGCCCCGGATCAAAATCCGGGGCCCCGCCCTGAACGCTGCCGACGCCTAAGGCGTACTACCAACCGTCAGTTGTCGTCCTCGTCGATCAGGAACCCACGCATCGGCGAGGGAGCCTGACCCATCGGGGACGGACCCTGCGGACGCACGGGCGCCATCGGCTGGGTCATCGCCGGGGACATCTGCTGCTGGCCGCCGTAGGACGGAGCAGCCGGAGACGGGGCGCCGCCCATCGTCTGGTTGCCGCCGTACGACGGGGCGCTCGCGCCGGCCGGTGCCATGGAGGGCGCCGGGGACGGCGGGAGAGACGCCGCAGCCGGGGTGCGCGGCGGGGCGAGCGAGTCGTCCGCCTGGGTCTCCAGCTGGCGCAGCTGGGACTCAAGGTAGGACTTCAGCCGCGTGCGGTACTCGCGCTCGAAGCCGCGCAGGTCCTCGACCTTGCGCTCCAGCGTGGCGCGAGCGGACTCCAGGGAGCCCATCGCGACGCGGTGCTTCTCCTGCGCGTCCCGCTCCAGGGCGTCCGCCTTGGCACGGGCGTCCCGCTCAAGACCCTCGGCACGCGAACGCGCCTCGCCGACGATCTTGTTGGCTTCGGAACGAGCCTCGGCGATCGCCTGGTCGGCGGTCTGCTGGGCGAGCGACAGAACGCGCGCGGCGCTGTCGCCACCGGGGCCGCCCTGACCGGGACCGCCCATCGGGCCACCCATAGGACCGCCCATCGGGCCGCCCATCTGCTGCATGGGGGGCTGGCCCATCGGCCCCGGACCCTGGCCCATCGGACCGGGACCCTGAGGGCCACCCTGACCGCCGGGACCGGCGGGCAGCTGCGGAGCACCGCTGGGCAGCTGGGGCGGACCACCCATGGGGCCACCCATCTGCTGCTGCGGCGGGCCCGATATCCCGGCGGGTACGGGAGCCCCGGGACCGCGCATGCCCTGCTGCGGCATACCGCCCTGCTGGGGCATTCCGCCCTGCTGCTGGTCCTGCGGTCCGCCGGGCCCCTCCGGGGGCTTGCGCATGTTCTGCTGGTTCTGGGCAGCAGCGCGCGTGGCCGCGGCCAGCTTGGCGCGCAGGTCCTCGTTCTCGCGGAGCAGGCGGGTCAGTTCGGCTTCGACCTCATCGAGGAAGGCATCGACCTCGTCCTCGTCATAGCCTTCTCGGAGGCGGACGGTCGTGAACTGCTTGTTCCGCACGTCCTCGGGGGTCAACGGCATCTCTTCACCTCAACGTAGTCGTCGGCAGTCGGCAAGACCGTATCTGTCACATCGCTCACATCGCGCTCCGCACGAGCGTGATCAGGATGTAGACGATGATCATCAGTACGAAGAAGGACAGGTCGAGCGCCACGCCCCCGAGACGCAGCGGCGGAATAACCCGCCGCAGAAGCTTCAGCGGTGGATCAGTGACAGTGTAGGTGGCCTCCAGAACGACCACCATCGCCTTGCCGGGTTGCCATGAGCGGGCGAACTGGAACACGTAGTCCATGACCAACCGGAAGATGAGCACGATGAGGAACACCATCAGCGCGATGTAGAGAACCTGCAGGACCACGCTCATGACTGGTGCTTCCCTCTCCCCTGTTCCTTGTTCCGTGCGTTTCTTCCGGTGGTGCGTCTCAGCTCTGGTTGAAGAACCCGCCCTCTGCGATGCGGGCCTTGTCCTCCGCCGTGACATCGACGTTAGCAGGAGACAACAGGAACACCTTCTGGGTCACCCGCTCGATGCTGCCGTGAAGACCAAACACCAAACCCGCCGCAAAGTCGACAAGTCGCTTGGCATCTGTGTCGTCCATCTCAGTCAGATTCATGATCACCGGGGTACCTTCACGGAAGTGTTCCCCGATGGTACGGGCCTCGTTGTAGGTCCGCGGGTGAAGCGTGGTGATCCGATAAGGCTCTCGTTCCGACACGACCTTGGGCATGATCACCGGTGCGTTCTTCTCCAGGCTTGCGCGTTCTTGTGTGATAGACGCCACGGGCGCGATACGTGCCGGGCGGCTGGATTCCGCGGGTAGCGAAGTCGATCGGGCGACCGGTTCACGCGGCGCGGGCGGCTGTACGATTCGCACCTCTTCGTCCCTTTGGGACTGATGTGCACTGTGCGACTGGTGCGACGGCTCGTGCCGTCGATGGTCCCGCTCAGGCTCCGGGTCCAGTTCGGGCTCGAAGTCGTCATCGGGGTCGAACCCCCGGCCGTCGTACCCATCGTCCTCCACGAGGCCGAGGTAGACCGCCATCTTGCGCATCGCGCCGGCCATGCTCTGAGTCCTCCGCTCTGTGGTGGATCGGCGACTGCCAAGTGCCCGCCATCCACGCGGCCGTTACGTCCGCCTTTCGGCGACATTGACCATATTTTCTGCTGTGGTCCGACTTCCTGGCGACGTTACCCGAGCCTGGGGCGGACTCCGAGTACCGCAGTGCCGACGCGCACATGTGTCGCACCCGCCGCCACCGCCTCTTCGAGATCCGCACTCATCCCTGCCGACACCATGTTCGCAGCCGGATGAGCTCGGCGCAGGTCGGTCGACAAATCCATCAACCGCTCGAACGCCGCCTGTTGGCGCCCCGCGTACTCCCCGGTGAGCGGAGCGACGGTCATCAGCCCGTCGAGCCGCAGCCCCGGAGCCTTCGCCACGAGGTCGGCCAACTCTTCGATCCCGCCCGGTGCCACACCGCCCCTCTCGCCTCGCGCGCCCCCGCCCGCCGCGGGCTCCCCCGCGTCCAGCGCCACCTGGATCAGGCAGCCGAGCTCGCGCTCCTGCCGTACGGCCTCCTTCGACAGGGCCGTCACCAGCTTGGAACGATCGACGGACTGCACGAGATCCGCGTAACCGACCACGGATCGCACTTTGTTGGTCTGCAACTGGCCGACGAAGTGCCAGGCGAGGGGCAGGTCCGAGCATGCGGCGGCCTTGGGCGCCGCGTCCTGGTCGCGGTTCTCGGCGACATGGCGCACACCGAGCTCCGAAAGGACCCGCACATCGCTCGCGGGGTAGGTCTTGGTGACCACGATCAGGGTCACTTCCTCGCGGGGGCGCCCGGCGGCCGCGCAGGCGGCGGCGATACGGTCCTCCACCTTCGCCAGGTTCGCGGCGAGTTCGTCCTTACGGTCCGTCATGTCCATTCAGTCCAGCCAGACGTAGCCGGCGAGCCGACCGGTGGTGCGGTCGCGGCGGTACGAGAAGTGGTCGCCCGACTCCAGGGTGCACACCGGCGACTGCTCCCGGTCACGCACTCCGAAGCGCGCGAGCTGGGCGTGCACTCCGGCGGCCACGTCCACCGCCGGCGTACCCCAACTCGTCTCGGCGTGCGCCGTCGGCTCCTTGATGGCGACCTCGGCGCGCATCGCCTCCGGCACCTCGTAGCACCGGCCGCAGACGGCGGGGCCGGTGCGGGCGACGATCCGGGCCGGGTCGGCACCCAGTTCGGTCATCGCGCGTAGCGCTGCCGGGACGACCCCGGCGATCATGCCCGGCCGCCCAGCGTGGGCCGCGGCGACGATCCCGGCGACCGGGTCGGCCAGCAGGACCGGCACGCAGTCGGCAGTGAGAACCGCGAGGGCGAGACCCGGCCGCGCCGTGACGATCGCGTCGACGTCGGGCACCGGACCATCACCCCACGGTCCGTCGACCACGGCGACGTCCGCCCCGTGCACCTGGTTCATCCAGACCACGTCACCCGGACCGAACCCGAGCGACTTGGCGGCGAGATCCCGGTTGGTCAGTACGGCGTCCGCGTCGTCGCCGACCGCCCCGCCGAGGTTGAGCTCCGCATACGGAGCGGCGCTCACCCCGCCCCACCTGTCGGTGAAGGCGAAGTGCGCGCCGCTCACGGTGTCGCGCTGTGCTATCACGTCAGAAGGATCACTTAAGGAAGTCCGGGACGTCCAGTTCCTCCGCCGCGCTGTCGGCGTAGGACCGCGACGGCGGAACCGGCGGGGCGACCGGGATGTCGGCCACCGGCTCCGGTGCCGCGGGCTCCGGCTCCTCCTTCGGCGTGACGCTGCCGAGCGAGCCGAACGACGGGCGGGACTCGGTCTGCCGTACCGGAGTGGGCTCCTCGCGGCGAGCCGAGGCCGACGTCGAGGTCGAGGTCGAGCCGAGGACGTTGTCCCGGCGGGCCGGCGGCTGGCCGCCGTCGAAGCCGGCCGCGATCACGGTCACCCGGACCTCGTCGCCGAGGGCGTCGTCGATGACCGCGCCGAAGATGATGTTGGCCTCGGGGTGGGCGGCCTCGCTGACCAGCTGGGCCGCCTCGTTGATCTCGAACAGGCCGAGGTCGGAGCCGCCGGAGATGGAGAGCAGCACGCCCCGGGCGCCGTCGATGGACGCCTCCAGGAGCGGCGAGGAGATCGCCATCTCGGCCGCGGCCACCGCGCGGTCGTCGCCGCGGGCCGAGCCGATGCCCATGAGGGCCGAACCGGCCTCGGACATGACCGACTTGACGTCGGCGAAGTCGAGGTTGATCAGACCCGGCGTGGTGATGAGGTCGGTGATGCCCTGGACACCGGAGAGCAGAACCTGGTCGGCCGACTTGAAGGCGTCGAGCACCGAGACCTGGCGGTCCGAGATGGACAGCAGCCGGTCGTTCGGGATGACGATGAGGGTGTCGACCTCTTCACGGAGCTCGGCGATGCCGTCCTCGGCCTGGTTGGCGCGGCGCCGGCCCTCGAAGGTGAACGGGCGGGTGACCACGCCGATGGTGAGGGCGCCCAGGTTGCGGGCGATGTTGGCCACGACGGGCGCGCCGCCGGTGCCGGTGCCGCCGCCTTCACCGGCCGTCACGAAGACCATGTCGGCCCCCTTGAGGACCTCCTCGATCTCCTCGCGGTGGTCCTCGGCGGCCTTGCGGCCGACGGCCGGGTTGGCTCCGGCGCCGAGTCCGCGGGTGAGTTCGCGGCCGACGTCGAGCTTGACGTCGGCATCGCTCATCAACAGAGCTTGCGCGTCAGTGTTGATGGCGATGAACTCGACACCCTTGAGACCGACCTCGATCATCCGGTTGATGGCATTGACACCACCGCCGCCGACACCGATGACTTTGATGACTGCGAGGTAGTTCTGCGGTGCTGCCACGTCGAAGGCCTCTCGCCTCGATTTACGGGTCGTCGGATCGCGGGGAGCGACGTGCTTCGCGAACCGGCGACTGATGCCGAATGGGACGGTCCGTAGCGCCGACCCGAACCCTAACCCTGAAGTTTAGGGTTACCAGTGTGTCTGTTCCTTGAAGTCTTCTGAACAGGACACTAAGTCGACAAGTGGCGCACGTTCAACGAACACGCCGAACCTCCCGTTTTTCTTTTCACCCTATGTGATCAGCCATGTCGCCGCCCAACCAGGGTGCTGGCCTGCGCGAATGTGCGTCAACTCCGCGCTGACGCAGGGGCGGTGGGAACGCTGACGTCGAAGTACCGCGCATCCGGCGAGGCTTTCATGAGAGCGGTGAGTGTGCGAGCCTTCGCGGCGCCCTTCTCGCCACTCCCCCAGACGACGGTCCGGCCGTCGCCCAACTCCAGTGAGATGTCGTCGTAGGAGCGCACCTTGACGACCTCGGTTGACCTCGCAACGGCGGCCGGAATGGCCCCGGCGACCCGCACCGCCTCCCGCACCAGTCGCCCCTCGCCGAAGCGGCGCAGGCTCGCGGCGGCGGAGCCCGACCGGGACACCGACAATTCCAGCACGGGAACGCCTTTCGGGGCTTCAGAAACTGTGGCGAAACGGACACCTTCGTCATCCACTTCGATGAAGTTTCCGCCCTTTTGGACAATCAGAACCGGAGTACGCTCCACCACTTTCAGGCCGATTCCATGCGGCCAGGCACGGACTACGTCAACTGCGTCAATTCGGGGCAATTTCCGACGCAGTCGTGCCTCAATCGCATCGGTCTGCACGGAAATCAGCGGCGCCCCGACGGGGACGTCGGCGGCCTCAAGGACCTGCGCGGGCGTCAGAACCCGGGTCCCGGAGACGGATACCCGCTCGACGCGCAGCCACTTGGAGCCGTACAGCAGCCAGACGGAGCCCACGGCGAGGAGCGCCAGGACGACGGCAAGGATGATGATCGTACGAAGGCGCGTCAGCCTCAACCGCCGCCGGGCGAGGGGCGGGTCGGACGACTCCTGCTGGCGTTCACCGCGCTCGGCGGTCGTCGGTCCGGCCACGCTCCCTGCCCTCCGTCATCCGGTTACTGGCGGCGGTGCGAGGCGATCGCCTCGTACACCATGCCGACGAGCAGGTCGTCGGCGTCCCGGCGGCCGAACTCGCTTGCGGCGCGGGACATCTCGTACAGCCGGTGCGGGTCGGCGAGCACGGGCAGGACGTTCTGCTGCACCCACTCGGGCGTGAGTTCCGCGTCGTCGACCAGCAGGCCGCCGCCGGCCTTGACCACCGGCTGGGCGTTCAGCCGCTGTTCGCCGTTGCCGATGGGCAGCGGAACGTAGGCGGCCGGGAGTCCGACGGCGGAGAGTTCGGCGACGGTCATCGCGCCCGCGCGGCAGAGCATCATGTCGGCCGCGGCGTACGCGAGGTCCATCCGGTCCAGGTAACTTACCGGGATATAGGGGGGCATTCCCGGCATCTGGTGCACTTGCGGCAGTTCGTTCTTCGGGCCGACCGCGTGCAGGATCTGGATGCCGGCCTGCTGGAGCCAGGGCGCGACCTGCTGGACGACCTCGTTGAGGCGCCGTGCGCCCTGTGAGCCGCCGGAGACCAGCAGGGTGGGCAGGTTCGGGTCGAGCCCGAACATCGCGCGCGCCTCGGGGCGGACAGCGGCCCGGTCGAGGGTGGCGATGGTGTGGCGCAGCGGGATGCCGATGTAGCGGGAGTTGCGCAGCTTGCTGTCCGGGGTGGCGACGGCGACCTGGGCGGCGTAGCGCGAACCGATCTTGTTGGCCAGGCCCGGACGGGCGTTGGCCTCATGGATGATGATCGGCACACCGAGGCGCTTGGCGGCGAGATAGCCGGGCAGGGCGACATAGCCGCCGAAGCCGACGACGGCGTCCGCCTTGGTGCGCTCCAGGATCTGCTCGGTCGCCTTGATCGTCCCGCGCAGCCGGCCCGGGACGGTGATCAGCTCGGGCGTCGGCTTGCGCGGCAGGGGTACGGCGGGGATCAGCGCGAGCTCATAGCCCCGCTGTGGGACGAGCTTGGTCTCCAGGCCGCGCTCCGTGCCCAGGGCCGTGATCCCCACGCCCGGGTCCTGCCTGCGCAGGGCGTCCGCGAGGGCGAGCGCGGGCTCGATGTGGCCGGCGGTCCCCCCACCGGCGAGTACGACATGCACCGAAATTCACCGCTCTCCGGACGAACGCGCCGCCGAGGCACGCCGTCGCATCGTGTTCCATCTCCGAGGCCCCCGGCCGGAACCGGCGCCTCCCGCACGCTTTCTACCAAGGCGGGATTGCCGTGCAGAAAGCGCCGCCCGCGCAGCGGGTTCGTCGCGCGCGAACGCGATCAGCAGCCCGATGGCGAACATGGTCGGCAGCAGGGCGGACCCTCCGTAGGAGAACAGCGGGAGGGGAACGCCGGCGATCGGCAGCAGACCGAGCACCGCACCGATGTTGATCACGGCTTGCGCGGTGATCCAGGTGGTCACGCCTCCCGCGGCATACCTCACGAAGGGGTCCTCCGTGCGTCCGGCCACGCGGATACCCGCATAGCCTAGAGCCGCGAAGAGGGCGAGCACCGACAGCGTCCCCGCCAGGCCCAGTTCCTCACCGGTGACGGCGAAGATGAAGTCGGTGTGGGCTTCGGGGAGTTGGCCCCATTTCTCCACACTCGCACCCAGCCCGGAACCGAAGATTCCGCCGGAGGCGAGCGCATAGATGCCGTGCACGGCCTGCCAGCAGTCGACCGGGCCGGACTGGGGCTCGGTGGCGCCGAGGCACTGGAGGCGGGCCATCCGGTTCTCGCTGCTCTTGATGAGGAGCACACCGATCACGCCCGCGAACGACAGCACGCCCACGAACAGCCGGGTGGGCGCTCCCGCCAGCCACAGCAGGCCGAACAGGATCGCCGACAGGATGATCGCCGTACCCATGTCGCCGCCGAGCATGATCAGCCCGAGCAGCATGAAGGCGACCGGCACCAGCGGCACCAGCATGTGCTTCCACTGCGTCAGCAGCTTCTTGTCCTGTTTGCGGGCGATCAGATCGGCGCCCCACAGGACCAGCGCGAGCTTGCCGAACTCGCTGGGCTGGATCTGGAAGGAGCCGCCGAGGGCGATCCAGTTCTGGTTGCCGTTGACCGCGACTCCTATCCCGGGGACCTGCACCAGCGCCATCAGGAAGACGGCGCCGGCGAGGATCGGGTAGGCGAGCGCCCGGTGCAGCTTGACGGGCATCCGGGAGGCGGCGAGCAGCAACCCGGTGCCGATCACGGCGGCGAGCAGCTGCTTGCGGAAGAAGTACGACCCCGGCAACGACATCTGCAGCGCCGTGATCTGGGAGGCCGAGTAGACCATCACCAGACCGAGCACGGTGATCAGCAGGCTGCCGCCGAGGATCAGGTAGTAGGCGGTCAGCGGCCGGTCCCACGCGCGGTACACGCGCGTGTAGAACCGCTGGACCGCGTTCTCGTCCCGCGCCGGGGAAGGAGAGGGCCGCCGAACGGCCCGCTGTACGGGAGGCCCTCCCGTACGGCTACCGGGCATCGGCGCTCACCGCCCCGCCGTGGGCGTACGTACTGGCCGACCGCATCCGAGTCACGCGTCCCTCCACTTCACGGTGGGGGTCCCGAAGCACCCGCAGTGGCCGAGACCCGGCGTCAGGCGCCCGCGCCGAGTTCGCGAACCGCCTCCGCGAACGCGTCACCGCGCTGGTTGTAGTTGGCGAACATGTCCATGGAGGCACAGGCCGGAGCAAGGAGCACCGTGTCGCCGGGCCGTGCGAGGCCCTTCGCCTCCTGGACCGCCGCAAGCATCGCCCCAGTGTCGGTCCGGTCGAGGTCGACGACGGGTACTTCCGGCGCGTGTCGCGCGAGGGCTTCACGGATCAGGCCACGATCGGCGCCCATGAGCACGACCGCGCGCAGCCGCTCGGCCGACTCGGCGACCAGTTCCTCGAAGACGGCGCCCTTGGCGAGCCCGCCCGCGATCCAGACGATGGAGTCGTAGGCCGCCAACGACGCTTGAGCCGCGTGGGTGTTGGTGGCCTTGGAGTCGTCGACGTAGGCGACCCCGTCCACGTCCGCCACGTGCGCGATGCGGTGGGCGTCCGGGGTGAAGGCCCGCAGCCCGTCCCGTACGGCCTTGGGGGGCACCCCGAAGGCCCGGGCGAGGGCCGCCGCCGCAAGGGCGTTGGCGATGTTGTGCGGCGCCGGCGGGTTGACGTCGGAGACCTCGGCGAGCTCCTGGGCGTTCTTCTGCCGGTCCTCGACGAAGGCGCGGTCGACGAGGATGCCCTCGACGACGCCGAGTTGGGACGGGGCCGGGGTGCCGAGGGTGAAGCCGATGGCCCGGCAGCCCTCCTCCACGTCGGCCTCGCGGACCAGGTCCTCGGTGGCCTTGTCGGCGACGTTGTAGACGCAGGCGACGCGGTTGCCCTCGTAGATACGGCCCTTGTCGGCGGCGTACGCCTCCATGGAGCCGTGCCAGTCGAGATGGTCGGGGGCGAGGTTCAGCACGGCCGCCGAGTGGGCGCGCAGCGAGGGCGCCCAGTGCAGCTGGTAGCTGGACAACTCCACGGCGAGGACGTCGTACTGCTCCTCGCCGAGCACCGCGTCGAGGAGTGAGACGCCGATGTTGCCGACGGCCGCCGTGCGCAGGCCCGCCGCCTTGAGGATGGAGGCGAGCATCTGGACGGTCGTGGTCTTGCCGTTGGTGCCGGTCACGGCGAGCCAGGGCGCGGCGTCGGGGCCGCGCAGTCGCCAGGCGAGCTCGACGTCGCCCCAGACCGGGACGCCGGCCTGCTCGGCGGCGGCGAACAGCGGCTTGTCCGGCTTCCAGCCGGGTGCGGTGACGATCAGTTCGGTGCCGTCGGGCAGGGTCGCTCCGTCGCCGAGGCGGACGGTGATGCCGAGGTCCTCCAGCTCGGTGGCCTGGGCACGCGCGCGTGCGTCGTCGCCGTCGTTGACGACGGTGACGTGGGCGCCGAGGCCGTGCAGCACCTTGGCCGCCGGGATCCCGGAGACGCCGAGCCCGGCGACGGTGACGTTCTTCCCCTGCCAGTCGGTCACTTGTCCGCTGCCCATCCCGCGTAGAAGAGGCCCAGTCCGACGATCACACAGATGCCCTGAATGATCCAGAAGCGGACCACTACGAGCACTTCCGACCAGCCCTTGAGTTCGAAGTGGTGCTGGAGTGGCGCCATGCGGAAGACGCGCTTGCCGGTGAGGCGGAAGGAGCCGACCTGGATGACCACCGACATGGTGATCAGCACGAACAGACCACCGAGGATGGCGAGCAGCAGCTCGGTGCGCGAGCAGATGGCGAGACCGGCGAGCGCGCCGCCGAGGGCCAGTGAACCGGTGTCACCCATGAAGATCTTGGCGGGCGACGTGTTCCACCACAGGAAGCCGAGGCAGGCGCCCATCAGCGCGGAGGAGACGACGGCGAGATCGAGTGGATCGCGCACTTCGTAGCAGGCGTTGGGGTTGGGCAGGATCTGCGCGTTGGCGCAGGACTCCTGGAACTGCCAGACGCCGATGAAGGTGTAGGCGCCGAAGACGAGCACGGAGGCGCCGGTGGCGAGGCCGTCCAGACCGTCCGTCAGGTTCACGCCGTTCGACATGGCGAGGATCATGAACAGCGCCCAGACGACGAACAGCACCGGGCCGATGGACCAGCCGAAGTCCTGCACGAAGGAGAGCTTGGTGGAGGCCGGGGTGTTGCCGCGGTTGTCCGCGAACTGCAGCGAGAGCACCGCGAAGGCGATACCGCCGAAGAGCTGGCCGGCCATCTTGGCCTTGGCCCGCAGACCCAGCGAACGACGCTTGACGATCTTGATGTAGTCGTCGAGGAAACCGACCAGACCCATGCCGGCCATCAGCCCGAGCACCAGGATGCCGGAGAACGTCGGCGGCTTGCCGGTGATCAGCTTGGACAGGAAGTACGCGGCGACCGTGGCCAGGATGAAGGCGATACCACCCATGGTCGGCGTACCGCGCTTGGCGTGGTGCTCGCGCGGGCCGTCGTCCCGGATGTACTGACCGTAGCCCTTGCGGGCCAGCAGCTTGATCAACAGCGGGGTGCCGATCAGGGTCAGGAAGAGGCCAATGACTCCTGAGAACAGGATCTGATTCATCATCGGGCGGCAACCTCACCCTCGGTGCCGCCCGCGAGCAGCGCCTCGGCGACACTCTCCAGCCCGACCGAACGGGACGCCTTCACGAGTACGACGTCCCCCGGGCGCAGCTCGCTGCGCAACAGGTCGACCGCCGCCTGTGCGTCGGACACGTGCACCGACTCCTCACCCCACGAACCCTCGTTATATGCGCCCAGTTGCAGCCAGGACGCTTCCCTGCCCCCGACCGCGACGAGCTTGCTGACGTTGAGCCGGACGGCGAGCCGTCCGACCGCGTCGTGCTCGGCGAGCGCCTCGTCACCGAGCTCGGCCATCTTGCCGAGCACCGCCCACGTACGGCCCCCCGTCGCCCGTGCGGCGCCGCCCATCGCGGCCAGCGCACGCAGAGCGGCCCGCATGGACTCGGGGTTCGCGTTGTAGGCGTCGTTGACGATCGTCACGCCGTCCGGGCGCTCGGTGACCTCCATCCGCCAGCGGGAGAGGGAGCCCGCCTCGGAGAGCGCGGTGGCGATCTCTTCCGCGGACATGCCCAGCTCATGGGCGACGGCGGCCGCGGCGAGCGCGTTCGACACGTGGTGCTCACCGTACAGGCGCATGGTCACATCGCTTGCACCGGAGGGTGTGTGAAGGGTGAAAGCAGGCTGTCCGCTGTCCGTGAGTCTCACGTTCTCGGCGCGTACGTCCGCTTCGCCTGACTCTCCGAAAAGGATCACCTTCGCCTTCGTACGGGAGGCCATGGCCCGTACGAGGGGATCGTCGGCGTTGAGGATCGCGGTGCCGCCCTCCGCCGCCGACGGCAGCCCTTCGACGAGCTCGCCCTTGGCCTGCGCGATCTGCTCACGGCCGCCGAACTCGCCGATGTGGGCGGTGCCGACGTTGAGCACGAGGCCGATCCTCGGGGGCGTCAGATCGGAGAGGTAGCGGATGTGGCCGATGCCGCGGGCGCCCATCTCCAGGACGAGGAAGCGGGTCTCCTCGGTGGCGCTGAGGGCGGTGAGCGGCAGTCCGATCTCGTTGTTGAGGGAGCCCGGCGTCCACACGGTGGGCGCCTTGCGCTGGAGCACCTGGGCGATCAGGTCCTTGGTGCTGGTCTTGCCCGCCGAGCCGGTCAGGGCCACGAGGGTCGCGCCGAGCCGCTGGACGACATGACGGGCGAGGGCGCCGAGGGCCTTCTGGACGTCCGGCACGACGATCGCGGGCACGCCCACGGGGCGCGAGCCCAGTACCGCGGCGGCGCCGGCCGCGACGACGGCCTGCGCGAAGTCGTGGCCGTCGACGCGCTCGCCGACGAAGGCGACGAAGAGGCTGCCGGGCTCCACTTCACGGGAGTCCCGGACGACGGATCCGGTGACCTGGACGGACGGATCCGGTATGTCGTGCGTCTGCCCGCCGACGACTTCTGCGATCTCGGCGAGGGAGAGGGCGATCACAAGTTCATCCCTGGGTCTTCTGGATAGCTTCGCGAAGCACCTGGCGGTCGTCGAAGGGACGGACCACCCCGGCGATGTCCTGGCCCTGCTCATGCCCCTTGCCGGCGACCAGCACGGTGTCGCCGGGCTGTGCGCGGGCGACGGCTGCGGCGATCGCGGCGGCCCGGTCCTCGAAGACCTGGACCTCGCCACGCTCGTGCACTGGCACGGACGCCGCGCCCTGGAGCATGGTTGCGAGAATCGCGAGGGGGTCTTCGGAGCGGGGGTTGTCGGAGGTCAGTACGGCGGTGTCGGCGAGCCGGGCCGCGGCGGCACCCATCGGTTCGCGCTTGGTCTGGTCGCGGTCCCCGCCGCAGCCGAGCACGATGTGCAGGCTGCCCTCGGTGACCTTGCGCAGCGCCTTGAGCACCGACTCGACGGCGTCGGTCTTGTGGGCGTAGTCCACGACCGCGAGATACGGCTGCCCGGCGTCCACCCGCTCCAGCCGGCCCGGCACGCCCGGCACGGCGGCGATGCCGTCGGCGGCGGTCTGGGCGTCGAGGCCGGCGGCGGCCAGGGCGACGATGGCGGCGAGGGTGTTCGCCACGTTGAAGGGGCCCGGCAGCGGCGACCTGGCGGTGATCCGCTCGCTCTTGGGGCCGATCACCGTGAACGTCGCGTCCATGGGACCGACCTCGACGTCCTCGGCACGCCAGTCGGCGTCGGGGTGGCCCTCGGCGGAGAAGGTGACGACCGGGACGGAGGCCTCCTTCGCGAGCCTGCGGCCGTACTCGTCATCGAGGTTGACGACGCCGAATCTGCTGCGCCGGGGAGTGAACAGCTGCGCCTTGGCCCGGAAGTAGTCCTCCATGTCGGAGTGGAACTCCATGTGTTCCGGGCTGAGGTTGGTGAACACGGCGATGTCGAAGACGCAGCCGTCGACCCGGCCGAGCACCAGCGCGTGGCTGGAGACCTCCATGGCGACCGCCTCGACGCCGCGTTCGCGCATGACGGCGAACAGGGCCTGCAGGTCGGTGGCCTCGGGGGTGGTCCGCTCGGACTTGATGCGCTCGTCGCCGATACGCATCTCGACCGTGCCGATCAGCCCGGTGGAGCGGGTGCTCTTGAGGCCGCCCTCGACCAGGTACGCGGTGGTGGTCTTGCCGGAGGTGCCGGTGATGCCGATCTGGAGCAGATCGCGGCCGGGGTGGCCGTAGATCGTGGCCGCCAGTTCGCCCATCCGGCCGCGCGGATCCTCGACGACCAGGACCGGCAGGCCGGTCGCGGCGGCGCGCTCGGCGCCGGTCGGGTCGGTCAGCACGGCGGCCGCGCCGAGGCCGGCGGCCTGCGTCACGAAGTCGGCACCGTGCAGACGGGCGCCCGGGAGGGCGGCGTACAGGTCGCCGGGGCGGACTGCGCGCGAGTCATGGGTGATGCCCGTGACCTCGGCGGATTCGGCGCGCTCCGGCGTGGTGGCCCCCAGCTGACCGGCGAGTTCCGCGAGGGGTGTGGCGGAGACCTGGGCCGGCCTGGGCGGTCCCGGATATGTCACGGGATGCCCCTTCTGGGTGGTTTGGGACTGATCAGCGTGTGGCACGGCGGTGAGCGTACCGGGCGTACCGGCTTCGGAGCGAAGTGAGGGGCGGGGCTCGCTCTGGTTCCCGGCGTCGGGAGTGATCGTTGTCACGAGGTGGTTCCTGGCTGCTCGGTGCTGATCAGTGTGGTCGGGTGAGGTCAGGGTCGGTAGCCGACCGGGAGCTTCGCGGGCTTGGCCCCGGTGGGCGGAACCTGGAGGGTCTTCAGCGCGAACTCCATGACCTTCTTGTAGATCGGCCCGCAGATCTGGCCGCCGAAGTAGTTGCCCGCGGTGGCGTTCTGGATGGCGCAGTAGACCGTGACGCGGGGCTTGTCCGCGGGCGCGAAACCGGCGAACGACGACGTGTAGCCGCGGTACCTGCCGGTGGCCGGATCCACTCGGTTCGCCGTACCCGTCTTGCCCGCGACCCGGTAGCCGGGGATGCGCGCCTTGGTGCCGGTGCCCTCCTCGTCGTCCACGACCGACTCCAGCATCTGGGCGAGGGTCCTCGCCGTCTTGGCGCTGACGACCCTGGTCTTCTTGGGTTTCTTGGCGGGCGTGAACTGCCCGTCGGGTCCCTTGGTGCCGCGCACGAGGGTGGGCTCGATGCGTACGCCGCCGTTGGCGATCGTCGAGTAGACGGAGGCCGCCTGCATCGCGTTGATGGACACGCCCTGGCCGAAAGGAATCGTGTACTGCTGCGAGGTGGACCAGGTGTCCGGGGCGGCGAGGATGCCCGGGGTCTCACCCGGGTAGCCCAGCCCGGTGTAGCCGCCGAAGCCGAACTTGCGCAGGTAGCTGTACAGGACCCGGTTGGCCTGCCGCTGCGTCTTGCCCAGCTGGCCGGTGGCCAGGATGGTGCCGATGTTGCTGGACTTGGCGAGCACGCCGTTGAGCGTCAGGTACCAGGTCGGGTGGTCGATGTCGTCCTTGAAGAGCCGGTCGCCGCGGTGCAGCCGGTTCGGCACGACGACACTCGTGGTGGGCACGGCCACGCCCTCCTGCAGTACGGCGGCCATCGAGATGACCTTCGCGGTGGAGCCGGGCTCGTAGGCGTCCTGGACGGCCGCGTTGCCCATGTTGGCGGCCCTGGCCTCGGAGAGGTTGTTCGGGTCGAAGCCGGGCGAGTTGGCCATCGCGAGGACCTGGCCGGTCCGGGTGTCCTGGACGATCACATAGCCGCGGTCCGCCTTGGACTTCGCGACCTGCTCGGAGATCGCGTTCTGCGCGGCCCACTGGATGTCGCGGTCGATGGTGAGCTCGACGTCGCTGCCGGGCACGGCGGGCGTCTCGGTGGAGTTCACGGTGGGGACCTGGCGGCCGCCGGACTGGGCGTAGCGGATCTCGCCGTCCTTGCCGGTCAGCTCCTTGTTCAGCTGCTGCTCGACACCGCCGCCGCCCTTGCCGTCGGCGTTGACCCAGCCCAGTATCCCGGCGGCGAGGTCGCCGTTGGGATACACGCGCTTGCTGCTGGCGACCGAGAGGACGCCGGCGAGGACGTTGACCGTGGTCTTGTCCTTCTGGGACTTGGTGGCCAGCGCGTTCTTCAGGTCCTTGATCTGCTTCCAGACCTGCGGGGTCTGGCGGCTCGCCAGCAGGGTGTAGCGCTGGTTCTTGTTCTCCGGCCGGAGCTTCTTGACGATCGCCTGCTGGTCCTGGCCGAGGATCGGGGCCAGGAGGGCGGCCGCCTGCTCGGGGCCGTCGTCGATCTTCAGCTGCTCACGGCTGAACAGCGTGGGGTCGGCGGTGATGTCGTACGCGTCCACGCTGGCCGCCAGCGCCACGCCGTTGCGGTCGGTGATGCCGCCGCGCTCGGCGGCCAGGGTGTAGCCGACGTAGCGGTTCTTCTCGGCCTTGGCCGCGTAGGTGCTCGCGTCGACGCCCTGCACCTGGAGCAGGCGCAGGACGAAGGCGAGCAGGACCAGGGTCAGGGCCAGGCTGACCATGCGGAGCCGGGGGCGGGGCCTGCCGAGCCGGATACGGACCACGGGACGCGGGACCGGGCGGCGGGCGGGGCGGGCACCGGGGCCCGAACGGCGCTGGGCTCCGCCGGAACGGGCGGGCTTCGCGGGTCCGGGCACACGGCGGCGCGGCGCTTCCCTGTCGGACACTTCCGTCACCTGCCGGGGGTCGGGTACGTGGAGGACTGGGCGGACGGGATGGACTGCTGGGCGGGGGGCGGGTACTGCGGCGCGGCGGGAGCGGCCCCGGGAGGCGGTGTGACGGACATCGGGCTCGGTGCCGTACCGGCTGCCGGGGCCGCCGCGGGCTCGCTGACGGGGGTCTCGGGGGTGAGGATGAGCGGCGTGTAGGCGGCGCCCTCGCCCCAGGACCGGGACGCGGGGCTCGGGACGCCCTTGACCTTGCCGTCGGGGCCGAGGAACGCGGGGTCGCCGCCGGGGACCATGCCGAGCTCGCGGGCGCGGCGCTGGAGGGCGTCGGGTTCGGCGTAGCCGTCGATGTCCCGCTGGAGGGACTGCTCCTCGTCGGTGAGGGTCTTCGTCCCCCTCTTCAGGTCGTCCAGCTTGAACGCGCCCTCGCTGAGGGCGGAGTTCAGCACGAGGAGCCCGATGAGGCCGCCGCCGAGGAGAAGGACGACAAGGAGGACGAAGGGGGTGCGGGCGGCGCGTGCGCGCCCTGCGGGGATGAGCCGCGCGAGCCGGGCGGCTCGCCCCTTCAGTTCGGGTTTCCTGCTCACTGGACCTCCCCCGGGTCCGGTTCTCCAACTGATGGGTTCGGATCCTGGACCCGGACGCCCGCCCCTGCCCTCTCGCCCGTCATTCGATGGACTCCCTGATGCGCTCGGCGCCACGCAGGCGCGCAGGTGCCGCGCGCCGGTTCTCGGCGACCTCTTCCTCGGTGGGAAGTTCGGCACCGCGCGTCAGCAGCTTGAGCCGCGGCTGGTACTGCTCGGGGACGACGGGCAGCCCGGGCGGGGCGGTGTTGGCGGCGCCGGCTGCGAAGACCTGCTTGACCAGCCGGTCCTCCAGCGAGTGGTACGACAGGACGGCGATCCGCCCGCCGACGTCGAGGGCCTCCACGGCGGCCGGGATCGCCCGCTCCAGGACGGAGAGCTCGCCGTTGACCTCGATGCGCAGCGCCTGGAAGGTGCGCTTGGCCGGGTTGCCGCCGGTACGCTTGGCGGCCTGCGGCAGCGCGTCCCGGATCAGCTCCACGAGCCGGGCGCTGTTGCTGAACGGCTCCTTGTCGCGTTCGCGCACGATGGCGGACACGATCCGCTTGGCCTGCTTCTCCTCGCCGTAGGCGCGCAGGATGCGGACCAGCTCACCGGCCGGGTAGGTGTTGAGGACCTCGGCGGCACTCATACCGGTCGTCTGGTCCATGCGCATGTCGAGAGGGGCGTCCTGGGCGTAGGCGAAGCCGCGGTCGGCCTCGTCCAGCTGCATGGAGGAGACGCCGAGGTCGAACAGGACGCCCTGCACGCGCGCGATGCCGAGCCGGTCCAGGACGTCCGGGAGCTCGTCGTAGACGGCGTGCACGAGGTTCGCGCGCTCGCCGTAGGGCGCGAGGCGCTCGCCGGACAGGCGCAGCGCCTCCTTGTCGCGGTCGAGAGCGACGAGCCGGGCCTCGGGGAACTGCTGGAGGAGCGCCTCGCTGTGGCCGCCGAGCCCGAGGGTGCAGTCGACGACGACCGCTCCGGGCCGCTGCAGGGCGGGGGCCAACATGTCCAGGCACCGCTGGAGCATCACCGGGACATGTCGACTCTGGCTCAAGGGGCCCTCTCAGATCCGGCGGGCCTTACGCACCGCCGGGTCCCCGCCCGCTCGTGAAGGGGAGGTCTGCCGGCGCCGGGAGCGTCAGCCGACCGGGAGCGGGAGGAGGCCGAGCCGTACGTACGCGCCGCGCACGCGGGGAGATCTCCGGAAAATCGCCGGGGTCTCCGGGAAAAACAGTCCAGCAGGGAGAGCCGCCCCTCCCGCTTCGCGTCACTTTAGTCCACCGTGTCGCGCGGTCAATCAACCGGCCTGCGCTTCGCCGATTCGGGTTCGGACGAAGCCGCGCGGTGCGGAAAATCGCTCGTATGGGCGCACTCACGCCACCCCTGTGGGTTAGCTCACAACAAGGCTCGATGGCGTTCTTTGTCCCCCCTCACAGCGGGACCGTTCGGCACGTGACCAGTACCGTCATGGGTATGACGACTTCTGCATCGGTTCCCGCTGGTCCCGACGGTGCGATAGCCGGCCACGGCACGGTCACCGACCGTCTCGTCGACGCGAACGAGCGATACGCCGCCGCCTTCACCGACCCCGGCATGGACGCCCGTCCCGTGCTCCACGTCGCCATCGTCGCCTGCATGGACGCCCGTCTCGACCTGCACGCCGCGCTCGGTCTGGAGCTCGGCGACTGCCACACCATCCGCAACGCCGGCGGTGTCGTCACCGACGACGTGATCCGCTCGCTCACCATCAGCCAGCGCAAGCTCGGCACCCGCAGCATCGTGCTGATCCACCACACCGGCTGCGGTCTGGAGGCGATCACCGAGGACTTCCGCACCGACCTGGAGATGGAGGTCGGCCAGCGGCCCGCCTGGGCGGTGGAGTCCTTCCGGGACGTCGACCAGGACGTACGGCAGTCGATGCAGCGGGTGCGGACCTCGCCGTTCCTGCTGCACACCAACGACGTGCGGGGCTTCGTCTTCGACGTGCGGACGGGTCTGCTGCGCGAGATCGACCCCGGGTGACCGTCCGTGTCACCCGCCTGTGCATGACCTCGCGCGGATGCGCGTGACCATCCGCCGGACCTGTCGTTCCGCTGTCAATTTGAGCTTGGGCGTGCCCAAAAGGCCGTAAGACCCGACATAACGCAGGCAGTTGTCCACAGGCGAGTGACACGAATCGGTAACGGCAGCAAGAATGCTGGGGTGGCAACACGCGGAACCTTTCACGCGTGGTGTCCGTGTTCCAGGGGTGGGCCGGTCCGCGTCGTAGAGCGTCGGCCCGGATAGAACGGGCCGAGGAGGGCCGGGTGACGACCTATGACGATCGAGCGAGCCTCACTGATCTGACCGCCACTGTGGAGCGTGTCCGCAGTTCGGTGGAGGGTGTGATCGAGGGCAAGCCCGAGGTCGTACGGCTTTCGCTGACCGTGCTGCTCGCCGAGGGACATCTTCTGATCGAGGATGTTCCCGGTGTGGGCAAGACGATGCTGGCGAAGGCGCTGGCGCGGTCCATCGACTGCTCTGTACGGCGTATCCAGTTCACGCCGGACCTGCTGCCGTCGGACATCACGGGTGTGTCCATCTGGGACCAACAGCGCAAGGACTTCGAGTTCAAGCCGGGTGCGATCTTCGCGCAGATCGTGATCGGCGACGAGATCAACCGCGCGTCGCCGAAGACCCAGTCCGCGCTGCTGGAGTCCATGGAGGAGCGCCAGGTCACCATCGACGGCCAGACCTATGAGCTGCCGAGCCCCTTCATGGTGGTGGCCACGCAGAACCCGGTCGAGATGGAGGGCACCTATCCGCTGCCCGAGGCCCAGCGCGACCGCTTCATGGCCCGCGTCTCCGTCGGCTACCCCAGCGCGGAGGCCGAACTGCAGATGCTGGACGTGCACGGCGGGGTCTCCCCACTGGAGGACCTCCAGCCGGTGGCGCACGCCCACGACATCGTGAAGCTGGTCGAGGCCGTGCGCGGCGTCCACGTCGCCGACCCGGTCCGGCGGTACGTGGTGGACCTGGTCGCCGCCACGCGCACCCACCCCGACCTCAGACTCGGCGCCTCCCCGCGCGCGACGCTGCATCTGCTGCGCGCCGCGAAGGCGTCGGCGGCCCTGAGCGGCCGGGAGTACGCGCTGCCGGACGACGTGCAGGCCCTCGCCGTGGCCGTCCTGGCCCACCGTCTGCTGCCGACCGCGCAGGCCCAGCTGAACCGCCGTACGTCCGAGCAGGTCGTCCAGGAGATCCTGCAGCGCACCACCGTGCCCGCCGCACCCCACCAGCAGAGCGGCTTCGGCGGCCTGGGCCGGGGCACCGCGGCCTACGGCCAGCAGCCACCGCGGAGGCTGTGATGACCTCCGGCAGTACCGGCCAGGCCGAGGCGGACCGGGGTGAGAAGAGCGGGCTGCGCACGGCGCTGGCCGGTCTGACCACCCGTGGCCGCTCCTTCCTGGCCGCCGGTGTCGCGGCCGCCGTCTGCGCCTACGTCCTCGGCCAGAGCGACCTGCTGCGCGTCGGACTGCTGCTCGCCGTGCTGCCCCTGGTCTGCGCGACCGTGCTGTACCGCACCCGCTACCGGGTCGCGGGCAGCCGCAGGCTCTCCCCCGCCCGCGTGCCCGCGGGCAGCGAGGCCCGCGTCCATCTGCAGATGGACAACGTCTCCCGGCTGCCCACGGGCCTGCTGATGCTGCAGGACCGGGTGCCGTACGTCCTCGGCCCGCGCCCCCGCTTCGTGCTGGACCGGGTGGAGCCGGGCGGCCGCCGCGAGGTGTCCTACCGGGTGCGCTCCGACCTGCGCGGCCGCTACCCGCTGGGCCCGCTGCAGCTGCGCCTGACCGACCCGTTCGGCATGTGCGAGCTGACCCGCTCCTTCTCGACGCACGACACCCTCACCGTCATCCCGCGCGTGGAGCCGCTGCCGCCGGTGCGCTTCAGCGGGGAGGCCAAGGGGTACGGCGACGGCCGGCAGCGCTCGCTGGCGCTGGCCGGCGAGGACGACGTGATCCCGCGCGGGTACCGCTACGGCGACGACCTGCGCCGTGTGCACTGGCGCTCCACAGCGCGCTACGGCGAGCTGATGGTGCGCCGCGAGGAGCAGCCGCAGCGCTCCCGCTGCACGGTGCTGCTGGACACCCGGGGCCCGGCCTTCCAGGGCGCGGGCCCCGACTCGGCCTTCGAGTGGGCCGTGTCGGGCACGGCGTCCGTGCTGGTCCACATGCTGGAGCGGGGCTTCTCCGTACGGCTGCTCACCGACACCGGCAGCTCGGTGCCCGGCGAGGGCGCCGACGGGTTCGCGGGCGCGAGCCAGGAGTCGGCGGACGCGGCCGGGCTGATGATGGACACCCTCGCGGTGATCGACCATTCCGACGGCACGGGTCTGTCGCGGGCGTACGACCTGCTGCGCGGCGGCAACGAGGGGCTGCTGGTGGCCTTCTTCGGCGACCTCGACGAGGAGCAGGCGGCGGTGGCCGCCAAGATGCGGCAGCGCAGCGGCGGCGCGGTGGCCTTCGTGCTGGGCAGCGGAGCCTGGGTGCGGGAACCGACCGATGTGGCCGGTCCGTCGGACAGGGGCGAGGAGCGACTGCGGATGCTGCGGGAGGCGGGCTGGACGGCCCTGAGCGTGCCGCGCGGCGCCTCGCTGAACGAGCTGTGGCGCCAGGCGGACCGCGCGCGTACGGACGCCGTCGCGAGCAGTGGCGTGCGGGGCGAGGGGGGACCGGTATGAGCGGGCGGACACGGATGGCGCTGAGCTCCGCGGCGGCCACGCTGCTGGCCTCGTGCGCCCTGCTGCCGCTGGTCTCCCCGGCCACCTGGCTGGTGCAGGCGATCTTCCTGCTGGCGATCCAGACGGGCGTGGGCATGGCGACCCGGCGGGTGCCGCTGGCGCGGCCCCTGACCGTGGGGGCACAGGCCCTCGTCGCGCTGATGCTGCTGACGCTGACCTTCGCCAACCGGCAGGCGATCCTCGGAGTGATCCCCGGCCCGGAGGCCTTCCGTCACTTCGCCGACCTGTTGCAGGCGGGCGCGGACGACGTCAGCCGGTACTCGATCCCGGCGCCGCTGTCGGACGGCATCCGCCTGATGCTCATCGGCGGGGTCCTGATCATCGGCCTGGCGGTGGAGACCCTCGCGGTGACCTTCCGCAGCGCCGCCCCGGCCGGGCTGCCGCTGCTGGCGCTGTACTCCGTGGCCGCCGGGCTCTCCGAGGGCGGCTCGGACTGGGTGTGGTTCCTGATCGCCGCCGCGGGCTATCTGATGCTGCTGCTGGCCGAGGGACGCGACCGGCTCTCGCAGTGGGGCAGGGTCTTCGGCGGGGGGCCTCGGACCCCGGGCGAGGAGCAGAGCGGCGCGGTGGCGCCGGTCCGCACCGGGCGGCGGATCGGCGTGGTCGCCCTGGGCGTCGCCCTGGTGGTGCCGCTCGCCCTGCCCGCCATGGACGGCGGTCTGCTGGACGCGGCCGGCACGGGCGTGGGCTCCGGGAGCGGCGGCGGGGGCACGATCTCGGCGGTGAACCCGCTGGTGTCGCTGCGCGACAGTCTGAACGTGGACGAGGACCGCCAGGTCATGTCCCTGAAGACCAACTCGCAGGACATCTCCGACCTGTACCTGCGGATCGTCTCCCTGGACGACTTCGACGGCACCACCTGGCAGCCGTCGAAGCGCAGCATCCAGTCCGTGCCGGGCGAGTTCCCCACGCCCATCGGCCTCGGCCCCGAGATCCGGCGCACGGACGTCGAGACGACGATCTCGGCCGCGAACTGGTACGCCCAGAACTGGCTGCCGATGCCGTACCCGCCAAGCAGCGTGCAGATCGGCGGAAACTGGCGGTACGAACCGCTGGGCATGACGGTCGTCGGGGACCGCCGCCAGACCACACGCGGGGTGACGTACACCGTGCGCAGCCTTGATGTGCGGCCGACGGCCGACCAGCTCGCGAACGCGCCGGAACCGCCCGCCGCGCTGAAGCGCGAGTTCACCGAGCTGCCGGACTCGCTGCCCGCGGTGGTCGCCAAGACCGCGCGCGAGGTCACCGAGGGCGCCACCAGCCACTACGGCCAGGCGGTCAAGCTGCAGGAGTACTTCGCCGTGAACGGCGGATTCCAGTACGACACCAACGTCAAGGTCGGCACCGGCCGGCAGGCGATCGCCCGGTTCCTGAAGGACAAGCAGGGCTTCTGCGTCCACTTCTCCTTCGCGATGGCGGCGATGGCCCGCTCGCTGGACATACCGGCCCGGGTCGCGGTGGGCTTCGCACCCGGAACCCCGCAGGGCGACGGTTCGGTGTCGGTGGGGCTGAGGGACGCGCACGCCTGGCCCGAGCTGTACTTCGAGGGCGTGGGCTGGACCCGCTTCGAGCCGACGCCGACCCGTGGCTCGGTTCCGACGTACACCCAGTCGGACACGCCCGGCTCCACGCTTCCCGACGTGTCACGGCCCTCGCAGTCGACGAGCACCGGCCCCTCCGCCGCGCCGTCGGCGAGCGATAGCTGCGTCGGGCGGAACCGGGAGCTGTGCGCGACCGAGTCCCCCGAGGCGGCGCTGGCCACGGGTGACGACGGCCCGGGGTGGTACGCCCTGCTGGCCTGGACGCTCGGCGGGCTGGTGTCGCTGCTGATCCCGCTGACGCCGATGCTGTTGCGGATGCGGACACGGGCGGTACGGCTGGGGGCGCACGGCCGCTCCGAGGCGGACATCGCGCCGCACACCCTGGCGGTCTGGCGTGAACTGACCGACACCGCCTGGGACTTCGGCATCCACCCGGACGAATCCCAGACCCCCCGCAAGGCCGCCGCCCGCATCGTCCGCCTCGGTCACCTCGACCCACCGGCCGCGGCCTCCGTGCACCGGGTCGCCGACGCGGTGGAACAGGTCCTCTACGCGCCCAGTCCGCGCCCGGTGGCCGGCCTCGCGGAGGATGTCCGCCGCGTCCTGTCCAACCTGCAGTCCAAGGTCAGCTGGACGACGAACATGCGCGCCCTGCTGGCCCCGCGCTCCAGCGTGCGCATCACCTGGGCCCTGTCGGACTGGTGGACCGGCCTGAAGCAACGCGTCGCCGCAGCCCGACCGACGTGGCGCAGGCCGTCCACGCCGGGGCAGCGGGGGTGACACCCCGCCGGGGGCGGGCGGCGTCCGTACTCCGGCGGTGCGAGCAAACGCGTCAGGGGGTGACCACCCATCCGGTGGTCACCCCCTGACGTATGTCCAGGAGCCGCTCGTCGAGCTAGTGGCCGCCCTGCTCGTCACGGCGGCGCTGCCAGCGTTCCTCGATGCGGTCCATCATCGAGCGCTTCTGGCGTGGCTGACGGCGGGCGTGCGGGCCGCTCGCGGGCTGCTCGCCCGGCTTGGGGGCCTTGCGCCATCCGGTCACAGCGAGTACCGCGCAGCCCAGCATGACGAGGAATCCCACCACGCTCAGCCAGACCTGCTTGGCGACCATTCCAGCCATGAGGAGCGCGATACCTACGAGGAAGCCCGCGACCGCCTGGTAGACCCGTCGCCGGGTGTACGTACGCAGCCCGCTTCCCTCAAGCGCTGTCGCGAACTTGGGATCTTCGGCGTACAGCGCTCGCTCCATTTGCTCGAGCATTCGCTGCTCGTGCTCCGAGAGCGGCACGGAGTCCTCCTCATCGTGCAGTCGCCGGGGCGACCCGGGGGGTCCCTTCAGGATAGGCAGGGAATCGCCCCCGTGAAACCCGCCCCTCTACGCCAATTGGCCAACCGGGCTCCGGCATGGAGGCCCGGCTCGCTGAGATCTTCATTCCCCAGCGGCCGACCCGTCATGCCGGAACGGTCTCCCTCGATCATACGGCGCTGAGCGCTCGATCGGGGGGCCTGTGGCGTACTCCATGTGCGGCCAAGTCCCTGATCAAGGCCCACCCGCACGGTGCGCCCACAGGGGGAGCTCAGGCCTGCGAGGTCTCCCCCGTCTCACCGAGCACATGGAGCTGGGTGGCCACCGAGTGGAAGGCGGGCAGCTCGGCCGCAGCCTCCTCCAGCTTCAGCAGTGCCTCCAGCGCCCCGGGCTCGGTGTCCACCAGCACACCGGGGACCAGGTCGGCGAAGACCCGCACGCCGTGCACGGCGCCGACCCGCAGGCCGGCCCCCTCCACCAGCCCGGTGAGCTGCTGGGCGGTGAAACGACGCGGCACCGGGTCGCCCTCCCCCCAGCGGCCGTCCGGGTCCTCCAGGGCCCGCTTGGCCTCCTTGAAGTGACCGGCGAGGGCCCGCGCCAGCACCGCACCGCCCAGCCCGGCCGCGAGCAGGCTGAGGACGCCCTCGTCGCGCAGGGCGGCGACCGCGTTGCGGACACCCTCGGCGGGGTCGTCGACGTACTCCAGGACGCCGTGGCAGAGCACGACGTCGTAACCGCCGCGCTCGACCACGTCGAAGAGGCCGTGGGCGTCGCCCTGGACTCCCCGTACCCGGTCGGCGACGTCCGCCTCGGCGGCGCGCCGCTCCAGGGCGAAGAGCGCGTTGGGGCTGGGGTCGACGACGGTGACACGGTGGCCGAGGCGGGCGAGGGGCACCGCGAACCTGCCGCTGCCGCCGCCGGTGTCGAGGACGTCCAGCGCCTGCCGGCCCGTGGCCTTGACCCGGCGGTCCACGGCGTCCTGGAGGACCTCCCACACCACGGCGGTGCGGAGGGAGGCGCGGGGCCGGGAGGGGTCGGAGCGCAGCGACGTCTGAGGGTGCTGATGGGAGACGGGCGGGCGCATCGGGTCCGACACGGCAGTTGACTCCTCGGCGCGGCACCACCGCTTACGCGGTGGAGCGAACGGGCTGCCTCCCCGGCGCCCGGGTCACAGGAGCAGGAAGGCTTCAGGCGCCCTCCACCCTATTGCCTACGACGCCCCACCCGACCATCGGTCACGCGCGACGCCCGGCCACCGCACCCGGCGAACACCGAGGAGCGAACCGCAGGAGCCCCGCACCACCGGCCCGTGATGCGGCGTCGGCCGTCACCCCGCGTCCGGCATGTCCTCGCGGCCGTGTCGTGAGGTGTCCGGTGTCTCGATGCCCGCGTCCGCGTCCGGGCGTGGCTGGGGCAGGACCGGCTGGAGTACCAGCATCCGCTCGACCAGGCGCAGGAACATCGCCACGTCGCGTATCAGGTCGTCGGCGTCCCGGCGACTGGCCGCGCCCTGGATGCCCGCCTCGGCCCGGGCGCGGCGCCGGGCGCCGGAGGCGAACAGCGCGCTCCACTCGGTGAGTTCGGGCGCTATCTCGGGGAGCACTTCCCAGGCGCTCCTGATCCGGGCCCGACGCCTGGGCGAGGGCTCCGGGCGCCCCCGCGCGGCGAGCACGGCGGCGGCGGTGCGCAGGGCGGCGAGGTGGGCCGTGGCATAGCGCTCGTTCGACGTTTCCAGGACGGCGGCCTCGTCCAGTGCGGCACGGGCCTGGGCGAGCAGGTCGAGGGCGGCGGGCGGGGCCGTGGTCCGGCGGAGCACAGGGTGCACGTCGCTCGCCGGGCCGGTCAGTGAGGGGGCAGGGCCGGTGGCGCGGCGCCGACGGGCGGCGGCTGCGTGGTAGCTGGCCATGACGAACCTCCTGTCGTCTGTGTGACGGCATGCCCGATACGGGATGCCGTATGTGCCCATCGTGAGGTATGGCACTGACAATCCGTTCTGACCTGCGCTTTTGCTTCGCTCGCGAGTTCGGACTAAATTTTGCACTGACCAGTCAGTTCAAATACGGAGGGGCAGCATGGGGGGAACCGTCGCCGGAGTCGGCGTCACGGCCCTGGGTCTCGGCCTCGAAGGGCCTCGCGGGTGGGCGTTCCGCGGGGTCTCGTTCGAGGCGGAGCCCAGCTCGCTGATCACGATCGAAGGACCGTCGGGCACCGGCCGTACGTGCCTGCTGCTGGCGCTGACGGGGCGGATGAAGCCCACCGAGGGAGCCGCCGGCGTGGGCGGCAGCGCGCTGCCCAAGCGCATGGCTGCGGTACGCCGCGTCAGCGCCCTGGCCCACGTCCCCGGCGTGACCGACCTGGAGCCGGCCCTGACCGTCGCCGAGCACCTCCACGAACGGGGGCTGCTGCAGCGGCGGTTCGGCGACTCGCTGCGCGGGCTGCTGCGGCCGCGTGCCGAGCGGAAGGGCGAGGGGCGGCGGCTGATCGACGCCGCGCTGAGTACCGCGGGCCTCGACCTGGACTCCCTGCCCAAGGGCTCGCGTACGGCCGTACGCGATCTGGAGCGGGTGGAGGCGCTGCGGCTGTCCATCGCGCTGGCCCTGATCGGGCGTCCCCGGCTGCTCGGCGTCGACGACACCGACCTCAAGCTGTCGGACGCCGAACGGGCCGAGGTCTGGGCGCTGTTGCGGTCGATCACCGAGGCCGGCACCACGGTGATCGCGGTGTGCAGCGAGGCCCCGGGCGGCACGGTCGCGGTGTCCACGCAGGCGACCGATGAGGAGCCCGCCTCCGAGGAAGCCCGGAAGGCCCAGGAACCGCAGGACTCGCAGGACTCGCCGACATCGCAGGACTCGCAGGACTCGCAGGAATCCGACGGAAAGGAGGCCGCCGATGCGCTCACCGAGGCTGGCCGCGCTTGAGCTGAGGCGCTTCGGCCGGGGGAAGCTGCCGCGTGCCGCCCTGGTCGCACTGCTGGTGCTGCCCCTGCTGTACGGCGCCCTGTACCTGTGGTCGTTCTGGGACCCGTACGGCCGTCTCGACCGCATCCCCGTCGCGCTCGTGAACGACGACAAGGGGGCGGCCGTCGAGGGGAAGAAGCTCACGGCCGGCGCCGACCTCACCGAAGGGCTGCGCGACAGCGAGGTCTTCGACTGGCACGAGGTGAGTGCCGCCGACGCCGAGAAGGGCGTCGAGAACGGCACCTACTACCTGTCGCTGACCATGCCGGCCGACTTCAGTGAGCGGATCGCCTCCAGCGCGGGCGCCTCGCCGGAGACGGGCGCCCTTCAGGTGCGTACGAACGACGCGAACAACTACATCGTCGGGCAGATCTCGCGCACGGTGTTCAGCGAGGTGCGCGAGGCCGCGTCCACGAAGGCGTCGCGGTCGTTCCTGGACCGGATCTTCGTGTCGTTCTCCGACATCCACGGCGCGACGGTGAAGGCCGCGGACGGCGCCGACAAGCTCGAAGGCGGCATCGGGAAGGCGGAGAAGGGCTCCAAGGACCTCGCGGACGGGCTGAAGAGCGCCAAGGAGGGCAGCGGCAAGCTGTCCACGGGCCTGAAGAAGCTCAACAAGGGCGCGGCCGGGGTGGAGGACGGCACCAGGCGGGTCGCGGAGGGCACGCAGACGCTGGCCGACAAGGTCAACGGCATCCACCAGAAGGTCGGCCCGTTCGTCAAGGACAACGAGAAGGCCATCGGCGACACCGCCCAGCTGGTCGCCGACGCGTCGGGAGCGATGCGCAACAACCTCGACGACCTGGTGGAGCGGGCTCCGGCCGCCGCCAAGGGCGCCCACACGGCGTCCGACGCGCTGAACGTCATCTACAAGGCGCGCTGTGAGGACGCCGTACTGTCCGACCCGGCCTGCTCCGACCTGAAGAAGGCGAAGGAGTCCGCGGCGGACGTGGCGACGATCGCCGACGACCTCAACACGCTGATCACCGACCAGAACGGCGACCTGAAGAAGCTCGACCAGCACCTCGCCACCCTCCAGAAGCAGTCCCAGGCGCTCGCCGACCGCGCGCCCCGCCTCTCCGAGGACCTCGACGACGCCGTCACCCGGATCAACCAGCTCAACGACGGGGCCGGCAAGGTCGCCGCGGGCGCCAAGAAGCTGCACTCGGGGATCGGCTCGGCCGGCACCGGCGCGGTGAAACTGGACTCCGGTGTGGGCGAGCTGAAGACCGGCGCCTACGACCTCAACGGCGGTATGTACAAGCTCGTCGACGGCTCCGGGAAGCTCTCGAACGGGCTGCACGACGGCGCGAAGCAGATCCCCGACTACGACAAGAAGGACCGCGACCAGCGCACGGAGGTCATGGCCGACCCCGTCCAGCTCGCCTCCAGGGATCTGCACAAGGCGCCCAACTACGGCACCGGTTTCGCCCCGTACTTCATCCCGCTGTCCCTGTGGGTGGGCTCGATGGTGGCGTACATGCTGATCTCGCCGATGAACCGGCGTGCGCTCGCCGCGGGCGCCTCCGCATGGCGGATCGCGCTGGCCGGCTGGCTGCCCGTGGTGGCGATCGGGGTGCTGCAGACGGTGGCGCTGATCTCGGTGCTGCACTGGGCGATCGGGCTTGAGATGGCGCGGGCGGCCGGGACGGTGGGCTTCCTGTTCCTGGTGACGGCGTGCTTCGCGGCGATCGTGCAGTGGCTGAACGCGCGCTTCGGGGCGGCGGGCCGGATCCTCGTCCTGGCCCTGCTGATGCTGCAGTTGACGTCCGCGGGCGGCACCTACCCGGTGCAGACCAGCCCCGCCTTCTTCAACGCGCTCCACCCCTTCCTGCCGATGAGCTACGTCGTGGAGGCGCTCAGGAGGCTCATCACGGGCGGCGGTCTGGAACCGGTGTGGCACGCGTGCGTGGTGCTCGTCGCCTTCACCGCGGGCGCCGTCGCGCTGACCGCGCTGTCGGCCCGTCGGCGGCAGGTGTGGACGCTCGACCGGCTGCACCCGGAGCTGAGCCTGTGACCGCGCGCGGGACAATCAGTGCCATGGAACGCAGCAACGCCCCGTCGGGCGGCAGCACGCGCCGCGAGGCCACCCGGCAGAAGCTCTACGAGGCGGCCGTCACGCTCATCGCCGAGCAGGGCTTCTCCGCCACCACGGTCGACGAGATCGCCGAGCGGGCCGGGGTGGCGAAGGGCACGGTCTACTACAACTTCGCCAGCAAGTCGGTCCTCTTCGAGGAACTGCTGCGGCACGGAGTGGGCCTCCTGACCGCCTCCCTGCGCGAGGCCGCCGAGCAGACCGCCCGGGAAGGCGGCGGCAAGGTGGACGCCCTGGACGCGATGATCCGCGCGGGGCTGGTCTTCATCGACCGCTACCCGTCCTTCACCCAGCTCTACGTCGCCGAGCTGTGGCGGACGAACCGGGCCTGGCAGTCCACGCTGATGGTGGTCCGGCAGCAGGCCGTGGCGGTCGTCGAGGGGGTGCTGCGCGAGGGCGTGGAGAACGGCGAGTTCAGCGAGGAGATCGACATCCAGCTGACCGCCGCCGCACTGGTCGGCATGGTCCTGGTGGCCGCGCTGGACTGGAAGTCCTTCCAGCCGGAGCGCTCCCTGGACGACGTGCACGCGGCGCTGTCCCGGCTGCTGCAGGGCCGGGTGAGCGGCAGCCGCTGACCCGGCCGGCGTGACGCGCGCGTGTGGCAGAGCACGCGCGCGTGCATGAGAAAGCGCCGGTCCGAAGTGGCCGCGTCCCCCGCGGGCCACTGTCGAACCGGCGCCCTCTCGTACTCCCCCGTTTTCCCCCGTTTTCCCCCGTGTTCCCCCGTCGGACCCCCGTTCGGTCGTTCCCCCGGGTCCCCCGGTCTCACTCCCGCCGACGCCTGGTCGGCGGAAGGAGCGGATCCGGGGCCGCTCCGTTCCGGCGCCCCGTGTCGCCGGTGCGGAGCCGATCCCCTTCTCCGTGCCTCCACTCTCTCGTTCACGCAGGTCGGCCCCCATCCGCGCGCGTACTCATCTCACCGACTAGGTACGCGTACTCAGAGCTGCGCACTCACCCCCAGGACCGTCCGTTGCCGACTGGTTACGATCACGTCCGTGTCTGTACTCCCCTTGGTGTTCACAAGCGGCTGGGCCAGCGGCGTCAACGCGTACGCGGTAGTGCTGCTCCTCGGCATATTCGGCGCGACGGGACTGAGCGACGAGGTACCCGCGGCGCTGCAGCGGCCCGACGTCCTGATAGCGGCCGGCGTGCTGTTCCTCTGCGAGGCCGTCGCCGACAAGATCCCGTACGTGGACTCGGCCTGGGACGCGGTGCACACCGTGATCCGGCCGGTCGCGGGCGCGGTCGTCGCGGCGCTGCTCGCCGGGCAGAGCGGGTCGGTGCCGGAGCTGGCGGCGGGCGCGGTCGGCGGTTCGACGGCGCTGCTGAGCCATCTGGTCAAGGCCGGGACGCGGATGGCGGTCAACAGCTCGCCCGAGCCGTTCAGCAACGTCGTGGTGAGCCTCGCCGAGGACCTCGGGGTCGCCGCGATCATCACCTTCGCGATCTTCAACCCCGTGGCGGCGGCCGTCATCGCGGGCGCTCTCCTGCTCGCCGGTCTGTTCCTGCTCTACTTCCTGGTCTCCCGGATCCGTCGCTTCCTGCGGCGCCGGGCCGAGCGGCGGGCGGAGAAACGGCTCGCGCAGTCGATGGCGCAGGGCTCCGGCTGAGCCGTCGTCCGAGGTCAGTGGGCCGCTGTCGGTGGAGGCCGATAAAGTCCCACGCATGGCACGGATTGCGGTGATCGGCGCCGGGATGGGCGCGATGGCGGCTGCTGCCCGGCTGGCCGTCGCGGGCCACCGGGTGGCGGTGTACGAGCGTACGGAGACGTACGGCGGAGCGGTGCGCCGCTTCGAGCGCGACGGCTTCGGCTTCGACACGGGACCGGGACTGCTCCCGCTGCCCGCCGTGTACCGCGATCTGTTCATCAAGACCGGCAAGGAGCCGCTGGAGGCGTGCGTCGAGCTGGTCCAGGTCGACCCGTCGGCGCGGCACGTCTTCGCCGACGGCACCGAGGTGTCGCTGCCGAACGCCTCGCGCGCGGGTGTGGTGGCGGCTCTGGACGAGGCCCTCGGCGCCGGGACCGGCGACCGCTGGGGCGATTTCCTGGTCCGCGCCCGCGAGGCCTGGGACCGCACGCGCAGACCGCTCCTGGAGGAGCCCCTGTGGCCCAACTGGCAGGTGCTGGCCGAGCGCGAGCCCTACCCGTCGGTCCCGCACAAGCGCCTCCTGCGCACCCGCCGGGCCGGCACGCTCGCCGAGGTCGGCGCCTGGGAGCTGCGCGACGCCCGGCTCATCGCCCTGCTGGAGAGCCACGCGCTCGGTTACGGCCTGGATGCCCGTGTCACCCCGGCGAGCGCGGCGGTGCTGCCGTACCTGGAGCACGCCTTCGGGATCTGGTATGTCCGGGGCGGCATACGGGAGTTGGCGCGGGCGGTGTACGAGCGGTGCACGGCGCGGAGGGTCGAGTTCCACTTCGGTGCGGAGGTCACCGGGGTCGTGGAGAAGGACGGCCGGGCGGCGGGGCTGGAGCTGGCCGACGGCGCGGTGGCGGAGGCCGACATGGTCGTCGGCAACGGGCCGTGGCGCCTGAGCGGCCTGGCGCGCGGCCGTGAGCTGTACGTGGCGGAGGAGGTCGAGCCGGGCCCCGAGGGCATGTCCCCGGGCCGGGCGGTGGTCTGCCTGGCGCTGCGCGGGGCGCGGGAGGCGGGCGCCGCTCACCGCACGGTGGTGCACACCCCGGACCGGCAGGCCGAGTTGGACGCCCTCGGGCTCGGCGAGCCGCCCGCACACCCGACGGTCCGGATCGACCGCCCGGACGACGCGGCCCTGCGCCCCGACGACGCGCACGAGTCCGTGGTGCTCACGGCCACGGTGCCGTCGCAGACGCGCTACGACTGGACCGCGGCGGGTGCCGCCGACGCCTTCGCGGACCGGATGGTCACCGCCGCCGAGCGGGCCCTGCCCGGCCTGCGTAAGCGCGTGCTGTGGCGCGAGGTCCGTACACCGGAGCACACCCGGCAGGAGACGGGGGCCGAGGGCGGCGGGGTGCCCGCGCCGGCGCTGGCCGCGGCGGAGGGGAGCTTCCTGCGCCCGTCCAACAGCACCCGCGTACCGGGCCTGTTCACCGTCGGCGGCTGGTCCCATCCCGGCGGTGGTCTCCCCCACGCCGGTATGTCGGGCGCGCTGGTGTCCGGGCTGATCGTGGAGGGGCCGGATTTCCGGGGCTCGCAGTGATCCCCGGCCAGGCCGAGATCGGGTAGGCCGTCAGAAGCGGTACTGCTCGTCGTACCCCTGATCCTGCCCTTGGCCGTGCCCCTGCTGGCCGTTGCCCTGGTACGGGTACGGCTGCTCGGGCGGGAGGTCGCCGCCGTATGCCTCGTCGGTGCGCTGCTGCGGGACCCAGACGCCGCCGGGCGGGGTCGTCTCGCCGTAGGTGCCGGTGGCGTACTGGTCCTGGCCGTAGCCCTGCTGGCCGTACTGCTGCTGGCCGTAGGCGTCGTAGCCGGCGCCGCCGTAGGTCTGGGTGCCGACGTACGGGTCGGAGTAGGAGGCGTACTGCTGGCCGTTCGCGTCGTAGCCGTACTGCTGCTGGTCGTAGCCGGAGTAGCCGTCGTACCCGTACCCCTGGTCGGCCGTCGCGTACTGGTCCTGGGACTGGCCGGCGGCGGCGTAGTTCTGGTTGGCGGCGGCGTAGGCGGAGTCGCTGTATATGCCGTACGAGCCGGTGTCCTCCGGCAGGGGCTGCGGCTCGTAGACGGAGGTCGTCTCGGCGGTGGTGGGCTGGGCCTGGCGCGAGGGGGTGAAGACGTCGTCGCGGTCGTAGTCGTCCGGGCCGTAGCCGACGCCGTCCTGGGCGTACTTGCGGTCGTCGTGACCGTATGTGCCGTCGCCGCCGAATCCGTCCTCGGACGCCTCAAGGTCGGAGACCTGCAGGGTCGGCTCCTGGCGCTCCGTTTCGTCGCGGCGGCGCTTGGCGGCCAGCGGGCCCAGGGCCGGGGCGGAGACCGCCCAGCCGGCCGAGAAGCCGCGGCGGAACGACAGCGTGACGTAGGTCTGGCCGACGGCGAAGGCGGCCGCGCCCAGTCCGATGACGACGACCTGAGAGATCAGCACCCCGGCCACGACGCCGAGGAAGCCGAGGAAGGCGAGCAGCCGCCAGCGCAGGCGTGCCTTGTACTGCAGCAGCACCTCGCCGAGCAGCCACAGCGCGACGACGCCGAACGCGATGTAGAGGACCGTCCAGCCCATGTACGCCCCTCTCCCAGTGGCCGCCTACGCAGTGTGACGTATACCAGTACGGCCGGTCTAGGCCTGCGGTGGGTGGTGCAGGCCCAGGTTCTCGTAGATTTCCAGGGTCGCCGTGGAGTTGTTGAGCGTGATGAAGTGCAGTCCGGGCACTCCCTCGGCCAGTAGCCGCGCGCAGAACTCCGTGGCGAACTCGATCCCGATCGAGCGTACAGCCGCCGGATCGTCCTTTGCTGTGAGGATCCGCTCTTTCAGGGCGGCCGGGAAGGCGGCGTTGGTGAGGGACGGGATCCGCTCCAGCGTCTTTACGCTGGCAATCGGCATGATCTCCGGGATGATCGGGGTGTCGCAGCCGGCGGCCGACACGCGGTCGCGCAAACGCAGATAGTCCTCCGGTTCGAAGAACATCTGCGTGATCGCGTAGTCCGCGCCGGCCCGGCACTTGTCGACGAAGTTACGGACGTCGCTCTCCCAGTCGGCGGAGCGGGGGTGCATCGCGGGGAAGGCCGCGACGCCCACGCAGAAATCGCCGGACGCCTTGATCAGTTCGACCAGTTCGGCGGCGTAGGCCAGGCCCTGGGGGTGCGGCACCCACTCGCCCAGCGGGTCGCCGGGCGGGTCGCCGCGCAGCGCCAGCATGTTGCGGATCCCGGCGTCGGCGTACTGGCCGATGATGTTGCGCAGGTCGGCCACCGAGTGGTCGACGGCGGTGAGGTGGGCGATCGGCGTGAGGGTGGTGTCCGAGGCGATCGCCTCGGTCGCCTTGACCGTGCCGGCGCGGGTGGAACCGCCCGCGCCGTAGGTCACGGAGACGAAGTCGGGTCCGACGGCCTCGACCCGGCGCAGCGCGTTCCACAGGTTCCGCTCGCCCTTCGGGGTCTTGGGCGCGTAGAACTCGAAGGAATACGTCGTCTTGCCGGTCGCGAGCATCTCGCGCACGGTACGAGCGTGGTCCGACCTGATGGATGCGGTGCCGAGGGCCATACTCGCAGGTTAACCAGGGCCCCCCGGTCCCCCAACCGAACACTGGACATTTGCCCGATTTGTCGGGCTGTCGTCCACTCCTTGGACAAGGAAGGGCCAAAACAAGGCCGATTTCCCACGGGACGATGACGGGGCCGACCACTGGCTGAGACGTGCGGCTTCGGTCTGCCGCGGCTACATCTGCCGCAGCCGCTTCGCGAACTCCGCCGACGCCGCACCCGGGTCGTCCGCCTCCGTGATCGCCCGTACGACGACGACCCGGCGGGCGCCCGCCTCCAGCACCTCGTCGAGGTTGCCGAGGTCGATGCCGCCGATGGCGAACCAGGGGCGGTCGGTGCCCAGGGCTGCGGTGTGGCGAACCAGGTCGAGGCCGGGGGCGTGGCGGCCGGGCTTGGTGGGGGTGGGCCAGCAGGGGCCGGTGCAGAAGTAGTCCACGCCGTCCTGGGCGGCGGCCGCGTCGGCCTCGGAGTCGGAGTGCGTGGATCGGCCGATCAGGACGTCGTCGCCGAGGATCGCGCGGGCGGCGGGGACCGGGAGGTCGCCCTGGCCGAGGTGCAGGACGTCGGCGCCCGCGGCATGGGCCACGTCGGCACGGTCGTTGACCGCGAGGAGCTTGCCGTGCCGGGCGCAGGCGTCGGCGAAGACCTTCAGGTGCTCCAGTTCCTCGCCCGCCTCCATGCCCTTGTCCCGCAGCTGCACGATGTCCACCCCGCCGGCCAGCACGGCGTCCAGGAACTCCGCGAGGTCGCCCTGCCGCCTCCGGGCGTCTGTGCAGAGGTAGAGCCGGGCGTCGGCGAGCTGGCTGCGGGCGTTGGCTGCGGTGACGGTGTCGGACATGCGGGTGCCCCCTGGTGGTCGGGTTGCCGGGCGGGTGACGTCGGGCTGGTGCCGGACCCCACGCACGGTAGCCGGAGCGGCGCGGGCGGTGTCTCCCGGCGGCCCGCGGCGGTGCTGTCGTCGAGGGCGTACGGGCCGGGGCGGTGGCCCCGGCGAGCGTGCTCGGCCACGGCCGTGGGGCCGTGCTCGACCGCGGCCGTGGCCCGCAGGCCCCGACCCGTACGCCGAACGGTGTTCGGATCCGGGTTTTCAGATCAGACGGCGAGCGCCTGGGCGCGGCGCTTCACCTCCGTGCCGCGATTCTCGCTGAGGGCCTGTGCGGGGGTACCGGGCAGGCTCTCGTCGGGGGTGAACAGCCACTCCAGCATCTCTTCGTCCGTGAAGCCGTCGTCCCGCAGGAGCGTCAGGGTCCCGGACAGGCCCTTGACGACCTTGTCCCCGTCGATGAAGGCGGCAGGGACGTGCAGCGCGCGGTTCTCACCACGGCGTACGGCGATGAGCTGGCCCTCCTTGACCAGCTGCCGGACGCGCGTCACCTCGACGCCGAGCTGTTCGGCGATGTCGGGCAGGGTGAGCCAGGCGGGGACGAGAGCATCGATCTTTGCGTCAATCTCGGTCACGGGAACAAGCCTGCCATCTGCCACTGACAGTCGGAAGCCAGGCCGGTCCACCCGGGAGGAGGCGTCGCCCTCGACGCGCTACGCCGTCGCGGCCTTCAACGGCCGCGCCGGGTCCGTCAACAGCTCCGCGTTCATCGGCGTGCCCGACTCGATCAGCCGGCGCCCCTGCGCCAGATCCCTCGGCCGGCCCACCGCCAAGAGGGCGACCAGGCGGTCGCGCCGCAGCCAGCAGACCGTCCAGGCCGGGCCCGACGGCTCTCCGCGCCACAGGGTCGTGTCGGCGGCGGCGTGGTGGCCGGCGTACTGGACGAAGCGGCCGAACTGCTCGGACCAGAAGTACGGCACGGGGTCGTAGACCGCGGGGGTCTCGCCGAGGATGTTCGCGGCGACCGTGCGCGGGCCCTGGAGGGCGTTGTCCCAGTGGTGGACCAGCAGGCGCTCGCCATACCGTCCCGAGGGGAAGGACGCGCAGTCGCCGACCGCGTAGACGTCCGGCACGGATGTGCGCAGATGGTCGTCGGCCACGACCTCCCCGTACGCGCCGAGTTCGATACCCGAGTCCGCCAGCCAGGCCGTCGCGGGCCGCGCCCCGATGCCGACCACGACGGCGCCCGCGGGCAGCCGCGTACCGTCGTCGAGGAGCACCACGCCGGGCTCGACGCGCTCCACGCGCGTGTGCGTGCGCAGTACCGCCCCGCTGTCCTCGTACCAGCCGGCCATGGGCGCCGCCACCTCCTCGGGCAGCGCCCCCGCGAGCGGCCGGTCGGCGGCCTCCACGACCGTCACCGCGCAGCCCGCCTCGCGCGCGGCCGTGGCGAACTCCGCACCGATCCAGCCCGCCCCGACGACCACGATGTCGTGCTGCCGGGCAAGCACCGGCCGCAGCCGCTCGGCGTCGTCCAGGGTGCGCAGCAGATGCACGCCGGGCACCCCCTCCGCGCCCGGCAGCCGGATCGGTTCGGCACCGGTCGCGAGCACCAGGTCGTCGTACGGCACGGGCCCGGCCTCGGTGTCCAGCTCGCGGTCGGCGGTGCGTACGCCCAGCACCTCGCGGCCCAGCCGCAGGTCGATGCCGAGCGCCTCGAAGTCGACGTCGAAGGCGGAGCCCTCGGCCTTGCCCAGCAGCACGGCCTTGGACAGGGGTGGCCGGTCGTACGGCTGATGGGGCTCGGCGCCGATCAGCGTGATGGTGCCGGTGAATCCCTGCTCCCGCAGGGCGACCGCCGTTTGCACTCCGGCCATGCCGGCGCCGGCGACGACCACTTTCCGCTGCGACTGCGTCGTCTGCTCGCTCACCTGATCACCATAGACAACTGACAATTTGTCAGTCAGGAGTCGTGCCCAGTGACCTGCTCCACAACGCTGGTTCCCGAGCCTTCCTGCGACTCCCACTCCCAGGTCTCCTCCAGCCGCACCCGCCCGTCGGCGAGTTCGACCACCGTCGACACACAGTGGCCGGAAGACGTGGTCCCGTCCCGCTTCAGCTGCACGTACCGGAAGTCCAGCCGGTCGCCGTCCCGGGTGCCCACGAGATGCCCGCGTACGACGTCGCCGCCCGCGTACTCGGCCCAGATCTCGCCATCCTTCTCGTGGTACGTGAATCGGGTCCGGGTACCCACCTGACCTGGGGCTTGGTCCGCGACGGGGGCGAGGACGAGACCGTCGAGCGAGCAGGCCATGGGCACAGGCTCCCTTACTGAGACGTGTGGGGGCGGGCTAGGGTGGCCAACGTAGAGCACTCGCGGGAGCCCGGACGCACCGGGCTGAGAGGGAGGCTGGCGGCCTCCGACCGTACGAACCTGATCCGGGTCATGCCGGCGAAGGGAGGGGCTGGACGCCCATGTCGCGTACGCGAACGTCAGACGTCCTTGTCATCGGGGGCGGAATCATCGGCCTGGTCACGGCGTGGCGGGCCGCACAACGCGGGTTCACGACGGCTGTCGTGGACCCGGAGCCGGGCGGCGGGGCCGCCCAGGTGGCGGCGGGGATGCTGGCCGCCGTCACGGAACTGCACTACGGCGAGCAGACCCTGCTGGGCCTGAATCTGGAGTCGGCACGGCGATACCCGGACTTCGCGGCCGAGCTGTCCGACCTCACCGGCCATGACCTCGGCTACCGCCAGTGCGGCACGCTCGCCGTCGCGCTGGACGCCGACGACCGCGCCCATCTGCGCGAACTGCACGCCCTGCAACGCCAGTCGGGGCTGGACTCGGAGTGGCTGTCGGGGCGGGAGTGCAGGCGCCTGGAGCCGATGCTGGCGCCGGGCGTGCGCGGGGGGCTGCGGGTGGACGGGGACCACCAGATCGACCCGCGCAGGCTCGCCGGGGCCCTGGTGGTCGCGTGCGAGCGGGCCGGCGTGGTCTTCCACCGCACCTGGACCGAGCGCCTCGACGTCGCAGGGGCCCGGGTCGCCGGGGTCACCACGACCGACGGCACCGGGCTGCGCGCGGACCAGGTGGTCCTCGCAGCCGGGAGCCTCAGCGGGCGGCTGCCCGGAGTCCCGGACGACGTACTGCCGCCCGTGCGCCCCGTGAAGGGGCAGGTGCTGCGGCTGACCGTGCCCAAGCGGTACGCGCCGTTCCTGAACCGGACCGTGCGGGCCGTGGTGCGGGGCAGCCAGGTGTATCTGGTGCCGCGCGAGAGCGGGGAGCTGGTCGTCGGGGCGACGAGCGAGGAGCTGGGCTGGGACACGACGGTGACCGCGGGCGGCGTGTACGAGCTGCTGCGCGACGCCCATGAGCTGGTGCC
Organism: Streptomyces sp. HD; assembly: GCF_028369295.1. Taxonomy (GTDB): domain Bacteria; phylum Actinomycetota; class Actinomycetes; order Streptomycetales; family Streptomycetaceae; genus Streptomyces. The sequence continues at coordinate 127,196 of NZ_JAQMYP010000026.1, forward strand.
GGGCATCACCGAACTGCCGCTCACGGAGACCCGGGCCGGTCTGCGCCCCGGCTCCCCCGACAACGCGCCGATGCTCGGCCCGACCGAGCTGGAGGGGCTGTTGCTGGCCACCGGGCACTACCGCAACGGCGTGCTGCTGACGCCGGTCACCGGGGACGCCATGGCGCACGTCCTGGCCACCGGTGAACTCCCGGACGAGGCACGGCCGTTCACCCCGAAGCGTTTCTCTCCCGCCGCACTCACGGAGCAGCCCGCATGAACATCTCCCTCAACGGGGAGCGGCGAGAGGTCGCTCCCGGTACGGCGCTCGACGTCGCCGTACAGATGCTCACCGCGGCGCCCTCCGGAGTGGCCGCCGCCCTCAACGAAACCGTCGTCCCGCGCGGACAGTGGCCGTCGACGTCCCTCTCCGAGGGTGATCGCGTCGAGGTCCTCACCGCCGTCCAAGGAGGCTGAACCATGGCCGACGATCCCTTTGTCATCGCCGGCACGTCCTTCACTTCCCGGCTGATCATGGGCACGGGCGGGGCGCCCAGCCTGGAGGTGCTGGAGCGGGCGCTGGTGGCGTCCGGGACCGAGCTGACCACGGTCGCGATGCGGCGGGTGAACCCGTCGGTGCACGGGTCCGTCCTGTCGGTGCTGGAGAAGCTCGGGATCCGGGTGCTGCCGAACACCGCGGGGTGCTTCACGGCGGGCGAGGCGGTCCTGACGGCCCGCCTCGCGCGCGAGGCGCTCGGTACGGATCTGATCAAGCTGGAGGTCATCGCCGACGAGCGGACGCTGCTGCCGGATCCGATCGAGTTGCTGGACGCGGCGGAGACGCTGGTGGACGACGGGTTCACCGTGCTGCCGTACACCAATGACGATCCGGTGCTGGCGCGGAAGCTGGAGGACGTCGGCTGTGCGGCGATCATGCCGCTCGGCTCCCCGATCGGGTCCGGGCTCGGCATCCGCAATCCGCACAACTTCCAACTGATCATGGAGCACGCGCGCGTGCCGGTGATTCTGGACGCGGGTGCCGGTACGGCGTCCGACGCGGCGCTCGCGATGGAGCTGGGGTGCGCGGGTGTGATGCTCGCCTCGGCGGTGACGCGGGCACAGGAGCCGGTGTTGATGGCCGACGCGATGCGGCACGCCGTGGAGGCGGGGCGGTTGGCCTATCGGGCGGGGCGGATTCCCCGACGGCACTTCGCGGAGGCGTCGTCCCCCGCGGAGGGGTTGGCGAGGCTGGACCCGGAACGGCCCGCTTTCTAGCGGCCCAGCCACGTGGTTTGCGTCACAGCTCGGCTGCAGTACCGCCCCGATCCCGGCCGAACCGGTAGGTGTGTCGGTGTCGGCTCGTACACTCACCTGCGTGGATACGACCCTTCAGGACCCTCTGGTCGGGCAGGTGCTCGACGGCCGGTATCGCGTGGACGCGCGGATCGCGGTCGGCGGGATGGCCACGGTCTACCGGGCCCTGGACACCCGCCTCGACCGCGTCCTCGCGCTCAAGGTGATGCATCCCGCACTGGCGGTCGACGGGGTGTTCGTCGAGCGGTTCATCCGTGAGGCGAAGTCCGTCGCCCGGCTCGCGCACCCCAATGTCGTGCAGGTCTTCGACCAGGGCACCGACGGGTCGTACGTCTATCTCGCCATGGAGTACGTCGCCGGGTGCACCCTGCGTGACGTCCTGCGCGACCGGGGCGCGCTGCAGCCCCGGGCCGCCCTCGACATCCTGGAGCCGGTGCTCGCCGCGCTCGGTGCCGCGCACCGCGCCGGGTTCGTGCACCGGGACATGAAGCCCGAGAACGTGTTGATAGGGGACGACGGGCGGGTCAAGGTCGCCGACTTCGGGCTCGTGCGGTCCGTGGACACCGTGACCAGCACCACCGGCGCCGTCCTCGGCACCGTCTCCTATCTCGCGCCGGAGCAGATCGAGCAGCCGGGCGCCGCCGACGCCCGGGTCGACGTGTACGCGTGCGGTGTCGTCCTGTACGAGATGCTCACCGGCGACAAGCCGCACGACGGGGACTCCCCCGCCGTGGTGCTCTACAAGCACCTCCACGAGGACGTCCCGCCGCCCTCGGCGGCCGTGCCGGGGCTGGCGTACGAGCTCGACGAGCTGGTCGCGTCGGCCACCGCGCGCAACCCGGACCTCCGCCCGTACGACGCCGTGGCGCTGCTCGCCCACGCCCGCGAGACGCGTGCCGCGCTGAGCGCGGACCAGCTGGACGTGATGCCGCCGCAGGCGCTCTCGGCGCAGCACAGCAACGCCGACGACCGTACGAGCGTGATCCCGCGCGCGCTGAATCTCCAGCGGCCGCTGCCGGTGCACGAGGACGAGCCTGATCCCGAGGCCGTCTACCACCGGACCAGCCGGCTGGAAACCCCGCCGCCCCTGCCGCCCCGGCGCCGGTCGGGGGGCTTGAGTGCGCCGCGCGGTCCGCTCGTCATCGTCGCCGCCGTCCTGCTGGTCCTCGGCCTCGGTGTCGGCGTCTGGTACATCAACTCCGGTCAGTTCACCAAGGTCCCGCCGCTGCTCGCCAAGACCGAGGCGGAGGCCAAGGACCGGCTGGGGGACGCCGGGCTCGACGTCGGCAAGGTCTCCCGCGCCTACAGCGACACCGTCAAGCGCGGCAAGGTCATCAGCACGGACCCGGCGACCGGCGCCCGTATCCGGAACAACGACTCCGTGTCGCTGGTCATCTCCAGAGGACCGGAGACCGTGAAGGTGCCCGACCTCCAGGGCTACAAGCTGGACAAGGCGAAGGCCGTGCTGAAGGACAGCGGTCTCGAACCGGGCATGGAGACCGAGGAGTTCAACGACGACGTTCCCCAGGGCTTCGTCATCTCCGTGAACCCCGGGAAGGGCACCAAGGTCCGCTCCGGCTCCGCGATCGAACTCACCGTCAGCAAGGGCAGCCCGGTGGACGTCCCGGACGTCACCGGCGAGAGCCTCGCCGACGCCAGGGCCGACCTGACGGAGGCCGGTCTGAAGGTGAAGGTAGCCTCCGCGCGGGTCAACTCCGAGTTCGACGCCGGCCAGGTCGCCCAGCAGTCGCCGACGGAGGGCAAGCAGGCCGCCAAGGGCGACACCGTGACGCTGACGCTGTCCAAGGGCCCCGAGATGATCGAGGTCCCGGACGTGGTCGGCGACAGCGTCGACGACGCCAAGGCCGCGCTGGAGGGCGCCGGCTTCGAGGTGGACGAGGACCGCGGGCTGCTCGGGCTGTTCGGCGACACGGTGAAGAAGCAGTCCGTGGAGGGCGGCGAGACGGCGCCGAAGGGGTCGACGATCACGATCACCATCCGGTGACGGACGCTGCGCCGGGCTTGTGCCGGGCGCCTATGGATGTGCCACGTCATGCCGTCGGACGGCTGCGGGCCGGTGGGGGTTGCTCACGCCCGCGCGGCGGAGCCGCAAATCGGCACAGCCCCGCGCCCCTGGGTGGGTGCGGTCACCCGGCCGCGGGACGCGCACCAGCCCCATGGGACCCTTGACCGGTGATAACTCAGCGCAACCCGGTCGGCGGCCATGTCCCCGTGGCCGGAGGTCTTAGCTCCGTCGGGCTCGGCTACGCCCACGAACTCAAGGCCGAGACGGTCCAGGTCTTCGTCGCCAACCCGCGCGGCTGGGCCACACCGGCCGGAAACCCGCGGCAGGACGAGGAGTTCCGCGCAGTGTGCGAGGCCGAGTCGATCCCGGCGTATGTGCATGCGCCGTATCTGATCAACTTCGGCTCGCACACGGAGGCGACCGTCGAGAAGTCGGTGGAGTCGCTGCGGCACTCGCTGCGGCGCGGGCGGGAGATCGGGGCGCTGGGCGTCGTCGTGCACACCGGCAGCGCGACCGGCGGCCGGGAACGCTCGGTGGCCCTGAAGCAGGTACGCGAGCACATGCTGCCGCTGCTGGACGAGCTGACCCACGACGACGACCCCTTCCTGCTGCTGGAGTCGACGGCGGGCCAGGGCTCCTCGCTGTGCTCGCGCACCTGGGACTTCGGTCCGTACTTCGAGGCGCTGGACGCCCATCCGAAGCTGGGCGTGTGCCTGGACACGTGCCACATCTTCGCCGCCGGCCATGACCTGACGGGCCCTTCCGGTATGCACCAGACGCTCGACCTGCTGGTGGACACCGTCGGCGAGGGCCGGCTGAAGCTGATCCACGCCAATGACTCCAAGGACGTCGTCGGCGCGCACAAGGACCGGCACGAGAACATCGGCGCAGGTCACATCGGCGAGGACCCGTTCCGGGCGCTGATGACCCACCCGGCCACCGAGGGCGTACCGCTGATCATCGAGACGCCCGGCGGGAAGGAAGGCCACGCGGCGGACGTGGAGCGGCTGAAGAAACTTCGGGATTCATAGCCCGCTACGGAATACCCCCATGGGGTATACGGTTCCCGTTCGGTACAGGAACCGTAACCTGGCATTGGGGGCAGTCATGCAGCACGAAGCGCACGCGGCACACGCTCACCACCACGAGGTGGCCGCCGCAAGCACCTGGGCGATGGCCGTCCGGGCCACTCTGCACTGCCTCACCGGCTGCGCCATCGGCGAGGTGCTGGGCATGGTGATCGGCACCGCGCTCGGCTGGGGCGCCGTGCCGACGCTGATCCTGGCGATCGTCCTCGCCTTCTTCTTCGGCTACGCGCTCACCCTGCGCGGCGTACTGAAGGCCGGCGTCGGCATGCGCGCCGCGCTCAAGGTGGCGCTGGCCGCGGACACCCTGTCCATCGCCGTGATGGAGCTGGTCGACAACGGTGTGATCGTGCTCTGGCCGGGCGCCATGGACGCCGGGCTCACCGACCCGCTGTTCTGGTGGGTGCTGGCGATCGCGCTCGCCGTCGCCTTCGTTCTCACCACGCCGGTGAACAAGTGGATGATCGGGCGCGGCAAGGGGCACGCGGTGGTGCACCAGTACCACTGAGGACCGGCGAGAGCACGACGGAGAATCCGCGCAGGAGCAGGAGTCAGAGCTCGGGGCCGTCCCCGGGCTCCTCCTGGTACGAGTAGCGCTGTTCCTTCCACGGGTCGCCGATGTTGTGGTAGCCGCGCTCCTCCCAGAAGCCCCGGCGGTCGGCGGTCATGTACTCCACGCCGCGGACCCACTTGGGCCCTTTCCAGGCATACAGATGGGGGACGACCAGACGGAGGGGGAAGCCGTGCTCCGCCGTGAGGAGTTCGCCGTCCTTGTGGGTCGCGAAGATCGTGCGCTCGGAGGCGAAGTCGGCGAGGCGGAGGTTGGAGCTGAAGCCGTACTCCGCCCACACCATCACATGTGTGACAGCCGGGGCGGGAGGGGCGATCTCCAGGATCGTACGAGCCGGGATGCCGCCCCACTCCGCGCCGAGCATGCTGAACTTCGTGACGCAGTGCAGGTCGGCGACGACTGTGGTGTACGGCAGGGCCGCGAACTCGTCATGAGTCCAGCAGTGCTTCTCGCCATCGGCGGTCGACCCGAACACCCTGAACTCCCAGCGTTCGGGGCGGAACTTGGGGACCGGGCCGTAGTGCGTGACCGGCCAGCCGCGCTGCACCCGCTGTCCCGGCGGAAGCTCGGAGTGTGCGGCTTCTCCAGTTTCGCGCTCCACCGGCTGACCCATGACTCCATCCTGACAGACCGGGAGCAGTGCACCTGACCACACCCATCCACAATCCGCAACAAAGCGGACTAAGCATGCACTTACTTACTAAGTGAAGACTTACTGGACGATCTACGTCGCCGGTGCAATCATGCGGCGCAACCAGCCAGTTCCCCCGCGTGGAAGGAGCCTCTGCGATGCAGGGCGACCCCGAGGTCCTCGAATTTCTGAACGAGCAGCTGACCGGCGAGCTGACGGCGATCAACCAGTACTGGCTGCACTACCGGATCCAGGACAACAAGGGCTGGACGAAGCTCGCCAAGTACACGCGTGAAGAGTCCATCGACGAGATGAAGCACGCGGACAAGCTCACCGAGCGCATCCTCATGCTGGACGGCCTGCCGAACTACCAGCGACTGTTCCATGTGCGGGTCGGACAGACGGTCACCGAGATGTTCCAGGCCGACCGGCAGGTCGAGATCGAGGCGATCGACCGCCTCAAGCGCGGCATCGAGGTGATGCGCAACAAGGGCGACATCACGTCCGCGAACATCTTCGAGTCGATCCTTGAGGACGAGGAGCACCACATCGACTACCTGGACACGCAGCTGGAGCTCATCGACAAACTCGGTGAGGCGCTCTACCTCGCGCAGCAGATCGAGCAGCCCAGCTAGCGAGCAGCCCGGCTAGGCGGCGTCCGCCAGGTCGGTGAGCATCGGCTGCCCCTGGTCGGCCAGCTCACGGCGAGGGCACGCGCCCCTGCCGAGGAGTGCCTGAATGCGGCGTACACACGACCCGCAGTCCGTGCCTGCCTTGCAGGCCGAAGCTATCTGGCGGGGGGTACAGGCGCCGTCCTCCGCGTGCTTCTTGACCTGCTGCTCGGTGATGCCGAAGCAACTGCAGACGTACACGCGGTTCACCTCCCGGTGGGATCGATGTGCCATCCCCTTGATCGGTGAGGCTAACCTAACCTTACCCGGCTCATAGGAACCGCAAAAGTGCTGTGGGGGGGGGGGGGGGTTTTTTTGGCGGCCCCCCCCCCCCCCCCCAAAAACAAAGCCACCCCCCC
>NZ_JAQMYP010000027.1 GCF_028369295.1 Streptomyces sp. HD
AAAGGCCCACACCTTATGGTGTGGGCCTTTTCGCATTTCAGGACGGCTTCACCAGTCCCGCGTCGTACGCCAGGATCACCGCCTGAATTCGATCCCGTGAGACCGTTTTCGCGAGTATGCGGCCCACATGGGTCTTCACCGTCGATTCGGCGAGGTGGAGGCGTTCGGCTATCTCCGTGTTCGTCCAGCCCCTGCCGATCACCGTGAGGATTTCGAGCTCGCGGTCGGTGAGGGTGGTCAGGCGTGTGTCCAGGGGCGTCGGTTCGGGGCTGTCGGTGGGGTTCTCGGTCGGCAGGTGGTGGACGTAGGCGTCCAGGAGGCGGCGGGTCAGGCTTGGGGCGACCACCGCGTCGCCCGTGGCCACGGCGCGGATACCGGAGAGGAGTTCCTCCGGCTGGGCGTCCTTGACGAGGAAGCCGGAGGCGCCGGCGCGGAGGCCGGCGTAGGCGTACTCGTCGAGGTCGAAGGTGGTGAGGATCAGGACCCGGGTGCGGTCGCCGGCGGCGGTGATGCGGCGGGTGGCCTCGATGCCGTCGAGGCCGGGCATGCGGACGTCCATCAGGACCACGTCGGGGCTCAGTTCCGCGGTCATGCGGACCGCTTCGCTGCCGTTGGACGCCTCGCCGGCCACCGTCATGTCGTCCTGGCTCTCCAGGAGCATCCGGAAGCCGAAGCGCTGGAGGGGCTGATCGTCGGTGATGAGGACGGTGGTCACTGCGGGGGTTCCTCCGGGAGGTGAAGGTGGACGCGCCAGCCCTGTTCGGGGTGCGGGCGTGGGCCGGCCTCAAGTGTTCCGTCGTACAGGGCTGTTCGCTCGCGCATTCCGGGTAGGCCGCGGCCGCCCGAGGGCTGTGTAGGGCCGGGGAGCGGGCCGCCTCTGCCGGTGTCCGTCACCGTTGCGGTGACGGCGCCCTTCTCCTCGTAGGACAGCAGTACTTGCGCGGTCGTGCCGGGGCCCGCGTGTTTGAGGGTGTTGGTGAGGGCTTCCTGGATGACTCGGTAGACGGTGAGTTGGCGGCCCGGGGGGAGGTTGGGGGTGCCCTGGACGGTGGTGTGGACGGGGAGGCCCGCGGTGCGGACGCCGTTGATGAGGTGGTCCAGGTCGGTGAGGGTGGGTTGGGGAGTGAGTTCGGGGTGGGGCGTGTCGGGGTGGTCCTCGTCGCGGAGGATTTCGAGGAGGCGGCGTAGTTCGCCGAGGGCCTGGCGGCTGGTGGTGGCTATGGCGTGCAGGGCCTGGGCGGCGCGGTCGGGGGACTTGGCGGCCGCGTACTGGCCGCCGTCGGCCAGGCCGGTGATGACCGAGAGGTTGTGGCCGATGATGTCGTGCATCTCGCGGGCGATACGCGCGCGTTCGGCGGCGGCGGCGAGTTGGGCCTGCTGGTCGCGTTCGATCTCCAGGCGGCGGGCGCGGTCCTCCAGGGCCTCGGTGTGGTCGCGGCGGGTGCGGACGGTGATGCCGATCGCCGCCGCCACGGCGATGGACATCAGCACGGGGACGATGTCACTGTCCATGCCGCCCTGAGGGTGGCGGGCGGCCATCAGCGCGATGGGCGTGGTGATCAGGGCCGTCGCCCACCACAGGTTCCGTGTGGGGCGGCGCAGGGCGATGTGGAAGACGATCAGGAGTTGGAGCAGGACTGCCTGGAGGGCGATGCCGGTCCAGGCGTTGACCAGTGAGAAGGGGGCTATGACGAGCAGTACGGCGCGGGGGTGGGCGCGTCGGCGGAGCAGGGGGACGGAGAGGCCGAGGCTCAGGGCGAGGACCAGCCAACCCGGGTTGTCGGGGTCCCGGGTGACGTTGAGCCAGCCGCCGCCGTAGTAGTCGATCAGGGCGGCCGTCACCCAGAAGCCGGTGAGGTGCAGGTCCCAGACGAGGGGGTGGCGCTGGTCGAAGGCGCGGATGCGCCGGCTGACGCGCTGGACGTGCTGGGTGAGGGGTTCGGTCGCTCGCTCTTGCGTCACGCGGTCCATCGTGCGGGTTCCTTCCCCGGCTGTCCCAGAGCCGTGGGCAGTATTCCGGGTGAGTGATGTCGTACCCGGGTACTACGGTTGCCGTCATGAGCACCTTGAACTCCGGGTCCTACGTCATCCGGTCCATACGAGCCGACGAGTGGCCCGCCGCCAAGGAGCTGCGGCTTGCCGCGCTGCGGGATCCGGTCGCGTCGCTTGCCTTTCTTGAGACATACGAGGAGGCCCTGGCCCGGCCGGACTCCTTCTGGCAGGGGCGGGCCGCCGGGGCCTGTGAGGGGGCCGACGGGGCGCAGCAGATCATCGCCGAGGGGCCGGACGGCAGGTGGGTCGGGACGTTGACCGTGCTGGTCGAGGAGCCGGGCGTGCCCGACTGGGCCGGGTATCCGGTGGAGCGGAAGCAGGGGCATGTCGTCGGGGTGTTCGTGCGGCCCGAGGAGCGGGGCAGCGGGCTGACCGACGTGCTGTTCGATGCCGGGCTGGAGTGGGCATGGGCGCGGGGTGCCGAGCGGGTGCGGCTGATCGTGCACGAGGAGAACGGGCGGGCGCAGCGGTTCTACCGGCGGGCGGGGTTCGTGCCGAGTGGCCTTGTCGTGCCGTTGCCCGCGAGGCCGGAGGAGACGGAGCTGGAGTTCGTGCTGGAGCGGCCGTAGGGCTCGGCTACACCGGGAGCTCGTCGTGCGGCCAGCGGGAGCGGGCCTGTTCCCGGGACCGGAGCAGGGCCAGGGTCGGCATACCCCGGTCCGCTCCGGTGGCCAGCAGCTCCGGGAGCTGGGGAAGCGGAGCCACGGCGGCGACGTCGTCCAGGACGAGCGTCATTGGTGGGTCGAGGCGACCGGAGGATGACCGTTCGGCCATGCGCCGGCCGCGCTCGACCACGCTTGCGGCGAGGGCCGTCAGGAGTGGCATGGCGCCCGGATTGGCTCGGGGGTCCTCGATGGATTCACCCACCAGATAAAGCGTGCCCCCTTCATCGATGAAGGAATCCAAGGCGAGCGCATCAGTTCGGTTTGGAGTGCATGCCTCTCGGATGTTGACGGTGTGGAGGGCGGAGAGCGCCCGGGTCGTCAACTCCTGGGCCATGTCCCGGCGTTCGGGGTGCGCGGTGAGGGCCGCTTCGAGTTCGCCCGCCGCGCCCGGGGCGGCCTTCGGGTTGGTGCGGAGGGTTCGTACGGCGTCCTGGACCTGGTTGCCCTGGGACCAGCGGTGGACGTGGCGGATGGTGCGGCCGTCGATGGCGGCGGCGTGCAGATAGCTGCGCAGGAGCGTTTCGGCTGCCGCCGCGAGGGCCTGGTCCAGTTTGGCGGTCGGGCGGACCGGTGCGAGGAGGGCTGCCGCGCGGGTGACGGCGACTTCCTTGTTCTCGCAGCCCGTGGTGGGGGACCAGTGGAGGCGGGACGGGGTGTCGCAGAGGTGGGTGGGGTCGTAGAGGTGGACCGGGCCCAGTTTGGCGCGGGCGTCTTTGGTGGCCTGCCAGAGGGCCGGGTCCGACGTGACTACGAGGGTGGGGCCGTCGGCGTCGAGGACTGCCTGGATGGCGGTTTGCCGGCGGCTTTCCTTCGGGGCCACGAGGACCTTTTCCCGCCCGCGCGTCGGTACGGCGGGCATGGCGGGCAGCGGGCTGTGGGGCTCCGCCGCAGGCACTGCCTCAGTCACCGCCCCCTCGCTGTGTTCCGTGGCCGTGTGTTCCGTGGCCGCCGTCACCGTCGTCGGTCGGCCGGCCTCAGGAAGCGCCCCCTGCGGCTGGTGTCCGCCCTGCCACGCCCCCGTCGGTCCGGGCTCCGTCCGCGGCGCGGGCAGGTCGGCCGGGGCCGGTGAGACGGCGGTCCCGGTGTCGGCCGGGAGGTGCCCCGGCTCTTCCGCGCCCTCCGTCTTCCCCGTGCGCCGCTCGGCTCTGACCACCCGCCACCTGGCCACCGTCCCCAGTACGAACACGGTGAGGACGACCAGCACCATGAGCTGGCCGATGAACAGGCCCCAGAACAGTCCGTACCCCGACAGCTGGGCCGCCGGTGTGTCCGGCCAGGCGCCCGGGATGTCGTGGGGCTCCTCGACCAGGTAGCGCATGGCCAGGGGGGTGCGGACGAAGGTGACGCCGGAGGGCCAGGCGCCGTGCGCGAACAGGGCCGCCAGGCCGGTCGCCGTCCACACCAGCAGGGTCATGCCGAGAAGGAAGGCGAGTATGCCGATCAGCAGGCCGTCAGGGATGCCTCCCTGGCTGTCCCGGCTGTCCCGGCCGTAACGGCTGTCCCGGTGTGCCCGGCGGTCGTCCGGTCTCACGCTGCCCTCCCCTTGCGCCTACGCCACCGTCGACTCGGAGTCGCCCAGGTGCTGTTCCACGAAGGCCGCCGCCCGCTCCTCGGCCTCCAGCTCGGCGGCGCGCAGGGCGTCGTCGGTCAGGTCGAGGTCGGCGGAGGACTCCGTCATCGCGCGGTCGGTGAAGACCAGCGGGCGTTCGGTCTCGGTGACCAGGTGTTTGACGACCTGGACATTGCCGTTGACGTCCCATACCGCGATGCCGGGGGTGAGGGTCGGGATGATCTCCACGGCCCACCGGGGCAGGCCCAGCACCCGGCCCGTCGCTCTCGCCTCGTCGGCCTTCTGGGCGTAGATCGTCCTGGTGGAGGCCATTTTCAGGATCGCGGCCGCCTCCTTCGCGGCCGCGCCGTCGACGACGTCCGAGAGGTGGTGGACGACGGCCACGAAGGACAGACCGAGACGGCGGCCGAACTTCAGCAGCCGCTGGAACAGCTGGGCCACGAAGGGGCTGTTGATGATGTGCCAGGCCTCCTCGACCAGGAAGATGCGCTTCTTCCGGTCGGGGCGGATCCAGGTGTGTTCCAGCCATACGCCGACGATCGCCATCAGGATCGGCATGGCGATGGAGTTGCGGTCGATGTGGGACAAATCGAACACAATGAGGGGCGCGTCCAGGTCGATACCGACCGTCGTCGGGCCGTCGAACATGCCCCTCAGGTCACCGTCGACCAGTCGGTCGAGGACCAGCGCGACGTCCAGGCCCCACGCCCGCACGTCGTCTATGGCGACGTTCATCGCCTCAGCCGACTCCGGCTCGGGGTGCCGCAGCTGTTCGACGATGTCGGTCAGGACCGGCTGGCGCTCGATGATGGTCTCGTTGACGTAGGCGTGCGCGACCTTCAGGGCGAAGCCGGAGCGCTCGTCGAGGCCGTGGCCCATCGCGACCTCGATGATCGTGCGGAGCAGGGCCAGCTGGCCCGTCGTCGTGATCGCGGGGTCGAGCGGGTTGAGCCGGATCCCCATGTCCAGGGCCGCCGTCGGGTCCAGTCGGATCGGCGTTATCCCCAGCTCCTGCGCGATGAGGTTCCACTCGCCGACGCCGTCCTCGCCCTGGGCGTCCAGGACGACGACCTGGCGGTCCCGGAAACGCAGCTGGCGCAGGACGTACGTCTTCTCCAGTGCCGACTTGCCGTTGCCGGACTCGCCGAGGACCAGCCAGTGGGGCGCGGGGAGCTGCTGGCCGTACAGCTGGAAGGGGTCGTAGATGTAGCCCTTCCCGGAGTACACCTCGCGGCCGATGATGACGCCCGAGTCGCCGAGGCCGGGGGCGGCGGTCGGGAGGTAGACCGCCTGGGCCTGGCCCGTCGACGTACGCACCGGGAGCCGGGTCGTCTCGACCTTCCCGAAGAGGAAGGACGTGAAGGCGTCGGTGAGGACGGACAGCGGGTCCCGCATCAGGTCCTACCTCCGAATGCCGGTGGCGAAGGGGAGCGTGTTCACGAATGCCCGGTGGTGCTCCCGATCGCACCACTCCAGCTTCAGATACGACTTTCCGGCTGACGCCCGGATGGTCCGCTTGTCGCGCGCCAGGGCCTCGGGGGTGCGGGAGGAGACGGTGATGTAGCCGACCAGGTTGACCCCGGCGGCACCGCTCGCGAGGTCCTCGCCTCGCTGGTCGAGACGGTTGTGGGCGGCGACGTCACGGGGGTCGACGGTGCGGTTCATCTTGGCGGCGCGGCTGGCCTCCGCCTCGTCGTTGGTCTTCTCGGTCAGCATGCGCTCGATGGCGACCTCGGTGGGTTCGAGGTCCATGGTGACGGCGACCGTACGGATGACGTCCGGGGTGTGGACGAGCAGCGGGGCCAGGAAGTTGACGCCCACCGGGGTCATCGGCCACTCCTTCACCCAGGCCGTGGCGTGGCACCAGGGCGCGCGCGTGGAGGACTCCCGGGTCTTGGCCTGGAGGAACGTGGGCTCCATGGCGTCCAGCTCGGCCGGCCAGGCGTTGCGCTTCGTCATCGCCTGGATGTGGTCGATCGGGTGGTCCGGGTCGTACATGGAGTGGATGAGCGAGGCGAGACGGCCCTGCCCGAGCGGCTGCCGGACGCGGATGTCGGCCTCCTGGAGGCGCGAGCAGATGTCGGTCAGCTCGCGCGCCATGACGACCGCGAGACCGGCGTCCCGGTCCACCTTGCCGCCGTGCGGACGGGCCGCGCGGGCCATCGCCATGCCCTCGGCGGCCAGTTCGCGCGTGAAGTGCATGCAGGCGACCAGGTACGCCCGGTGCTGCTCGCTGCTCGTCGACACCATCGACTGGAGTTGGTCGTACGACTGCTGCAGCCAGCCCAGGGACCGCTCGTCGCCGCGGATGGCGACGTCCTTGGCGTGGGCGTCCGGGTCGGCGGGGAGGGTGCGGGCGAGCATCTGAAGGCGCGTCACGAAGCCGTCGCCGTTGGCGACATGCTTCAGCAGGGTGCCGAAGCGGTCGACCAGGGCCTCCTGGTCCTCGGAGTCGCGCAGGCCCACGCCGGGGCCCTCGATCTCGATCGCGGCCGTGACCGTGCGGCGGTCGGCGTGCAGCAGTACGGCGATCTCGTCGGGCCCGAACGGGGCGGCGAGCCAGGTGATGCGGCCGATGCCCGGCGGCGGGCCGACCTCGACCTCACGGCCGTCGATGTGGGTGCCGGCCTCGATGGCGGCCGAGCGGTAGGCCGTGCCCTGGCGCAGGCTGCGCTTGTAGCTGCGGTTGATCTCGAACCACTTGTAGAAGGTCCGGTGCTTGTACGGCACGTAGACCGCGGCCAGCGCGAGCAGCGGGAAGCCCGTGAGCAGCGCGATGCGCAGGGACAGGACGGGGACGAGGAGCCCGCACATCATGCCGAGGAACGCGCCCACGATGATCAGCGAGATCTCGCCGGTCTCGCGGTTGCGGCCGACGACCGCGTTCGGCCGGGCGCGGCCGATCAGATACGTACGGCGGGGCGTGACCGGATGGGACACGTGGGACTCGGTCGTCAACGCCCGTCACCTCCTGAACGATTGCTGTTGCGGGTGTTGCTGGCGTGGGGGGTGTTCACCGGGCTGCTCGACCGGGGTGCGGGTGCGGCGGAGGGGACAGATCCGCCGCCTCCGGTCGAGGAGCGCGAGCTGTGTGCGGCGACGCCGCCGCTGGCGGGGTTCGAGGGGCGGGCGGCGCCGGACTGGCCTCCGCCGTTGTTGTCCGCGCGGGAGCTGTGCGTCTTGATGCCCTGGGCGACGAGGGTGGCCGGGGAGCTTATGACGGCTGCGGCCTTGCCTTCGGCGCCGCGCATGATGCGGTTGTTGCGGGAGCCGGCGAGTTCGTCGCCGAAACCGGGTACGAAGCGGTAGATCATCGCGCTGGCGAAGATGGCGAGCAGGATGATGGCGAGGCCCGAGACGACGGCGGAGAAGGCGTTGGGGCCGTCGTCGGCGGAGAGCGCGCCGGCCAGGCCGAGGACTATGACGATGACCGGCTTGACCAGGATGACGGCGATCATGATGCCGGCCCAGCGGCGGACGTGGCCCCACAGGTTCTTGTCGACCAGGCCCGCGTAGACGACGGTGCCGAGGAGGGCGCCGACGTAGAGCAGGGCGGCTCGGATGACGAGCTCCAGCCAGAGGATGCCGGCGGCGAGGATGCTCACCAGGGAGACGACGATCAGCATGATCGGGCCGCCGCCGATGTCCTCGCCCTTTTCCAGGGCGCCGGCGAAGGTGCCGAAGAACGTGTCTGTTTGGTCGCCGGTCGTCTTCGCCAGTACGTCCGTGACGCCGTCGGTGGCCGATACGACCGTGTAGAGGATCAGCGGCGTGAACGCGGACGCCAGCACCGTCAGCCAGAGGAAGCCGATCGCTTCGCTGATGGCGGTGGTGAGGGGGACGCCGCGGACTGCTCGCTTGGCGACGGCCAGGAGCCAGAGGAGGAGCGTGAGGATCGTCGAGGCCGCGAAGACGACCGCGTACTGCTGGAGGAACTTGGTGTTCGTGAAGTCGACGTTCGCCGTCTCCTTCACCGCGTCGCTGAGCTGCTTGACGGTCCATGAGGCGGCGTCCGCGCAGCCCTTGGCGAGGGAGGAGAGGGGGTCGAGGGTGGCGGTGGGGTCGGTCAGGGAGCGGCCGGTGCCGGTGCCGCCGCCGGATCCGTTCTCCTGCTCGCAGTACTTCTTGGCAGGGCCTGCGATGAGAGAGCAGGGGTCGTCGCTCGGCGCGGGGGATGGCGTGGGCGCGGCTACGGCTCGGGTGGCCAGCAGTACGGCCGTGGCTTGTGCAGCGGCGACCAGGCCGGTGAGCTTGAGCGCGCGGTGACGGTTACCGGGCATAGGTGAACCCTCCGAACTCCTGGACCGCCTTGCTGATCTCATCGGACCCGGAAATGGGGTTGTCTCCGGTGACGGGGGTCGGGCCGGTCTTCTGGGCGCTCTCAAGGACCTTCCAGTCGCCACCGCTCCAGTTCAGCTTCATCGTCACGGTGAACCAGCTGTTGGTCACGGGGTTGGTCGAGTCGTCACCAGCGAGCCCGAAGAGGCCGTTGCACCAGACTTCGACCGTGGCGGTGTTGCTACTGAAGGAGGTGACCTTCGTGCCGGCCGGCATGGTGCGGTTGACGAACGTCTTGCCCTCAGGAGCACTGCCGTCTTCGTTGAGGCCGATTCTCTTCAGCAAGCCCGCGGAGTAGTCGTTGTCGAAGCCGGACTGGAGCCGGTCAAGGGCACTGGGGTCGGCGATGGTCTGCACGATCTCGTGGCGCCTGGACGCGTAGAACATGCCGTCGGAGCCCAGCGCCGAGGCATAGTTGGCCGCCGCGCTCTCAGCCCCCTGCTGGTCCTGGGCGAACCCCGCCGGGATCCCCCCCGACTTGCCCTGTACCGGCCGGGAGCCGCTTGCTGCTGTGGAGGAGGAATTCGGCTGGTTTTCGTCCCCGCCGGTTGAGTCGGAGTTGTCACTTCCACGGTTCGCGAAGGCGATCGCTGCGATGAGTAGGACGACGACGCCGACCACGGTGACCAGGCTCCGGGACGAGGAGCGGCCGCCCCGTCGCGCGCCTCCGTACACGTCACCGCCGCTTTCGGGCAGCCGTGTCCGGGTCTGGCCCGTGCCTCCGTAACCGCCGGAGGGCTCCCGCTCGTCTCCGAGACTCATGCCGCGTACGCCCCCTCGGCGTCGGACGAAAACACGTTGGAGTACGACGGTAGCCGTGCTGGTTCCCGCATGGGCGCGGTGTGGTGACTCGACATCAGGGAAACGCAACCTCAGCCGGTGGGCACGACGGGTGGGTGGGGGACTAGGGGGACCGGGCGCGCCCGGAACGGACGGAGGAGCGAGCGGGCGCTAGACGGCCATGCCGTACACGATGGTGAACAGCGTGCCCAGTGAGCCGATGATGAAGACGCCCGTCAGACCGGCGACGATCAGTCCCTTGCCCTGTTCGGCGCTGAAGGTGTCGCGCAGCGCCGTGGCGCCGATGCGCTGTTTGGCCGCGCCCCAGATGGCGATGCCGAGGCAGATCAGGATGGCGACCGCCATGACGACCTGGATCATCGTCTTCGCTTCGTTCCCCAGTGCCCCGAAGGGACCCCAGTCCGGAGCGATCCCGCCGATGATGGTGTTGATGTCGCCCTTGTCGGCCGCAAAGAACATGTAAGTCACCGCCCCTGTTGGGTAGTTCCGCAGTCCCCTGCGCCACGCAGAGGTCAGCATCATTCTCGCCGACATTGTCGCCGTCGTATGTCGACTTGGCGTCATTGATGGGCGGGATTCGTACGAATAGCTCGTACGGTCACTCTGTGTATCACGGCAGGTCACGCCGGGCAATGAGGCCTGAGCGGAACCTGTCGTGTGGTTCCGTCGTTAGCCCCCTTCACGCCGGGTGCCGTTTCTGGCGGCCGGTCGGGTGAGCCTGTCGGGTGACTGATCGTGCCCGTGTTCTGCGGGTGAAGGCTATCCCGGGATGGTGAACGGGCGGCGCCGGGGTGCCTCGGTCCGTGGCGGTCAGGAGTGGTGACGGAGCGTCAGTCCGGAAGGGGCGCCCCCTGTCGTCAGCGGGGCTTCAAGCCGTGCAGCAGGTGGTGGACCAGTCCCTCCACGCCGGCCAGTGCCGCTTCCGGGGTCAGCCAGCCCGCGGCGATGAAGGCGGCCACGCCGTGGAGGGCGGAGCCGGTGACGAGGTTGAGTTCCTCGGGGTTGCCCGCGATGATCTCGCCGCGCTTCTGGGCGTCCGCGATGACGTGTTCGAGGCTGCCGATCGTCCGCTCGACGGCGACGGCCATCTGCTCCGAGGCGTCCGGGTCGTGCTTGCGGGCGTACATGACCTCCAGGAGCTCGGCGTTGTCGATGGCGAAGCGCAGGTAGGCCCGGGCCAGGGCGGTGAGCCGGGATTCCAGGGGGAGTGCGGGGTCCTCGGCGGCGTTCAGGGTCTGGGCCAGCCGCTCGTACCCGGCCAGGGCCAGGGCGTTCAGCAGGGCCTGCTTGTCCTTGAAGTGCCGGCCGGGTGCGGCGTGACTGACGCCGACCTCGCGGGCCAGTTCCCGCAGCGAGAGGGAGCCGGTGCCCTTCTCGCGCAGGGTGCGTTCCGCTGCGGCGAGCAGGGCGGCGCGCAGGTCTCCGTGGTGGTAGGGGCGGCTCTCGGGCATGCGCACCATCGTAGCTTGATGTTGGCGGCGCCATCATTGTTGGCATTGCCACCTTTGTTGTCATTGACAGCATTGTTGGCGGCGCCTACATTCGGGAGCATGGCTGACAACACACAGAGCAACAGCAGGAGCAAGGGCAAGAGCGGTGCGTGGGACGCGACCCGGCTTCCCGATCTCGTCGGCCGCACGGCCGTCGTCACCGGGGCCAACAGCGGAATCGGCCTCACCGCGGCCGACGCGCTGGCCCGCGCGGGTGCGCACGTCGTGTTCGCCGTACGGGATCCGGAGCGGGGCCGGGCGGCAGCGGCGACGGTGAACGGCAGTACCGAGGTGCGGCGCCTGGACCTGGCGGACCTGTCGTCGGTTCGGGAGTTCGCGGACGGCTGGCAGGGGCGGCCGCTGGACCTGCTGATCAACAACGCGGGCGTCATGATGCTGCCCCAGCAGCGGACCGCGGACGGCTTCGAGATGCAGTTCGGCACGAACCACCTCGGCCACTTCGCGCTGACGAACCTGCTGCTGCCGTACATCACCGACCGCGTGGTCACGGTGTCGTCCGGCGCCCATCGCTGGGGCGACGCACGGATCCGTTTCGAGGACCTCGACTTCACCTCCGGCTACGACCCGCAGCGCGCCTACGCCCAGTCGAAGCTCGCCAACCTCCTCTTCACCCTGGAACTCCAGCGCCGCCTGGCCGAGTCCGGCTCCGGTGTCCGGGCCCTGGCCGCCCACCCCGGCTACGCCGCCACCAACCTCCAGAGCCATGCGGCCAACCCGCTGATGCGCGGGCTCATGAAGATCGGCAACAGGTTCCTCGCCCAGGACGACAGGGCGGGCGCGCTGCCCACGCTGTACGCGGCGACCCAGGATCTGCCCGGCGCGAGCTACGTCGGCCCGGACGGCGTCGGCGAGATGCGTGGCGTGCCGACGCTGGTGGGGCGGTCGGCGGCGGCCAGTGACGCGGGGGTGGCGCGGCGGTTGTGGACGGTGTCGGAGGAGCTGACGGGAGTTGCCTGGCGGGTGGGGGACTCGGTCGTCGGTGCGTAGTCCGGCCGCCTCCGACTCCTCGTGTCCGCTCGCCTGAGCTCTCGCACCCAGGGGTAGGACGTACGCGGAGGTGACGCTCGATGACCCTGCCGAGCCTGCTCGCGGTCTTTGCCCACCCGGACGACGAGTCCCTGTTCTCCGGCGGAGTCCTCGCCCGGCACGCCGCCCGGGGCGCCCGCACCGCCGTGGTGACGGCGACCTGGACGCCGGACACGCGCCGTGGCGCCGAACTCGCCGAGGCGTTGCGGATTCTCGGCGCCGGGGAGCCGCGGATGCTCGGATACGCCGATGCCGGGGTGCCGTCGTCCGCTCCGGACAGCCCTCGTCTGTACGAGGCACCGCTCGATGAGGCGGTGGGGCGGCTGGTGGCCCATATCCGGCAGTTCCGCCCGGAGATCGTTGTCACCCATGACGCGTACGGCGGCCTGACCGGCCATCCCGACCATGTGCAAACCCACCGCGTCACCACGCTCGCCGTCGAGGCGGCCGGCTTCGAACGCCTCTACCCGCACGCCGGTACCCCCTGGCAGCCGAGCGCCCTCTACCTGGCCACCCACCCGCACTCGGCCCTCGCCTCGCTGAACGAACTGGCCCGTGCGGGCAAGGGCATGAACACGGTCCCGGACGAGTGGGTCACCGCGACCGTCGACGTCGGCCCCTGGCTGAAGCAGAAGTGGGCCGCCGTACTGGCTCATCGCACCGAGGTGAAACGGGGAACCTCCGCGCCCGGCTTGCTCGCCGGTCTCCCGGAGGCCGTCCGGGAGGGGATCCTCGGCACCGAGTGGTACATCCGGCGGGACCCGGTCGTCCGGCAGGTGTCGGCCGGCCTGGTGGAACTGACGGCTTGAGCAGTGGCAGTGGCAGTGGCAGCGGGAGGGGGAGGGGGGAGGGCGAGGCGGGAGGGCCGAGTGCCGAGTGCCGAGTACTGCTACTCGGTCGCGAGTCCGTCCCTTAGGGCTTTGGCGGTGATCGCCGGGTCGTAACCCTGGGGGACTCCCTCGACGAGGATGATGTCGCCCTCGATGTGCCGGGAGCGCAGGGGAGCGATCTCCTGGTAGGCGGGTGAGTCCCACCAGGACCGGGCCTCCTCGATCCCGGGGAAGCCGATCAGCACCACGTGCCCCGGCCAGCTGCCCTCCTTCGTCTCGTGCGGTGTGGCGTGCACGAGGAAGCGGCCGCCGTACGGCTCGAAGGTGGCGGTGATGCGCTCCATGTACTCGGCGACCTCCGGGTGCGGGGCGGCGTTCCGGAGATGAGCTATCGCGTAGGCGGGCATGGTGTCCTCTCAGTCGGTCCAGCCGGTCCAGTCGGTCCAGTCGGCAGCCGATCCAGCCGATCCAGCCGGTTCAGTCGATCCAGCCGGTTCAGTCGGTCGGGCTCCTCCGGTCACGATCGTGGCAGGCGTGCCCGCCGGACGCGATGACGTGGGAAGTAATGCCGGTGAGGTGGGGTCAGTCGGCGAACATGCCCGCCGTCGCGTTGATCCACGTGCCCGTGACGGAGACGGCGGCGTCGGAGGCGAGGAACGTCGCCAGCGCGGCGACGTCCGCGATCCGTGGCGAACGCTTCGTCATCCGCAGGCCGTCCAGGTGGGAGCGGATGCCCGCCACGCCCGCCTCGTCCAGGCCGGGGGCGCCCGTGGACGCCAGCTTCTCGGGAGTGAGGCTGTCGGTGACGCCGGCGGTCCAGATACCGCAGACCCGCACACCCGCCGGTCCGACCTCCTGCGCGAACTGCCGGATCAGCGCGTCGATCGCGCCGTCCGCCGCGGCGGTGCCGCCCATCATCGGGCTGCCGTTGGCCGAGCCGCTGTCCAGGGAGAGGATCACGCCCGAGCCCTGCGCGGTCATCCGGCGCGCCGCCGCCCGCGCGGTGATGAACTGGCAGGCGATGCCCTGCACCACCGGACGCGTGTACTGCTCGACCGACATCTCGGTCAGCGGTACGCCGTGCCAGTCGCCGCGCGGCACGAGGTTGACGGAGATGTCGATCCGGCCCGCCCGCTCGACGACGGACGCCGCGTGTGCCTCGACGGCCTCCTCGTCACGGGCGTCGAGGACGTCGTACGCGACAACGGCGTCGGCTTCGGTACCGGCCGCTGCATCGGCTTCGGCACCGGCCTCGGCGGCGGCCTTCGCCAGCGTGGCCTCCGTACGGCCGACGAGGAAGACACGTGCGCCGGCGGCCGCGTAGGCCTTCGCGATCCCGGCGCCGAGGGAACCGGAACCGCCGTAGACGATCGCGACCTTGCCCGTCAGCGTGTTGTTCTGCATGGCTGTTCGCCTCCTGGGTGGGGGCGCCGTGTGCGCCCGACACCCATGAGACGTGCCGCGGCGGCGAACTCATCGCTCCTCTAAGCGTCAGCCCGACAGCGTCAGCCCGACAGCGTCAGCCCGACAGCGTCAGTCCGAAAGCGTCAGTCCGAAAGCGTCATCGGCAGTCCGAACGCGGGGAACAGGTGCGGTTCGAAGGTCGTGATCTCGGCGATACGCCCCTCCACCACCCGCAGGACGTCGATGAGCTGTGCCCGGAACACGCTGGTCCCGGGCCGCTGAAGGTAGCCGGCCACCGCCAACTGGCCGTTGGCGCGCACGGGAAGGTGGCGCCAGTGACCGACGAACATCGGCGACGCCGGGTCCAGGCTGGGCCGCACGAACGCGAGCATCGCCTCGCGCGAGGTGAACCAGAACGGGTTCGGCGGCATCGTGAGCACCACGTCCTCCCGCACCAGCTCGGCCAGGGCGTCGAAGTCGGCCCGGGCGGCCGCGTCCAGGTACCGCTGGAGCAGGGCGAGGTCCTCGGCGCCGGGCGCCACGACCGACCAGCCCTCACGCGGCCCCGGCAGGGCCTGCCGCAGCGCCGAACGCCCGCGCTGTACGGCGCTGTTCGTCGCGGTCACGCTCGTGTCCAGCAGGTCGGCGGTCTCCTGGGCCGACCAGCCGGCGACGTCGCGCAGGATCACGGCGGCGCGTTGGCGGGGCGGGAGCTGCTGGATGGCGGTGAGGAAGACGAGTTCGAGAGTCTCGCCGGCGACGGCCTCGTCGTCCGGTTGCCGCTGGTGAGGGGCGGGGGTGTCGGGCAGCTGGTCGTCCGGGAAGGGCTGCAGCCAGGGCATGCGCGGGGGTGGCGGACCGTCGCCCGAGTCCATGCCGGGGATCGGCTCGTAGGTGCTCGGACGCCGGTTGTGCTTGCGCAGGAAGTCCAGGCAGGCGTTGGTGGCGACCTTGTACAGCCACGCGCGCGGGTTGTCGACGCCGTCCAAGCCCTCGCGGGCGCGCCAGGCCCGTAGGAACGTCTCCTGGGTGAGGTCCTCGGCTTCGTCGTACGAGCCGAGGAGGCGGTAGCAGTGGACGCGCAGTTCGTGTCGGTGGGCCTCGATGAGGCCGGTGAGGGCGTCCTCGCTGGAATTCGTCACGCCGGGATTCGTCACGCTGGGGGTTGTGACGCCGGGCTCCGTCACGCCGGGCTCCGTCACGCCGGGCTCTGCCACGCCGGGCTCTGCCACGCCGGGCTCTGCCACGCAGGGCTCTGCCACGCCGGGCTCTGCCACGCAGGGCTCCGTCACGCAGGGCTCCGTCACGCAGGGCTCTGCCACGCCGGGATTCGTCACGTCGGGGGGTGTGACGTTTTCGGCTTCGGCTTCGGCTTGGGTCTCGGCTTCGGCGCCCTGGGCTCCCTGTCTGGCCTGCCCGTCCAGCCGTGCCTCGCGGGCGAGTCGTCGTAGCTGGGCGAAGCGGGGTGAGAGGGCCTCGACGTCGGCGTGGAAGGAGACGGCCGGTTCGACGCGCAACCGGGCCAGCCGGTCCCCGAGGTCCGAGACCAGCTCCCTGACCGGAAGGCCGGCCGGCTTCCGCCGCTCCCGGTAGGCACGCTGCCGGCAGGCCTGCGAACAGTACGAGGCGGTGCGGCCCGGCCCGCCGGAGTTCTCGATCGGGCGCCCGCAGGCCTGGCAGTGCGCTGTGGTGGTCACGCGTCCTCTACGAACTCGACGAAGTGATCGAACTCACCCGCCTGTACACCGAGCACGAAGGCGTCCCATTTGCGGCGGTTGGTGGTGACCACGTTGTCCGGGTCGCTGGTCTCACGGAGATAGACGGGCGCCTCACCGTCGTCGCCCTCGCCCTCGCCGAAGGCGATCTCGATCCAGGGTCCCGGGCCGGTGGCGTCGGGCGGGGCGGCTCGCTCCCAGGTGAGGTTCGGGGGGATGTCAGCCACGGGGCTTGTCTTCCTTCCACGGATCGCAGTTCACGGATCGCAGTTCACGGATCTCGGGTCGCCGATGGAGATTCTCGGCTCACAGATTTCGGACTCACCGGGATTCTCCTCTCCAACGGCAAGGACGTTTGACGCTTCTCTCACCTTCATGGGCCACAGTGACCCCCGATGAAGCGACGAAGCCGCCCTTCCAGCCCATCCAGCCGTCCCCACCCCTCCCACCCGTCCCGTCTCCCCTTCTACGCCACCAGCCTCCTCCTCGCCCTCACCTCGGCCTCTGCGGCGGCCGCGGGCGACGGGCCGGGGCCGTTCGGGGTGACCGTCACGGCGATCGCCGCTCCGCCGTCCGCCCGGGTCGGGGCGCTGTTCCCCGCAGATCGCCGCGCCCGTCTGCGGGGCGGTCACTTCTGCACCGCGTCCGTTGTGCAGAGCGCGCGGCGCGATCTGATCGTCACCGCCGCGCACTGCCTGGAAGGGACCGACGACGGGGACCTGGTCTTCGTGCCCGGGTACCGGGACGGGGAGGCGCCGTACGGGGTGTGGACGGTCGGCAGGCAGTTCCGGCCGGACGGGTGGGTCAAGGGGCAGGACGAGGACAGCGACGTGGCGTTCGCCGTCGTCGCCGATGAGAGTGGGGAAGGGGTCGAGGACGTCGTCGGCGGCAATCGGTTCGTCGCGGGGATGGCGACGGGGGCCACGGCGGTGACCGTGCTGGGGTACCCCGACACCCGGGAGACTCCGGTGCGTTGCACCAACAAGCCGGGCCTGCACGACCACGCGCAGCAGCGCATCGTCTGTCCCGGCTTCAGCGCGGGGACGAGTGGCAGCCCGTGGATCAACGGGGACGGGGCGGTCGTCGGGGTGCTGGGCGGGCACGACGGGGGTGGGGACACCGCGGACGTGTCGTACAGCGTGGTGTTGGGGGCGGAGGCGGCGGGGCTGTACCACGAAGCGGAAAGGGACTCCGCGTCGAACTGATCTCTGTGGCAAGGTCGGTTCGGTGGACGCACTCAAGGATCGGGACCCCGCGCACATAGGCGCGTACACGCTGCTCGCGCGGCTCGGGGCGGGCGGTATGGGACAGGTCTACCTGGCTCGCTCGCCGGGTGGGCGGCTCGTCGCGATCAAGGTCATCCGGGACGAGATCACCGACCATCCGGAGGCGCTGGCCCGGTTCCGGCGTGAGGTGGAGACGGTGCGGGCGGTGCGGAGTGCGTATACGGCGAACCTGATCGACGCCTCGTTGGAGGCGGCGCCGTACTGGCTGGCGACCGAGTATGTGTCGGGGCCTACTTTGAGTGGGGCGGTGGGGGAGCGGGGGGCGTTTCCGGCCGACACCTGCCGTGGGGTGTTCGCCGCCCTCGCCGAAGGGCTTGCGGCCGTACACGCGCACGGTGTCACCCACCGGGACCTCAAGCCTCAGAACGTGATACTTGCCGCCCAGGGGCCTCAGCTCATCGACTTCGGGATCGCGCGCGGGGTCGGTCAGACGGCGCTCACCGAGGTCGGGTTCGCGCCGGGTACGCCAGGTTTCACCGCGCCCGAGGTGCTGTTGCACAACGCGGTCGGACCGGCGGCTGACGTGTTCGCGCTGGGCGCGACACTCGCCTACGCGGTGACCGGGCGGGCGCCCTTCGGCATGGGCGAGCCCGCCGGCGTGAGCTACCGGGCCGTGCACGAACCCATCGACCTCGCGGGCGTGGAGCCGGAGTTGGCCGCCCTGGTCGAAGCGTGCGTTGCCAAGGACCCGGCAGCGCGACCGGCCCTCGGTGAGGTGATCGCACGGTGCGGAGTGCGGGCGGCGCTCGTCGAAGACCCGTTCTACGCGGGGCTCGGCTCACTGGCCGAGGCGGTGCCACAGACGCCGCCGAACGGACAGGCCGGGGCCCCGCTGCCAACGCCTCCGGCGCATCCGCCGCTGGGGACGCACGAATTGCCGACGGCCGGGGCGTCGTACGGCTATACACCCACGCAGGTGAGCCGGCCCCCGTCAGCTGTCCGACGGCCTCGCTCCGTGCCTTGGATGGTCGCGGGAGCAGCGGGGCTTGCCCTGGGGGTGGCGGCGGTCACCGCTCTCGTGCTGCTGCCCGGAGACAACGAGGGAGAAGACAAGGGGGCGGGGGCGACACCGGGCATCACGTCGACGCCGCCCACGACTTCGGCGAACGACGGGACGAAAGTGAAAACGCCCGCGTACGTCGAACAGACGAACCCCTCGCGCGACTTCTGGACCGCGGCCGAGAACTCGCAGCGAGGAGAAGGCGAGTGCCAGCTTCCGGCGGAGGAGCGCAACGAGCACTTCCAGACCTCCATAGCCGCCGCCGATTCGAACGCGCCCTACACGTCCGGCAAGGGCCGGATCACCCTGCGGCTGGGATACGCCGCCCCGAAGGCCGGTGAGACGTACCACGTCGCTGTAGCGGTGAAGCCTCCGCACGAGATCGACCCGGACACGGGCAAGCCGTTCGCAGGAGGGCTCCAGGAGAACCTGGACCTCGGGTACACCAGCAAGCCCGTCGACCTCTATGAGCTCTACCGAACCGACCAGAACCACGCCGGGGTGGAGCTGACATATCCCGACGACTTCGAGAAGGTCGTGAACGGCAAGAAGTACGGCGACGCCATCCCGGTGGAGAACGACCCGGGGGACTGGACCGTACTCTTCCTTCACGTCACCGGTCCGAAGCAGTACGCCAGCATCGACTGCCGGGGCTTCACGGTGAAATAACGCCACTCTCACCGGAAAGGGTCTTGAACAGCGGCGATATGGGGGAGGGTTGAGCCGTGCGAAAAGTATGGGTGGCCGGTGGTGTCGCGGTCGCGCTCGGCCTGAGCTTCGTGATGCTGCTCGTCGTCGGGGTGTACATCGTCGCCGGGAACCTGGTCAACGGCGTCGGCAAGGGCGGCGTCGGCCTGGCCAAGGGGTCCGTGCCCGGCGCGTACAAGGCGCTCGTGCAGAAGTGGGGCAACCTGTGCCCCGCTCTCAACCCCGCCCTGCTCGCCGCCCAGCTCTACCAGGAGAGCGGCTGGGACCCGGACGTCGTCAGCCACGCCGACGCCCGCGGCATCGCCCAGTTCATCCCGAGCACCTGGGCCACACACGGTGTCGACGGCGACGGCGACGGCGACCGCGACATCTGGGACCCGAACGACGCGATCCCGTCGGCCGCGTCGTACGACTGCGAACTCGCCAAGTACGTCAAGGACGTCCCCGGCGACACCACGGACAACATGCTCGCCGCCTACAACGCGGGCGCGTACCGCGTCATAAGGGCGGGCGGGGTTCCGGCCATCACCGAGACCCAGAACTACGTCACCCGGATCCGCAGTCTGGAGAAGAGCTTCGCCGCGCCCACGACCCGCATCGACCCCTCCAAGCAGGCCGCCGGCGCCATCTACTACGCCCAGAAGAAGCTCGGCACCCTCTACCTCTGGGGCGGTGACGGTACCGCCGAGGACGGTGGGCGGTTCGACTGTTCGGGGTTGACCAAGGCGGCGTACGAAAGTGTCGGGATCTCGTTGCCGCGTGTCGCCAACGACCAGTGGAACGCGGGGCCGCATCCGGCCAGGGACGAACTGCTGCCCGGGGACCTCGTGTTCTTCTCGGACGACCTCAACAACTCCCGGGCCATCCGGCATGTCGGGATTTATGTCGGCGGCGGGTACATGATCGACGCACCGAGAACAGGTGCTGTGATCCGGTTCGACCCGATCGACACCCCCGACTACTTCGGGGCCACCCGGGTGACCGAGGATGGCGCGAAAGCGCTGCCCACAACGGTTTAGGCATAGCGTGAACCCTCCCCCTGAGCTGCGGCGATGGGTCTCTCTTCGATAACGTCTGCGTGATCATTCAGTGGAGTGTGGAACGTATCAAGAGGGGCCATGCGTTCCTGTTGACGTAGCCGGATCACAACCACGGGGGTGGGCGGAGCGGCGTACGCAAGATACGCCGGAGAGTAGATGAAGGGGCCGCGGCATCATGGCTGGACTCGCAGAATCTGGGTCGAACCCCGACGTCGAGCTGCTCTACGACATCAATGGCCTGGCCAAGGACGCGCCGCGCTGGTTCGACCGGGTCATGGGATACGTCGGTGAGTACGGGCTGTTGCTCGCTTTGATCCTGCTCATCGTGTGGTGCTGGTGGTCCGTGCGGAGGAAGGGCGCGGAGGACGCCGCCTCGTCCGTCGCCGCGCTCGTGTGGGCACCACTGGCCGCCGCGATCGCCGTCCTGGTGAACGTGCCCATACGGGGATTCGTCGAGCGGCCCCGTCCCTTCAACGATCACCAGGGCCTCGAAGTCCTCGTCACCGGCAAGACCGACTACTCCTTCGTGAGCGACCACGCGACGATCGCCATGGCCCTCGGCGTCGGACTGTTCGTCGCCAACCGGAAGTTCGGGCTGGCCGGCATCGGCCTCGCACTTCTCGAAGGGTTCTGCCGCATCTACATGGGCGTGCACTACCCGACCGACGTCGTCGGCGGCTTCGCCCTCGGCACGGCCGTCGCCCTGCTGCTGTCGCCGCTGGCCATGGCCCTGCTGACGCCCCTGATGTCCGCCATCGAGCGGTCGCCGAGGGGCGGGTGGCTGATCAAGTCGCGGGGACGGTCCCGGGTGGGTGGGCAGGACGCGCTGATCCCGGGGGCACGGAAGGAGACCGCGGAGGCTGAGGAGCGGGATCTGGCCGCCTAGGCCGGGGCCCGGCCTGCTCAGGGTTCAGGGCCTACTGTCGGGTGCCAGTGCCAGTGCCAGTGCCAGTGCCAGTGCCAGTGCCAGTGCCAGTGCCAGGTACCGGGTGCCGGGTGCCGGGTGCCGGGTGTCGGTTTCCGCGGCATCCGCAGCTCCGCCCGCCTCTGCCCGCTGCGGCCGCCCCCGCCCGGCGGTCGGCCGCCCCCGCCCGGCGGCCGGCCTCACCCGTCCGGACCCCTACAGTGCCTGCGGGTGCGTGAAGAACCTCTTCGGGTCGTACTGCTTCTTCAGCTTCGTCAGGCGCGTCGCCGCATCCCCGTAGTACGCGTTGCGCCAGTCCGTCAGGCCCGGGTCGGAGTAGTTCTGGTACGCGGCGCCCGAGGCGTACGGCTGCATGGCGTTGTGGGCCGAGGCCAGCCAGGACTGGACCTCGGAGCCCGTCGTGCCGGCGCGCCAGGAGCCGATGTACTGGGCCAGCATGCGGGAGCGGCGGTGTACGAAGGCCGTTGCCGTCGGGGAGACGCGGTTGACGGCTCCGCCGAGAGCCGTGAGGGCGATGCTGCCGGAGCCGCCGCGGACCGACTGCATCTGCCTCAGCAGGGTCTGGATGCCCGCCGCGGAGAGGGAACGGTCGAAGAAGTCCGACTTCGCGGCGTATGTCTCACGGTGCAGCGCACCCTGCGGGGCGCGGCCCGGGGTGGTGCCGGGGAGGTGGCACTGGGCGTCCGAGGCGAAGGACGAGCAGCCCGCGTACAGCTCCATCGACTCCTTGTACGAGCGGCGCTTGAGGACGACGTTGCTGGCGGGGCCGGGGCCGCCGGGGCCGTCGGCGAGGCGGTCCAGCGCGTTCTGGAGTTCGCCGTAGGTGCCCAGGGAGAACGCGGCGAGGGAGATGGTGGGGGTGCCGCCGGCGTGGTTCGAGATGCTCAGGGCCGACCAGATCTCGTCGGGCTGGCTGGGGCCCCAGGTCTGCCATGCCTTGATCAGCGCGGTCGCCTTCGACCAGGGCCAGGTCAGGTATGCCGTTACGGCCTGGGGGGCGGGGTGGGTCTTGAACTGCAGCTCCGTGACGACGCCGAAGTTGCCGTTGCCCGCGCCGCGCAGGGCCCAGAAGAGGTCCTTGTTGGTGGTGGCGTTGGCGGTGACCTGCTTGCCGTCGGCGGTGATCAGGGTGGCCTGGGTGAGGCTGTCGCAGGTCAGGCCGTAGGCGCGGGACGTCACACCGTGGCCGCCGCCGAGGGTGAGGCCGGAGACGCCTACGGAGGGGCAGGAGCCGGCGGGGATGGTGACGCCCTTCGCGGCGAGGGCGCGGTACACGTCGATGAGCTTGGAGCCGGCGCCGACCACCGCGGCGTTGCCCGAGGCCCGGATGCGGTTGAGCTTGGAGACGTCGATGATCAGGCGGTTGTTGCCGGAGGACCAGCCGCCGTAGGAGTGGCCGCCGTTGCGGATGGCGACCTGGAAGTGGTGGGCGCGGGCGTAGGCGAGGGTGGTGCGTATGTCGTCGGGGTGGGCGACGTAGGCGACCGCGGCCGGCTTCAGGGAGTCGAAGCGGGTGTTGTAGAGCTGGTGCGCGGACTTCCAGTCGGCGTCGCCGGGGCGGATGAGGCGGCCGTCGAGGTCCTGGGCGAGGGCGGTCCAATTGGCGGCGGCGGTGACCGGGGGGCGGGAGGCGGGCACGGATTTGCTGGTGGTTTCCGTGCGGGTGGCTGCGCCTGCACCCGTGTCGGAGCCGGTGTTGCCGTTGCAGGCGGTTGCTGCCAGGGCGGTGAGCGCTGCTGCGCCGCCGCCGATGAAGGTACGCCGTTCCATGTCGCCTCCTGGGGGGTTACGTGGAACGAGACGGGGTGGTGGGGATCGGGGTTCCATCCGTGGTGCGGTGATCCTCCGGCTGCGGACCGGGAGATTCTCGCCCCCGCCGCCCCTACCCGTCCCATCCCTCAGGGGCGCTGCCCCTTCGACCCCGCGGCCTTCTGGGGGCTGCCGCCCCCAGACCCCCGCTCCGGCCCTTAAGGGGCCTTGTCCTCAAACGCCGGACGGGCTGAAAGAAAAGACCGGGCGGGCGGAAAGGAAAGACCGGGCGGGCGGAAAGGAAAGACCGGACGGGCTGAAAGGAAAGACCGCGCGGGCTGACCGCGGGCTGAAGCCGCACCCCCTACAGGAACGCCAGATTCACAACCCCGAACGCCCCCGCCGCCACCAACGCGGCCGCGGGCATCGTGATGAACCAGCCGAGGACGATGTTCTTGGCGACGCCCCAGCGGACGGCGTTCACGCGCTTCGTGGCGCCGACGCCCATGATGGCCGAGGTGATGACGTGGGTCGTGGAGATCGGGGCCTTGAAGAGGAAGGCCGTGGTGAACATGATCGACGCGCCGGTCGTCTCCGCGGCGAAGCCCTGCGGCGGGTCGAGTTCGATGATCTTGCGGCCGAGGGTGCGCATGATGCGCCAGCCGCCGGCGTAGGTGCCGAGGGACAGCATCACGGCGCACACGATCTTCACCCACACCGGGATCGGGTCGCCGTAGTCCTCGACGTCGGCGATGACCAGGGCCATCACCACGATGCCCATCGTCTTCTGGGCGTCCTGGAGGCCGTGGCCGAGGGCCATACCGGCGGCCGACACCGTCTGCGCTATACGGAAGCCCCGCTTGGCCTTGTGCGGGTTCGCGCGGCGGAAGATCCACATGATCGCGGCCATGACCAGATAGCCCGCGCACAGTCCGACCAGCGGCGACACGAACATCGGGATGACGACCTTGTCCAGTACGCCGTCCCAGTAGACCGTCGTCCCACCGGCCAGCGCCGCGCCCACCATGCCGCCGAACAGGGCGTGGGAGGACGAGGACGGCAGGCCGAAGTACCAGGTGATCAGGTTCCAGGTGATCGCACCCACCAGTGCCGCGAAGAGGATTCCCATCCCCTTCGAGCCCTCGGGTGTCTGAATCAGGCCCTCACTGACGGTCTTGGCGACACCGGAGCCGAGGAAGGCACCGGCGAGGTTCATCACCGCGGCCATCGCCAGCGCGGCCCGCGGTGTCAGTGCCCGCGTCGAGACGGACGTGGCGATCGCGTTCGCAGAATCGTGAAAGCCGTTGGTGTACGTGAAGAAGAGCGCGACCAGAATGGTCACGACCAGCGCGAAGGTGTCCATGGACGGGCCTCAGGACTCCTTGACGGCGATGGTCTCCACCGTGTTCGCCACGTGCTCGAAGGCGTCCGCCGCTTCCTCCAGCACATCGACGATCTGCTTGAGCTTGAGGACCTCGATGGCGTCGTACTTGCCGTTGAAGAGGTGTGCGAGGAGTTTGCGATGTATCTGGTCGGCCTGGTTCTCCAGCCGGTTGACCTCGATCCAGTACTCGGTGAGGTTGTCCATCGTGCGCAGGTTCGGCATCGCCTCGGCCGTCAGCTCGGCCGCACGCGCCAGCACCTCGATCTGCTGCTCGACGCCCTTGGGGAGTTCCTCCACGTTGTAGAGGACGACCAGGTCGACGGCCTCCTCCATGAAGTCCATGATGTCGTCGAGGCACGATGCGAGGTTGTAGATGTCCTCGCGGTCGAACGGCGTGATGAACGAGGAGTTCAACTGGTGGAAGATCGCGTGTGTGGCGTCGTCACCCGCGTGTTCCGCGGCCCGCATACGCTCTGCGATCTCGGCCCGGCCGGCGTTGTCCGCCCCGAGCAGTTCCATCAGGAGTTTCGAGCCCGTGACGATGTTGTCCGCGGACGCGGCAAACATGTCGTAGAAGCTCGTCTCCCGGGGGGTCAGACGAAATCGCACGTGGGGTCCTCAGGAAGCATCGGTTTCGGTCAGGCTGATGCTAGGCGCATCATCCGGCCACGGCTAATGGGCCGTCCTCCAGTGTCGCCCATCAGGGACAGTGGTCGGCACAGGGGCTGCCCAGTGGTCCAGTCCAGCGGCCGTTCGCGGTATCGGCCACAGGCCCTATACCCAGCAAAGTTCGGTACGATATACCCAGTAGGGGTATGTGAAGCGGTTTCTGTCTGGAGGACGCGATGACGACCACCGAGGCCGGCGCGGATGCGCCCTCCGGCGCTGAAGAGGCGACAGAACCGGCCGTCGCCGAGGTCGTGACGGACCACGACCGGGGCATCCACGGCTACCACAAACAGAAGGACGAACACCTCAAGCGGCTGCGCCGGATCGAGGGCCAGATCCGTGGTCTGCAGCGGATGGTCGACGAGGACGTCTACTGCATCGACATACTCACGCAGGTGTCCGCCTCCACCAAGGCCCTGCAGTCGTTCGCCCTCCAGCTGCTGGAGGAACACCTCCGGCACTGCGTCGCCGACGCGGCCCTCAAGGGCGGTGCGGAGATCGACGCGAAGGTGGAGGAGGCGACGAAGGCGATCGGCCGACTGCTGAGGACCTGACCCGCCCTGATGTGAGAGCGAGCTCACTCGTCGGACGCGTCACGCTCCGCTGCCCGCTCCTCCGCGACTCTCAGCACCTCGTCGATGCTCTCCAGGCTGAGCCGGTCCTCACGGGCGGTCGAGGCCGCGATGATCAGCTCTCCGCACAGCTCGATCTCGGCGAGGGCCACGTGGTCCTGAACTGCCGTACCGCCGACCGGAGCCACGCGCATCACCTCTTCTCTGCCGTTACCAACTTCCTAGAGTAGGGAGCGGCCTACACACCGCGCATGGCACGGACGGGCTAGTTCTTGACGCCCGTCACGCACGCATACGCCGGCCCTCACTCCTCCGCGATCTTGCCGGCGTAGATGTCGTCGCCGTCCGGCAGACGTACGTCGACGGGGGCGCCGAAGTCGTACAGCAGGGTCGTCGAGGCCACCGCGACGGCGTCGCCCTGCTGCCCGTTGACGAAGCTGAACCGGTGCCGGATCTTGCGGATCCGGCCGGCCTCGTCGAGATAGACGTCGAACGGCACCTGATCCGTGGCGAACCCTTTCGCCGCTGCCGCCAGGGATTCCTTGTGCCCGTCGGACGCGTCCTGAGCGGCGAAGCCGAGGTCCGCCGTCCCCCGGTAGTGCCGCACCGAGGTACCGGCGACGTCTTCCTCTCCCACGTACGTCGCCGTCCGCGCCCCGCGCAGCACCTCGGCGGCGGCGAACGGATCGGTGGCCCCGCCGGTGACGAGGTTCCCGTCCGACAGCGACCGGGTGTCGACCCGCACCCACTTGTTGGCGGGCACCCCGGCGCCGCGGTTCTTCATGTACAGGGCGCCGGGAGCGAGGAGTTCCATGATCGGCCGGTGCGCGGTGGCGCCCGCCGGGTCCTGGGGCAGCAGCACCTTCAGCTGCCCCAGCTGCTTGCGGAAGTCGTACACGCCCTCGCCGCGGATGGTGACGCGGGTGCCGCCGGTGGCCATCTCCATGGACGTACGGGTCTTGGAGCTCCGGGCCCCGACGAGCGCGTCTGCTGCGCGCCGCACGACCTCCACGGAGTCCCGCCCGCGTGAGTCCTCCGCCGCCGTGCCGTTCTTCGCGCACCCGCTGCCCGTCAGACAGAGACAAAGGACCCCGGCCGCAACGCCCGCCCCGTGCCGCCGCCTGTGCTGCTGCCGCTCCGTCATCGCCTGCCTACCCCCAGCCGGTACGTCCGTCACGGGCCCCCTGTCGTTCCGGTTAACGACGGGTAGGTGCCCTCGTCACGGCGCCCGGGGGCGTTGCGCTTACTTGCCCTGGGTAACGTTGTCGATGTGGCGCAGCAGGACGGACCGACGGCACACCGAAAGCACCGCGACCCCGAGGAGCACCGCACGTCGATGGTGGAGAAGGGCCCCTTCTGCACCGCTCGCTGCACGTGCGGATGGCGGGGGCCGGCCAGACGCGCCCGGAGCTTGGCGAGAACGGATGCCGAGGGTCATGTGAGTGCGTGAGAGTTCGGCCGCACCCCCGGACACAGACAGGGGCCCGCCCCCCGGGAGCCGGGGGGCGGGCCCTTTATCTGCCTCGCGGTGGCACCGCCATGCAGCACCGCGAGGGGTCTGTCAGCCGAAGCGGCCGGAGATGTAGTCCTCCGTGGCCTGGACCGACGGGTTGGAGAAGATGCGCTCCGTGTCGTCGATCTCGATCAGCTTGCCGGGCTGGCCGACGGCCGCCAGGTTGAAGAAGGCCGTGCGGTCTGAGACACGCGCCGCCTGCTGCATGTTGTGGGTCACGATGACGATCGTGAACCGTTCCTTCAGCTCGCCTATCAGGTCCTCGATGGCGAGGGTGGAGATCGGGTCGAGGGCCGAGCAGGGCTCGTCCATGAGGAGGACCTTCGGCTCGACCGCGATCGCCCGCGCGATGCACAGACGCTGCTGCTGGCCGCCGGAGAGACCGGAGCCCGGCTTGTTCAGACGGTCCTTGACCTCGTTCCAGAGGTTGGCGCCCTTGAGGGACTTCTCGACGATGTCGTCCAGCTGCGACTTCTTGTGCGAGCCGTTCAGCCGCAGGCCGGCCGCGACGTTGTCGTAGACGGACATCGTGGGGAAGGGGTTCGGGCGCTGGAAGACCATGCCGACCTCGCGGCGCACGGCCACGGGGTCGATTCCGGTGCCGTACAGGTTCTCGTCGTCGAGCATGACCTTGCCCTCGACCCGGCCGCCCGGCGTGACCTCGTGCATGCGGTTGAGGGTGCGGAGGAACGTGGACTTGCCGCAGCCGGACGGGCCGATGAAGGCCGTGACGGAGCGCGGCTCGACGGTCATCGAGATGTCCTCGATGGCGAGGAAGGAGCCGTAGTAGGCGTTGAGGCCGCTGACATCAATGCGCTTGGCCATGGGAATCACTGCTTCTTTCGGGTCGCTGACTGTCGTCATTGGCCGCGTCAGCGGCCCGTCTTCGGGGCCTTCCAGCGGGCGATGCCGCGGGCCACCAGGTTGAGGATCATCACGAACGCGATCAGCGTCAGCGACGCCGCCCACGCGCGGTCGTACGCCGGAGCCTCGCCCGATCCGTACTGCTGGTAGATGTACAGAGGGAGCGACGCCTGGGCGCCTTCGAAGGGGTTGGAGTTGATGAACTTGCTGCCGAACACCAGCAGCAGCACGGGCGCGGTCTCACCGGCGATACGGGCGATGGACAGCATGATGCCCGTGATGATGCCGCCGAGCGAGGTCGGCAGGACCACCTTCAGGATGGTGCGCCACTTGGGCACGCCGAGCGCCAGCGAGGCCTCGCGCAGCTCGTTCGGGACGAGCTTGAGCATCTCCTCGGTGGAACGGACGACGACCGGCATCATCAGGATCGCGAGAGCCAGCGAGCCGGCGAAGCCGAAGGGCTCCATCTCGAAGATCAGCATGATGCTGAGGATGAACAGGCCGGCGACGATCGACGGGATGCCGGTCATGACGTCGACGAAGAAGGTGACGGCGCGGGCGAGGCCGCCGCGGCCGTACTCCACCAGGTAGATCGCGGTGAGCACGCCGATCGGCGCGGCGATCAGGGTGGCGAGGCCGACCTGCTCCAGCGTGCCGAGGATGGCGTGGTAGATGCCGCCGCCCGGCTCCGAGTCGGCGACCACGCCCATCGAGTGGCTCAGGAAGTAGCCGTCGAGGACCTTCACGCCGCGTTGGACGGTCGACCACACCAGCGAGGCCAGCGGCACCACGGCGAGCAGGAAGGCGACCCACACCAGCGAGGTGACCACACGGTCCTTGGCCTGGCGGCGGTTCTCGACCTTGGCCGCGATGGTGTACGTACCGAGGATGTGGAGGATCGCGGCGATCAGCAGCCACTGGATGCTGCTGTTCAGGCCGGCGGCGGCGCTGATGCCGAGCCCGAGGGCGACGGATCCGGCGGCGATGGCCCACGGGGCCCACTTGGGCAGTTGGCCGCCGCGCAGGGTGCTGCGGCGCTTGGGGGCGAGGGTGGGTGCGGTGCTCATGCGTTGGCCCCCGAGTAC
Organism: Streptomyces sp. HD; assembly: GCF_028369295.1. Taxonomy (GTDB): domain Bacteria; phylum Actinomycetota; class Actinomycetes; order Streptomycetales; family Streptomycetaceae; genus Streptomyces. Next base: position 28,708 of record NZ_JAQMYP010000027.1, read on the forward strand.
TCCTTGCGGCGGGCGATGATCGCGCGGGCCGCGCCGTTGACCAGCAGGGTGATGACGAACAGGACCAGACCGGACGCGATCAGCGCGTCACGGCCGAACTCGGTGGCCTCGCTGAACTTGCTGGCGATGTTCTGGGCGAAGGTGCCGCCGCCCGGGTCGAGCAGGCTGGCGTGGATCTGGAAGTCGGGGGAGAGCACGGTGGCGACGGCCATCGTCTCGCCGAGGGCGCGGCCGAGGCCGAGCATCGAGGCGGAGATCACGCCGGAGCGGCCGAAGGGGAGGACCGACATGCGGATCACTTCCCAGCGGGTGGCGCCGAGCGCCAGGGCCGCCTCCTCGTGCGTCTGCGGGACCTGGCGGAAGACCTCGCGGCTCACGTTGGTGATGATCGGCAGGATCATGATCGCGAGCAGGATGCCGACGGTGAGCATGGAGCGCGCGGCGCCGCCCTGCCACTCGAAGATGCCGGTCCAGCCGAGGTAGTCGTCCAGCCAGCCGAACAGGCCGCCCAGGTGCGGTACGAGGATGAGGGCGCCCCACAGGCCGTAGACGATGGACGGCACGGCGGCGAGCAGGTCGATCACGTAGGCGATGGGACCGCTCAGCCGGCGCGGGGCGTAGTGGGTGAGGAACAGCGCGATGGCGACCGCGACGGGGACCGCGATGACCATGGCGATGATCGAGGAGATGATCGTGCCGTAGGCCAGGACCGCGATGCCGAAGACCGGCGGGTTGACACCGGTGTTCCACTCGAAGGTCGTCAGGAAGTTGCCCTCGTCCTTGCTGATGGCGAGGACGGCGCGATAGGTGAGGAAGCCCGCGATCGCGGCCATGATCACCAGCAGCAGAATGCCCGAACCGCGGGAGAGGCCGAGGAAGATCCGGTCTCCGGGTCGGGTGGCACCGCGGGCCGCGCGCTTCTGCTCGGTCGCGGACGGCTGGGGGGTGGGGGGAGGTGCGTCAGCTATCTGTGTTGTGTCCATCGGGTTCTCCGGTCTGCGGAACCGCACGTGGTGTGCGGCCCCTGGCGGCGGTGCACCGGACGGTGCGGTCCGGTCCCTGGAGACCGGACCGCACTCTCAGGTCAGCTCAGGCTTTCGACGGTCGTGCGGACCTTGGCGATGATGTCCTCGGGCATCGGCGCGTAGTCGTTCTCGGCGAGGATCTTCTGGCCGTCCTCGGAGGCCGCGTAGCGCAGGAAGGCCTTGACGGCGGGCAGGGTCTCGGCCTTGTTGCCCTTGTCGCAGGCGATCTCGTAGGTGACGAGGATCATCGGGTAGGCACCCTCGGCCTTGGTGGCGTAGTTCAGCTCCAGGGCGAGATCCTTGCCGGTGCCGACGACCTTGGCGTCCGAGATGGCCTTCGTGGCGTTCTCGACGGTGGCCTCGACCGGCTTGCCGGCGCCTGTGTCGATGGAGACGGCCTTGATGCCGTTCTTGGCGTAGGACAGCTCGAAGTAGCCGATCGCGCCGGCGGTCTGCTTGACCTGCGCGGCGACGCCGGAGGACTGCGGAGCGGACTGGCCGCCCTTGGCCTGCCAGGCCTTGCCGCCCTCGTAGGGGAAGTCGCTCTTGGCGGTGGCGATCAGGTACTTGGTGAAGTTGTCCGTGGTGCCGGACTCGTCGGAGCGGTGGAAGGCCTGGATCTTCAGGTCGGGAAGCTTGGCGCCCGGGTTGAGCTTCGCGATCGCCGGGTCGTTCCAGTTCTTGATCTTGTCGTTGAAGATCTTGGCGATCGTCGGGGCGTCCAGGACGAGGTTGTCCACACCCGGGACGTTGTAGCCGAGCGCGATCGGGCCGCCGACCATCGGCAGGTCGATGCCCTGACCGCCGGAGCAGACCTTCTTGGAGGCCTCGACCTCTTCGGGCTTCAGCGCCGAGTCCGAACCGGCCCACGGGATCTGGCCCTGCGTGAACGCGGTGACACCGGCACCGGAACCGCCGGCCTTGTAGTTGATCTCCACCTTGCAGGCGGACGAGAACTGCTTGACCCAGGCGTCGACGGCGTTCTTCTGCGCGGAGGAGCCGTCGGCGAGCACCTGGCCCGAGGCGTCGTCACACTTGATGTTGCTGGCGCCGGCGCTGGAGGAGGCGTCGCCGCCGCCGTTGCCGGTCTCGTCGGAGCCGCACGCCGTGAGCGCCAGGGCGCCGGAGACGGCGAGAGCGCCGAGAGCGAGGACGCGCCGGTTCTTGCGCTGAAGCTTCACTGAGGGAGTTCCTTCCGGGAGCCGCCGTCCTGAATTCCGGCGGCGTGCGAAGAATGGGTGACGCGGACCCGTCCCCCCGGGGCGCGGTCCGTCATCGTGCACGGCTGAAATTAGGCAGAACAGGTGAAGCCGCCGAAGGGCGTGAATGAACGGGGGGTGAACCCCTGGGGACGGTGCGGTGAGGTAACGGAACGCTTACGTCGAGGACACGGGTGTATGCCGACACTTTGTGCGGGTTGCTTCGGACTAGGCCGGCCGCAGCGACTCCAGTAGGGCGTCCACGAGTGGGCGGTCCCTCGGTTGGCTGAGACGGCACCGTGCGGCGGTGGGCGAGAGCCACAGCAGACGGTCCACCTCGGCGTTGGGAACGAAGCGGCCCGGACCCGCCTCGGCCGCCCAGTACCGGACCTCCTTGGGGCGGTCGTTGGCGATGTACCGCTGCGTCGGGAGTTCGGCGCCCGGCTCGGCCAGGTGGCCCGTCTCCTCGGCGACCTCGCGCAGAGCGCCTTCGAGGGGGTCCTCGCCACGTTTCAGTTTGCCCTTGGGATGCGACCAGTCGTCGTACTTCGGTCGGTGGATCAGGCATATCTCCAGCTCACCGTCCACCGGCGAACGTCGCCACAGGACGCAGCCGGCCGCATGGACGGTGAGGTCTTGGTTCGGGTGAGTCACCGGGAAAGTGCCTCCTTCGGGAGTACCTGTGGTGCAGGGGTTCCCAGGGCGGACCTCAGGGTCGCTGAGGCCCGCCCACCGTCTTCATCTGCCAGGACTGCTGGAAGGCGAACCGCGCCGCCTCCACCTCGTGCCGCTGGTCGGCGTGCAGCACGCCGAGGGCGTACGCCGTGGCCGGGGCGATGCGGGGGGTGCGGGCCGCCTGGGCCGCGGCGGCGGCCGCCTCGGAGGCGTCGCGGTGCCGGTTCAGGGACTGGCCGGCCGCCAGCAGCCGTACGTCCACCGGGCCGTCGTCGCCGAGGAGGACCTCGCGGGCGTAGCGGTGCAGGCGCAGCAGCAGGCGGACCTGGTGCCAGGGGGCGTCCTGCGGATGCGGTGCCGGGTCCGGGGACAGGCCGTGGATCAGGGCCTCGGCGTTGTAGGGGTGGCCCGCGGTCACCAGCGGCAGCGCCGCCACCGCGTCGGTGAGCCGCTCCTCGGCGGCGGCCGCGAGGGGACGCAGGTCGGCGGTGGCCGCGGCGGAGGTCAGGGGGACCTCGCTGGCCAGTACGGCGATGGTGTCGGCCACGGCGTGGAAGCGGGAGGAGCCGAGGGCCTGCAGGGCGGTGCTGTGCGCCCGTGTCCGGGCGAGCGTGAGCTGGCGTTCGAGCAGGGCGCCCGCTTTGGCCGCGCCCACCGTGAGGTTGCCGCGCTCGGGGGTGGCCGTCGCGGCAGCGGGCCCCGTGTGCGGCGCTGCCGCCTTCTGCGGAACGGCCGCCCCGCCACCGGTACGACCGCCCGCGGCCACGCCGGCGGTCGCGTCGGCCGAGCGGCTGCCCGAGGCCACGCCGGCCACGTCGGCGACGCCACCGGCGTCGGAACCACCGGCCTGCCCCGGCAGCACCGTCGCCCCCGACAGCCGGTGCAGTGCCAGCAGCAGGCGTTCCAGCCGGGCCGCGTACGCGTGTTCCATGGCCAGCGTGCCGGAGAGCCAGGCCAGCTCCGGTCGGATGGCCTCCGACCAGTCGGCGTCCAGCAGAGGGCGGAACGTGTGCAGGCTGGCGCTGACACGGCGGGCCGAGCGGCGTAGCGCCCGGGCCGCGTCGACGGACTCCTCCGAGCCGTTGGACGCACCGCCGCCGGTCTCCCGGTGCAGGCGCAGGGCTCGGAGGAACTCCGTGGCCTGGGCGCGCAGGTAGCCCGCCAGGGCGTCCCCCGTCACAGCCCCGGCCGTGGGGTCCGTCGGATCAAGGTGTTGCTGTGCCACGCCGGCGCCTCCGGGCGTCTATGAGCATCTCCTGGACGTTGCGCAGGGGCTGGCCGTCCGCGTCCGTCGCGTGCCGGGTCCACTCGCCCTCCGGGCCGAGGTGCCACGAGGCGGTGGTGTCTGACATACCGGTCTCCAGGAGCCGGTTGAGCGCGGCGCGGTGGGCCGGGTCGGTGACCCTGACCAGGGCCTCGATACGGCGGTCGAGGTTGCGGTGCATCATGTCGGCGCTGCCGATCCACACCTCGGGTTCGCCGCCGTTGCCGAAGGCGAAGATCCGGGAGTGTTCCAGGAAGCGGCCGAGGACCGAGCGGACGCGGATGTTCTCCGACAGTCCGGTCACGCCCGGGCGGATCGCACAGATGCCCCGGACCCAGATGTCGACCGGCACGCCCGCCTGGGACGCGCCGTAGCAGGCGTCGATGAGCGCCTCGTCGACGATCGAGTTGACCTTGATGCGGACATATGCGGGACGTCCGGCACGGTGGTGCTGGACCTCCTTGTTGATCCGCGAGACCAGACCGTCGCGCAGGGACTTGGGCGCGACCAGCAGCCGCCGGTAGGTCTCCCGGCGCGAGTAGCCGGACAGGCGGTTGAACAGGTCGGACAGGTCGGCGCCGACCTGCGGGTCCGCGGTCAGCAGGCCCAGGTCCTCGTAGAGCCGCGCCGTCTTCGGGTGGTAGTTGCCGGTGCCGACGTGGCTGTAGCGCCGTAGCGTCTCGCCCTCCTGGCGGACCACCAGGGACAGCTTGCAGTGCGTCTTCAGGCCGACGAGGCCGTAGACGACATGGCAGCCGGCCTCCTCCAGCTTGCGCGCCCACTTGATGTTGGCGTGCTCGTCGAAGCGGGCCTTGATCTCGACCAGGACGAGGACCTGCTTGCCGGCCTCGGCCGCGTCGATGAGCGCGTTGACTATCGGGGAGTCGCCCGAGGTGCGGTACAGGGTCTGCTTGATCGCGAGGACGTCCGGGTCGTCGGCCGCCTGCTCCAGGAACGCCTGCACGGAGGTGGAGAAGGAGTCGTACGGGTGGTGCAGCAGTACGTCCCGGTTGCGCAGCGCGGCGAAGATGTCCGGCGCGGACGCCGACTCGACCTCGGCGAGATCGCGATGGGTGCCCGCGACGAACTTCGGGTACTTCAGCTCGGGTCGGTCGATCGAGGCGATACGGAAGAGGCCGGTGAGGTCCAGGGGGCCGGTGAGCGGGTAGACCTCGGCCTCGCTGATCTTCAGCTCGCGCACCAGCAGGTCCAGGACCTCCTGGTTGATGTTCTCCTCGACCTCAAGGCGCACCGGCGGCCCGAACCGGCGCCGCATGAGCTCCTTCTCCAGGGCCTGGAGCAGGTTCTCCGCGTCGTCCTCCTCGACCTCCAGGTCCTCGTTGCGGGTGACCCGGAAGGCGTGGTGCTCCAGGACCTCCATGCCCGGGAACAGCTCTTCCAAGTGCGCGCCGATGACGTCCTCGATCGGGACGTACCGGCCGGGAGAGCTCTCCAGGAAGCGGGAGAGCAGCGGCGGCACCTTCACGCGGGCGAAGTGCGGGGTGCCGGTGACGGGGTTGCGGACCCGTACGGCCAGGTTCAGGGAGAGCCCGGAGATGTACGGGAACGGGTGCGCGGGGTCGACCGCCAGCGGGGTCAGGACCGGGAAGATCTGGTGCCGGAACAGGGTGAAGAGGCGGGCCTGCTCCTTCTCCGTCAGCTCGCTCCAGCGGACCAGGTGGATGCCCTCCTCCGCGAGGGCGGGGGCGACGTCCTCGTGGTAGCAGGCGGCGTGCCGGGCCATCAGCTCGCGGGAGCGGGCCCAGATCATCTCCAGGACCTCGCGGGGCTGGAGGCCGGACGCGGACCGGGTGGCGACACCGGTCGCGATGCGGCGCTTCAGTCCGGCCACGCGGACCATGAAGAACTCGTCCAGGTTGCTGGCGAAGATGGCCAGGAAGTTGGCCCGCTCCAGGAGCGGGGTGTTCGGGTCCTCGGCGAGTTCGAGCACCCGCTCGTTGAACGCAAGCCAGCTGCGCTCCCGGTCCAGGAAGCGGCCCTGGGGCAGCTGGACACCTTCGATCTCGGTGACCTCGTACGCGTCGAGGTCGGCGTCGATGTCGGGTTCCAGGTCGGAGACGACCGCCGAGGTGACCGTGTGCGGGCGGTGCGCCGCTATGGAGCCCACGGAGGGCTGCGCGTGCTGGACCTTGGCCTGGGCGTTTGTGGGCTGGCTCATATGTCCATTGTTCCGCGCATCCAGACCAATGGGCGCGTCGGAGAGCGCGGGCGGGAGCGTCGCGGGGAGGCGTCGGGCATCCCCGTTCCTCGCGTTCCCCTCCGGCGGCGGCGAAGGCGCTGGCACGGCGGCGGTCATTGAGTGAGCGTCGCAAGTCCGTCTGAACCAATGGTTACGGAGACATGGCGTGTGGGAAATCGGGGGGCGGCTCGCGGGCGTCCACATCCCCGCGGGTATGTCCGGTCCGTACGTCCCTCCCCCCGTGGAGGGACGTACGGACCGGAGGTCTCAGGGGGTGCGGCGGCGCAGCAGCCAGAACGCGGCGAGGGTCGCGGCGGCGGCGACGGCGACGGCGATGCCGGTCTCGGCGTACTGGAGGGGCCAGAAGTGGGACCGGGGGTGGAAGGTCGCGCTGCTCGTCTGCCAGGCCGAACGCGGCAGCTCGGAGCTGTGGGTCGGGCTGCGGCCGGCCGTCGGCCAGAGGCTCTCGCGGTGGCGTTCCAGCAGGTTGTAGAGGACGAACGCGGCGGCGAAGCCCACCCCGGCGGCGGGCAGGGCCCGGCGGAGCAGCAGCCCGGCGAGGGTGCCGAGGGCGAGGCCGGCCAGGGCGTACCCGACGGTCGTGGGTCCGATGCCGAGGAAGACGTCCTCGAAGTACCAGTCACCGACCAGGTTCGGGTTGCCGTCACCCTGTGCCCAGCGGTTGATCAGGACGAGCGTGCCGGTGCCGGCGGTGAGCAGGGCGGCCGGGACGGCGAGCTTGGCGGCCAGCCAGCGGGTCGGGGTGACCGACTGGGTCCAGGCCAGCTGGGCGGTGCCGCTCTCCAGCTCGCGGCCGATCAGCGCGCCGCCCGCCCAGGCGGCCACCGGGAAGATCACGTAGGACAGGGCCGTGGTGACCAGGGCGATGCCGGTGCTGTACGTCTCGTCGGCGGTGATCGCGTCGACCGCCGTGCACGAGGGCAGGCCGTCGGACGCCGGTATGGCGCACGCGCTGGTGCCCCTGCGGGCCTCGTCCCCGATGGTGTGCAGCCAGATCAGGCACGCCGTGGCGGCGGCCAGCGCCAGGCTCCAGAGGACCAGGGCCGTGCGGTGCAGCCGCAGGACGGCCCGGAACAGGCCGCCGCGCGGGCCGGACGGGGTGCGGGCCGGGGAGGCGGCCGTCGCGGAGAGGGCGGTCATACGGCGGCTCCGGTACGGCGGCGCAGCAGCCGGAAGGCGATCAGGACCGCCAGGGCCGCGACGGCCAGGGCGATGCCCGTCTCCATTAGTTGCAGGGGCCAGAAGTGGGCGGAGGGGTGGTAGTCGCGGTAGAAGCCCGCGATGTCGTGCTCGGCGAGGCACTTGGCGTCGTCGACGCAGATGGGGTCCGGGACGCGGGCGCCGGTGGAGGTGAGGGCGCCCTCGTCGACGACCATGCCGATGAACGGGGGGTACTCGTCCTTGGCCGTGAGCGTCTCGACCGGCCACAGGTACGGGCGCAGCGAGCCGAGTGCCAGCACCAGGATCATCAGTGCGACGACCGCGCTGCCGAGCGCGGCCAGCGCCCGGCGCTGGAGCAGGCCCGCGAGGACGCCGACGGCGAGGCCGAGGAGGACGTAGGCGGTGGCCAGGGTGCCGTTGGCCTCGAAGGTGGCGCCCTCGTACCAGCGCCGCGAGCTGTTCACCTGCCGCAGCGCGCCGTCCGCCGACCACAGCGTGCGGTGCAGTAGCGAGAGCAGGAGCGTGCCGGCGACCAGCAGGGCGGCCGGGACGGCGAGCTTGGCGGCCAGCCAGCGCACCGGGGAGACCGACTGCGTCCACGCCAACTGGGCGGTCCCGCTCTCCAGTTCGCGCCCGATGAGCGAGGCACCCGCCCACGCGGCGGCGAGGAAGGGCACGAGGCCGATGAGCGTGGTGCCGGCACCGACGATGTCGTCGTAGCGGCCGTAGGCGGGGCCGGTGTAGTCGCAGGCGAGGTCGCCCGGCGTCACGGTGTCGCAGTGCATCCCGTAGTACTCGGCCCAGGCGGCGTCCGCTCCGGGACCGTACGCCCACAGCATCGCTCCCGTGCCGACGGCCACCAGCAGCACCCAGAACCACAGCGCCCAGCGGTGTACCCGCAGCATCGCCCAGACCAGCCCGCGCGGACCCCGCGAGGGTGCGACGGCGGTGGCCCGCTCGGCGGGCAGGGTGGCGGTCATACGGCGGCCTCCCGCGCGGTGTCGAGGCGCAGGGCCGGTGCCCCGGGGGCGCGCAGGTGGGCGAGGACCAGCTCCTCCAGGGTGGGGGCGGTGGTCTGCCAGCCGTCGCCGAGGGGGCCGTCGGGCCGTATCAGCGCGGTGAGCTGACGGCCCGTGGTGCGGGACTCGACCACGAGGTGCGGGTCCAGGGCGGTGTCGGCCCGCCCCGTCACCAGCCGGTGGGCGGCGAGCAGGTCGTCCAGCGGGCCGGCGAGGCGGACACGGCCGGCGCCGAGCAGCAGGAGGTGGTCGCAGGAGCCGTCCAGCTCGGCGACGACGTGCGAGGACATGACAACCGTGGTGCCGTGTTCGGCGGCGTCGGCCATCAGCGTGGCCATCAGCTGGTGCCGGGCGAGCGGGTCGAGGTCGGCCATCGGCTCGTCCAGGAGCAGCACCTCGGGGCGCTTGCCGAGGGCGAGGGCGAGCGCGACGCGGGTGCGCTGGCCGCCGGAGAGAGTGCGGACCCTGGCCTTCGGGTCGAGGTCGCCCTCGGTGACGATCCGCTCGGCGACGGCCATGTCCCAGCGGCGGGGGTTGAGTTCCCGCCCCAGCCGCAGGGTGTCGGCGACGGTGAGCTGGAGGTGCAGGGGCTTGTCCTGGGCGACGTACGCGAGGCGCTCCCGCGCGCTCGCCGGAGTCTGGCCGAGGACGGTGATCGTGCCGTCGGTGGGGCGCAGCAGTCCGGCGGCGAGGGAGAGCAGGGTCGACTTGCCGGCGCCGTTCGGTCCGACGACGGCGCACACGCTGCCGGCCGGGAGCCGGAAGGAGCAGCCGTCCAGCGCGATCCTGCGGCGCCGGCCGAACCTCCTGCCCAGCGCGGCCGCCTCGATGGCGGTGTCGGTCATGACTCGTCTCCCTTGAAGTGCGTGTCCAGTACCGAAGTGAAGAGGGCGTCCACGTCGTCGCGGTCCAGCCCGGCTTCGCGGGCCCGTACGGCCCACTCGTCCAGTTCGGCCCGCAGGGGCGAGTCGGCGGGGGCGGCGCCGAGCCCGCGCCGTACGAACGTGCCGAGGCCGCGTCGCGCCTCGACCAGGCCCTCGCGCTCCAGTTCGCGGTAGGCCTTGAGCACGGTGTTGGGGTTGATGGCGGTGGCCTCGACGACCTCACGGGCCGTGGGCAGCTTGTCGCCCGGCTCCAACAGGCCGAGCCGCAGGGCCTGTTTGGTCTGCTGGACGATCTGCACATAGGCGGCGACGCCGGAGCGCCGGTCGATGCGGTACTCGACCATCCGTTCCACCACCCTTTCACTAATTGAATAGTGAAAGGGTGGTGGAAAAGAAGGGGCGGCGTCAAGGTCGCCGCCCCTTGCGGGAGTTATGTCGGGTTTCTGGGTCAGGTTTCCGTGCGGTACATCAGGTCCGTCTCGTACGTCGTGAACCCCAGCCGCTCGTACACCGACACCGCCGCCTTGTTGTCGGCGTCCACGTAGAGCATCGCCGTCGGCAGCCCCTGGGCCGCCAGGTGGCGCAGGCCGATCGTGGTGAGGGCCTTGCCCAGGCCGCCGCCCTGGGCGCCGGGGCGGACGCCGAGGACGTAGACCTCGCCGAGGCCCTCCGCCGCGTGGACCTTCGTCCAGTGGAAGCCGACGAGTTCGCCGTCGCGTTCGGCCAGGAAGAAACCCGCCGGGTCGAACCAGGGCTCGGACTTGCGGTCGTCGAGGTCGCGCTGGGTGAGGGAGCCCTGCTCGGGGTGGTGCGCGAAGGCGGCGGCGTTCACCGCGAGCCAGGCCGTGTCGTCCTGGCCGGGCACGAAGGGGCGGACCGTCACGCCCGCGGGGAGCACCGGGTCCGCCAGGTTGAGGTCCGCCAGTGAGCGGCGCATCTGGCGCAGTTCGCGGAAGAGCGTGAGACCGAGCACCTGGGAGAGATGGCGGGCGGCGGCGTGGCCGCCGTGGGCCCACACCCGCAGCCGCTTTCCGGACGCGGCGAGCAGGGCCGAGCCCAGCGCGCGGCCGTGCCCGTGGCCGCGGTGCGCGGGGTGGACGACCAGTTCGGCGGCCGGCGCCTCCACCGGGTCGGTGTCCTCCAGCTGGGCGTAGCCGACGAGTTCCCCGGCGACCGTCAGCAGCAGATGCGACACGCCCTCGCGCTGCCTGCCGCGCAGTTGCAGCCGGCCCTGCTCGGACACCGCCTGCTGCCCGTCGTTCCGGGCGGCCTCCGCGAGCAGTTCCAGTACGGCCTCGGTCTGCTCGGGGGAGAGCGCGAAGTGGGTCTCGATGGAACGGGAGGGGAGGGGATGTGCGGTGTCGTCGCTGGTCATGCGTACGAGGGTAAGGGGAGGCCCCGGCAAAGTCCCGGCACAGAAGCAACCAAGGTGTAACCACGAACCCCCTGTCGCGCTACGCGCGTTGACTCTAGGCTGCCGCCCGACGGGGCCATGTCACTCATGACTCGCAGGTCATTCACGACTCGCGGGTCATTCAGGACTCACCGGATCTTCCACGACCCACAGGGGGGCGTATGTCAGCCATATCCGACCAGCACCGCCGCAGACGCCGTACGTACGCGCTCGTCGCGGCAGCCGCATCCCTCGCCACCGCGGGCGCGCTGGCCGCGGCGCTTCCCGCCACGGCGTCGGCGGAGAGCTCCCAGAAGCACGGCGGCGGCCAGCACTTCAGCCGTTACCAGGACGTCCAGCTGCTGTCCTTCAACGACCTGCACGGCAACCTGGAGCCGCCGGCGGGCTCCTCCGGCCGGGTCACCGAGCTGCAGGCGGACGGCACGACGAAGACGATCGACGCGGGCGGCGTCGAGTACCTCGCCACGCATCTGCGTCAGGCCCGCGAGGGCAAGAAGTACTCCATCACCGCGGCCGGCGGCGACATGGTCGGCGCCTCCCCGCTGATCTCGGGCCTCTTCCACGACGAGCCCACCATCGAGGCGCTGAACAAGCTCGACCTCGACGTCACCTCGGTCGGCAACCACGAGTTCGACGAGGGCGCCAGGGAACTGGCCCGCCTGCAGAAGGGTGGCTGCCACCCGACGGCCGGCTGTTACGTCAAGGGCGAGGAGTTCGAGGGCGCCGACTTCCCGTACCTCGCCGCGAACGTCCTGGACGAGAAGTCCGGCAAGCCGATCCTCAAGCCCTACTGGGTGTGGAAGAAGAAGGACGTCAAGATCGGCTTCATCGGCGTGACCCTGGAGGACACCCCGGGAGTCGTCTCCGCCGACGGCGTCAAGGGCCTGAAGTTCAAGGACGAGGTCGAGACGATCAACAAGTACGCCAAGGTGCTCCAGCGCCAGGGCGTGAAGTCGATCGTCGCGCTGATCCACGAGGGCGGGCAGCCGGCGTCCGGCTCGTACAACTACAACTGCGACGCCCCCGGCGCGGGCGACGGCATCTCCGGCCCGATCGTCGACATCGCCAAGAACATCACGCCGTCAGTGGACGCGCTGGTGACGGGCCACACGCACGCGGCCTACGTCTGCACGATCCCCGACCCGTCGGGCAAGCCCCGCATGGTCACCTCGGCCGCGTCCTTCGGCCGCCTCTACACCGACACCACGCTGACGTACGACCGCTTCACCGGCGACATCGCCCGTACGGCCGTGAAGTCGGCGAACCGCGTGGTCACCCGGGACGTCGCCAAGGCGCCCGACATGACCGAGCTGATCTCGAAGTGGAACACCCTCGCGGCGCCCATCGGCAACCGCGCGATCGGTTACATCTCGGCCGACATCTCCAACACCGGTACGGAGTCCCCGATCGGCGACCTGATCGCGGACGCGCAGCTGGCGCACGGCAAGGAGCTGGACCCGGAGACGGACCTGGCGCTGATGAACCCGGGCGGCATCCGGGCACCGCTCACCTACGCGGCCAAGGGCGCGGAGGGCGACGGCGTGGTGACGTACGCCGAGGGCTTCACCGTGCAGCCGTTCTCCAACACCGTGAACCTCCAGGACTTCACCGGCGCGCAGCTGATCCAGGTGCTCAAGGAGCAGGTGAGCGGCACGAACGCGGCCTCGCCGAAGGTCCTCCAGGTCTCCTCGGGCCTGACGTACACGCTGGACCTGACGAAGTCGGGCGCCGACCGCGTGCTGACCGACTCGATCAAGCTGAACGGTGCGGCGATCAACCCGACCGCCACCTACCGTGTCGCCACCAACAGCTTCCTCGCGGGCGGCGGCGACGGCTTCCCGACCCTGGGTCAGGGCACCAACGACCTCGTCGGCTCGGACGACCTGACGGCCCTGGAGAAGTATCTGACGGCCAACTCCTCGGCCACGACCCCGATCGCACCACCGGCGGCGAACCGGATCACGGTCGTGAAGTAGGTCCTGGAATGGAACGTGTAGTGGCGTGAACTGGATCGCAAACCTCCGGTAGAGGTTGCGGGTGGGGGGCGTGTACATGGTCGGATGGGCCGATGCGTTCCCCCCACCACATAACGGCGCATCCCTATACGAACCGCTATATAAGTCCCTACGAGGAACTCGGCCGGCTGGACGACGGTCCGCTGGACGAGTTCCTCGTCGAGGACCTGCCCGACGAGCAGGAGGAGGCGGAGGCCCAGGATGATCCCTGGGCCCCGCCCAACCACCGCCGCAGCGGGCGTCGCCGGCGTCGCGGCCGGTTCGCGGGACTGCCGCTCGCGATGAAGGCGGTCGTCGGAATCGTCGTCCTGGCCGCCTTCCTCACCCTCGCCGACCGCTGGGCCCTGCTGTACGCCGAGCGCAGAGCCGCGGACACCCTCAAGAGCCGTCTGCATCTGACGGCGGCCCCCGAGGTCGAGATCGACGGCTTCCCCTTCCTCACCCAACTCGCCGACGAACGGCTGGACTCGGTCAAGGTGACCGTCCCCGACGTCGCCGCCGCCCGGGTCTCGCTCGCGCAGGTGACGGCCACCGCGCGGGACGTACGACTGGACACCGACGGCGCGCTGTCGGTGCGCGGCGCCGACGTCCCCCGGCTGGAGGGCGACGTCCTGCTCTCCTTCGCCGACCTGAACCGCGAACTCGGCGCCTCCCAGGTCACGTTCACCGGCGAGGGCCACGACCGGGTCCGGGCGCGCGGCACCCTGCCGGTCGCCGGGCACAACCTCCGGCTGCGTGCCGAGGCCCGCATCCTGCGCGAGGGCGACAGCGGCATCGCGACGCACATCGGCGGAATGCGCCTGGACATCGGCGACCTGGCCACGTACCGGCCAGGCGCCCACACCTCCGAGGGCCTGCATCTGAGCCGGCAGTCGGTGGACCGCCTCGCCCACGAGGCCCGCAAGGCGAAGGCGCTGCTGTCGATCCCGTCGGTCGTACGGCGCCTGGGCGTCCCCGACTCCGTCGTCCGCGAGGCCCTGCGCAACGAGTCCAAGCTCAGCGATCTGACCGGCACCCCGCACTTCATCCGCCAGGCCATGCGCCTGAACCTCATCGACCTGGCCCTCGACCACCCTCAGATCCTGAAGCTCCTGGGCTTCGACCCCGCCCTCCTCGACGCCCTGCCCCGCCTCACCCGCCCAGTCCTCGCCGACCAGCTGTCCCTGGGCTTCCGCCTGCCCGAACCGCCGAGCGGGCAGCTGCGGCTGCGGGACGTGCGGGTGGAGAAGGACGGGATCAGGGTGCGGTTGGAGGGGTCGGGCCTCGCGGTGGGCCGGAAATGAAACCTGTGTGAATCAGCGCTTGGTCCCGGGTTTCTCTGAAAAACCGTCTCAGGTTCAATTCATCAAGGCCTAAGCGGATTTGGCTTTTTCTGCCGCCGGCGTCCCGTGATGTTTTCCATGTCGAAAGCGAAGAACGACGCGAAAGTGAAGAAGGCAATTCACAGGAAAGGGAAATCCGCATGAGCTTCCACAAGATCGCCCCCGTGAAGAAGAACTGCAGGACCGGTGCCCCGGCCGCCAAGAAGCACAAGGCCCCCGGTGCTCCGAGGAAGGCCGCTCCGAAGCGTCGCCCGGTCGGGCACCAGGGCTGACGTCGGCGGGTGAGGCGGGGCCCCGGAGCGCTCGGGCTCCGGGGCCCCGCCTCCGTCATGTCCGGGCCCGGTAAGGGCCCTGGACCGCAAGGGAGTCGAACATGAGGGAAGTGCGTACGGCCTTCCGGCGTTTCTGGCCGCTGACGTGCGGTGATCGCAAGTGGCTGGTGGCCGTCGTGGTCTGCGTCGTCGTCGCCGCGCCGGCCGCTACCGCCTCGATCTGCTGTTCGCCGAGCTCACCGACAATGCGCTGAAAGCCGGTTCACTGGCGGCCTTCTGGGGTCCGGCGGCGGCCTGGCTGGGCGTCGCGGTACTGGGCGCGCTCGTCGGGGTATTTCGGCAATTCGCTGGCCACCTGGACCGCCGAGAGATTCGTGCTGCGCCTGCGCGCGAAGGCCTTCCGGCATGTGCAGGACCTCCCCCCTGACCGACGTACCCCTGGAGTTCCTGCGCGAGAACGTCGCCCTGCTGCCCCAGGAGACGCTGATCCTCAACGGCACCATCCGCGAGAACATCGAGTGCGGCAGGCCCGGCGCGAGCGACGAGGAGATCGAGCGGGCGGCACGCGCGGCGGCGGCGCACGACTTCGTCGCCGGGCTCCCCGAGGGCTACGACACGCACATCGCCCCCGGCACGGCGGCTCTCTCCGGCGGTCAACTGAAGCGGATCGCGATCGCCCGCGCGATGCTGCGCCCCGCCCCCGTCCTGCTCCTGGACGAACCGACGGCCGGCCTCGACTCGGTGGCCGCGCGTCAGGTCGTCGGGCCCCTGCGACGGCTGATGTCCGGCCGTACGACGATCATGATCACTCACGATCTGAGCCTGGCCCCGGAGGCCGACCGCATCCTCGTCGTGGACGACGGGCGCCTGGTGGAGGCGGGCACACACACGAAACTGGTGGCTCGGGGCGGGGCGTATGCGCGGCTGGCGGGGCCGACGCCGGGGGCGTTGACGGAGGAGACGCTGGTTCTCAGGCGTTGATCGCTGCGGATTTGCACGTTTGGGTGAGTCGGCGGCAATACGAATACCCAGGCGCTGTGGTGTGGCTATGGTGATGTCATGGCAGAGACCACGACTATCCAGGTGTCCCGGCAGGCCCGTGACCATCTTGCCCAGGTGGCCAAGGAGCGGGGGATGACTTTGGGGCAGCTTGTCGAGCAGCTGGCCTCGGAACAGCCCACGGCGGAGCAGATCGCGGAGCGGGTGGCGGCCGACCGGCAGGTCGTCCGTGACGTGATCGGTCTCGACATCAGCGACGAGGAGTTCGACAAGGCACCCGACGTGCTGGGCAACATCTACCGGATCGCCGCCGAGAAGGTCCGCGTGGCGCGTGGAGCGGCTGCGTGATCATTCTCGACACCGGCGCCACTCGTGCCCTCGCTGATGGGCACAAGACGCTCAACCTTCTCGCCGGGAACATGGCCCGCACCCCGGGGGACTTCCTCCGCGTTCCGGCCCTCTGCCTCATGCAGGCGGAGTCGGAGGACACGGGGGCCGCACGGCGGGTGCTCGCTTTCTCCTCCGTCGTCGTCGATCCCCTGGACACCGTGGCATCGGTCAGCGTCGGCACGATGATCCGCGACGGCTTCGGTGGCGCCGACACCTGCCACGCCCTTTACTGCGCCTTGCCGCGCCCCGAGTTCACCGGGATGTCGATCCTGCTCACCGACCGGGAGCAGAACTACCCGCCCGGAGTGGTCACCGTCGACATCGACTCCCCCGGCATGCTCGGCTTCCACTGAGGCCGGGCACGCCGGGTTCCCCCATCGCTCGTGGGTGTCAGACGACGCTGTGGACGCGATACGCGTCGAGCTCGTAGCGGGCGCCGACGATCGCCAGCTTGCCCGAGGTCACCTTCGCCGCGAGGTCGGGCTCCGCGGCGAGGCGGGCGCGGACGGCCCGTACGTTGGCGTCGATGGTGGAGTCGACGCGGGCGTCGCCCTGCTGGGTGCGGTCTATGTTCGGTGCTATCTGGTCGGCGATGTACTGGATGTGGGCCGGCAGCCGCTCACCCGACTCGTCCGCCGCGACGGCGGCCTTCACCGCGCCGCACGACTGGTGACCGAGCACCACGACCAGCGGGATGTCCAGTTCGAGCACGCCGTAGGCGACGCTGCCGAGTACGGCCTCGTCCAGGACCTCACCGGCGGAGCGCACCGTCATCAGGTCGCCGAGGCCCTGGTCGAAGACCAGCTCCGGCGGGACGCGGGAGTCGATGCAGCCGAGGACCACGGCGAACGGGTGCTGACCCGACGTCAGACTCTGCCGCACCGCGGGCGACTCGTCGGGGTGCCGCTCACGGAAGGTGCGCCAGCGCCGGTTGCCCGCCGCGAGTTCACGCAGGGCCTCGTCCGGGGTGCCGGGCCGGCGGGCGGAGGTGGGGGTGGCGGGGGCCGCGGCGGAGGCGGTCGCGGTGCCGAGTGCGGCGGTGGTCCCCAGCGCCGCGGCCCCGGTCAGCCCGAACCGCAGGAGTGCGCGGCGGGCGGGCGAGGGGAGAGTGAACCGCTGGTGGGCGGTGGCGGCCGGAGTGGGGCCGGCTGATCTGTCTGAATTCACGGGGTGGAACGTACGCTCGAAACTTCAAATACATTTTCCCCTTGCTGAATCATGGCCGGGCGGGGGGAACTCATGATCGAGCGTTGGGCCGCTCTTGGTGTTCTCCCGTACCCGGCTTGACCTTTCCTCGCGAACGGCAGATGACGTCCTCCGCGGGCAGCTGACCGCCGGTCAGACGGGCTGTCACCGTGCGGCCGTCGGCGAAGGCGCCCCAGCCGACGTCAGTCGACGCCACCCGCCTCGGCCGACCGCACGGCATTCACCGCTGGTCGCGCAAGAACTCCGGGATCTCATCCCGCGTCGGATGGTTCGGCACCGGTGCCGGCCTGTCCCGCAGGAACGCCGTGATGACCGCGGCGGCCCGGTCGTTGTTGCCGTCCAGGCCGTTCCACATGTGGTGGCCGACTCCGGGCATGTACTGCGTACGCCGCACGGCGGGGTCGTCGGCGAGGACGGCGGTCGCCCACTGGCGGACCTGGGAGGAGCACTCGGCGATCATCAGCATCGCGGGCGTCCGGGAGCGCCTCAGCTGCGCGGCGATGGAGGGTGAGTCCCGCACCGTCCGCTGGACGCGGAGGCTGGCGGCGGGGCTGAACGAGAAGTTCTGCGCACTGTCCTCGACCGGGATGCGGTGGGCGTCCCGCGCGCAGTAGGCGGACGCGGTGTCGCTGCCGAGGTCGGCGGCGGTGAACGCGTTGACACCCTCGGCCTGTCCGATCAGCCCGCTGTCGGGGGTGAGGAGCCCGAGTCGCATGAGGCCGAACGCCACGGCGTACCGGGGGACGTACGTCGATCGCGGCCCGGTCATGGCGGGCGCGAGGCCGCGCGCGGACTCCCGCCCCTTGTGCCCGGCGATCCGCGCGGTGGGGCCGTCCATCGGGCCGGGCTCGGCGACGATCGCCCGGTGCAGGCGCGCGGCGACGCCGGGGTCGGCGAGGGCGCGGGTGAGGACGACTCCGCCCGACGAGAAGCCGAGGACGTCGGCCTTGCCCTTGTCCAGCCGGCGGATGACGGCGCCGAGGTCACGGACCGACCTGGAGATCGTGTACTGGCTCATGGGGAGCAGATCGCTTCGCCCGCCGCCCGCCTGCTCGTAGGCGTAGACGTCGTGGCCCTGCCGTGCCAGGAGTCGCAGGAACCGGTGGTCGAGCAGCGAGATGCCGCGGACCGGGCCGCCGTTGAGGTACACGAGCGGGACGGGATGGCGGACGGCGGACTTCGCGGGCGGGTAGTGGTACACCGCGACCCGGCTGCCGGTGTCCAGACTCCAGTGCTGCGTGGCCACGAAGGGCAGGTGGGGCGGGTACCGCCGGGCCATGGGCGTGGTCGGGACGCAGACCGACGCCGTCAACGCCGCCGCGATGACCACCGGTACGAACGGCACGAGCCGCGCCGCCCGGGTACGGCGCCGACGCCGCCGCCACAGTGCGGCGACAACCCCGACCCCAAGGGCCGCCAGCCATGCGCCGACCCCCGATCCGGCCCCGTCCGTGAGCACGATCAGGGCGAGAAAGACGACGACCAGCGCCGCGACGGCGGCCAGGGCGAGCAGTAAGCGCCCGGTCGAGCGAGCGAGGCGTATGGCGAACGTGGACACGGCGGACCTCCGGTGCGGAACCAAGTTTCCGAACGACGTTTCAGAACACTGTTTCAAAACGACGTTATCAAAGAAAGGTAGGCTTCTCGCCATGGGTAGGCCGAAGACGAACGACGAGACCGTCAAAGACCGGCTCGTGGAGTGCGCGACCGAGATGCTCGCCACCCACCCCCAGGCGTCGGTCACGGTCCGCGCCGTGGCCACGGCCGCCGGGACGTCCACGGCCGCGGTGTACTCCCTGTTCGGCGGCAAGGACGGGCTGATCGCAGCGGTGCGCGACGAGGCCGTCGCCAGCCTGTTCCGGACCGTGACGGCGGTGCCGGCCACGGCGGATCCCCTCGCCGACCTCTACGCGCTGGCCGCCGCGTACCGGCGATGGGGACGCGAACACAGCCACCTGTACTCCGTGCTGTTCGGTGGGGTGCAGTCCTTCAAGCCGTCGGGAGCGGCGGGAGCGATCGGTACCGGCGACCCCGTCCGGCCCCTCGTCGCGGCGATCGACCGCGCTGTGACGGAGTCCGTCCTCGACGGCGAGGCGACGCCGATCGCCGTCTCGCTCTGGGTGACCCTGCACGGGCTGGTGACCCTCGAACTCGCCGGGGCCTTCGACGCCCCCACGGCCGATGCCGCGTTCCGGTCGACGATCCACGCCACGCTGCGCGGCTGGATGACCCCCGCGAGCTTCCATGAGGCCTTTCTGAGAAACCGGCCGTAGCCCCCAGAAGGGCCTTTACATCGGGCATACGAGCTTCTGCCGGGCTTCTCAGGGAGCACTCAGGGAGCTCTCATGGTCGGGCGACAAGCTCATTGGCATGACCGAGAGCTTCCGCCGCGACGGCGAGTACGAGCAGTACACGAACCCCTACCGGGGCGCCCAGCAGCACGCCTCCTCCCCCGTGAACCCCGAGTGGCCGCCCCCGCCGGCGCACCAGCCGACGGCCCAGGCCCACGCCGGGACCGCCACCGGCGCCCCCACCGGGACCGCCGGCGGAGCCCCCACCGCTCTCCTCACCGAACCCGTCGCCCACCCGCCGAAGGCACGGCGCCGCAACCGCGGTCCCGTCGCCCTCCTCGCCGCCGTGGCGATAGTCGCCGCCGCGATCGGAGGCGGCACGGCGTACGGCATCCAGGAGCTGACCGGCAACGACACCGTCGCCTCCGCCAGCTCCACCAGCACCAACGTCGTCCCCTCCAGCCAGAAGGGCACGGTCTCCGGGGTCGCCAAGGCGGTCAGCCCGAGCATCGTCGAGATCAACGCCCAGTCCAACGCCGGGTCCTCCACCGGCTCCGGCGTGATCATCACCAGCGACGGCGAGATCATCACCAACAACCACGTCGTCTCCGGCGCCTCGCAGGTCAAGGTGAAGACCAGCGACGGCAAGACGTACACCGCCGAGGTCGTCGGCACCGACAGCAGCAAGGACCTCGCCCTGATCAAGCTGCAGAACGCCTCCGGGCTGACCCCGGCCACCCTCGGCGACTCCGACGGGGTCAAGGTCGGCGACGAGGTCGTGGCGATCGGCTCCCCCGAGGGCCTCACCGGCACGGTGACCAGCGGCATCGTCTCCGCGCTCAACCGTGACGTCACCGTCTCCACGGACGAGAGCCAGGGCCGGCAGCAACAGCAGCAGGGCGGCGGCTGGCCGTTCGAGTTCGGCGGTCAGCAGTTCAACGGCGACACCGGGTCGTCCACGACGACGTACAAGGCGCTCCAGACGGACGCCTCCCTGAACCCCGGCAACTCCGGCGGCGCCCTGATCGACATGAACGGCAACATCATCGGCATCAACTCGGCGATGTACTCGGCCGCCGGTTCGAGCTCGTCCAACGCGGGCAGCGTGGGCCTCGGCTTCGCCATCCCCGTCAACACCGTCAAGTCCGACCTGGCGAAGCTGCGCTCCGGCTCGCAGAACTGAACCGGCAGAACGCGGCCGACAGAAGAGGAGTACGTCATGATCACGCAGGTTGAGCACACCGTGCCCGGCGCCATGACCGCCGTCGCCACCGACGCCGCCGACATCACCCTGGCCCTCGCCGTCGCCGGCGCCCTGCACCCGCCGACGGCCCCGTCCCGGGCGCCCGAGCTGGCGACGTCCCGCCCGCGCGCGGGTCGCCGGGCCGCCCCGTCCCGCAGCCGTCGCCGTACCGTACGAGGCTGAGAAGGCCGACAATCATGCGAGGCTGAAGGCGTCCAGCCGCTCAGCCCTCCGTCCCACCGCACCCGAGGATCCCGAGACCATGAGCCCCGCCGATGGCGACCGTGACCCCCAGCGCATCCTGATCGTCGACGACGAGCCGGCCGTGCGTGAAGCACTCCAGCG
Source organism: Streptomyces sp. HD (assembly GCF_028369295.1). GTDB lineage: Bacteria > Actinomycetota > Actinomycetes > Streptomycetales > Streptomycetaceae > Streptomyces. The sequence continues at coordinate 49,653 of NZ_JAQMYP010000027.1, forward strand.
CAGCCTCGCCTTCGAGGGGTACGACACCGAGGTCGCGGTCGACGGCGCAGACGCCCTGGAGAAGGCGACCGCCTACCGGCCCGACCTGGTCGTCCTCGACATCCAGATGCCCCGCATGGACGGTCTCACCGCCGCGCGCCGCATCCGCGGAGCCGGTGACACGACGCCGATCCTCATGCTGACCGCCCGCGACACGGTCGGCGACCGCGTGACCGGGCTGGACGCGGGCGCCGACGACTACCTGGTCAAGCCCTTCGAACTGGACGAACTCTTCGCCCGCGTCCGCGCGCTGCTGCGCCGCAGCTCCTACGCGGCCGCGGCCGGTTCCGGCGCGGTGGAGGAGGACGAGGCGCTGACCTTCGCCGACCTGCGCATGGACCTCGCGACGCGCGAGGTCACGCGGGGTGGGCGGCCGGTGGAGCTGACCCGTACGGAGTTCACGCTGCTGGAGATGTTCCTGGCGCATCCGCGCCAGGTGCTGACCCGGGAGCAGATCCTGAAGGCGGTGTGGGGCTTCGACTTCGAGCCGTCGTCCAACTCCCTCGACGTGTACGTCATGTACCTGCGCCGCAAGACCGAGGCGGCCGGCGAGCCGCGGCTCGTGCACACGGTCCGGGGTGTGGGGTACGTACTGCGACAGGGCGGGGCGGAGTGAGAAGGGCTCTGCGCCGGTACCGCTCGCTGCCGATCCGGTCACGGCTGGCGCTGCTGGTGGCGGCGGCCGTGGCGTTCGCGGTGGCGGCTGTGTCGGTGACGTGCTGGTTCATCGTGCAGGGCAAGCTTTACGGGCAGCTCGACGACAACCTGGAGCAGGTGGCGGAGAAGCCGCAGCCGTTGCCCGGAGTCGTGGCCACGCTCACCGAGTGCCCCAAGAAACCGCAGGAGAACCGCAATACGCTGGGGGCCCGGGACACGATCTACCTCCAGCTGGTGAAGGCCGACGGCACGGCGTGCGTCTCCTCGAACTCCGAGGGAACCGTCAGGACCACCAACTCCGACAAGCAGGTCGTCGCCGACGCGGGCAACAGCACGAGCACCCGCAACGGCACTGACGAGGACGGCAACTCCGTACGGGTGCTGACCACGCCTCTGTATGTCAACGCTCAGGGAATGGGCTCCGATCGTCAGCTGTACCCCGACGCCGCCCTCATGATCGCCGTCCCTCTCAAGAGCACCGAGTCCACCCTCAACGAACTGGCCCTCATCCTCCTCTTCGTCTCCGGCGTCGGAGTGCTCGGCGCAGGCGCCGCCGGTCTGGCGGTGGCCCGTGCGGGCCTGCGCCCCGTCGACAAACTCACCGAGGCCGTCGAACACGTGGCCCGCACCGAGGACTTGAACATCCGCATCCCGGTCGAGGACGACTCCGAGGACGAGGTGGCCCGGCTCTCCCGCTCCTTCAACTCCATGACCTCCGCCCTGGCCAGCTCCCGCGAACTCCAGCAGCAGCTCATCGCGGACGCCGGCCACGAACTCCGCACCCCCCTCACCTCCCTCCGCACCAACATCGAACTCCTCTCCCGCAGCGAGGAGACCGGCCGCCCGATCCCGGAGGCGGACCGCAAGGCCCTGCTCGCCTCGGTGAAGGCGCAGATGACGGAACTGGCGTCCCTGATCGGCGACCTGCAGGAACTGTCCCGTGCGGAGAGTCAGCGGGGCGAGCGCGTCCAGGTGATCTCGCTGGAGGACACGGTGGAGGCGGCCCTGCGCCGGGCACGGTTGCGCGGACCGGAGCTGACGATCAACGCCGACCTCCAGTCCTGGTACGTCCGCGCGGAACCGACGGCCCTGGAGCGCGCGGTGGTCAACGTCCTGGACAACGCGGTGAAGTTCAGCCCCGAGGGCGGCACGATCGAGGTGCGACTCGCCGACGGCGTCCTCACCGTCCGCGACCACGGCCCCGGCATCCCCGCCGAGGAACTCCCTCACGTCTTCGACCGCTTCTGGCGCTCCCCGAGCGCCCGCGCCCTGCCGGGCTCGGGGCTGGGCCTGTCGATCGTGGTCCGTACGGTCGAGCAGGCGGGCGGGCAGGTGTCCCTGGCCCGCGCGGAGGGCGGCGGCACCGTGGCGACCGTACGTCTGCCGGGGGCGCCCACGCCTCCGCCCGCCGAGCCGCAGTAGGTCGCAGCAGGTCGCAGCAGGTCAGAGGACGGGCTGGCCGGGGGCGGGGTGGGGGCGGTCGTGGGTGATGGTGGCGGCCGACTTTCCGCCGTCGATGGTCAAGGTGGTGCCGGTGATCCATGCCGCGTGGGGCGAGAGAAGGAACGCCGCGGCGGGCGCGATGTCCTCGACCTCGCCGAGGCGGCCCAGGGGGTAGCTGGTCGCGATGGTCTCCGGCGGCAGGACGGCGAGCGGGTCCATGAACGCGGTCTGGATGAAGGCGGGGGCGATGGCGTTGACCCGTACGCGCGGGGCGAGTTGGTCGGCGAGGTCTTTCGTGAGGCGGTGGAGGGCGGCCTTGGTGGCGCTGTAGGCGGGCATCCGGCACACGCTGGTGGCGGAGATGGTGTTCAGCATCAGGACGGACCCGCCGTGGTCCTTCATCCATGACCGCCAGGCCAGCTGGGTGTAGCCGAGCGCGCCCAGCACATTGGTGTCGAACATGCGACGGCAGCAGTCCAGGTCGAGGTCGATGACCGGGGTGTCGAGCGCGGGGTTGACACCGGTGGTGTAGACGAGCAGGTCCAGCCGCCCGAAGGTGTCCATGACGGCGTCGACGGCGGCCCTGCGATCGGCGTCCAGGCGGCTGTGGGCCCTGACGGGAAGGACCCGGCGGCCGGTCTCCGCGCGGATGCTCTTGGCCGCCTGCCGCAACGGCTCCTCGTTGCGGGCGGTCAGCGCCACCGACGCGCCCTGACGGGCCAGTTCGGCGGCGATGGCGTAGCCCATGCCCCGGCTGGCCGACACCACCAGAGCCACCTGTCCGTCGAACAACTGCTCGGTCATCGGCCGCCTGCTTTCGGTGTGGTGTCGGCACAGGTGGCCATGTCGTCGACGGCCCGGCGCCACAGGAGGGGGATCGTCTCCGCGCCGGGCAGGGCCCGGTCGATCTGGAAGCAGACGGTGGACGTCTCGGCGTAGAGGAAGAGGGCCGAGGTGAGAGGGAAGCCGTCGGGGCAGCAGATGACGGGGACGACGCGCTCGACCGGGTCGCCGAGGTACGCGAGCGGCTGACGGACGCGGAAGATCGAGGCGACCGCGGTGAGCCGGTCGGGGGCGGCGGTGCGGGCGACCAGTTGGTGGTACGTCTGTTTCGGCTCCCGCTGGGTGATGCGGTGGAGGGTCTGCTTGTAGGCCGGGTCCTTGAGTACGGCCGTGGCGGCCGATGTGCGGCCCAGCCGGCGGGCGGCGGTCATGGAGCCGCCGGGCAGATCGAGGCGGGCGAGGAAGAACCGGTTGCCGGGCAGGCCGGTCTCGGCGCGGGTGCGCAGGTTGACGGGGAGCATCAGCGGCAGCGGATCCGAGGCCGCCTCGGGGTGGTGCTCGCCCGCCCAGCGGGTGATCGCGTGGGCGAGCGCGGCCATGTGGACGTCGTTGGCCGTGGCGTCGTACGCGCGGCCGGTCTCCTCGATCAGGCGGCTGGGGACCTCCGTCCACAGGATGTGGCGGCGCCCGGACAGTGGCCGCCGCGCTGTGTTCCACAGGCCGTGGGGGCGTGTGTTGCGCCAGATGAAGGCCGTGGTGTCGAGGAACCAGCGCGGTTCCGGGGAGGGGACCGGCCCGGGGAAGGCGGCGGCCGACGGGTCCGCGATGTCCTCCGGACCCAGCAGGGTTTCCAGGACCGTGACGAGGTTCGCGGCGTCCTGGACCTCGTGGTGGGAGAACAGGGCAAGGCAGTACTTCCCCGGCGCGTGGCCCGACAGCAGGACCAGACGCCAGGCCGGGGCGCCGGCGGGCAGGGGGCCTCGGAGCAGCTCGCGCACGGTCTCGTCGAGGCGGTCGGGCCCGGCCGGGACGAGGTGTGCGAAGACGTGTTCTTCGAGGTCGGGGGCGTGCGGGGACCAGCGTGGGCAGTCGTCGTCGGTGGTGAGCACATGCGTGAGGCACGGCAGGAGGTGCAGTCGGCGGCCGATGGACGCGCGCAGTTCGGGCAGGTCAGGGGCCGTGCCGGTCAGGTGCGCGACGACTGCCACGTTGGGTACGGCCTCCGGGTGGGAGGCCAGTTGGCCTGCGGCGTGGAAGAGCAGGTCGACCGGGTTGGGGGCGGGAGGAGCGATGACCGAGGTGAGGACGGGCATGTCAGTCGCCTCCAGGCGGGGATACGGACGGGGCCGGGGCCTCCAGCGGGGCTGAGCCCTGATCGGGAACACGAGGACCGTGCCCCAGCTCCTGCAGCCGAGCGCAGGCCTCCTGCCGCACCCGGTGGCGGTTGACCTTGCCGGTGCCGGTGGTGGGCAGGGAGGCGAAGGACAGGAACTGGCGCGGGCACTTGTGCGGGGCCAGCGCCGCACGGCAGAACGCGGTCAGCGCGGCCGGGTCGAGAGCCGCGTCCACCGGGTCCCCGGACGCCGGGACCACGCAGGCCACGGGCCGGTCGAGGCCGTCGGCGTCGGGCACGGCCACGACGCACACCGCGGCCACGGTGGGATGGGCGAGCAGACGGTTCTCGACCTCGGCCGGGGAGACCCAGATGCCGCCGTTCTTGATCATGTCGTTCGCGCGCCCGTGGCAGACGTACTCGCCGTCCGGCTCCCGCGTGAACAGGTCACCGGTGTTCAGCCACGGCCCCTGGAACACGGTGTGCGTCGCGGCGGTACGGCACCAGTAGCCGGTGGCGGCCGAGGGCGCCCGTACCTTCAGTACGCCGGGCTCGCCGGGCGGTGACTCGGTACCGTCCGCCGACGTCAGGCGCAGCTCGTAGCCGGGTACGGGGGTGCCGAGGGAACCCGGCCGGCAGTGGCCGGGGCGGTTGGACAGGAAGATGTGCAGGGCCTCGGTCGAGCCCATCCCGTTGAGCAGGTCGACCCCGAAGCGGGCCCGGAAACGGTGCTGGAGCTCCGGCGGCAGGGGCTCCCCGGCCGACACGGCCAGCCGTACGCCCTGGAAGGCGTCGTCGGGGATGCGGCGGTCGTGCAGCAGGGCCGCGTAGGAGGTGGGCACGCCGAAGAAGACGGTGGGGGTGTCCTCGGCGAGGCGCCGGGCGATGGAGCGGGGCGTGGGCGGCGCCGGGTCGAGGACCGCGGTGGCTCCGGCGGCGAGCGGGAAGAAGCAGGAGTTGCCGATGCCGTACGCGAAGAACAGCTTCGCCACCGAGAGACAGCGGTCCTCCGGCGTCAGCTCCAGCACCTGCTCTCCGTAGTGCTCCGCGACGTAGCGGATGCTGCCGTGCCGGTGCATCGCGGCCTTCGGGTCGCCGGTCGTGCCCGAGGTGTACAGCCACAGGGCGGGGGAGTCCTCGGTGGTGCGGTCCGGCGCCCGGTCGCCGGGTCCGGACGCCTCGCCCGCCGCCAGCAGGTGCTCCCATCTGACCCGTACGACACCGGGCGGGGGCTCCACGGGAGCGTCGTCCAGCACGACTATGCCCGCCAGATCGGGCACGGCCGCCACATTCCATACGGCCGTCTGCGAACGCTCGCAGAAGTCCGCACCGGCGACCAGGTGGCGGCACCGGGAGTCGCCCAGGAGCGCGGTCAGTTCGCGGGCGGTGCTCATGGTGGACACGGGCACCGGAACGGCGCCCATCCTCAGCAGCGACAGCAGGGCGACGACCGTGTCCGGAGTGTCGGCGGCGTGGATCACCACCCGCTCCTCCGGGCGGACGCCCAGTGCCCGCCAGCCGGCGCTCGCGCGGGCGACCTGCACGGCCAGTTCGTCGTACGTCGTCGTGGAGCGCGGGCCGACGAGGGCGGGGCGGTCGCCGAGACCGCGGGCGATCTGACGGTCGACCAGGTAGACGGCCGCGTTGAACAGGGCGTCCATGGGGGTGGTGGTGCTTGGGGGGCTCGTGGGGCCCGTGCCGGATGTCCCGGAGTCGCTCATGGGGTCTCCAAGGGAGGTGAGGACGGGGTGGACGTCGATCAGGTGTCGCCCTGGCTCATCCGCAGGAGTTCCAGCGCCAGCCGGGTGCCGTTCGGGCCGAGCCGATCGTGGAAACGCTCGACCACCTCCCGCTCCCGGGCCAGGTCGGTCCGGGGCATGCCGCCGTGCAGCCGGGAGACGCGGATGCTCCGGGAGACCCCGTCACGGGCGCTCAGCAGATTCATCAGGTCGTTGTCGAGGGCGTCGATCAGGGCCCGTTGCCGCCCGATCCGGGCCTGTGCGGCGAGGGCGCTGCCGTGCCGCGTGCCGTTGTCCGGCCGCCGGGTTCGCTGCGGCCGGCGCTGCCACTCCTCGGCCGCCTCCAGCAGCCGGTCGATGTCCCTGAAGGTGTTGTAGTGATGACAGCTGACGCGGACACCGCCCACGCCGGAGGTGAAGCGGACGCTCACGGCGACTCCGGACGCGAGCAGCGACCGCATGAGCGCCACGTCGGTGGCGGCGCGTCCGGTGCCGAAGGTGAGGATCGCGGACCGGTGGCGTGGATCGAGTGGACCGGCCATGCCGAGTCCCAGCCGGTCGAGTCCCTCCGCCAAGTAGTCGGTGAGCGCCCGGACATGGGCCTCGATCCGCTCCGGCCGCAGCTCCAGCACCAGGGAAAGGGCCGCCGAAAGCCCCACGGCTCCCGGGAAGTTGCCGGTCCCGCCGGTCTCCCACGCATACGCCTCGTCGGTGAACTCGCACTCCTGCAGCGGAGCGACGTCCATCCGCTCGAACGCCTCACCCCAGGTACGGGCCGGCGGTCTCGCGGCGAAGAACCCGGCGATCGGCCGCCGCAGCCGTGGACGCGCCCTGGGGGCCAGGTACATGAATCCCGTGCCGAACGGCGAGCACAGCCACTTGTGGCCCCCGCACACGAGGATGTCGACCGGCGTCTGCCGGACGCTCAGCGGAAGCACCCCCAGGTGCTGCGCCGCGTCCACGACGAGCCACACGTCCCGCTGCCGGCACAGTTCGGACAGTGCCGCGAGATCGGCCCGGAACCCGTTGGTCCACTGCACCGAACTCAGCGCCAGCACCTTGACGTCCGGGGTCAGCAGAGCCTGTACGGCATCCACGCCCACGCCGCCGGACGCGTCGTGCGGAACAGTGCGGACGCCGACCCCGCGGTCCTGTAACTGCCGCCACACGAGCCCCATCTGCACGAACTCCAGGTCGGGCATCAGCACCTGGTCCCCGGCGTTCAACGGCAGGGACTCGGCGGCGATCTTCAGACCGTGCGTGGTGCTCTCCACCAGCGCGATGTCACCGGGTTCCGCCCCGATCAGCCGTGCCGCGAGCGGACGCGCCGAGTCCCTCAGCTCGTTGAGCCGGCCGTGCATCTGCGTCCCGGACTCCCCGGCGCAGTACTGCATGCCCTGCACCAGCTCGGTCACCGCGCGCACGGCCCGTAACGGGGCCACACCGATACACGCGGTGTCGAGATAGGTCTTGTGGGCGAGGGCCGGGAACTCCCTGCGCAGACGGGGAGACGCTCCACCGAAGCCGGGTTCTTCACGATGACGGTCCACACGCATCCGACTCACCCCGTCGCAGGCCGTAGTTCCACCTCCATCCGATGCTCGGGCGGACGAGTCAAGAGGCTCAAGAGCGCGCGGAAGGGGAGCACGCGCACAACGGACGCGCGCGGTGCACATGTATTCATAGGACTAGATGCAGAGCGCGGGAGTGCTTCCAGCGCTTGCCTCCAGCACGTTCGGACAGGGGCCGTCCGGGAAGAGTCCCAGTGCTCGGCGGCCAGGCGGACCCGTCGACGATCTCACGCACCTGGTCAGGCAGCGCGTCGCGTGTAGCGAGGGCGTCGAACCTCCAGTCCATCTGGCACGGCGGTCACATGAACTCGTCGGTCACTCGCTGGGCTCCGTCCTTCTGCCATGACGACACCATGACCGAACCGAACCCACGTCCGTCCCTGCTTCCCGTCACGCCTCCTCCCAGCGGAACAGGCGGGCGGCGATCAGTGTCAGCACGGCGGCGAAGGCCAGCAGTCCCGCTATGACGGGCAGGGCCGCGGACCAGCCCTGGCCTCGGGACAGTACGCCCTGCATCGCCTCGCCGAGATGCTTCAGCGGCAGGAACTCCGACACCGTACGGACCCACTGCGGTGCGGAGTCGAGCGGGAAGAAGGAACCGGACAGGAACGCCATCGGCAGGGTGACGATCTGCGCCAACCCGTTGGCGGCCTCCTCGGACTTCGCCCAGGCGCCGACGACCAGCCCGATGGACATGAAGGCCAGCGTGCCGCTCAGGATCAGGGGAAACGACAGCCACCAATAGCCGGTCAGCCGCAGACCGAAGTAGGGCAGGGTGGCCACTCCGAGGAAGATCACCGTCTGAGCGAGCGCCAGCGTCAGATTCACGCCGATACGGGCGCCGATCACCGATCCGGCGTTGACGGGCGCCAGCCACAGCCGGCGCAGGATGCGTTTCTTGCGCCAGTTGACCAGGTTGAGCGCGGTGCCGAACACCGCGCCCATGGCCACCGCCCAGCCGAGCAGTCCGGGCGTGAGGAACTGGATCGGCTTGGTCGACTCGTCCTCGACCTGCCCAGCCGTCAGCGTGTAGGCGGGCGGCTGACCGGTGGCGGCCTGGTTGGCCCGCTGGACGATCGAGTTCAGGATGCCCTGCACGTTCCCCGCGCGTACCAGGTCGCCCGCCGAGAAGCGCAGTTCGACCTTCCCCGCGCTCTGGGTGACCGCGGCGTCCGCGTCGCCCTTGCGGACCTGTTCCAGGGCGTCCGCGAGGGCGGCCGCCGAGCCGTCCGTCTTCTCGATCCGCAGCACGTCACGGAGTTGTTCGCGATCCTTGTCCGGCATCTCGTCCAGAACGGCGACGTCCCCGACCTGGATCACCTTCGACTCGGAGACACCGGCGTCCTTGAGGAGGGTGCCGAGCAACAGCAGGAACATCAAGGGGAAGATCAGCATGAAGAAGACCGCTGACCGGTCGCGCAGCAGGCCCAGCGTCATGGCCCTGCTGAGGCTGCGAAAGGCCTGAACCCCGGTCCCGGTCCCGGTCCCGGTCCCGGTCCCGGTCGCCGTCCCCGTCGCCTTCCTCGTCCTCACTCGCGGTACTCCCGTCCGGTCAGCTGGAGGAAGACGTCCTCAAGGGAGTCCACCCCCAGCTCGACTATCAACTCGCGGGGCGGGCCGACGCGCAGGACCTTGCCGTGGTCCATCACCGCCACCCGGTCGCACAGCGTCTCGGCCTCGTCCATGTAGTGGGTGGTCAGGACGACGGTGCGGCCCTCGGCGTTGATGTCGCGCAGCAGATCCCACAGGTTCCGGCGGGCCTGTGGATCGAGGCCCGTGGTCGGCTCGTCGAGGAAGACCAGCTCCGGGTCGTGGACGAGCGCGCAGGCGATGGAGAGCCGCTGTGCCTGGCCGCCGGAGAGCCGGTCGTCGCGGACGCCGCCCTTCTCGGTCAGGCCGACCTTCTCCAGCATCGCGTCGGCGTTCGCCCGGGGGACGCCGTAGAGCGAGGCGAAGGTGTGGATCTGCTCACGGGCGGTGAGCTTCTCGAAGAAGGCGGAGGACTGGAGTTGGACGCCGATCCGGGGCAGCAGCGCCTTGTTGCGCGGCCAGGACGACTCGCCGAGCACGGTGACGGTGCCGGCGTCGGGCTCGCGCAGCCCCTCGATGATCTCCAGGGTGGTGGTCTTGCCCGCGCCGTTCGGTCCGAGAATGCCGTAGAACTCGCCGTCCCTGACCTCGAACGAGACCCCGTCGACAGCCTTTACATCCCCGTACCACTTGCGCAGTCCTTCGACTGTGATCGCATCTGTGGCCATAACGATCGACGGTATCCCGGAACGATCCGTTCAGGCGGGGCCCGGGAGCGGTATTACGCGGTCCCCTTCACGCCCTGCACGAAGGCGGCCCAGGACGACGCCGAGAGCATCAGTACGTGGCCTGCGGGGACCTTGCTGTCGCGGACGGGGACTATGCCGGAGTAGCTGTCGGCGACCTCGATGCAGTCATTGGCTCCCCCTTCGCTGTAGCTCGACTTTCGCCACACGGCGGTACTGAGGTCGAGGGTGCGCGTCATGATCAGTGCTCCTCCAGTACGTCCCTGATGAACGCGAGCGAGTCCGACGGGGACAGCGCCAGGTCGCGGAGCCGATCGTAGGACAACCGCTGCCGCAGCACCTCGTCCGCATCCTCGATCAACCGGCTACAACCGTTGCCTTCCTTATAGGCAACGGCACTTCCGCCCCTCTGCCAGAGCAGGGTCAACGACCCGACCATATGGTGGTGCGCTCCTGCCGAGAACGGCAGTACCTGAAGCGTCATGTTGGGCCACAGCGCCGCAGCTTCAAGACGAAGTAGTTGGTCGCGCCATGTCTTGCCCTGGGCAGCAGGGCGCCTGAGCGCGAACTCGTCCATGATGATCCGGACTTCGGGTTCCGGCTTCTGCCTCAGCAGGTACTGCCGCCCGAGCCGAGCCGCTACTTGCTCCTCGATGGCTTCGTCGCCATCAGCCGTTGTCTGCGCCCCAGACAACACCCCCCGAGCAAAGTCCTCGGTCTGCAGAAGTCCTGGAATCCCTGGCGAGAACACCCACATGATCCGCGCCGTCGCCTCCAACGCCATGTACTCCTTGTACTGGTCCTTGAACGCGTCCAGCCGAGCCGCCTTCCAGTGGCTTAAGAGCAGGTCACCGGTGCCGTAGTACCCGTCCAAGTCCTCCATGACCGTCACCTTGGACAGCCGCTCCCCGGACTCCAGCCGACTCAGATAGCTCTTCTCGTACCCGGTTTCGTCGGCCAACTGCCCCAGTGACTTCCCGGCCTTCTCCCGCAGAACCTTCAGTGTCTGCCCCAGCATCGCCCGCCCGGAAACCGGCTCCGCGTCAACCTTCTCGCTCACGTCACCCCTCACCGTTGCCTGCGCGCCAGACAACACCGAACCTCTTCCGCAGCGTACGTCGCACCTGTGACGATCGAGGCACGAACGGTAATCACCGCTCGTCAGACCACCCCCACGACAAACCCCCGCGACCGATGGTGCTCGGTCCGGGGGCCGTGGCCGACGCTTATCCCAAGGAACGCCGACATGCGCGAACGTACCGCCCTGCTCATCGAATCGCTACTGATTGCACTCGTACGAGTACTACTTCCCGGCCGGGGCCAACACCGAGCAGCCGCCCCGCCCCAACCCCCGCCCCCCAAACAAAAGTTGGCCGCACCATGCCGCTGTGAGCGCGAACGCATCCTGCAGCGCCGTCGCGCCCACTGGGCCGTCGCCTACGGCACCCACGCCGCCCCGCGCCGACCCCACGCAGCGGAGGTCTCCGTATGAGCTCCCCCGAAGAACTCCGCCTCCTCCCCTGGACCACCCCCGACGGCAATCCCTGCTACCTCAGCACCGACACGGAGGACAGCAGACTCTCCCGGCTCGCCGACGACATGGAGGCGGCCCAACTGGACTCGGGCGAACAGGTACTAGCCGGAGCCAGAGCCGTCCTCACCGACACCAAGGCCGGCGAACGCGCCGTACGCTTCGCGCTCACGCGCGCCACGGAGGCCCTGGAGGACGTCATCCGCATCGCGGTCAGCCGCGGCGGCGGCCGTACGACTGCTTGGGCACTGTCGGCGGATCATGTGGCTCAGGAGGTGATCGGGCAGAGAAAACAGTGGTAGGCCGCCCGATCACCCTGACACGATCTGGGTGTGACCACGCTGTTCCTGATGGTCGGCCTGCCAGGGGCCGGAAAGACCACGCGGGCTCGACAGCTCGCCGAGGAGCACGGCGCGCTGCGCCTGACCCCCGACGACTGGATGATTCCCCTGTTCGGCAAGGCGGAGGCGGACGGCAAGCGCGACGTGCTGGAAGGGCGCATGCTCTGGCTCGCCTTGGAGGCGGTCAAGCTGGGCACCGACGTGGTGGTGGACTACGGCTGCTGGTCCCGGGACGAACGGTCCGCGATCCGCTGGCTGGTGGAGGCCGAGGACGCGTGTTTCCACATGGTCTACCTGCCGGTGAGCGATGAGACCCAACGCGCCCGGATCGCCCATCGCCGGGCCACCGCCCCCGAGGAGACGCTCCCGATGAGTGAGGCCGACATCCTGCACGGGCAGGCGCACTTCGAGGAACCCGACGTGGCGGAGCTGGGAGGCCGCGGGGCCGCCGGCCCGCCCCCCGGCTGGGCGGACTGGAGGGAATGGGCCGCCGACCGGTGGCCGTCGTTCGCGTGACTGTCTCGGCCCACACGGTGTGACTCGGCTCTTGTCCGCCGGGCAGGACCTGGCCAACTCGGCTTCTGCCTGGCGGGGTTGGCCCCTCCAAACCGGCCGGGAAGGAGATCCACTTCCCGGCCGCTTCCCCCTACGCTTGAGGCGAGGGGGAGCCATGCTGAAGAACTCGCAACGGAAAACCGTCCTCTGGATCGCCTTGTGCCTCGTGTTCGCGGCCGGTGCCGTCTCGCTCTTCGTTCTGGCGGTGAAGTCGTGGCCGGGGTCGGACGACGAGGGGGGCAGCTCGGGGTCCGCCCCGTCGACCAGTTGGTACACCACGCGGCCCCCGCAGCCGACCATGGCGCCGACGGATCCCGGCCAGGGTGGCACCTCGGAACCGAGCGGCCCGAGCGAACCCCCGTCCCCGGCACCCGTCGTGACCAAGACCGTCATCTCGGTTCCCGAGAACGGCGGCGGCGATGGCGGCGACGGTCCCACGACGCTGATCTCGGCCTGCGGCTCCCTGCTGAGCGGCGCCGCGGCGGTCGGCACCCTGCTCCACGCCATCAACATCAGTCGGCAGAACAACCGCAGCGCCGCGGCGACGGACGAGCCCTGATAAAACCTGACAGACGCACCCACCGACCGCGGGGCGTCGACCCCGGCAGCACCGACCTGATGATCGAGCGGCTCTGCAACCAGGAGGGCAGCCTGACCGGCGTCTACGGCGCCCTCAACGTCGACACCGGCGAGTTCAAGACGCAGGACGAGTACCTGCGGGACGTCTTCGGACTGTGGAAGCCCGCAGGACCGTGGGAGTTGTTCCGTGTGAACCCGGTCTTCCAGATCGAGGACTACCAGTGGAACAAGGGCGACGGCGACGTCACCGCGCACACCTGGCGCGGCCGGGACGCGAGCTGGAAGACGATCTACTCGTACGGCTACTACATCGAGGGTGTCTCCGACAAGGTCCTGCCGGGCGGCCAGCCCGACGGCCGCGAGGACAAGATCGAGGAGAAGCCGGACCCCGGCACCTGCACCAACTAGGCCATGAAGTAGGCCCGGTGGGCCTCTCGTAGCCCGCGGGGGCACTCACGACGGCAACTTTTCCGTGCGGGGCGGCAACCGCTCTTCGGAGCAACCGACCCCCCGCACGGAACGGATCACCGTATGAGTGAGCAGCACAGCAAGCCCCGGCACCGCAGAAGCCGCAAGGCCCTGGCCGTCGGGGTCCCGCTGGCCCTGACCGCCGCCGGAACCCTCGCCTACGGCACGGACCTCGGGCTCTTCGGGGCGGACGCCCAGCAGCGGGCGTCCGCCGCGACGACCGCCGCCCCCTCCTGGGCCACCGCCGCCGCCGACGGCTTCGCCTCCGTCAACTCCCTTGGCCAGAACGGCACTTACGGCGGTCGCGACGGACAGATCGTGACCGTGAAGACGCAGGCCGACCTGGAGAAGTACGCAACGGCCGCGGAACCGTACGTGATCGTCGTCGCCGGGACCATCGACATGAACCCGGTCGGGAAAGAGATCAAGGTCCAGTCGGACAAGACCATCGTCGGGGCCGGGACCGCCGGGCAGATCGTCGGCGGTGGGTTCTTCCTCGGGTCCGGCGTGCACAACGTGATCATCCGGAACCTCACCATCCGGGACTCGTACCAGGGCGTCTGGAACGACAAGGACCACGACTTCGACGCCGTTCAGATGGACGGCGCGCATCACGTGTGGATCGACCACAACGATCTGCGGCACATGGCCGACGGGCTCATCGACGTCCGCAAGGACAGCACCAATGTGACCGTCTCCTGGAACAAGCTGAGCGACAACAACAAGACCTTCGGCATCGGCTGGACCGAGAACGTCAAGACGGACATCACGGTCCACCACAACTGGTTCCGCGAGACCGAGCAGCGCAACCCCTCCACCGACAACGCCGCCCACGCGCACCTCTACAACAACTTCCTGGAGGACGTGGCCGGGACGACGATCAAGTCCTCCTACGGCAACTACTCGCGCGGCAGGACCAAGATGGTCCTGGAGAACTCCTACTTCCAGGGCATGAACAACCCGGTCACCAAGGACAGCACGGCCGCCCTCGTCCAGAAGGGCAACACGTTCGCCGGCACCAGCGGGCGCAACGAGAGCGGTGGCACCGCCTTCGACCCGAAGAGCTTCTACAGCTACACGCTCGACAAGACCGCCGATGTGCCCGCTCTGCTCAAGTCCGGTGCGGGGCCGAGGAGTTCCATAGGGACTTCGAGTGCGACGGCGGGCGCCAAGGCGGCCGCCACCACCCTCACCGTCGCCAAGGACGGCAGCGGGCAGTACGCGACCGTGCAGGCGGCCGTGAACGCCGTACCCGCGAACAACGCCTCCCGGGTCGTGATCGCCGTCAAGCCGGGCACGTACCGGGAGACGGTGAAGGTCCCGTCCAACAAGCCGCACATCACCATCCAGGGCACGGGCGGCAGCCGCAAGGACACCGTGATCGTCTACAACAACGCGGCCGGCACGCCCAAGCCGGGCGGCGGCACCTACGGCACCGGCGGCAGCGCCACCGTCGCCGTCGAGGCCGACGACTTCCAGGCCCGCAACCTGACCATCTCCAACGACTTCGACGAGAAGGCGAACCAGAACCTCAGCGGCCACCAGGCCGTGGCCCTGCGTACCGCCGCCGACCAGGTGTTCCTCGACGGGATCATCACCGAGGGCGACCAGGACACCCTGCTGCTGGACACGGCGGCCAAGGACCGGCTCGGCCGGGTGTACGTGAAGAACTCCTACGTCATCGGCAACGTCGACTTCATCTTCGGCAGGGCCTCGGCCGTGATCGACCGCTCGGTCATCACCCTGAAGAAGCGCTGGGACGGAACGTCGGCGGGCTATGTCACCGCGCCCAGCACGGCCGCCAATCGCAAGGGCATCCTGATCGCCAACTCGTCCGTGGGCGGCGACGTCTCCGCGTCCAGCTTCTTCCTGGGCCGACCCTGGCACGCGGGTGGTGACGCGACCCTCGACCCTCAGACGACGGTCCGCAACACCACCCTCGGCGCGGCGGTCAAGTCCACGCCGTGGACCGACATGAGCGGCTTCTCCTGGAAGGACGACCGTTTCGCGGAGTACAAGAACACCGGCCCGGGGTCGGGTTCGGCGAGCTCCAACCGGCCTCAGCTGACCGACGCCCAGGCCGCAGACCAGGAGGTCGCGGACTGGCTGGCCGGCTGGACGCCCTCGGCGTCCTGAGTCCCGGAACCGCTCTCAGGCACACCCGCAGGACCGTCGCGGAACCAGCCGCGACGGGAACACCTTCAGCCGCTCGCGCCGTGACCCGGCGACCCGCAGCCCGTCATCGAGGACCAGATCCACCGCGGCCCGGGCCATGGCGGACCGGTCCGAGGCGATGGTGGTCAGCGGCGGATCCGTCAGCGCCGCTTCCTTGATGTCGTCGAACCCGGCGACGGCCAGCTCCCCCGGCACGTCGATCCGCAGTTCACGCGCCGCCCGCAGCACACCGATGGCCTGGTCGTCGGTGGAGCAGAAGACCGCGGGCGGCCGGTTCGGCCCGGAGAGGATGTCGAGCGCCACGTGATACGCGTCGTAGCGGTTGTACGGCGCCTCGAACAGCCGGCCCTCGGTGGAGATCCCGGCCTCGGCCATCGCCCGCCGCCAGCCCTCGACGTGGTCGGAGACCGGGTCGCCGACCGCAGGGGTCTCCGCGGTGCCGCCCATACAGGCGACGTACGCGTAGCCGTGCTCCAGGAGGTGGCGTACGGCGAGCTCGGCGCCGCCCAGGTCGTCGGTGACGACGGCGACGTCGTCGATGGCCTCGGGCCGCTCGTGGAGGAGGACGACGCGGGCGTCCCAGGCCTCGATCTCGGCGGCGGCCAGGTCGTTCAGTGCGTGGGAGACGAGGATGAGCCCCGAGACGCGCATTCCGAGGAACGCCCGCAGATAGTGGACCTCGCGCTCGCCGACGTAGTCGGAGTTGCCGACGAGGACCATCTTTCCGCGCTCGGCGGCGGCCCACTCGACCGCGTGCGCCATCTCCCCGAAGAAGGGCTGGCGCGCGTCCGGGACGATCAGGCCTATGAGATCCGTGCGGCGCGAGGCCATCGCCTGGGCGACCCGGTCGGGCCGATAGCCCAGTTCCTTGATCGCGGCGAGGACACGCTCGCGCGTGGCCGGGGCAACCGGCCGGGGTCCGTTGTTGATGACATAACTGACGACGGCAGTGGAAGTCCCCGCCAGCCGCGCCACGTCATCCCGAGTCACCTTGGCCACGCGCGGAGTCTACGCGGATGGACCCGCTCTGGGCAGGGCGTGAAGGAGCTTCGCTGTCGCCCGGCTGTCACTCCGCTGTGCGAATGCGACGCCGGTGACGCCCTGCCCGGGCGCCCGTCGGGTCCTGCTACGCCTCGGCCCTGACCTCGACGCCGTCCAGGACGGCCGTCTCGTCCGTATCCTCCGGTTTTGCCTGGTCGGCCTTGGCCTTCGGCTCCTCGGCGGTCCGGTCGGCCTTCTCCGGGGTAACGAATCGATAACCGACGTTCCGGACGGTCCCGATGAGCGACTCGTGCTCGGGGCCGAGCTTGGCGCGCAGCCGTCGTACGTGCACGTCCACGGTCCGGGTGCCGCCGAAGTAGTCGTAGCCCCAGACCTCCTGCAGCAGCTGCGCGCGCGTGAAGACGCGGCCCGGGTGCTGGGCGAGGTACTTCAGGAGCTCGAACTCCTTGAAGGTGAGGTCGAGGACCCGGCCCTTGAGCTTGGCGCTGTAGGTGGCCTCGTCCACGGACAGGTCGCCGTTGCGGATCTCCATGGGGGAGTCGTCGGCGACGATCTGCTGACGGCCCATGGCGAGCCGCAGCCGGGCCTCAACCTCGGCGGGACCCGCGGTGTCCAGCAGGACGTCGTCGATGCCCCAGTCGGCGGTGACGGCGGCGAGGCCGCCCTCGGTGACGACGAGGATCAGCGGGCAGCCGGGGCCGGTGGAGCGCAGGAGCTGGCACAGGCTGCGCACCTGGGGCAGGTCGCGCCGGCCGTCGATGAGGATGACGTCGGCGCCCGGGGTGTCGACGAGGGCGGGACCCTCCGCCGGAGCCACGCGCACGTTGTGCAGCAGCAGGCCGAGAGCGGGGAGCACCTCCGTCGACGGCTGGAGGGCGTTGGTCAGGAGCAGCAGAGAACTCATACGTCTGGTTCCTCCTCGGTCCCTGCGAGGACATGTGCGGTACGGAACTGCTCTGCGATCCCGAAGGCCCCGTACACCTGCGGTTTCCCGCGTCGTATACAACGCTTCCGAAAGCACAAAAGGACCCGGGGGCTACGCTGCCCGAGTCCTCTGCCCAGCAGAATAGCCCACATGAGCATCGGTCCGGCAGGTCATGTGGCACGATCCACGGTTCGTCCGCACTCTGAGACATCCAGACGTACACCTTTGCGGACGTTTCTGCACACCGACGACGACGTGACGATCGATTCCGTATACGACCCGGGTGCGGTCGTATACGACTCCTCGCGTGCATCTGCCGGTGACCTGGTGTTCGTCGTCGCCCACGGCTTCACGGGCGACGTCGATCGGCCGCACGTTCGACGGGTGGCGGAGGCCCTCACCCGGCACGGCGCCGTCGTCACCTTTTCCTTCCGGGGGCACGGCGCGTCGGGCGGCCGGTCGACGGTCGGCGACCGCGAGGTGCTGGACCTGGCGGCCGCGGTGCGCTGGGCGCGGGAACTCGGGCACACACGCGTGGCGACGATCGGCTTCTCCATGGGCGGGTCCGTGGTGCTGCGGCATGCGGCGCTGTACGGCGGTGCGGGTGCGGTGGAGGGGCAGCAGGGAGAAGGAGAGGGAGAAGGAGAAGGGGAGAACGCCGGGGAGCGCGGGGCGGGTACGGATGCCGTCGTGTCCGTGAGCGCGCCGGCGCGCTGGTACTACCGGGGCACGCCCCCTATGCGCCGTCTGCACTGGCTGGTGACCCGGCCGGAGGGGCGCCTGGTGGGCCGCTACGGCCTCCGTACGCGGATCCACCACCAGGAGTGGAACCCGGTACCGATGTCCCCGGTCGAGGCGGTGCCCCGGATCGCGCCCACGCCGCTGCTGATCGTGCACGGTGACCAGGACGGCTACTTCCCCCTCGACCACCCCCGCATGCTGGCCGAGGCGGCCGGTGACCACGGGGAACTCTGGCTGGAGCCCGGTATGGGGCACGCCGAGCACGCCGCCACCGACGCGCTGCTGGACCGCATCGGGGACTGGGCCGTCGCACAGGGCGGCTAGCCTGACGGGGTACACAGCCGATCGATTGAGGAACCGGATGCCAAAGGTCACGGTGCGCTACTGGGCCGCCGCGAAGGCCGCGGCCGGGATCGCCGAGGAGCCGTTCGACGCGGCCACGCTCGCCGAGGCGCTCGACGCGGTGCGCGAGCGACACCCCGGGGAACTGACGCGCGTACTGCGGCGATGCTCGTTCCTCGTCGACGGTGACCCCGTGGGCACCCGCGAACATGAGACGGTACGGCTGGCCGACGGCGGCACGGTCGAGGTGCTCCCGCCGTTCGCAGGAGGGTGACGATGAGCGACCAGCCGTATCAGGGACAGGGTCACGGACAGGGCCAGGGGCACGGGCAGGGTCAGGGGTACGACGGGTACGACCCGTATACCCAGCAGCAGGCCGCGCCGCAGGCATGGCCCGGGCAGCAGCAGCCGCACGACGACGCGCAGGCCGCCCAGCAGTACACCCAGCACTGGCAGGGACAGACCTGGGAGACCCAGGTGCAGCCGCCGATGACGACGGGCCCGGCCGCGGAGACTCCGTCGTACCCGCAGCAGCAGTCCGCGCCGCCGCAGGCATGGTCCGGGCAGCAGGGCTGGGACGGCGGGGCGCAGGGACGACAGCAGCCTCCCGCGCAGGCGCAGGCCCACCCTCACCCTCACTCCCACGCTCAGGCTCAGTTCCAGCCAAATGCGCAGGTGCAGAGCGGGGCGCGGATTCAGGCCCCCGCGCCGGTCAGGGACACGGACACGGATGCGGCTGCGGACGTTCAGTCGGGCGAGGACGCCGACGGCTACGGTCCCGCGACGGTTTCCGGCAACGCCCGCATCACGGACGCCCAGCGGGCCCGGCTGGAGGGCCGTTCCCCGATCATCGAGCCGGGGATGCAGCCGGCCGCGCTCACGGCGCTGCTGGGGCTGCTGCTCGCGGGGGCGGCGGCGGTCGGGTCGTACGCCCTCCTGCTGCCCCTGGTCGCCCTCCAGGCGCTGACCGCGGCGGGCTGGTTCCGGCTGAACGGCATGTGGCCCGCCCGGCAGGGCATCGCGCTGGCCTTCGCGGGGGCGGTGACGGCGGACGTGGCGCTGCTGGCGTCCGGCCGCGCGCCGGCCGCGATCCTCGGCACGCTGGGTGTGTGGGTGCTGCTGTCGCTGGTCCTGCAGCTGCGCTCGCACGCCGATCCGGACGAGCGGATGTACGGCCTGATGGCGACGGTCGTCTCGGCGGCGCTGGCCATCGTCGCGGGCGGATTCCTCGCGGCGGAGGCGGACGCGGTGACCGTCGGGGCGCTGGCGGTCGCGGTGGCCGTCCTGGCCCGGGCACTGCCGCTGCCGACGCCGGCCTCCGTGGTGGTCTCGCTGCTCGCGGCGGCCGGGGCGGGAGTCGCCGGGGGCGCCATGACCGGGGTCGGTGCGGGCGGGGCGCTGCTCGGGGCGGGCGCCGCGGCGTGCGCGCTGATCGGCCATCGGGTGGCGAGCTACGACTACCCGTCGAGGTTCGTCCACTTCACGGCGGGCGTCGCCCTGCCGCTGGCGGCGGCGGCACCGGCGGTGTACGTGCTGGGTCGCGCGCTGGTCTGAGCGCTGGGCTGAATGCCAGGGGTTCCCCGCCCCGGCACCTGTTACAGATGATCGACAATTCGCCGGTCAACCCCCGGCGCGGCGTTACCCTCACGCATGACGGCCACCAGCCGTGATTGACCGTCATGACCGTCAAGACCAATGTCGTTGATGACCGCCAAGGTGGGGGAACACCACAACATGCGCGCCCTGCGGATACTCCTGATCATCGTCGTGATACTCGGCGGCCTCTTCGTACTGGCCGACCGGCTCGCCGTCGGGTTCGCCGAGGACGAGGCGGCCGGCAAGCTCCAGAACACCGAGAACCTCGCCACGGCGCCCGACGTGTCGATCAACGGCTTCCCGTTCCTGACCCAGGTCGCGAGCGGCACGCTGGACGACGTCGAGGTCGGCATCAAGGACTACGAGGCCACCGCCGGCACCAACGGCAAGACGATCCGGATCGACGACCTCAAGGCGAACATGAAGGGCGTCGAGTTCTCCGGCGACTACAGCTCCGCCACCGCGGCCACCGCCACCGGCACCGCGTCCATCACCTACGCCGAGCTGCTGAAGACCGCCAAGTCCGAGCCCACCCAGGTCGCCCCCGGCGTCACCGCCAGCGTCATCGGCCTCTCCGACGGAGGCAACGGCAAGATCAAGGTCGCCGTGGAGGCCACCGTCCTCGGCACCAAGCTGCCCGAGCCGGTCTACGTCCTGAGCTCCGTCACCGCGCAGGGCGACACCGTGCGGGTGAAGGCCGACACGCTGCCCAACTTCGGCGGCGTCGACATCGCCGAGGCCAAGGCCCGCGCGATCACCGACTTCCAGCAGAACATCGAGGGCCTGCCCGGCGGCATCCAGCTCGACAGGGTCCAGGCGGCGAAGACCGGCGTCGAGATCACGGTGCGGGGTTCGAACGTCCGCCTCGCGGGGTAGTACGCACGCCGACACACCGCTCGAACGCCGTGTGTCCGACTGGCGAGACGGCGCTGTCCGTACCGTAGATGTGATCGTCGAAACAGGCGCGCGGAGGACACCTCCGTGCGCCTTCGGTGGTTATTCGATCCCACATCCCGGACGATCCCGTCTCAGGATGCGACACGCCGGTGACACGCCCGCCTGTCCGTCCCTACGATCGAGCCCATGCAGTGTCAGACAAGCGTCCTCCGGTCGCGGGGACAGGCGGATCTCACGAAGCGGCGGGCAGTAGACCTGTGCCGCGTCGCCGCCATGCTCTGTCGCCCCTTCTGAGCGGAAGCTCCGACTTCTGCGTTTCCCCACGCCCTGCCCAGGGCACAGGTGCGCCGTCTCGGCATGAGCGCGCGCACCCCCACCGCACTCGCACGCCCCGCCGCAACTGCCCCGGAGGAGAGAAGAGCATGAGCCGCAGCGACGTCCTCGTCGACGCCGACTGGGTCCAGGACAACCTGGACAACGCCAACATCGCGATCGTGGAGGTGGACGAAGACACGTCCGCCTACGAGAAGAACCACATCAGGAACGCGATCCGCATCGACTGGACCAAGGACCTTCAGGACCCGGTCCGCCGCGACTTCATCGACCAGGAGGGCTTCGAGAAGCTCCTGTCGGCGAAGGGCATCGCCAACGACACCCTGGTGATCCTCTACGGCGGCAACAACAACTGGTTCGCGTCGTACGCCTACTGGTACTTCAAGCTCTACGGCCACGAGAACGTCAAGCTTCTCGACGGCGGCCGCAAGAAGTGGGAGCTGGACGCCCGCGAGCTGGTCGAGGAGGTCCCGCAGCGCGCCGAGACCGTCTACAAGGCCAAGCCGCAGAACACCGCCATCCGCGCCTTCCGCGACGACGTCGTGGCGGCCATCGGTTCGCAGAACCTGGTCGACGTCCGCTCGCCCGACGAGTTCTCCGGCAAGCTGCTCGCCCCGGCCCACCTCCCGCAGGAGCAGTCGCAGCGCCCGGGCCACGTCCCGTCCGCCCGCAACATCCCGTGGTCGAAGAACGCCAACGACGACGGCACCTTCAAGTCGGACGACGAGCTCAAGGAGCTCTACGCCGAGGAGCAGGTGGACCTGGCGAAGGACACCATCGCCTACTGCCGCATCGGTGAGCGCTCCGCGCTGACCTGGTTCGTGCTGCACGAGCTGCTCGGTGTGGAGAACGTCAAGAACTACGACGGCTCCTGGACCGAGTACGGCTCCCTGGTCGGCGTTCCGATCGAGCTCGGCGCCAACAAGTAACCCAACCCTCTCGTAACCCCCGACCGGCCTTCCTTCCGGTCAGACCCCTCTTGGAGAAAGACATGTGTGGAGCGAAGGCCGGCGGCCCCGACGCCTCGACGATCAAGCCCGGTGAGACCACGATCCAGGGTCAGGTGACCCGCGACGGCGAGCCGGTGACGGGCTACGTCCGTCTGCTGGACTCGACCGGCGAGTTCACCGCGGAGGTCCCCACCTCCGCCACGGGCCAGTTCCGCTTCTACGCGGCCGAGGGCACCTGGACCGTACGCGCCCTGGTTCCCGGCGGCACCGCCGACCGCACGGTCGTCGTCGCCGAGAAGGGCGCTCTCGCCGAGGTCGCCATCGCGGTCTGAGCGAGGCCGACAGCCGAACAGCTGTCGAAGAGGGGCCGCATCCCACGGGTTGGACGCCAGGGATGCGGCCCTTCGTCATGCCGCGCCCCGGTGCTACGGGCCTACCCTGGAGTCATGTACGCACGGCGACGTCACTGGTACTTCGCCATGATGGGGACGTGCATCACGCTCTTCGTCCTGGCGTGGAGCGTCGTACGCCTCTGGTCGGTCCCGGTGGCCGTCGGGATGTGCGTGGTCGCCATGGTCATCCCGCCGCTCGCCGCGATGGTCGCCAACCGGCGGGGCCCGGAGGACCGCTGGTGGGACGACCCGTCCGGCGATCCCCAGTCCGACGAGTGGTGGGACGAGCTGGACGGCAAGAAACGCCCCCGGTCGCAGTAGAGGTACGCCCCCGGTCGCAGTAGAGGCGTGTCCCCGATCGCAGTAGGGGCGTGTCCTCGGTCGCAGTAGGGGCGTGCCCTCCGTCTCAGTAGACGAGCGCCTGTGTCTCGTCCCCCAGGGCTTCCTGTACGAAGACCTGCGCGCCCGCGATCCGTACGCCCTCGATGAGGTCCTTCTCCGTGATGTCCCGGCGGGCCGCGCACTGGGTGCACAGGGTGAGGCGGCCGCCGGCCAGGATCGCGTCGATCAGGTCGGGCAGCGGGGCGGCGTGCGGCAGTTCGAACTCGGCGGCGCGGCCCGGCAGGGCGAACCAGGCGGACTCGCCGGTCAGCCACAGCGACACCTCGACCCCGCTCGCCACGGCCACCGCCGCCACCGTGAACGCCTGCGAACAGCGTTCGGGGGCATCGGCCCCCGCCGTCACCTTGATCACGAGCTTCTTCGCCATAGCCGGAATCGTAGTGCCGCAGGCGCCCGCGTAAGCTTGGCCACGGCCTTGTGCAACCGCACCCTCGCTCACCAAGGAGCACCCTGTGGAGATCTTCTTCGAAGCACTGCTGGCACTGGTCTGCGTCGGCGTCCTCGCATTCGCCGGCCTGACCGTGAAGAAGCTGTACCAGGGCCAGCGCTGACCCGGATCGCCGCGAACACCGACTTACGAGACTTCTGAGCTGCTCATGATCGAGATTCCGTCCGACCTCCACAAGGACCTGGTTCCGCTCGCCTTCCTGCTCGGCAACTGGGCGGGTGCGGGCGTGCACGACTTCCCCGGGTCCGAGAAGTGCAACTTCGGGCAGGAGGTCACCTTCACGCACGACGGTCGTGACTTCCTGGAGTACCAGTCCCACACCTGGGTCCTGGACAACGACGGCAACAAGGTCAGGCCGCTGGAGTCCGAGCACGGCTTCTGGCGCATCGACGCCGACCGCAAGGTCGAGGTCACGATGGTCCGCGACGACGGCGTCGTCGAGATCTGGTACGGCGAGATGGCCGAGAAGAAGCCGCAGATCGACCTGGTCACGGACGCGGTGGCCCGTACGGCGGCCTCCGGCCCGTACAGCGGCGGCAAGCGCCTGTACGGCTACGTCAAGAGCGACCTGATGTGGGTCGGCGAGAAGCAGACCCCCGAGGTCGAGCTGCGCCCCTACATGTCGGCGCACCTGAAGAAGGTCGTCACCCCGGAGGACGTCGAGCGCTGGGCCAAGGCTCTGCCCGACGACATGCCGGACGACGGGATCGCGTTCTTCAAGTAGTTCTACACTCGTCGGTGTGGTGAGCACCGACTGGAAGAGCGACCTCAGGCAGCGCGGCTACCGGCTGACGCCGCAGCGGCAACTCGTGCTCGAAGCCGTGGACACCCTTGAGCACGCGACCCCCGACGACATCCTCGTGGAAGTGAGGAAGACGGCGTCGGGGGTCAACATTTCCACCGTGTACCGGACCCTGGAGCTCCTGGAGGAGCTGGGGCTGGTCAGCCACGCCCATCTCGGGCACGGCGCGCCGACGTATCACCTGGCGGACCGGCACCATCACATCCATCTGGTGTGCCGCGACTGTCAGAACGTGATCGAGGCCGATGTGTCGGTGGCCGCGGAGTTCACGGCCAAACTGCGGCAGACCTTCGGGTTCGACACGGACATGAAGCACTTCGCGATCTTCGGCCGGTGCAAGGACTGTGCGCTGAAGAGTTCAACTACCGAGTCGTAGGGTTAGTCATATGAAGAGCCCTCTGCTGTCCCTGCCCGGAGCCGTGCCCGCCGAGGGTGTGGACGAAGGCGTCGCCGCCCACTACGGCGATCTGTTCCGTGAGCAGCGTGCCCTCGCCGACGGCACCGGATTCGTCGACCTCTCGCACCGCGGGGTCGTGACCGTCTCCGGCGAGGACCGGCTGAGCTGGCTGCATCTGCTGCTCACCCAGCACGTCAGCGACCTGCCGACCGGCGAGGCCACCGAGGCGCTGATCCTCTCCGCGCACGGCCACATCGAGCACGCGCTGTATCTGGTGGACGACGGGACGACGGTCTGGGCCCATGTCGAGCCCGGCACCCAGGAGGCGCTGATCGCGTACCTGGAGTCGATGAAGTTCTTCTACAAGGTCGAGGTCGCCGACCGCACCGCCGACTTCGCGGTCGTCCACCTGCCCGCCGGCTCGATCGCCGAGGTGCCGGAGGGCGCCGCGGTACGTGAGACGGCGTACGGCCGTGACCTCTTCCTGCCCCGGGCCGACCTGGAGTCGTACGCCGAGAAGGCGGGCCCGCCGGCCGGGATCCTGGCCCACGAGGCGCTGCGGGTGGAGCACCATCGCCCGCGTCTCGGCTTCGAGACCGACCACCGCACCATCCCGCACGAGCTGGGCTGGATCGGCACCGCGGTGCATCTGCAGAAGGGCTGCTACCGCGGCCAGGAGACCGTGGCCCGCGTCCAGAACCTCGGCAAGCCGCCGCGCCGGCTGGTCTTCCTGCACCTGGACGGCAGCGAGGTCCACGTGCCGGCGCACGGCACCGAGATCCGGCTGGCCGACGAGGACCCGGACGGCCGCAAGATCGGCTTCATCACGACGTCCGTACGCCACCACGAGCTCGGCCCGGTCGCGCTCGCGCTGGTGAAGCGGAACGTGCCGCTGGACGCGAGGCTCGTGGCCGGAGAGACGGCGGCCGCGCAGGAAGTGGTCGTCGAGCCGTAGGCGTACGCCAGATCTCCGGCAGTCAGATCTCCAGCAGCACGGTGAACGGGCCGTCGTTCGTCAGGGACACCCGCATCTTGGCGCCGAAGCGGCCCGTCGCCACCGTCGCGCCGAGGGCGCGGAGTTGGGCGACGACCTCGTCGACCAGGGGCTCGGCGACGTCGCCGGGGGCGGCGGCGTTCCAGGTGGGGCGGCGGCCCTTGCGGGCGTCGCCGTAGAGGGTGAACTGGCTGATGACCAGGAGCGGGGCGTCGATGTCGCTGCACGAGCGCTCGTCGTGCAGCATGCGGATCGACCAGAGTTTGCGGGCGAGTTGGGCGGCCTTCTCCTTGGTGTCCTCATGGGTCACCCCGACCAGGACGCACAGCCCTTCGCCGCTGATCTCCCCGACCGTCTCACCGTCCACGACGACACTCGCGCCGTCCACTCTCTGCACCACAGCTCGCATGCCGCCATCATGCCGTGTGCGCGGGAGTGCCTCGTAAGGGGCTTCTTTTTGTTTCCTTAACCCCCCATCTGGGGCTGTTCGTGGGCACTCGGTCACATAGCGGCCAGTTGGGATGGCACCATGCTTCCACGCGCCGGTCGAGGGGACGGTAGAGGCACATGAGCACACCGAGTACCGGGCAGCCGCCTGCGGCTGTCGTGTTGAACCAGGCGGCCAACCTGGACGGCATCCGCCCGCCCACACAACGCACCGCCGACGACCCGGGTCCGGGCCCACGGCTGCCCGTGGAACCGCCCGAGCACGATCTGACCGTACTCAGCCTGCCGGAGCTGCGCACCCTGCGCCGCGACGCCCAGCGCGACGAGGCGGACCTGAGTTATGTACGACGTCTGCTGCAGGGGCGGATCGACATCCTGCGGGCGGAGCTGGCACGCCGCTCCCCGGCCGGGGCGGCGTCCGTCGTGGACCGTCTCCCGGAGATCCTGACCGACGCACCGGCCCGCCACCGCTCCTCGGCCCGCCATGTGACCCTGGGCACCCCGCAGAGCGAGGAGTACCGGCGGTTGGCGGCGGAGATGCTGGCGGAGGTCGAACTGTCCGACCTGGAGGCACGTACGGACGTCGAGCTGAACACCGCGATGGGGCGGCTCGTGCGCTACGAGCAGCAGGTGTCGCGGCGCCGCCAGCGGTTGCAGCGGACGGCCGACGACTGCAGCGCGGAGATCGCACGACGGTACCGGGACGGCGAGGCCCAGGTGGACGACCTCTTGACGTAGCCGAAGGGAAGGGGCGCTTTCCCTTCGACCCGCCAGGGGGCTCCGCTCCCTGGACCCCCGCTTCTCAAACGCCGGAGGGGCTGGTTCTCAGCCCGTCCGGCGGGGGCGAGGAAAATGCGACGACTCCTGCCACGGCGCCCGCCTACCGTGACCCCATGACCCGCCCCGGCCCCCACATCGACGTCTGCCCGATCACCCAGGCCGACATCCCCGACTGGACCCGGGCCCTGCACACCGGCTTCCTGCGCACCCCCGACGTCTCCGAGGCGGAGATCGCCGCCGAGTACCCGATCTACGGCCGCCACGGCTTCGGTCCCGCGACCTGGTCGGCCCAGTGGACCGTGGACGTCCCCCGCACCGGCCTCGACCCGAGGTGGGCCGGCCCGGAGAAGGGCGGCCGTATCGACATCGTGGACGGGGCGGACGTACGCAAGATCGGCCCGGAGCTGTACGAGCGGGTGCGTCGCGCCCAGCCGGGTGCCGTCGACCGCGACGGCCGCTGGTGGCAGATCAACACCGGGGCGCTGCACCTGGGCAGGGTCCCGTGGATCGATCCCTTCTTCGCCGTGTACCGCTCGTCGGGCGGCGAGGTCGAGGGGCTGGTGTCGTACACGGCGGACGACCACTGGGGCGACGGCAAGCAGCCGTTGAACACGGCGACCGTGAACTGGCTGGTCACGTCGATACCGGACGCGGAGCGCGCGGTGGCGTCATCTGTGCTCGATCGACTGGATCACGACCGTGAACAGCGGTTGGCGGGCCCCCGACGACCTGTCGCCCTTCCAACTCCCGGACCCGCGGGCCGCCCGGATCACGACGCTCAGGGATTGGTTGTGGGTGCGGATCCTGGATGTCGTACGGGCTCTGGAGGCGCGGACGTACGAGGGGGGAGGGTGTGTTGGTGCTCGATGTCGTGGACGCGGCGGGGCTGGCCGGTGGGCGTTATCGGCTGGAGGTGACGGCGGACGGGGCCTCCAGCACGCCGACCACTTCTGCCGCCGAACTCACCCTCGACATCGGCGACTTGAGCCGTCTGTGGCTCGGTGACGAGTCCGCCGTACGGCTTGCCGCGCTGGGCCGGGTGCGGGAAGAACGAGCGGGCGCCGCCCTGGTGGCCGACGCCCTGCTTCGTACGTCCAGGCGACCTCGGTGCCCGGACCAGTTCTGATCCCTCCTCTCGGCCGGCGACAGGTCTGCTCATCCGTAGCGAGCTGTTCAGTTGTGGCTGTGCGATGTCGTTGTTCAGTTGTCGATGTTGAGTTGTGACTGTGCTGTTGGTGCTGACTGACCGAGCTCCCGGCTCCCCTCCGGAAGGGAGCCCGGTCAGCCGGACTGGGTGAGCAGCATCACGAGGATGACCGCTCCGATGCCGCCGATCATGGTGTTCCTGGCCTTGATCCCCAGGGTCAGCGCGAGAAAGGCGATGATGCCCATCACGCCGTACCTGACCTGGAGCAGCTGCTCGAACCCGACCGCCAGGGCGGCGACGAAGAGGAAGACGATCGGCATGAGGTCCATCCTTCCGAGTGGGCGGAGGGGACCCCGCCGATGTGAGGTGCTGAAGGCGTCAGAGCGACCAACCATCGGAAAGTGCAACCATGTTGAGTAAGTTGGCGACCAACTTACCGTGAGTTGCGCTGTCTTGGAAGTGTCTGGTAACCATCTGCCGGTTAACTGCCCTGAGATGGCGCAAAGTTGTAATCTTCCGGTGTGAACGTGAAGGACGCCGCCCTCGACAGGGGTAAGAAGGGTGCGCCGTCGCCCCGCAAAGTGGCGGATGAGCTGCGCCGCCGGATCAGGTCCGGTGCGCTGCGACCTGGTCAGCGCATGCCCACCCAGGCCAAGCTGGCCGACGAGTTCGGCGTCGAGCGCGGAGCCGTACGGCAGGCCCTGCGCATCCTTCAGTCCGAGCACCTGCTCACCAACGTGTCCAAAGGGGCCCCGGCGACCGTCGCCCCCGACCTCGGCAAAGCGCCGGCCGGCCCGGGAGCTCCGCCGCAGTCCACCATGGTCGCCCTCGCCCCGCGCATCGCCGCCGCCTTCGCGGCCCCGCACGTCGAGATCGACGCCCTGTGCCTCACCTCGGTCTCGCTCACGCTCGCCCTCGGCGAACCGCTCCGCCAGATCCACGCCGGGCAGCTGAAACCGGCCAAGGTCGACGTCCGGGTCCTGCTGCCGAGCCGCGACATCCC
Source organism: Streptomyces sp. HD (assembly GCF_028369295.1). Lineage (GTDB taxonomy): Bacteria > Actinomycetota > Actinomycetes > Streptomycetales > Streptomycetaceae > Streptomyces. The sequence goes on from NZ_JAQMYP010000027.1 coordinate 78,741, forward strand.
GCTCGCGTTCCCGGCACCGGTGGACGACTCGGCCGACGGCGCCGACGAACAGCTGCGGCGCCACTGGCTCGCCCGGCGCAATGCCCAGGGGCAGGTGCTCCAGCACAATCTGCTGGCGCTGCGTGCCACGCACGGCATCGATGTGCGGGTCAGCTTCCGTGCGCTGCCGTTCACTCCGCCGGTGAAGCTGTACGTGCTCAACAACGCGGAGGTGCTCTTCTCCTACTACACGCTGACGCGCCGTGAGGTGGAGATCGACGACCAGTATCTGGAGACGTACGACGCCGATGGCACGCGGTCTCCGCTGTTCGCCTTCGAGCGCGGGGCCGGGTGCCAGGACACCGCGTTCGTGGAGCAGTCCCACCTGTCGTTCAACGCACTGTGGGAGACCATCAGCAGCGACTTGTCGCTGACCTGATCGCCGGCGGCTCACAGCGCCGGCCTTGAGACCAGCAGGGCGAGTGCGATGGCGCCGATGGCGCTGCACGTCTGGTTGCGGACCTTGATGCCGACGATGAGCAGTGCCAGCGCGAGGAGGCCCGGCGCGCCGTACCTCCACCGAAGGAACTCCTGCGCGGTGAGGCCCATGGCAGCGGTGACGATCCGGGTGATTTCCACGACGGTGTCTCCTTGGGGCGGGAAGGAAGAAGTCCCCCTTCGGTGGGAAGTGTGCTGTAACTCCGCCGAGTTGGTCGAAGTTGGTGACCAACTCTGGTTATCTTGTACCAACTTGGTGGGTAGCCCTAAACAGCCTCCGAAGAACTCCCCTGAATCGGGATGGGGTCGTAGCGTTTGGTCGTGGCCGAGGAGAACATGGCAGTGAACGGCAGCAGGAGACGTTCGCCCCAGCAGATCGCCGACGCTCTGCGGGAGCGAATCCGCGTCGGGGAGCTCAGGGCGGGAGACCGCCTGCCCACCCAGGCCGAACTCGCCGAGGAGTTCGGTGTGGAGCGCGGCACTGTGCGGCAGGCCCTCCGGGCGCTCCAGGAGGACGGCCTGCTCAGCAACGTCAGCAAGGGCAGCCCCCCGCGGATCGCCGAGCCCGCCTCGGACCGGGCGGAGCCCCAGCCGACGATGGTCGGACTGGCACCGCGGCTCACGGAGGCGTTCGCGGCACAGCACGTGCGGATCGACGTGGTCTGTCTGACGGCGGAGACGCTCATGATGGCGCTGGGTGAGCCGATCCGGCAGATCCACGAGGGCCGTGTCCGCCCCGAGTCGATCGGCGTCCGCATCCTGCTGCCGAGCCGCGACGTCGACCTGGCCTTCCCGGTCCCGGTCGAGGGCCGCGGCGAGGACGACCCGGTTCACCAGCGCTGGCTGGCCCAGCGCAACGCCCAGGGTCAGGTCCTGCGGCACAACCTGCGTGCTTTGCGCGGCACGCACGGCATCGACGTACGTGTCACGTTCCGCGCCCTGCCCTTCACGCCGCCGGTGAAGCTGTACCTCCTCAACGGCACGGAGGCGCTGATCGCGTACTACCTGATCGCGCGCCGCGAGGAGGTCTCGGACAGCGGAGCGCTGGACATGTACGACGTCCTGGGCACCGAGTCCCTGCTCTTCTCCTTCGAGAAGAAGGTGGGGCAGCGCGACACCGCGTTCGTGGAGGAGTCCCAGAAGTGGTTCGACGCCCTCTGGGAGACCATCACCACGGATCTGAAGCTGGGTTGACGCCGGACGCGTGCGGTGGCATCGGGCGGCCACATGTGGGGGCTTCCCTTCCACATTTTCAGGCCAATTTCCCGCAGCCGGCGGATTGTCCGACCTGGTGACCCGGAGACCCTGCCTGCCAAGTGGCTTGCCACCAGGGCGAGTTGACCGAGATCGCATGTTGGCGTCTGTCACAGCCCTCGCCTCCGATCGTTCCACTTGCCGACTTATGTTGACCTTGTTCGGCCAATTGGACTGCTTGCCTTGATATGGCTGTTCCCGGACTGACTGATCGACTAACCAATAGTCCAATCGGTAGGGGATTTTGGTCAGAAGTGGTGTGGTAATGGACGGATGGCGGTAGGTTCGGCCTGTGGTCACCTCGGGAAGCGCAGGCAGGGGCGAGAGCGGAGGCAGGGCTTCGCGCGTGGAGAACGACCTGCGCGAGTGGCTGTCGGAGGGGACCTACGGGCCGGGCGACACGCTTCCGCCGCAGCGGGAGCTCGCGGTCATATTCGGCGTCTCCCGGGACACCGTGCAGAAGGCCCTGAAGCCACTCGTCGAAGAGGGGCTGGTCAGTTCCCGCCAAGGCAGCGGGATCAAGGTGCTGCGGGCGGCGAGCGGTGTCACCCCGGAGCCGTCGCCGGGACGCCCGGGCCGGAGGACGCTCGGCCCGGTGATCCGCAAGGCGTTCGAGAGCCCGGCGGTGTCCCTGGACGTCTACACCCTGACCGCCGAGACGCTGGTCGGCCACATCAGGGTGCAGGCCGAGCGCATCATGGCCCGCGAGATCACTCCGGAGCGGGTGACGGTGCGCATGATGCTGCCGTCGACGGACGAGCCCCGCCCGTATCCCCGGGCCGTGGAGCCGGGTGACCACAGGGTGTGGGACCGGTTCCGGGACATCGCCCAGCAGCGCGAGGAGGAGATGCGGTACCTGCTGGCGCAGTTTCCTCCCGGCATCGAGGTCGCAGTGAAGATCCGCAAGGTGCCCCTGATCCCGGAGTTCAAGCTGTACGTGTTCAACGACTCGGAGATGCTGTTCGGCCCCTACGTACCGGTGCGCCTGGAGATCCCGGTCGGTGGCGATGCCGTCCCGGCCCTGGACGTCCTCGGTCTGAGATCGCCCCTCACCTTCCACCAGCGGGAAGAGGACGCGGAGTCACACGATTCGGTGTTCTTCTCCAGCATGCAGGACTGGTTCGAATCCGTCTGGGACCAACTGGGCACCCCCGGTGTCGGGAACTGACCGAATGTCTTCAGTTGCGCCCAAAAGGCGGTACGGGAGAACGAAGCTCTCACGGCGGGCTAATCTGCGCCTTCATGTCCCCCCAACTGTCTCGCCGGACACACCGGCGCCTGGTGCGTCTCCTCGCCGAGGCCCGGCGCAGGAGCCCCGGCGGAACGGTGGTCATCGGCCACCACAACAGCAACACCGTCCTGCCCCTGGGGCAGCCGCTGGCCTTCCTGCTGGGAGCCGGTTCCGGCCGTGCCCTCGCCAAGTTCCGTACGCCCATGGAGACGATCGAGGTCGTGCCGCGGATCTGGCGGCGCGAGTCGCAGGTACTGGATGCCGTACGGATCCGGCTCGGCGCGGACACCCCGCGCTGCCTCGTGGACCACGACAACTGGTCCCTGCACACCCACGTTCCCGGCCGTGTGCTGTCCGACGTGGCAGCCGAGGGCACGGTGGGCGCGGACCGGTTGGCGGCGTTGGCCGAGTTCTTCGCCGCCCTGGCCGAGGTGCCACTCGACGGTCTTTCGCCGCCGCCGGCCGACTGGCCGGAGCACGGCGACAGCCAGGGCTTTCTGGCCTGGCAGGCGCGGTTCACCGGGGAGCACGTCCACCGGGCCAACCAGGGGCGCTTCGGAGAGCTCTTCGAAGCGGTGGGTATTCCCGAGGACGCGATGGAGCGGTTCCTGGACTCCGCGCGACCGCTCACCTCACGGCCCTTCGTACTGCTCCACACGGACGTCCACCGCGCGAACATCGTGCTCTCGCCGGGGCCGGGCGGGGAGCGGCCCGTCGTCATCGACTGGGAGCTGGCGATGATCGGTGACCCGCTCCACGACCTGGCCACACATCTCGTTCGGATGAACTACGGCCGGACGGAACACGAGCAGATGGTCCAGCTGTGGGCCGACGCGATGTTGCGAGCCGGACATGCGGAACTGACCACCGGGATGCGTCACGACCTGCCGGTGTATCTCGCCCTGGAATACGCGCAGTCGGTGTTCGCCGACGTGATGCGGGCCGCGGCCGGTCTGCCGGAGCGCCCCACCGACCTGCATTTCGCCGTCGCCGCCCGTCAGGTGTGCCGGGCGGTGCGGCGGGCCTGGGCGGCACTGTGCCTCGTGGACGAGCCGCCGGACGAACGCACGGCGGAGGAGGCGCTGCGTCGCTGGTACGCCTCCGACGGGCGCGTGTCGATGGGCCGACACCGGAACAGGAATGCGGGGCAAAATGATCTAAAAGGGAAGAACCTTCGGGGAAGCCACCCCGGCAACGGCGCGGTAGCGGAACGCTTGGAGCGGCATGGCTGTTGAACTGGATGACATCGTCGGCGCGCGGAAGCTCCTCTCGCCCGTTGCGGACGGCTCGGGGGTGCGGTGCGTCCTCTTCGACTTCGACGGCCCGATCTGCCAGCTGTTTCCCGACGACTCGTCGAGGCCCCTGGCCGACGAGGTCCGGAAGGTGATGGCGGATTTCGGTGTCGTGGACGTACTGATCGGGGAGGAGCGGACCGGCAAGGATCCACATCTGCTGCTGCGCGCTGCCCGCCGGGTGCGCGGCGCCGCTCGCGGTGACCTCGTCAGGGCGCTCGAAAAGTGCGTGACCAGCGGTGAGTTGAAAGCGGTGAGGCGTCCGGCACCGCTCACACCGAAGGCGGACGTACTCATCCGGCAACTGGCCGGACAAGGACTGCTCCTCGCTGTCGTCACCAACAACTCCCGGATCGCGGCGGACAGTTACCTTCGAATCCGCGGTCTGCGCCGGTACTTCAAGGTCATCCATGGCCGCACCACCGACCTCGACCTGATGAAACCGCACCCCGACACCCTGTTCCGTGCCCTGGGGGACCTGGGCGTCCCACCGACGAACGCGGTGATGATCGGCGACACCCCGACGGACGTCGAGGCCGCCAGGTCGGCGGGCGTCCGGTTCATCGGGTATGGCAGGAACGAGCTGAAACGGACGCGGCTGCGCAATGCCGACGCGGATATCGTGCTGGGGGAGTACGCTCCGCTGCTCGACCAGGCGGGGGAGAGGAGTGCCGGTGGGCCAGGAGACCGCCTCGTGGACGAGACTGCGTGCCGTTGAGCTGTCGGGGGACGCGTCTGCGGTCGAGGGGCCGCTGGCGGGCTACTACAACGAGACGTATGTTATAGCGCTGCCGGACGGGTTCTCGGGCGGTGCGCGCTGGAAGTGCCGTGAACCTCGGCGGGCCGTCCTGTGGTTCGACCGGAGGTGCTTCGCGTCCGAGGACGAGCTGCTCGCCGCACTTGCCGGGCGGGTCGAGTGCGTGCCGGAGATGATCGGTGTCGGCACTGCCACGTTGCAGCGGTTCATCGACGGCCGGACTCTGGGGGCGGGGCACCGGCGGGGCACCGCGATTCCGGGTTCCTGTGTAGACGAGCTCGTCCATACCTTTCGTCAACTGGCGGCGATCACCGGCGGAACGTTGCGCGTCGAGCGCCGCTGTCAGAGGGAGGACCGGCCGGAGGAGGGGGACAGCGCCGGATTTCTCGAAAGGCTGGTCTGCTTCGTCGAGGAGCGGGTCTATCAGGAGAACCTGGACAGCTTCGGGGCACTCTTCCGGTCCCTCGGCATCGACGACGATGCCTTCAAGTACTTGCGCAAGTCGGTCGCGGGCCTCGCTCCGCGGCCGTTCTGCCTGCTCCACTGCGACCTGCACCGGGAGAACCTGATCGTCGACCGCGAGGGGCGGCTGTGGGTCATCGACTGGGAGTTGGCGATGCTCGGCGACCCGCTGTACGACCTGGCCACTCATCTGTATCTGATGCGCTATCCCGGCTGGCAGGCACATCAGGTGACGGCTCGCTGGGCGGCTACCGTCGAGGCCGTACGGACCGGTATGTCCCGAGGGGCGGCGGAGGATCTCCCCGTCATCCTGGCGTTCAAGCGGGCCCAGTCCGTCTTCACCGACGTCATCAGGCAGGCCCTCACCCTGCGGTCCGATGCCCTGTCGGTCGTCCGGGCGGCAGGGCAGCTGCGCCAGGTCCTCGAAAGAGGGGCCGAACCGCTGGGCATGGCGTCCGTTCCGTCCCGGCGCCAGATCGCGGCGAGCCTGGCCGCATGGCAGCGTGCCTCCGCCGCCGGCGCCGCTGCGTAGGCTCGCCCCATGAGCGAGATCGGCCTGCGCGAGCGCAAGAAGCGGCGGATGTACCAGACCCTGTCGGACACCGCCATCCGCCTCTTCCTGGAGAAGGGCTTCGACGCCGTCTCCGTCGCCGAGGTGGCCGCAGCCGCGGAGATCTCCAAGCCGACGCTCTTCCGGTACTTCCCGGCGAAGGAGGACCTCGTCCTGTACCGGTTCGCCGACCACGAGGACGAGGCCGCGCGGGTCGTACGGGAGGGGCCCTCGCCGGTCGCGGCGCTGCGGCGGCACTTTCTGGACGGGCTGGACCGGTGCGATCCCGTGACCGGCCTGAACGACCATCCCGAGGTGCTCGCCTTTCACTCGCTGCTGTACGGGACCCCGTCCCTCGTCGCCCGCGCGTACACCTTTCAGCAGCGTTCGGAGGCCGCGCTCGCCGAGGCGCTCGGCGGGGATCTGGACGCACGGCTGGCCGCCGGGCAGATCGTCGCCGTACAGCGGATCCTCGCGAACGAGAACTGGCGGCGGATCGCCGGCGGGGAGCCCGTCGCGAAGGTGAAGGCGGATGCCGTGGCGGCGGCCGAGCGGGCGTTCGGGCTGTTGGAGGCGGGGCTGCCGTGGCTGGCCGCGCACGACAGCCAGTGATGCTGAGCAGCAGCCGATGGTTCTGAGTGCCTGAGTAAAAAATTTAACTCGGTTACGAATTTTCGGTACGCTCCATGGAATGACGTCACCTGAACCCGCCCTCCACCACGCCCTCGTCCAGGAACGCGCTCACCACGACCGCTGCCGGACCGCCCTCTCCGCCATGGTCGACGGGGCCCAGGAGCACGTCGTCACCGGTGCGGACGTCTCCGCCTCCGGTGCCGATGCCGAGGTGCTGGGGTACCAGCTGCGCAGTCATGCGAAGGCGATGCGTGAGCTCCCCGAAGGGCCCCTGTTCTTCGGGCGGCTGGAGGCCGGTCGGCAGAGCCTGCACATCGGGCGGCTGCGGATCACCGAGCGCCCGGCCGAGCCGCCCCTCGTCGTCGACTGGCGAGCCCCCGTCTCCCGCGCCTTCTACCAGGCCACGGCCCGTGATCCGCAGGGCGTCTCCGTACGCCGACGGTTCGGCTGGGCGCCCGGCAGCCGCGGTGACTCCGCCGACCTGACCGGGCTGGAGGACGAGCACCTCGACCGGGGCGAGTCGCGCGTCAGCGACATCGTCGCCCGGGAGATCGAGCGGCCCCGTGTCGGGCCCATGCGGGACATCGCGGCCACCATCCAGCCCGAGCAGGACGATCTCGTACGGGGGGAGCTGGCCATGTCGGTGTGCGTGCAGGGCGCGCCCGGCACCGGCAAGACCGCCGTCGGACTGCACCGCGCCGCGTATCTGCTCTACACCCACCCGCAGCGCATCCGGCGCGGCGGCCTGCTGATCCTCGGACCCAACCGGACCTTCCTGTCGTACATCTCCCAGGTCCTCCCGGCCCTCGGCGAGACGGGCGTGCGGCAGTCGACGCTCGGGGAGGAGATCGCCGGATGTCCGGTCCGCGGGGTGGACGGCGAGCGCGCGGGTGTCCTGAAGCACGACGTCCGGATGGCGGAGGTGCTGCGCCGGGCGCTGTACGCCCGGGTGGGGGGCCGGGGCGGGGCCGTCGACTCCCTTGTCGTGCCGGACGGTTCGTACCGGTGGCGGGTTTCGGCGGAGGAGCTGGGGCGGATCGTCGCGGGGGTGCGGGGAGAGGAGCCGCCGTACGGCGTCGGGCGGGAGCGGGTGCGTACGCGGGTGGTGCGGCGCATCCAGGAGCAGGCCGAACGGCGGGCGGGGCCGCAGAGCGCGGCGTGGGTGCGGAGGATCTCGGGGGCGCGGGCGGTGGGCGCGTACGTCGACGCCGTATGGCCGCGGGTTCGGCCCGAGGAGGTGGTGGCCGCGTTGCTCGGGGAGCCGGCCGTGCTGGCGGCCGCCGCCGACGGGGTGCTGGACGGCGAGGAGCAGAAGGCGCTGCTGTGGGCCAAGCCGCCGCGGTCGTGGAAGTCGGCGCGCTGGTCGGCCGCCGACCTGGTGCTGCTCGACGAGGTGGCCGGGCTCATCGAGCATCCGCAGGGGTACGGCCATGTCGTCGTCGACGAGGCGCAGGATCTGTCGCCGATGGAGTGCCGGGCGATCGCGCGCCGGGCGCCGTTCGGGTCGGTGACCGTGCTCGGGGATCTGGCGCAGGGGACGACGCCGTGGGCCGCGCGGTCGTGGGGGACGGTGCTACGGCACCTCGGCAAACCGGACGCGGCGGTCGTGCCGCTGACCACCGGGTTCCGGGTGCCCGGGGCGGTGCTGGCGCTGGCCAACCGGCTGCTGGAGCGGCTGGACGTGGAGGTGCCCGAGGCCCGTTCGCTGCGCGGCGACGGGGAGTTGAGGTTCCGGGAGGCCGGGGGCGATCTGCCGGGCGCGGTCGTGGGCGCCGTACGGGACGCGCTGGGCCGGGAGGGATCCGTGGGGGTCGTCGCGGCCGACGGGGATGTGGGGCGGGTGCGGGCGGCGCTGGGGGCGGCCGGGATCCAGGTGGGGGGTGCGGACGAGCTCGGGGCGCGGGTGGCGGTCGTGTCGGCGAGTGTGGTGAAGGGGCTGGAGTACGACCATGTCGTCGCCGTGGAGCCGGCGGCGATCGTGGAGGCGGAGGAGCGGGGGCTGCACCGGCTGTATGTGGTGGTGACGCGGGCGGTGGCGGGGTTGGAGGTGGTGCACGGGAGGCCGTTGCCGTGGTGACCTTTCGGGGCGGCGGCGGGTTCCGGCGCGGATCCTCCGCCGCCCCGGCGGTCATGGTCATGACGGTAACTTTCCTTGTATGACTGCCATGAACGAATTCCAGGAGATCCCCACGACCACCCTCGCCGACCTGCTGGGCCGTGAGCAGGTGATGGACATCGGGATGCGTCCGCTGTGGAACCCGGTGCCGCGCATCGCCGGGCCGGCGTTCACCGTGCGGTGCCCGCCCGGCGACAACCTGATGCTGCACGCGGCCATCCACCGCGCCGAGCCCGGATCGGTCGTCGTGGTGGAGTCGGGCGACCTGGACTACGCGCTGGCCGGCGGGAACGTCTGCGCCGTCGCCCACCGCCGTGGCGTCGCCGGGTTCGTCGCCGACGGGCTGATCCGGGACCTGGCGGAGGTACGGGAGATCGAGTTCCCGGTGTTCGCACGCGGCGTCATCCCGATCCCGGGCGGCAAGTCCGTCGTACGGCCGCTGAACGAGCGGGTGCGGTGCGGGGGCGTGTCGGTCGACGCCGGGGACATCGTGGTGGCCGACGAGGAGGGCGTCGTGGTCGTGCCGGCCGCCCGCCGGGACGAGGTGCTCGCGGCGGCCCGGGCCAAGCTGGCCAAGGAGGCCGCGGAGACCCTGGACGACTGGGAAGCGGCGCATCGGGCGCGGATCGACAAGATCCTCGCGGAGAAGGGGTTCGAGGGCTGAGGGGTTCGAGGGCTGGGGGGCGAGGACTGGAGGGGGAGGGCTGAGGGGTTCGAGGACTGGGGGGCGAGGACTGGAGGGGGAGGACTGGGGGGTTCGAGGACTGGGGGTTCGAGGTGGCCGGTGTGGGCCGCGGACCTGGGGGTTCGAGGTGGCCGGTGTGGGCCGCGGACCTGGGGGATGACGCGGGCGCGGCCCTCACCGGCCGGCACCTGGCCGCCCTGGAGGAGTGGGCTATCGCCGGGCGCGGCCCAGGAGTTCGACGACGCGCATGTAGCCGTCCGTGCCGTGGCCGAGGGCGACGACGCGGCGGGCCAGGCCTTCGGCGGCGCGGATCACGTTCGCCTCGATGCCGTGGGACTCGGAGGCCTCGACGATGTGGGCCATGGTCGAGACGGCGGACGTGATGGGGTTGAGTTCGCCGGAGTAGGTGCGGTCGTCGACGTCGCCCGCGAACTCCTCGAAGAGCGCCGGCAGGATCGCGCTGATGCCCTGGGCGAACGGGGCGAGTTCCCGCGCGGTGATGCCCTCGGCCTGGGCCACGGCCACGGCGTGCGCGTAGCCGGCCATCGCCGTCCAGAAGATGTCGAGCAGGGCGATGTCGTAGGCGGCGGCGCGGCCGATGTCCTCGCCGAGGTGGGTGTGGGTGCCGCCGAGCGCGTCGAGGACGGGCCGGTGCTCGCGGTAGAGCTCCTCGGGGCCGCTGTGGATGAACACCCCGTCGGCCGTGCCGATCGTCGTGGTCGGCGTCATGATCGCGCCGTCCAGGTAGCGGACGCCGTGCGCGGCGGCCCACTCGGCCGTGTCCCGGGCGCGGGCCGGGGTGTCGGCGGTCAGGTTCACGACCGTACGGCCCTTGAGCGCGTCGGTCACCGCGTCCTGCCGCAGAACGGCGTCGGCGGCGTCGTAGTTCACCACGCAGACGACGGTCAGCGCGCTGGCGGCGACCGCCTCCGCCGGGGACGCGGCCGACGTGGCACCACGGTCGAGGAGCTCCCCGTCCCGCCCGGGCGTGCGGTTCCAGACGGTGACCCGCAGCCCCGCGTCCAGGAACGCACCCGCCAGGGCGCGGCCCATCGGGCCGAGACCGAGGACGGTGACGGCGGATTCGTGGTCGTGGGTGGGCATGACTCAACTCCTTGTAAGGTGGCGATAATTGATGACAAAAGGGGTGGGGAAATGTCGCATCGACGCCATGACCCGAACGTGTGCGGGGTGACCGCCGCGATCGCCGTGATCGACGGCAAGTGGAAGACGTCGCTGCTGTGGCTGCTGGAGGACGGCCCCGGCCGTCCGGCGGAACTGCGCCGTCGGCTGCCGGGCCTCAGCGAGAAGGTGCTGACGCAGGCGTTGCGTGAGATGGAGGCGGACGGGCTGGTGCACCGGAAGGTGTACGACGTCCTGCCGCTGAAGACCGTCTACTCCCTGACCGACTTCGGCCGCGACCTGGCCGAGGCCGTGGCTCCGCTGTCGGAGTGGGGGCATCGACGTCTGGAGAGGATGGCCGAGAGCGAGGGCGAGAGCCGGTCGGCCTGATCCGGGTGGTCACCTCCGTCCGATGGGGTGTGTGTACTGATGGGGTGTGTGTACTGATGCGGTGCGGGTGCCTTGTCGATCACCCGCATCCAGGTTCGGACGTTTGGCGGCCGGTGCCAAGTACCCACAAATAAGTGGGTACTCGTGGGCCCCCGGGTGTGCCGGTGGTGCTCAAGTCCTGGGCCGGCGGGCCTCCTTCACCTCGCGGGCGACCGCCCAGGGGTCCGCGACCGGGCCCACATGGCCCAGCTTGTCGGGGTTCTGCACCGAGCGGACCATCTGGATACGGCCGTCGAGGACATCGAGGGCCAAGGCGTTGACCACCTTGCCGTCCCGGTCGCGGAGTACGGCGCCCGGCTGGCCGTTGACCTCGTGCGGCTCCATCGTCACGTCGATCCGCATCAGCAAGGGGAAGTTCGAGGCCAGCACCCGGGCCACGTTGTCGGCGCCGAAGATGCTCCTGGCCAGCTGCGGTGCCTTGCCGCCGCCGTCGCCGACCAGCTGGACGTCGGCGGAGAGCAGCGCCCGCAGCCCGTCGACGTCGCCCTCCCGCAGCGCGTCGAAGAACCGTGCCGCCAGCTCCTCCCGTTCCCGCCGGTCCGCCTCGAAACGGGGGCGCCCGGCGGCCATGTGCCGTCGCGCCCGTACCGCGAGCTGACGGCACGCCGCCTCCGAGCGGTCCACCGCCGACGCGACCTCGGGGAAGCCGAACCCGAACACCTCGCGCAGCACGAAGACCGCGCGCTCCAGCGGGCTGAGCCGTTCGAGCAGCAGCAGGGCCGCCATCGACACCGAGTCGGCCAGCTCCGCCGAGCGCGCCGGGTCCTCGTACGGGTCGCTGAGCAGCGGCTCGGGCAGCCACTGCCCGACGTACGTCTCCCGTCGGACGCGGGCCGAGCGCAGCACGTCGATCGAGATCCGGGTCACCACGGCCGAGAGGAACGCCTTGGGCGAGGCGGGCCGGGTCGGGGAGGTCTCGTAGCGCAGCCAGCTCTCCTGGACGGCGTCCTCGGCCTCACTGACGCTGCCGAGGATGCGGTAGGCGATCGCGAACAGCATCGGCCGTAGCTCCTCGAACTCCTGGGTCCGGGAGACGCCTTCTTCTGTTCGGGTCACGTCAGTTCCTCCTTGAAACCCTGGCGCCACGACGGGTAGCGCAGCTCCCAGCCGAGTTCCCGCCTGGCCCTGGCGTTGGAGAAGCCGCGGCCCTCGGTCATCAGGGTCACCGCGAACTCCCCGGCCAGCAGCTTGGCCAGCCACCTGGGAACCCGCATCGGCCGTTTCGCCCCCGCGGCCGCGGCCAGATACGGCAGCCAGTCGCGGACCTGCGCGGGCTCGTCGTCGACGATATTGAACACGCCCCTCGCCTGCTGTTCCACGACGAGGACGGTGGCGCTCGCCGCATCGTCGAGGTGCACCCACGAGTTCCAGCCGCTGCCGTCCCCCACGAGCGGGAACTTCCGCTTGCGCACGAACTCGACCACGTCGTCACTGGCGCCCGGCCCGTAGAAGCCGCCGTAGCGCAGGACCGTGCCGCCGGCCTTGGTCACCACGTCCTGGATGTGCAGGACACCCGCCGAGATCCGCTGCGCCATCGTGCCCGTGCCCGGGTCGATCGGGTCCTCCTCGGTCAGCAGCCCGGTGCCGGGCCCGTAGCTCTGCGCGAAGCTCTGCACGACGACGTGGGATACCCCGGTTGCCTCGGCGGCGGCCAGCAGATGGTCCGTCCCCTCGATGCGCAGCCGGTTGGTGGTGGCGAAGGACCGGTCCGGGTGCCGCATGTCGGCCTTGCCGGAGATCGCGGTCATCTCATGCACGATCGCGTCCGGCCGCGCCGCGGCCACGGCCTCACCGACCGACATCCCGTCCAGCCCGTTCATCACCACGCCCTGTGCGCCCAGCTCCTCCAGCAGCCCCAGCTTGGCCGCGCTCGTCGTGGTGGCCGTCACCTGATGCCCCCGCGCCACGAGCTGCGGCACCAGCCGCCTGCCCAGAGCCCCGGTCCCTCCTGCCACGAACACCCGCATGTCCCTCACCTTCCCGATGCCGAAGTCTGTCTCTGAAACCTGGGACGAGACAGGGCGGGCGGTTGTGACATGAGGGTGGTGTGGCGGTCGGTCACCGGCGGGTGTGGCGGTCGGTCACGGGGGCGGTGTGGCGGTCGGTCACGGGGATGGTGCGGTGGTCAGGACCCGCGTCACGAAGGCGGCCAGGTCGGCTCGCAGCCGCTCGCGGGGCATGTGCTCTCGGTCGACCAGGTGGTCGACGAGGTCGGCACGGACGGCGGCGAGCAGGGCGTGTGCCGCGAAGTCGCCGCCGTCGAAGCCGGGGAGCCGCTCCAGTACGCGGCGGAGTGTGCCGTGCCACCAGTCGTAGTGCTCCGCGCTGTAGGGGCTGTCGGTGCCCGCCGCTTCCAGTGCCAGGGAGAGGTGCCGGTGGTCGAGCTTGAAGCACAGGACCGCGTCGAGCAGTGCGAGGGCGCGTTCCATCGGCGGGGTGTCCGGTCCGAGCGGGCGCGGGCCGTCCGTGATGGCCTGGCGAATGGGTTCGAGCCGGGCTTCGTAGAGCGCGCGGATCAGTCCGGTGCGATCGGTGAAGCCGCGGAAGAGGGTCGCTTTGCCGACGCCGGCCGCGACCGCGATGTCGGCCATGGTCACCTGCTCGGGCCGGTCGCAGCTCGCGAAGAGCCGGTCGGCGGCCGCGAGAACCGCCTCACGGTTGCGTACGGCGTCCGCGCGGGGCTTGCGTTCGGGCACGGTGTTCCTCCGGTTGCATAAACGGACCCGGGGTCCGTATCGTGGCGAAGCGTTAAGCGGACCCGTGGTCCGTATCGTATCGGAAGGAGCCCGCATGCCCACGCTCGCGCAACCGGCTGACCTGTACCGCCACGGCCTGCAGTTGCTGCTCGACAAGGACATCCCCGCCTGGGTCGACCTGTGGGACGAGGACGGTGTCTTCGAGTTCCCGTTCGCTCCCGAGGGGTGGCCGCGGCGGCTGGAGGGCAAGGCCGCCGTGTTCGACTACATGCGCGACTACCCCGACCACATCGACCTTCACGACTTCCCCGACCTGAAGATCCACCAGACCCTCGACCCGGAGACGATCGTGGTCGAGATGCGCGGGGTCGGGCGGCTGGTCCCCAGCGGTGACCCCTTCGACATGACCTACGTCGCCGTTGTCTCGGTCGCGGACGGCCGTATCACGCACTACCGCGACTACTGGAACCCGCTCGGCATTCCCCAGAGCGGCGCCGCCGGCTTCACGCGGGGGGACCGATGACCATGCCGCCCGTCACCGTCCTGGTCCTCGGGGCCACCGGCACCACCGGCAGCCGGGTGGCCCGGGGCGTCGCCGCCCGAGGGCACCGGGTCAAGGCGGCCCGACTCGACGTCCGCTTCGACTGGTTCGACCGCTCGACCCATGAACAGGCCCTGACCGGCGCGGATCACGTCTACCTCGTCCCGCCCCTGGCCTCCGCGACCCCGGCCGACATCATGCTTCCCTTCCTGGAGCGGGCCCGGGCCTGCGGAGTGCGCCGAGCCGTACTGCTCAGTTCCTCGGCGATCCCCGCCGGAGGCCCGGCCGTGGGCCAGGTGCACCAGGCGCTGCCCGCCCTGTTCGACGAGTGGGCGGTACTACGGCCGTCCTGGTTCATGCAGAACTTCACCGGCGACCATCTGCACGCCCGGAGCATCCGCGAGGAGGGGACGATCCGGACGGCGGCGGGCGCGGGGCGCGTGGCCTTCGTCGACGCCGACGACATCGCGGCCGTGGCCACGCACGCGCTCACCGACGTCCACGCCCCCAACACCGATCTGGTCATCACCGGCCCGGAGGCGCTCAGCCACACCGACGTCGCGACCATCCTCGGCGAGGTGACCGACCGCACCGTCACGCACCGGCAGTTGACGTACGAACAGCTCCGCGATCAGCTCGCCCGGTCGATGCCTCCCGAGTTCGCGGCCATGCTCGCGGGCATGGACAGATCCATCGCCGAAGGAGCCGAGGACCGCACCACCGACACCGTCCTCCGCGTCACGGGCCGCCCGCCGCGCAGCTTCCGTACTCATGTGGAGCAGGTGACCGGACGGCCGTCGGGTCGCGTGTGAGGAGGTGCGGTGCGGGTGAGAGGCGGTGCGGGTGAGAGGCGGTGCGGGGGTGGTGCGGTGCGGGTGGTGGTGCGGTTCGGTGCGGGTGGGGCCTTTCGGACGCCGGTGAAGGCTCCTGCTGGAAGGCCGGGTCGCCCGCCGCTGTTCATTGCCGCTGTTCATTGCCGCTGCTCACCGCCGCTGTTCAGTCCTGGGTGGTGCCCCGGGCGATCCGGTCGACGATCTCGGCGGCCCGCTCCGGGTGCTCCTCGAACCAGCCGTCGAGACATTCCCGTACGGCCTCCCCGACGCAGGCGCGCACCTCGGGGTTGCCCAGCAGGCCGATGGTGGCGCCGAGGAACTCGGGACGGTCCAGCTTCACCGACACGACCGCCGTCAGACCCTCGCCGATCCGGTCGGCCACGGGACCGGGACCCACCTCCACCGCCGTCAGCAGCCCCCGCTTGCGCGCGTACGAGGTGACCGCGGCCGCCACCCCGTCGCGGAAGCCGTCCACGTGCGTGCCGCCCTGGGGCGTGGCCCGGCTGTTGGCGAAGCCGCGCACCCGCTCCTCGCGGGAACCGTTCCAGCGGGTACCGCTCCACAGGAAGGCCACCTCCATCGTCCCCGCCATCCGCGGGTCCTCCCGCTCGAAGCCGATGACGTCCGGATGGAGGGACGCCCCCGCCTCCGCGTCGAGGGCGGACACGAAGTCCCGTACCCCGTCCGGGAACCGGAACCGCACCACCCGGGCCCCTCCCGCCGGGCGTTCGTCCGTCAGCGAGATCTCCAGCCCCCGGTTGAGGAAGGCCACCTGCCGGAAACGCTCTGCCAGCACGGCGAACGAGCACGACGTCGTCTCGAAGATCCCGGCATCGGGCCAGAAGGCGAGAGTGGTCCCACTGCCGGTCGCGGGCCCCGTGGCGGAGGGCGGGGTGAGAGCGGTCGGGGTGAGAGCGGGCGGGGTGAGGGCGGTCGGGATGAGAGCGGGCGGGGCGAGAGCGACACCGCGCGCGTACTCCTGCGTCCGCCGGACCCCCTCGCGCCGCACCTCCGCCGTCAGCCAGCTCGACAGCGCGTTGGCCACGAAGAGCCCCACACCGAAATGGCCCACGCCTACGAGGTGCTGGCCACTGGGCTCGGACCCGGCGCACATGCTGGTCAGCAGCGCTTCGAGACCCGGGCTGCCGACGTCCCCGGCGGCCGGGGCCTCGAAGGCGGCCCCCGGCCCGTCGTCGGCGACCCGCACACCGCCGTCGGACATGAGTGTGACGTCGACGCGACCGGCTCCCGCGCGACCGGCACCCGTGGCCGACACCTCGTTCACCGCCCGGCCCACGACCTCGAACACCAGCTGATGCAGGCCGCGTTCCGTGACCGAGCCGACCCACATCCCGGGCCGCTTGCGAACGGCCTCCCGCCCCTCCAGCACCTCGATCCGGGCAGCGTCGTACTCCATGCCATCCCCACTCACGAAGACCCCTCCCATGGCGTCCGGCAGATCTCCCCAGCCTAGAAAGAATTCAGGAAAACGCCAGGTCAGGGCCGTTTCGCTGAGCCCGTGGACGGGCGGTTGAGGCCCTGCCGGGGGATGGCCGACCAACGAGCACGCACCACACCCGAAGCGGCCCCCGATGCCCCGCCGAGGCCGTGTACGCCCCCGTTCCGGACGCCCCTGAGGCCGCCGATTCCGGCATGCGGCAGGCGCCCTCACAGCGAGTCGGCCGATGAGTTCGGGCGGGGGCGCGAGTCTGTAGTGATGGACCGCTGTAGGACGTCGTGGGACGTCGTACGAAGTTGAAGGACGTCACGGGACGTCGTCAGCGCGCTGCCCGACACGACGTACAAGACGCCGCCCACAAAGCACACCACGGAGGAAGCCATGACGCCCACGCCCGACGAGCCCAACGCCGCCGCGCTGCCCGGCCGCCCGCCCGTCGTAGACCTGGCCACCTGGCAGGCAGCCCGTGACGAGCTGCTGGTCCGGGAGAAGGCCCACACCCGGGAGGGCGACGCCATCGCCGCGGCCCGCCGCCGGTTGCCGATGGTGGAGTTCGACGGGACGGTCGAGGTCGTCGGACCCGACGGCCCGGTTCCGTTCCTGGACCTGTTCCAGGGCCGCGACGAGCTCGTGGTCTACAAGCACATGTGGTACGACGGCGCCCCGCACCAGGGCCAGTGCGAGGGCTGCACCACCACGGCCTGGCACCTGAAGGACGCCGTCTACCTCAACGCCCGCGGCGTCTCGTTCGCCATCCTGACCACGGGCGCCTGGAACGAGGTGGCCTCCTATGTCGAGTTCATGGGCTACACCCAGCCCTGGTACTCGGTGCGCGGCGTGGACGGACCGGCCGGCGGCGACATGGGCTACCTCACCTGCTACCTGCGCGACGGCGACCGCGTCTTCCTCACCTACTCCACGACCGGCCGCGGCAACGAGTGCGCCAACGGCTCCCTCGGCCTGCTCGACATGACGCCCTACGGCCGCCGCGAGGCGTGGGAGGACGACCCCGAGGGCTGGCCCGAGGCCCCTGAGGCCGGCGCCCCGGTCGGTGGGCACGGCGCACCGATCTGCTGGTACTGGCGCTCGGACGCGGACGCCAACGCCGCCTGGGGCCCGACCAGTCGCCCCGTCCCCCAGTGGACCCGCCCCGGCGCCACCCCCGTACAGACCCTCGGCCGACACGGCAACCACCACTGACGCCGACGACGCCACTGACGCGCCTTCGCCTTCGCCTTCGCTGTCGCTGTCGCTGTCGCTGTCGCTGTCGCCGTCGCCGTCGCCGTCGGCACAAGGTGTTTGGGCGCCGGTCGAGGCGCATGCGTTCAGCCGTCGGGGTGTTGGGGCGTCGGGGTGCCGGGGTGTCGTCGAGGACCCGCGTCAGGACGGGGCGAGGACGCAGAACTCGTGGCCCTCCGGGTCGGCCAGGCACGTCCACGGGACGTCGCCCTGGCCGACGTCGAGGTCGGTGGCGCCGAGGGCCCGCAGCCGGGCCACCTCCGCCGCCTTGTCGTCACCGGGGTACGGCAGCAGGTCAAGGTGGACGCGGTCCGGCACGGTCTCCGCACCGGGCGTGCGGAGGAACTCCAGATACGGGCCGACCCCTTTGGCGGAGCGCAACGACGCGTGTTCGTCGGCCACCTCGTGCAGGGCCCAGTCCAGCGCCTCGCCCCAGAACCGCGCCATGGCCCGCGGATCCGCACAGTCGACCACCACCGCGGCGACCGGCCCGGTGTCCCGGTAGATCTCCCGAGGCTCCAGCACGCAGAACTCGTTCCCCTCGGGGTCGGCGAGGACCGTCCACGGTACGTCGCCCTGGCCCACGTCGGCGGGCGTCGCACCGAGGGCCTCCAGACGTGCGACCAACTCCGCCTGATGGGTCGCGGAGGTGGTGGCGAGGTCGAGATGCATACGGTTCTTGGCCGTTGTCCTGGGTTCCGGGACAGGAACGACATCGATGCCGATGACGACCGGATCCGGCCAGACGAGCCCGCCGGCGGGCCCGACGTAGGTGGTCACGCCGGGGCTGTGGGCACTCCAGCCGAGCGCCTCCGCCCAGAACCGGCCGACCGCCGCGGCATCGAGGGCCTTGATGATCACATGCACGGGTCGCAGCGCCATGCCGACGATCCTAGGCACCCGCGACGTGGTGTGACTGAGCGCTTGAGTTGGCGGATGAGTGCTTGAGTTGGCGGGTGAGCGTTTCAATTGGCGAGGAGATCCTCGTCACTGTAGGTGGCGAGCCTGGAGGCGTACTCGCTCAGTGCAGTGGCCCGCAGTGAGTGGATGACGCTGGCTCGTTCATGGTCTTGGCGGCCTGGGGAGCGGTGAGGGTTTGGGAAGCCAGTGCGATCAAGGCCGCGCTGGTGGCAGCCTCCGGCGGCGGGCTGTCGAGCGCGTGAATGGTGATGGCCGGCCGTCCGTCTTGTCTGCGGATGCTCACCGCCTGGAGACGGTTGTCGAGAAGGGTGGCGATGGCGTCGAGTTGACGTGAGAGGGCGATACCCGGCGAAGCCGTCGCGCCGGAGAAGAACCCAGGTACTACCTACCCGCGCGGGTGAGGGGGCGCCTGTACGGGCACCCCCTCACGGTCCGGATCGGGCATGCGAATCGGTGATCTGCTGGAGGAAGCGGTGTTGCGCTCAGCAGGTCGGCCTTGTGTTCACCAGGACAGCAGGGCGCAGCCGTTGCCGCCGGATCCGCCCGCGCCGCCGAAGGCGCTTCCCCCGCCAGCCCTTTGGCCGTCGGTGCCGCCGGAGGCGCCCTTGCCGCCGGCGCCGCCGGCGCCTCCGCCGCCCCCACCGCCTCCAAAGCCGCTGCACTGCGCGGGGATGGGCGGAGCGTAGGAGTTGCCAGGGCTGACACCGGCGCCGCCTGGGTTGACGCCGCTGTACCCAGCACCGTCGCCGCCTCGATTGCCCGGGGTCCCGCTGCCGCTCTTGCCCCTGCAATTAGCCCCGTATACGTCGACGCCCAGACCATCTCCGCGGGCGCCGCCGTGGGTAACACCGTCGCTGGAGCTCTGTCCGGTGCCGCCGTGACCGCCGCCGCTGTACCCTTCGCCGCCCTTGCCCGCCACACCTTCCGTGCCAGGGCTGCCGGGGCTGCTGCCGCCGCCTGCGCCCCCTCCTGTACCGGTCTGATCGCCGACGCCGGGGGCGCCGCCTCCGCCGCCGGCACCGATGCCGCCTCCGTATGCGGTGGCCAACTCGGTGCCGTCAGGGGTTTTGATCCTGGTCATGCCGCCGACGCGTGGCGCCGACGCTCCGCCTTTGCCGCCCCGGACACCGTTCTGGCCTCCGCCGCCGCCTGAGCCACCGGCACCTACCATGACGGTCAGCGACTTGTTGCTGGACACATCGATCACGCAGCTGTACACATAGCCTCCGCTGCCGCCCCCGCCGCCGGCCCCGCCGGCGCCTCCCCCGATGGCGGAGGAACCATTGGCGCCGGCCTGCCCCCAGCCTCCGGCCCCGCCGCCACCGCCACCGGCGCCGACGAGGTTGACGGTGACCTCGGTGACGCCCTGCGGGATGGTGCAGCTGTACGTGCCAGGAGTGGTGTAGGTCTTGGCACAGTCAGCGGCGTACGCCGCTGACTGCCCCAGGGGCACCAGCAGTGCACCGGCCATCGCGATGGTTGCCACTGCTGAGACGACCGGACGGGCAAATCTCGTGCCGCCCGGGATGTCAGGGATTGGTGTCGCATGCTGAGGCGTCATGATCTCTCTCCTGGGGTCGGTGATGTTGTCGTGCGGTGCCGGAAACCGCTGGTCCGGCCCGGACGCCCGTGCTCGCGGCGCCGAGCCCGCCACCAGGGCGGGGCCCCGCGGGTGGGGGCAGCATGTTGGTGCAGAGAAAGCGAGGCCCACCTCACCTGGACCTTGAGGCCGTGGTCGGCCGCAGACGCCGGATGGGATGGAGCGCAGGAGGCCTCCTGGACGCAAGAGGGAGGACTGGCTCATGGGAGACGGTCAGGACCGGTGCAGGCTCCCCTGCCTCAATTGCGAAAAACGGCTCACCGGCTCAACCACTCTCGCGAGTGGTCAGTTTCCGGCCACCGCGAGACTTGTCTGGGGGTCGAAAGGTAGGCATGCAGGTCACGTGCCTGATCGGGAGTGCGGGCAAGTAGGGCACGTGTGGGAAACGTTTTGGGCGAACGTTTCCCACACGTCCGCTCGGTCTCTGGAGCAGGCCCGTGCTCGCGGGCGAGCAAGCAGGCGGCGTTGAAGTCGTTTACGGGGCGGCCGTGCGGTCGTGGCGTGGCGCACTTTTGCAAGCGGGTGCTTGCAATAGTTAGCGAGGGTGCGGCAAGGTAGAGGCATGGCATCGCTCAACGTCGGCAATCTCGGCGACTATCTGCGTGAGCAGCGGCGCAACGCGCAGCTGTCACTGCGGCAACTCGCCGATGCCGCCGGGGTGTCCAATCCGTATCTGAGTCAGATCGAGCGCGGGCTGCGCAAGCCGAGCGCGGAGGTGTTGCAGCAGGTCGCCAAGGCGCTGCGGATCTCCGCCGAGACGCTGTACGTGCGCGCCGGCATCCTCGACGCCGAGCGGGACCGGGACGAGGTGGAGACGCGCGCCGTCATCCTCGCCGATCCCACGCTGAACGAGCGGCAGAAGCAGGTGCTGCTCCAGATCTACGAATCCTTCCGCAAGGAGAACGGGTTCGGGATACCCCCCGAGGCAGTCGTGCCGGCCGAGACCCTCGGCTCGGAACCGGGCACCCGGGACAGCGATGACCACCGCGACGGAGCGGTGGACGCCCAGGGCGGCGACACCGCCGTACGCCGCGGCCGCACGACCCGTACAGCCCGCACGGATGGCGCGGACGGCACGAACGGCGCGGCCGACGGCGGCCGCAAGTCCGCCACGCGCCGCACCCGCACCACCAGCAAGACGAGCAAGACCAGCAAGACCGGCAACACGAGCAAGACCCGCAAGACCCGCACGACCGGTACGTCCGACGGCAGCGACGCCGACCCGGAGAACCCGACCAGCCCACAGCAGTCGGCCGGCTGACGATGCACCGCCGTACGCGCGCCCAGTGCCACCGCACAACGGACGCACGGCACGCATGGCTCGAATGGCATGCACGGCACGCACCGGCACCGACCGGCGCGCATCGGCGAGCAGCCGCACGGCACTCGTCCGGCGTTGTTCGGGTACCCGTCCGGCCGACCGCGGGATCCAAAACCCTCACCTGAAAGCAACCCGGGAGGACCATCACCATGGCCATCGCCGACGACCTGCGTAAGACCCTCAGCGACCCGACCCCGCTCTACTTCGCCGCCGGTACGGCCGACCTCGCCTACCAGCAGGCCAAGAAGGTGCCCGGTCTGGTGGAGCAGCTGCGCGCCGAGGCGCCGGCTCGTATCGAGGCCGTTCGCGGCACCGACCCGAAGGCCGTCCAGGAGAAGGCCACGGCCCGTGCCAAGGAGGCCGGTGCCAAGGCCAAGGAGGCCCAGGAGAGCATCCAGACCAAGGTCAACGAGTTCATCACCAGCCTGGACGCCGACATCAAGAAGCTCGGCAGCAGCCTCGACGCGGACTTCAAGAAGTTCGGCAGCAGCCTCGACGCCGACCTGAAGAAGCTCGGCGAGACCGCCCAGGACATCGCGCTGCGCGGTGTCGGCGTCGCCGCCGAGTACGCCGTGAAGGCCCGCGAGACCTACGAGAAGGTCGCCGAGCACGGCGAGCAGGCCGTGAGGACCTGGCGCGGCGAGGCGGCCGAGGAGATCGAGGAGCTGGCCGTGGCCGTCGAGCCCAAGGCCGAGCCGGTCGAGGTCAAGGAGGACAAGGCCGGGCCGCAGTCCGCCGAGGCCAAGCCCGCCGCCGAGGCTCCGGCGAAGAAGACCACCGCCAAGAAGACCACGGCCCGCAAGACCACCGCCAAGAAGACGACGCCGCCCGCCAAGTAGCACGTACGGGTGAAACGGGGCTGTTCGACACGGGCCGGGCACTTACGGAGTGCTCGGCCCGTTGTTCGGGTAGCGGTCCTGAGGTTGCGGGTACGGTGACCGCGTAGGTACGAGCCGAATCGGGTGGTGGACGTTGTGCTGATGCAGGGCTTCGCGGGGTTCATGTGGCTGCTGAGCATGGCCCTGATCCTTTTCAGCGGCTTCGCGCTGATCGACGCGGCCATGCGCCGGGAGGACGCCTACCGAGCGGCCGACAAGCAGACCAAGCCGTTCTGGATGATCATCCTCGGCATCGCCTTCGTGGTGAACCTGATCTTCAACATCCTGTCGTTCCTGCCGATCATCGGCCTCATCGCGACGATCGTGTACATGGTCGACGTCCGCCCCGCGATCAAGAGCCTCCCGGGCGGCGGCCGCAGCCGGAGAGGCTCCAGCAGCGACGGCCCGTACGGCCCGTGGAACGGCGGCCGCTGATCAGTGCCGCTGCACGGCAGCGCCCCTCAAGGGGCGCGGGGAACTGCGCGACCAGCCACAACGCACCCGCAGACGGCATACAGGCAGGAACCTCCAACGGCGAGTCCCCGCCTCATGCCCCACGGTCGAGCAGCAGCACGGCCACGTCGTCCGTCAGCTCACCACCATTGAGGTCCCGCACCTCATTGACAGCGGCCCGCAGCAGCGCCTCCCCGCTCAACCCCTCGGAGAGCTGGCGGCGGACCATCTCCACCATGCCGTCCTGCCCGAGCCGCTCCCGCCGCCCCTCGCCGACACGCCCCTCGATCAAGCCGTCGGTGTAGAGCATCAGGCTCCACTCCGCCCCCAGCTTCACCTCCATACGAGGCCAGCGTGCGCCGGGCAGCAGACCGAGTGCGGGACCGTTGTTGTCGTACGGCAGCAGCTGCGCCGGCCGCCCGGCCCGGGCGAGCAGCGGCGACGGATGCCCCGCCAGGCACAGCCCGGCCCGTCGGCCGTCCGGTGCGATGTCCACCGTGCACAGGGTCGCGAAGATCTCGTCGTCGGCACGCTCGTGCTCAAGGACCTTCTGCAGCGTCCCCAGCAGCTCGTCCCCGCACAGCCCGGCCAGGGTCAGCGCCCGCCAGGCGATCCGCAGCTCCACGCCGAGGGCCGCCTCATCGGGCCCATGCCCACAGACGTCACCGATCATGGCGTGCACGGTGCCGTCGGCCGTACGGACGACGTCGTAGAAGTCTCCGCCCAGCAGCGCACGCGAGCGCCCCGGCCGATACCGCGCGGCGAACCGCAGCGACGAGCCCTCCAGCAGGGGCGTGGGCAGCAGCCCGCGCTCCAGACGCCGGTTCTCCTGGGCCCGCATCCGGCCCTCGGCAAGGCGCCGCTCGGCCGTGTCGGAACGTTTCCTCTCCACGGCGTAGCGGATCGCACGGCTCAGCAGCCGTGCGTCCAGTTCGTCCCGGAAGAGGTAGTCCTGCGCGCCGACGCGCACGGCCTCGGCGCCGCGCTCGGCGTCGCCGGAGGCGGTGAGGGCCAGGACGGCGTGCCGGGGCGCGAGCTCCAGGACGTGCTTGAGCACGCCGAGCTCGTCCTCGTCACCGGTTCGGCCGGCCGCCGGCAGTGCCAGGTCCAGCAGGATGCAGTGGACGTCGTCGGTGAGCAGCCGCTCGGCCTCGGTGAGGTTGCGGGCGGTGCGCACGCGGATCGGCTTGCCGGTCGAGTCGAGCATCTCGGGCACGAGCGCGGATCCGCCGGGATCGTCCTCGATCAGCAGCAGCGTCAGGTTGGTGTGGGTGGTGTTCTCGACCGTCTCGTCCTTACGCGGAGCCTCTTCCTTGGAGGTGCCGCCTGGGGACGCGGCCGGCGCCTGACCACTCTCCACGGCCGGGATGGCTCTCTGCCGCGGTATGGGTAGGGGCATCGTCTTGAGTTCCTTCCCTCCCCCTGAGGGCGTGGTGGCAACGAGGGACCTCGATCCACCGACGGGGACCATAGCGGTAGTCGGCGCCGCAACGGAATGGTGTGAGGCACGCCGCCTGGACACCAGCCGCTGTCATATGCCGCGTTCCCTACCGCAGTTGGACAGGGTGGCCGAGGGGTCGGGATGACGAACGTCACGTCCACGCCGGGTTTGCACAGGGATGAGGCGTGGGGTGGGTCACGTGGCGCGAGTCACCATTCGCCCATCACAAGCCCCCCTGAATCACCCCGCATCGGGCCGAACCACCCCGAGGATCGGCATCGACCCGGCCCCCGCGACGGTCACCGTCCGCCCGGGGCGCGGGGCGTGGATGATGGCGCCGTCGCCGATGTACATGGCCACATGACTGGCGTCGGCGTTGTAGATGATGAGATCGCCGGGGCGCATGTCCTCGACGTCGATGCGCTTCAGCTGCTTCCACTGCTCCTGCGAGGTCCGCGGAATCCCCTGCCCGGCGCTGGCCCAGGCCTGTGACGTCAGCCCTGAGCAGTCGTATGTCTTGGGCCCTTCGGCGCCCCATTCATACGGTTTGCCCAACTGCTCCGTGGCGTACTCGACGGCCTTGCGTCCCTCTTCGGACGCCTTGCCCTTGATGTCGTCCAGGATGCCGGAGTCCAGCCAGGCGGTCTGCGCCTTGTGGGCGGCCTCCTTCTCCAGCTCGGCGAGGCGCTCCTTCTCTTCCTTCTCCAGCCGGGATTCGAGCTGTTCGGCCGCCTTGATCTGCTTCTCGATCTTCTTCTGGGCGGCAGCCTTCGTCTTGCGGCCCGCCTCCAGCTTCTGCCACTGGGCGGAGGCGTCCTTGGCGTACTGCTCCAAGTCCTGCTGGGTGCGGGTCATTTCGCCCAGCAGCCCCTTGGTCGCGCGCTCACCCTGCAGCACCCGGCCGGCGCCTTCGAGGAACTCCTGCGGATCGTCGCTGAGCATCAGCTTGGTCTCGTCGGACAGCCCGCCCGAGCGGTACTGGGCGGCGGCCGCGGCGCCGGCCCGCTTCTTCAACTCGGCCAGCCGCTCCTGCCCTTGGACGATCTTCTTCGCCAGCGCGACGATCTGGGCGGACTGCTTGTCGGCCGCCTCCTCGGCGGCGTTGTACTCGTCGGTGGCGACGGCCGCGGAGTGGTAGAGCTTCTCCAGCTTCTCGCGGACGGCCTCAAGGTCCTTGTTCGACACGGGAGTCGGGGACTTGGCGGGCGACGCACTCGGTGAGGGGCTGGGCTCGGGTGCCGCGAACGCCGTACCCGGCGCCGCCAGCACGGTGACCGCGCAGACGACGGTCACGGCCACTAGGACGCTGCGCCTGCCCAGTGAGAGGGTGCGCCTGTCCGGTCCCATACCCCTGCCCCCAAACCTGATTTACCGTCAGTAACATGCGGACGCCTGGGGGATCGTGCCATGCCGTGGCGCAAAACGACAGAGGCAGTGACTCCCTCCCCCATTCCATCCGTCGTACGCCGAACTCCCCGCCTTTGTGACGAACGACTCGCGGAGATCGTTCCCCGCAGCTCACAGCGTCAGGCCCGGGGTGCCAACGCCTCCCACCGCACGGTCACTTCCCCCTGCCGCCACCGTCCGGGCCCGTCCGCCACCGGCCAGTCGCCCGCGAGATCCCGCACCGCCCGTATCCAGCGCTGCCGGGCGCCGTAGGACGCATAGGGCGCGGCAGCGGCCCACGCCCGGTCGAAGTCACGCAGAAACGCATGCACGGGCTCACCGGGAACATTGCGATGAATAAGAGCCTTGGGCAGCCGCTCGGCAAGATCCGACGGCCGCCCCAACGACCCCAGCCGCGCGGCGAAGGTCACCGTCCGAGGCCCCTCCGGCCCCAGCGCGACCCACACATGCCGCCGCCCGACCTCATCACAGGTCCCCTCGACAAGCAGCCCTCCACGCGACCCACTCCCCGGATCAGCAGGCGCCAGCCGGCCGCACAACCGCTCCCAGACCCCGGCGACCTCCCCCTCCTCGTACTGCCGCAAAACATTCGCGGCCCGCACAAGCACCGGCCGCCGAGAAACCGGAATCTCGAACCCCCCGTGCCGAAAGACAAGCCCTTCCCGCTCATACGGCTTCGCGGCGGCGACCCGAGCGGGTTCGATCTCCACGCCGACGACACGCGCGCGGGGCGCGACGGAACGTAGCCGCCCGAGCAGCTCGACGGCCGTCCAAGGGGCGGCGCCGTACCCAAGATCAATGGCAACGGGATCGACGGCCCGCCGAAGCTCGGCCCCATGCACATGGGCGATCCACCGATCCATCCGGCGCAGCCGATTGGGATTGGTGGTCCCGCGCGTAACCGTTCCCACGGGGCGGGCGGAGGCGCGGGCTGTCATACACACGAGGGTATGCGCACCCTCTGACCGCAAAGCGCAACGCGAACCCCCACCGAAGGGCGGCAGGCCACCGAAGGCATGCAAGCCCAGGCACCCCAACGCAACCCCAACGCACCTCGCGTCCGAACAGTTGAGCGACCCCCGGTAATTCCTAGGCAAAAACCACCCCGCCCGGAATGGGAACCCCTCCCTCCACTGTTGCACCCCCGTGGAGGGCCCCACACCCTCCGCCAGGCATGCCCGCAGCCAAGGAGGAACGCCACGTGAGCCAGTACGTAAGCAGGCTCGGGCGACGCTCCCCGGCCGCCCACCCGCGGCTCAGGCTCCACCGCCGCCCCCGCCGCGTAGCCATGCTCTCCGTGCACACCTCACCCCTCCACCAGCCCGGCACCGGCGACGCGGGCGGCATGAACGTCTACATCGTCGAGCTGGCACAGCGCCTCGCCGCGATCAACATCGAGGTCGAGATCTTCACGCGCACAACGGCCACCGACCTCCCCCCGGTGGTCGAGCTGTCCCCCGGCGTCCTGGTCCGCCACGTGGACGCGGGCCCCTACGAGGGCCTCGCCAAGGAGGACCTCCCCGCCCAGCTCTGCGCCTTCACCCACGGCGTCATGCAGGCCTGGGCCGGCCACCGCCCCGGCTACTACGACCTGGTCCACTCCCACTACTGGCTCTCCGGCCACGTGGGCTGGCTGGCCGCCCAGCGCTGGGGCGTCCCGCTGGTGCACGCGATGCACACCATGGCCAAGGTCAAGAACGCCAACCTCGCGGACGGCGACACCCCCGAACCGGCGGCCCGGGTGATCGGCGAGACCCAGATCGTCGCGGCGGCGGACCGCCTGATCGCCAACACGGCCGAAGAGGCGGACGAACTCGTACGCCACTACGCGGCCACCCCCGACAAGGTCGCCGTGGTCCACCCCGGCGTAAACCTCACCCGCTTCGCGCCCGCCGACGGCCGAGCCGCGGCCCGCGCCCGCCTCGGCCTCCCCCAGGATGCCCTGATCCCCCTCTTCGCGGGCCGCATCCAGCCCCTGAAGGCCCCGGACATCCTCCTCCGAGCCGTGGCGGTCCTCCTCGACGAGCACCCCGAGCTGCGCTCCCGCATCCTCGTCCCGATCGTCGGCGGTCCCAGCGGCAGCGGCCTCGCCAAGCCGGAGGGCCTGCAGAAGCTCGCCGCCCGCCTGGGCATCGCGGACGTCGTACGGTTCCGCCCACCCGTCGGCCAGGAGCAGCTCGCGGACTGGTTCAGGGCGGCATCACTGCTGGTCATGCCGTCGTACAGCGAGTCCTTCGGCCTGGTGGCCATCGAGGCGCAAGCGGCCGGCACACCCGTACTGGCCGCAGCGGTCGGCGGCCTGCCCGTCGCGGTCCGGGACGGACACACCGGATTCCTGGTCCAGGGCCACAACCCGGCCGAGTACGCGCGCGTGCTGCACGCCTTCGCCGACGACCCGCACCTGTCCCCGCGCATGGGCGACGCGGCCGCCCGGCACGCCCAGTCCTTCGGCTGGGACGCCTCGGCCGCCGCCACCGCGGACGTCTACATCGCCGCAGTTCATGCCCACCGGCGTCGCGTACGCTCCCACCATGGCTGACGCACCCGACGTACAGAAGACGGCGCAGGTCGTCGAGGGAGCCCTGAAGGACGCCGACCTGGAGTGGGAGAGCCCCGCTCCCGGCAACTACGTCGTCAAGCTCCCCGGCACGCACAAGCTGTCGACCACGGTCTCCCTGATCGTCGGCCGCCATTCCCTCTCCCTCAACGCCTTCGTCATCCGTCACCCCGACGAGAACGAACCCGGCGTCCACCGCTGGCTCCTGGAGCGCAACCTCAAGCTGTACGGCGTCAGTTACGCGGTGGACCGGCTCGGCGACGTCTACGTCACCGCCAGACTCCCGCTCGCCGCGGTGACCCCCGACGAGATCGACCGCCTCCTCGGTCAGGTCCTGGAGGCGGCGGACGGCGCCTTCAACACCCTCCTCGAACTCGGCTTCGCCTCCGCGATCCGCAAGGAGTACGAGTGGCGGGTGGCACGCGGCGAGTCGACACGCAACCTGGACGCGTTCACTCACCTGACCCAACGTCCTTCCGAGTGACGTAAAAGTCCGAACCAACTCACCCCGCGCAACCCCTTCCACGCCCCCGAGGTGCCGTGGCATGCTCACGGCCACCGCACTTCTGAACGTCGTTCACATCCATGAAGAGCCGCATGGAAGGGCGTACGGACATGGGCAACGCGCATCTCACCAGACGAACCCTGCTCGGCGGAGCCACAGCCGTGGCACTCGGCGCGACGACGGGCACGTCCCGCGCGGCTGCCGCCGAAGTCCCGCCCCACCGCACCGAAGTCCCGCCCCTCTGGCACGAGTTCACCCGCGCCCCCTTCACCCACCCCCAGATCCCCTACGTCGGCCGAGCCGGCTGTCGCAGCGGAGCGCGCCGCTTCCCCCGCCGCCGCGTCATCGCGGACGTCCGCGACTTCGGCGCCACCCCCGACGGCGCGACCGACTCCGCCCCCGCGATCAACCGTGCCATCGCCGCCGCCGGAAGGGCAGGCGGTGGCACGGTGACCATCCCGCCCGGCACGTTCCGCATCGACGACGTGATCCGCGTCGGCCACTCGAACGTGGTCCTCCGCGGCGCGGGCAGCACCCGCACGAAGCTCCACGCGACGCACAGCCTCACCGACCTGATAGGCCCCTACGGCTCCCGTTACGGCGGCGACAAGTCGGCCTGGTCCTGGGCGGGCGGCCTGCTCTGGCTGGCCCCCGAGGCCCGCTGGAACTCCCTCGTCGCCGCGATCAGGGCGAAGACCTGGCCCTTCGAGGGCTGGACGGGCAACCGACGCGACGAGTGGCGCCCGCTCGCGACGCTGGCCCCCGCCCGGCAGGGCGACAGGACCGTGACGGTCCCGCCCACTTCGCCGCTCCCTGCAACGCTGCGCCCCGGCGCCCTGGTCCTGCTCCGCCTCGCCGACGACGCGGGCCACACCCTCCTGGAGCACATGTGCGGCGGCGGCCCGGGACCCGAGGCGTACACCTGGGACGACAAGACGAAGCTGACGTCATACGTCCCCTACGAATGGCCGGTCCGCATCACCCGGATCAACGGCCGCGAGATCACCCTCGAACGCCCGCTCCCGCTCGACCTGCGCCCGGAGTGGACCCCGCAACTCACAACCCACACCCCCGAGTTGACGGGATCTGGCGTCGAGGGCCTGACCCTGGAGGCAGTGGAGACTCCCCAACAGCCCCACCTCCTCGACAAGGGCCACAACGGCGTAGTCCTCCAGTGCGCCTACGACTGCTGGGTGGACGACGTCACCGTCCGCCACGTCGACAACGGCTTCGGCCTGGTCGCGGCCTCCGCCTGTACGCTCCGGCACACGCGCGTGGCGGGCCGCGGCGCCCACCACCCCTACTTCTGCCGCGAGGGCTCGCACGACAACCTGATCGAGGACTTCACGATCGAGGCCCGCACGACACCGGCCCCCTCGAACACTCAGCTCCACGGCATCAACGTCGAGGGTCTGTCCTCCCGCAACGTCTGGTCACGCGGCGACATGCGCATGGGCACCTTCGACAGCCACCGCGGCCTGCCGTTCGCCAACGTCCGCACCGACATCACCGTGCACAACGACGGCCGCCACGGCGGCGACGCGAGCGCGGGCCCGCTGTTCGGCGCGCGCTTCACGCACTGGAACGTCCGGGTGACGAACGGCCGGGCCGGCATGATCCGCCTCGACGGCCTGGCACCGTACTCCGCCACCGTGGGCCTGAACGAGGTCACGGACTTCGACCAGATCGACGTACCCGACCTCCCCGGCGACCTCCACTCCCGCCTGGAGTTGTACGGCACCACGGACGCCGTACGCCCGCGCAATCTGTACGACGCTCAGCGCGCGCTGTCGCGATAGCGCCCCGGCGGTACCCCCACCAACTTCCGGAAGTGCCGGGTGAGATGGGACTGGTCGTAGAACCCGGTCGCCGTTGCCACCTCGGCCGGCGACCGGCCCTCCAGGAGCAGCCGACGGGCGCGGTCGACGCGGCGGGACATCAGGTACTGGTGCGGGGCGATGCCGTACGCGGTGCTGAACGACCGTACGAGATGGGCGGGATGGGCGTGCAGCAGCCCGGTCGCCTCGTCGAGGGCGAGGCCCTGTACGACACGCTCGTCGAGGAGTTCGCGCAGCCGGCGGGCGAGGGCCGGGTCGCGGCGCGGGACGTCGGTGACCGTCCTCGGCCGCAGGTGGGTGCGCAACCGGTCGCCGATGAGGGTGAGCCTGCTGTCGGCCTCCAACTCGTCACCGGGGTGGGCGAGGGCGGTGTGCAGCCGGCCGACGCGTCGCCGGAGCACCGGGTCGCGCAGGTCGGGGGAGTCGACCGCCGGGCCGATCAGATCGTCGCCCAGCCGGGTGCCGTCCAGGTACAGGACGCGCTTGCGGAAGCCGTGCGGGGTGGCGGGGGAGCCGTTGTGGGGGATGTGCGGCGGGAGCAGGGAGACCGTGTCGTGCGGGGTGCCGTGTTCATGCCGGTCGAGGTCGTAGCGGACGGCGCCGTCGTCGACGATCAGCAGCGTCCAGGCCTCGTGGACGTGCATTGGATACGCGTACTCGGTGAAGTGGGCGTGGAACACCTCGGTGACGCCCGGGACGGAGGGGCGCCACGCGGAGACTTCCCGGCGGTTCCGAGCGGCGGCCATGCAAAGAACGTACAAGACGGTGTCGGACAGCGGTCGGCAGTCTCGTCCCATGAGCACTGAACCCATCCGTTTCGACACGAAGATCGCCGTCCTGCTGCGCGAGGACCTGGAGACCTGGCAGCGACTGAACGTCACCGCGTTCCTGGTCAGCGGCCTGGGCACGCAGCTGCCTGAAGTGATCGGCGCCCCCTACGAGGACGCGGACGGCGTCCCCTACCTGCCGATGTTCCGCCAGCCGGTCCTGGTCTTCGAGGGCACGAAGGAGACCCTGACGACGGCCCACGCGCGCGTGCTGTCCCGTTCCCTCCCGCGCGCGGTGTTCACCTCCGACCTGTTCACGACGGGCAACGACCGCGACAACCGGGCGGCGGTGCGGGCCGTGGGCACGGGGGAGCTGGATCTGGTGGGGCTGGCGGTGTACGGGCCGAGGAACGCGGTGGACAAGGTGATGAAGGGGGCGCGGATGCATCCGTGATGCGGGGATGCACCCGTGAGGGACGCCGCCCCTGTTCAGGCGGGGCTGGCCTCGGCCTCGGCCTCGGGCTTGGCCTTGGCCTTGGCCGCGGTGGATGCGCCCCCGTCGGCCGATGCCTCCGACCCCGCCTCGGCCTCGGCCGGCAGGCGGTGCATCAGGGCGCCGTATCCGACCGCCGCGACCGTCCCGACGACCGCGCACAGGCCCCACAGCCACTCGGCGCCGTAGTGGTCGATGACGTAACCGGACATGAGGGGGGCGACGAGGGCGGCGACGGACCAGGACAGGGTGTACATGCCCTGGTAGCGGCCGCGTCCGTGCGCGGGGGAGAGGCGGACGACGAGGCCGGTCTGGGTGGGCGCGTTCAGCATCTCGCCGAGCGTCCACACGCACACGGCCAGCGCGAAGACGCCGACCGACCCGGCGAACGCGGTGAGCCCGAAGCCGTATCCGGCGAGGAGGGAGGAGAGGACGAGCAGGCGCCTGGGGTCGCGGTGCTCGATGAAGCGGGTGACGGGGATCTGCAGGGCGACGATCAGGACACCGTTGACGGCGATGGCGAGCCCGTAGTCGGAGGGCGAGAACCCCGCCTCCCCCATCGCCACCGGCAGCCCCACCGAGCCCTGCTGGAAGACCAGGGCGACGAGGAAGGACAGCCCGACGACGCTCATGAAACGCCCGTCGCGCAGGACGGTGCCGAGCCCGACCTCGTCGGCCGCCTTCTCCGTCGCGGTGCGCTCGGGCCGCGACTCGGGCAGCTTGACGAACACCACGACCGCGCAGACGGCCGTCATACCGGCCTCGATCAGGAACCCGGAGAGATAGCTGACCTCGGCGATGAACCCGGCGGCCATGGAGGAGACGGCGAACCCGAGGTTGATGGCCCAGTAGTTGAGGGAGAAGGCGCGGACCCGGTCCTCGGGCCGGACGATGTCGGCCATCATCGCCTGCACTGCGGGCCGGGAGGCGTTGGAGGCGGCACCCACGAGGAAGGCGACGGCGGCGATGGCGACGGGGTGGTGCATGAAGCCGAGGAGCGCGACGGAGGCGGCCGTGGAGGCCTGCGCGATCAGCAGCGTGGGCCGCCGCCCGAGCCGGTCGGTCATCACGCCGCCCCCGATGGACGAGACGACCCCGCCCAGGCCGTGCAGCGCGGCGACGAGACCGGCGTAGGAGGCGGAGTAGCCGCGGTCGAGGGTGAGGTACAGGGCCATGAAGGTGGCGACGAATGCGCCGAGCCGGTTGACCAGGGTGCTGGTCCACAGCCACCAGAACTCGCGGGGGAGTCCGGAGACGGTCTCGCGGGTGGCACGCCTCAGGGCGGCGAGTGGCATAGGGGTCCCCCGGATACAGATGTAAGAAGCCAAAGCGGCCTCCGCAACTTACATAGGCCTGGCTTCGGGAAGCCACTCAATTAACAGATCCCGTCAACTGTCCGCCTGCTGGGCGGGCCCCCTGGGGGTGGAATACGTCGATTACGCTCTGGGGCATGGCCGACGCACCGTACAAGCTGATCCTCCTCCGCCACGGCGAGAGCGAGTGGAACGCGAAGAACCTGTTCACCGGCTGGGTGGACGTCAACCTCAACGAGAAGGGCGAGAAGGAGGCGGTCCGCGGTGGCGAGCTCCTGAAGGACGCCGACCTCCTGCCCGACGTGGTCCACACGTCCCTCCAGAAGCGGGCGATCCGCACGGCCCAGCTGGCGCTGGAGTCGGCCGACCGCCACTGGATCCCGGTCCACCGCAGCTGGCGCCTGAACGAGCGCCACTACGGTGCCCTCCAGGGCAAGGACAAGGCCCAGACCCTCGCCGAGTTCGGCGAGGAGCAGTTCATGCTGTGGCGCCGTTCCTACGACACCCCGCCGCCCCCGCTTGAGGACGGCACGGAGTTCTCCCAGTCAGACGACCCGCGCTACGCGACGATCCCGCCGGAGCTGCGCCCCCGCACGGAGTGCCTGAAGGACGTCGTCGTCCGCATGCTCCCCTACTGGTACGACGGCATCGTCCCCGACCTCCTGACCGGCCGCACGGTCCTGGTCGCCGCCCACGGCAACAGCCTCCGCGCCCTGGTCAAGCACCTGGACGGCATCTCCGACGCCGACATCGCGGGCCTGAACATCCCCACGGGCATCCCCCTCTACTACGAGCTCGACGCCGACTTCAACCCGGTCACGCCGGGCGGCAAGTACCTGGACCCGGAGGCGGCCGCGGCGGCCATCGAGGCGGTCAAGAACCAGGGCAAGAAGAAGTAGCCCTTGCGCCTTGAGCCTCCTGCCTGCGGTTTCTCGCGGGTGGGAGGCTCTTTGCCGTTTGCCGGGCCCAAGTTGCGGCAACGCCCACGTGTCGAGCCCCCTCGCCTGCGGTTCACCACGGGCAAGGGGGCTCGACGGGCAGCGGGCGGCGTCGCTACGCCCCCGACCCCCGCCCCCGCATCTCGGCCTCGGCGTCCGCGACCGCGATCGTGATACCGAGGGCCTTGGCGATGTTGCCGGCCGCCGTCATGACGCGGGCCGTGCCCACGATGGGGGCGATGGCGACTAGGACGTCCTGGACCTGCTCGGCGGTTATGCCGGCCTGGATGGCGGGGTCGATGTGGGCGACGTAGGAGATCGGCGGGGCGTCCGACGCGGCGAGGGCCGCGATGCGGGTGAGCATGAACGTCTCCGGGGTCAGCCCGCACCGCTCGACCGAGTCGACGGTCATCGCGGCGATGGTGTCCAGTACTGGGGTTTCGGATGCTGTGGCCATGGCAGGTCGTCTCCAGTCGGGGTCGGGTCGGGGTCGTGAGAGGAATCGACCGGCGCCGACACGCGAGGGGCACTCACTCGCCGCAGCGCCTACCGCTCGACCGTAAGCCCGTCGCCCCCGGATCGCCTGTTGAGCCGAACGCCCTCAGGGCTCCGGGGAAACCGGGCTCGGGGAAGCCCGGTTCAGGAATCCCGGCCCCGGCTGTTCCCTCACGAGCCGGGCTCACACCGACAACGGCACCGCGTGGATCTCGTCCGCCTTGTGCCCGGCGCGCTCATGGATGCGCTGGACCGCTTCGGCCGAGGGCGCCTCGGAGAGGCAGTAGACGACGCCCGACTCGGGGTCGGCCCACGCCCGCTCGAAGTGCACGCGCTCGTCCTTCTCTATGGCGAGGTCCGCGTTGTGGGCCTCCCGAAGCTGGTCGGCCGTGATGCCCTTCATGTTGTGGTGTACGTCCATGTACTGAGCCATGCCTCGCACCTCCTCGCGATCCTGGTCTCCTTCCATGCTCCTCCCGCACGGCACCGGGAGCGAGGCGAGCGCCGACCCGCCGACCCGGCGGGCACGCGAAGGGCCCCGGTACGCCATCGCACCGGGGCCCTTCACCGTCGTACAAGAAACAGAACACCCTCACCCGCACTGGCAGGGATTCCCCGACTGGCACCCGCACGCGCAGCCCGAGCCACAGCCGCAGGCGCCGAAGAGCGGAAGGCTCCTGATGTCGGCGGGCTGCTCGGTCGCGCGAGCCTGGGTGGGGTCGGGTGCCGTGCCGGGAGTGCTGGGGGATTCGGCCATGGTGCCTCCTCAAGGCTGGAGCCTGTGCCCATTGCATGCCCGCCCCGCTGGGCGCATCAACGGCGCACAGAGGCTTGCACACGCCCCGAACAGACCCCCGCGAGCCCGCGTGACGAGCCGCCTCCGAGGCCCCCCGGAGGGCTTACGCCCCCTCCGCCCCCGAAACCTGCTGAATCTCCGGCTGGATGTCCGCCTGCAGCTCATCCGCGTGCTCACCCGTCACCAGGTACACCACACGCTTCGCCACGGCCACCGCATGGTCGGCGTACCGCTCGTAGTAACGGCCGAGCAGCGTCACGTCCACGGCCGTCTCGATGCCGTGCTTCCAGCGCTCGTCCATCAGGTGCTGGAAGAGCGTGCGGTGCAGGAGGTCCATCGCGTCGTCGTCCTGCTCCAGCTGGAGCGCGAGGTCGACGTCCTTGGTGACGAGCACCTCGGCCGCCTTCGCCATCAGGCGCTGCGCGAGCTGGCCCATCTCCAGGATGGTGGCGTGCAGGTCCTGCGGGATGGCGCGCGCGGGGTAGCGCAGCCGCGTGAGCTTCGCCACGTGCTGGGCGAGGTCGCCCGAGCGCTCCAGGTCGGCGGACATACGGAGCGAGGTGACGACTATCCGGAGGTCCGTCGCCACCGGCTGCTGACGGGCGAGCAGCGCTATGGCCCGCGCCTCCAGGTCGTGCTGGAGATCGTCGACCTTCTGGTCGGCCTCGATCACGCTCTCGGCCAGCTTCAGGTCGGAGTCGAGGATCGCCGCCGTGGCGCGCCCGATCGCCGACCCCACCATCCGGGCCATCTCCACCAGGCTGTCGCCGATCGAGTCCAGTTCCTCGTGGTACGCGTCCCGCATCAGGGGTCCCTCTCTTACGTCTGCCTCAGGGGGTTTCCGTCGAACCGTCGAGCGGTCAGTCTTACGGTCATGACCTCCGACAGTAAGACTGTCCCGAAAACGCCAGTCGGACTGTCGTGAAACCGCCAGTGTGATCTCCACGCTAAACCGCCAGGGCGAACCCGACGCTTCCACGATCCGGTCCCTACGCGTCCGTTTCCGCCACCCCAAATGAACCAACACTGGCTCCAAGGTGAACTCTGGGCGACGAGTGTTCGAGCTCGCACCTCGATGGCTGTGGCCGGCACCCACCCCATGCCTAACCTGGACGCATGGACGTGAACGCGGCGGTCGCCGCAGCGGCAGCGATCGCCGGGGTGCTTACCGGCGTCATCGCCATGCTGGCGTTCCGCTGGAGCGAACGCGACCTGCGGCGACCCACCCGAACCTCCCTGCACACCGACCCTGTCCTGCCACCCGGCGTGGACACGGTCCTGTCGGTGCTGCGCTCCTCCGCCGTCGTCCTGGACGAGGGGGACGCCGTGGTCAAGGCCAGCTCGGCGGCGTACGCCCTCGGTCTGGTGCGCGGCGGCAAGCTCTCCGTCGAGCCCATGCTCCAGATGGCCCGCGACACCAGACGTGACGGTGAGATAAGGCAGGTCGAGCTGGATCTGCCCAGGCGTGGCACCGGACGCGGCGAGGCCCTCGCCGTGTCCGCTCGCGTCGCGCCCCTCGGCTCCCGACTCGTCCTCCTCCTGGTCGAGGACCTCACCGAGGCCCGGCGGATAGAGGCGGTGCGACGTGACTTCGTCGCCAATGTGAGCCATGAGCTGAAGACGCCGGTCGGCGCCCTCTCCCTGCTGTCCGAGGCCGTCATGGACGCCTCCGACGACCCGGAGGCCGTGGAGCGCTTCGCCGGGCGCATGCAGATCGAGGCGACCCGGCTGACCAACCTGGTGCAGGAGCTCATCGACCTCTCCCGGGTGCAGAACGACGACCCGCTGGAGGACGCCGAGCCCGTCCGCGTCGACGAGCTCGTCGCCGAGGCGATCGACCGCTGCCGGCACGCCGCCGGCACGAAGCAGATCACCATGGCCTCGAATGTAGGGGTGCCCGAAGGGCCCGATCAGGGTGGTGGTGGGCGACGGGCGGGCGGCACCGAGGACCTCAGCATCTGGGGCAACCGGGGCCAGCTGGCCGCGGCGCTCGGCAACCTCGTCGAGAACGCCGTCAACTACTCGCCCGCCCGCACCCGCGTCGGCATCGCCGCACGCCGGATCAGCGCCCCGGGCGGGGACCTCATCGAGATCGCCGTGACCGACCAGGGCATCGGCATCTCGGACAAGGACAAGGAGCGCATCTTCGAGCGCTTCTACCGCGTCGACCCGGCCCGTTCCCGTGCCACTGGTGGCACCGGCCTCGGTCTCGCGATCGTCAAGCACGTGGCCGCCTCGCACAGCGGGGAGGTCACGGTGTGGAGCTCCGAGGGACAGGGCTCCACGTTCACCCTGCGGCTGCCGGAGGCGGGTGCGGCCCGCGACCGTGCTCAGCAGCACCCCGATCTCGACGACGAGGCCGGGCAGCCCGCACCATCGAATTCCCCCAATTCCCCCGACTCACCCGCGTACGAAACGCTTTCCGCCCCGGAGGTCCTTCCGTGACCCGAGTGCTCGTCGTCGAGGACGAGGAGTCCTTCTCCGACGCCCTGTCGTACATGCTCCGCAAGGAGGGCTTCGAGGTCGCCGTCGCGACCACCGGGCCCGACGGACTCGACGAGTTCGAGCGCAACGGCGCCGACCTCGTCCTCCTCGACCTGATGCTGCCCGGCCTGCCGGGCACCGAGGTCTGCCGTCAGCTGCGCGGCCGCTCAAACGTTCCGGTGATCATGGTCACCGCCAAGGACAGTGAGATCGACAAGGTCGTCGGCCTGGAAATAGGAGCCGATGACTACGTCACCAAGCCGTTCTCCTCGCGCGAGCTGGTCGCCCGTATCCGGGCCGTCCTGCGCCGCCGCGGCGAGCCCGAGGAGGTCACCCCGGCCGCGCTGGAGGCCGGTCCTGTCCGCATGGACGTCGACCGCCACGTGGTCACGGTCTCCGGCTCCAAGGTCGACCTCCCCCTCAAGGAATTCGACCTCCTGGAGATGCTGCTGCGCAACGCCGGCCGCGTCCTGACCCGCATGCAGCTCATCGACCGCGTCTGGGGTGCCGACTATGTCGGTGACACCAAGACCCTCGACGTCCACGTCAAGCGCCTGCGCGCCAAGATCGAGCCGGACCCGGGCGCCCCGCGCTACCTGGTGACGGTGCGCGGCCTCGGCTACAAGTTCGAGCCGTAGACAACACCGCCGGTACACCGAAGGGCGGGACCCCCGTTTCCGGGGGTCCCGCCCTTCTTCACGGCTGTGCAGGGGCCGTACGGCGGTCGGTCACGCCCGCTCAGTGACCGGCCGTCGTGTGCGAGGCGCCGTCGGACGGGGTCGCCGCGCCGCCCGCGCCGGCCTCGGATCCGGTACCGGCCTCGGTGCCCTCGGACGCCGTCGCGCTCGCGGAGGACTCGGCGCCCGGGGTGGCCCCGGCGGGGGACCCGGACGGCGAGCCGGAAGGCTTGGGCTTCGTGCCCGGCACGGCCGGGACCGCGCTCGGACCCCAGCTCTCGAAGTAGTGCTCGGACGGCACCACGAAGGCGCGCAGGCCCACGTCACCGGTCTTGCTGAAGGTGAAGGTGATCGCCTGGGCGTTGCCGTCCTGGAGGCCGTCGCGGCCCTTGGTGAGGACGGCGGAGGCGTTGCCCTCGCCACCGATGATCAGCGAGCCGCCGGCCGGGATGGTCAGGCTGCCGCCCTTGGCGGGCTTGAGCTCGGCCTTCTCACCGGAGTCGTCGACCTTGATCGAGTCCAGCGTCTGGGCGGACCGGCCGGAGTTGAACAGGGTCGCGGAGATCGCGGCCGGGCCGGTCGACTCCAGGTCGGGCTGGGTGATGACGATCGCGTTCTGGACCTTGATGTCGCCGACCGTGGTGGCCGCGTTGTCCGGCACGATCTGCAGCGTCTGGCTGTTGTTGCCGGCGCCGCACGCGGCGAGCGAGGTGATCGAGAACGCGATGGCGGCCGCGGCGAGGGCGCCGCGTCGAAGGCTGCTGCTCACGGCGGCGGCAACTCCTTGACTCGAACGGGGGCGAATAAAGCCGCCCTAAGTGTCTGTCAGCGGCCTTAGGTTACCGAGCCGTTCCCGCGCGACCGCACCCGACCCTCCCCTGAGCGGCCGAAGTACCGCGGAAGCGTCTCTCCGGTACCGCCGAACCGCCTCTTCGTACGTCTTCCGTGATCCTTCCCGTCACCCACGAGTGACCCGCGAGTCACATTGCCCGGACGCTCGTCCGCCATTCACATAAGACCCCCGCAAGGCGCGGCGCAAAATTTCCGTGAAGGAATGCGCGACCTTCCCGAAATTGATCAACAGGCGTGCTCGCGACCTGGGCCGTGATCAATTCCGGATTCGTCCGGGACCCGACTCCGGACGCCGAACGGAGTAGCGGAAGTCGCACACTTGGAACCGGACATTTGTGGATGTTCGGCCAGTCGGAGGTGCCTCCGGATGTGCGTAACGTGCGCGTTTCACCTCGCCCGCAGAGCCGCTCCGACCTGCGAATACCTACTTCCGCTCGGCCCGCGAAGCACGTTCCTGTCGGAGTTGTCAAGCCCCGAGATATGCCCTGACCTGCGAAAACGCCATTCAGAACCCGCAGTTTCCGTGTTACCCTGGATAGCCACGGAAGGGGTACCTGTCACATGACGTTCAAGGTTGGCGACACCGTGGTCTATCCCCATCACGGGGCCGCGCTGATCGAGGCCATCGAAACTCGCCAGATCAAAGGCGTGGACAAGACCTACTTGGTGCTGAAGGTCGCCCAGGGTGACCTGACGGTACGTGTGCCAGCGGACAATGCGGAGTTCGTCGGCGTGCGTGATGTGGTCGGTCAGGACGGGCTGGACCGGGTCTTCGAGGTGCTGCGCGCGCCGTACGCCGAGGAGCCCACGAACTGGTCGCGTCGCTACAAGGCAAATCTGGAGAAGCTCGCCTCCGGCGATGTCATCAAGGTCGCGGAAGTCGTGCGTGACCTGTGGCGTCGTGAGCGCGAGCGCGGACTCTCCGCCGGTGAGAAGCGCATGCTCGCCAAGGCCCGCCAGATCCTGGTGAGCGAACTCGCCCTCGCGGAGAACACCAACGAGGACAAGGCCGAGGCCCTGCTCGACGAGGTTCTCGCCTCCTGACGCGGTCCGTCCGCCTCAGTTCAGCACAGTCAGTCCCTGTGTTGTTTTAAAAGAAGTGCCGCGGTGCCCGATGACGTATTTCCTGTCGCCGGGCGCTGCGGCATGTTCGCTCACAGGCGCTGTGCGTCCTACCTCGGGTGTCCCCGATACTTTTGGTGTGCCGGGTCCGGGCAGCTGGCTCGACCGTTGTCACGGAAGGGTTCGGTCAAGACGTCCCACCCGGCACGCTGAGGCCATACCCACGTAGGCCGAGCACACAAACCTGACAGGAACCGATGTCTGACGATTCGCGCCCTTCACCCTCGGAAGTCCGTGCCGGAAGCCCTGCCGGGACCCCCGCCGGAGCCCGTACGGCTGTCGTGATCCCGGCCGCAGGCCGGGGCGTGCGCCTCGGTCCGGGCGCCCCCAAGGCGCTCCGCGCGCTGAACGGCACGCCCATGCTCATCCACGCCGTGCGCGCGATGGCCGCCTCCCGCGCCGTCTCCCTGGTGGTCGTGGTGGCCCCGCCCGACGGCGCCGCGGAGGTGAAGTCGCTCCTCGACGCGCACGCGCTGCCCGAGCGCACCGACTTCCTGGTCGTCCCCGGCGGCGAGTCACGCCAGGAATCCGTGAAGCTCGGCCTGGACGCGCTGCCGCCGGACCACGACATCGTCCTGGTGCACGACGCGGCCCGCCCGCTGGTCCCGGTGGACACGGTCGACGCGGTGATC
Source organism: Streptomyces sp. HD (assembly GCF_028369295.1). Classification (GTDB taxonomy): domain Bacteria; phylum Actinomycetota; class Actinomycetes; order Streptomycetales; family Streptomycetaceae; genus Streptomyces. Next base: position 120,028 of record NZ_JAQMYP010000027.1, read on the forward strand.
GAAGCCGTACGCGACGGAGCGCCGGCCGTCGTCCCCGCCCTGCCGCTCGCGGACACGGTCAAGGAGGTCGAGCCGGCGCAGACGCCCGGTGGGCCGGAGCCCGTGGTGGCCACCCCGCAGCGCGCCCGCCTCCGCGCCGTACAGACCCCGCAGGGCTTCGACCGGGCCACGCTGATCCGCGCGCACGAGACGGTGACCGGCGACGTCACCGACGACGCGAGCATGGTCGAGCAGCTCGGCCTGACGGTCGTGGTCGTCCCCGGCCACGAGGAGGCCTTCAAGGTCACCCGCCCGCTGGACCTGGTCCTGGCGGAGGCGGTCCTGGCCCGCCGGAGGTTGAACGATGGCTTCTGACACCGAGATGCCGCTGCCCCAGGTCGGCATCGGCACCGACATCCACGCCTTCGAGGACGGCCGCGAGCTGTGGTGCGCGGGCCTGAAGTGGGAGGGCGAGGGCCCCGGCCTCGCCGGCCACTCCGACGCCGACGTCGTCGCGCATGCCGCCTGCAACGCCCTGTTCTCGGCAGCCGGCCTCGGCGACCTGGGCCGGCACTTCGGCACCGGCCGCCCGGAATGGTCCGGCGCCTCCGGCGTCGTACTCCTGACGGAGGCGGCCCGGATCGTGCGCGAGGCGGGCTTCCGTATCGGCAACGTCGCGGTCCAGGTGGTCGGCCCCCGCCCGAAGATCGGCAAGCGCCGGGACGAGGCCCAGAAGATCCTTTCGGAGGCGGCGGGAGCCCCGGTGTCGGTATCGGGCGCGACGACGGACGGCCTGGGTTTCCCCGGCCGAGGCGAGGGTCTGATGGCGGTGGCGACGGCGCTGGTGGTCCGGGCGGTCAGCCCTCACCTGCCCGCAGATGACAACTGACCACCAAACCGCACTTAGGCACCAGGCACTCCCGTCCGCCCACTACCCTGGTGTCGTGACCATTCGCCTGTACGACACCAGCGCCCGGCAGATCCGTGACTTCACCCCGCTTCAGCCGGGCTGTGTCTCGATCTACCTCTGTGGCGCCACCGTGCAGGCGGCACCGCACATCGGCCACATCCGCTCCGGGCTCAACTTCGACATCATGCGCCGCTGGTTCGAGTACCGCGGCTATGAGGTGACGTTCATCCGGAACGTCACGGACATCGACGACAAGATCATCGTCAAGTCCGTCGACCAGAACCGCCCTTGGTGGTCCATCGGCTACGAGAACGAGCGCGCCTTCACCGACGGCTACACCGCCCTGGGCTGCCTCCCGCCGACGTACGAGCCCCGCGCCACCGGCCATGTCACCGAGATGGTCGAGATGATGCGCGGCCTCATCGAGCGCGGACACGCCTACGAGGCGGACGGCAGCGTCTACTTCGACGTCCGTTCCTGGCCCTCCTACCTGGAGCTGTCCCGGCAGGACCTCGACGAGATGCGCCAGCCCGCCGAGGAGGGCATCAGCGGCAAGCGGGACCCGCGCGACTTCGCGATGTGGAAGGCCGCCAAGCCCGGCGAGCCCGACTGGGAGACGCCGTGGGGCCGGGGCCGTCCGGGCTGGCACCTGGAGTGCTCGGCGATGGCGCACAAGTACCTGGGCTCCGCCTTCGACATCCACGGCGGCGGCCTCGACCTGATCTTCCCGCACCACGAGAACGAGATCGCCCAGGCCAAGGCCTACGGCGACGACTTCGCCAAGTACTGGGTGCACAACGCCTGGGTCACCATGAGCGGCGAGAAGATGTCGAAGTCGCTCGGCAACAGCGTGCTCGTCTCCGAGATGGTCAAGCAGTGGCGCCCGATCGTCCTGCGCTACTACCTGGGCACCCCGCACTACCGCTCGATGATCGAGTACAGCGAGGAGGCCCTGCGCGAGGCCGAGTCGGCGTTCGCGCGGATCGAGGGCTTCGTGCAGCGCGTGGTGGAGAAGGCCGGCGTCGTCGAGCCGTCCGCCGAGGTGCCGCTCGCCTTCGCCGAGGCGATGGACGACGACCTGGGCGTCCCGCAGGCGCTCGCCGTCGTGCACACCACCGTCCGGCAGGGCAACAGCGCACTGGCCGCCGACGACAAGGAAGCCGCCGTGGCCCGCCTCGCCGAGGTGCGCGCCATGCTCGGCGTCCTCGGCCTGGACCCGCTGGACCCGCACTGGGCGGGCGAGACCGACCGGGGCGAAGATCTGCACGGCGTGGTCGACAGCCTCGTACGCCTGGTCCTCGACCAGCGCGAGGCGGCCCGCGCCCGCAAGGACTGGACGACCGCGGACGCCATCCGCGACCAGCTCAAGCAGTCGGGGCTGGCCATCGAGGACGGCCCCGACGGACCCCGCTGGAGCCTGGGTCCGCGCTGAGCGGCCCCGGCGCCCGGAAGATCGATTGTGCCGCCCGGCCTCCCGGGCGGCACACTTCATAGACGTACGTACGACAGCTCACGACAGACAGGTAGGTCATGGCCGCGAACAACCGCCGCATGTCCGGCAAGAAGGGCGCGCAGGTCGGCAGTGGCGGCCAGCGGCGCAAGGGCCTGGAGGGCAAGGGCCCGACCCCGCCCGCCGAGATGCGCAAGGGACACAAGAAGAACCGCATCGCGGGCGCCAAGGCGAAGCAGGCCGTCCGCCGTCCGGCGCCGCGCGGCCGCGGCGGCAAGAGCACGTCCGAGCTTGTCGTAGGTCGTAACCCGGTCGTGGAGGCACTGCGCGAGGGCGTCCCGGCCTCCACCCTCTACGTCCAGCAGTTCATCGACAACGACGAGCGCGTCCGTGAGGCCCTCCAGCTCGCCGCCGAGCGCGGTGGCATCAACCTCATGGAGGCCCCGCGCCCCGAGCTGGACCGTATGACCAACGGCCTGAACCACCAGGGCCTGGTCCTCCAGGTCCCGCCCTACGAGTACGCCCACCCCGAGGACCTGGCCGACGCCGCCGCGGACGACGGCGAGGACCCGCTCATCGTCGCCCTGGACGGCGTGACGGACCCGCGCAACCTCGGTGCCGTGGTCCGCTCGGTCTCCGCGTTCGGCGGCCACGGAGTCGTCGTACCCGAGCGTCGTGCGGCGGGCATGACGGCCGGCGCCTGGAAGACGTCGGCGGGCACGGCGGCGCGCACCCCGGTCGCCCGCGCCACGAACCTGACCCGCGCCCTGGAGGCGTACAAGAAGGCGGGCCTCGTGGTCGTCGGCCTCGCCGCCGACGGCGAGGTCGAGCTCGGCGAACTGGAGGCCCTGGCGGGCCCGGTGGTCATCGTGGTCGGCAGCGAGGGCAAGGGCCTGTCGCGCCTGGTCGGCGAGACGTGCGACTTCCGGGTACGCATCCCGATGCCGGGCGGTGCCGAGTCCCTCAACGCCGGTGTGGCGGCAGGCATCGTCCTCTACGAGGCGGCCCGCCGACGCGTCTGAACAGACATCCGTGGCGTCACCCGTGCGGGTTAATTCTGGTGACAGTGGTGCGACCTGCGCATCCTTGACGGGGTCCGGACAGATCGGACCGGTCAAAGCAGTGTCCTAACGTCACGTCACTCGGTTAGTTGAGTGTGGACACCAGAACACCCCGCACACCCACGGGGGACCGCTCGTCGGGTTACGACGACGCTCCCGCGCTGAGCATGGTGAAGGTGCCGAGCGATCCGGCGCAGATCATCGTCAATCACGCGAGTTTCCGCGTGTTGCTGGGTGCGTCGACCGGGCGCACCAAAACCCCGCGCATCGCACGGCACCAGAGCGCCACCGAGGACACCTCCCGTATTCCCGCCGTCAACACGGCCGGCAGAGCGGGCGCGGCCCCCGGCGCCCGCCGCCGGGTCTCCGTCTGGAACGGCACGTCCGCGCCCGACGACACCGGCGCCCACCGCCTGCTCCAGGCCGTGCGGGACGGCAGCGTCCGCCACGGCGACGAACCGGGTCCCCCCGGGGCCACCCAGGTCATCCCGCGCGTGGGCGTCGGCGGCTATGACGACGGCTTCGACGCGGCCTACGACGACGAGTTGTCGCAGACCGTCGAGACGCCGATCGTCGGCGCGCAGCGCAGGCACGAGTCGGTCGAGACCCGGCTGCTGCCCCACATGCGCACGGTCGAGAGCGCCTACGACGAGGAACTCGCGTACCAGGACGAGGGCTTCGAGGAGTTCGGGCAGGGCGACGACGAGGACGCGGCCGACCCGCCCGCCAAGCGCCCCGGCGCCGACGACCCGGCACGGCACGCCTACTACCCCGGCCGCCGGATGAACCTCGGGGTCGTCCTCCTCCCGCTCCGCGTCTTCCTCGGCTTCATCTCCATCTACGCCGGCATGGGCAAGCTCTGCGACCCCGTCTACTTCGACGGCGGCAAGCGCGGCTCCATGGTCAAGTGGCTCAACACCCTGCACCCCTGGGAAGTGGCCGAGCCGCTGCGCCAGTTCGCCCTGGAGCACCCCGTCGGATCCGGCCTGGTCATCGCCTTCTTCCAGGTCATCGTGGGCGTCCTGACGGTCCTTGGGTGCTGGCAGCGGGTGGCCGCGGTGGTGGGTGCCCTGCTGTCCGCCGCGCTCCTGCTCACCGTCAGCTGGAAGAGCGTCCCCGTCTACGACGCCCCCGACATCATCTACCTCGCCGCGTGGTCCCCGCTGATCATCGCGGGCGCCCCCGTCTACTCGATCGACGGTCGCCTGGCAGGCATGGCGTGGCGCCGTCTCGGCCCGCGCTCCGACATCTGGGAGCTGCGCAGCTACGTCCTGCGCCGAGGTGCTCTGATCACGGCGATCGTCACCGGCCTGACGCTCCTGATCGGCTCTCTGCTGGGCGGAGCGGTCCGCGACTCCGACCGGGTGGTCGTCCCCGGCCCCGGCGAGGCCCCCCGCAACGAACTGCCCGGCTCGCCCCTGCCCCAGGACTCCGACAGCCGGCACGGGCGGACCCCGTCGGCCTCCAACTCGCCCACCCAGGGCGCCACGTCGGGAGCGGCCACCCCGTCGGGTGCCGCGACGACGCCGGGCGCCACCAGCGACGCGGGTGCGACCGGTGCGGGTACGCCGAGCCAGACGCAGGGCACCGCCGGGCAGGCCCCGCCCCAGCAGTCCACGCCGGCCGACGACGCCCCCAGCACCAGCACCGGCCCGTCCTCCGGAGGCCCCACGTCCGGCGGCGGCTCCACCGGCGGCTCCGGCAACGGAGGCTCCACCTCCGGGGAACCGGGGCTCGTGGGCGGCCTGTTGGGCTAGAAGGGCCGGCAGTCCCTCCACCGGCTGACCCGAAGGACGAGCCGTCGAGCACGACAACGATGGGCCCGGACGAATCCAACGTCCGGGCCCATCCCCGTACCCCTCACAACAGCCAGTCCCTCGCCCCCGCCGCCCCTACCCGTCCCATCCCCAGGGGCTCCGCCCCTTCAACCCCGTCAGTGGCTCCGCCCCTTCGACCCCGCTGGGGCTGCCGCCCCAGACCCCGCTACGGCCCCCCCCCCGAAAGGGCCTCGTCCTCAAACGCCGGACGGGCTGAGAGGCGCGGAGCGGCGTCGAGAAGTGGCGCCCTGCTGGGGGTGGATGGGGCTTTGGGGCGGCGTACCCCCACTTGCCCGCAGTCGCGTACGGCGGGAAGGGGACGTGCCGGGGGGTGTCCGCCCGCAGTGGCCGGCGTCAAGACACGGCACCTCCTGGCCTACGCCAGCCGCCGGTCCGAGGACGGACACCCCCCGGCACGGCCCCGACCCACAACGCACCCGCAGGCGCTACGCGCACCCCCACCGATCACCAGCAGGCCGCCGCAGGCATGGACGCGCACCCCCACCGATCACCAGCAGGCCGCCGCAGGCATGGACGCGCACCCCCACCGAACACCAGCAGGCCGCCGCAGGCATCCCGCCCGCCCAACCGCCGGAGGCAACCGTCAGCGGCCCAGCGCCGCCAGTTCCCGCGCCGCCTCCGTCAGGTCCTTCGCCGTGTCGATGGCGCGCCAGTACGCGCCCTGGGGGATCGGGAAGCCTGCCAGGCGGCGTTCACGGGCCAGATGCGGGAACGTGGTGCGCTCGTGGTCACCGCGCTCGGGGAGGAGAGAGGCGAAGGCGGGCGAGAAGACGTACACGCCCGCGTTGATCTCGAACGTCGACGGCGGCGACTCGATGAAGTCGGTGATGTGCCCGAAGCCGTCCGTCTGCACGGCACCCCACGGAAGACGCGGCCGCGCCAGGGCCAACGTGGCGACGGCGTCGCGCTCAGTGTGGAAGTCGGCCATGTCGCGCAGCGAGAAGCGCGTCCAGATGTCGCCGTTGGTGGCGTACCACGACCGATCGGGATGCGGCAGATGCGCGGCCGCGTACTTCAGACCGCCACCCCGCCCGAGCGGCTCCGTCTCGACGACGGTCGTCACCCGCACCGGCAGCTCGGCCGACTTCAGCCAGTCCTGCAACACCTCGGCGAGGTGGCCGCAGCTGACCACCACGTCCGTCACACCCTCCTCGGCGAGCCAGGCCAGCTGATGGCCGATGATCGGCGTCCCCGTACCGGGGATCTCGACCATCGGCTTGGGCCGGTCGTCGGTGTACGGACGCAGCCGGGACCCCTGGCCACCGGCCAGGATGACGGCTTGCACGGGGCGGGACGCGGCGCTCGGATCAGTCATGCCCGAACTGTACGCGGCGCCCCGCTCGCGGCATTCGCCGACAACCGTTGCTCAATCAACCGTTGCGGCGCTCAGCTGTGCGCCGCCGCCACGCCCGAGGCGAAGGCGGTGTCGCAGACGGGACGGGAGTACGACTGCGCCCGTGTCGGACCGTAGACGCGAACCGCCGCGCGACCGAGTGCCCGGGCGATCGAGGCGCAGTGCCGGGCCAGCGACGGACGGTCGTTGACGGCCTGCTGGAGGTGGCCCAGGGCGAGGCCCGGGTTCTTCTCCTGCAGTTCGGTCAACAACTGGTCGCGCAGCACGTCCTGCGGGGCGCGCGGAGCTGCGTTCTTCGCGTCACCCGCGCTTGAGACGTCGGTCGCCGCGAGCACCGAGTCCGAGGGATCCCCCGACCAGTTGACTCGGGTGACCGCGAGGGTCCCGGAGAGCACCAGGACGACGGGCAGGACGAGGGCGAGAGTGCGGCCGAGCTGGCGGGCGGGGCCCCGGTGGCCGCGTCGTGTCTGTTGGATGGTGGAGTGCTTCACGCGAGTGAGGGTAGCGTTCAGTACTGATATGGCGACATTTGGTCACCGGTTCGGGGGACGAAGTGGTGCTCTTTCCCGAACGGTACGTTGACGCACAGTGCTCGAAATGACCCGATCTGCCGGGGTATTTGTCGACACCGAAGAGGGCCCCGCAGGCGTCTGCGGGGCCCTCTTCGTCAACCTGGGTGAATTACCCGGAGTTGTACTGCCTGTGCGACCTCAGTCGGAGAGCCGCTCGCCCGTGGAGGTCGAGAACACGTGGGTCTCGCCGGAGCGCGGGACGATGTGCAGCGTGCTGCCCTTTTCCGGGACGTCACGGCCGCTGACACGGACGACGAGGTCCTTGGAGTCCTCGCCGACCTTGGCGGTGCCGTAGACGTACGCGTCGGCGCCGAGCTCCTCGACGACGTTGACGGTGACCGCGAGACCCTGGTCCGACTCGGAGCCGGCCACGTCGAAGTGCTCGGGACGCACACCCACGGTGACGGTCTTGTCCGGGGCCGCGGAGAGCGCGTCGCGGTCCACCGGCACGACCGAGTTGCCGAACTTCACACCGCCGTCGGTGATCGGGACCTCGACCAGGTTCATGGCGGGGGAGCCGATGAAGCCGGCGACGAAGAGGTTGGCCGGGCGGTCGTACATGTTGCGCGGGGTGTCGACCTGCTGGAGCAGACCGTCCTTGAGGACCGCCACACGGTCGCCCATCGTCATGGCCTCGACCTGGTCGTGGGTGACGTAGACGGTGGTGATGCCGAGACGGCGCTGCAGCGAGGCGATCTGCGTACGGGTCGACACACGGAGCTTGGCGTCCAGGTTGGACAGCGGCTCGTCCATGAGGAACACCTGCGGCTCACGCACGATGGCGCGACCCATGGCGACACGCTGGCGCTGACCACCGGAGAGGGCCTTCGGCTTGCGGTCCAGGTACTCGGTGAGGTCGAGGATCTTCGCGGCCTCCTCGACCTTCTTGCGGATCTCCGCCTTGTTGACGCCGGCGATCTTGAGCGCGAAGCCCATGTTGTCGGCGACGGTCATGTGCGGGTACAGCGCGTAGTTCTGGAACACCATGGCGATGTCCCGGTCCTTCGGCGGCAGGTGCGTGACGTCGCGGTCACCGATGCGGATGGCGCCGGCGTTGACGTCCTCAAGCCCCGCCAGCATGCGGAGCGAGGTGGACTTGCCGCAGCCGGACGGGCCGACCAGTACGAGGAACTCTCCGTCCTCGATGTGGATGTCGAGCGCGTCCACGGCGGGCTTCTCGGTGCCCGGGTAGATCCGGGTCGCCTTGTCGAACGAGACAGTGGCCATGGTGAATGGGCCCCCTTCTACCGGCAGGAACGTGCCGGACGATCCGTTGTAGGAAGGTGGTTGGTTTAGTCCACATGTGCGGACTGGCTCTGGACGGTACCTGGCGTTCGCCTGATCTGTCAGTACCTGGGGGCATGTGAACTTCGCGGAAATTTTCGACAGGGGGCCCTCGGAACCTGGGTACACTGCACGGGCGCGTGCGCCTCAGGTGCGCGCAGGCCTCCTTAGCTCAGTTGGTCCAGAGCGGCTGTCTTGTAAACAGCAGGTCGTCGGTTCGAATCCGACAGGGGGCTCCGACAACGCCGGTAATCCGAACACAAAAGCCTGGCGTGACGCTCCGCTTTCCGGGGGTCACGCCAGGCATTTTTTCTGTACGTCTTTCGCACGCGATGCGCCCCCATCTCCCCTCTCGGACACGGGATATGCACCGACATGGAACCTCGGTCGTTACTGCTAGTGTTCGTGCAGTCACAGTAGGCAATCAGCCTCTATGTATAGGTAATGAAAACCGAGGGTTCCATGCGCAAGCTTCACCAGGTCATGATCGTTGCGGCGGCGGCCGGCAGCCTGTCCGCCATCGGTGCCGGTACGGGTGTCGCCTACGAGGCGAGCACGACCGACCTCTACCGCCCCTACCAGGAGTGCAGCCCGCAGACGGTTGCCGCGACCGACGTCCCGGTCGCCGTGCTCGGTCTCTCCGAGACCTTCGACACCACCTGCGGTCAGTTCAACAACGCCTTCACGGGCTGAGGTCGGCGGCGTAGTCGTGCGCGACGCCTTCCGCGGGCCCCTTCGGGGTCGATCCCCGAGGGGGCCCGTTCATGTACGGCTGCCCGGAGCGCAGGTCCGCTCCCGTGGCCCGTACGGGAGCGCTGTCGCCGAACTCCCTCGAAGCCCGGGTCAGTCCTTCACTTCGTAAGCGAATCGGCCCCGAACATCCCGGACATGGGGTGGGCGCCGGGGCCCGTATCTCCGACCTCCGGGGCCCGGCGCGGCAGTTCACGGCGCACGGCGCCCCGGGCACCCCTCACGAAGGAGACGCAACACATGTTCAACGGAAAGAAGATCGCGGCCGTCTCGGGGCTTCTCGGCGGCCTCGCCCTGACCTGTATCGGCATCACCCCGGCGCACGCCGCGGCGGCCCCGCCCTCCTGCACGACCGACAGCGAGGGCCTGATCAGGTGCACCCAGCAGATCGTGGGCGAGACGCCGCAGGGCGACAACTACCTCGTCCGCCGGTCGGTGAACTGCCAGCCGAGCAAGCCCGTGACCGTTCCCGCTCCGGGTCTGCTGTCCAACGGGCAGACGCGGATCGGCCCCCACATCACCTGCAGCGACATGTCGCCCGCGGCGACGCCGGCGACGGACAACACTGACAACGCCCCCGAGATCGGCGCCGTCGGCAGCGCCCTTCAGCACCTGTTCGGCGGCGGCGCGTAACCTCCGACGCCCTCCCCGTCTCTCAAGCAGCGGATGGCCGGACCGGGTTGACCTGGTCCGGCCATCCGCTGTTTCCGCGTCCCGGAGGTCGGCAAACGGGTGACCGTCCCTCGCCGCCCGTGACTCGCCCTCGGGGAAACGTCGTTCCTCTAAGGGAGAACGGTGCGCGCACGACGGCCGTATCCCCTGCCTCCTCAATTCCCTTCACGTCCATGGCGGGACGAACGAAAGGGCTCCTTGCCATGGGCCGACACGACACAGAGAAGGGCCAAAGATCCCAAATTGCTACGGATTACGTGTATATGCTCACACTAAGTAGTCAACCAGGGCTTTCGTGCCCGGGAAGAAAGGGTCAAACTATGCGCAGGTTTCAGCGCGTTGCCGTCGTAGCCGCCGCTGTCGCAGGGCTGTCCGCCTTCGGTGCCGCCGGTTCCGCGTTCGCCCACGAGGAGGGCTGGGACGCCCAGAACGTCACCGCGGTGGCCACCTCGACGGCCAACGCCATGGGTACGTGGGGTGCTCCGTCCGACAAGGCGCACGCTGCTCCGCAGGCCGCGCCCGAGGCCGCGCCGCAGGCCGCGCCGGAAGCAGCTCCCAAGACCGTGGCGCCGGAATACGCCTACGGCGATTACTCCGCTCCTACCGCTGCCCAGTAACAAAAGCACCGAGGAATCGATGCGTGAGTTTCAGGGCACTGCGAATGTCGTCGTGACGATCGCGGGGCGGATGGCTCCGTAATCCGCGCCACGGTCGGCCTCATGGGGCGTTACTCACGGCAGGCGCATCGGTATCCGTCGGACCCTTGGCAAAGCAGCCCGGACGCGCGGCAGAACCCTCAGGGTGCGCGCCCGGGCTGCAGCAGTGTCGTCGCCGGACGAATCCGAGAACGCGTCCGGCGGCGGTTTCCGTGTTTCCACGTTCTCCAAGGCTCGGGTGTGCGCCGGTCGTCGGCGCGGTCGCCCGGGCCTCGATTGCAAAGGACGCAGTACATGATCGGTCGACAGAAGATCGCAACCGTCACCGGGCTGCTCGGGGCGCTCGCCGTGATCTACAGCGGTGCCGCCGCGCCGGCGTACGCCGATGGCGACTCCAAGGGTGCGTGCACGATCACCACCCAGGGGGACATCGTCTGCATCAAGAAGAGCGAGAAGGTCATCAAGGACAAGCGCGGGTACGCCATCAAGCAGGCGCAGGACTGCGAGGTCACCGAGCATCCGCGCGTCGCGTTCGACGGGCGGCTGGCGAACGACGAGTCCGAGCGGTCCGGTCCGGTCGTGGAGTGCTCCAACTCGACGCATCTGCCCAAGGGGGTCAAGGTGCCCAAGTTCAAGTTCAAGTTCTGAGCGCGGACGGCGAATGCCGGACCGGGAGTTGATCCCGGTCCGGCATTTTCTGTTCTCCGGGACGGAAGCCGGACGGCAAAAGACCGGTGGGGCGGGCCGGGGGGGGGGGGGGGGGGGGGGGGGGGGGGGGGGTTTTTTTTTTTTTTTTTTTTGGGGGGGGGGGGGGGGGGGGGGGTGGCTTTGTTTTTGGGGGGGGGGGGGGGGGGGGGGGGGGG
>NZ_JAQMYP010000028.1 GCF_028369295.1 Streptomyces sp. HD
ACCCCCCCCCCCCCCCCCCCCCCCCCCCCCCCCCCCCCCCCCGGCACCGGTACAGACCACTGGTGGTTGCCGGCCACCGCGGCCGCCGTCCTCATGGCGCTGGTCCCGGCCCTGATCGTCCCCCTCAAGGAACTCACCGACCGCCCCGGCACCCCGGCCGTACCGCCCGCCACCGGCTACTACCCGTCCGGTCACACCGCCACGGCCGCCATCGCCTACGGCGCCGCGACCCTGCTGCTGCTCCCCCGGCTGAGCTCGACGTATGCCCGTCGAGCGGTGCTCGTCATGTGCGCCGTCCTCAACCTCGGCGTCGGCTTCGGTCTGGTCCGGCGCGGCTACCACTGGCCACTGGACGTCGTGGCCAGTTGGTGCCTGTGCGCGGTGCTGCTCGGCCTGCTGTGGCTGTTCCTCAGCCGAAGTAGCCGTCGAACGTCCGCTGGAACTCCCAGCCGCCGTACCGGTCCCAGTTGATCGACCACGTCATCAGGCCGCGCAGCGCGGGCCAGGTGCCGTGGGTGGCGTACGAGCCGCAGTTCGTCTTCTTCGTCAGGCAGTCGAGGGTCTTGGTGACCTCGGCCGGAGGGACGTAGCCGTTGCCCGCGTTGGTGGAGGCGGGCATGCCGATCGCCACCTGGTCGGGGCGCAGTGGCGGGAAGACGTTGTTCGCGTTGCCGGCGACCGGGAAGCCGGTCAGCAGCATGTCCGTCATGGCGATGTGGAAGTCGGCGCCGCCCATGGAGTGGTACTGGTTGTCGAGGCCCATGATCGGGCCCGAGTTGTAGTCCTGGACATGCAGAAGCGTCAGGTCGTCGCGCAGGGCGTGGATGACCGGGAGGTACGCCCCCGCCCTCGGGTCCTGGCCGCCCCACTGGCCGGTGCCGTAGTACTGGTAGCCGAGCTGGACGAAGAAGGTCTCCGGGGCCATCGTCAGCACGAAGTCGTCGCCGTACTTGGCCTTCAGGGTCTTCACGGCCGAGATCAGATTGACGATCACCGGGGTCTTCGGGTTCTTGAAGTCGGTGTCGTCGGCGTTCAGGGAGAGCGAGTGGCCCTCGAAGTCGATGTCCAGGCCGTCGAGGCCGTACTCGTCGATGATCTTCGACACCGACGTCACGAAGGCGTCCCGTGCCCCTGTGGTCGTCAGCTGGACCTGGCCGTTCTGGCCGCCGATGGAGATCAGCACCTTCTTGCCGGCCGCCTGCTTGGCCTTGACGGCGGCCTTGAAGTCGGCGTCGCTCTCGACGTTCGGGCACTCGGTGGCCGGGCAGCGGTTGAAGCGGATGTCGCCTGAGGTGACCGAGGTGGGTTCGCCGAAGGCCAGGTCGATGACGTCCCAGCTGTCGGGGACGTCGGCCATGCGGGTGTAGCCGGAGCCGTTGGCGAAGCTCGCGTGGAGGTAGCCGACCAGGGCGTGGGGCGGGAGCTCCGTGCCCCCGCCGCCCGGCCGGGCGGTGGTCGTGGCCGTCACCGTGGCCGACTTCGCGGACTCGCCCGCGTCGTTCACCGCGGCGACCTGGAAGCTGTACGCGGTGGAGGGCGACAGGCCGCCGATCGTCGCCGAAGTGCCGGTCGCCGTCTGGACTTTGACGCCGTCGCGGTAGACGGCGTAGCCCGTCGCGCCGGGGACCGGTGACCAGGACAGGGCGACGCTGGACGAGGTGACCGTGCCCGTCTTGAGGTCGGTCGGTGCGGCGGGCGGCCGGCCCGTGTCGACGCCGGGTCCGACGAGCGAGATGTCGTCGGCGTGGTAGGCGCCCGTGCCGTACCAGCCGTGGGTGTGGATGGTGACGCGGGTGGTGGCGGGGCCGGTGCGGAAGGTCGTCGTGAGCTGCTGCCAGGTGGGGGCCGACTGGGTCCAGGTGGAGACGTCGGTGGTGCCGGTGTCGCTCGCGCCGAGGTAGACGTAGGCGCCGCGGACGTAACCGGACAGCGTGTACTGGGAGTCCGGTTTCACGGTCACCGTCTGCGCGCACCGGGCGTTGTCGCTGCCGGCCGGGGTCGCCTGCAGCGCGGAACTTCCGCTGCGCACAGGCGAGTTGACGGTCGTTCCGGCCGTGCAGGTCCAGCCGTCGAGACCGGACTCGAAGCCGCCGTTGCGGGCGAGTTCCGCGTCGGCCGCACGGGCGGCCGACGAGAGTGCGGTGAGGCCGGGCAGGGTCAGGGCCGCGGCCGTGAGGAGGGCGAGAGGTCTGAAGCGATCCACAAGTGCCTCCAGGCATGGGGGAATTGGAGGGTGGAGCCGTGGCACCGCCCCACAACTTGGTCCAGACCAATCCGCCTTGTCAAGAGTTCTCGCAGCTCAAGCGTGATCGCGACTAACGATCCCCCTCCGCCGCCAGGCCCGCCGCCGCCTCGTGCATGGCCAGTTCGAGAAGGGCCGGGTCGGTGAGGGTGCCGCTGCCGTCCGGCGGGACGAGCCAGCGGACGCCGCCGGTGGCGCGCCCCGGGTACGGGACGACGATCCAGGTGCCGGCCCCGGCCGTACGGATGCCGGTGCCGAGCCAGCGGGCGGCCGTGCCTGGCGGCACGAAGAAGCCCATGCGGGAGTCTCCGAAGTCGACCAGGACCGGGCCGAGTTGATCGAGGATGCGGGTGAGGACGTCGAGGGTCGGATAGCCGAGCTCGCCCGGCAGGATGAGTACGTCCCAGGCCTTGCCGGCCGGGAGCAGCGTGACCCCGAGGGGGTTGCGCTCCCACTCCCAGCGGCAGGCCTCGGGATTCGGAGCAACGGATGCCAGCCACTCGACCGCCGTCGTCGACCCTGTCATGACGGTGACCTCCCTCTCTGTCGTGGACGCTGGTCGCGTCACGGGAGAGAGGGAGGTCACCGGCAGGCATTACGCGGGTTTTCCCCGCCAGTTTGAAGTGATCTGAGTCACTCTCAACTGAGTGGCGTTCAGCTGTCGAAGCCGAGGCCCAGTCGGTCCATCGCCCTCAGCCACAGGTTCCGCCGCCCGCCGTGCGCGTCGGCGCGGGCCAGCGACCACTTGGTGAGCGCGATACCGGTCCAGGCGAAGGGCTCGGGCGGGAAGGGCAACGGCTTCCTGCGGACCATCTCCAGCCGCGTCCGCTCCGTGCTCTCCCCCGCCAGCAGATCCAGCATCACGTCCGCGCCGAACCGGGTCGCGCCGACGCCGAGTCCCGTGAAGCCCGCCGCGTACGCCACCTTGCCCTGGTGGGCCGTACCGAAGAACGCCGAGAAGCGCGAGCAGGTGTCGATGGCGCCGCCCCACGCGTGCGTGAAGCGGATGCCCTCCAGCTGCGGGAAGCAGGTGAAGAAGTGCCCGGCGAGCTTGGCGTACGTCTCCGGGCGGTCGTCGTACTCGGCGCGCACCCGGCCGCCGTACTGGTAGACGGCGTCGTAGCCGCCCCAGAGGATGCGGTTGTCGGCGGAGAGGCGGAAGTAGTGGAACTGGTTCGCCGAGTCGCCGAGGCCCTGGCGGTTCTTCCAGCCGATCGCGGCCAGCTGCTCCGCGCTGAGCGGCTCGGTCATCAGGGCGTAGTCGTAGACCGGGACGGTGTACGACCGTACTCGCTTGACCAGGTTCGGGAAGATGTTGGTGCCGAGGGCGACCTTGCGGGCGCGGACCGAGCCGTACGGGGTGCGCACCGCCATGCCGGCGCCGTACGGCTTCAGGGTGAGGGCGGGGGTGTGCTCGTGGATGCGGACGCCGAGTTCCAGACAGGCCCGCTTCAGGCCCCAGGCCAGCTTGGCCGGGTGGAGCATGGCCACGCCCCGGCGGTCGTAGAGGCCGGCCTGGAATGTCGGTGAGTCGACCTGTGCCCGCACCGCCTCGGCGTCCAGGAACTCGATGCCCTCGGCGAGGCCCTTGTCCCGCAGTTCCTCGTACCAGTCGCGCAGTTCCCACGCCTGGTAGGTCTCGGTGGCGACGTCGATCTCGCCGGTGCGCTCGAAGTCGCAGTCTAGGGAGTAGCGGGCGACCGCCTTCTCGATCTCGTCGAGGTTGCGGGCGCCCAGCTCCTCCAGCTTGTGGATCTCGTCCGGCCAGCGGGCGAGCCCGTTGGGCAGACCGTGGGTGAGGGAGGCGGCGCAGAAGCCGCCGTTGCGGCCCGAGGCGGCCCAGCCCACCTCGCGGCCTTCGAGCAGGACCACGTCCCGCTGCGGATCGCGCTCCTTGGCGATGAGCGCGGTCCACAGTCCGCTGTAGCCGCCGCCGACGACGAGAAGGTCACAGGTCTCGGCGGTGGTGAGAGCGGGCTCGGGGTGGGGCTTGCCGGGGTCTTCCAGCCAGTACGGGACCGGCTGGGCTTCGGAGAGGGATCGCGTCCAGTTGTTGCCACGGCTCATGGCGCTTGGGGCCATGATTTCAACTCCCTACAGGGGATTTCCCCTTGGCTTATGCCTTTTGCTTGGTGCGGCGATTACTGATGACCATGGAGGCCAGGACGAACAGTACGGCGACGATGAACATGGCCGTACCGATGACATTGATCTGAACGGGCGTTCCGCGCTGGGCCGAGCCCCAGACGAACATCGGGAAGGTGACGGTGGAGCCCGCGTTGAAATTGGTGATGATGAAATCGTCGAAGGAAAGCGCGAAGGCGAGCAGCGCGCCCGCAGCGATTCCGGGGGCGGCGATCGGCAGGGTGACCCGGACGAACGTCTGGAACGGGCCGGCGTACAGGTCCTGAGCGGCCTGCTCCAGCCTCGGGTCCATCGACATCACCCGTGCCTTGACCGCCGTCACGACGAAGCTCAGGCAGAACATGATGTGGGCGATCAGGATCGTCCAGAAGCCGAGCTGGGCTCCCATGTTGAGGAACAGGGTGAGCAGCGAGGCGGCCATGACGACCTCGGGCATCGCCATCGGCAGGAAGATCAGCGAGTTCACGGCGCCGCGGGCGCGGAAGCGGTAGCGGACCAGCGCGAACGCGATCATCGTGCCGAGGAGCGTGGCGCCGAGGGTCGCCCAGAACGCGATCTGGAGGCTGACCGACAGCGAGCCGCACAGGTCGGAGACTCCGCACGGGTCCTGCCAGGCGGCCGTGGAGAACTCCTGCCATTCGTAGTTGAAACGCCCCTTCGGTTTGTTGAAGGAGAAGATCGTCACGACGGCGTTGGGCAGCAGGAGATAAGCGAGCGTCAGCAGTCCCGCGATGACGACGAGATTGCGCTTGAGCCAGTTGACGAAGGTCATTTAAACCAGATCCTCCGTTCCCGACCTGCGGATATAGAGCGTCACCATGACGAGGATGGCGGCCATGAGAATGAAGGAGAGAGCCGCGGCGGTCGGATAGTCCAGGATCCGCAGGAACTGCGTCTGGATGACGTTTCCGACCATGCGGGTGTCGGTGGAGCCCAGCAGGTCCGCGTTGACGTAGTCACCGGCCGCCGGGATGAAGGTCAGCAGCGTGCCGGAGACGACGCCCGGCATCGACAGCGGGAAGGTGACCTTCCGGAAGGTGGTGACCGGCTTGGCGTACAGGTCGTTCGCCGCCTCGTGCAGCCGTGGGTCGATGCGTTCCAGCGAGGTGTAGAGCGGCAGGACCATGAACGGCAGGAAGTTGTACGTCAGACCGCAGACCACGGCGAGCGGCGTGGCCAGCACTCGGTCGCCCTGGGTCATGCCGAGCCAGCTGGTGACGTCCAGGACGTGCAGCGTGTTGAGGGCGCCGACGACCGGGCCGCCGTCCGCGAGGATCGTCTTCCAGGCGAGGGTGCGGATCAGGAAGCTGGTGAAGAACGGCGCGATCACCAGGATCATGATCAGGTTCTTCCAGCGTCCCGCGCGGAAGGCGATCAGGTACGCGAGCGGGTAGCCGAGGATCAGGCACAGGATGGTCGCCGAGCCGGCGTAGAGCACCGAGCGCAGGAACTGCGGGTAGTACTCGGCCAGGGCGTCCCAGTAGGTCGCGAAGTGCCAGGCGACCTTGTAGCCCTCCTCCAGGGAGCCCGTCTGCACGGACGTGGAGGCCTGGTAGATCATCGGCAGCGCGAAGAAGACCAGCAGCCAGAGGATGCCGGGGAGCAGGAGCCAGTACGGGACGAGGCGGCCGCGTTTGCGCGGGGGCTTCTTCTCGGGAGCCGTCGGGGAGAGAGGCGGTGGCGCCTCGGTCAGAGTCGCCATCAGACCGCCGCCTCTTCCTGGATGCCCGCGTCGATGTCCTGGGCGGCGTCGAGGCCGAAGGTGTGCGCCGGGTTCCAGTGCAGGACGACCTCGGCGCCGGGCACGAGCCGGGCGTCGCGGTCGATGTTCTGGGCGTAGACCTCGAACTCGGGGCAGACGGGGCTGTCGACGACGTACTGCGTGGAGACGCCGATGAACGAGGAGTCCGCGATCCTGCCGGTGATCCGGTTGCGGCCCTCGGGTATCTCGCCGGCCTCGTCCGCGTGCGTGAGGGAGATCTTCTCGGGGCGTACGCCGACCAGGACCTTGCCGCCGGTCGTCGTGGGGGCGGAACATCGCGCCTCGGGGAGCACGAGCTTGCCGCCGCCCGCCTTCAGCACGATGTCGTCGCCGTTCTTCGTGTCGACCTCGGCCTCGATGAAGTTCGAGGTGCCGAGGAAGTTGGCGACGAAGGTCGTGTTCGGGTTCTCGTACAGATCGGTCGGCGAACCGAGCTGCTCGACTCGGCCCGCGTTCATCACCGCGACCGTGTCGGCCATGGTCATGGCCTCCTCCTGGTCGTGCGTGACATGGACGAAGGTGATGCCGACCTCGGTCTGGATGCGCTTGAGCTCCAGCTGCATCTGGCGGCGCAGCTTCAGGTCGAGGGCGCCGAGGGGCTCGTCGAGCAGGAGCACCTTGGGGTGGTTGATCAGCGCTCTGGCGACGGCGACGCGCTGCTGCTGGCCGCCCGAGAGCTGGTGCGGCTTCTTGCGCGCCTGCTCGCCGAGCTGCACGAGGTCGAGCATCTCCTCGACCTGCTTCTTCACCGACTTGATGCCGCGCCGGCGCAGGCCGAAGGCGACGTTCTCAAATATGTCGAGGTGCGGGAAAAGGGCGTACGACTGGAAGACCGTGTTCACCGGCCGCTTGTACGGCGGGAGCGCGGTCACGTCCTGCGCGCCGAGGTGGACGGTGCCGCCGCTGGGCTCCTCCAGGCCGGCGATCATGCGCAGGGTGGTGGTCTTGCCGCAGCCGGAGGCGCCGAGCAGGGCGAAGAAGGAGCCCTGGGGCACGGTCAGGTCGAGCGGGTGGACGGCGGTGAAGGAGCCGTAGGTCTTGCTGATGCCGGAGAGGCGGACGTCGCCGCTGGTGTCGTTCGTCATGGTGTGGTCACGCCCCTGTGAGCTTCGCGAACTTCTCTTCGTAGGCCGTCTCTTCCTTCGAGCTCAGTGAGCGGAAGGCGTGGGACTGGGCCTGCATGGCCTTGTCGGGGAGGATCAGCGGGTTGTTCGCCGCGTCCTCGTCGATCTTCGCGAGCTCTTCCTTCACGCCGTCCACGGGACAGACGTAGTTGATGTAGGCGGCGAGCTCGGCGGCGGCCTTCGGCTCGTAGTAGTAGTCGATGAGCCGCTCGGCGTTCGTCTTGTGACGGGCCTTGTTGGGGATCAGCAGGTTGTCGCTGGACGTCATGTAGCCGCTGTCCGGGATCAGGAAGTCGATGTCCGGGCTGTCGGCCTTCAGCTGTACGACGTCACCGGCCCAGGCGAGACAGGCCGCGAAGTCTCCGCTGGTGAGGTCGGAGGTGTAGTCGTTGCCGGTGAAGCGGCGGATCTGCTTCTTGTCGACGGCCTTCTGCAGGCGGGCGACCGCGGCGTCGTAGTCGTCGTCCGTGAACTTCGCCGGGTCCTTGCCCATGTCGAGCAGGGTCATCCCGATCGTGTCGCGCATCTCGGTGAGGAAGCCGACGCGGCCCTTGAGCTTGGGGTTGTCGAGCAGGTCGGAGACCGTCTTCACCTCGACGCCGTCGAGCGCCTTCTTGTTGTAGGCGATGACCGTCGAGATGCCCTGCCAGGGGTAGGAGTACGCCCGTCCCGGGTCCCAGTCGGGGCTGCGGAACTGCTGGGACAGGTTGGCGAAGGCGTGCGGCAGGTTGGACGGGTCGAGTTTCTGGACCCAGCCCAGGCGGATGAGCCGCCCCGCGAGCCAGTCGGTGAGGACGATGATGTCCCGGCCGGTGTCCTGACCGGCCGCCAGCTGCGGCTTGATCTTCCCGAAGAACTCGTTGTTGTCGTTGATGTCCTCGGTGTACTTGACCTTGATGCCGGTCCGCCTGGTGAACTGCTCCAGCGTCGGATGATGCTTGGCGCTGTCGTCGACGTCCATGTACTCGGTCCAGTTGGAGAAGCTGACCTGCTTCTCCTTCGCCGAGTGGTCCTCGGCGGACGTGCCGCCCTCGGTCTTGCCGGCCGCGGGAATCCCGCAGGCGCTGAGCGTCCCCAGTCCGCCCAGCGCGAGCGCGCCGCCGGTGGAGGCGCGCAGCAGGGAACGGCGGGTCATGGCGGCCCGGCCGTTACGGAGGCTGCGCCGCATGGCGGCCACTTGGGCCGGGGAAAGACGGTCGGGCTCGTACTGCTCCATGCGCTTGGTGCCCTTTCGGGAGATCGGGAGGGAGGGGAGGCCGGTCGCTGGTCGGGCGTCGGCCGCCCCTTTCTGATCCGGTTACTGATCCGGCTAGCGGTCCCCGAAGACGGTGCGGTGCCAGTCCTTCCTGGCGACCGCGGTGTTGTCGAACATGACGTGCTTGATCTGGGTGTATTCCTCGAAGGAGTACGCCGACATGTCCTTGCCGAAGCCGGAGGCCTTGTAGCCGCCGTGCGGCATCTCGCTGATGATCGGGATGTGATCGTTCACCCACACACAGCCCGCCTTGATCTCGCGGGTGGCGCGGTTCGCCCGGTAGACGTCGCGGCTCCAGGCGGAGGCGGCGAGCCCGTACGGGGTGTCGTTGGCCAGCCGGATCCCCTCGTCGTCGCTGTCGAAGGGCAGCACGACCAGGACCGGTCCGAAGATCTCCGACTGGACGATCTCGCTGTCCTGGGCGGCGTCCGCGACCAGGGTGGGGCGATAGTAGGCGCCGTTCTTCAGCTCCCCCTGGGGAGCGTCGCCGCCGGCCACCACGCGCGCGTAGGCACGCGCACGCTCGACGAACCCGGCGACCCGGTCGCGCTGCACATGGGAGATCAGCGGGCCCAGGTCGGTCCCCGGGGCGAAGGGGTCGCCCAGCCGGACGCTGTCCATGAGGGCGGCGGTCCGCTCCACGAAGGCTTCGTAGAGCGGTCGCTGCACGTACGCGCGCGTGGCGGCCGTGCAGTCCTGCCCGGTGTTGATCAGCGCGCCCGCGACGGCTCCGTTGGCGGCGGCTTCGAGATCGGCGTCGTCGAAGACGACGAAGGGGGCCTTGCCGCCCAGCTCCAGATGGATCCGCTTGACGGTGGCGGTGGCGATCTCGGCGACGCGCCTGCCCACGGCCGTGGAGCCGGTGAAGGAGGTCATGGCCACGTCGGGATGGCCGACGAGATGCTCTCCGGCCTCCTTCCCGGTCCCGGTGACGATGTTGATGACACCGTCCGGGATCCCGGCGTCGGTCGCGGCCTGAGCGAAGAGGAGCGAGGTGAGGGGGGTGAGCTCGGCGGGCTTGAGCACGATGGTGTTGCCCGCGGCGATCGCCGGGAGGATCTTCCAGGCGGCCATCTGGAGGGGGTAGTTCCAGGGGGCGATGGAGCCGACGACGCCGATGGGTTCGCGGCGGACGTAGGAGGTGTGGTCGCCGGAGTACTCACCGGCGGACTGGCCCTGGAGATGGCGGGCGGCGCCGGCGAAGAAGGCGATGTTGTCCACGGTGCCCGGGACGTCGAACTCGCGGGTCAGCTTCAGCGGCTTGCCGCACTGCAGGGACTCGGCGCGGGCGAAGTCCTCGGCGCGGTCGGCGAGGACGGCGGCGAATCGGTGCAGCGCGTCGGAGCGCTCGCCCGGGGTGGCGGCGGACCAGGCGGGGAACGCCTCGCGTGCGGCGGCGACGGCCGCGTCGACGTCATCCGGGCCGGCCAGGTCGTAGGTGTACACCTCCTCACCGGTGGCGGGGTCGACCACGGCGTGGGTACGTCCCGAGGTCCCCTTCACGAGGCGGCCCGCGATGTACTGCGCGCCGTCCGCGAAGCGGTCCTGGGCCGGGAATCGTTCCGAGGTGGCGCTTTCCGGGGTGGAGGTGCCCGGGTTCTGCATGTCGCTCTCCTCCGTGTCCCGCGAGGGGGCCAGCGTGGCTCAGGCTCGATTTGAGTGCCGATCCTGACAGAGCAGGAGGACTCCAACAAGTGATTCCGTTGTTGCCTTTTGGTTACGCGACGGAATCTGTCGACCAGGTGTCGAGTCGGCCGGATAAACGCGGGACGGATTGTCGGTGGTGCGTGCCATGCTCGGGGGCATGGCGAAGATCGATTCTTTGGATGTCCTGGTCAGGGAGGTCCGTGCGGGGGCGAGAGTCAAGTATCTGCACTTCTGGGGTCACCAGCCGCTGCCCGACGGGCGGGTCGGCACGAGCTGTCTGAGCCAGTGGTGGCCGTCGCCGTTCACGGTGGACGGGGTGGAGTACGCGACCGCCGAGCACTGGATGATGGCCGGGAAGGCCCGGCTGTTCGGGGACGTGGAGGCGGAGCGCGGGGTGCTGGAGGCCGGGCATCCGGCGGGGGCGAAGAAGGCGGGGCGGTTGGTGCGGGGGTTCGACGAGGGGGTTTGGCAGCGGGAGCGGTTCCGGATCGTGGTCGAGGGCTCGGTCCACAAGTTCGCCGCGCATGCGGATCTGCGGGGGTTACTGGTGGGGACCGGGGACCGGGTGCTCGTGGAGGCGAGTCCGGTGGACCGGGTGTGGGGGATCGGGCTGGCTGCGGGGGATGACGGGGCGGAGGATCCGGAGCGGTGGCAGGGGCCCAACTTGTTGGGGTTCGCGCTGATGGAGGCTCGGGAGCAGCTGCGGGGGTAGGCGGTTCCTCGCCCCCGCCGCCCTTACCCGTCCCATCCCGGAGCGCTGCCCCGGACCCCCGCTGGGGGCTGCGCCCCCAGACCCCGCTTCGGCCCTGAAGGGGCCTGATCCTCAAACGCCGGACGGGCTGGAGCAGGCCGACCGGAGCCGTGGAGCCGAGCCCTTCCCGGCGCCGCCTACGCCGTCGCGATCACGAGCGCCAGCATGCCCAGCCCGAGGACCAGTCCCGCCGCACCGCAGATGATCCCGGCGAGGGCCTGCCCCCCGTTCGTCGCCTCGCCGCGCCGCGCCTTGCCGCGGCCGATCGTGCCGAAGATCAACGCCAGCACACCCAGGATGATGGCCACCGGCCACAGGCAGAAGATCGCGGCGGAGATGATCCCGAGCACCAGCCCCGCCGTACCCAACCCGTTGCTCGGCATGGCATGCCCACCGGGCCAGCCGTAGTAGCCCGCCGCGCCCGGCCCCGGGCCCGGAGGGTAGCCGTGGCCCACGGGATAGCCGTACGGGAGCTGCCCCGGCCCGTCGGGCGCGATGGGTGGCGGAGGCACGGGCTCACCGGGCACGGCGTAGGGGCCGCCGGGCACGGCCGGGGGTGTGAAGGGATGGGCGTGTGAGCCGTGCGGTGCGGGAGGCGTGGGAGCGGGCGGGGCGAAGGGGTCGGCCGTCGAGCCATGCCGTACGGGAGGCGTGGGAGCGGGTGGAGCGAAGGGGTCGGCCGTCGAGCCATGCCGTACGGGAGGCGTGGGAGCGGGTGGAGCGAAGGGGTCGGCCGTCGAGCCGTGCGGCGGCGTGGCGGTGCCCGGCCCGCCCGAGGGGTTCGTCCAGGGCGACACCGGCGGCGCGTCCAGGGGACCCCCTGTCGGAGACCCCGCGGAAGACCCCGTCGAAGGCATCGACGTGACCGTCCGCTGGTCGTGCACGGACGGGGCGGGCCAGGCCGGCGGCTGCTGTGCGGCGAGGGTCTGTCCGGGGCCCTCGGAAGTGGAGGGTCCGACGGACGCCCCGTCGCCGGTCCTGCCGTCGTGCGTATTGCCGTTCTTGTCGTCGTTCTTGTCGTCGTTCTTGTCGTCGTTCTTGTCGTCGTTCCTGCCGTCGTTCCTGCCGTCGTTCTTGTCGAACGACACCCTCGGCTGCGCGTCCTCGGACATGCGCAGGCCCCCCTCTGTCGTACGTGTCGTCATGCTAGGGCCCCGGCTCCGGCGGAGCGGGCCCGGCCTACGATGATCCCCGAGTCACCGATCAGCCGATCACCCGCGCCCCGCCGCCACGCACACCGGCGGGGACGCCGTTCCTGGGGAGGAACCTTGACCGACCGTCTCGTCGACGCCCGCGCCCCGCGCGATCTGCACGCCTTCATCGCCGGACTACCGAAGGCCGAACTGCACGTCCACCACGTCGGCTCCGCCTCCCCCCGCATCGTCGCGGAACTCGCCGCCCGCCACCCCGACTCCAAGGTCCCGACGGACCCGGAGGCACTGGTGGACTACTTCACGTTCACGGACTTCGCGCACTTCATCGACGTGTACCTGTCCGTCGTGGACCTGATCCGCACCCCGGAGGACGTACGGCTGCTGACCTTCGAGGTGGCCCGCGACCTGGCCCGACAGCAGGTGCGCTACGCCGAGCTGACCATCACCCCGTTCTCCTCCACCCGCCGCGGCATCGACGAGCAGGCCTTCATGGCGGCGATCGAGGACGCCCGCAAGGCGGCCGAGGCCGAGTTCGGGACCGTGCTGCGCTGGTGCTTCGACATCCCCGGCGAGGCCGGTCTGGAGTCCGCCGAGGAGACCGCGCGGCTCGCCACCGACGACCGGCTGCGCCCGGAGGGCCTGGTCTCCTTCGGACTCGGCGGTCCCGAGATCGGTGTACCGAGGCCGCAGTTCAAGCCGTACTTCGACCGGGCCATCGCAGCCGGGCTGCACTCCGTGCCGCACGCCGGTGAGACCACCGGCCCGGAGACGGTCTGGGACGCCCTCACTCATCTGCGCGCCGAGCGCATCGGGCACGGCACCAGTTCGGCGCAGGACCCGAAGCTGCTCGCGCACCTCGCCGAGCACCGGATCGCGCTGGAGGTGTGCCCGACCTCCAACATCGCCACGCGCGCGGTCCGCACGATCGACGAGCACCCGATCAAGGAGTTCGCGAAGGCCGGGGTCGTCGTCACCGTCAACTCCGACGACCCGCCGATGTTCGGCACCGACCTCAACAACGAGTACGCGGTCGCAGCCCGCCTCCTCGACCTCGACGAACGCGGTCTGGCCGACCTCGCCAAGAACGCCGTCACCGCGTCCTTCCTCGACGAGCCCGGCAAGGCCCGGATCGCGGAGGAGATCGACACCTACACCGCCGGGTGGCTCGCCCCCTGAGCAACCGAGGCACCCCACGCACCCCGCGCGCCTTGTTCAGCTCGCGCAACCCGCGCGCCCGGAGCACCCCGCCCCGCCACCGCACCCCCAGAATGTCCTCATGCAGAACGTGACCGCCGTCGCCCACCGCGGCGACCCCTACCGTGTCCGCGAGAACACCCTCGACTCGCTGCGCTCCGCACTCGAACTCGGCGCGGACGCGGTGGAGATCGACGTACGGCTCACCAGGGACGGCGTGCCGGTGCTGCTGCACGACGACACGCTGAAGCGGCTGTGGGAGCAGGACCGTCCGCTGCTCGCGCTGTCGGCGGCCGAGGTGCGGGGGCTCACGGCGGGCGGGGTGCCGACGCTCCAGGAGGCGCTGGCGGTGTGCGACGGGAGCCGGGTCATGCTCGATCTGCCGGGCACCCCCGATGTGCGGGTGGCGCGCCGGATCGTGGACGTCGTGCGGGAGTGCGGGGCCCAGGACCGCGTGTACTACTGCGCGGGCGCCCCCGCCATGCTCGCCGTACGCGCCGCCGACCCGGCCGCCGAGATCGCCCTGACCTGGACGACGCTGGCGCCGCCGCGCCCCGCGCTGCTGGCCGCGGTGCGCCCGCACTGGCTCAACTACCGCTTCGGCCTGGTCGATCACGCCCTCGCCGAGCGCGTCCATCGCGACGGCTATCTGCTCTCCGTCTGGACCCCGGACACCCGCCGCTCCATGCGCCGTCTCCTGGACGCCGGCGTCGACTCGATCACGACGAACCGCCTCGACGTCCTGCTGGGTCTGCGCACGGCGACGGAGTGAGGGCGGACCTCAGGAGCGCCGCACCCGGGACTCCTGAGGCACGGTCGCCGCGTCCGCGGGGGTCGTGCGCGTGAGGTACTGCGGGACGGGGGTGTCGTCCTTGCCGGTGTCGCGGACCAGGCCGTAGCGGATCGCGCCGTCGGGCGGTCCCTGGTTGATGTCCTTGTTCGCGGCGTCCCAGCTGGAGGGGAAGACGCTGAGGTTGTAGTCGGCGCCGCTCTCGTTGACGGTGAGGGCGACGCTGCCATCCAGGTAGAAGTACTCGTTCTGCCACATCTGCTGGGCGCCGGGCGGCAGGACGGTGTACCCGGTGGTCGTGCTGCCCATGCCGGTGGCGGAGCTGTCGGTGCTGCTGACGCGGTCGTCCATGCGGCGGCCGCCGCCCGAGGCCACGTGGAAGAGCTTGCCCTTCAGGCCGGTCCAGGTCGGCATGACGAGGCCGCCCGCCCGGTACTGCGGCGCGATCTGCCAGCGGACGCGGACATATCCCTGCCCGGTGAGGGTGACGCTGTCGCCGCGGTGGTTCATCACGGCGAACGCACCGCCCGTGCTGGTGATGCCGGCCTCGGGGCGGCGCGGCAGGGCTGCGGGCTTGGTGTTCGGATCGGGGGCCCGGTCGACGGCGTCGACGACCGTGCCGTACAGCTCGGTCTTGGGTGTCCGAGACGGCGACGGTGAGGGTGACGGTGATGGTGAGGGCGTGGCAGACGGGGACACGGTCGGTGTGGGCGACGGCGGGCGGGCCGTGCTCGCCGCCGTGGGGGCGGCCGCGCGTGGCGGGGTGTCCGGGGTCTGGGTGACGACGTAGGCGCCGCCCGCCACGAACGTCGCGCCGGCCGTGACCGCCACGGCGGGCTGGGTGATCGCGGCCATCACCTTCGCGGACCAGCCGACGGAGGTCGCCGTGGCCGTGGCCGCGACCGCCGTCTTGCCGCCGAAGGCCAGCGAGAGGGTGAAGCCGACGGGGATCGGGACGAGCGCGATGCCGACGAGGAGGCGTTCCGCCGGTACGACGGCCTCGCGGGTGTCGCCGCAGTAGCCGCAGCCCCTGATGTGCCGGGCCAGCCGCTTGCGCCAGACCGAGTCGGGGCGGCCGTTCCAGCGGGCGGTCCGATCGCGCAGCTCGGGGCAGGCGCCGTCGAGGGCCCGGACGATGCCGCGCGCGGTTTCGAGTCGCTCCTTGACCCGTTGGACGCGGACGGCAGCGTGCTGCCTGCTGATCCCGGCGGCGGCGGCCAGTTCGCGCCGGGTCAGCTCGCCCGCGACCTCCAGCCACCACAGCGACAGCAGCTGCCGGTCCTCGTCGTCCAGCCAGCGCACCGCCTCCGCGACCTCGCGCCGCTGCCCCGCCAACTGGAGCCGCAACACGGTGAGTTCGGCGAAGTCGGCGGCCTCGTGCGCGGCCGATTCGTCGAGGTGGACGGGCTGTCTGCGGCGGGCCCGGTCGCGTATCTGCCGCATGGCGATGGCGACGAGCCAGGAGCGGAAGCTGTCCGGGTCCCGCAGCGAGCCGAGCTGGTCGACGGCGCGCAGCATCGTCTCCTGGACGACGTCGTCGACATCGGCATGACCGTTCAGGGCGCGCCCGACCACGTTGTAGACCAGCGGCAGCCAGCCCTCGACCAGCTCGTCCAGCGCCTGCCGGTCACCGGCCTGCGCCGCCGCGATGGTGGGGTGCCACTGCCGGCCGGCTGCCTCGTCCACGTACGTCCTCTCCAGGGTCACTTGCTGCCCGTACGCACCTTCTCAGCCTGACCTGCACTGTCGGCTATGTCGGAGATCACATTCCGCTTCCGGTGCGGGCGAGGCATGGGGGCGCTCCCGGGTGTGGGGGACGGAGGGACGCGAGTGGAGACGCGGTGAAGGGGGCGGCGATAACACTTTTTCGGCGGGCGGGGCCCGTAAGGGCGATCCCCGACAACTCCCCTGTTCTGTGCGGCACTTGCTCCGGGCCTCTTCAGGGTGCGGGCCCCTCCTCAGCGACGATCCGGCCGGACCCCTGTCGCCGGACGATGATCACGCACCTTCACCGCACACCCCGTCGACCTCAGGAGCAGCCCATGCCCGTACGCCCGCTTCCCGCCCTCCTCACCTCCGCGCTCGCCCTGACCCTGACCGCGCTGCCGCTGGCCGGGACGGCGTCCGCGCGACCCGCGTCGTCGTCTGCGTCGTCGTCCGCGTCGCCCTCTTCGTCGGCCGCATCGTCGTGCTCCGCGGAGGCGATCGAGGCCGCCACCCCGGACGGCCCCGACGTCAAGGCCCTGTGCGCCGCGCTTGCCGGGCTGCCCGACAAGGACGCGACGGCCGCGCTGATCCGCGTCGGCGGCAAGGGGAGCTGGCACGGGGTGGCCGGGGTGCGGGACATGAGAAGCGGGGCGCCGGCACTGGAGAACGCCCGCTTCCGGGCCGGTTCGACGACGAAGATCGTGACCGCGGCGATGGTGCTGCAACTCGCCGCCGAGGGGCGGATCTCGCTGGACGGCACGGTGCAGCAGTACCTGCCGGGCCTGCTCACGAAGGACTTCGCGCCCATCACCGTACGGCAGTTGCTGAACTTCACCAGCGGGCTGCAGCCCGGGGCGTCCCTCGGCGAGGACGTCGACGACGGCTATCCGCACCGCTTCGAGACGCTGCCCCCCGAGGAGGTGGTGGCCGCATCGGTCGCCAACGGCCCGGACCCGGACCACGCACCCGGCGAGCACCAGCGGTACGGCAACATCCACTACACCGTGCTCGGCATGCTGGTCGAGAAGGTCACCGGCGACTCCTACGCGCACCAGGCGGCCGTACGGATCTTCCGCCCGCTCGGCATGCGGCACACCTCGTTCCCGGCCGGCCCGGACCCCCGGATCCACGGGCCGCACAACCGCGGCTACGACTGGATCGACGGCAAGCTGGTCGACGTGACCGAGTGGAACATGTCCGACCGGTTCGCGGCCGGCGACATGATCTCGACGACGGCCGACCTGGAGCGGCTGGTCTTCGCCCTTTTCCGGGGGCAGGTGGTACCCGAGCCGCAGCTGAAGGAGATGTTCACGGTCCCGGACATCGAGGGGGCCACCATGGGTGCCGCGCTGGAGCGCTACGAGCTGGGCGGCAAGGTGATCTGGGGCAAGACCGGCGCCCGCCCCGGCTATCACACCGTGGTCGCGGCCACCCCCGACCTGTCCCGGACGGTGGTCTACTCGGTCAACTCCACCGACGCGAAGGGCGACGGCCTGGCCATCGCCCAGCGTTTCGCGTTCCCGGCGTTCAACCGCTGACGGCGGCGGCAGCGGCCTGGGGCGCCGGCGATCCGGTCAGCGCCTCCAGCCGCTTGATCCTCTTCCGTACGGCGTACAGCGGGATCACCCCGAAGACGCCGAAGGACATGTCGATCACCGTCCACCAGAAGGGGATGCCGCGGATCGGGCCGCAGATCAGGGCGAGCGGAATGATGCCGGCGCAGGCGATCATCCCGAACTCGACGACCCAGACGTTGCGGACGGGGTCGCGGTACGGGCCGTAGAAGGCGACCGCGATGACGAGGTGGGCGAAGGCCAGCCAGTCCGTGCCGTAGAGGAGGAAGGGGTGGTCGGCGTCGGCGGTGTCGAGCCCGTGCCGGACGCGCTCGATCCAGTCCATGAGGCCGGGCAGGTGCTCCGGCACGGACAGGGCGCGCAACAGGTCCTCGGTCCAGCGCAGTTCATGGACGAGGGGGAAGGCCGTGGCGCCGCTGAGCACCAGGCAGACGACGAAGAAGGCCAGCCAGACACGGATGCCCTTCAGCAGGGCGGCTCTGTCGCTCATGGCCGTAGCGTACGCCTGGAGTTGAACGCGTTCAAAAGAGGGCCCCGCAGAGCCGGCCCCTTTCCCGCCCGCTGCCGTGCGGCCCACGCCCCTCCGGACCTACGATGTCCGCCGACGAGGGAGGACGCATGGGCCTGGACTTGAGCGGGCGGGCCTACCGGGCCCAGCGGTGGGCGGCGCGGACGGCGCTCGCCGCGGCAGGGCTCGCGGTGCTCGTACCGCTCGCCTATGGCGGTGTCGGCGGCGTCCTGCTGCTGGTGGCTGGGGCTGCGGGCCTGGGGCTCAGCGCGGTCGCGGTGTGGTGGACGCTGACCCTGCGCGGTCCGGTGCGCTGGGCGGCGGCCGTGCTGGCCGTGGCCCTGCCGGCGGCCCTCATCGCGCTGTTCGCGGCCACCCTGTTCTGGGCGCTGCTGATGTCCGTGGCGTTGTGGACGCTGGCCGTGTGGAGCGGCCGGTACGCGCTGCGGGGCGCGGGCGGCACGCGGGTGCGGGTGATGCGGGAGCGCAGGGCGGCGCCACCGCAGCGGGCGGTCCTGATCATGAACCCCCGCTCGGGCGGCGGGAAGGTGGACCGCTTCGCGCTCAAGGAGAAGGCCGAGCGGCTCGGCGCCGAGGTGATCCTCCTCGACCCCGATCATCATCAGGACGTCACCGCCCTGGCCCGCAAGGCCGTGGCGGACGGTGCGGACCTGCTGGGCGTCGCGGGCGGGGACGGCACCCAGGCGCGGGTCGCGGCCGTGGCCGCCGCGTACGACATCCCGTTCCTGGTGATCAGCGCCGGGACCCGCAACCACTTCGCCATGGACCTCGGCCTCGACCGCGAGGACCCCGCCGCCTGCCTCGACGCCCTCACCGACGGCGTGGAGCTGCGCGTCGACCTCGGGTTCGCGAGCGGCCGGCCCTTCGTCAACAACGCCTCCTTCGGGGCGTACGCGGCCATCGTGCAGAGCCCCGGCTATCGCGACGACAAGATCGGCACCAGCCTGGAGCTGCTCCCCGACCTGCTCACCCGCCAGCAGGGAGCGCGACTGACGGCCCGTGCGTCGGGCACGACGCTCGACGCCCCGCATGCCGTGCTGGTCAGCAACAACCCCTACCGCACGGACGACCCCTTCGGGCTGGGGCGGCGCGACCGCCTCGACGCGGCCGTCCTGGGCGTCCTGGGCATCAGGGTGGACAGCGCGGCCGAGGCCGCCGCACTGCTTCTGGACCCCGCCCCGAGCGGCCTGACCATCCTGACCGCGACCGAGGTGGTCATCGAGGCCGACCGCGAGGAGATCGAGGCCGGTATCGACGGCGAGGCCCTCGTGCTGCCCGCCCCCGTCCACTGCCGCATCACCCCCGGCGCCCTGCGCGTCCGGGTACCCCGCAAACGCCCCGGCGTCCCGCCGCGCGCACCGCGGCTGGACTGGCGCCGCCTGCGCAAACTGGCCGCGACGGTGGGTCGCACGGCGGTGCATCGCCGAGGGCCGTTCATCTGACACCACCGCCCGGCCTGCCGTGTACGCCGTTCATCTGACGCCGCAACTCGGCCTGCCGCGCGCCCCGTTCATCTGACGCCGCAACTCGGCCTGCCATGTACGCCGTTCGTCCAACGCCGCCGCCCGGCCTGCCGTGTGCCCCGTTCAGTTCTTCGGTACCTCGGCGAGGGAGAGCAGGCCCCCGAGCACGGCGAACAGGGCGCAGTACAGGACGGTTTCGGTGGCTGGGACGCCCGCGTCCTCGATGATGTGGCCGCCGATGAACGGCCAGGCCAGCGCGCCGCCGAACACGAGCAGATGGTTGCCCCGCTCGCGCACCGCGCGCATCCCCGCCCACAGCAGCAGCGGCATCGACGCCACGCCGGCGATCTGCGCCAGCACTGCCTCCAGGAATCCGGTACCGAAGTTGGAGTCGGGCCCGGCCTGCGCGCGATCGGCCCACTCCCGTGCCGATGTCCAGATCCAGTAGCAGAGGGCGGCGGCCGCCGCCGACACCAGCAGGCCCTTGAGCCAGCGCGGGACCCTGGTCCTCGTCATGCCCTCACCGTTTCACGATGCGGTGAACGGGGCCTGAGCACGCGCGCTCAGACCCCGTTCGATCCTTGCCGGCCGGTGATCAGCCGAGCGTGTGCTCCAGTGCGTCGGCGTACAGGCCGGCGCCGGAGACCTTCGGGTGGAAGGACTTCATGGACGGTGCCACATTGCCCGGCAGCCAGTCCCAGTCGCGGTTGTCCGCCTTCGAGTGACCGGACAGGACGATGCCGTGGACCGACTCGGGGTCACCACAGATCGCCTTCCCGGCGAACTCGTCGCGCGGGTCGGAGAAGACCGCGTTGGTGTTGTACTGGCCGTTGGCGTCGTTGACGGCGCCCTGCATCTCGCCGACCATGACGTTCGCCATCTCGTTCAGCCAGGGCGCCTCCTCGGTGCCGACACCCGGGATGCACTGGCCGTTGCCCTCAAGCAGCACCGGATAGCCCATCAGGACGATCCTCGCCTTCGGCGCCCGCTTGTGGATCTCGTTGAGCGTGGTGACGAGACGCGGCCGGACCTGGTCATGGAGCCACTTCGGCGCCCACTGGTCCATCGGGCCGGTCTCCCCGTCCACCGTCCCTCCGGTGTCGGGGTCCTTGTTCTCGATGGAGTCGTCGTTGCACACGGTCAGGGCCGTGATGCAGTGGATGAAGATGTCGGTGAACCGGGCGTCGTTGCCGCCGATCGACAGCATGACCATCGTGGTGTTCTGGTCCAGGTAGCCCTTGTCGAGCTGCCCCAGCTCGCCGTACTGGCCGCTGCGCAGGATGTTGTAGTGGCGGGCGCCGGAGCAGGCGATGAACTGGAAGTCCATGGAGGAGTCACGGTCGTCCGCCATGGCCCCGATGGACTTCGACGCCCCCGGCAGCACGGCCTGACGCGACCAGGCCTTCGTGGAGCGGTGACATTTGTTCTCGGTGTCCGGCTGCTGCTCGTCGTAGTAGTCGGACTCGGGGTAGTAGTCGTCACCGCCGTTCTCCGAGGCGCCCTCACCCGAGGAGTAGGAGTCGCCCATCGCGACGATCTGGTGGGTGGGTTTGTTCGCCAGCGGCTGGAAGCCCACCGCGTCCCAGGCGACGTCCTCGGTGCCCTTGCCGTCCTGGGTCACGTTCGACAGGGAGACGGTGGGCGTGCCGGTGAAGTTGAACACGCCGATCGGCACCCACTTGTTGGCCCCCACGCGTTGCGGCAGGGCCCGGTTCGGGCCGGTGGAGTCGGTGCCGCCCACCCGGTACACGGCCTGTCGGGTGTGCGCGCCGTGGTCGGGCAGTTGCACCCACACGCGCATCCAGCCGCGGTCGGACTTGTTCAGCGTCCAGGTGCCGGTGGTCTGCAGCCGGCTCGCGTCCGTCGTGCCCTGCTTGTTGGTGTGCGAGAACCAGAAGTGGTTGCCGTATCCCGCGCCGATCTGGTGCAGGTCGATGCGGGCCGACGCCGAACCGAAGTCGAAGTTGAACGAGCCGGCGGACGAGACCGAACTGCACGAGCGGGAACTGGACCCGGCGGGTGTGATGCCGTTGGCCAGGTCCTCGACGATGTACGTGCCGGAGGGCACGTCGGCCGAGCACTGCGGCGGATAGGAGTTGGCGTCCGCCTGTTCCGGATAGGTGGTGTCGAACCGGTGGATGGGGTTGCCGCACTGGGCGCTGGACGTGCAATTCTTCCAGGTGGCGGGCTGGTGGTACCAGCACTTGAGGTAGAGCGGGTCGGATTCGTTCGGGTCGCCCGGCAGCAGGCAGGGGCCGCCGCCGGTGTTGTTGTTCGCGCCCTCGCCGATCTTCGAGGCGTCGCAGTCGTTGCTGCTGTCGCAGAACAGGCCGATCGGCGGCTTGGCGCTGGTGCGGTAGGCGTTGGTGTTCCACCAGGCGGGGCGGTAGCCGGGCTGGAAGTCACCGGGCTTGAACATCGCCGAGATCGGCCGTGCCGCCCAGCCGATCACCTTCTCCTCGTAGGGCCAGTCCTGCGGGTGCGCGGCGTGGCTGTAGTCGTCCGCGCCGGCCGCGTCCTCCAGGAAGGGGGTGCGGTTCTCCTTCCACAGCGGGTTGGCCGGGTTGTTCGTCCAGCCCACGCCCCACTTGCCGGAGGTGTTCCCGGAGTTGGACTTCGGGTAGTAGCCGCTGTTGTAGGCCCACAGTGCGTAGAACCAGTTCTCGATGTACTTGGGCGCACCGTCGTTGACGAGCATGCCGTCGGCGCGGGTCTGGTTCCACTTCTCGATCAGGATGTTCACGCCGGCGGCGATGTTCGCCGCGTAGTCGAGGGCGATCGCCTCCTGCTGGACGACGGTCTTCGTGGGCTGTCCGTGGCCGGGCAGCCGCATGCCGTCGGTGACCTGGGTGACGCCGTAACCGCAGTCCGACTTGGACCAGTTGATCGCCCAGGGGTCGGTCTGCTGGCCGTCGGAGGCGTACTCGATGCCGTAGAAGTTGCCGATCAGCGGGTTGGCGGTGACACCGGGCACGGCGAACCGGGTCGCCTGCCACATGTTCGACTCCTGGGCGGTGATGCCGAGCATCACCTGGGCCGGAACGTGCCAGTCGGCTCCGCTGCCGCCGTTCAGGGAGGTCAGCGGGAACAGGCTCTGCGGCGCGTAGGCCGACATGCCGGTGTTCTTCCAGTTCGCCGGCCGGCTCGCGGACGCGTTGAGGTTGCCGACGATCGCCTGGTCCACGGCCCACTCGATCTGCCGCGGGGTCGGCTGGAACGCCTGCTTCTTCGGGTCGTTGCGGGGGACGGAGCAGGTGCGGTCGTCGTCGACGGGAGACGCCAGCGTCGATGCTTTACCGGAGGCGGAGGAGGAGGCAGCGGCGGCCTTGCCGGTCAGCGCCGGGCTCTGCGCGGTGGCGGCCCGCTGCGCGCCGGCGCTGCCGATCCGGTTGCCCGGAGCCGCGTCCAGCACCGTCGTCTTCCCGGTGTCCAGGGCCTTCATGGTGATGCGGGCGCCGCGCGCCGAGAAGGCGTCCTTCTGCGAGATCCGCGAGTCCTTGCCGTCGGCCCAGGCCGTGGTCAGCGCGGCCGCGCCGCGGCTGGAGATACGGGCGTCCTTGGCGAGGCCGCCCGGGTTGTGCACGGCACGCGGCAAGGCGCCCTTGTTCTTCGCCTCACCGGTGACGTAGACCGCGCCCTGCGGGGTCCGGTCGAGGTCGAAGCGGGTCAGCGGACCCTGGGCGAGCTGTGCGGCGCGCGCCTTGCCGTCGGCCGTCTCGACGGCCTGCTCGGTGACGCGCGAGACGGCGGCCTGGTCGGCGGCCGGGGACTGCTTGCCCGCCTTCTTGCCCGCCTCGTTCACGACGGGCAGTCGGTCGATGAAGGTGACCCCGCCGTCGGCGTCCGGCTTGAGCTGGAACGGCACGGCGTGCGTGGGAGCGACGGTCTTCACGCTCGCCCCGTCGATCCGTACGATCGCCTTGCCGCGGGCCGCCACGATGTGGTCGCCGGCCGGGACGGCCGAGGTGACCTGGCCGGCCACTGTCGATTTCTCGGCCCTGCCCGTGCGGGCGTCGGTGGTGACCAGGCGGGTCTCCACCTTCTCGGAGGTGTTCTCGTCGGTGAGTTGGGTGAACACTGCCTGGTCACCGGTGCCGCAGCCCGGCGAGAAGTAGCCGAGCGTGGCCGTGTACGGCAGTTTGCGCACCTCGCCGTTGGTGAGGTTCACCAGGGCAGTGAAGGCACCGCGGCTCATCAGCTCCGGCTTGTTGGTGAACGTGCGCGGCGCGTACGCCACGGCGGCGTACTTGCCGGACTCGGTCACACAGGCGTTGCCGATCCAGGTGTCGGCCTCGAACCCGGGCTCGGACAGCGAGGCGGCCGTCTTCCACTGGTAGCCGTATCTCTCGTCGGCCACCATCACATGGAAGCCCGTGCCGTCGCCGGAGGTGGTGAACGCCCGGTCCGTGGAGGTCCGGTAGTCCTTGCCGAGGATCGCGGCGCGCTTCTTCTCGGGGATGGCGTCGGGTCGGGGTGTCGGGTTCGTCTTCTTCTCGGAGGAGGCCCGGGGAGTGGGCTCCTCGTTGGCCGTACGGGGCAGGGGATTGGCGTAGGCCTGCGTCGTCCCGACGCCGAAGGCCACCGCCAGCGCGACGGCCATGGTCACCGGAACTCGCGCATACGACATGCTGCGTCTGCGTCTCAACTTCCTGTCTCTTTCAGGAGATCATGCCCACAGCGTGGGCATGTGACCGCATGGGCCCACCTGGCACGGCGGGCGTGCGTCAGCATGACAGCGCAGCCTCTCCTGCCCGTCTCCGTCCGAAATCCCTACAACTCCGCGGCTCCTGCGGCCCCGTGGCCCTGTGTGACCAGGATCGATGGTTTGGCACCAGGGCGTGTATCGAAAGTGGATCTTGGTGATGTGCTCGCTCGCCTTACTTCAGAGGTAATGGCCTCAGCCTGGCTGCGTTGGCAAGCTGGGCGATCTCTCTGCGTCGACAGGACGCGGGCCAGGATGGAGAGGTCAGCCATGTCCATAGCCGCACCTACGAACACGCGCACCGTGGTTGAAGAGCTGCTGCGCAGGATCGGTGAAGGTGACGCCGAGCGCATTGCCGAGTTGTATGCCGAGCACGGCGATTGGAAGCTGGACTGGCCGGAGGCTGAGCATGGTCGTGCTGCCACGCCATGGATCCGTCACCGGTTAACCCGGGCCGACGCGGCTGCTCACTATCGTGAGATTGCCGAGCACCACATGCCGGAGCATGTGGCGACCCAGGTCGAGCGCATCCTCATCGACGGAAGCGACGCGGTCGTGCTCGGCGAGATCCGCCAGACCGCCCGGTCCACCAGACGTGCGTATCGCGCGCGGTTCGCCCTGCACCTCACCGTTGAAGACGGCCTTGTCACCCGGCACCATGTCTACGAGGACAGCCTCGCCGTCGCCCAGGCATTCGAGGCGCAGGATCAGTGAAGGGCCCCAGGCTGATCACGAAGGTGCTGGTCACAGCTACTCGTTGATGGCTGCGATGAGGACGGTAGCTTGGTGGCGGACGGCGAGTATCCGGAGTTTCCGCAGCGTTCCATCCCAAGATCGCCGGAGCACGCCTGTACGCCGACACCCTTGAGGCTGCGCTGGGGGCATGGCCCAAGAGCTGACCAAGGCTGCCCCCCCCCGTCAACGCGCGGGGCTGTTCCCTGAGGCCATGGAACAGCCCCCGCGCTCTTTGAGTTTCTGTACGGATAGCAGCAGTTCACGCACTCGGAAGAGGATGGCCGCCATGGCGACCACCTCGTGGACCGTGACACTGGCGGCGGCTGTTGTGCCGGCATCTGTCGTCGCAGCGTGGCCCGGCTCGTTATCGCTGCGCCCACGGTCGAGATCCCGCGTACGCCGCGTGCTCTTCTTCCCTGTGACCATCATCCTGGTCCTCGCCCTCGCCAGCTGTGGGCGTGCGCCCAGCGAGAAGTCCGTCCGCAAGCTGGCGGACAGCCCTGAGGCCGTCAGGGCCAGACAGCAGGTCGAAGAAGATATCCGGAACGCCATCGCCTACTGGGATGCTCACACTCCGCTCACGCTCGGTGTGGTCGCCCTGGAGGACGCGTGCGGCGGAGGGAAGGACAAGGAGTGGTTCTTCCCCACCGGCGACGACACGTACAAGATCCGCTGCACGATGTACGTCACCGCGTACTTCGGTGCCGACCCCAAAGGTGTGGCCGACACGATCGACGGCATCCTCGCCGCAGGCGACCCCGAGGTGTCGCCCATCCCCTTCGGCCATGACTTCATATACGCGCGCAAAGTCGTCGATTACTACCGGGGCAAGACAGGCGACCCGCAAGGGCCGGGGGCCGGCGAACCGAAGGAGTTGTTCAGCGCCGGTACGGTCACGCTCAACTGGGATCAGGTGCGTCAGAGCGGTACTCGCCAACTGATCGAGGAATTACGTCCGTGCTCCCCCAGCGATCCTCCGATGCGGCGGTGCCTGCGTGAGCCGGCCGCCACCAGTGTCGCGGACCTGCGCCGCGAGTACGGGATGGTGTTCAAACTCACCTTCCCCGCCACGAACTACTACTCCATCGTCCGGAAGTAACCGGAGCCGTTGCGTCGAGGCTGAGCTGTTCGTGCTGCGGTTTCAGCGGGGTCTGGGCGAGCCGTGCGGCGACCTCGGCGACGGCTCGCTCGGCGGCCTGGTGCAGCGCAGAGCGGATGAGCGGCGTTCGTGGTGCCAGATCATGTCCACCAAGTGCGAGACGAGCTTGACCAGGTCGGTCCTGGTGCATTCGTGCAAGCCGGTCAGGCTGACGACCCCGCGCCCCTACAACCCCGCGATCGCGTTCCACCGCTTCGCGAACTCCGCCCGCTCCCCGGAAGTGATGTCCCGCGCGATCGCCAGCCGCTCGCGCATCGCCGTGTCCGGGAAGACCAGCGGGTCCTCGGCCAGGGCGGCCGTCTCCTCGTCCTTGGCGGAGGCGAGGACGTCCTGGGCAGCCGGGACCGGGCAGACGTAATTGACCCAGGCGGCCAACTCCGCTGCGACCTCGGGCTCGTAGTAACAGTCGATCAGCCGCTCGGCGTTGGTCTTGTGGCGGGCCAGATTGGGGATCATCAGGGATTCCGACCAGAGCTCGGCGCCCTCCTCGGGGACGACGAAGCGGATGTCGGGGTCGTCGGCCTGGAGCTGGATGACGTCGCCCGAGTAGGCCTGGCAGGCCAGTACGTCGCCGCTCGACAGGTCCTTGATGTAGTCGTTGCCGGTGAAGCGGCGGATCTGGCCCTTGCCCACCTGCTTCTCGACCTGGTCGCACACGGTGTGGAAGTCGTCCGCGGTCCAGCGCGTGATGTCGACGCCGTTGCCCTGCATGAGCAGCGCGAAGGCCTCGTCCAGGCCGGAGAGCAGGGTCACCCGGCCCTTGAGGTCGCTCGCCCACAGGTCGGAGACATGGCGTATCTCGCGGCCGAGCCTGCGGTGGTTGTACGCGATGCCGGTGATGCCGGACTGCCACGGCACGGTGTACTTGCGTCCGGGGTCGAAGGCCGGTGACCGCAGCTGTGGGTCCAGGTATTTGGTCACGTTCGGCTGACGTGCGCGGTCCATCTCCTGCACCCAGCCCAGCCGTACGAACCGGGCGCACATCCAGTCGCTGATGACGATGAGGTCGCGACCGGTGCCCTGATGGTTCATCAGGGCGGGGCTGATCTTGCCGAAGAACTCGTCGTTGTCGTTGATCTCCTCGACGTAGTCGACGGCGATGCCGGTGCGCTTCTCGAACGCCTCCAGCGTCGGCCGCCGCCGCGCGTCCTCGTCATCGGTGTCGATGTACAGCGGCCAGTTCGCCCAGGTCAGCCGCTTGTCGGTGGCGGAGAGATCGGCGGCGGCCCGGTCGCCGGGCGACACATAGGCGGGCCGCACACCGCATCCGGCGAGCCCGCCGGCCAACGCGCCCCCACCGACGGCGCGCAACAGGGTCCGACGGGACGGCTGGGAGTTCATCGGGGGGAGGGCCATTGCGGAAGCATGCCGCCGCTGCCGAGGGCCGGGCAATGGACGCCCCGTCGAACGAAAGGGCCCCCACCAGACACCCTGTCGATCACGCCGGTGAAGGGGCGCGGGGAACTGCGCGACCAGCCCCCCACGCACCCGCAGGCAAGAAACTACGAATCCAGCGAAGTCATCACGTGCTTGATCCGCGTGTAGTCGTCGAAGCCGTAGGCCGAAAGGTCCTTGCCGTAGCCCGACTTCTTGAACCCGCCGTGCGGCATCTCCGCGACCAGCGGGATGTGCGTGTTGATCCACACACACCCGAAGTCCAGCGCCTTGGACATCCGCATCGCACGCCCGTGGTCCTTGGTCCACACCGAGGACGCCAGCGCGTACTCGACGCCGTTCGCCCACTTCACGGCCTGCGCCTCGTCGGAGAAGGACTGCACGGTGATGACCGGGCCGAAGACCTCCTTCTGGATGATCTCGTCGTCCTGCTTCAGCCCGGACACGACGGTCGGCGCGAAGAAGTAGCCCTTCTCACCGACCCGCTTGCCACCGGCCTCCACGCGCGCGTGCGCCGGCAGCCGCTCGATGAAGCCCTCGACCTGCTTGAGCTGGTTGGGATTGTTCAGCGGGCCGAAGAGGACGTCCTCGTCGTCCGGCTGACCGGTCTTGGTGTCGGCGGCGGCCTTCGCCAGCGCCGCCACGAACTCGTCGTGGATGGCCTCGTGGACGAGGACGCGGCAGGCGGCCGTACAGTCCTGCCCGGCGTTGAAGAAGCCCGCGACCGAGATGTCCTCGACGGCCTTGGCGATGTCGGTGTCCTCGAAGACGACGACCGGCGCCTTGCCGCCCAGCTCCAGGTGGACCCGCTTGAGGTCCTTGGACGCC
The DNA here is from genome assembly GCF_028369295.1 of Streptomyces sp. HD. Lineage (GTDB taxonomy): Bacteria > Actinomycetota > Actinomycetes > Streptomycetales > Streptomycetaceae > Streptomyces. Next base: position 28,157 of record NZ_JAQMYP010000028.1, read on the forward strand.
GACTCGGCGACCTGCATGCCCGCCCGCACCGAACCGGTGATGGACGCCATGGCCGGGGTGTCGTGCTCGACCATCATCCGGCCGGTCTCGCGGTCACCGGTGATGACGTTGAAGACGCCCTTGGGCAGGATCGAGCCGATGATGTCGGCGATCAGGACGGTCGACGCCGGGGTGGTGTCCGACGGCTTCAGCACGACGGTGTTGCCCGCCGCGAGGGCCGGGGCGAACTTCCACACGGCCATCATCATCGGGTAGTTCCAGGGCGCGACCTGCGCGCAGACGCCGATCGGCTCACGGCGGACGATCGAGGTCAGGCCCTCCATGTACTCGCCGGCCGAGCGGCCCTCCAGCATGCGCGCCGCGCCCGCGAAGAAGCGGATCTGGTCGACCATGGGAGGGATCTCCTCCGACCGGGTGAGCCCGGTCGGCTTGCCGGTGTTCTCCACCTCGGCGGCGATCAGTTCCTCGGCGCGCTCCTCGAAGGCGTCCGCGATCTTCAGCAGAGCCTTCTGGCGCTCGGCGGGGGTCGTGTCACGCCAGGCGGGGAAGGCCGCTGCGGCGGCCTCCATGGCGGCGTCCACGTCCGCCTGCCCGGACAGCGGCGCGGTCGCATACGCCTCGCCCGTCGCGGGGTTGACCACCTCGGTGGTGCGTCCGTCGGCGGCGTCCCGGAACTCACCGTTGATGTAGTTGCGCAGACGACGCAGCTCGGTGCTCACTGCCGGCCTCCTGTCAGGTCTTCACTGTTTGTGACTGTCCACTCTCTGAGACACACACCCTAATCGGCTGGCCCACGTTTTCAACACCCCCACTGGGGCCACATCTGCGAAATCCGCAGGTCTCAGTCACGTAAACGACGAATTTCATCGCCGCGACCTTGCGGAACTGTCGAGACGTCGTGCACAGTGACGTCGTGGCCAGTCGAAGCGCAGAGCACAGGGACTCCCGCGAGTCCAGGAACGGCGGTCCCCAGCTGGACGCCGTCTCCCTCGCCATCATCGAACAACTTCAAGAGGACGGCCGCCGGCCGTACGCCGCGATCGGCAAGGCCGTGGGCCTGTCCGAGGCGGCCGTGCGCCAGCGCGTCCAGAAGCTGCTCGACCAGGGCGTGATGCAGATCGTCGCCGTCACGGACCCACTCACCGTGGGCTTCCGGCGTCAGGCGATGGTCGGGGTCAACGTCGAGGGCGACGTGGAGTCCGTGGCCGACGCCCTGACCGCCATGTCCGAATGCGAGTACGTGGTGATGACAGCCGGGTCCTTCGACCTGATGGTGGAAATCGTCTGCGAGGACGACGACCACCTCCTGGACGTCATCAACCGACGCATCCGGGCCGTCCCCGGAGTGCGCTCCACCGAGAGCTTCGTCTACCTCAAGCTCAAGAAGCAGACCTACATGTGGGGAACCCGATAACCGTGAGGACCCGATAACCGTGAGCACCGACACCCCTCAGGACCTCAGCAGGACCGCGTACGACCACCTGTGGATGCACTTCACGCGCATGTCCTCGTACGAGAAGGCCCCTGTCCCCACCATCGTCCGGGGCGAGGGCACCTACATCTACGACGACAAGGGCAAGCGGTACCTCGACGGTCTCGCCGGCCTGTTCGTGGTCCAGGCCGGGCACGGCCGCGTGGAGCTGGCCGAGACCGCGTCCAAGCAGGCGCAGGAGCTGGCGTTCTTCCCGATCTGGTCCTACGCGCACCCGGCGGCCGTCGAACTCGCCGAGCGTCTCGCGGACCACGCTCCGGGCGACCTCAACAAGGTCTTCTTCACCACCGGCGGCGGTGAGGCGGTGGAGACCGCCTGGAAGCTCGCCAAGCAGTACTTCAAGCTGGTCGGCAAGCCCACCAAGCACAAGGTCATCTCGCGCGCGGTCGCCTACCACGGCACCCCGCAGGGCGCCCTGTCCATCACGGGCCTGCCGGCCCTGAAGGCGCCGTTCGAGCCGCTCGTCCCCGGTGCCCACAAGGTCCCGAACACCAACATCTACCGCGCCCCGATCTTCGGCGACGACCCGGAGGCCTTCGGCCGCTGGGCCGCCGACCAGATCGAGCAGCAGATCCTCTTCGAGGGCCCGGACACGGTCGCCGCGGTCTTCCTGGAGCCGGTGCAGAACGCGGGCGGCTGCTTCCCGCCCCCGCCCGGCTACTTCCAGCGCGTGCGCGAGATCTGCGACAAGTACGACGTACTCCTGGTCTCCGACGAGGTCATCTGCGCCTTCGGCCGCCTGGGCACGATGTTCGCCTGCGACAAGTTCGGCTACGTCCCGGACATGATCACCTGCGCCAAGGGCATGACGTCCGGCTACTCCCCCATCGGCGCCTGCATCATCTCCGACCGCCTCGCCGAGCCCTTCTACAAGGGCGACAACACCTTCCTGCACGGCTACACCTTCGGCGGCCACCCCGTGTCGGCCGCGGTGGGCCTGGCCAACCTCGACCTGTTCGAGCGCGAGGGTCTCAACCAGCACGTCCTCGACAACGAGGCCGCGTTCCGCGCGACGCTGGAGAAGCTGTACGACCTCCCGATCGTCGGCGACGTCCGTGGCAACGGCTTCTTCTACGGCATCGAGCTGGTGAAGGACAAGCACACCAAGGAGTCCTTCAACGAGGAGGAGACCGAGCGCGTCCTGTACGGCTTCCTCTCCAAGGCGCTCTTCGACAACGGCCTGTACTGCCGTGCCGACGACCGTGGTGACCCGGTCGTGCAGCTGGCCCCGCCGCTGATCTCCAACCAGGAGACGTTCGACGAGATCGAGCAGATCCTGCGCGCGACGCTCTCGGAGGCGTGGACCAAGCTGTGACGCCACCGGCGTTTCCGGCACCCCCTCCGACAGGCGGAAGTTGATCTTCCGTCTGGATGATCAACACCGGCCCCGGTGCCGCCCGTTCGAGTGAGAAACGGCGGCCCGGGGCCGTGTGCTGTCCGGGCTCCGGGGCGACGTCTGCCTAGCGTGCAAGTGACCGATCGGCCGAGCCTTCGTTCCCCCGCACGGGGGATCAGGTACGGAAACGGATCAGAAGCGAGGTGTACGTCATGGTGGCCCCGCCGGACAACGACGTGCTCTGGGCGCGCGCCCTGCACTTCACGTACAAGGACGGCTCGCCCGCGCTCAGCGGTGTCTCTCTCGGGGTCCAGGAGGGCGAGGTCCTCGCGGTCATCGGTGCGCGCGGCAGCGGCAAGACGACCCTCCTGCACTGTCTGTTCGGTCTGCTCCCGGTGCGGCGCGGCGAAGTCTGGTTCAACAGCGTGCCGGTGCACAAGATGGGCCCGATGGCCCGTGAGCAGCTCCGCCGCGACCGCTTCGGGTGGATCGACCCGACCCCGACTCTCGTCCCCGAGCTGAACGTCTGGGAGAACGCCGCCCTGCCGTTGATGCTGCGCGGCACCAGCCGCCGGCGCGCCAAGGCGGTCGCGCTGGAGTGGCTGGAGCGCCTGGACGTCGGCGAGGTGGCCCGCAAGCGCCCGCACCAGCTGGTCCAGGCCGAACGCCAGCGCGTCTGCATCGCCCGGGCGTTGGCCCCCTCGCCCACGGTCCTGTTCGCGGACGAGCCGACGGCGCCCCTGCACCGCAGCGACCGCACACAGGTTCTGCGCACCCTGACGACGGCGGCCCGCTCGCACGGCATCACGGTCGTCCTGGCCACCTACGACCCGGACGCGGCGCCCCTCGCCGACCGCAGGATCACCCTTCTCGACGGCCGGCGGGTGAACACCGTGCAGCTGCCCCCGGTCACCGAGTCGGAAGGCCGGGCCGCGTGCTCGCTCTCCGCCTGACGCGCAGCGCCCGATCCGCCGTACAGCTGCGCCGCCTGCTGGTGGCGACGGCCTCCGCGGGCACGGGCTTCCTGCTGCTGTGTGCCCTGGGGTACGCCCTGTCCCACCCGGACTCCACCGGCTCGTCCCTCCTGCGCCTGGTCTGGTGCGCACCCCCGCTGGCCGCGACGGTCCACTTCGCGCTGGCCGTGGCCCGCACCGACCCCGGCACCAAGCCCCGCCCCGGCCTCTCCGCGATCGGTCTGGGCCCGCTCCGTCTGATGGCCGTCTCGGCGACGACCACCGCCCTGTCCTGCACCCTCGGCTCGATGGTCGCCCTGCTGTTCTTCCTCCATCTGCGGGGCGACCTGACCGGCATGCCCTTCGACGGCGCGGCAGCGGACTTCCTCGCCGCGGACGCCTCCCTGCCGCTCCCGGCCACCCTGACCCTCCTGGCAGCCGCACCGGCGATCGCCTCCCTGACGGTGGCACTGGCACTGCGCCCGAAGGCGCACCGCGCCGAGAACCGGGGCACGGCACGGGCGTACCGCCGCTTCGGCGCGTACGGCAGGGCGGTGGCCCGGGAGACGTTCGGGACGTACGGCAGGTTCGGGGCCCACTTGAGGCGGGGTGGACGCGGCGGTGAGGGTGCGTCGGACACGGCGGCGGACGGCACGGGTGCCGCAGCGCGTGCGGAGAGCGGCAGAGCCGAGCAGCCCACGCCCGTTCACAAGGCGCCGTCCGCTCGGCCGGGCGATCCGGCCCTCACGCCCGGCCCCGCCCCGGACCACCCGACGACCGACTGGACCGAAGCGGTTGCCGACCCCGCCGCCCCGGACCTCACCCTCCCCCCGGTCCCCCGCAAGCCCCCGGCCGGCCTCCCCTGGGGCATCACGGTGATCGCCGCGGGCCTGACCGTCGAGGCCTACGCGGTCCGCGCGGCGAACGGCACCACCCTCACCCTGCCCGCCGCCCTCCCCACCGGCTCCGCCGGCATCCTGTTCGGCTGGCTGCTCACCGCCCTCGGGCTCACCCTGGCCGCCCCCGGCCTCGCCCACCTCTGCGGCCGGCTGCTCCAGGCCGTACGCCCCGGAGCGCTGCGCCTCCTGGCGGGCCGGGTGCTCATGGCGGAGGCCGTCCGCATCGGACGCCCCCTCGGCATCGTCTGCGCCGCGGTATCCGGCGCGTACGCCATGGCCATGCTCTCCGCCCCGGACGCCGCCTCCGCCTTCGGTCCGCTCACCCCGGTCGGGGTCGGTCTGGTCACCGGCTGCACCACGGCCACGCTTCTCACGGCCGCCGTGGAGGCCAAGCAGGCCCGCGCCGACACCACCGCCGCACTGCTCCGCCTCGGCGCCCCCACCTCGATGCTGCGCAGCGCGGCCGCCCTGCGCGCCGGCGTCCTGGTCGCCTTCTTCGGCCCGCTCACCCTGATCGTGGCCGAGCTGGCGGCGCTGCCGCTGGCGCGCTGAGGCCGTCGCGGAACCGCGCCGAAAATCCCGTACGAAAAAATCTCCGTTCGGCGATGAGTTCCGCCCGGACCCCCGGTCTACCCCACCGAACAGCAACCACCCCGATGGGAGAGACCGCGATGACCGCCCCCGCCTACCAGCAGATGATCTTCGTGAACCTGCCCGTGAACGACCTCGACGCCTCGAAGAAGTTCTTCACGGAGCTGGGCTACTCGATCAACCCGCAGTTCAGCGACGACAACGCGGCGTCCGTCGTGATCAGCGACACCATCGTCGCGATGCTGCTCACCAAGCCCTTCTACGCGACCTTCACCGACAAGGAGATCGCGGACGCCACGAAGACCAGCGAGGTGCTGGTCTGTCTGAGCGCCGAGAGCCGCGACAAGGTCGACGAGCTGGTCGAGAAGGCCGTCGCCGCCGGCGGTACGGCCTCGGCCAAGATCCAGGACATGGGCTTCATGTACGGCCGCGCCTTCGACGACCTCGACGGCCACACCTGGGAGGTCGTGTGGATGGACCCGGCGGCCATCGGGGGCTGACAACAGCCGTGCGGCACGCGGTGCCTAGCATGGGCGGGTGCAGACGATGCCCGCCCATGCGGCCCACCACAACGACCGTGAGATAGAGACGCTGGAGGAGTTCGACGCGACGGTCTCCGCGCGCGGCACCCTCACCGGATTCCGCGTCCAGGCCGTCGATCTGACGGACCGTACGCGCGAACTGCTCGGCACGGACACGGCGGGCGCCGTCTTCCTCGGCTGCCCGATGCGCGAGGAGGCCGCCGCGAAGATACGCACCGACGGCGCCCTGGTCTTCCCGCCGGTCCCCGGCCTCCCCTTCGACCCTTACCGCGGCCTGGTCTACTCCCCCGACGAACTCTTCGCCTCCCTGACGGACGGCCCGGACGGCTACGAGAACACGCCCGACGCCCGCGCGTACGCCTGGTTCCAGCGGACCAAGGCGGACGGCGACATCTACGCCTCCATGCTCCGCGCGGTGCACGACGACTCCGTCTCCGACGCCCTCGACGAACTCCTGTCCGGCGCCCGGGTGGTGGGCGTCATGGGCGGCCACGCGATGCGGCGCGGCACGCAGGCCTACGAGGGTGCCGCACGGCTCGGCCGGGAGCTGGCCCGCGCCGGTCTCACGGTCGCCACCGGCGGCGGCCCGGGTGCGATGGAGGCGGCCAACCTCGGTGCGTACGCCGCCCCGTACGACGACGAGATGCTCACCGACGCCCTCCGGCTGCTGGCGAAGGCACCCGGGTTCACGCCCTCCGTCACCGCGTGGGCGACGGCCGCCTTCGAGGTGCGCGCCCGCTGGCCGAAGGGCGGCCGTTCCGTCGGCATCCCGACCTGGTTCTACGGCCACGAGCCGCCGAACCCCTTCGCCTCCCACATCGCCAAGTACTTCGCCAACGCCACCCGCGAGGACGGCCTCCTGGCCCGCTCCGGCGCGGGCGTCGTCTTCCTGCCGGGCGCCGCCGGGACCGTACAGGAGATCTTCGACAACGCGACGCCGAACTACTACGAGTCGCGCGGTGAGCCCACGCCCATGGTCCTGGTCGATCGCACGCACTGGACGGAGAAACTGCCGACTTGGCCCCTGCTCCAGTCGCTCGCGCGGGACCGCTCGATGGAGTCCCGTATCGCCCTGGTTGACCGGATCGAGGAGGCGCCGGAGGCGTTGAAACGTCTCGGCAGTTAATAAGAGGGCAAAGCCAACGCCCATGAGCCGCATACACGTTGACAGTACTTATGTCACGCTTATAAACCTGTGAGACTCCTGGGGACGGTGATCTCACGTCACCGACCTCGTCAAACCCCCCTCAGTGGTGCAACTCGTAAGGACAAACGTGTCCATAAACCGCCGTACCGTCGCACGTTCCGTGCGTGCCCTGGGTGTTGCCTCCGCCTCGGCCGCGCTCGCGCTCGGGCTCGCGGGCAACGCACTCGCGTGCGACATCAGTGAATTCTCCGCCGAAGCCAAGTGCGACGGCGACAAGGGCGTCATCACCGTCACCGACGTGGACCCGAGCGGGGTCCCGGCGACCGTCAGCGTGTTCCTGCAGAACAACGGCGCCGACCTGAAGAAGATCGGCGAGCAGGTGGTCAAGGGCTCGCGCGAGGGTGTCACCATCACCTTCGCCGAGAACTGGAAGCCGGACGCGGAGTACCGCGTCCACGTCAAGGCCGCGGGCTATGTCGACACAGACATCAAGCCGAACCTGACGACGCCGTCCACCTCCTGCAAGAAGGAAGAGGAGCCGCCGGCTCCGTCCGAGCCCCCGACCCCCTCGGCCTCCGTCTCGACCCCGGCCGAGGAGACCGACAGCCCGAGCCCGACGCCGTCGGACAGCGCGAGCACGCCTCCCGCGGGCACCGAGAGCAACGCTCCGTCCCCGGCGAACGACGACTCCAACCTCGCCGAGACCGGTGCGAACTCCAACACCGGCCTGATCGCCGGCATCGCGGTCGCGCTCGTGGCGATCGGTGGCGGTGCCGTCTTCTTCGGCCTGCGCCGCCGCGGGGCGAGCAGCGACCGCTGACCCGCCCGCACCGCAACATCCTTGTGGCCCGCCCTCTTCTCCGGAGGCGGGCCACACCCGTGTCAGCCGAACGTCGCCCGCTCCAGCCAGAACTCCAGCAGTTCCCGCTCGCCGAGGACCTCCAACTCCGGGCTGTCCAGCGGCAGTCGACGGTAGAAAGCGAGGAGTACGGCGGTGAGAGGCCCGCGGAGCTCGACGGTCGCCCTCTCATGGCCGTGCCGCCACGCGATGACGTCCTCGCCCAGTTCGATGACCCTCCCCCACCCTTCGGGCGGCGGAACCTCCATCTCGCTTCGCCCTGCGTCGACCGCCCCGGTGTCATCCGTCGCGTGCAGATGGATGCTGCTGCCCGGCCGGCGCAGATCCCTCGCCGGGTCGTCCGGCAGCGTCCGCTGCGCCCACTCCACGATCTCCAGCCACTCGTCGATCGCGTCGGCGGCCACGTCCGGCGCGACCTCGTACGGCAGCCCGGCCGCGAGCGTGGCGTCCGCCCGGTGGACCGTGATCTCGTGAGTCATACGGCGGGCCCAGAACCCGGCGGTGAGAACCCCTGTCCAGCCCCACACCTTCGCGTCGGGACCGGCCTCCCGCAGTGCGGCGACGATCGCCTCGCCGGTCTCCGCGAGCCAGGCGTCCAGGGCGGCGGGGTCACCTCGCTCCTCCGGCCCGCCGTGCAGCGGGACCCTCTCCTCCGGGACCTCCTCCTGCGCCCGCGTCCGCACCATCAGCTCCACCCAGCGCAGGGCGCCGCCGGTGTGCCGTACGAGCTGTTCCAGCGACCATTCCGGGCAGGTCGGCACGGTGGCCGACAGATCGGCGCCGGAGGTCACCACGGACCTCAACAGGCCTACCTGGTGGGCGATTTCGTCGCAGTAACGATCATGTGCGAGCAGCGTCATGCTCCGCACCCTACGGGCCGCGCGATCAGCCCAGGACGACAATTTCGGCCGCGTCGAACTCCACACCGACCTCGTCCCCGACGCCGGGCGCGTCCCGCAGCGCACACGCCGCCTCCAGGCGCGGCGCATCCTCCGGCTGGACGTGCACGGCGACATGCGTGCCCTTGAACGTCCGCGCGGCGACCGTGCAGCGCAGGCCCGCGTCCGGTGCCACGAGCCGCACCCCGGCCGGCCGTACGAGCAGCGTCCGCGTGCCCTGTGCCGCGCCCTCACCGACCGGGAGCTTGCCCCAGGGCGTGTCCGCGGCCTCCCCGGCGACAGTGCCCTCGACCACGTTGTCGAAGCCGAGGAAGCGGGCCACGAACTCGTCCACCGGCCGCTGCCACACCTCAAGCGGCGTCCCGGTCTGGGCGATCCGCCCGTCCCGCATCACCACGACCCGGTCGGCGAGCGCGAAGGCCTCCCCCTGGTCGTGCGTCACGGCCAGCACGGTGGTGCCCAACCGCCCGAACAGCTCCCGGAGTTCGACCACGAGCCGCTCCCGCAGCGAGCGGTCGAGCTGGCCCAACGGCTCGTCCAGCATCAGCAGCCGGGGGCGGGGCGCGAGCGCACGGGCCAGCGCGACCCGCTGCTGCTCCCCGCCGGAGAGGGAGGCGACGGCACGGTGAGCGGCGCCCGGCAGTCCGACGAGTTCGAGCAACTCCCGCACCCGTTCAGCCTGTTCACGCTTCGAGGCGCCGCGCATCCGCGCCCCGAAGGCGACGTTGCCGCCGACGTCCCGCTGCGGGAACAGCTGATGATCCTGGAACATCAGCCCGACACCCCGCTTGTGCGCCGGCACCCCGGTCTGGTCCCGCCCGTCGAGCGAGACCCGCCCGGCGTCGAGCGGCTGCAGCCCCGCCACGGCTCGCAGCAGCGTCGACTTGCCACTGCCGCTCGGCCCGAGCACGCACACGATCTCGTGCTCGGCGACATCGAGGTCGACGGCGTCGAGCACGGGCCGACCGCCGAACCGTACGGTCGCGCCTTCCAGACCCAGCAGACTCGGCGTACTCGGCGTACGCGGCACACTCAGCACACCCGGCGTCATCTCAGAACTCCCCCGTCCGATCCGTGCGAAGCCGCTCCAGCACCAGCAACGCCACCGCGCACACCACCATCAGTACCGTCGAAAGGGCCATCGCCTGGCCGTAGTTGAGCTCACCGGCCCGCCCCAGCAGCCGCGCCACGGCCACCGGCAGGGTCGGGTTGTCGGGCCGGGCGATGAACACCGTCGCCCCGAACTCCCCCAGCGACACCGCGAAGGCGAAACCGGCCGCGACCAGCAGGGCCCGCCGCACCATCGGCAGATCGACCTCGCGCCAGACCCGCCAGGGCGAAGCACCCAGCACCGACGCCGCCTCGCGCAGCCGCTGGTCCACGGCCCGCAGCACCGGCAGCATGGTCCGTACGACGAACGGCACCCCGACCAGCGCCTGCGCCAGCGGCACGAGGATCCAGGAGGACCGCAGATCGAGCGGCGGCTCGTCCAGGGCGATCAGGAACCCGAACCCGACGGTCACCGCCGACACCCCGAGCGGCAGCATCAACAGCGCGTCGAAGCCGCGGACGAACCTGCCCGCGTCCCGCCGGGTCAGCGCGGCGGCGGCCAGACCGCCGATCAGCACGGCGATGAGGGTCGCGACGACGGCGTACTGGAGCGAATTCCCGATCGCCTCGATCGGCGCGACGAGGAAGACCCCGCCGTCGGCGCTGGTCAGCGCCCGGTAGTAGCCGAGGTCGGGGGCGTCGAACGATCGCTGCACCAGCACGGCGAGCGGCAGCAGCAGGAGTACGACGATGACGGCCAGGACACCGGCCAGCAGCGCCCACTGCCCCGCGCCGCGCGGCCGCCGGGCGGTCACCGAGGCGTCCACCAGGCGCAGGGCGCTCTCCCGCCGCCGTACCGTCCAGGCGTGCACGGCGAGGATCGCGGACACGGCCAGGAACTGGATGATCGTCAGGACGGCGGCGGTGGACAGGTCGAAGATCTCGGAGGTCTGCCGGTAGATCTCCACTTCGAGGGTCGAGAAGGTCGGCCCGCCGAGGATCTGCACCACCCCGAAAGAGGTGAAGGTGAACAGGAAGACCATGAGCGCGGCGGCGGCCACGGCGGGCCCGAGCGCCGGGAGGGTGACCTGCCGCCAGGCCTTCAGGGGCGACGCCCCGAGCATCCGCGCGGCCTCCTCCTGCCGCGGGTCGAGCTGGGACCACAGTCCGCCCACCGTCCGTACGACGACGGCGTAGTTGAAGAAGACGTGCGCGAGCAGGATGGCCCACACGGTGGTGTCGAGCCGTACGCCCCACAGCTCGTCGAGGAGTCCGCCGCGCCCGACGAGCGCGAGGAACGCCGTGCCGACGACGACCGTCGGCAGCACGAAGGGCACCGTCACCACAGCCCGCAGGACCTGCTTGCCGGGGAAGTCGAAGCGGGCGAAGACGTAGGCGCCCGGCAGCGCGATCAGCAGGGTGAGCGCGGTGGAGGCGAGCGCCTGCCAGGTGGTGAACCACAGGACGTGCCGGATGTCCGACTCCCCGAGCACGTCCCAGAGCCGCCCGAACCGCCACACCCCGTCGACCTTCAGACCGCGCGCGACGATCGCGGCGACGGGGTAGGCGAAGAAGACCGCGAAGAACGCGACGGGCACGGCGATGAGGCCGAGCCGCGCCGCCGCGCCGCCCTTGGAGGCTCTTGTACGGCCCTTGCGCGGGGCTACTTCAGTACGAGCGAGGTCCACGACTTGACCCAGTCGTCACGATTGTCGGCGATCTTCGCCGGGTCCATGGTCTCGGGGTTCTTGGCCTGCGGGCCGTACTTCACGAACTCCGGCGGGACCTGGGCGGCCTCCCGCACCGGGTAGACGAACATGTTCAGCGGCATGTCGTCCTGGAACGTCTTGGTCAGCAGGAAGTCGAGGAGCGCCTTGCCGCCCTCGGTGTTCCTGGCGTTGCTGAGCAGGCCCGCGTACTCGACCTGCCGGAAGCACGTACCCGTCGCGACGCCCGTCGGCGCGCTGGTCGGCTTGGGCTTGGCGTAGATCACCTCGGCGGGCGGCGAGGAGGCGTACGACACGACGAGCGGCCGGTCGGCCCCCGCCTTCTTGCCGCCGGCGGACCCGGAGAACTCGTTGTTGTAGGCCTGCTCCCAGCCGTCGACCACCTTCACGCCGTTGGCCTTCAGCTTCTTCCAGTAGTCCTGCCAGCCGTCGTCGCCGTACTGGGCGGCGGTGCCGAGCAGGAAGCCGAGGCCGGGCGAGGAGGTGGAGGCGTTCTCGGTGACCAGGAGGTTCTTGTACGCGGGCTTGATCAGATCGTCGAACGAGCTGGGCGGGGTCAGCTTGTGCTCGCTGAAGTACGCCTTGTCGTAGTTGACGCAGATGTCGCCGGTGTCGATGGGGGTGACCCGGTGCTTGTCCTGGTCGACCCGGTACTCGGGCAGGATCAGGTCGGAGCCCTTGGGCTCGTACGACTGGAACAGCCCGTTGTCGAGCGCCCGCGAGAGCAGGGTGTTGTCGACGCCGAAGAAGACGTCGCCCTGGGGGTTGTCCTTGGTCAGGATCGCCTTGTTGACGGCCTGCCCGGCGTCGCCGTCCTCCAGGACCTTGACCTTGTAGCCGGACTGCTTCTCGAACGCGGCGAGGACACCCTTCGAGACGGACCACGAGTTGTGACTGACAAGCGTCACGGTCTTGCTCCTGGCCCCGCCATCGCCGCCGCCCGAGTCGGACGAACCGCACGCGGACAGCGTGACGAGACCGAGCCCGACGGCGAAGACCGTGGCCTTCTTGGTGATGCTCACTGAATTCCTCCTGGGGTTGACCAGGAAGAGACGCGGCCCTGCCCGGAAGTCCGCTTTCGACTCCCGGGCAGGGCGCAACAGCTTGAGTGATGACCGAACTTCCTACCCAGAATGACCTGGGCAAGGTTCAGAGGGTCTGCGGCCGGTGCCGCACTCTCAGCGCTGTGGCGCTCCCCTGTCGGAATATGAAGATGTGCTTACGGCGACCTTACGGTGGCCAGACTACCGCTCGGTCGCGGCGAGCTGCCCACACGCCCCGTCGATCTCCTGACCACGGGTGTCCCGAATGGTCACCGGCACCCCATGGGCGGCGATGGCCTCGACGAACGCCTTCTCGTCCTCGGGCCGGGACGCGGTCCACTTCGAGCCCGGGGTCGGGTTCAGCGGAATCAGGTTCACATGCACCGGCTTGCCCTTGAGCAGCCGCCCGAGCCGGTCACCGCGCCAGGCCTGATCGTTGATGTCCCGGATCAGCGCGTACTCGATGGACAGCCGGCGCCCGGACTTCGCGACGTAGTCGAACCCGGCCTCCAGCACCTCGCGCACCTTCCACCGCGTGTTCACGGGCACGAGGGTGTCGCGCAGCTCGTCGTCGGGCGCGTGCAGCGAGATCGCGAGCCGGCACTTGAAGCCCTCGTCGGAGAACCGGTGGATGGCCGGGACGAGCCCGACCGTCGACACGGTGATCCCACGCTGCGACAGCCCCAGCCCGTCGGGCTCGGGGTCGGTGAGCCGCCGGATGGCGCCCACGACCCGGTTGTAGTTGGCGAGCGGCTCCCCCATCCCCATGAAGACGATGTTGGACAGCCGAGCGGGCCCGCCGGGCACATCCCCGTCCCTGAGCGCCCGCATCCCGTCCACGATCTGATGCACGATCTCGGCGGTGGACAGATTACGGTCCAGCCCGGCCTGCCCGGTGGCGCAGAAGGGACAGTTCATCCCGCACCCGGCCTGTGAGCTGATGCACATGGTCACCCGGTCCGGGTACCGCATCAGCACCGACTCGACGAGCGTCCCGTCGAACAGCCGCCACAGTGTCTTGCGCGTGTCGCCCTGGTCGGTCGACAGGTGCCGTACGACGGTCATGAGCTCGGGAAAGAGCTCCTCCCGCAACTTGGCACGCGACCCGGCGGGGATGTCGGTCCACTGCTCCGGGTCGTGCGTGTACCGCGCGAAGTAGTGCTGCGACAGCTGCTTGGCACGAAACGGCTTCTCACCGATCGCAGCGACAGCGTCCTTACGCTCACCGGGCGTGAGATCGGCAAGATGCCGCGGCGGCTTCTTGGCTCCGCGCGGGGCGACGAAAGTGAGTTCTCCGGGTGCAGGCATAACTCTCCCAGTGTCGCAGATCCACTCGGGTGACCTGTGGCTGCCGTGGCTACGGCTGTCGTTAGTAGTCGTAGCCGGTCGCCACTGAGCGAGCGTGCCGTACGCCGCGCGGATCGCGAGGACGTCGAGCACTCCATGATCTCGGAAGGGCACGTCATTCGCCTGCGGCGTCCTCGGCCTCCCAGCGCAGCAGGTCTCCCGGCTGGCACTTGAGCACCTCGCAGAGCGCGGCGAGCGTCGCGAAGCGCACCGCCTTGGCGCGGCCGTTCTTGAGTACCGCCAGGTTGGCGGGCGTGATCCCCACGCGGTCCGCGAGCTCGCCCACGGACATCTTCCGCCTGGCCAGCATCACGTCGATGTCGACGGCGATCGGCATCAGATCACCTCGTCCAACTCGGCCTGCATCTGCGCCGCTTCGACGTCGCGCGCGACGGCCTGGGCGAGCAGCATCCGCAGCACGAGCACGATGAGCGCGACCCCCAGGATGGCCACGCCGACCCCGCCCATGATGACGGTGACGCCCGGGTCGTCCCGCTGGCCGGGTGCGTTGACGGCGGTGACCGCGAACCACAGGAGGGCAGCCGCCACGATCGCGCCGATCACGCCGTCCACGTACCGGAAGGCGGCGTGGGAGAACACGGTTCCGCGTCGCACCATCGTCACCAGCCGCCCTACACAGACCAGGGCGACCTGGGCCGACACCATGCCCAGGACCGTGATCACGCGCAGCGCGGTCAGCGGGAGCGACCCGTCCTCCGGGTCACTCCCGCTGACCAGCGTCCACACCATCAACGACTGCACGAACACGGTGCCGGCGAGCACCACCACGAGCACGGCGCGCAGCGCATGCACGGTCAACTTGCCCATGACCCACCCTTCCATCGAATCACGATGAGAATCTATCGATATTCGATAGGTAAGGCAAGGGTTGAGACGAAGGATGGGCGGCACTTTCGCACAGTGGCGGGACGTCGCCCCCACGGCAGCGCAGTCGCCCGAACCGTCTTGATCTGGTCGAAGCCGCACGACTGTCAGCGTTGCCATGCCCACACCGCGAGGGCCACCACGGACGACCCCGCTGCGGCGGCCGCTCCGCGAACTGCCGCAAACAGCGCGGCGCGGTACAGGCGCTTGATGGTGGGGCGGTTGTCGCGCCTCATTGTCCCTCCCTGATGGCGTCGGGTGTTTCGCCTCCAAACGGTGCGTGCTCGCAGATCGAATCCGGAGGAAGCACGGGCGAACCGGGCGGCAACGCTCTTACTCTGCAGTTCACGGGCTGCCCGGCGGTGCCCGCAGCGGGCAGCGGAAGGGTCGTCAGGAGGGGACGGGAGGACGTGGAGCATCCGGACCACGCACTCCACGAGTACCTGCGGGGCTTGGAGGGCAGGGCCAGGGCGAACCGGATCCGGCAGGGAGCGGTGTACTCCCGTCGCGAGACAGCGAAGATCCTCGGCAAGGAATTCGAGGTCGATCTGGATGCCCGCAGGCTGAGCAACTGGCTGACCGACGACCCGCAGAGCCGCCAGGCACCCACCCCGTCCAATGAGCCGAAGCTCTGGGCCCTGGTACGACTCTGGTCGCGTTGGGCCGGGGAGCAGCCCGACCGACGACATCTCAACGAACTCCTCGAATCGGCCCAGCCCGTCCGACGCACCGTCGGGGCTTCGCCACCGATTCCGTCCTTCCTGCTCCCGCTGCTGGTGGACCAGATGGAGCGGGGAGAGGACTGGCCCTATGTCGTCCACGGTGGCACCGGTGCGCGACGGCCGCTGTCGGCCGTACACGTTCAGCAACGGCTCGACGAATCGCCGTCAGCCGATGAAGCCGGGACAGAAGCGAAGCGGGGACCTGTCGAGGACTTTCTCGATGATCCCGCCGGCTGTCATCTCCTACTGGAGTCCGGCCCGGGCAGCGGGAAGTCGACCTTGCTCGCCAGACTCGCCGGGCGCCTGTCCGCCGAAATCCTCGACGCGACAGTCACGCACCACACCTGCGTCCCGGTCTGGGCGACTGCCGAACAACTGACGAGCGGCCCGGGCGCAGTGGATCAGGAGTTGTCCCGGCTCGTCTTCGCCACGACCGAGCGCTATGAACGACGATTTCTCGACGCCTCAAAAGGACTGCTGCCGGACGGATACTCCTGGCTCCTTCTGGTGGACGGGTTCGACGAGATCCCCATGGAGGCACGTAACCGCCTGGCCCTGCACCTCAGCACCATCGCCCGGAGCGAGGCCGGCCGAGCCGGGCACATCAAGATCATCAATTCGTGCCGTCCGCTGCACCCGGTGGAACGGGACCGCTTCATCGAAAGTGGATTCCTCGTTTGCTCCCTGTTGCCCTTCGACCGCTCACAGCTGGAGATATTCGCCGAGCGCTGGTTCGGGACGAGCGTTCCCGCACGTCGTCAGGCCCAGGAATTCCTGCGGCAGGTCGACGCCGCGGAACTGCGGGATCTGGTGGCAGTGCCGTTGCTCGCAGCCGTGGCCGCCGCCGTGTTCGAAGCCTGGCCCGGACAACGCCTGCCCAACAATCAGTACGCTCTCTTCGACCAATACCGGACCTATCTCATGAGCGCGAAGGCCACCCAGCGCGAAGGCCTGTTCAGCCGGTTGCGTGCTCACGCGGGCAGGGACCCACGGGCCCTGGAGGCCGTCCGGTTTCTGCAGGAGAACCTCGACGCCGTCCTACGGCATATCGCCACTGAGGCGGTTCGGCACTTTTCAGAGCCCTTGGGCCACTCCGAGGAATCCGGTCAACGGGCCCCGTTCAACCTCCTCACGGTCGCGCTGGAATGGCTGCGTCCGAGCGTCGGTCCGCGTGCTCAGACGAGCATTCCCGGTTGGGGGGAATACGTCGCCGCCCTGCTGACATCGAGTGGGCTTCTCATGGCGACCGAGGGATCGATCCGGTTCCTGCATGCCAGCTTCGCTGAATTCCTGGCGGCCGAGGCTCGCTCCATGGATCTCCCCGATCATTTCGACGGAAGCTCCAAGGACTGGCAGAGGTTCACATTCGAGGCCGCACGTCTCTCAGGGCGCAAAGGGCGCGACCACCGCACCGCACTCGTTCACTACGCCCATCGGCACCCTTTGGCGGCGGAGGCCCTGCTGACCTGGCTGCTGGAGGGCAGCGCGGGGCATCAGCATGTCGCGGGACTTCTGATGGCTGAGGGCAGCCCGTACACGCCGGCCCAGTTGCAGACGTTCTTGTCGGCCCTGCCTCGTCTGCCCGCGGCGAGCCGGCGCGTCGCCAGTCAGCTGTCGGACCCCCTGGCCCAGGCATACCTCGCGCATCAAGTCCCCGCGTCGAAGACCCTCGCCCACGCAGAGTCGGTCGCCCACTACCCGATCGCGGACGAGCCTCTGTCCATCCGCGAGCAATCGGTCATCAGATCGCTGCTCGGCACGCTCGGTTGTAACGACGAACCGGATCCGGGTGACGACACATACCTGTTCTGTTCTCTCGTGTGCCATCTAGGGCTTGAGCCCCTCGTGGACCGCATGGCCCTCATCGACACCCTTTACGCCTTGGCTCCCAAGTGGGCCGATCACGCGACCCGGCACCTGCTTGAGATCACGAACTCGCCCCGGGCCGACCCTGCGACACGAATTCAGGCAGCGGAGTCGCTACTGGACTTCGACGGTGAGCATCTGTCGCACGTCGCTGAGGTTCTGCTGAAGCTGGCGACGGACAGGACCAACGCGTTCGACGATCGGTACGCGGCAATGGCGGCCCTGAGCGAACTCGGCGCCCCCTACCGCGACCAGGCGCGTGACCTCATGCAGTCCATGGCGGCCGAACAGGCTACGAGCGCACACCAACGTCATGAGCTGCTGGCGCATCTGCAGCTTCTGAGCAGCGGAGACAGTGGAACGGCCTAGTCGTTCTTGCCCTCCAGCCGGTCCTTGAGGAGTTGCTCGTCGCGTGGCAGTTCCTTGCGGACCTGCGGGCGGACGACGAGGGGTACCAGGACCTTGCCGACGCCGTGCCCCTCGAAGTCGAGGTCGATCGTCACGCGAGAACGGCGCCCGTCGTCGAGCGGCTCGATCTCACCGTGGGCGCGGGCCCTGACGGGGCCGTCCGTCCCGTGCAGATCCCAGCTGTGGGGAGGGTCGAGCTCGTCGAACTGCACGGTCATCGGAATCTGACGGTTCCCGACGCGCCGGGTGACCCGGACCCGGGAGCCGGCATGGATCGGTCCCTCGTCGAGCGACTCGACCGAGACCGCACTCAGCTGCCATTCCGGCAGATGAGAGGGGTCCGTCACGTACGCGTAGACATCGGCCGGGGCTCGATCGACGTCGACGCTCTCTCGGATGATGGCCATGATGACCCCCTTCGAGTGCCTTTGACGGCGTACACGGGAATCGTCCCACACACCAAGGAGCCTCCGCTCTGCAAGAACGGAGGCTCCTCGGACACCGACCAACCAGACGCTGACCGATCAGACGCCGGCCGACCAGACGCCGGCCGACCAGACGCAGACCCGACCCGTCAGCCCGACCCCACGAACAGCACCAGCAGCAGCCACACCACCGGAGCGGTAGGCAGCAACGAGTCCAACCGGTCCATGATCCCGCCATGACCCGGCAGCAGCGTGCCCATGTCCTTGATGCCCAGGTCGCGCTTGATCATCGACTCGCCGAGGTCACCCAGCGTCGCGCTGGCCGCGACCGCGAGGCCCAGCAGCAGGCCCTGCCACCAAGTGCCGTCGTCGATCAGGAAGTGCATGCACAGGGCGCCCGCCACCATCGCGAAGCTGACCGCGCCCAGCAGGCCCTCGCGGGTCTTGCCGGGGCTGATGCGCGGGGCGAGCTTGGTCTTGCCGAAGCGCCAGCCGATGGCGTACGCACCGGTGTCGCTGACGACCGTCAGCAGCAGGAACGTCAGGACACGCCACGCCCCGTCGTCGGCCGTCAGCATCATCGCGACGAACGTCGCCAGGAACGGCACGTAGAACGCCGCGAAGACGCCCGCGGTGACGTCCTTGAGGTAGCCCTCCGGCGGCTCCGTCATCCGCCAGACCAGCACGGCCAACGCGGTCAGCGCCATCGCCACCCAGGCGCCCTCGGCACCCCGGACGTACCCGGCGACGACCATGGCCGCACCGCCGAGCGCGAGCGGGACCAGCGGCGCCTTGATGCCCTTGCGCTCCTCAAGCCGCTTGGTCAGCTCCCACAGACCCACGACGACGGCGACCGCTACGACTCCGACGAACACGGCCTTGACGACGAACAGCGACGCGACGATCACCACGCCCAGCCCGACACCGACCCCTATGGCAGCACTCAGGTCACGCCCCGCGCTCTTCTTCTGCGGCGGGGGCGCCGGCTGCGAGGCGTCGGGCATGGGCTCCGGATTCTGCTGCGCCGCCTCGAAGGGCCGCGCCTGCGGCGTGTCGTACGGCCGCGCATGCGGCGGCTGTTCGCGGAACAAGGGGCCGCTCAGCCGAGCGGCCCCCCGATCGTCATCCTGGTCTCCGCCATACGCGGGTACGTCGGGCACGATGGGCATGGGGCGAGTCTGCTGCGCCTGAGGCGCATCGTACGCGGGACCCGCCGGGGCAGCCCCCTGGACAGGTCCACGCGCGGCGGCCCCCCAGTACCCGGCTTGACCGGCGTCGCCGGCTTGTGGCGGTGCCCCCCAGGAAGAGTCGTTCATCAGACCTCAAGCAGCTCCGCTTCCTTGTGCTTCAGGAGCTCGTCCACCTGGGCGACGTACTTGTGCGTGGTGTCGTCGAGCTCCTTCTCCGCACGGCGGCCCTCGTCCTCACCGATCTCGCCGTCCTTGATCAGCTTGTCGATGGCGTCCTTGGCCTTGCGGCGCACGGAGCGGATGGACACACGCGCGTCCTCGGCCTTGCCCTTGGCGACCTTGATGTAGTCGCGGCGACGCTCCTCGGTGAGCTCGGGGAACACCACTCGGATGATGTTGCCGTCGTTGCTCGGGTTGACGCCGAGGTCGGAGTCCCGGATCGCCTGCTCGATGTTGCGCAGGGCGCTCTTGTCGAACGGGGTCACGACCGCCATGCGCGGCTCCGGCACGGAGAACGAAGCCAGCTGGTTGATCGGCGTCGGCGCGCCGTAGTAGTCGGCCACGATCTTGTTGAACATCGCCGGGTGCGCACGACCGGTACGGATCGCGGCGAAGTCCTCCTTGGCGACCACGACGGCCTTCTCCATCTTCTCCTCGGCTTCGAGGAGGGTCTCTTCGATCACCACTTGCTCCTGCGTGTCTTGAGTAAAGGCCCGGCTGCGGTTCCAAGGTGGGGGCGGCGGCCGGCTGCGTCGCGTCTTCTTCCTGCACGGTTCCCGACCGGCAGGACATTGTCCATCCCCCGGTCAGGGTCCGTCCCGTCCGTCCCCCGGACGGGGTTGTTCTCGGGCGTCAGCCCTGGCTGCCCTGCTCACCCACAAGCGTGCCGATCTTCTCACCCTTGACGGCGCGTGCGATATTGCCCTCCGCCAGGAGCTCGAAGACGAGGATCGGGAGCTTGTTGTCACGGCACAGGGTGACGGCGGTGGCATCGGCGACCTTGAGATCGCGGGTGATGACCTCGCCGTAGCCGAGGGAGTCGAACTTGACCGCGTCGGGGTTGGTCTTCGGGTCGGAGTCGTAGACCCCGTCCACGCCGTTCTTGCCCATGAGCAGCGCCTCGGCGTCGATCTCCAGGGCGCGCTGGGCGGCGGTGGTGTCGGTGGAGAAGTACGGCATGCCCATACCGGCGCCGAAGATGACCACGCGGCCCTTCTCCAGGTGCCGTACGGCACGCAGCGGGATGTAGGGCTCGGCGACCTGACCCATGGTGATGGCGGTCTGGACCCGGCTGTCGATGCCCTCCTTCTCCAGGAAGTCCTGGAGGGCGAGGCAGTTCATCACGGTGCCGAGCATGCCCATGTAGTCGGAGCGGGCCCGGTCCATGCCGCGCTGCTGGAGTTCGGCGCCGCGGAAGAAGTTGCCGCCGCCGATGACGACCGCGACCTGCGCCCCGTCGCGTACGACCGCGGCGATCTCGCGGGCGATCTTGTGCACCACGTCCGGGTCGACGCCGAGGCCCCCGCCACCGGAGAAGGCCTCTCCGGACAGCTTCAGCAGAAACCGGCCGCGTACTTTGCCGTCGTCGCTCTTCTGGGCCTTGGTGGTCATCGAGATCCCGCCTTTGTTACGTGGTGCACATACGAAGAAGGCCACTGCCGGCCCGGGCGTGTTTCGCATCCCATGCGCGGCAATGGCCTCCTCGTCAGATCTGCTGTCGTCCGTCACGCGCGCGTGCGCGGTGACGGCGTCCGCCAACGACTGCCCCAGACCCTATCGGGGTCGGGCGCCGATCGCGGTACGGACTCAGATGCCGACCTTGATGCGCGCGAAGCGCTTCAGGGTGACACCGGCCTCGTCCAGAACCTTCTGGACGGACTTCTTGTTGTCGAGCGCGTACGGCTGACCGAGCAGCGTGGCGTCCTTGAAGAAGCCGTTGAGGCGAC
Organism: Streptomyces sp. HD; assembly: GCF_028369295.1. Lineage (GTDB taxonomy): Bacteria > Actinomycetota > Actinomycetes > Streptomycetales > Streptomycetaceae > Streptomyces. The sequence goes on from NZ_JAQMYP010000028.1 coordinate 49,484, forward strand.
CCTCGACGATCTTCGGCAGGGCGGCCTCGGGCTTGCCCTCGGCGCGGGTGGTCTCCTCGGCGACGCGGCGCTCGGACTCGACGACCTCGGCCGGCACGTCCTCCTTGGAGAGGTACTTCGGCGCGAAGGCGGCGATGTGCTGGGCGATGCCCTTGGCGACGTCGGCGTTCGGCTTGTCCAGCTCGACGAGGACACCGATCTGCGGGGGCAGGTCGGGCATCGTGCGGTGCATGTAGGCGAGGACGAAGCCGTCGGCGTACTGCGCGAAGCGGTCCAGGACGATCTTCTCGCCGAGGTTGGCGTTGGCCTCGTCCACGAACGCCTGGACGGTCTTGCCGGCCTCGATCTCGGAGGCGAGCAGGGCGTCGAGGTCGGCCGGGGAGGTCGCGGCGACGTGCTGCGCGATCTGGTTCGCGACGGCCTGGAACTTCTCGCCCTTGGCGACGAAGTCCGTCTCGCACTTCAGCTCGACGATGACGCCGGAGGAGTTGTCGTCGGCGATGATCGAGACCACGGCGCCGTTCTCGGCGGAGCGGCCCTCGCGCTTGGCGACGCCCTTCTGGCCCTTGATACGGAGCGCCTCGACGGCCTTCTCGACGTTGCCCTCGGCCTCGTCCAGCGCCTTCTTGCAGTCCATCATGCCGGCGCCGGTGAGCTCGCGGAGCTTCTTGACGTCGGCGGCGGTGTAGTTCGCCATGATTCTGTGAATCTTTCTCGAAGTCTGGAAGATCGAAGATCTACGGGGTCTACCGCCCTGGAATAGCCGGGGCCGCCGACATTCCGTCGACCTACGGGTGAACGGCGGGAGCGGAGTTCACCGCGCCGGAGGCGCAGTGGGATGCACTACCGCTCCCGCCGTCAACGCTGACGGTGTCAGGCCTGCTCGCCCTCGGCGGCCGGAGCCTCGGCAGCGGGGGCCTCGGCAGCCGGAGCCTCGGCGGCCGGAGCCTCGGCAGCCGGAGCCTCGGCGGCCGGAGCCTCGGCCGGCTTCTCGGCAGCCTCGTCGGCCTTCTTCTCGCCCTCAAGCAGGTCGCGCTCCCACTCGGCGAGCGGCTCGCCGGCGGCCTTCTCGCCCTTGCCCTCCGTCGCCACGCCGGAACGGGCGATGAGGCCCTCGGCGACGGCGTCGGCGATCACACGGGTGAGCAGGGTGACGGAGCGGATCGCGTCGTCGTTGCCCGGGATCTTGTAGTCGACCTCGTCGGGGTCACAGTTGGTGTCGAGGATGGCGACAACCGGAATGTTGAGCTTCCGGGCCTCACCGACAGCGATGTGCTCCTTCTTGGTGTCCACGATCCAGACGGCGCTGGGCACCTTCTGCATCTCGCGGATACCGCCGAGGGTCTTCTCCAGCTTGGCCTTCTCGCGCGAGAGCACGAGAAGCTCCTTCTTGGTCAGACCGGAGGACGCGACGTCCTCGAAGTCGATCTGCTCAAGCTCCTTGAGGCGCTGCAGACGCTTGTAGACGGTCGAGAAGTTGGTGAGCATGCCGCCCAGCCAGCGCTGGTTGACGTAGGGCATGCCGACGCGGGTGGCCTGCTCGGCGATGGCCTCCTGCGCCTGCTTCTTCGTACCGACGAACATGACCGTGCCGCCGTGGGCGACGGTCTCCTTGACGAACTCGTAGGCGCGGTCGATGTACGACAGCGACTGGAGCAGGTCGATGATGTAGATGCCGTTGCGCTCCGTGAAGATGAAGCGCTTCATCTTCGGGTTCCAACGACGGGTCTGGTGACCGAAGTGGACGCCGCTCTCCAGCAGCTCCCGCATCGTGACGACGGCCATGGCCGTGTTCTCCTTGGTTCTCGGTTGTGCCGCGGGGGCCGGATGGCTCCCGCGCCTGACGCCCACATGCGCCGTGCCACTAAGGACCGAGGGGCGCTGACACGGACCGTTTCCGGTGGCCGTGTCGGGGCGTGCGAAGTCGACCCGGTGACCCGGATCGCCAGAAGAAGTGTACGGGACCCGCGAGGCCCTGGGTGACGCCGCTGTCCACAACCCGGGAGTTATCCACAGATCCCGGCCATGATCTGCGGGGGTGCGGGACGGTTCTCGCATGCGAGAGATGCGATGCGTGAGGGTGACGAGGGCTGCCAGGACGGCAAGGACATGCGTACGGCTGGTGTTACTGCTGCTCCTGACGGCGACCGCCCTGTTGGCCCCGGTCCCACGACTGACGCTGTCGGCCACAGACATGCCCGCCGCGCCGGCCCCGGACCCAGCGGTGCCGACGGTCGGCCGGGCCTGGCCCGTGGGGGTACGCCCTCCGGTCCTGCGCGGCTGGGAGCCCCCGGCGACCACGTACGGCCGGGGTCATCGCGGCGTGGACCTGGCAGCCGCGGCCGGGGCACCGGTACGGGCGGTGGCTGCGGGGCGGGTGTCGTTCGCGGGGCGGGTCGCGGGAAAGGGCGTCGTGTCGCTGGAGCTGACAGGTACCGGGGATCCTCCACTGCGGACGACGTACGAGCCGGTGCGAGCGGCCGTGAAGAAGGGGGACGCGGTGGCGGCGGGTGAGGTGGTGGGGACGGTGGAGGTAGGCGGGTCACATTGCACGGCGATGTGCGTGCACTGGGGCCTGCTGAGCGGGAGGACATACCTGGACCCGCTGTCCCTCATGCCCCCGTGGCTGCTACACAGGGGCCCGTCGAGGCTGCTGCCGGTACTGGGGGTGCCGTTGCCCTCTGAGTAGGGCGGCCTGGGTGCGTCCCGTCGCGCGGGTGCGGGAAACCGGCTCGGGTGCGTTCGGTCGGCCTGGCTGCGTCCCGTCGGCGCGGGCGCGGGGAAACCGGCTCGGGTACGTTCGGTCGGCCTGGCTGCGTCCCGTCGGCACGGGTACCCGAGGCCCACCCCACGCCGGCCCTCGCCGGGTTCAGCCCTGAACGCCCCTCAGCGCCATCGAGACCGCCGCCTCCGTGATCGCCGCGGGCTCCTCCGCCGCCCCCAGCTCGATCCGCCGCACGGCCGCATCCACGACGCCCTGCAACAGCATCGCCGCCAGCCGAGGCTCCGCGTGCCCCATCTCCCGCAGCGCCTCGACGATCATCGCGACGAGCCCGCCATGGGCCGCCCGGATCTTCTCCCGAGCCCCGGCGTCCAGCTCGCTCGCGGAGATCGCCACCACAGCCCGGTGCCGCCGGTCCCCGACCAGCGCGAGCTGCTGCCGCACATACGCCTCGACCTTGCCGTCGGCCGTCGACTCCCGCTCCATCGCCGCCGAAACCTCCGCGGCCCAGACAGGGAAGTCGACCTCGCACAACTCCTCGACCACGGCGGCCCGCGACCGGAAGTACTCGTACACGGACGACCGCGCGAGCCCCGTCCGCTCGGCGAGAGCCGGGAAGGTCAGCGCCTCCGTCCCACCCTCGGACAACAGGGATCGAGCCGCGTCCAGCAGGGCGGCTCGCTGCATCGACCGGTGCTCGGCCACGGAGGCCGCTCGAATCCTTGGCACGTCAACCACTCTACGGACGTGCCACCGCGATCGGGAGCCTCTCCACGGATCCCCCGACACGTCCGGCCAGGTCAACGACCGAAGCCGGCCAGTTTCGCGCGCAGCTGCAGCACCGACTTGGTGTGGATCTGACTCACCCGGCTCTCGGTCACACCCAGCACGTTTCCGATCTCGGCGAGGGTGAGACCTTCGTAGTAGTACAGCGTCACCACGGTCTTCTCCCGCTCGGGCAACGTGTTGATCGCCCGCGCCAGAAACCGCCGCAGTTCCCGGTCCTCGGCGACCTCGACCGGATTGTCGGCGGCGGTGTCCTCCAGCGTGTCCATGACGCTCAGCCCGTCGCCGCCCTCGCCCCCGACGTGCAGCAGCTCCTCCAGCGCCACCACGTTCGCCAGCGACAACTGGCTGAAGACCGAGTGGAGTTCGTCCACCGCGATCCCCATCTCGACGGCCACCTCGGACTCCGTGGGCGTCCGCCGCAGCCGGGCCTCCAGCGTCGCGTAGGCCCGCTCCACGTTCCGCGCCTTCTGCCGCACCGACCGGGGGATCCAGTCCAGTGCCCGGAGCTCGTCGATCATCGCGCCCCGGATCCGCGTGATCGCGTATGTCTCGAACTTGATCTCCCGGTCGATGTCGAACTTCTCGATCGCGTCGATCAGCCCGAACACCCCCGACGACACGAAGTCCGCCTGTTCCACGTTGGGCGGCAGACCGACGCTCACCCGGCCCGCCACGTACTTGACGAGCGGCGAGTAGTGCAGGATCAGCTGCTCGCGCAACCGCTCGTCCCCTGTCGCCTTGTACGACCGCCACAGCTCATCGAGTGTCGATGGAGCGGGCGGCCGCACGCTGCCACCGTCACGGGCGGCTGGGGGGAGCGCCGCCCGGTCGGACCCGGAGGTGTGCTGGGGCATTCGTTGCCTTGTGCCGTTCTGCCGTGAAGTGGGAGTGCCTGGGGGAGCTGTCGGTGTGATGACGTTCTGATGCTGTTGCGGGGTCGAGGGCCGGTCTGCGCAGGAATCCACGTGAGCGTAGCGTGACTACGGTGTCGCGGTGAGCGAAGGACGGAGCGCAAGCCGTACGCAGATACGTTCCGCTGGACGTCCTACCGGGGCACGGCGGTCGCTCTACGTGATCACCCGAACACCCCAACTGGGCGAATTTCCAAGGGTGTCCGTGTTCCCCCGTACGGCCGAACACGTTCCGTCAGCATCGACTCCGACCGCCCCGAGCGGACATAATCGCCTGGCGTGTCAACTTCCAGCTGTCGCCGTGTCGTTCGACGTAACCGAGTGAGCGGAGTTCGTACAGTCTGGCGATCGCGTCGTCCTCGGTGGTCTGCGCGCCGCGCGCGACCTCGTCCGCCCGCGCTGCCCGCCGACCGGGCAACGCGGCCAGGACTCTGCGGGCGCCCGGCTCCAGCAGATCGCGTGGCAGGACGGGCCCGCGCCGCTCGGGCGCCAGCTCTCCCATGTCGCCGACGAGTTCGACGACCTCCGCGGCGTCGGTGACCAGTGCGGCGTCTGCGCGCAGGAGCTCGTGCACTCCGGCGGAGAGTCCGCTGGTGGCCGGGCCGGGCACCCCCATCGTGTGACGCCCCAGTCGCTGTGCCGCCCGAGCGGTGACGAGCGAGCCGCTGCGGTGGGCGGCCTCGACGACGACGGTGCCCCGGGTCAGCGCCGCGATCACCCGGTTCCGGACGATGAATCTGCTGGGCGTCGGATGATCGCCCGGGGGCAACTCCCCGATCACGAGACCCTGTTCCGCGATTCTGTTGATCAACTGGGTGTGCCCGCGCGGGTAGGGCCGGTCGACCCCGCAGGCGAGTACGGCGACGGTGGCCCCGCCGGCGCCGAGGGCGCCCCGGTGGGCGGCCCCGTCGACGCCGTAGGCTCCGCCGGACACGACCACCCATCCCCGCTCGGCGAGCCCGCCGGCGAGGGTGGCCGCCATGTGCGCGCCGTACTCCGTGCAGGCCCGGGCCCCGACGACGGCCACGGACCGCAACGCCCACATCCGCAGACTGGCCCGCCCGCGCACCCACAGCCCGACGGGCCGGGCATCCCCCAGATCATCGAGCTGCTGCGGCCACTCGATGTCCCCCGGGCACAGAAACCGCACCCCGGCCTCCCGGGCCACGGCAAGATCCCGCCCGGGCTCGGCCCGCGCTCCCCGGGCCCGCAACCCGTCCCACCGCTTGTAACTCACCCCGGGCAACACCTCCGCCCCCTCCCGCAACCTCCGCACCACTTCCCCCACCCCGAACTCCCGCACCCACCGTCCGACCACCTCGTCGCCGGGTTCGACGACGCGACTGAGAAAGGCCCGGTCGAGCAGCTCGTCATCGCTCACCGGTCCTGAGAACCCGCCGCGATGCCGGCCGTCGCCCATCGGATGCCCCTCCGTCGCCCCAAGGCTGCTCGGTCCGGCACGAAGGTCCCCCTCTCCCGTCACGTGTCGCTCCCCCGGTCGGTGACCACCCGGCCCGCCACGAAGGTCCTCGTCTCCTGCCATGCGGCCGCTTGCCGCGCCTCCGCTCAGCCCGACGGGGTCATCCACACCGGTATCTGCTCCCTCGCGGCCATACAGCGCGGCACGGCTGCCGCCAGGATCCGTCACCCACCCGTTTGTTGCCCCTGCCCTCGGCCCGCCGCGAGGCTCCTCGTTGCCCGTCATGTGCCGATGCCTTCCAGGACCGCACCGCGCCGGACACCGGTGCGTAGCTCCAGGGCCCAGTTCACGTCGTTCGCCGAGGGGCGGGCGCGGCCGGCGAGGTCGGCCAGTGTCCAGGCGACGCGGAGGACTCGGTCCAGCCCCCGCGCCGTGAGCAGGCCTCGGTCCAGGTCATCCTCGGCCTTGCGGAGGGCTCCCGGCTGGACGGGCCAGCGAGTACGCAGCTCATGCCCCGGCACCTCGCTGTTCGTTCGCCAGGGCGTCCCTTCGTAGCGGGCGGCCGCCCGCTCCCGAGCGGCCTTGACTCGTTCCGCCACCATCGCCGTCGTCTCCGCCCCGGTGTGGAGCTGGAGCAGTTCGGCCCGGGCCACCGGCTCGACCGTCACCCGCAGGTCCACGCGGTCCATGAGAGGGCCGGACAGCCGGGCCCGGTATCGCTTGATCGAGGAGGGCCTGCACTCGCAGGTGTCCTCCCCCCGTCCATGACGACCGCAGGGGCACGGATTGGCCGCGAGGACCATGAGGAACTTGGCGGGCATCCGCAGTATCCCGGCGGCACGGGCGACCACCACGTGTCCCGATTCCAGCGGCTGACGCAGCGAGTCCAGCACGCTGCTGTGGAACTCCGCTGCCTCGTCGAGGAACAACACTCCGTGATGTGCGAGGGACACCGCTCCCGGTCGGGGAAAGCCGTTCCCACCGCCGACGAGCGAGGCCATGGTCGCCGAGTGGTGCGGCGCGCAGTATGGCGGCTTGTCGACCAAAGGGTGGCCGGGTGGCAGCACTCCCGCCACCGAATGCACCGCGGTGACCTCCAGCGATTCCTGTCGGCTCAGCTCGGGCAACAGACCCGGCAGCCGTTCGGCCAGCATCGTCTTACCGGCTCCCGGGGGACCCTTGAAGAAGACGTGATGTCGCCCGGCCGCAGCCACCTCCAGTGCCACCCTGGCCAACCGCTGGCCTGCCACGTCCGCCAGATCCGGGGTGTGGCCGCCGAGCACCGCTCCGAGCCCGGTGCCCGGGAGCGCCAGACCCGCCAGGAAGGGATCCGGGCGGATCTCGCCCGAGACGGGTTCCTCGTCCGGCACCGGTTCATCCGTCAAGACCGCGATCAGCTGGCGCAGGCTCCGCACACCCAGCACCGAGACACCCGGAACAAGCGACGCCTCCGGCACCGCACACTCGGGTACGACCACCTGTTCGTACCCCGCGGCCGCCGCCGCGAGTACCGCCGGAAGGACGCCCCGAACCGGCCGGACCCGTCCGTCCAGGCCCAGCTCCCCGATCATCACGATGTCGGCGAGCACGCGAGGGTCGATCCGCTCGGCAGCCCCGAGGATGGCCGCGGCGACGGCGAGGTCGAATCCGCTGCCGCTCTTCGGTACGGACGCCGGGCTCAGGCCGATCGTCAGTTTCTTCTGCGGCCATGGGGCACCGGAGTTCACCACCGCGGCGCGCACCCGGTCCTTGCTCTCCGTCAAACTCTTGTCCGGCAACCCCACCAATGTGAACGCAGCCACCCCAGGCTCCAGGTCCGCCTGGACCTCGACCACAACCCCCTCGACCCCCACCAGGGCCACCGAGCATGTGCGAGCGAACCCCATGTCAGGCCACCCCTCGGGCGTGCTCGACGACCGGGGCGCCGCGTTCCGGCAGGAGGACGCCCACCAGGTCGATGCGGACGCCTCCGGGTGGGGCTCCGCCATGGGTGTGGAGCCAGCTCTCCGCCAGGCTCCGAAGGCGCTGTGCCTTGTCCGGGGTCACCGCGGCCATGGGGTGCTCGAAGGCACCCGTCCTGCGGGTCTTGACCTCGCAGACGACCAGGACGTCGCCGTCCCGCGCCACGATGTCGATCTCACCGGTCCTGCCGCAGCGCCAGTTGCGCTCCAGGACCGTCATCCCGGCCTCGGCCAGCCGCCGTGCGGCCAGCGTCTCGCCGTACCTGCCCAGTGCGCTCCGTGCGCTTCCCTTGCTCGTGCTCATCTCGGCACCACCTCCGGCGCCAACGATGAGGGCAGCTCAGCGAGCTATTGGATCTTGGTGGACAGGGCCGCCATTGTGGATAACCTGCTCACCCACACGGGTGAACATCACCCGCCCGGGAGCTCCAGGTCACTCTTGTTGAGCTCCTCAATGTTCACGTCCTTGAACGTGAGCACCCGAACCTGCTTCACGAACCGCGCCGGCCGGTACATGTCCCACACCCAGGCATCCGCCATGGACACCTCGAAGAACACCTCACCCTGGACCGAGTGCACCTGCATCTCGTAGTCGTTGGTCAGGTAGAAGCGCCGCTCGGTCTCGATCACGTACTTGAACAGACCGACGACATCGCGGTACTCCCGATAGAGCTTGAGCTCCATCTCGGTCTCGTACTTTTCGAGGTCCTCGGCGCTCATGGCATGTTCCCCTTCAGCCGTGCGATCCCACCATTGTGCGCCAGTCCCGTCAGCACCTAGACAATTTCGGCGTCAAGGGTCACGGGCCGGGCGGGGGGACCATCGTCGAGCAGTGTGCGCAGCAGCTCGGCAAGTCTGGTCGGATACACCGTCTCATGCGCCCGGGCAAGTTCCTCACAAGTCCACCACCGGGCTCCGGCGACGCTGCGCCGCTCCAGCTCGGTGAGGCCCACGGCCCGGGTCGCCGTCTGCGTCGTACGGGCCAGGTAGTACCACTCGTCCTGGTCCCAGCGGCGGCCGGCGAACGGGAAGGAGCACCTGCGCCGCCACAGAACCGGACCGAGTTCGACCTCGGTGATACCGGTCTCCTCGGCCAGCTCCCGCAGCGCGGCCTGCTCGTGGCTCTCGTCGCCCTCGACGCCGCCGCCCGGGGTGAACCACCAGTCGTCGGCCGGATCCTCCGGCTCATGGCCGTGCAGCAGCAGAATGCGGTCCTGCGGGTCGAGCAGGACGACGCGCGCCACCCTGCGCAGCCCGCCGTCGTACGAGTCGCCGTACGGGCTCTCCCCCGCGTCGGTTCCGCCCCCCGGTCCGTACCCCACGCCCGCCGCCTCAGCGGGCACTCACGGGCTCCGTCCGGGGCGTGGAGCGCTTGGCCCGCCGGTTCGCGATCGGCCCGTACGCCCCGCCGCCCAGCACCAGCACACCGCCCACCACGATCAGCGCGACGATCGTCCGCAGCGGCCCCGGCGACGACAGCCCGCCGAGGGACTCGAAGCCCGTGGGGCGCTCCAGCGTGCCGTCCATGGGCCATACGACGGCCTCCACCCGGGCCGACACTGCACTGCGCGCCACGGTTCCGCGGGCGGCGTCGGTGAGATGGGCCGTGGAGTCCAGGGAACCGCTCCGCTCGTCGCCGAGCAGGAAGAGCCGGTCCTTCGGCACGGTCACGGTCGGAAAGTTCTGCAGCTCGGCCAGGCCGTCATCGGCCAGATAGGGCTCGTCGATCTGCTTGCCGTTGACGGTCAGCTTGCCGTCCGTGCAGCAGCCGACCGTGTCCCCGCCGACGGCGACCACGCGCTTGACGACCGGGGCGTTGGTCACCCAGGTCTTGTCCGTGAAGACGACAACGTCACCACGGCGGATGTCACCGCCGTCGATGCGCTGGGCCAGGACCCGGTCGCCGGCGCCGATCGTCGGCGCCATCGAACTGGTGGGCACGGTGTACGGCCGGTAGACCACCACTCCCCAGGCGAACCCGCCCAGGAACAGCACCAGGCCCAGCGCCACCGCCAGCCCGGACAACCGCTGTCCGGTCCGACTGCCCGCCGGGCCCCTGCTCGCGCCGCCGTCACGCGGCGCCGTACGTGTCGTGCTCTCGCCACCCATGGGTCCGCACCCTACCCGGCGGTACCGACACCGGGCAGCCCCTCCCGAGCACCAAGGTCACACGCTCGGCAAAGCTTTCCCCAGCGTTCGGCGACAGCGTTCGGCGACGGGTGAGGCGGTCCCGGGCGGGACGGCGGCGAGCTGCTCGCCGCCCCCGGGCATGCCCGTTCAGCGATCAGCGGGTCTCGGCCGCCTTGCTCCGCTGCCGGCGCCACAGCACCAGCGGCACCGCACCGGCCAGGGCGAGCCCCTGCGGTGCGACCGTCAGCGCGGCGGATCGGGCGCTCAGGTCCTGGTCGAAGGTGGCCGGGACCGGCAGGTTGTCCCAGCGGTTGATCGGCCAGGCGATCACGATGGCGCGGCCGACGACCTCGTCGACGGGGACCATGCCGTTGTTGGCGTCCGACTGGTTGTAGCGCGAGTCCCGGGAGTTCTGCCGGTGGTCGCCCATGACCCAGATGTGGCCCTCGGGGACCTTCACCTTGAACTGGCCGCCCTGGTCGTCCTGGCTGCACGGGGTGTTGCCGGGGTAGACGTACGGCTCGTTCAGGGCCTTGCCGTTGACCATCAGCGGGCCGGTCTTCTTGCACTCGACCGTGTCGCCGCCGACGCCGATAACGCGCTTGATCAGGTCCTTCTCCTCCGCGGAGGGCATCAGGCCGATCCAGCTGAGGAAGGTCTGCAGGGCGTTGGGGTCCGGAGTGGGCTCGCCCGCCAGCCAGTTGTCGGGGTCGTGGAAGACGACGACCTCGCCGCGCTCGGGCTCGGAGCCGAACCAGGGCGTGAGCTTGTCGACCAGGACGCGGTCACCCTGCTGGAGGGTGTTCTGCATCGAGTCGGAGGGGATCGAGAACGCCTGCACGAGGAACGTCTTGATCAGCAGCGCGAGGACCAGCGCGATACCGATCAGGATGGGCAGCTCCTTCCAGAAGGAGCGCTGCTTCTTCGGCTTGGGGGCCGCCCCGTCCGACCCCTGACCGCCGGTCGGGGGCTGCCCCTGCGACCCTCCGCCGTCACCATCCGCTCCGGGGTCATTCCCGGAGGTCACGGCGCCGTCCGCGGCCGGGTCGGCTGCTCCCACGGGGTGTCCGCGGTGCTCCTCGCCGTCGTGCCCGGATCGTGCGCCAACCGCCACATCCCCCACGCCAACTCCTTACTCTGTGCCGCCGCCTGCCCCATGCGCGGCGCAGGCCCACCACTCCCATAACGAGCGGGAGTTCCGCAGGGCTCGGGAGCTGGATCGTTCCGTTCGAAACGTCTGACGCAACCCTATGCGACAGCTCGGCGGAGGCGGTCGACCCGGTCGCCGAGTCGGACACCGAAGCGTAGGTTTTCGGTTCGTCCAGAGAGGTCCAGTGACCGAACGGCCAGGCGATCCACATGGCGCGGCCGACGACCTCGCCCTCGGAGACCGTGCCGCCGTAGCCCTGGTCCTGGTGCGAGCGGGAGTCGGCGGAGTCGGCACGGTGGTCCCCCATCACCCACAGGCGTCCCTGCGGGACGGTGATGTCGAACTGCGCGTTGGAGGGGGCGTTGCCGGGGTACAGATAGTCCTCGTTCAGGGGAACGCCGTTGACGGTGACGCGACCCTGCGTGTCACAGCACTTGACCCGGTCGCCGCCGACGCCGACGACACGCTTGATGAGGTCCTTCTCGTCGTCGGAGGGCAGCAGACCGATGAACGTGAGCGCCTGCTTGACCTGCTTGATGACGACGGGATCCTCCTTCTTCACCGTCGTCTGCTCGTCCTGGAGCCAGCCGCCGGGGTCCTTGAACACGACGACGTCCCCGCGCTGCGGCTTGGAGCCGAACCAGGGGGTGAGCTTGTCGACCAGGACGCGGTCGCCGACCTGGATCGTCTGCTCCATGGAGCCGGACGGGATCACGAAGGCCTGGACGAGGAAGGTCTTCAGGACGAGCGCTATGAGGACCGCGACGCCGACGAGGAGGGGTATCTCCTTCATCGCGGAGCGCCTGCGGCGCCGTTTGACCTTGCGCTGCAGCTTGCGCCGCTCCGCGCGCGTACGACCGCCGGCGGGGCTGGCGGCGCGCCGGGCGCCGGTGGGCAGCAGATTTTCGGCGGGGCTGTTGGGCACGCCGCGGGGCTTGCCACGGTTACCCATGGGCACCCTCTTCCGCGGCGGGCACACGCGCGTAGGCGTCCGGACGGTGCAGGCGGGTCCAGTGAGCGGTCGGCCATACGATCCAGTCGGCACGGCCGATGACCTCCTCGACCGGGATCATGCCGCCGCCGGGCGAGCCCAGATGGTCGCGGGAGTCGCTGGAGTCGCTGCGGTGGTCGCCGAGGACGAACAGGGTGCCGTCGGGCACGACGACGTCGAAGCGCACCGTCGACGGGCTGTCGCCGCGGTACAGGAATGTCGACTCGTCGACCGACCGGCCGTTCACCCGGATCCTCCCCTCCTTGTCACAGCAGACCACATGGTCTCCCCCCACACCGACAACGCGTTTGATGTAGTCCGCGTCCCCGAAATACCCAGTTCCGTCGAACACGACAACATCGCCGCGTCGCGGCTCGGCACCGAAACGGTACGCCAACTTATTTACGAGAACGCGGTCGCCGATCCTCAATCCGGACTCCATGGATCCGCTGGGAATCTGGAACGGCCGCAGGATGAACGTGTTGAGCAGCAGCACGAACACCAGAAGGAGCAGCAGGGTAAGGCTGATCCGGCCGCCCGGGAGCCACTCGGTGATCCGCGACACCAACGCGAAACGCGACCGTCCCTCCTGCCCCTCTGTGTCCGAGGTCTCCTCGTCCGAGGTCGTCCCGGAGTCGGAGGGGCGGGAGGAGCGGTCGCGCTCCGTCTGCTGTGCTTCGGTGTTCATCGGGGCCAGATGTTATCCGGCCCCGCTTTGAACCCCGCGAGGGCGAGCCCCCTGAAGCGCTCAGTTCTCGCGCTTCTCCTTGATCTTCGCCGCCTTGCCGCGCAGCTCGCGCAGGTAGTACAGCTTGGCGCGGCGGACGTCACCCTTGGTGACGAGCTCGATCTTCTCGACGATCGGGGTGTGCACCGGGAAGGTGCGCTCGACGCCGACGGAGAAGGAGACCTTGCGGACCGTGAAGGTCTCGCGGACACCGGCGCCCTGGCGGCGGATCACAACGCCCTTGAACTGCTGCACACGGGAGCGGTTGCCCTCGATGACGCGGACGTGGACGTTGACGGTGTCACCCGGGCGGAAGGCCGGGACGTCGCTGCGCAGCGACGCGGCGTCGACTGAGTCGAGCAGGTGAGACATTTCGTCTGCTTTCTTCGCCCATGCCACAGGTCATAGACGGGAGCTAGGTGTTTCGTGAGGATGCTGTCCGTGCCGGGGCGGGCGTCGTGTCCCCCTGTGGCAGGGGCGCACGCCGGACGACGCACAACAGCGACTCATTCTTCCACGCCCTCGGTCCTGCGCCAAAATCGGCCGAACCGCTCCCCCTCCGGATCGGGCATCCAGCCCAGGATGGAGAGCATCTCGCGGTCCTTCTTGTCGAAGGCCTTGGGGTCGCAGCGCTCGATGAGGTCGGGCCGGTTGGCCGTCGTACGCCTGAGCGCCTCGTCCCGCCGCCAGCGGGCGATCTTGCCGTGGTGGCCGCTGAGCAGCACCTCCGGGATGCCCCGGCCGCGCCACTCGGGCGGCTTGGTGTAGACGGGCCCCTCCAGGAGGTTGGCCATGGCGCCGGGCGCGAAGGAGTCGTCGCGGTGCGACTCGGCGTTGCCCAGGACGCCGGGCAGCAGGCGGGCCACGGCCTCCGTGACGACCAGGACGGCCGCCTCGCCACCGGCCAGGACGTAGTCACCGATGGACACCTCGTGGACGGGCATCCGGGTGGCGTACTCGTCGACGACACGGCGGTCGATGCCCTCGTAGCGGGCCGGCGTGAAGATCAGCCACGGCCGCTCGGAGAGCTCGACGGCGAGTTCCTGGGTGAAGGGACGGCCGCTGGGAGTGGGGACGATGAGGGAGGGCGCGCGCGAGCCGGTCTCGTAGCCGTCGGCCAGGACGGAGTCCAGCGCGTCCGCCCAGGGCTCGGTCTTCATGACCATGCCGGGGCCGCCGCCGTACGGGGTGTCGTCGACCGTGTTGTGGCGGTCGTACGTCCAGTCCCGCAGGTCGTGCACATGCACGTTCAGCTGTCCACGCGCGCGTGCCTTGCCGACCAGGGAGACGTTCAGGGGCTCCAGGTACTCGGGGAAGATCGTGACGACGTCGAGCCTCATGCGCTGTCATCCCTGGTGGAGACGGTCTCGGCCTGGTCGTCGATCAGGCCCGGCGGAGGCGTGATGACCGCCCGCTGCTCCTCCAGGTCGATCTCGGTGACGATCTCCCCGACGAACGGGATCATGACTTCACTGCCGTCGGGACGCTCCACGATGAACAGGTCCTGGGACGGCAGATGCGAGATCTCGGTGATACGGCCGACCTCGACGCCGTCCGCAGTCACCACGTCCAGGTCCATGAGCTGGTGGTCGTAGTACTCGTCCTCCTCCTCGGGCAACTCGTCCGGGTCGACCTCGGCGATCAGGAGGATGTTGCGCAGCGCCTCGGCGCCGGTGCGGTCGCGCACGCCCTCGAAGCGCAGGAGGAGACGGCCGCTGTGGACGCGGCCGGTCTCGATGGTGAGCGGGCCTGCGGATGCGGGATCGGTGGCGAGTACGGCACCGGGGGCGAGCCTGAGCTCCGGCTCGTCCGTACGTACCTCCACGGTGACCTCGCCCTTGATGCCGTGGGCGCGGCCGATCCGTGCGACTACCAGCTGCACTGTGCTTGATCTCCTGTCGGAACGACTACGAGCCCCGGGGCTCATACGACTGCGGGCCGGGGACGGCCCAGTGGCCCTCCCCGGCCCGAGCCGGTGCTGCGTTCGGCGTCAGCGGACGTGGTCCACGTCGACGAGGTCGACACGGACACCGCGGCCACCGATGGCGCCCACGACGGTGCGCAGAGCGCGTGCGGTGCGGCCGTTGCGGCCGATCACCTTGCCGAGGTCGTCGGGGTGGACCCGGACCTCCAGCACACGCCCGCGACGCAGGTTGCGCGAGGCGACCTGCACATCGTCAGGGTTGTCGACGATGCCCTTCACGAGGTGCTCAAGCGCCTCTTCGAGCATGCTGCTCAGGCCTCGGTCGACTCGGACTCGGCGGCGGCCTCGTCCTTCTTCTCAGCCTTCTTCTTCTGGGTGATCGCCTCACCCTTGCCCTCGTCGTCGCCACCGAGGGCCTCGAACGACGGGCGCGCCTTCTTCGGCTCGGCAACCAGCAGCGGAGCCGGGGCGGGCTCGCCCTTGAACTTCTGCCAGTCGCCGGTCTTCTTCAGGATGGCGAGGACGGGCTCGGTCGGCTGCGCGCCGACACCCAGCCAGTACGCCACACGGTCGGCGTCCACCTCGATGACCGACGGGTTGTAGGTCGGGTGGTACTTGCCGATCTCCTCGATCGCACGGCCGTCACGGCGAGTGCGGGAGTCGGCGACGACGATGCGGTAGTGAGGCGAACGGATCTTGCCCAGACGCTTCAGCTTGATCTTGACTGCCACGGGAGTGGGTTCTCCTGGTTTTGACGTGGTTGGGCACGGCGAGAGAAGCCGCGTGGGGTTGCGGTACCCGAGTGCCCGATGGACGCGTCAGCCGGAGGAGAGAGGGGTCCTGTGCGGCTGTCGAGTACAGCTAGCCATTGTGCCACACGCTGCGGGTCGCACTGCGCCGAGGGGCGGTGAGGGGGCACGGGCATGACTGAGAGGCACCCGGCGCCTCGGGTGCCTCGGAGTGGGTCGCGCGGCCCGGAGCTGTGGGGTGCCGCCTGCGTCGGCGATCTCGGCGGCACCCCGACGTGTCGGGCGGTCCGACCGGCAGCCACGAGATGCCGGTGCTGGATGCCCCGCGGTGACGCGTTACGCCGCTCCCACGACCTCCGGGATCCGGAACGGCTTCCCGCAGCCGCCGCACACGATCGGTGCCTGGGCCAGGACCGACGGAACGACCCGGACGTTGCGGCCGCAGTCGCAGACCGCCTTGACGCGGACGCCGCCGCCGGAGGAGCCGTGGCGGGCGGCCGGGCCCCGGAAGGTCCGGCTGGTGTCGGCGGAGGTCGCCGCCGTGTGGGCCTTCAGGGCGCGCTGGAGGCGTTCGATGGTCGGGCGGTACCGGCGCTTGGCCTCGGGGTTGAGCGTGACCAGGGAGAAACCGCTGCTCGGATGCGGTTCCTCGGGGTGGTCCAGGCCCAGCTCCTCGGCGATGGAGAGGAATCTGCGGTTGTGGTAGCGGCCGGCCCGGGAGGTGTCGCGAACGCCGCGCGCGGCGGCGATGCCATGGACTGCCTCATGAAGCAGTCGTTCGAAGGAGAGCTCGTGACCGCACGCGGACGACGACTCCCCGATCAGGGACTCTGGCGCGGCGAGATCCGGCAACTCGGGGTGGTACCGCTGAATGTCGGCCCACGCCTCTGCCAGTTCTGCGGCGAGAACAGGTGGTGTCTGTGTCGTGCTCACGTAATGACAACGAGCCGGAGTGCCGCTGTGTTCCGATTCCGGGCCATCCCAAATAATTTGCACGTACCCGTCAGTTGCGAATGATGCGCCCTGACGAGGGCGGGTGCGCCGATCTGCGGAGAAGCCTCACAGCTCGTACCAAGCTGGTGCGTAGCCTGACGTACGCCCCGGCGCGTAGCCCGCGTCCACTCGACGGGTCCCCTGTGGCTCACGAATACGCAAGAGGCGTTTCGGCCGCTCTCGATCCCCACGGGCGTCATCTCAATAAGCGCGCGCAACGACCGCGACGTTACCGGGTGCGTCCTCGGCGTCCGGCACCGACCCGTCCTCGGCGAGCAGACAGCGTACGGTCACGGCGTGCTCGGCCAGTCTGGCCTCGCCTTCTTCGCCGAGCGTCGCCCACGGCAGGCGCGCCCAGCCGCCGGCGACCGCGGCCTCGACGGCCTCCTCGATCGTCGACACGTCGACGGTGCGTGACACGCGGCGCTCGCGGGACTGCCGTAGCAGAAGGTGCTGGTCTTCTTCGAGGAGCGTGGGGAGCAGGGGCACGAGCGTGTCCAGCGGCACGGGCTCCTTGCTGCCGGGGATGCGGCGCGTGAGCATCGCCGTGCCGTTCTCCAGGTCACGGGGGCCGATCTCGATGCGGACCGGGACGCCCTTGAGTTCCCAGTCGACGGCGCGGCGGCCGAAGGGCGTGTCCGTGCGGTCGTCGACGTGGACGCGGATGCCCGCCGCCTTCAGCCGGTCCCCGATTTCGCGGACCTTGGCCAGAACCGCCTCGTCGCCCTTGATCGCGAGGACGACGGCCTGGATCTGCGCCAGGCGCGGCGGCACCCGCAGTCCGTTGTCATCTCCGTGAGTCATCACCAGGGCACCGATCATGCGGGTGGTCGAGCCCCAGGAGGTCTGCCAGACCAGTTCCTGTGTGCCTTCCTTCGACAGGTACCGGGTGTTGAAGGCCTTGGCGAAGTTCTGGCCCAGCTCATGGCTGGTGACCATCTGGAGGGCCTTGCCGTCGCCCATCATGCTTTCGAGCGTGAGGGTGTTGACGGCGCCCGCGAAGCGCTCCTTGGCCGTCTTGCGGCCCGACAGGAAGTCCATCGCGAGGACGTTCTCCAGGAAGTCGCCGTAGACGTGCCGCTGGATGTGCGCGGCGAAGTCGCGCGCCTCCTCGTAGGTGGCGTGCGCCGTATGGCCCTCCTGCCAGAGGAACTCCGTGGTGCGCAGGAAGAGGCGGGGCCTGAGCTCCCAACGGACCACGTTCGCCCACTGGTTGATCCGCAACGGCAGGTCGCGGTAGCTCTGCACCCACTTCGAGAAGTAGTCGTTGATGATCATCTCGGAGGTCGGGCGGACGACCGCGGGCTCCTCCAGTCCCTTGCCGCCGCCGTGTGTGACCACCGCCAGTTCGGGCGCGAAGCCCTCGACGTGGTCGGCCTCCTTCACGAAGTAGGACTGCGGGATCAGCAGCGGGAAGTAGGCGTTCTGCGTGCCCGTCTCCTTGATCCGGACGTTCATCTCGGCCTGCATCCGCTCCCACAGCCCGTACCCGTACGGTCGGATGACCATGGTGCCCCGCACCGGACCGTTGTCGGCCAGCTCGGCCTTGTTGATCAGATCCTGGTACCAGCGGGGGAAGTCGTCCGCCCGCGGCGTGAGTACGGGTGCCTTTGCCATGGCGCGATGCTACGGATCCACGTTGCCGCGATGTGAATTCTTTTCGCCGGCGTAGCAGGCCCACAAGCCGGACCCCCAGACCCCTGGACGAGAGTGCGGACGCGGAGTTTCCTGGCATACGGGGGGGAGTGCGAGCGCACGTCACGGGGGCTATGGAATCGGGTACAGCGGCAACTCTCGGCGGATTGGGGCGCTTTACATGACACCTACGCTCGTGCGGCAGCACGTGCCTCATGCAGGCCCGGCACCTCGCGTGGACCTGTGTGCACGCGCGCGTGACTGGTCCGAGATCCAGGAGCGGATGCTGGTCCCGCTCTACGAGGCCGTCTACGAGCGACTGGAAGTGGGCCCCGGCACCCGGCTGCTGGGCCTCGGCTGCGGCAGTGGGCTCGCCCTGCTGATGGCGGCGTCAAGAGGCGCGGCCGTCACCGGTGTCGAGTCCTCCTCCCCCGAACGGCTGACCCTCGCACGGCAGCGTCTGCTGCCCGGGGCGTGGGACACGCGCGCGCGTACCGGCGCCAGGCTGGTCGACGGCTCACCTCGCGACGCGGCCGACGCGGAGACGCCCGCGTACACCCTGGTGACCGCCTTCGAGCCCATCGGGTGTCTGGCGGGCGACTCCGAGGGGTTCGGTGAGACGCTCGCGGCCGCGACACCGCTGGCCGAGCGCGGGGCCGCCGTGGTGCTCGCCGGCTGGGGTCCGCCGGAGCGCTGTGCCACGTCGTCCGTGCTGCGGGTCGCCACGAAACTGGCCGATCCCCTGCGCAGTACGGGGAGTTGGCGCCCGGCCCTGCGTGACGACCTGGAGGAGGTCGCCCAGCACGCGGGCCTCAGGCCCGACGGTTCCGGGCGGGTGGCGTGCCCCTTCGGGTACGCGGGCGTCGACAGCGCCGTACGAGGACTGCTGTCGACTGGGCTCTTCGACGCGGCGATCGCCGCGACCGACCAGGCCCAGGTCGACAAGGAGGTGGCGGAGGCACTGCATCCGCACCTGCGGCGGGACGGCACGGTGTGGATGCCGAACGTCTTCCGGTACCTGATCGCCCGCGTGCCCTGAGCCCGGCGTCCCGGCCCAGAGCCTTGCGCCACGGAGCCTTGCGCTACGGAGCCTCGTTCTTCGTCAGCCTGGTGATCCCGGCGATCCGGTACGCGTCGACCTCCTCCAGCGTCTCGTTCTCCAGCAGCGCCTCCGCCAGGGCGTTCAACTGGCCGCGGTGGTCGCGAAGTTTGCGGCAGGCCTCCTCGTAGCACTCGTCGACGATGCGGCGCATCTCGTGGTCGATGACGTCGAGGGTGTGCGGGGCGGCCGAGAGCCCGTACGCCTGCTGGGCGTCGCTCGGCAGGGCGGACAGCCTGCCCACCCGCTCGCTCATGCCCCAGCGGGCGACCATCGCGCGGGCGATGTTGGTGACCTGTTCGAGGTCGTTCTCGGCACCCGTGGTGACGACCCCGTAGACCTCCTCTTCCGCCGCCATGCCGCCCAGGGCGCCGATGATGCGGCCCCGCAGATAGCCCTCCGAGTGCGCGTACCGCTCCACCTCGGGGGTCGACATGGTCACGCCGAGCGCGCGGCCGCGCGGCACGATGGTGATCTTGCGTACGGGGTCGGCGCCCGGCTGGAGCATGCCGAGGAGGGCGTGTCCGCTCTCGTGGTACGCGGTGCGTCGGCGGTCCTCCTCGGGCATCACGAGGGTGCGCTCGGCGCCCAGTTGCACCTTCTCCAGGGCCTCGGACAGGTCCGACTGGGTGACCTGATCCTGCTTGCGCTTGACCGCGAGCAGTGCGGCCTCGTTGGCGAGGTTGGCCAGATCCGCGCCGGTCATGCCCGGGGTGGTACGGGCAAGCTGGGTCAGGTCCACGTCCTCGGCGAGCGGAATCTGGCGAGTGTGGATCTTCAGGATGGCCTCGCGTCCGCCGCGGTCCGGCGGAGCGACGCTGACCACCCGGTCGAAGCGGCCGGGCCGGGTCAGCGCCGGGTCCAGGATGTCGGCGCGGTTCGTGGCCGCGATGACGACCACGCCCTCCGAGCCGGAGAAGCCGTCCATCTCGGTGAGGATCTGGTTCAGCGTCTGCTCGCGCTCGTCGTGACCGCTGACCGAGGCGCCGCCGCCGCGCATGCGTCCGATGGTGTCGATCTCGTCGATGAAGATGATCGACGGTGCCACCTTTCGGGCCTCGGCGAACAGCTCCCGGACCCGGGAGGCGCCCACGCCGACGATCATCTCGATGAACTCGGACGCGGAGGCGGAGAAGAACGGCACGCCCGCCTCGCCCGCCACCGCACGGGCCAGCAGGGTCTTGCCGGTGCCGGGCGAGCCCGCGAGCAGCACGCCGCGCGGCATCTTCGCGCCCATCCTGCGGTAGGCGTCGGGGTGCTCCAGGAAGTCGACGACGTCGTCCAGCTCGCCCTTGACCTCGTCGATGCCGGCCACGTCGGCGAACGTCGTGCGCTCCGTGCCCGGCTGGAGCTCGACCGGTTTGGGCGGCGCCTTGCGGCCGAGCATGCCGCCCGCGCCGCCCAGGCCCCCCGTGCCCATCCGCCGGGCGAAGAAGACCCAGACCGCCACCAGGAACGCGATCGGGATCAGGGAGAACAGCAGGTTGGACAGAACACCGCGCTCCCGTACGACCGGCTCCGCGGTCACCGTCACACCGCGGCTGCTCAGTTCCTGCCAGAGGTCGTCGTCCGCGAAGGCCGGGCGCTGCGTCTTGAACCTGGTGTAGTCACCGTCGCCGTCGGGCTTGTCCCGGGCGTCCTTGAGCTCGCCCTGGATGGCGTCGCCCTTGGAGTAGATCTTGGAGACGTTGTCGGCGTCGACCTGCTTGCTGAACTCCGTGTAGGAGATCGTCGGCTCGTTGCCCCGGTCGAAGTACGACAGCCCCACATAGGCGAGCAGGAACACGATCACCGCGGTGAGGAGCAGGCCCCACCACCGGCCGCGCCCCCATCGGCCGCGGGGCCGCCCTAGCGGCTCGTCCGGCGTGCCCTCGGTGCGCCACGGCTGGTCAGGGGCCTTGCGTGGTGGCGCGGCATTGCTCATATCTGGACGTTACGGCAGACCGCGGGCCATGGCACGCGCAGAGGGCGCCCCTTGTGAAGAAGGGCGCCCTCTGCGGCGTACGGAACGGAACTCGGCCGATGAACTTCCCGGAACTCAGCCCATGAACTTCTTGAACTCGTCCGGCAGCTCGAAGTCCTGCGGAGCCTGCTGGCCGGGCACCCCGAAGGCGCCGCCGCCCTGGGCCGCCGCGGCCCGGCGGGCGGCCTCCTCCTGCTCCTGCTGCTTGCGCTTCATCGGGTTGCCGGAGCGCTGCTTGCCCTTGGCCTTCTTCGGCTGCTTCTTGGTACGGCCGGGACCGCCGCCCATGCCCGGCATCCCCGGCATCCCGGGCATGCCGCCGCCCTGGGCCATGCGGGACATCATCTTGCGGGCCTCGAAGAACCGCTCGACCAGGTTCTTGACCGCGCTGACCTCGACGCCGGAACCGCGGGCGATACGGGCGCGCCGCGAGCCGTTGATGATCGTCGGTTCCTGGCGTTCGGCCGGGGTCATCGACTTGATGATCGCGGCGGTGCGGTCGACGTCCCGCTCGTCCAGGTTGTTGATCTGGTCCTTGATCTGGCCCATGCCCGGGAGCATGCCGAGCAGCTTGGAGATGGAGCCCATCTTCCTGACCTGCTCCATCTGGGCCAGGAAGTCGTCGAGGGTGAAGTCCTGGCCCTTCTTGGAGGCCAGCTTCTCGGCCATCTTCTGGGCTTCGGCCTGGTCGAAGGTCTTCTCCGCCTGCTCGATCAGGGTGAGCAGGTCACCCATGTCGAGGATGCGGGAGGCCATCCGGTCCGGGTGGAAGGCGTCGAAGTCGTCGAGCTTCTCGCCGTTCGACGCGAACATGATCGGCTTGCCGGTGATCTGCCGGATCGACAGGGCGGCACCACCGCGGGCGTCACCGTCGAGCTTGGAGAGCACCACGCCGTCGAAGCCGACGCCGTCGCGGAAGGCCTCCGCGGTGTTGACGGCGTCCTGACCGATCATCGCGTCGACGACGAAGAGGATCTCGTCCGGCGAGACCGCGTCCCTGATGTCCGCGGCCTGCTGCATCATCTCCTGGTCGATGCCCAGGCGCCCGGCGGTGTCCACGATCACGATGTCGTGGACCTTGGCCTTGGCGTGCTCGATGGAGTCCTTGGCGACCTTGACCGGGTCACCGACGCCGTTGCCCGGCTCGGGCGCGAAGACCGCGACGCCGGCGCGCTCGGCGACGACGCTGAGCTGGTTGACGGCGTTGGGGCGCTGGAGGTCGGCGGCGACCAGGAGCGGCGAGTGGCCCTGCTCCTTCAGCCAGCTGCCGAGCTTGCCCGCGAGGGTGGTCTTACCGGCACCCTGCAGACCCGCCAGCATGATCACGGTCGGCGGCTGCTTGGCGAAGCGCAGGCGGCGGGTCTCGCCGCCGAGGATCGTGACGAGCTCGTCGTTGACGATCTTCAGGACCTGCTGGGCAGGGTTCAGCGCCTTGGAGACCTCGGCGCCGAGGGCGCGCTCCTTGACGTTCTTGATGAACGTCCGGACGACGGGCAACGCCACGTCCGCTTCGAGGAGTGCGATGCGGATCTCGCGCGCTGTGGCGTCGATGTCCGCCTCGGAGAGCCGTCCCTTGCCGCGCAGGTTCTTGAAAGTCGCTGAGAGGCGATCGGAGAGAGTATCGAACACGGCGCTCGCGGTCCTCGGGGTCGGTGGCAGCTGGGAATCGCCCTCCAGGGTATCCCGGCGAAACAGGTTGCCGGGATCCCCGGGGTCAGGGCCTGTCTTTCGGATCAGCTCGGCGTCGCGGGCCCTGGCACCCGACGCGAAAGACAGACCCTAGCCCCGCAATGTCTCCTCCAGCTTGCGGGCCACGGCGGCCGCCTCCTCGCCGGGCAGCGGCGCGCCCTCGGGGCCTGTGACATAGAACGCGTCGACCGCGTTGGCGCCCAGAGTGCTGACGTGAGCGCTGCGCACCCGCACGCTCGCGTCCTCCAGCGCCGTGCCGATCCGGAACAGCAGTCCCGGGGCGTCCTGGGCGCGCACCTCGATGACCGTGGCCAGCCGGGAGGCGGCCGGGTGGACCGACACCCTCGCTGCCGGGGCCACCACGCCCCGGCGCCTCGGGTACGCGGCGTCCCGCTCGGCGAGACGGCCCGCGATGTCCAGGGAGCCGTCCAGGGCGCGTACGAGGTCGGCGCGCAGCCGGGTGGCCTGCGGCAGGGAGCCGTACTCTGCGGCGACCCGCCAGTTCAGCAGCAGGACGGAGCCGTCGACGCCGTCCGGCAGATCCTGGGCGCTCAGCTCGGCGGTGCGCACGGTCAGGCGGTGCATCGCCAGGACTCCGGCCACCGCGGGCAGCACGCCCGGCTGGTCCGGTACGGCGATGACGAGCTCCACGCCGAGCGGCTCCGGATCGCCGGGGGACTGCTCCTCCGCCGGCGGCTCGGTCTGCGCGCGCAGGGCGAGGACGGGACTGCCAGTGGCGACCGCCTCGATGGCGAGCCGCTCCTGCTCGGCGGTGGGCGCCGCGGCCTCGGGCTCGACCGGCTCGTCCCCGGCGAGCACGGCCGCGACCCGTTTCACCAGGTCGGCGACGAGTGAGCCGCGCCAGGACGACCACGCCGCGGGGCCGGTGGCCAGGGCGTCGGCCTCGGTCAGGGCGTGCAGCAGCTCCAGCGTGCCCTGCGAGCCGACCGCCTCGGCGACCGAGTGCACGGTGACCGGGTCCTCCAGGTCGCGCCGGGTGGCCGTCTCGACGAGCAGCAGGTGATGACGTACGAGAGTGGAGAGCACGAGGACGTCGTCGCGGTCGAAGCCGATGCGCGCGGCCACGTCCTTGACGATGATCTCGCCGGCCACCGAGTGGTCGCCGGGCCAGCCCTTTCCGATGTCGTGCAGCAGCGCGGCCACCAGGAGCAGGTCGGGGCGGTGGACACGGCGGGTGAACTCGGAGGCGCGCACGGCCGTCTCGATCAGGTGCCGGTCGACGGTCCAGATGTGCACGGCGTTGCGCTGCGGACGGCAGCGCACCCGCTCCCAGTCGGGCAGGAAGTGCGTGATCAGCCCCTCGGCCTCCAGCGCCTCCCACACGTCGACGGTCGGCCGGCCGGAGCCCAGCAGGGTCACCAGCTGTTCGCGTGCCTCGGCGGGCCAGGGCGTGGGCAGCGGGCGCGCGGTGGCCGCCAGGCGCCGCACGGCGTGCAGGGAGAGCGGGAGTCCGGCCTGTGCGGCGGCAGCAGCGGCGCGCAAGGGGAGCACGGGGTCGCGTTCGGGGCGCGCGGCGCGGGCGAGCACCACCTCGCCGTCCTGCTCGACCACGCCCTCCGCCAGCGGGGAGCGCTCGGCGGTCGGCTTCCCGCCACCGAGCATGGCGCGCAGCCGCGGCCGTACGGCGCGTGCCCGCAGTACCCGCCCCACTTCACGCCACGTCACATCGCTGGCGTACGAGATGACCCGGGCCGCCTCGTACACCTGGCGCAGCAGCGTGTCCGCGTCGAGCAGCCCGAGCTCGGCGGCGACCTGGTCCTGCTCCTGCAGCGCGAGCCGGTCGGTGGCCCGCCCGGTGGTCAGGTGGAGGGCGTCGCGTACGTCGAGCAGTCGGCGCCGGGCGTCGGCGAGGCCCTCGCGCGGGGCGTCGGCCAGCCAGGAGGCGGCGACGGCGCGCAGGATGGTGGCGTCCCGCAGGCCGCCGCGCGCTTCCTTCAGATCGGGTTCCAGGAGGTACTGCAGCTCGCCCTGCCGCTCGGCGCGTTCGGCGGTGAGCTCCTGGAGTTCGGGCAGGCGCTTGGGTGCCTGGTTGCGCCAGTCGGCGAGGACGGCCGTACGCAGTCCGGCCGTGAGGCCCAGGTCGCCGGCGATGTGCCGGGCGTCCAGCAGGCCCAGCTGGACCTTGAGGTCCTCGCCTGCCGTTTTGCGGGCCTCGGCGGGCGTACGCACGGAGTGGTCGAGGGCGAGGCCGAGGTCCCAGATCGGGTACCAGATGCGGTCGGCCAGCGCGGCCACCGCCTTGCTGTCACCGCCGTCGTGCAGCAGGACCAGATCCAGGTCGCTGCGCGGGGACAGCTCGCCGCGGCCGTACCCGCCGACGGCGACCAGGGAGACGCCGCGCAGCCCTTCGGCACCGGCCGCGAACAGGCCGGTCAGCCATTCGTCGGTCAGCTCCGCGAGGGCGGCACGGCGCGGCGGCCCGGACTGCGCCCCCTCGGTGAGGAGACGCAGCCGGGCCGCCGCGTAGCCGCTGGGTCCCGAGTCCTCTGCATCCTTGCGAACGTCCGTACCCGTCACCCAGCGACTCCTGTCCTTCTTCTGTTCAGAGCGCCACTCGTGGAGCGCGTCTCTCCAGAGCACTTCTCGCGAAGCGCGTCCTCAGAGCGCGTCCGGCCCGCGCTCACCGGTCCGGACCCGTACGGCCGTCTCGACCGGCAGGGACCAGACCTTGCCGTCACCGATCTTGCCAGTGCGGGCGGCCTTGACGATGACGTCGATCAGCTGCTCGGCGTCGTCGTCCTCGGCCAGTACCTCGATGCGGATCTTCGGGACCAGGTCCACGGTGTACTCGGCACCGCGGTAGACCTCGGTGTGGCCCCGCTGACGACCGTAGCCGCTCGCCTCGGTGACCGTCAGGCCGTGCACTCCGAAGGCCTGGAGGGCTTCCTTGATCTCGTCGAGCCGGTGCGGCTTGACGACTGCGGTGATGAGCTTCATGCGTCCACCTTCTTGCTCGCGGCTGCGGCCGGAGCCGCGACGGCGGTCTTCGCAGCACCGCCACCGGCGCCGCTGAAGTCGTATGCGGTCTCGGCGTGCTCGGCCTGGTCGATACCGGTGACCTCTTCGTCCTCGGAGACCCGCATACCGATGGTCTTGTCGAGGATGAAGGCGAGGATCGCGGAGACGATCAGGGAGTAGGCGAGGACAGCGCCGACACCGGCGAGCTGCTTCCACAGCTGGTCGAAGCTGTGGTTGCCGTAGAAGACGCCCGTGGCCTCGGACTGGCCCTTACCGCTGGCGAAGAAGCCGATCAGGAGGGAGCCGACGACACCGCCGACCAGGTGGACACCGACGACGTCGAGCGAGTCGTCGTAGCCGAACTTGTACTTCAGGCCGACGGCCATGGCGCACAGGACACCGGCGATGGCACCGACGGCGATCGCGCCGAGCGGGGTGACCGCACCACCGGACGGGGTGATGGCGACGAGGCCCGCGACGGCACCGGAGGCGGCGCCCAGCGTGGTGAACGCGCCGTGGCGGATCTTCTCGTAGATCAGCCAGGCCAGCATGGCGGCGGCGGTGGCGACCTGCGTGTTGACGAACATCAGCGTGCCGACGCCGTCGTCGTTGCCCAGCCACGAGCCGGCGTTGAAGCCGAACCAGCCGAACCACAGCAGACCGGCGCCGAGCATGACCAGCGGCAGGCTGTGCGGACGCATCGGGTCCTTCTTGAACCCGACCCGCTTGCCGATGACGAGGATCACACCGAGCGCCGCGGCACCCGCGTTGATGTGAACCGCCGTACCACCGGCGAAGTCGATCACGCCCATGTCGAAGGCCCAGCCGCCCTCACCCCAGACCCAGTGGGCCACAGGGAAGTAGACGATCGTCGCCCACAGCGCGATGAACAGGGCCCAGGCCGAGAACTTCACCCGGTCCGCGAGAGCACCGCTGATCAGGGCGGGTGTGATGATCGCGAACATGAGCTGGAAGACCATGAAGGCAAGGAGCGGGATGTTGTAGGTACCCCACAGCTCGCCCTTGTCGACCCCGGTGAGGCCGACCCAGTCGGAGTTCCAGCCGATGAGGCTGCCGGAGTCGGTGCCGAACGCCATGGAGAAGCCGTACAGCACCCACAGGATGGTGACGATCCCAAGGCTGATGAAGCTCATCATCAGCATGTTCAGGGTGCTCTTGACGCGGACCATGCCTCCGTAGAAGAAGGCCAGGCCCGGGGTCATGAGCATCACCAGGGCGGAACAGATGAGCATGAAACCTGTGTTGGCGGGCGACAGCTCTACCTTGTCTGCCGCCATCATGATGGCTGGTGCCATCGGCGTCTCCTCGTCATTGGTACGGCCCCGTGCGGGCGAAGCCTGAGCGGAATGAGGGGCGGGCCGGTTATGCGCCACGAGATTGACGCAGCGCGGTTTCGGTGGGCGCCCCTGGTTGTTTCGCCGCCGTGACGAAGGTGCCGTGCGTGTTACGCGTTGATGAACTGCGAGATGTTGGGCTGCGCGATCGTTATCGTGGCGCAACCTTCGTTGAAGGAGCAGAGCCGACCGCGGCGGGCCTTCCGATGACCTGGCATGGGGGAGCCGAGTCGGGCAGTTCGGGAGGGCCGGCCGCGGCCGGGGTTCTGGGGGTTTCCGGGAATGACCCGGGGCTCAGACCGCCTCGACGCTCTCCGGCAGTTCCACCGACAGCCGGTCGGTGAGGTCCACGACCTCGGCGAGATCCCCGAAGTCGCGCACAGCCGTGTCGACGGTCTTTCGAATACGAGTGTTGACGCGCTCGGAGCGCACCTTCTTGGCGATACGCATGGCCTGCTCGGCGTAGACCGCGCTCTGCTCGGGCTCGCGACGCAGCAGATGCACCGTGGCCATGCCGATCAGGTTCAGCGCATACGACCGCTGGTGCTCGCTGTCCTTCTCGAACAGGTCCACGGCCCGCTGCATCACGGGTTCGGCCAGCGAGGCGTACGTCGGGCTGCGGCCGGCGACATAGGCGAGGTCGCGGTAGGAGTGGGAGTTCTCGCCGTACAGCTCGGCCTCGGAGAAGAAGCGGATCCAGTCGGGGTCCGGCTCGTCCCAGTCCCCGGCCTCGGTGAAGGTGTCCTCGGCCATCCGGACCGCCCGCTTGCACTTGCCGGGCTGGCCCATGTTGGCGTAGGCGCGGGCCTCCATCGCATACAGCATCGACTGGGTGCGCGGGCCGGCGCAGTCCCGGCTGCCGTACTGCGCGAGATGGATCAGCTCCAGGGCGTCGTCGGGCCGGCCGAGGTGGATCATCTGGCGGCTCATGCTGGAGAGGATGTACGAGCCGAGCGGCCGGTCACCGGCCTCCTTGGCGGCGTGCAGCGCGAGGACGAAGTACTTCTGCGCGGTCGGCTGCAGTCCGACGTCGTAGGACATCCAGCCGGCCAGCTCGGCCAGCTCGGCGGCGACCTTGAACAGCTTGCGGGTGGTGGCCTCGGGCTGGGGTTCCTGCAGCAGGTCGGTCACCTCGTGCAGCTGGCCGACGACCGCCTTGCGGCGCAGGCCGCCGCCGCACTGGGCGTCCCACTGCCGGAACATCACGGTGGTGGACTCCAGGAGGTCCAGCTCGGGCTTGGACAGGCGGCCACGCGCACGTGTGGAGGGGACGGGCCGGGTCTCGTGGTGCGGGGCGGGCGGGGCGGGGACCAGCCAGCGCTGCATCGGCTCGATGAGCGCCGGGCCCGCGGACAGGGCCAGCGAACTCCCGAGAAAGCCGCGC
Organism: Streptomyces sp. HD; assembly: GCF_028369295.1. Classification (GTDB taxonomy): domain Bacteria; phylum Actinomycetota; class Actinomycetes; order Streptomycetales; family Streptomycetaceae; genus Streptomyces. The sequence goes on from NZ_JAQMYP010000028.1 coordinate 78,055, forward strand.
CGCGCCAGCATCAGGTCACTGCGGGAGAACTCGCTCAGCAGGGCCACCGTCTGCGGACCCGTCCAGGGCAGGTCGACACCGGACACGGAGGGTGACTGACGGGCGGCGCGCAGACCGAGGTCCTCGACGGAGACGACGCAGCCGAACCGCTCGGAGAACAGCTCGGACAGGATCCGCGGGATGGGCTCGCGGGGGTTCTCGCCGTCCAGCCAGCGGCGTACGCGGGAGGTGTCGGTCGAGATGTGGTTGGCACCCAACTGGCGGGCGCGGCGGTTCACTTGACGGGCGAGTTCGCCCTTCGACCAGCCGCTGCGCACGAACCAGGACGTGAGCAGTTCGTTCGGGCGCTTGTCAGCGTGCGATGCGCTACCTGCACTCGTACCGCTTCCGCTGTTGCCGCTCACTGGAACGCCCCCATCCCTTGGACCACTTGTCACCGAGTGCGCCAAGCCCTATCAGAATGCCGGTAAATACGGTCGCCGTCCGGCGGTTCTCACCCTTCGAACGGAAAGCCGACTTGCCCCCGGCATACCCACGAGCGCATGTGCCCCGAAGCTGTGTGCACTCACAGTAATCCTACGATCACGCCTCCAGCCATGGCGATCCCGGAATCGCCACCATTCGCCACCCCTTCGAATGAACTAACGGTGGCCTCTACGCGATTCACTTGACATGGGACGACCGGAAGTGGGCAGAGCGAAGCACTCTGGGGCGTGCGTCGCGGAGTCCACAACCCTGAGCACCTCAAAGCGCCGCGTGAACCGAGCGGAGCCAGGAGGCAACCGGTCACCCCAGGGAACACACAGGGTCACGTTCCGCATCCGCGTCGTAACCACCGGCGCGCTGGACCCGTTGGAGGGGGCATGGGCTTCACGATCGGCGGCATCCGGGAGATCCGATCCGGCTCGCGACGACGCGGCCGTTCCTCGGAGTGCACCACCGTCGCCGAGTTCACCGGCTTGTGGAGCTGGGACGTGGTGCCGGGCGCGCGGGCCGCGGCGGGCGCCTGTTCGTGCGGCCACTCCGACTGTGACGCGCCCGGCGCACACCCCCTCGCCTTCGCGCCCGAGGTTCCGGCCGGGGCCACACTCGACGAGGTCAGCAAGGCGTGGGCAGAGGTCCCGGGCGCCGCGGTGATGCTGCCCGTCGGGCGCGCGTTCGACGTGATCGAGGTGGCCGAGCCCGCCGGACGCCGCGCGCTGGCCCGGCTCGAACGCATGGGCCTCCCCCTCGGCCCGGTCACCGCGACCCCCGACGGCCGCGCCCACTTCTTCGTCGCCCCCGGCGCCGCAGCCGAGCTCCCCGAGCTCCTCTACCGCATGGGCTGGGACGACCCGACCCACCTCGATCTGCGCGGCCTCGGCCCCGGTACGCACATCACGGCCCCGCCGTCCGACCGGGGCGGCCTGGGCCCGGTGCGCTGGCTGCGACCCCCGGCACTGGACACGGCGACGAAGCCACCGGCTGCGCGGCTACTGCTGGGGACCTTGGCCTACGTGGCCCACAGGTCGCGCGCATAGGTGTACACAGCGAAGCGCCCGTCTCCCAAATGCACCTTGGGAGGCGGGCACTTCTTCGACCGACCACATACGAAATTTCGTAGGTGAGGTGAATTCACTCGCCGATAAGGGCGTCAACGAACGCCTCCGGCTCGAACGGCGCCAGGTCGTCGGCGCCCTCGCCGAGCCCGACCAGCTTCACCGGTACGCCCAGCTCGCGCTGGACCGCGACCACGATGCCGCCCTTGGCCGTGCCGTCCAGCTTGGTGAGCACGATGCCGGTGATGTCGACGACCTCGGCGAAGACGCGGGCCTGGACCAGGCCGTTCTGCCCTGTCGTGGCGTCCAGCACGAGCAGCACCTCGTCCAGCGGAGCGTGCTTCTCGACGACCCGCTTGACCTTGCCGAGCTCGTCCATGAGGCCGGTCTTGGTGTGCAGGCGCCCGGCGGTGTCGATGAGGACGACGTCGGACCCCATCTCCTTGCCCTCCTTCACCGCGTCGAAGGCGACGGAGGCGGGGTCGCCGCCCTCCGGCCCGCGCACGGTGTAGGCGCCGACCCGCTCACCCCAGGTCTGGAGCTGGTCGGCGGCGGCGGCACGGAAGGTGTCGGCGGCGCCGAGGACCACGCTGCGGCCGTCGGCCACGAGGACGCGGGCGAGCTTGCCGGTGGTGGTGGTCTTGCCGGTGCCGTTGACGCCGACGACCATCACGATGCCGGGCTTGCTGGTCTCCGGCTCGGTCTTGACCGTGCGGTCGAAGTCGGTGCCGACCAGCTTGAGGAGTTCCTCGCGCAGCAGGCCGCGCAGCTCCGCGGGGGTGCGGGTGCCGAGGACCTTCACACGCTCGCGCAGTCCCTCGACCAGTTCCTGGGTGGGAGCCACGCCGACGTCGGCGGTGAGCAGGGTGTCCTCGATCTCCTCCCAGGTGTCCTCGTCGAGGTGCTCGCGCGACAGGAGCGTGAGCAGCCCCTTGCCGAGGGCGTTCTGGGAGCGGGAGAGCCGGGCGCGCAGACGGATCAGGCGGCCGGCGGTGGGCTCCGGGACCTCGATCTCGGTCGGCGGGAGCTCTTCGACTACGGGCGGTTCCTCGACGGCGACCCCGGTCGAGCCGTCGGGAAGATCCACCTCCTCTATGGTCCGGCGCGGTTCGTCGCGCGGCGTCTCGGCCTCGTCGCCGACGTGCGGCTCGGCCGGAGGGGCGGTGATGTCGGGCGCGGCGGGCGGCGGCGGGGGCAGCGGCTTCTTGCGCCGGCTGCCGACGATGAGCCCGCCGAGCGCGCCGAGCACGACCACGGCGATGACTACAGCAAGGATGACGATGTCCATAACCCGTCCAGTATCGGCCATGGAGTCCTGCGACACCCCTCTGGATGTCTGACACACCGTCAGCTAACGTCCGCCTTCACACTCGCCCGGTGAAGGGGGACCCCCATGCCCGTCACGGTCGTACGCTTCAACCTCGTCGAGCCCGACGCGACCCCCGCCGCACTGGCCGCCCGCTACCAGGCCGCCGTCCGGATGGCCGCGTACGCCGATAAGCACGGGATCACCACCGTGCAGACGGAGGAGCATCACGGCGCCGAGAACAACTGGCTGCCGTCACCGTTCGCCTTCGCGGCCGCGGTCTTCGGAGCGACCGAGCGCCTCGCGGTCACCGTCTCGGCGATCATCGGTCCGCTGCACGACCCGCTGCGGCTGGCCGAGGAGATCGCGGTGCTGGATCTGCTGAGCGGCGGGCGGCTGGTGACGGTCGCCGGGATCGGGTACCGGCCCGAGGAGTACGCCCAGTTCGACGTGGACTGGAAGCGGCGCGGAAAACTCCAGGACGAGCTGCTGGAGACGCTGCTGAAGGCGTGGACCGGCGAGGAGTTCGAGTACCGCGGCCGTACGGTGCGGGTCACCCCGCGCCCCTGCACCGACCCGCACCCCCTGCTCCTGGTCGGCGGCTCCTCGAAGGCCGCCGCCCGCCGGGCCGCCCGCCTCGGCCTGCCGTTCTTCCCCAGCGCGCATCTGCCGGAGCTGGAGGCGTATTACAAGGAGCGGCTGGTCGAGTACGGCACCGAGGGCTGGACCATGATGCCGGCCGCCGAGACACCCCTGCTGCACATCGCCGAGGACCCCGACCGGGCCTGGGGCGAGCACGGCCGGCACTTCCTGCACGAGGCGCGGACGTATGCCTCCTGGCAGTCCGGCGAGGTGCGGTCCGCCGTGAAGTCGGCGGCCACGACGGTGGACGAGCTGCGCGCCGAGGGCGTGTACCGGATCGTGACGCCTGAGGAGTGCGTGGCGCTGGGGTTCGACAACTACGTGCTGCATCCCTTGTCGGGCGGGATGCCCGTGGAGGAGGGGTGGCGGAGTCTGCGGCTGTTCTGCGAGCGGGTGCTGCCGGGACTCGGCGCCTGACCCGTCGTACACGACACCGCCGCCCCGGCTCGGGCAGTGGCCGAGCCGGGGCGGCGGCGGGGATACGGGGAGAGGGGCAGCGGGGACTTGGCCCTTCCCCCCGGGTTCGGGGGCCGGTCAGCCCATCTCCTCCAGCTTCTTGCCCTTGGTCTCGGGCACGAACTTGAGGATGAAGGGGATGGAGAGGAAGGCGAACACCGCGTATGCCACGTAGGTGAGCGACAGGTTCCAGTCCGACAGGTCCGGGAAGGTGATCGTGATCACCCAGTTGGCGATCCACTGGGCCGAGGCGGCCACGCCCAGGGCGGCGGCGCGGATCTTGTTCGGGAAGACCTCGCCGAGCATGACCCAGACGACCACGCCCCAGGACAGGGCGAAGAAGAGGACGAAGGCGTTGGCGGCGATCAGCGCGACGTAGCCCTGCGCGGTCGGCAGCGGGTCGTTGCCGTGCTGGAAGGAGAAGGACCAGGCGGCCGCCGCGAGCGAGATGCCCATGCCGACGGAGCCGATGAGGGCGAGCGGCCTGCGGCCGATGCGGTCCACGAAGATCATCGCGATCACGGTGCCGATGATGTTGATGATCGAGGTCTCGAACGAGTAGAAGAACGAGCTCGACGGGTCGACGCCGACGGACTGCCACAGCAGGTTCGAGTAGTAGAAGATGACGTTGATGCCGACCAGCTGCTGGAAGACGGAGAGGCCGATACCGATCCACACGATCGGCAGCAGCCCGAAGCGGCCGCCCAGCAGGTCCTTGAACGTCGACTTGTGGTCACTGCGCATCGCCTGGTCGATCTCGGCGACCCGGGCGTCCAGGTTCGCGTCGCCCTCGACGTCGGCGAGGACCTTCTTCGCGTCGTCGACACGGCCGACGCTGATCAGGTAGCGCGGGGACTCGGGGATGGCGAAGGACAGCAGGCCGTAGACCACGGCGGGCACGAGCATCACGCCGAGCATCCACTGCCAGGCCTCCAGGCCCGCCACCGTGCCGCGCTCCTCGCCGTCGGCCATGTTCAGGATGGCCCAGTTGACCAACTGGGAGACGGCGATGCCGATGACGATGGCGGCCTGCTGGAACGAGGCGAGCCTGCCACGGTAGGCGGGCGGGGCGACCTCGGCGATGTAGGCCGGGCCGATGACCGAGGCCATACCGATGGCGATACCGCCGAGGACACGCCAGGCGGCGAGGTCCCACGCGGCGAACGGCAGTCCGGAACCGACGGCACTCACGGCGAACAGCACCGCCGCGATCTGCATGACGCGGATGCGGCCGATGCGGTCGGCTATGCGGCCGGCGATCGCGGCGCCGAGGGCGCTGCCGAGCAGGGCGCTGGCGGCGACGGTACCGGTGACACCGGAGCTGAGGTCGAACCGGGCCTGGATGCCGCCGTTGGCTCCGTTGATGACGGAACTGTCGTAGCCGAAGAGGAAGCCGCCCATGGCGGCCGCCGCGGTGATGAAGACGACGTGCCCGAGATGTTCGGGCTGAGCCGTCCTGGCCCCTGACGTGGGTGCCTGCGCTGTGCTGGTCACGTGTACTCCTCGGGCACCGGCAACGCTGCCGGGTGAAGGCAAAAGCAACGTCGCTGACCCTATGTCTTCAGATTCCGAAGTCAAGGGGTCCCGGATGTGACATAGAAGCGCCCAGGTGAGGGGAATGTGTTCGACTCTTGAATGAAAGGCGGCTGACGGCGTCAGCGAAGCCGCTGGCTGATCACCTTCGACACACCATCGCCCTGCATCGAGACGCCGTACAACGCGTCGGCGACCTCCATCGTGCGCTTCTGGTGTGTGATCACGATCAGCTGCGAGGCCTCCTGCAGCTCCTGCATGATGCGGATCAGCCGCTGGAGGTTGGTGTCGTCGAGGGCGGCCTCGACCTCGTCCATGACGTAGAACGGGCTCGGGCGGGCCTTGAAGATCGACACCAGCATCGCCACGGCGGTGAGTGAGCGCTCACCACCCGAGAGCAGCGACAGCCGCTTGACCTTCTTGCCGGGCGGACGCGCCTCGACATCGACACCCGTGGTGAGCATGTTGTCGGGGTCGGTCAGGATCAGCCGCCCCTCGCCGCCGGGGAACAGCCGGCTGAAGACGCCCTCGAACTCCCGGGCCGTGTCCCAGTACGCCTCGGTGAAGACCTGCTCGACGCGTTCGTCGACCTCCTTGACGACCTGGAGCAGGTCGGCGCGGGTCTTCTTGAGGTCTTCGAGCTGCTCACTGAGGAACTTGTGCCGTTCCTCCAGCGCCGCGAACTCCTCCAGCGCGAGCGGATTGACCTTGCCGAGCTGCTGGTAGGCCCGCTCGGCGGCCTTGAGCCGCTTCTCCTGCTCGGCCCGCACGAACGGCTTGGGCTGGTTGCGGGGGTGCTCGGGATCCTCGGGAAGCTGCTCGCCCTCGGCGGCCAGGGAAGGCGGTACGAGCTGGTGGGGGCCGTACTCGGAGACGAGCCCGGCGGGCTCCACGCCCAGCTCCTCCAGCGCCTTGGTCTCCAGCTGCTCGATCCGCATCCGCTTCTCCGCGCCGAGCACCTCGCCCCGGTGCACGGAGTCGGTCAGCTTGTCGAGCTCGGCCTTGAGGTCGCGGCCCTGGTTACGGGCGACGGTGAGTTCCTGCTCGCGCCGCGCCTTGGCGGCCTCGGCGGCAGTGCGCTCCTCGTCGGCGCGGGCGAGGGAGACCTCGACGTGCAACAGCAGCTGCCGCGTACCGGAGGCGACGGCTTCCGCGACGGCCGCCTCGTGGCGCAGCCGGGCCCGTCGCTGTTCGGCACGCGCGCGTGCGTCCCGCTCCGCTCGGGCGGCGCGGTCGAGGGAGTCGGCGCGGCCGGCCAGTCCCTTGACGCGTTCCTCGTGCGTACGGGCCTGGAGGCGGGCCTCCATCTCGGTCTGGCGGGCGTTGGCCCCGTCGGCCGCGAGACGGTCCCGTACCGACGTGTCGGGCTCCTCCTCGACCGGCATCTCCTCGGCGACGGCGAGGCGCTCGGCCAGTTCCTCGACCTCCATCAGGGCCTTGTCGAGCGACTCCTGGGCCCGTGCGGCGGCGGCGACGGAGCGCTCCGCTTCCCCTGCCGCGCCCCGCGCCTGGCCGGCGAGCCGGCCGAGCTGCTGGGCCACGGACGACTTCTCCCGGTCCGCCGCCCTGCGCCGCTCCCCCAGCTCCTCCACGAGCGCGGCGGATGCCTTGCGCTGTTCGGCGGCCGCGTGCTGTGCCTCGGTGAGTTCCTCGCAGCGGACGGCCAGCTCTTCGAGTTCGGCGGCGGCCTCGTCCACGGAGGCCTGTACTTCGAGGAGGCTGGGGGCGCCTGCGGAGCCGCCGTGCGCGAAGTGGGCGCCGAGGAGGTCGCCTTCGGCGGTTACGGCGGTGAGGTGGGGGTGGGTGTAGACGAGGTCCTCGGCGTCTTCGAGGGTGTCGACGACGACGATGCCGTGGAGGAGGCGGCGTACGGCGGTCATGAGTTCGGAAGGGCCACGAACGAAGTTCGCCGCAGGTGGTGCCGATTCCTGGAGTCCGGCGTCTGCGGGTGCGTTGTGGCTGGGCGCGCAGTTCCCCGCGCCCCTTGGGGGCGTTGCAGCCGAAGCGTCCACCGCCTCCCCCGCCAGCAGCAGGGCCGCCCTTCCGCCATCCTGCTTGCGCAACAACCGGATCGCCTCGGCCGCAGCAGACGGAGACGTCACCGCGATCGCGTCCGCCGCCGCCCCGAAGGCCGCCGCCAGCGGCACCTCATGGCCCGGCGTCACCGTCAACAGTTCCGCAGCCGGGCCCAGCAGTCCCGTGAGGCGGTCCTTCGCGCCGAGCAGCGCGCCTGTGCCGTCCTTGCGGCGCAGGCCGAGGGCGAGCGCCTCATGGCGGGCCTGGGTCGCGGCGCGGCTGCGTTCTGCCGCGGTGGCCGCCTCGCGGGCCGCCGTCAGGGCCGCCTCCGCCTCCCTCAGGCGCCCCTTCGCGGCGTCGTGCTGCTCGCCGAGTTCCGCGTCGTCGGCGTCGAGCCCGTCGACCTCGGCCTTCAGGGCCTCGTACTCCTCCTGGGCGGCGAAGGCACGCTCCTGGGCCTCGTCGCGGGCGGCGGCCAGCCGGTCGATCTCGGACTGGGCGGCGGCGGCCCGCGAGCGCGCCGCGTTGACCTGGCCGTTCAGCCGGGCGAGCCCTTCACGGCGGTCGGCGATCGCGCGGGCGACGTCCTTCAGACGGCGCTCTTCGAGGGCGAGCTCCCGCTCCAGTTCGGCGCGGTGGGCGATCGTGTCCTCAAGGGCCCGCTCGGCCGCCTCCAGCGCGGCTTCGAGCTCGGCCTCCTGCTCCCGGATCCGGGCGGCCTCGCGCTCCATGTCCTCGGGGTCGCGGCCCCGACGCTCGTCCGGCGGCGCGGACGTCGCGCTCTTCACGCGCGCGTCGGCCAGCGAGATCGTGCCGCGCACCCGCTCGGCCAGCTGGGACAGCTCGTACCAGGTCTGCTGGGCCCGCTGCAGGCGCGGCGTGAGCCGGCGTACCTCGTCCTCCAGGAGCGCCTCGCGCTGAAGCGCCTTCTTCAGCTCCTGTTCGGCGGCCTCCTTGCGCTCCTTCAGCGCGGCCTCGTCGGCGACCTCGGCCTGCAGCGCCTCCCGCAGCCGTACGAGATCGTCGGCGAGGAGTCGGAGCCGGGCGTCGCGCAGATCCGCCTGGATGACCGCGGCCCTGCGTGCGACCGCCGCCTGCCGGCCCAGCGGCTTCAGCTGGCGGCGCAGTTCGTCCGTGAGGTCCTGCACGCGCGCGAGGTTGGCCTGCATCGCGTCCAGCTTCCGGAGCGCCTTCTCCTTGCGCTTGCGGTGCTTGAGGACGCCCGCGGCCTCCTCGATGAAGGCGCGGCGGCCCATCGGGTCGGCGTGCAGGACGGAGTCGAGCTGGCCCTGGCCGACGATGACGTGCATCTCGCGGCCGATGCCGGAGTCGGAGAGCAGTTCCTGGATGTCGAGGAGGCGGCACGTGTCGCCGTTGATCTGGTACTCGCTGCCGCCGTTGCGGAACATGATCCGCGTGATGGTGACCTCGGCGTACTCGATGGGCAGCGCCCCGTCGGAGTTGTCGATGGTCAGCGACACCTCGGCGCGGCCCAGCGGCGGGCGGCCGGTGGTGCCGGCGAAGATGACGTCCTCCATCTTGCCGCCGCGCAGCGACTTGGCGCCCTGCTCGCCCATGACCCAGCTGAGCGCGTCCACCACATTGGACTTGCCCGAGCCGTTGGGCCCGACGACGCACGTGATGCCCGGCTCGAACCGGAGCGTGGTCGCCGAGGCGAACGACTTGAACCCGCGGAGGGTCAGGGCCTTGAGGTGCACGCCGCTGGACTCTACCTTCCGGGGATGTTTCGCTCCATGAACGCACGGTTTCACCGATGAACGTGCAGGGCACACCAGACGTTATAGAGGGTGAAAGGATGCGCGAGGCATTAAGGCGGGGGCAAGAAAGAAGGGACGCCGAAGCGTCCCTTGCAACTTCCCGACGGCTGACTGGCCAGCCGTTGACAACTTAGCGGTTGAACTTAGCGGTTGATACGGGCCGCCCAACCACTGCTGGTGCTGTCGTGGAGCGATGCAGTGATCAGGTGAGCGCAGGCTCCGCCTGGTGTGCGTCGATGCTCTCCATGATCCTGTCGTGAGAAGCGGCAGCCGTCAGCGCGTCGTTCTCCTCCTGGATCCGTACGAGCTCGGATTCCAGGTCCTGGACACGCTGCTGGAGCCGTCGCATCTCGGCGAGGAGTCGCGGGTCGGAGCCGCCGACGTAACCGAGAAGCGCCTTTGCCATGATGGATGGTCCTCCACACTGAGTGACCGACCGAAGCGGTGTGGGTCGTGAGGGATTCGCACCCGCGGTTGCTTGGCAGGCTTGGAATTGTGCTGCCGTTCAGCCATGCCAAACAGCTAAGGTGCGCGGGGCTTTCAGCGTCTCACCAAAAAGTTTGACGGTCAACACGATCACGCCCCGTATCGGTGGCAAACCCGGGGGCGCACGGCCGGAAAGCGGCGGTGCGGCGACTCCTGCGGGCCCCTCGGGGCGTGGCGATCATTCTTAGGTGCGGAGCCTGCCACCGCAGTGGGGTTCTTGGCAACCACCTGCTCATTTCTGCTCGGGGCAGTTGCCGGTGGCAGATCCCTCCGCTTGTGCCGGGCCCGCTTTACAGAACCGGCTCAGCGGATGGCGAAGCCGTCGTAACCCCCGCGGGGTGTGTCCCAGATCTCGGTGACTCCGTCCACCCGCCCGGGCGTGTCGTTGCCCTGAAGCCAGTCCAGAAGTCCCTCGCAGCCCTCTCGCGACCCTTCCGCGACCACCTGGACCCTGCCGTCGTCCAAATTGAGAGCAAAACCACTCAGGCTTCCGATCTCCAGGGCCTTGGCCCGCGTGAACCAGCGGAAACCCACACCTTGGACGCGTCCTCGCACCCAGGCGATCAGTCGTACATCCTCGCTCATGAGTGCAACCTAACGGGCCAATGTCTCTCCGGGCACTTCCTCCTCGGGCGCCATGCGGTACCGTCCCCACCCAATGAATCCCATATGAAACTCACACGATCGAGTGAGTTCTGTGAGGACGTTGAGACCGCACGGACGAGGAAGGCCAGAACATGGGACGCCACCGACGCTCCGCCGCCGGCCGCGCCGCCAGGGGCCGCGCCACGGGGGTCACACACACGGACGGCTCCTATACGGAGAGCCACGACCCGCTGGACTCGTACGCGAGCGACAGACCCACGAGGGGCATCGCGCCCTATCTGAACCCGGAGGCGTACGCCGAGGCCTACGCGAGGAGCGACGCCTACCTCTTCGCCACGGACGACGGCTACGACGCCATCACGGCCGCCACGACCTTCCCGAGCGACGACAAGCGGGCAACCGCGGCGGCCTTCCGCAGTGACGGCTTCACGCCCGACGCCGGCTCCCCTCGCTCCGGCGACCGCTCGCACCGCCGTAGGAAGAAGGCCGGGGCCCCGGTGAAGACCGGGCTGCTCGGCGTGTCCGCGGCGGTCGCCCTGGGCACGGTCGCGGTCGCCACGGGTGTGGTGCCCGGCGTCGAGAACTACCAGCTCGGCGGCAGCGGCGCGGACAGGGTGCAGGCCGCCGACACCCCGACCAACTCCCCCAGCGAGCAGGGCGGCACGTCCGGCAGCGCGGAGCGGGAGGACGGCGGCGACCCGACCAGCCGCGACGTCGACCGACCCGCCTCGCCGGCTCCCTCGACCTCGTCGGCCGCGCCGACGAAGACCCCGTCGAAGAAGCCGCCGGCGACGCCCAGCGAGAAGCAGCAGGAGACCCCTTCGCGCAAGGCCACGAAGGCTCCGGCGCCCGCGAAGACGAAGGAACCGGGCAAGGAGCAGGCCGGCGCCCCCGTGCAGGTCTCCGCGGAGGCCGCCGCCGCGGCCGAGGTGCTGAAGCTCGTCAACGAGGAGCGCGCACAGGTCGGCTGCAGCGCGGTCGCCGCGAACAGCTCGCTCACCGATCTGGCCCAGGCCTTCAGCGCGGACATGGCCGACCGGGGCTTCTTCGATCACACCGACCCCAGCGGGGCGTCCCCGTGGGACCGGGCCGCGAAGGCCGGCATAACGGACCTCGGTGGCGAGAACATAGCCCGCGGCCAGGCCGACGCGGCCGCGGTCATGGAAGCCTGGATGAACAGCCCGGGCCACAAGGCCAACATCCTGAACTGCGATTTCAAGACCCTGGGAGTCGGCGTGCACTTCGGCGCGGGCGGCCCCTGGTGGACCCAGGACTTCGGCTACTGATCCGGGCTCCGGGCCTTGTCCGTCAGTCCTCGGCGAGGCCGATGGGGCGCAGAGCCGCCCTGTAGTGGCCGGTCTCCACGAGGTGGTCGATGACGCGGACCATGGCGGGGATGCCCGGATCCCGCACGATCAGGCTGTCCCAGCCGTAGTAGTACCGACCGCCGAGACTCTCCCCCGTGTCCTGCCACCGGTCCATCAGGCGGCGCGCCTCGTCGAGGGTGGCGACGGTCCCCGACCAGCGCTGTCCGTCGGCGAACGTCACCCACATGTCGACGTCGCAGACGTCGTCGAGATCTTCTCCCTCGCCCGGGAGGAAGCAGATCTCGTATCCGTCCCTGCGCACCCGGTGGAACGGGCCGTCCCACACAGCTTCTTCCAAGTCGCCACCCCCTGCGATCAATCAAAGCTAACGGAAAGTTAGCGCAAACCCAACGCCAGCGCTGCGTCGGAGTACGCTTGCGGGATGGACACCACGCAGGAGCGCACGGAGGCGCAGGACCTCCCGTACGACGTGTTCGCCAAGGCCTGTCCCTCGCGCGGCACGCTGGAGCACGTCACCGGCCGCTGGGGCGGGCTCACGCTCGGCGCCCTGTACGAGGGGTCGCTGCGCTTCAACGAGCTGCGCCGCCGGGTGGACGGCGTCAGCGAGAAGATGCTGTCCCAGACCCTGCACGCCCTGGAGCGGGACGGCCTGGTGCACCGCGAGGCCCAGCCGACCAATCCCCCACGGGTCGACTACGAACTGACGCCGCTCGGGCGCGGGGTCGCGGAACGGCTGCTGAGCCTCATCCACTTCGTGGAGGGCCGGATGGACGACGTACTCCAGGCACGTCAGCGCTACGACGAGAGGCGCGGCGCCCTCTGACACTTCGGGCAGAAGTAGCTGGACCGGTTCATCCAGGCCCGCCGGCGCATCGGCGTACCGCACCGCTTGCACGGCAGGCCCTCACGGCCGTACGCGTCGAGCGACCGGTCGAAGTAGCCCGACTCGCCGTTGACGTTGACATACAGGCTGTCGAAGCTGGTGCCGCCCACCGCGAGGGCCGCGTTCATCACGTCCCTTACGTGGCCCAGGAGTTCGAGGGTGCGCGGGCGGGTGAAGGTCGCGGTCGGGCGGTCGTAGTGCAGGCGGGCGCGCCAAAGGGCCTCGTCCGCGTAGATGTTGCCGACGCCGCTGATCAGCGACTGGTCGAGCAGGGCCCGTTTGATGGTCGTCCGCTTGCGGCGCAGTGCCTGGTGGAAGGCCTCGTCGTCGAAGAGCGGGTCGAGCGGGTCGCGGGCGATGTGCGCGATGACGTCGGGCAGTCCGTCGGGGGTGGTGTCGTGCAACGACAGTCCGCCGAAGGTGCGTTGGTCGACGAAGCGCAGTTCGGTGCCCAGCTCGTCGGCGAAGCGGACCCGGATGCGCAGATGCTTCTCGGTGGGCGCTTCCTGTGGCTGGACCAGCAGCTGACCGCTCATCCCGAGGTGGGCCAGGATCGACTGGGTGGTGTCCTCCAGGGGCAGCCACAGGTACTTGCCACGCCGGCTGGGCACGCCGATCCGATGCCCCTTGAGGCGGTGCGCGAAGTCGTCCGCACCGGCGATGTGCCGGCGTACGGCACGCGGGTGCAGCACCTCGGCATCGGCGACCGTCCGGTGGGCGACCCACCGCTCCAGACCGCGCCGGACTACCTCGACCTCGGGCAACTCGGGCATGGGATCCCCCGTACACACCTTGCGGGTATGGGCCGAGCGCCCGCCCCGTGGCCGGGGCGGGCGCTCGGATCGCGCTGTTCGGTCAGGCGGAGGCCGACGACGCGTCGGCGTCGGGTTCGGCGGCGTTCGCCGCCGCCTTCTTGGCTCGCTCGTCCGCCGCGGCCCTGATGGACCGCCACGCGGATTCCGCGGCCTGCTGCTCCGCCTCCTTCTTGCTGCGGCCGGTGCCGGTGCCGTACGAGACGCCTCCGACGCGGGCGGCAGCAGTGAAGGTCTTCTCGTGGTCGGGGCCGGTCTCCGTGACCAGGTACTCGGGCACGCCGAGCCCCTCGGTCGCGGTGAGCTCCTGGAGACTGGTCTTCCAGTCCAGGCCGGCTCCGAGGTTCGAGGACTTCTCGATCAGGGGGTCGAACAGGCGGTGCACCAGCTCCGCCGCCGAGTCCAGTCCCTGGTCGAGATAGACCGCGCCGATCACCGCTTCCAGGGTGTCGGCGAGGATGGACGCCTTGTCCCGGCCGCCCGTGCCCTCTTCACCACGGCCGAGCCGGATGAAGGAGCCCAGGTCGAGCCCACGGCTGACCTCCGCCAGCGCACGCGAGTTGACCACCGCGGCCCGAAGCTTGGCCAGCTGGCCTTCGGGCAGGTCGGGGTGGGTGCGGTACAGCGTGTCCGTGACAACGAGGCCGAGGACGGAGTCCCCGAGGAACTCCAGGCGCTCGTTGGTGGGCAGGCCGCCGTTCTCATACGCGTACGACCGGTGGGTCAGCGCACGCACCAGAAGGGCGGACTCAAGCTTGTACCCGAGCCGCCCTTCCAACAGCGTGTGAGACGAGGCCTGGTTGTCCGATGCGTTCTTCTTCGGCGTGGACACAGTGCCTCTCACCAGCCGCTCAGACCTCTAGGACCTGGCGCTTGTTGTAGGTGCCGCAAGACGGGCACGCAATGTGCTGCTGCTTGGGCTCGTGGCAGCGCTCGCACGCAACCAGGGGGGTGACCGCAGCCTTCCACTGCGACCGGCGGTGGCGCGTGTTGCTGCGCGACATCTTCCGCTTCGGAACAGCCACGGCTACTTCTCCTGCTTCTCGTCGACGCCCGCTTCCGCTTCGGCGCCGCTCATCTCGTCCTTCTCGCCGTCTCCGAGTGAACCGGCGAGTCCCTTCAGTGCCGCCCAACGGATGTCGACGGCGTCGTGGTGGTGGTCCGGGTCGTCCGCCAGCCGGGCTCCGCACTCGGAGCACAGGCCGGGGCAGTCTTCCTGGCACACCGGCTGCATCGGCAGTGCGAGCACCACCGCATCGCGCAGCACGGATTCGAGGTCGAACAAGCCGTCCTCAAGAAAGAGCCTGTCCTCGTCGTCCTCGGCGTCGTCGCCCGGTTCCGCGTGGACGCGGCCCCGGTCGTCGGCGTCAGGGTACGAGAACATCTCCTGGAAGTCCGCTTCGACATCGAGCTGAAGCGACTCCAGACACCTTACGCACTCCCCCTCAGCCTGTGCACGGGCGGTGCCTGTGACAAGCACCCCTTCCATGACCGACTCAAGTCGGAGTTCGAGCTCCACCGGGGCGCCTTCCGGCACTCCGACGACTCCCTGGACACCGAAGTCCTTGGGGGCGTCGACCGTGCGGGTCAGGCGCTGCAGCGCACCGGGCCGCCGGCCCAGCTCGTGCGTGTCGAACACGAGAGGGTTGCGGTGGTCGAGGCGGGCTGTCACGCCATTCCTGCTTTCGATCTGCTGAGCTCAAGGGGCACTGCCCATCGGTGCTTGCGGGCAGCGTTGATCGCGGACGTACTCGCGACCGAAGAGCCAGGATACTGGACCTTTCGCTCACGGCCCAATCCGGTGGTGGTCTACTGGCCGCGACCCTGCTCGTACGCCCTCAGCTGCTCCGGAGTGATCATGCCGGTGTCGAAGAGGCTGGTCTCGTCGAGGGCGTACGACTGCGAGGCGGCCTGCTGAGGCTGCTGGGCCTGCTGCTGGTCGTACGCCGCCTGCTGGGCGTCGTAGCCCTGGTAGGCGTAGGGATCGGCCTGCTGGTAGCCGTACGGGTCCTGCTGCTGGGCGTACGCCTGCTGCGGGTAGCCGCCGTAGGTGTTGTCCGTCTGCTGATAGCCGTACGCCGGCTGTGGGGTCTGTGGCGTCTGCGGGTCGTACTGCGGCTGTGGCGGTACGGCCGGCGCCTGCTCCGCGGGGGTCGCCGGGGTGTCCCGCTCCGCGAGAGCGGCGAGGTCGGCGAGGTAGTCGGCGTCGCTGGAGTGCTGGACGGTGCTGATGTCGTCGGCGAGGGCGCCGAGGTCGTCGGTGGCGATACGGCCGTGCAGCTTCTGCCGGCCCCGGCCGACGGCCTCCAGGGTCTTGGCCAGGACCGCCTCGAAGGCGCCGAGCTTGACGTCGACGTACGCGTCGGCGTTGCGGCGCAGGGTCTCCGGGTCGTGGCTGCGCTCGGGGGCGTCCTCGTCCTCGTAGCCCTGCTCGTCGGTGCCGGGGCCGGTGCCGAGGAGCTTCTCGCGGCCGCGGCCGACGGAGCCGAGGGTCTTGGTGAGGACGACCTCGAAGTTGGCGAGCTTGGAGTCGACGTAGTCGTCGGCCTCCGCGCGAATGTCCTCGGCCTCCTTGCGGGCCTCGGCGACGATGCGCTCGGCCTCGTTCTGGGAGCGGCGGGCAACCTCGGTGTCGGAGATCAGGGAGCCGCGCTCGGCGTGTGCGCCCTGGATGATCCGCTCGGCCTCCTGGCGGGCCTGCTCGACCATCTGCTCACGGCCGCCGATCAGCTCCTGGGCCTGGGCGAGCGAGCCGGGCAGGGCCTCACGGACCTCTTCGAGCATCGAGAGCAGTTCGGCGCGGTTGACCACGCACGAGGCCGACATGGGCATCGACCGGGCACCTGAGATCGCCGAGACGATCTCGTCGAGCTTCTTCTGCACGTCCACCGTGTGCTCGCCACTCTCTACAGCTGTGATGGAGACGGACGGGACGACTGTAGCCCCATCAGTCCTTGCGCAGGCGCTTGTTGAGGGCCTCCAGGACGACCGGCGGCACCAGGTGGGAGATGTCGCCGCCCCAGGTCGCGACCTCCTTGACCAGGGAGGAGGACAGGAAGCTGTAGGTGGGGTTGGTCGGGACGAACAGCGTCTCGACGCCCGACAGACCGATGTTCATCTGTGCCATCTGCAGCTCGTAGTCGAAGTCGCTGACCGCGCGCAGGCCCTTCACGATGGCCGGGATGTCGCGCTGCTTGCAGAAGTCGACGAGGAGGCCGTGGAAGGCCTCGACCCGGACGTTGCCGTACTCGGCCGTGACCTGGCGGATCAGGTCGAGCCGCTCGTCGATCTCGAACAGGCCCTTCTTGGCCTTGTTGATCATGACGGCGACGTAGATCTCGTCATACAGCCTGGAGGCGCGGGAAATGATGTCGATATGTCCGTTGGTGATCGGGTCGAACGACCCGGGACAGACGGCGCGGCGCACTTGTGATCCCTCGCTCTCCGGTCCGGTCATCGTGCGTCTTCGCACGTAGAGGCGGCGCGACCGTACCAAAACGTTCCCTCGCCGTAACGACGGGCCCGGATGGCCTCGAAGCCGTCCGGCCATCTGAATTCGCCGCCTCTGGTGCTGCGCTCCACGGTGACGAGCGCCTCGGGCGCGAGCCAGCCCCCCGAGCGGAGTGTGAGGAGAATCTCGCGAAGATCGTGATCTGTGACTCGGTACGGCGGGTCGAGGAAGGCGATGTCGTACGGCTCGGTCGGCGCCGGAGTCTGGATGATCTGTTCCGCTTTGCCCGCGCGGACCTCGGCGCCGGGGAGGCCGAGGTTCTTGACGTTCTCACGGACGACGCGGGCGGCTCTGGCGTCGGCCTCCACCAGGAGGGTGTGGCCTGCGCCTCGGGACAGGGCCTCCAGGCCGACGGCGCCTGAACCGGCGTACAGGTCGAGGACCCTCTCCCCCTCCAGGGGGCCGCCCAGGAGGGACTGCCAGGTGGAGAAGAGACCTTCGCGTGCGCGGTCTGAGGTGGGACGGGTTCCCGTGCCGGGGGGCACGGCTAGACGACGTCCGCCGGCTGCGCCGGCGATCACGCGGGTCATCTTCGGTCCTTGGTCGTGGACGGCTTTAGGTAACAGTGTGGCTGGTCGCGCCCGCGCGGCGGTAGCCGCATATGGATTACAGCCCCGCGCCCCTGGGTGGGTTCCGCTCACCCCTTTTCCAGGTACTGCTCCCTTTCCTCGTCCAGGAGGGCATCCAGAGCCGTCCGCAGGCCGGGAAGCTGCGTCAGCTCCGGGTCCGCCGCCACCAGTGCCGCAGCCTCGTCTCGCGCCTCGGCGATGATCTCCTCGTCCTCGATGACAGCGAGGACCCTCAGAGAGGTACGGGCGCCCGACTGGGCCTGGCCCAGGACGTCGCCCTCGCGGCGCTGCTCCAGGTCGATGCGGGAGAGTTCGAAGCCGTCGAGGGTGGAGGCGACCGCGGCCAGGCGCTGGCGGGCCGCGCTGGCCTCCGGCATCTCGGTGACCAGGAGGCAGAGGCCCGCCGCGGAGCCGCGGCCGACTCGGCCACGCAGCTGGTGGAGCTGGGAGACGCCGAAGCGGTCGGCGTCCATGATCACCATGGCGGTGGCGTTCGGGACGTTCACGCCGACCTCGATGACCGTGGTGGCGACCAGCACGTCCGTCTCGCCGGCGGCGAAGCGGCGCATGACGGCGTCCTTGTCGTCGGGGTGCATCCGGCCGTGCAGGACCTCGACCTTGAGGCCTTGGAGCGGCCCCTTGGTGAGTTGGTCGGCCACTTCCAGCACGGCGAGCGGCGGGCGCTTCTCGGCCTCGTCCTCGGGGGACTTCTTCTTGCCGGCCTTCTTGGGGTCGTCCTCCTCGTCGCCGATGCGGGGGCAGACGACGTACGCCTGATGGCCGTTCTCCACCTCCTCGCGCACCCGCTCCCAGGCGCGGGCCAGGAAGTGGGGTTTGTCGGCGGCCGGGACGACATGGGAGGCGATCGGGGAACGGCCGGCGGGGAGCTGGTCGAGGACCGAGGTCTCCAGGTCACCGAAGACGGTCATCGCGACCGTGCGCGGGATGGGGGTGGCGGTCATGACGAGCAGATGGGGCGGCTGCTTGCCCTTGCCGCGCAGGGCGTCGCGCTGCTCGACGCCGAACCGGTGCTGTTCGTCGACCACGACCAGCCCGAGGTCGTGGAACTGCACCTTGTCCTCGATCAACGCGTGCGTGCCGATCACGATTCCGGCCTCGCCGGTGACGAGATCCAGCAGGGCCTGGCGGCGGGCGGCGGCTCCCATGGAGCCGGTGAGCAGCACGACCTTGGTGGCCTGCTCGGCCCCGCCCAGCATCCCGCCCTCGGCGAGCTCGCCCATCATCTCGACGATGGAGCGGTGGTGCTGCTGGGCCAGCACTTCGGTGGGCGCGAGCATGGCGGCCTGGCCGCCTGCGTCGACCACGGCGAGCATGGCGCGCAGCGCCACCATTGTCTTTCCGCTACCCACCTCTCCCTGCAGCAGCCGGTGCATCGGATGTTCCGTGGCCAGGTCGCCGAAGATCTCGCTGGAGACCTTCTGCTGGCCCTCGGTGAGGGTGAAGGGGAGGCGGTCGTCGAAGGCCGTGAGAAGGCCGTCGGGGGCGGGCCTCCTCGGTACCGCGGGGAGTTGGGCGTCGGCGAAGCGGCGGCGGGCGAGGGCCACCTGGAGGACGAAGGCCTCGTCCCACTTGAGGCGGGAGCGGGCGTCCTCGATGTCGGCCTTGGTGTGGGGGCGGTGGATCTTGAGGAGGGCCTCGGGGAGGGCGACCAGGCCGCGGCCCGCGCGGAGGCTGTCGGGGAGGGGGTCGACGGCTTCCTGGGCGCTGGGCAGGACCGTCTGGATCGCCTTGCCGATCTTCCAGGACTCCAGCTTGGCGGTGGCGGGGTAGATGGGGATCAGGGCGCCCGCCCAGGTCTCCACGGATTCGGCTGCCTCGTCGTCGGCGCCGCGCAGCAACTCGTAGGCCGGGTGTGCCAGTTGGAGACGGCGGTTGAAGACGGAGACCTTGCCCGCGAACATCGCACGGGTGCCCGGCAGGAGCTCCTTGTGGGGCTTGTGAACGCCGTTGCCGAAGAAGACCAGTTGGAGGCGGCCGCTGCCGTCGGTGATGGTGACTTCGAGGCGCTGGCCCTTGCCGCGTGGGGCCTTGGCGGAGGCGAAGGTGTGCAGGCGGGCGTCGGCGACCATCGCGACCACGGTGACGTGCTCGTCCATGGGGAGGTCGGCGAGGTGGGTGAGCTGGCCCCGCTCCTCGTATCTGCGCGGGTAGTGGTGCAGAAGGTCGCCGACGGTGTGCAGGCCGAGGTGCTCGGCCATCACCTTCGCGGTGGGAGGGCCGAGCACCTTTTTCAGTGGTTCTTCCAGTGCGGGCACGAGATCCATTCCACACCACACCACTGACAATGCCGTAGAGGTCGCGGCGGCCGTCCCGGTAAACGTCCCGGAAAGCCCTGGTCAGGCGGCTCGATTCGGCCCTAGGATGGCGCGCTCCGGCCATCCTTTCGCGGTCACCGCCTCACCGGGACCGCCCGACCCCGCGCCGTCGCCAAGTCCCCCCAACGGCGCAGCGACGATGGACTCCCAGACCTCACAGTCATCCCAGGCCCCTCAGCCCTCACAGTCGCCTCGTACGTTCCAGGTCGACCTGCGCGGTCTGGTGGACCTGCTCTCCCACCATCTCTACTCCAGTCCGAAGGTCTATCTGCGCGAGCTGCTGCAGAACGCCGTCGACGCCATCACCGCCAGACGCGCCGAGGAGCCGGACGCACCCGCGAAGGTGCGGCTGTACGCCGAGGAGGGCGCCCTGCGGGTCGAGGACTCCGGTGTCGGGCTGACCGAGGCGGATGTACACGACCTCCTCGCGACCATCGGGCGCAGCTCCAAGCGTGCCGAGGGGCTGCAGGAGGCACGGTCCGACTTCCTGGGGCAGTTCGGCATCGGTCTGCTGGCCTGTTTCGTGGTCGCCGAGCGGATCCGGGTGGTCAGCCGCAGCGCGCGTACACCGGACGCGGCGCCCGTGGAGTGGACGGCCACGGACGACGGTTCGTACACGGTGCGGACGCTACCGGACGACGCCCGGCCCGAACCGGGCACCACCGTGCACCTCGTGGCGCGGGCCGGTGCCGCGGAGTGGCTGGCCGAGGACCGGGTGCTGGCGCTGGCGCGGGACTTCGGCTCGCTGCTGCCGTACGACGTGCGGGTCGGCGGTGAGGCGGTCACCGACCTGCCGGCGCCCTGGGACCGGCCCTACCCCTCCCCCGCCACCCGGAGGGTGGCTCTGGCGCGGCACTGTCGCGAGCTGTTCGGCTTCACGCCGCTGGACTCGATCGAGCTGGACGTGCCGCTCGCGGGGATCCGGGGCGTGGCGTACGTCCTTCCGTCGGCGGTCAGCCCGGCCCAGCGGGCGGGTCATCGCGTCCACCTCAAGGGCATGCTGCTGACGGAGCGAGCCGAACAGCTGCTGCCCGACTGGGCGTTCTTCGTGCGCTGCGTCCTGGACACCGACAGTCTGCGCCCGACGGCGTCGCGCGAGTCGCTGTACGAGGACGAGACGCTGGCGGGCGTACGGGAGGCGCTCGGCGAAAGGATTCGGTCCTGGCTGACGGGGCTCGCGGCCGGTGATCCGGAACGGCTGGCGGCGTTCCTGTCCGTGCACCACCTGGGGGTCAAGTCCCTCGCGCGGCACGACGGGGAGATGCTGCGCACGATGCTGCCGTGGCTGCCGTTCGAGACGACCGACGGGCGGCTGTCCCTGGAGGAGTTCGCGCAGCGGCACCCGGTGGTGCACTTCACGCGGACCGTGGAGGAGTACCGGCAGGTCGCGCCGATCGCGTCCGCACAGGGCGTGGGGGTGATCAACGGCGGCTACACGTACGACAGCGAGCTGATCGAGGCGCTGCCGTCGGTGCGGCCGGGGACGGTCGTCGCCGAGCTGGACGCGGACACCGTGACCGCCCATCTGGACTCGGTGGACCCGGCCGAGGAGCTGGCCCTGTCGGGCTTCCTGGCGGCCGCGCGGGCGAAGCTCGACCCGCTGGGCTGCGATGTCGTACTGCGCGCCTTCCATCCGCTGTCCGTGCCCGCGCTGCACCTGGACGACCGCGCGGCCCGGCACGAGCAGGCCCGCGCGGAGGCCGAGGAGCAGGCCGACGACCTGTGGGCGGGCATCCTCGGCTCGCTGCGCGGCAGCGTTCCACGCGCGCGTCTCGTGCTCAACCACCTCAACCCGCTGATCCGGCGGATCAGTTCGCTGGGCGATCCGGAACTGATCGGCACCGCCACCGAGTCCCTCTACGGGCAGGCCCTGCTGATGGCCCAGCGCCCGCTCCGGCCCGCCGACTCGGCGCTGCTGAACCGGGCCTTCATCGGCCTGCTGGAATGGGCCACGAACGGCGAGGGAGGACGCTGATGAGTGAGATCACCGACTTCGACGCACTGCGCCGGGCGATGGCGGAGAACGGCGAGGAGCCGGAGGGTCCCGCCCGCAACGCGCGCGCGGAGCAGCTGCTCACCGAGGCCGAGAGGCTGAACGTCCCGCTCGCGGTGATCGAGGCGCTCGGACACCAGCTGAAGGTCTACAACTACAGCTCCGAGAAGGACAAGATGTTCGTCCCCTTCGCGCGTCTGCTGCGCATGTGGGACGAGCGGCCCGAGGACTTCGACGAGTACGAGACGCATTCGCTGCACTGGGTCTTCAAGTGGATGTCGTCGGGCATGCTCGACCAGCCGCACGTCCCGCTGGCCTCGATCGAGAAGTGGCTCGGCGAGATGGAGCACCGCTACCGGCTCGCCGGGCACTCCGAACGCGCCGTGCGTGGCGCCGAGTTCAGCGTCGCCGCGCATGTCGGCGACGTGGCGCGGGCGGAGCGGGCGTACGACGCCTGGCTGGCGGCCGACCGGGACAGCATGGCCGACTGCCACGCGTGCGAGCTGCACGGGCAGGGCTGGTGGCAGGCGGAGCGGGGCCGGGACAGCGAGGCGCTGCGGCTGTGGCGGCCGGTCCTGGAGGGCGAGTTCACCTGCGCCCACGAGCCGCACACGGTCCTCGCGTCCTCCCTGACGCCGCTGCTGCGCCTGGGCCGCGTGGACGAGGCCCGCGCCAACCATCTGCGGGGCTTCAGGCTCGTACGGTCCATGGAGAGCATGCGGGGCGCGTACGCGGACCATGTGGAGTTCTGTGCGCTGACCGGCAACGAGGCGCGTGGCCTGGAGCTGCTCGCGGAGCGGCCGGCGTACTTCACGGACGACGGGCATCCGCGCAGCAAGCTGGAGTTCATGACGGTGGTGGCCCTGCTCATGGACCGCCTGAGCGCGCTCGGTCCGGCCGGCCGGCAGGTGCCGGGTCCGGCGGGCCGTACCTGGACCGCCCGCGAACTCGCCGCCCACGCGCGCGAGGAGGCCCTCGCCCTGGCCGCGCGCTTCGACGAGCGCAACGGCACGACGTACATCAGCGAGCGGGCACGCGCGCGTATGGCGCGGCAGCCGCTGGTGGAGCGGCTGCCTCTGGGCGTGCGTACGGCGGCCAGGCCGACGCCGGCGGTGACACCCGTACCGGCTGCGGCGAACGCCCCCGAGGACCCGGCCGAGCGGCCCGATCTGCCCGCGCTGATCGCCGAGGCGCGGCGGCTGTCGGACACCCTGCAGCCGAACGCCATCGAGGCCTGGGCGGCCGTCTCCCGCGCCGCCGAGGGCGTCGAGCTGGACGCCCTCGACCGCGCGGAGATCGCCGAGCACCGGGCGATGGACCTGGGCCCCGAGGGCCTCCCCCTGTTCGAGGAGGCCGCCGAGCTGTACGCGGAGGCGGGCGACCCCGGGGAGGCCCTGGCGGCACACGCGCGTGGAGCGTACGTACGCGCACTCACGGGCGAGGTGTCCGAGGCCCTCACCACGATCGCCGACCTGTACGACCGGGCCCTGGCGCTGTACGCCGAGGACGGCACGGGCGTACGGCAGACGGCGGCCGTGCTGATGAGCCGGGCGCGGATCCTAATGCGGGGTGTGCACGAGGCCGGGGAGACGCTCCAGGGGGCCGTCCTGGCCGACGCCGAGACCGCCGCGCGTGAGGTGCTCGCGCTCGTCGACGGGTGCACCGAGGACGACGTACGGCTCGCCTCACGGGCCGCCGAGGCGCAGGCGATGCTCGCGGAGCTGGCGGTGCTCACCGGGGACGTGGAGGGCGCCGCGGTGCTGTTCGGGTGGGCCTCGGAGGCGTTCGTGGGCGCCGGGCTGCCGTGGTTCGCGGTGGAGTACGAGGCCCGGCTGGCCGGGCTGGCGCACCATCTCGGCGACATCGCGGAGGCCGAGCGGGCGCTGCGGGCGGCCCTGGAGCACGGCGGGCCGCATCTGGAGGCCCCGGGGCGGGCCCAGCTGCATCTGCAGCTGGCCGAGGTGCTCGGCGGGCGGGGGCTGTCCGAGGAGGCCGCGGAACACGCCCTGGAGGCGGCGCACTGGGCCGACGAGGCGGGCGAGAGCCGCACGCTGGGTGCCTGGGCGCGGCACCAGCTCGGCGGGTTCCTGCTGCGGCAGGGCCGGTTCGCCGAGGCCGCCGAGGTGCTGGAGTCGGCGCTGCCGGACCTGTCCGCCGACACGCACGGCGACGGGGCGGTCGTCCAGACGCAGTGGTGGCTCGGCGACTGTCTGAGCGAGCTCGGCGAACACCGCGAGGCGGCCGAACGCCGGTTGCAGGCCGCCGAGATCGCCCGGCACTGGCCCGAGCAGCACGACCACGCCACACTCGCCCACCTCGCCGCCGAGTCCCTCGGCCACGCGGGCCTGCTCGACGAGGCCGACCGGGCCTACGAGCGCGCGGGCACGCTGTGGCGCACCCTCGGCAACGTCCACGGCCTCGTCCGCTCCCTGCGCGCACGTGCGTGGCTGGCGCTGCGTGTCGAGGGCCGGGAGGACTCCGCGGCCGAGCTGATGGCGAGCGCGGTCCAGGAGTGCAGGGCGGCGCTGGACGAGGCCGAGGACGAGGAGGCACGCGAGCGGGTCGTCGCCGAACTCGGCCACACCCACCGGCAGTTCAGCGACCTCCTCGCGCGGTCCGCGGCCGAGGACGCCGAGGACGAGTCGATCCAGAGCGTGCTGGAGGAGTCGCTGTCCCAGGTGGCGCAGGCCATCGCGGTGTTCGTCTCCCTCGGCGACGACGCCCTGCACAGCCGTACCGGCGCCGAACTCGCCGCGGGCTGGCTGGAGGCCGACCTGAGCCGCCCGGCCGAGGCGGCGGCACGCGCGCGTGCGGTGCTAGCGGCGTACGCCGGTGCCGGGGAGGACGACGAGGCGGCGCAGGAGCGACGGACGGAGGCCGAGCAGATGCTTCAGGTGATGGAGGAACAAGCCGGGGAGCAGGCCAGGGAGTAGGCCTCGCTCACTCCACGCCGATGAGCAGCAGCGCCCCTTGCCGCCCGCCCCGGTACACCACCGTGTCGACGGCGAGATACGACTCACGCACGCGTGCTTCGAGGTGCTCGGCGATCGCCTCCGGCGCCTCGTCGCCGAGGACGAGGGTGACGAGTTCGCCGCCGGCCGCGAGCATGCGGTCGAGCACGGACTCGGCGGTGGCGGTGACGTCCGAGCCGATCACGGCCACGTCGCCGTCGACCAGGCCGAGGACGTCACCGGCCTGGCAGATGCCGGCCATGGTCCAGGACTGGCGCTCGGCGACGGCGACCTCGGCGTAGCGGGTCGCGCCGGCCGCCGAGGTCATCGACACGACGTCCTCGTCGAAGCGGCGCTCCGGCTCGTGCACGGCGAGCGCCGCGATGCCCTGGACCGCCGACCTGGTCGGGATCAGCGCCACGCGGATGCCCTCCGTGCGGGCCTGCTCGGCCGCGGCGGCCGCCGTGTGGCGCAGGTCTGCGTCATTGGGCAGCAGCACGACCTCACGCGCGTGGGCCCGCCGTACGGCCTCGACCAGTTCCCCGCTCGCGGGCGGCTCGCCGGGGCGGGCGAGGACGGTCGTCGCACCGGCCTCGGTGTACAGCCCGGCCAGGCCCTCACCGGGCACGACGGCTACGACGCCCCGCTGGACCCGCTCCCGGCTCGGCTGCCGGCCGGTGGTGTGCGCGTCGTCGGCCCCGAAGTGGGTGATCCGGATCCGGTACGGCCGCCCGGCCTCGACGCCCGCCTCCACGGCGGCCCCGGCGTCGTCGACGTGCACATGTACGTTCCACAGCCCGTCCCCGCCGACGATCACGAGCGAGTCCCCGAGGCCGTCGAGCCGCTCCCGCAGCCGCGCCACGGCGTCGTCGCCGGCCTCCAGGAGGTAGATCACCTCGAAGGCGGGACCGCCGTCGCCCACGGCGTCGCCGCACTCCTCGGCGGGGGACGCGCCCCCACCGACGATCGGGTTTGCGTGCGGACCGTCGTCCACGCGCGTGTGGACGACGGAGAACGCGGCGACCGCCTCCCCCGTGAACGTCTCCACCAGCGCGCCCAGCACCGCCACCAGCCCCCGTCCCCCGGCGTCGACCACCCCCGCGCGCTCCAGGACCGCCAGCTGCCCGGGCGTCGCCGCCAGTGCCGTACGCGCCCCTTCGTAGGCCGCCCGCGCGACCGCCCCGCAGTCCTCGCCCTCGGCATCACCGGCGGCGTCGGCGGCGGCCGAGGCGACCGTGAGGACCGTGCCCTCCACGGGGTGGGCCACGGCCCCGCGGGCGGAGTCGGCGGCCTGCCGCAGGGCGAGGCGAAGACCGGAACCGTCCGTGTGAGCCGTCTCACCGTCGGCGGCGAGCACCTGGGCCATGCCGCGCAGCAGCTGGGCGAGGATCGTCCCCGAGTTCCCCCGGGCGCCTATGAGAGCTCCGTGCGCCATGGCGCGGGCGGCGTCCGCGAGGGTGGGTTTCCCGTCGTCGTAGGCGGTGAACACGGCCTCCACGGCCGCGACCGCCGACTCCACGGTCAGATACAGGTTCGTTCCGGTGTCCCCGTCGGCCACGGGATAGACGTTGATCGCGTCGATGTCCTCGCGCGCGCGACCGAGCGACTCCAACGCGAGGCCGCACCAGGTGCGCACCGCGAGAGCATCGAAGAATGTCTGCGGCACCTGCGCCACCTGCGCCTCCTTGAGCTGCCGGCCGTGGGACGCAGCGTAGACCCAGGGCCGCTCGGCGCCGGAAGAGGGCCGGGAGCGGGCCCCTGAGCAGCCATGGTAGTTTCGTTCCACTGGCGCAGCCGTTGTATGCTGCTCCGGTTGCCCGATCCACATCGGGCCGTTCCCCTGGCAGCGCCACTCAGATCTCAGATCCTAGATCTCGATCCCGGCATGCCGGGATTAACCGTAAGTGCATCTGAAGTCTTTGGAGTGACCCGTGGCTGCCAACTGCGACGTCTGCGGCAAGGGGCCGGGCTTCGGCAACAACATCTCGCACTCGCACCGCCGTACGTCCCGCCGCTGGAACCCGAACATCCAGCGCGTGCGTACCGTGGTCGGCGGGACGCCGAAGCGCGTGAACGCTTGCACCTCGTGCATCAAGGCCGGCAAGGTCTCGCGCTGACGCACAGCTAAGCGCGCGGCCACTGCTGGTTCGCTGCACAGAGCCGGTCCACCTGAGGGTGGGCCGGCTTTTTGCCGTACCTGACAACCGGCTGACCCGACCCCGCTCCCCCGACCCCGCTCCCTCCACCACACTGACCTGCCAGAATCCGGGGCATGCGCTTCGGCATCCTGGGCCCCCTGGACGTACGCACCGACGACGGCACGCCACTGGACCCCGGCGGACCCCGCCCCCGTGCGCTGCTCTCCCTGCTGCTCCTCGACGCCGGTCACGCGGTGTCCCCGCAGCGTCTGATCGACGGCCTGTACGGCGCCGAGCCGCCCGCCGGAGCCGCCAACGCCCTCCAGTCGCAGATCTCCCGTCTGCGCAGGCGCCTGGCCCCGCACACGGACATCGAGGCGGGGCCGGCCGGCTACCGGATCACCGTTCCGCCCGAATCCGTCGACGCCCACTGCTTCGAACGCCTGGCGCGCGAGGGGCGGGCCGCGCTCGCCGCCGGTGACCACGCGCGCGTGGCGCGTCTGCTCCGGGAGGCGCTCTCCCTGTGGCGCGGCCCGGCGCTGCCCGACCTGCCGGACACGCACGCCGAGCGCATCCGGCTCGAAGAGCTCAGGCCGGCCGCCGTCCAGGACCGGATCGAGGCGGATCTGGCACTCGGCGGCGGCTCCGATCTCGTACCGGAGCTGCGGTCCCTGCTCGCCGCGCACCCGCTCAGCGAGCGGCTGTACGGGCAGTTGATGCGGGCGCTGCACGCGGGAGGGCGGCCCGCGGAGGCGCTGACGGTGTTCGAGGAGGCGCGGCGGGCGCTCGCGGAGCAGCTGGGGGCCGACCCGTCGCTCGAGTTGTCCGCGCTGCATCTGGAGCTGCTCCAGGGGCAGCACAGCGAACGCCGAAGCGTCCCCGTCCAGCTCACCCGTTTCGTCGGCCGCGAGGCCGAACTGGCCGAGATCGACTCGGCGCTCGACGGCTCCCGTCTCGTCACGCTCACCGGCCCCGGCGGCGCCGGCAAGACCCGGCTGGCCATCGAGGTGGCGAGCGGGCACGCCGACGTCTGTTACGCCGAGCTGGCGCCCCTCACCGACGGTGCGCAGATCCCGTACGCCGTCCTGGTCGCCCTCGGTGTGCGCGACGGCTTCCGGACGCCCGCGACGGACGGCACCGAGCGGCTGTCGGCCGCGCTGGAGGAGCGCGAGCTGCTTCTCGTCCTGGACAACTGCGAGCATCTCGTGGCGGACGCGGCCCGGCTGGTGGCGCTGCTCCTCGGTGCGTGCCCCGGGGTGCGGGTGCTCGCCACCAGCCGTGAGTCCCTCGGGATCACCGGTGAGGTGCTGATCCCGGTGCCGCCGCTGCCGCCGGAGCCCGCCGGGCGGCTCTTCCTCGACCGCGCGCGGGCGGTGCGTCCCGGATTCGAGGGGCACACGCGTGTGGCCGACATCTGCGCCGCCCTGGACGGGCTGCCCCTCGCCATCGAGCTGGCGGCGGCCCGGTTGCGCACCCTAACCCCGGACGAGCTCGCCGACCGCCTCCACGACCGGTTCCGTCTGCTGTCCCGCGGCGACCGCTCCAAGGCGCCCCGGCATCGCACGCTGCGTGCCGTCGTGGAGTGGAGCTGGGATCTGCTGGAGGAGGAGGAGCGGGAGCTCGCGACGCGGCTGACGGTGTTCGCGGGCGGGGCCACCCTGGAGGCCGTGGAGGCGGTGTGCGCGACGGCGTATCCGGAGGATCTGCTGGCTTCGCTGGTGGAGAAGTCGTTCCTGGAGGTGTCCGAGGGGCGCTACCGGATGCTGGAGACCATCCGTGCGTTCGCCGCCGGGCAGCGCGTGGACGCCGCCGACGAGCACCGGTGGCGGGACGCCCACGCCGCGTACTTCCGGGCGCTGGCCGAGCGCGCGGAGCCCTGTCTGCGCGGCGGTGGGCAACTCCCCTGGCTGGCCCGCCTGGACGCCGAGCGGGACAACCTGGACGCGGCCCTGCGGCACCTGGTGGCCGCCGCACCCGAGGACGCCCTGCGGCTGATGGCGGCCCTGTCGTGGTTCTGGCGGCTGCGTACCCCGCACGGCGAGCAGGTGCCGTTGGCCCGCGCGCTCCTGGCAGCGGTCGGCGGGACGCCGCCCCCGGGACTGGCCGAGGAGTACGCCCTGTGCCTGATGAACACGGTCACCGGCCGCGGCGACGACCCCGGCGAACCCGGCCGCATCGCGCGCGTGGCCGCCCTCATGCACACCATGGACAAGCCGCTGCGGCTCCCGTTCATGATGGTCCTGTGGTCGCTGGCCGCCGGACCGCTGTACGCCGTGGCCGACGACCTGCTCGCCGTGCAGGTGCGCGGCGAACCGTGGGGCAGGGCGCTGCTGGACCTGGGGCTCGCCTACCGGGACCAGTTCACCGGCGACCCCGTGGCCGCCGAGGCCGCCTTCGCGCGCTCGCTGACCGGCTTCCGTGCGACCGGGGACCGCTGGGGCATGGCCAACTGCCTCGATCCGCTGGGCGGTTTCGCGGGCCGACGGGGCGAGTACGACCGCGCCCTGGAGTTGTTCGACGAGGGGCTGGGGTACGTCCGAGAACTGGACGCACCCGAGGAGACCTCCGACCTGCTGCGCTCCCGGGCCACCGTGCTGCTCCACCGCGGCGACGCCGAAGAGGCCGCGGGCCACTTCACGCAGGCCGCCGACCTGGCCCGTGAGGCGGGCGCTCCGGACAAGGTGGCCGCCGCCCGGCGCGGTCTCGGCGACGCGGCCCGGCTGACCGGGGACACCGCCCACGCGCGCGTGCACTACGAAAGCGCGCTTCAGGCCTGCGCGGCCAACTGGTTCAGTGTGGGCGAGACGGTCCTGATCCTCATCGGCCTCGGCCGCACGGCCGCTGCCGAGGGCGACCTCGACCAGGCCCGCGGCTGGTTCGCACAGGCCCGCACCCACGCCCTGGACTCGCCCGACGCCCTCGCCCTGGCGGCCGCCGCCGACGCCCTGGCCTCCGTCGCCCCGCACCCCGAGCGCGCGGCCGAACTCCTGGGCGCCGCCGAGGGCCTGCGGGGCGCCTCGGCCGAGGGTGACCCCGATGTCGTACGGACTCGGCGGGCGGTACACGCGAGGCTGTCCCCCGAGGCCTACGGCAAGGCCTTCGAACAGGGCCGCGCCCTGCGGTCAGCGGCGGTCAGCGAACGGTAGGAGGGCGGTCAGCGGCACCACCGAGGCTGCCGTACATGACGAACACGGCGAACACGGCGAACACGACCGACACGACGAGCGCGACGAACGCGACCCACGACCTCAGCCATCTCACCGTCCTGATCTCCGGCGCCAGCGTCGCCGGACCCGCCCTCGCGCTGAATCTGCTCCGCCACGGCGCGCGGGTCACCGTCGTCGAGAAGGCGCCCGAGCTGCGCGGCGGCGGATTCGCCGTCGACTTCCGGGGGCATGTGCACCGCAAGGTGCTCACCGAGATGGGCATCTGGGACGAGATCCACGCCCGCCAGACCCATATGGGGCGGCAGGTGGTCGTCGACGCGAACGGCGCCCCGAAGGTCGACCTGCCGTCGGAGATGATGAGCGGCGACGTGGAGATCTTCCGCGGCGAACTCGCGCGCCTGATGTACGAACGCACCCGGGACCGCGCGGAGTACATCTTCGGCGACTCGATCGCCACGCTCACCGACACGCCCCACGGTGTCGACGTCACCTTCGACCGCAGCCCCGCCCGCCGCTTCGACCTGGTGATCGGCGCGGACGGCCTGCACTCCCACACCCGCTCCCTCGCGTTCGGCGAGAACTCCGGCCACCTGCGCTTCTTCGACCACTACGTGGCCGGCTTCGGCATCCCCAACCACCTGGGCCTGGACCGCACCGGCCGGGTCTACAGCGAGCCCGGCCGGGCGATCGCGATCGGCAACTACGACGGCGATCCCGACCGTGCGGGCGCGCTGCTGGTCTTCCGGTCCGAGCGGCTGTCGTACGACCGCCAGGACGTGGCCGCACAGAAGCGGATCCTCGCCGACCGGTTCGCGGGCATGGGCTGGGAGGGGCCGAACGTCCTCAAGGCCCTGGAGACGGCCGACGACCTGTACTTCGACGCGATCGCCCAGATCCACGTCGAACGGCTCACCCGAGGGCGTGTGGCGCTGCTGGGGGACGCCGGGTACGGGGCGACCATGGGCGGGATGGGCACGGGGGTGGCGGTCGTAGGCGCGTATGTCCTGGCCGGTGAACTCGCCCTGGCCGGCGGCGATCACCGTACGGCGTTCGCCGCGTACGAGTCGCGGATCACGGCCTTCGCCAAGGGCTGCCAGAAGACCTCGGGCAACGCGGGCCCGTTCTTCGCGCCGGCCACCGAGCGGCGGATCCGCAGCCGGGACCGGATGTACCGGCTGCTCGCCTCCCGCCCGCTGGCGGCGTTCTTCAAGCGGCTCACCGAGAAGTCGGCGACCAACATCAAGTTGCCGGAGTACCCGGTGTGACGGGTTATGCGCGGGCCCTCAGGGCCCAGCCGTGGTCGACCGGCCCGATTCCGCCGCCGAGCGCGAATCCGGCGACGATCGCCGCGGTGACGTACTCCTTGGCCGCCGCCACCGCCTCCGGCACGGACTGTCCCTTGGCGAGCTGCGACGCGATCGCGGAGGCGAGGGTGCAGCCCGTGCCGTGGGTGTGCCGGTTGTCGTGGCGCGGGGCGCGCAGCCAGTGCTCCTCGGAGCCGTCGGTGAGCAGGTCCAGGGCGTCCCCCGAAAGGTGGCCGCCCTTCACGACGACCCAGCGGGGCCCGTACGCCAGCACGGCCGCCGCGGCCCGCCTGAGGTCGTCCTCGGACTCGACGTGCACCCCGGTGAGTTGGGCCACCTCGTCGAGGTTCGGCGTCGCCACGGTCGCGACCGGGAGCAGCTTGGTGCGGACGGAGTCCAGCGCGGAGGCCGCCAGCAGCGAGTCGCCGTGCTT
Source organism: Streptomyces sp. HD (assembly GCF_028369295.1). Taxonomy (GTDB): domain Bacteria; phylum Actinomycetota; class Actinomycetes; order Streptomycetales; family Streptomycetaceae; genus Streptomyces. The sequence goes on from NZ_JAQMYP010000028.1 coordinate 109,841, forward strand.
GGAGACGCCCACCGGGTCAACGACGGCGGGCGCGTCCGTGCCGCCGATCAACTCGGCGACCGCCTCCACGAGTTCGGCCGAGGCGAGCATCCCCGTCTTGATCGCCTGGACGCCGATGTCGTCGACGACACTGCGGTACTGCGCCCGCACCGCCTCCACCGGCAACTCCCAGGCGCCCTGCACACCAAGGGAGTTCTGGGCGGTGACCGCCGTGATCACGCTCATGCCGTGCACGCCGAGCGCGAGCATCGTCTTCAGGTCGGCCTGAATGCCCGCGCCGCCGCCGGAATCGGAGCCCGCCACCGTGAGAACGCGCGGGATCATGACTCGATGTCCCCGCCGAAGTGGTCCCAGCCGCCCTTCTTGGTCCACGGCGCCCCGTCGACCGTCACCTGGGGCAGCGCGGAGGGGTTGAGGACCTCGCCGATCACCTTCCAGCGGGCCGGGAGCTTCACGTCCGGCGGGAAGGTGGCCACGATCGCGTGGTCCTCTCCCCCGGTCAGCACCCACTGCATGGGGTCGACGCCGACGGCCTGGCCGATGTCGTTCATCTGCGTCGGGATGTCGATCGCGCCGGACCGGATGTCGATACGGACCTTGCTGGCCTCGGCGATGTGTCCGAGGTCGGCGATCAGCCCGTCGCTCACGTCGCACATAGCGGTCGCGCCGAGCGCGGCGGCGGCCGGGCCCGCGTGATACGGCGGCTCGGGACGCCGGTGCGCCTCCACGAAGGCACGCGGCGAGCGGAATCCCCGGGCCAGCACGGCGTATCCGGCGGCGGACCAGCCCAGCCAGCCGGTCACGGCGACGCGGTCGCCGGGCTGCGCGCCAGCCCGTGTGACCGGCTCCTGGTTGCGCAGATCGCCGAGCGCGGTGATCGACACCATGATCGTGTCGCCCCGTACGACGTCCCCGCCGACCACGGAGGCGCCCGCGACCTGGCACTCGTCGCGCAGCCCGTCCATCAGCTCGCTCGGCCAGGTCACCGGGAGTTCGGCCGGCACGACCAGGCCGAGCAGCAGCGCGGTCGGTACGGCGCCCATGGCGGCGATGTCCGCGAGGTTCTGCGCGGCGGCCTTGCGGCCGACGTCGTAGGCCGTGGACCAGTCGCGGCGGAAGTGCCGTCCCTCCAGCAGGATGTCGGTGCTGGCCACGACCCTGCGGTCGGGCGCGGCCACCACCGCGGCGTCGTCGCCCGGGCCGACCCGGACCGCCGGGGTGGTGGTCAGACGGGAGGTGAGCTCCCTGATGAGCCCGAACTCACCGAGCTCACCAACAGTGCCCTTCATTACCCTTACGCCCCTTCTGTCCCTGTCCGCACCCGGTCGCGCGTCACTACGGTCCTCGCTACGGTCGAGGTGTACGTCAACTTCTGTCGTGCCCGAGAGCCTGCGGACAGGTTCTCGGCCCCGGCACGCGAGCCCCGGCCACCGCAGGTCTCCCCGCGACGAGCGGCGACGCGATACCGTGGCGTTCCTTTTCCCCACATGATCCTCGTGGCCGCCCTGGAGGTTCCGTGGTACAGGCGTACATCCTGATCCAGACGGAGGTCGGCAAGGCGTCGACCGTCGCCGAGACGATCAGCAAGATCCCTGGAGTCATCCAGGCCGAGGACGTGACGGGACCCTACGACGTCATCGTGCGCGCCCAGGCCGACACAGTCGACGATCTGGGTCGCATGGTGGTCGCGAAGGTCCAGCAGGTGGACGGCATCACCCGCACCCTGACCTGCCCGGTCGTCCATCTGTAGCCCCCGTCTACCCTTGGCCGGTGAACTCTTTCCGTCACCGGCACACTTCTGTCCTCGGGCTGCCCGCACTCGTCCTGCTGATCACCGCCGCGGGCTGCTCATCAGCAGACGACAGCGGGTCGGCCGCGGTTCCCAGCCCCGACACGACGGTGGCCGGGCTGTGCCGGAAGCTGGACAAAGTACTGCCGGCCAAGGTGGACGGTGTGCGCCGCGAGGACCCCTCGCCCGCGTCCGCGCTGACCGCGGGCTGGGGGGACCCGGCGATCATACTGCGGTGCGGGGTCACGCGACCGCCGAAGATGGTCGACCCCGACGTGGCCGAGGGACACGACGCCGACGCGGTTCCGGGTGGGGTCGAGGGTGTCGACTGGCTGATGGAGAAACAGGACGGCGGGGCGCATCGTTTCACCACCGCCAATCGAAACGCGTATGTCGAGGTGACGGTGCCTGCCGGGCGCGACAGCTCGGGTGTGCTGATCGACCTGGCGTCGGCGATCAAGAAGGCGATTCCGAAGCGGACGACCTACTGAGCGCCGCGGGGTTCAGCGCAGGCCCGTCGACCTGCGCAGTGCCGCCTGGATCAGCCGGTCGATCAGGTCCGGGTAGCTGATCCCGCTGGCCTGCCACATCTTCGGGTACATCGAGATCGGCGTGAAACCGGGCATCGTGTTGATCTCGTTGATCACGAACTCGCCGTCCTCGGTGAGGAAGAAGTCCGCGCGCACCAGGCCCTCGCAGGAGGCCGCCTCGAAGGCGTCCACGGCCAGGCGCTGCACCTCGGCCGTCTCCTGAGGCGTGAGGGGTGCCGGGACGATGCCGGGCGTGGAGTCGATGTACTTGGCCTCGAAGTCGTAGTACGCGTGCGTGTCCGGCGGCGGGATCTCCGCGGGGACGGAGGCGCGCGGGCCGTCCTCGAACTCCAGCACACCGCACTCGATCTCACGGCCGCGCAGCGCCGCCTCGACCAGGATCTTCGGGTCGTGCCGCCGGGCCTCGGCGATCGCGTCGTCCAGGCCGGAGAGGTCCTCGACCTTGGTGATGCCGATCGACGAACCCGCGCGCGCGGGCTTCACGAACAACGGCCAGCCGTGGTCGCCGGCGAGGTCGATGATCTTCTTGCGGGCGGCGGACTCGTCCTGCTCCCACTCACGCGGCCGGATCACCACGTACGGGCCCACCTTGAGCCCGAACGAGGTGAACACCCGCTTCATGTACTCCTTGTCCTGGCCGACGGCCGAGGCGAGCACGCCCGAACCGACGTACGGGACACCGGAGAGCTCCAGCAGCCCCTGGAGGGTGCCGTCCTCGCCGTAGGGGCCGTGCAGCACCGGGAAGACCACATCGATCTCGCCGAGCGCCTTGGGCACCGATCCGGGCTCGGTGTAGACGACTTCGCGGTTCGCGGGGTCGACGGGGAGCACCACGCCGCCCTCGCTCGACTCCGCCATCTGCTCGACGTTGGGCGTACGGCGTTCGGTGATCGCCATGCGCTCCGGTTCGTCGGCGGTGAGCACCCATCGGCCGCCCTGCGTAATGCCGATCGGCAGGACGTCGTACTTCGTCCGGTCGATCGCGCGCAGTACGGCGCCTGCGGTGACCATGGAGATCCCGTGCTCGGAGCTGCGACCGCCGAACACGACGGCCACGCGCGGCTTGCGGGGCGGCTGGCCAGGGCTCTGGGGGAGGTTCTCGGTGCTCATATCGCGTTGAGAGTACCCGTTGGTAGGGCCCTGAGACAGCGTGCCCGGGCGGGCGTCGCTCAGCGTCGTTCGGGCTTCGCGCTGCGCGACATCAGCTCCTTGAGAGCGACGACCGGCGGCTTGCCCTCGTGCACGATGCCGACGACCGTCTCGGTGATCGGCATGTCGACGCCGTGCCGACGGGCCAGATCCAGCACGGACTCACAGGACTTGACGCCCTCGGCGGTCTGCTTGGTGACCGCGATGGTCTCCTCCAGCGTCATGCCCTTGCCGAGGTTCGTGCCGAAGGTGTGGTTCCGGGACAGCGGCGAGGAACAGGTCGCCACCAGGTCGCCGAGGCCCGCGAGTCCGGAGAACGTCAGCGGGTCGGCACCCATCGCGAGGCCCAGCCGGGTGGTCTCGGCGAGCCCGCGGGTGATCAGCGAGCCCTTGGCGTTGTCGCCGAGGCCCATTCCGTCCGCGATGCCGACGGCGAGGCCGATGACGTTCTTCACGGCTCCGCCCAGTTCGCAACCCACCACGTCCGTATTGGTGTACGGCCGGAAGTACGGCGTGTGGCAGGCGGCCTGGAGACGCTGGGCGACGGACTCGTCGGTGCACGCGACCACGGCCGCGGCGGGCATGCGGGAGGCGATCTCGCGGGCCAGGTTGGGGCCGGTGACCACGGCGATGCGGTCCTGGCCGACCTTGGCCACGTCCTCGATGACCTCGCTCATCCGCATGGTGGTGCCGAGTTCGACGCCCTTCATCAGCGACACCAGGACCGTGCCCGGCGCCAGCATCGGCGTCCACTCGGCGAGGTTGGCGCGCAGGGTCTGGGAGGGGACGGACAGCACCGTGAAGTCGGCGCCGGCCATGGCCTCGGCGGGGTCCGTGGTCGCCCGCACGGCCTGCGGGAGCTCGACGCCGGGGAAGTAGTCGGGGTTCGTCCGGGTCGAGTTGATGGCCTCGGCGACCTCCGCGCGACGGGCCCACAGGGTGACCTCGCACCCCGCGTCGGCGAGGACGATACCGAAGGCCGTGCCCCACGAACCGGCGCTCAGAACTGCCGCCTTGACGGGCTTGCTCACGTGCCCTGCCCCTCTTCCTGCTCGGCCTTCGCCTGCTGCGCCCGCCTGTTCTGCGCGGCGGTCCTGCGTCGCTGCTCGATGCGCTCCTGGCGCGGGTCGTACGGGGTGTCGGGCGCCTTCTCGCCGCGGATGTCCTCCAGCTGGCGGGTGATGGCGGCCATGATGACCTCGGTCGCCTCCTTCAGCAGCTCCGGGGTCATCTCCTGGTCGTAGAAGCCGGAGAGGTCCACGGGCGGGCCCGCGAGCACCTGGTGCGTCTTGCGCGGAAGGAGGTTGAGCTTCTTGGCGTACGGCGGCAGCAGTTCGTTGGCCCCCCACTGCGCGACCGGGATCACCGGGCACTTGGTCTGCAGGGCGACGCGTGCGGCACCGGTCTTGGCGGTCATGGGCCACTGGTTCGGGTCCCGGGTGATGGTGCCCTCCGGGTAGAACGCCACGCACTCGCCGCGCTCCACGGCGTTGATCGCGGCGCGGAAGGCGCTCAGCGCGTCCGTCGTCTCCCGGTAGACGGGGATCTGCCCGGTGCCGCGCATCGCAGCGCCGACGAATCCCTTCTTGAAAAGCCCGCTCTTCGCCAGGAATCGCGGGACCCGGCCGGTGTTGTACTGAAAGTGCGCGTACGCGAAGGGATCGATGTGCGAATTGTGGTTCACCGCGGTGATAAATCCGCCCTCGGCCGGAATGTGCTCCATTCCACGCCAGTCCCGCTTGATCAGAACCACCAGCGGTGGTTTGCAGATCACCGCGGCGAAGCGGTACCAGAAGCCGATTCTGCGGCGGGGCACGCGTGCACCTTCCTCTAGGGGTCAAGGACGTCGGGCCGGTGGGCCGCACAAGTGTCACCCCAGGCCGCCGGTCTGTCGAGAACACCGTACGCCTCGCCACAGCCACCACCAGATGGCGCTGGTGACGGCTGAGTGACAATGGCCGCGACAAGAGAGGGACGGAACGCTGGTGCAGTGGACCTTGGTCGTACCCCTGAAACCCCTGGCGCGGGCCAAGAGCAGGCTCTCGGACACCGCGGCGGACGGGCTGCGCCCGGGCCTGGCCCTCGCCTTCGCGCAGGACACCGTGGCCGCGGCACTGGCCTGCCCGGCCGTGAAGGATGTGGCAGTCGTCACGGACGACGCCCAGGCGGGCCGCGAGCTGGGCGCACTTGGCGCGCACATCGTCCCCGACGAGCCTGGCGGCGGCCTGAACGCGGCACTGGCGCATGCGGCAGCGGTCGTCCGCGCCTCCCGCCCCGACAGCGCCGTAGCGGCACTGAACGCCGATCTCCCCGCCCTGCGCCCCTTGGAATTGGCCCGGGTCCTGGACTCGGCGGCGGAATTCCCGCGCGCATTTCTCCCCGATGCCGCCGAGATCGGCACCACATTGCTGGCCGCTGCCCCCGGCCACGAATTGCGCCCGGCATTCGGCACGGATTCCCGCGCCCGCCATCGCGAGTCCGGCGCGATGGAACTCGACCTCGGCGAGGTGGATTCAGTACGCCAGGACGTGGACACCGGCGAGGATCTACGGGCCGCACTGGCCCTGGGCGTGGGCCCGCGAACAGCAGCGGCAGCAGCACGCCTACTGATCGACGAGCAGCAGCTGCCACGCCCTATAGGGGCGCGGGGAACTGCGCGACCGGCCCCCACGGCGCCGCACCCGAAACACGACCCGTCGTAGGCTGACCACCATGCAGGCCACCGCATACACCTACGACGCCGAATCCCGCTCGGGCAGCGTCCTCCTGGACGACGGCACCCCCGTCCCCTTCGACGCCCCCGCCTTCGACGCCGGCGGCCTCCGTCTGCTGCGCCCCGGCCAACGGGTCCGCATCGAGACCGAGGGCAAGGGCGAGTCACTGCACATCACGCTGGTGACGCTGCAGACGTTCTGAAACCGCACGCGAACACGCCGCGGGCCGGACTCCACACGGAGTCCGGCCCGGCGCGTGAGTGCCCCTGATGCGGTCCTACCTCTTGCGAGCGGTCGCCTTCTTGGCGGTGGTCTTGCGAGCCGTCGACTTCTTGGCGGGCGCCTTCTTGGCCGTCGCCTTCTTCGCCGGCGCCTTCTTGGCCGTCGCCTTCTTGGCGGTGGTCTTCTTCGCCGCGGTCGTCTTCTTGGCGGCGGCCGTGGTCTTCTTCGCCGTCGTCTTCTTCGCCGTGGTCTTCTTGGCGGCAGCCGTGGTCTTCTTGGCCGTCGTCTTCTTCGCAGTCGCCTTCTTCGCCGCGGCCGCCTTGGTGGTCTTCTTCGCGGCGGCCTTCTTGACCGTCGCCGCGGCACCACCGGTCAGGCTGCCCTTGGGCGCCTTCTTGACGGCGACCTCGCCGCCCCGCGGGAGCTTCTTCGAGCCGCTCACCAGGTCCTTGAAGCCCTGACCCGCACGGAATCGCGGAACGGAGGTCTTCTTGACCCGAACCCGCTCGCCCGTCTGAGGGTTGCGGGCGTAACGGGCCGGACGGTCGACCTTCTCGAACGAACCGAAGCCGGTGACGGAGACCCGCTCACCAGCGACGACCGCGCGGACGATCGCGTCCAGTACGTGGTCGACAGCCTCGGCGGCCTGCTGGCGGCCGCCCATCTTGTCGGCAATCGCTTCTACGAGCTGCGCCTTGTTCACGTCTTCCCCTTCGGAGACATCGCCAGAACGAAAGTGTTCAAGCTTTTTCGCACGTTAGGCAGATATATACCGCAAATCAAACACGAAACGGGCTAATCACCCTTGTGCCGCAACAGACTCGACTGTCTCGAAGGTGTTCTCAGCGTTCCTCTTCGGGGAATCGCCCCGCGTCGAGGTCCGCGATGAACCGCTCCAGACGCCTTGTCGCTTCGGCGACGTCGTGCTTGGCCGCGGCCGTAATGACCAGCAGCTTCCGGGTCAGCGCCATCCGTACGCCCTCCGGGACTTGCAGTGCGCGCACTCTTGTGTGCGCTTCCTTCAGTTGGTCCGCGACTGCCGCATAGAGCTCAAGTTGGCCGTCGTGTTCCATGCACAGATTGTGCCATCTGGGGCGAGTTGTCGCCTGCCAGGGGTCCAACTCCAGCCTCAAATGGCCTTCGGAGCACTTGCGAAAGCCTCGATCGCACCACTCGTGTACCCGTGCAACACCCGCTTTAACGTGGGAAGTTGAGTTGTGCGCGGCGTCGGCACAGGACCGTTCGGGTGCAGACATGGCAGTACCCCCGATCGGGCTGATCGGGGGTACTGCGGGGGTGCTTCGGTGTCCGAAAGTCGCCTTGCGTTCGAGCCGGGGGGCGAACCGGAGCGGCTTCGGCTCAGATCTGGAGCGTGCGCGGCTTGAACGACGGCCGCTTCGCCTCGTAGGCGGCGATGTCGTCCTCGTTCTGGAGGGTGATCGAGATGTCGTCGAGGCCGTTCAGCAGCCGCCAGCGGGAGTTCTCGTCCAGCTCGAAGGGGGCGGTGATGCCCTCGGCGCGCACCTCACGAGCCTCAAGGTCCACAGTGACCTCGGCCGTCGGGTCCTTCTCCGTGAGCTCCCACAGCGCGTCCACGATCTTCTGCTCCAGAACCACCGTGAGCAGGCCGTTCTTGAGCGAGTTACCGCGGAAGATGTCCGCGAAGCGCGAGGAGATGACGGCCTTGAAGCCGTAGTTCTGCAGCGCCCACACGGCGTGCTCACGGGAGGAGCCGGTGCCGAAGTCTGGGCCGGCGACCAGCACCGTGGCGCCTTCGCGCTCGGGCCGGTTGAGGACGAACTCCGGGTCCTTGCGCCAGGCCTCGAACAGCCCGTCCTCGAACCCGTCCCGCGTGACCTTCTTGAGCCAGTGAGCAGGGATGATCTGGTCGGTGTCGACGTTGGAGCGGCGCAGCGGAACGGCCCGGCCGGTGTGCGTGGTGAATGCTTCCATGACTCTCAGACTCCAGCGGGCGTACGGGTCTCGGCGTCGGACAGGTCGGCCGGGGAGGCCAGGTGGCCCAGCACGGCGGTCGCGGCGGCGACCTGCGGAGACACCAGGTGCGTACGACCACCCTTGCCCTGCCGGCCCTCGAAGTTGCGGTTGGAGGTGGACGCGGAGCGCTCACCGGGGGCCAGCTGGTCCGGGTTCATGCCGAGACACATGGAGCAGCCCGCGTGCCGCCATTCGGCGCCGGCGTCCTTGAAAACGACGTCCAGGCCCTCGGAGACGGCCTGCAGCCCCACCCGCGCGGAGCCGGGGACGACCAGCATCCGTACGCCGTCAGCGACTTTGCGGCCCTTGACGAGCTCGGCAGCGGCGCGCAGGTCCTCGATACGACCGTTGGTGCAGGAGCCTACGAAGACGGTGTCCACCTTGATGGAGCGCAGCGGCTGACCGGCCTCCAACCCCATGTATTCCAGGGCCTTTTCGGCGGCGAGGCGCTCCGAAGCGTCTTCGTACGAAGCAGGATCGGGGACGGACGCCGAAAGCGGCGCGCCCTGGCCCGGGTTGGTGCCCCAGGTGACGAACGGCGACAGCTCGGCGGCCTCGATGACGACCTCGGCGTCGAACTCGGCGTCCGCGTCGGTCTTCAGCGTCTTCCAGTACGCGACGGCCGCGTCCCAGTCCTCGCCCTTGGGGGCGTGCGGGCGGCCCTCCAGGTAGTCGAAGGTGGTCTGGTCGGGGGCGATCATGCCCGCGCGGGCGCCGGCCTCGATCGACATGTTGCAGATGGTCATCCGGGCCTCCATCGAGAGCTTCTCGATGGCCTCGCCGCGGTACTCCAGGACGTAGCCCTGGCCGCCGCCCGTGCCGATCCTGGCGATGATCGCCAGGATCAGGTCCTTGGCGGTGACGCCCTCAGGCAGCTCGCCGTTGACCGTGATGGCCATGGTCTTCGGGCGGACCAGCGGCAGCGTCTGGGTGGCCAGCACATGCTCCACCTGGGAGGTGCCGATGCCGAACGCCAGACCGCCGAAGGCGCCGTGCGTGGAGGTGTGCGAGTCGCCACAGACGACGGTCATGCCCGGCTGGGTCAGGCCCAGCTGCGGGCCCACGACGTGCACGACACCCTGCTCGACGTCGCCCAGCGGGTGCAGGCGCACGCCGAACTCGGCGGCGTTCTTGCGCAGCGTCTCCAGCTGGACCCGGGAGACCGGGTCGGCGATGGGCTTGTCGATGTCGAGGGTCGGGGTGTTGTGATCCTCGGTGGCGATGGTCAGGTCGAGGCGGCGCACCTGGCGACCGCTCTTGCGAAGGCCGTCGAAGGCCTGCGGGCTGGTCACCTCGTGCAGCAGGTGCAGATCGATGAAGAGGAGGTCGGGCTCGCCCTCGGCGCGCCGGACGACATGGTCGTCCCAGACCTTCTCCGCGAGTGTCCTACCCATCGCTTTCCCTCCGGCCGGCTTACGGTCCGCCGGCCCAACTAGAGATCTTGAGGAGGCGACTGCCGCCCGCGCCCCTGTGTACGGACGCCCGCCGCCGGGCCCGTTTCGTTTCGCGGGCCGCTCTGCCTTCGTTCTTCCAGAGTGGCGTGTTCCACGGAAAATTGAACTTGCGTTTCACAGAGTGAGACGCGAGTATCGTTTCATGGACAACAGTAGCGGCGTCGGCGTTCTGGACAAGGCAGCCCTTGTCCTGAGCGCCCTGGAGTCCGGTCCGGCCACCCTCGCAGGGCTCGTCTCGGCCACCGGACTGGCACGACCCACGGCCCATCGACTGGCCGTGGCTCTGGAACACCACCGCATGGTGGCGCGTGACATGCAGGGCAGGTTCATTCTGGGCCCTCGGCTCGCGGAGCTGGCCGCGGCCGCCGGTGAGGACCGTCTCCTCGCCACGGCGGGCCCGGTCCTCACCCATCTCCGTGACGTGACCGGCGAGAGCGCACAGCTCTACCGCCGCCAGGGCGACATGCGCATCTGCGTCGCCGCGGCGGAACGCCTGTCCGGCCTGCGGGACACGGTCCCGGTCGGCTCGACGCTCACGATGAAGGCGGGTTCCTCGGCCCAGATCCTCATGGCCTGGGAGGAGCCGGAGCGCCTGCACCGGGGCCTGCAGGGCGCCCGCTTCACGGCCACCGCCCTGTCCGGCGTACGACGCCGCGGCTGGGCCCAGTCGATCGGCGAGCGCGAGCCGGGCGTCGCGTCCGTCTCCGCGCCGGTCCGCGGCCCCTCCAACCGCGTGGTGGCCGCCGTGTCGGTCTCCGGCCCCATCGAGCGCCTGACCCGTCACCCGGGCCGTATGCACGCCCAGGCGGTCATCGACGCCGCCGCCCGCCTCTCCGAGGCCCTGCGCCGCACGGGCTGACGTACCGGACCACACGGGAACGTCAGCGGGGAGGGCCCGCCTCAACGCCGCGGCAGGCCCTCCCCGATCCCCCCCGGATCCCCCCCTGGTCACCCGGCCTTCTCGGCCGCCTTCTGCTCCGCCCCGGCCGCCGACCGGTACGCGAAACGATCCTTGGCGTACCGCCCCCGCCGCTCCACCGGCACCTGACCGTGGGCCCCCGCGAGCCCGAACGCCGGCATGTCGAAGTAGATCGACTCGTACGACCCCTCGGGCACGACGTACGCCTCGTGCCACAGCCCCACATGCCCGCGCGCCTTCCCCGCCTTCTCCTTGCGGTTGAAGACCGCCCAGGCCCGGTGATGGAACATCTCCGGCGCATGCGCGTAGGCGTAGAGCTTCTCCTTGGACTCCCAGTACTGGACGACGTAGTACGTCCGCGGCGAGGCCGTCAGCATCACGCGCCCCAGCAGCCCCCGGTCAGCGTCCCGCGCAAGCTCCCCAAGCATGCGGAACATCGACAGCATGACCGGCAGCCACTGGTGCACCGCCCAGAAGTGATTGACCCGCATCCCGATCAGCAGGACCACCACATCGCCCTCGGTATCCGCGGTCGTACGGCCCGGCACCGGCTTCGCGAACATGACAGCCTCACTCCTTCATCGGATAGCGGCGTTATCCTTCTGGTCGGTGCTTGGATAGTGGCACTTCCCAAGGAGAGGCGCAAGAGATGCGGCTGGCGGAGCTCAGTGAGCGCAGTGGGGTGTCCACCGCGACGATCAAGTACTACCTGCGCGAAGGGCTGTTGCCGCCCGGCCGCCAGATCAACACGACGACCGCCGAGTACGACGAGGAGCACCTGCGCCGACTCCGGCTGATCCGCGCGATGATCCAGGTCGGCCGGGTTCCGGTGGCGACGGTCAGGGAGGTGCTGGGGCATGTCGACGACGACTCCCTGCCCCGCGCGATCCGCCTGGGCGCCGCGATGTGGGCGCTGCCGCAAGTGCCGGAGCCGGACGAGGACGACGAGTACGTCCGGGCCGCGCACGAGGAGGTCACCCTGCTCATGGAGCAGCTCGGCTGGGAGAACGCCAAGCAGCTCGCGACCATCTCCCCCGCGTACCGCTCACTGGTGGTGGCGGTGGCGGCGTTCCGCCGGCTCGGTTACGGCTTCGGGGCCGAACTGCTCGCGCCGTACGCCGAGTTGATGCACCGGACGGCCGCCCTCGACCTGGACAACATGGAGACGTACGCATCGGAGGCGGAACGGATCGAGTTCGCGATCCTGGGGGCGATCCTCAACGAGCCGGTGCTGCAGGCGCTGCACCGGCTGGCCCAGGAGGAGGAGACGACGCGGCGATACGGCTTCGAGTGATCCGCACCGGGCACGACGAAGGCCCTCCGCCGAAGCGAAGGGCCTTCATGTTGTACCCCCGACCGGATTCGAACCGGCGCTACCGCCTTGAGAGGGCGGCGTGCTAGGCCGCTACACAACGGGGGCGTGGAGCCTGCTGGCGTTTAGTACTACACCGCCGCAGGTCCGAGCTGGTCTACCTGGACTCGAACCAAGACTAACTGAACCAGAATCAGTCGTGCTGCCAATTACACCATAGACCAATGTGGTTTAGACCAGTCAGTACCCCCGACCGGATTCGAACCGGCGCTACCGCCTTGAGAGGGCGGCGTGCTAGGCCGCTACACAACGGGGGCCCTAGCGATCCCGACATGATCGGAATCAGTACCCCCGACCGGATTCGAACCGGCGCTACTGCCTTGAGAGGGCAGCGTGCTAGGCCGCTACACAACGGGGGCGTTGCAGATGAGCTCTGCGAGCTGGCCTACCTGGACTCGAACCAAGACTAACTGAACCAGAATCAGTCGTGCTGCCAATTACACCATAGGCCACTGGAACGCAAGCCCCTGAGGGGGATCTTGTTCTAGTTTGCTCCTCCGGGTTTCCGGCCTTTCGGCCCGCTCTCCGGCGGCGCAGGAAGAACATTACCCGAAGGTGGACGGGGCTCCAAAACGGGTATCCGAGCCAAGGAGCGCGGGGAGTTCGGCCAGGGTGGCGATCCGGTGCGGGCTGCCGTTCGCCGGGGCGGCCGCGTCGTCGCTGGTGTACGCGCCGTCACGGTCGATCCACACCGACAGCAGCCCGGCGTCCGCGGCACCGCGCCCGTCGATCTCCGGGTGATCGCCGACATACGCCACCTGGTGCGGGGCGAGCTCCAGGGCCGCGCAGGCCGCGTGGAAGGCGCCGGCCTCCGGCTTGGAGACGCCCAGCTCGGCCGCGCACAGGATCGCCTCGAAGCGGTCGTGCACACCGAGCACCCGCAGCTTGCGGTCCTGGACGTGGATGCTGGAGTTGGACAGCACCGCGTGCCGGTGGCTGGCGGCGAGGACGTCCAGGACGGGCAGGACGTCCGGGAAGAGGGCCCAGGCGGTCTCGTAGTGCCCGATGTACCGCTCGAACCAGGCGTCGGCCTCGGCGTCGGTCAGCTCCTGCCCGAGGAACACCCGCACACGGTCGCGTCGCTGGCCCTGGAAGGTGACCTCCCCCGCCGAGAACCGCGCCCACTGCGCGTCGGTGATCACCCGCCAGCGCACAAGGGCCTGCTCGGCACTGTCGTACCCGTCGAGCAGACCCTCGGCCAGCAGGTGCTCCCGAATTCCGGCACGGTCGGCGGCGGTGTAGTCGAAGAGGGTGTCGTCGACGTCCCAGACCACGGCTTTGATCGGCCGAGTACTCATGATCCGACGGTAACGCGGACGGCGCGAACCTGTCCGTCAGTTGACCGTGGTCGTGCCGGTCGCGGTGACGGCTGGTCCCAGGCCGTCACGGGGTTCCGCGGTCAGCTTCCAGGTGTACGTGCCGGTGAGCCGGCGGCCGTCGTCCCAGTTGCCGTCCCAGGCGGCGCGTGCTGCGGCCCCCTTCGTGGCGCCGGTGAGAGGGCGTACGACCGTGCCGCCGCTGTTGCTCAAGGTGAGTGTCCAGGTGGCGGGCTTGTTGAGCTGCCAGACGGGCTGCCAGGGGTTCGACTTGGTAGGTCCGCTTGGCACGGGGTCGGTCTGGGCCTCCATCTGCGCGAGCGCGGAGGCGGGGACCCCGCTGCCCACGGTCGACACCTCGCCGGATGTGCCGTTGAGGTAGGCGATGTGACCGCCGAAGCGGTCGACGGCCCAGCGGCCGTTGCTGCCGCCGGTGTTCCAGTCCGCGGTGGGCAGCCTGAGCAAGGTGCGGGTGGCTGCCGTGCCGGTGTGGAAGTCGGTGAGCAGCAGCTCGTGGGTGGTGCGGTTCTCACGCAGCAGGTAGCCGTCGGCGAGGCGGGCCGGCCCGTTGTCGGCCGGGACCGTGATCTTCCGGTTGGTCGCCCGGTCGTAGACGCCCGCGGAAGTGCCACAGGACCAGTACAGCCAGGTGTTGACCGCCTGGATGTCGGCGGGCGTGCAGGACGCTCCGGTGGCCACCGTGGCGACCGTCTGGCCGGTCTTGAGGTGGGTGCCGACGACGGAGCCCTGGGTGGTGCCGGGGGTCCACATCACCTGGCCCCAGACCGCGGCGGCGGTGCGGGCGCGGGTAAGGGTGGTCGCGCCGTCGTTCGTGGCGCCCGGGAAGTCGACGACCCGCTGGGTGCCGGAGCCTCCGTTGTAGAGCACGTAACGGCCGCTGCCGCTGGGGATACGGCCGCCGGAGTCGCCGTCCGTGGGCTCGTTGCGGATGGTCGTGGTGTCGAGGCCGACGCTGAGGACGGACTCCTTGCCCTCGGCATTGGTCCACAGATAGGAGACGCGGCCGTCGCCCAGGGCCTCCAGCTGGGGGCAGGCGGCGTCGCCGGTGAGGCAGGTGGTCCCGTTCAGTGCGGGACTGCGAGGGGTCTGCTGACCGGTGGGCCTGCCCGTCGCGTCGAGCTGGAAGCTGTTGAAGCGGGCGTAGCCGCCGCCGGTCGTCCCGCCGTACAGGAACAACTCGCCGCCGGCCAGGGCCAGTCCGTCGACGGGGACGGCGTAGGCGGGGATCCGGGCGACCTTCTCGGTGGTGACCGCGCCGTCCTGCGTGGGCGTGATGCGGTGGATGTTCCAGTCGAGGCTGGAGGGTCCGGCGGTGGCGAGCGCGCCGCCGTCCAGGGTCGGGCCGATCCCGCCGAAGGACGAACTGAGCACGGTGCTGACGGCGTCGGTCACCAGGGAGCGTGCGCTCAGTGCGGGCTTGGTGCCGACTTCGACGAAGTCCGGGTTGCCGAAGAGGAGTTGGTCGCCGACGACGGCTTCGACCTGGCCGGGGCCGGGAGGGTACGAGGTGGGCTCGGTGCCGGGCTCGGCGTCGACCCGGATCGCCTTCCAGCCCGCTACGAGCCAACGGTCGTTGAAGACGACCCCTGAGTCCGCGTACAGGCCGCTCACGTAGGTGCGGAAGGCTCCGCCCGCGAGGTCGACGAGGCCGGCGGAGGTCGTGCCGTCCAGCTTGTAGACGACCGCGAGCCGACTGACCGAGCCGCCGGTGACGTAGGCGGTGGGCTGAGCTCCCGTGGGGAATCCGGTGACCGGGAGGTCCGCGGTGGTGCCGTCGGCGGCGGCGCGCAGTACGTGCAGGGCGCCGGTGGTGTCCCGGGTGAGCACGCTCCAGCCGACGGCGGCCGCGTAGGTCTGGCCGGACGGGATCGTGACGGTGGCGGTGACGTTCGTGGAGCGGTGCCGCTGGGTCACGGCAAAGTCGCTGCGGGTGGTGACGACATCGGTGCCGGTGGCCAGGTCGTCGGGGCCGGCGTGCGCGGGCGGTACGACGTTCGGGTACTCCACCCGGGTGGCGGGGCCACCGATGGCGGGCCGGTACTGGAATCCGGACACGCCGGCCCACCCGTACGCGATCTCGATCTGCCTCTCCGTGCTGAGCTGGACCGTCCCCACGGGCGAGTCCGCGGCCTGCGCAGGTGTGATCGGCAGGGCACACGTCAGGGCCACCGCCCCGCTGAGCGCCACCTTGGCAAGTCTTCGTGAACGAGTCACGTTCTCCTCCCCCTACGACAAGGTGCACACGCGCATCATGTGCACGGGGAGCATCCAACGTCCGCTCGGCAAGCGGCTGTTGGCCGGAAGGGTGAACTCCGGGTGACGGCTGGGCGGACATGCGAAGGGCGGCGCCCGAACCGGACGCCGCCCCGCTGTGAATGCGTTATGCGGCCAGCTTCGTCAGCGCCGCGTCGATCCGGGCCAGGGTCGTCTCCTTGCCCAGGACCTCCAGGGACTCGAAGAGCGGCAGGCCGACCGTGCGGCCGGTGACGGCGACACGGACCGGGGCCTGGGCCTTGCCGAGCTTGAGGCCGTGGGCCTCGCCGGCGGCCAGGACGGCCTCCTTCAGAGAGTCCGGGGAGGACCAGTCGGCCGACTCCAGCTTCTCGCGGGCCGTGCGGAGCAGGGCGTCCGAGCCCTCCTTCATCGCCTTCGTCCAGGACGCCTCGTCGAAGACCGGCTCCGTGAGGAACAGGAAGTCGACATTGTCCGTGATCTCCGACAGGACCTTCAGGCGGGTCTGCGCGTGCGGGGCGATCGCCTGCCACTTCACCTCGTCGAAGGCCCCCGGGGCCCAGGGGGCGAACGGGGCCTGGAGCCACGGGCGGCAGCGCTCGGTGAAGTCCTTCACATCGAGCAGGCGGATGTGGTCGCCGTTGATCGACTCGCACTTCTTCAGGTCGAAGCGGGCCGGGTTGGGCTGCACGTCCGCGACGTCGAACGCCGCGACCATCTCGTCCATCGTGAAGATGTCCTGGTCGGCCGAGAGCGACCAGCCGAGCAGGGAGAGGTAGTTGAGCAGGCCCTCCGGCAGGAAGCCGCGCTCGCGGTAGAGGTTCAGCGACGACTGCGGGTCGCGCTTGGAGAGCTTCTTGTTGCCCTCGCCCATCACATACGGCAGGTGGCCGAAGGCCGGGATCTGCTTGGCGATGCCCAGCTCGGTCAGCGCCTTGTACAGGGCGATCTGGCGGGGCGTCGAGGAGAGCAGGTCCTCGCCGCGCAGGACGTGGGTGATCTCCATGAGGGCGTCGTCGACCGGGTTGACGAGCGTGTAGAGAGGCGCGCCGTTGGCGCGGACGATGCCGTAGTCCGGGACGTTCTCCGGAGTGAAGGTCAGCTCGCCGCGGACCAGGTCGGTGAAGGTGATCGTCTCGTCCGGCATCCGGAAGCGGACGATGGGCTCACGGCCCTGCGCCTTGTACTCCTCGACCTGCTCGGCGGTGAGGTCGCGGCAGTGGCCGTCGTAACCCGACGGCTTGCCCGCCGCCCGAGCTGCCTCGCGGCGGGTGTCCAGCTCCTCCTGCGAGCAGTAGCAGCGGTAGGCGTGGCCGCCGTCCAGGAGCTTCTGCGCGACCTCCTTGTAGAGGTCCATGCGCTGCGACTGGCGGTACGGTGCGTGCGGGCCTCCGACCTCGGGGCCCTCGTCCCAGTCGAAGCCGAGCCAGCGCATCGAGTCGAGCAGCTGGTTGTACGACTCCTCGGAGTCGCGGGCCGCGTCGGTGTCCTCGATACGGAAGACCAGAGTGCCCTGGTGGTGCCGGGCGAACGCCCAGTTGAACAGGGCGGTGCGGACCAGGCCCACATGGGGGTTACCGGTGGGCGAGGGGCAGAAACGGACGCGTACGGGAGAGCCGGGTGCGCTAGCCACGCTTGACAACCTTGTTGGTGAGAGTGCCGATGCCTTCGATGGTGACGGCGACCTCGTCGCCGACGTTGAGGGGCCCGACGCCTGCCGGGGTGCCCGTGAGGATGACGTCGCCGGGGAGCAGCGTCATGGCCTCGGAGATGTTGACGACCAGGTCCTCGATGGAGTGGATCATCTCGCTGGTACGGCCGAGCTGGCGCTGTTCGCCGTTGACCGTGAGCTGGATCGTCAGGTCGGACGCGGTCTCGACGTCCAGGCCGGTCTCGACCCAGGGGCCCAGCGGGCAGGACGTGTCGAAGCCCTTGGCCCGGGCCCACTGCTTCTCGCGCTTCTGGACGTCCCGGGCGGTGATGTCGTTGGCGCAGGTGAAGCCGAAGATCACGTCCTTCACGCGCTCGCGCGGGACCTCGCGGCACATACGGCCGATGACGACGGCCAGTTCGGCCTCGTGGTGGAGGTCCTCGGTGAAGGACGGGTACTGGATCTCGTCGCCGGGGCCGATCACCGCGGTGGACGGCTTGAAGAAGGCGAACGGGGCGTCCGGCACGTCGTTGCCGAGTTCGCGGGCGTGCTCGGCGTAGTTGCGGCCGAACGCCACCACCTTGTTGGGGAGGACCGGCGGCAGCAGCCTCACCTTGCTCAACGGGACCTTCGTACCGGAGAGCTCGAAGTCCGCGAACGGGATGCCCTTGATGATGTCGAGGACTAGCTCGTCCGGCCTGTCGCCCTCGACCGCGCCGAAGGCGACGTTCCCGTCGATGGAGAATCTGGCGATACGCACGGGATCCTGGCGCCCCTCACTGAACCTGCTGGAGTCTGACGCTCCAGGCTAGCGCGGTGTGGGGCGGGCGCCTCGCGCATTACGCGGGCGCCCTGGCCCTCGTACGGAACCGGCGTGCCGATCGGATCCGGACCGAGAGTTCGTACGTGACTGAACGACCGGTCGTTCGCCCGCGTACTACTGGGCGGTGGCGGTGACGGGGATCTCTTCGAGGATGGTGCGCCTGGGGTTCGCGGTCTGAGCAGGAAGGTCGACGGAGTGCTCCGGGTGCTGCGGGGTCTGCAGTTCGTCGGCGTCGGCGAGGTGCGCCAGCGTCGTGCGCCGCGGGTTGGCTATCGTGCGGAACATCGTCGTCGTCTTCACGGTTGCACTGAGTCCTGTCGTGACGAAGCGCCGGGACCGGCCTCGTGGGGCCTCGGTCCGGGCGCGAGTTGGCAGAAGCATTCCTCTTGTAAAGCGTCAGGCTAAACACGCGATTCCCACGGGAAGTCGCCAGGACCCTCGATCTGTATGTGAGTTTCCTCACGGATCCAGGGATAAATCGGTCAATTCAGACCGGCAATCGATCCCAATGAAACGGACATTGCCCCCCTGAACCCATCATTCCGCTCCTGATCATGGCGACTGGGACACCTTTCACCCATGAGCGGCTCGCGGGTATAAGTCCGTTATGGGTGGGATAAGTTTCTACGGCTGGTAATCTCGCCCTCACGTGGTGTCACGTATGTCACGGCTCGACCTACGGGCCTTGTTGGAGATCCTGCACTGTGCTGGAATTCCACGGACCGCCGCAGGATCGAGCCGGCGCACAGGGGGCGCATCGAGCGCCGAGTGGCGGTGAGAAGGGGGAGCCAGCGCCGGTCCATCAACACCATCAGGGAGCGTGCTCAGGATGCTCCCTGCTACGCCGACACCGTGCTCGTCCGCTCACGCGGAAGGGCGCCTGGTCCAGAGGTTGCGACGCTAGTGCAGGGACGTTTCAAGAGGGATGGCAGCGCTTCGGCAGAGCCGGAGCACGGCGGGACCGACCGAGGTCCCTCGCCCCAGCACGCCCAGAACCCGGGCCCGGCCCAGTCGGTCGACGGCGGCGAGCGCTCCGGGCGCCCCGCCGTGTCGGCGTCCCCGGGAACGGGCGGCCCCACCCCACCGCCGCCGGCCAAGAAGCCTTCGAAGGGGTCCTCGGGCCCCGGCTCGCGAATAGCCCTGCGCAACTGGCGTATCTCCACGCGCCTCGTGGCACTGCTGACCCTGCCGGTGGTCGCGGCCACCTCGCTGGGCGCCCTGCGCATCAGCGACAACATGGACGACATCCAGCAGCTGGAGAACATGAAGCTGCTGACGGACATGACCAAGCGGGCCACCGAGCTCGCCGCCGCGCTCCAGGAGGAGCGCGACCAGTCCGCCGGTCCGCTCGCACACGGCGCCAAGGCGACCGACTACACGGTCAAGGGCTACCGGGACAAGTCGGACCGGGCCCGGGACAGCTTCGTCGAAGCCTCCGAGGAGATCGACAACAGCAGCAAGGACGGCAACCTCAAGGGCGTCCGCGACAACATCGTCCAGCTCGTCCGTGAACTGGGCAGCCTCTCCGAGGTCCGCAACGACGCCTACCAGGCCGACGGCAACTCCACGCAGACCGTGGAGGCCTACCACCGGGTGATCACCCACCTGCTGGACCTCTCGCAGGACATGGCCGAGGCGACCAGCAACCCGGACATGATCCAGAGCACGCGTGCGCTGGCCGCCTTCTCCTCGGCCAAGGAGTACGCCTCCATCCAGCGCGCGGTCCTCGCCGCGGCGCTCCCGGCGAGCAATACCGCCAAGAGCGACCTGTCGGAGAACGACCGGCTGTACGCCGACTCCGCACTGGAGAGCCAGAAGTCCGAGCTGCGCAGCTTCAAGAGCATCTACGGCACTGAAGGCGCCGAGGAGCTCCTGAAGCCGATCGGCGACGGCAACGCGACGATCAAGGCCAGCGACACCTACGCCAACCGCGCCCTCACCTCCCCCACCGGTCTGCAGTCGCTGGACAAGCGCTCGTACCGGGACTGGGTGGACGACAGCACCACCAAGATCCAGCAGATGCGCGCCATCGAGACGACGCTGCTGGAGGACATGGAGCAGAAGGCCCGCGAGCTGCGCAACGAGTCCGAGCGCGAAGCGATCATCTCCGGTGCGCTCATCCTGCTCGTGCTCGGTGTCTCGCTGGTCGGCGCCTTCGTCGTGGCCCGCTCCATGATCCGCTCGCTGCGCCGCCTGGAGGAGACCGCCACCAAGGTCGCCCAGGACCGGCTGCCCGAGCTGGTCAAGCAGCTGTCCGAGTCCGACCCGCAGGACGTCGACACGTCCGTGGAGTCGGTCGGTGTGCACTCCCGGGACGAGATCGGCCAGGTGGCCGCGGCCTTCGACGACGTGCACCGCGAGGCGGTCCGCCTCGCCGCCGAGCAGGCCCTTCTGCGGGGCAACGTCAACGCGATGTTCACCAACCTCTCGCGCCGCTCCCAGGGCCTCATCCAGCGCCAGCTCTCGCTGATCTCCGAACTGGAGTCCCGCGAGGCCGACCCGGACCAGCTCTCCTCGCTGTTCAAGCTCGACCACCTCGCGACGCGTATGCGCCGTAACGGTGAGAACCTCCTCGTCCTCGCGGGTGAGGAGCCCGGCCGTCGCTGGACCCGCCCGGTCCCGCTGGTCGACGTGCTCCGTGCCGCCGCGTCCGAGGTGGAGCAGTACGAGCGCATCGAGCTGGCCTCCGTGCCGACCACCGAAGTGGCCGGCCGTGTGGTCAACGACCTCGTGCACCTGCTCGCCGAGCTCCTTGAGAACGCCACCTCGTTCTCCTCCCCGCAGACCAAGGTCAAGGTCACCGGTCACGCCCTGCCCGACGGCCGGGTGCTGATCGAGATCCACGACACCGGTATCGGCCTCTCCCCCGAGGACCTCGCCGCGATCAACGAGCGGCTCGCCTCGCCGCCCACCGTGGACGTCTCCGTCTCCCGCCGCATGGGCCTCTTCGTGGTCGGTCGTCTGTCGCAGCGGCACGGCATCCGCATCCAGCTGCGCCCGTCCGACTCCGGTGGCACGACCGCGCTGGTCATGCTCCCCGTCGACGTCGCCCAGGGCGGCAAGAAGCCCGCTCCGGGCAAGCCCGGCCCGAACGGCC
>NZ_JAQMYP010000029.1 GCF_028369295.1 Streptomyces sp. HD
CGGCCGGGGCTGCGGGGGCCTGCGGGCCGCCCTGCTGGCTGGTGGAGCCGGCGAGCGTGCGGCTGCGCACGCGGTACAGGCCGGTGTCGAGGTCGTCCGCCTTCTCCAGGTTGACCTTGATCGGGCCCATGAAGGTGTAGCGCTGCTGCTTGGCGTAGTCGCGGACCATGCCGGCGAGCTCGTCGCCGAGCTGGCCGGAGTAGGGGCTGAGCCGCTCGAAGTCCGGCGTGCTCAGTTCCACGATGAAGTCGTTGGGTACGACGGTCCGGTCACGATTCCAGATCGTCGCGTTGTTGTCGCACTCACGCTGGAGCGCTCCGGCGATCTCCACGGGCTGGACCTCGGACTTGAACACCTTGGCGAAGGTGCCGTTGACCAGACCTTCGAGACGCTGCTCAAACTTCTTCAGGACTCCCATGGGGCACCTCCTCCGTAGCCTGCTTCGTCCTGCATCCCGCGGGGCGGGCACTGCCTTACCTGGTACTGCTTACTGATCGTATCCACGCGCCGGTCAATCGGCTGGTTCCCCCTGTCGGACCTGTCGACGGGTGTCGACGCCCTCGAAGTTCCCTTTCGAGCTCCGCTTCGAACTCGTCAGGGACACAGTCTTGCCATGGATCGTAGAGGCGGCCGCAAACCAGTGTCCCGCACCTGACTGTGGAGCCCGACCGGCTTCTGGGGAGATGCGCGGTACCGGTACGAGGTTGATACGTGAACAGGTACTGGTTGATACGGAGCGGACGGGGCCGTGGGTTGGGCCGGTGTGCGGGGGCGGATGCCGACTGCGCTGGTGGGCGGCGGCATGGCCGCTGCACGGCGGCTGCCTGGGGATAAGGGATGTGAACCCACCCTGGTCGCCGTGCTAATGTTCTGGGTGTCGGAAGGCGCCGAGCCCAAGGGGCAGATGCCGGAAGACACACCCAATGCGCGGGTGGCGGAATAGGCAGACGCGCTGGATTCAGGTTCCAGTGCCCGCAAGGGCGTGGGGGTTCAACTCCCCCCTCGCGCACGCTCGAAGAGGCGGCATCGTAATCACGATGCCGCCTCTTCTGTTGTCCCTGTTGTTGTCCCTGATGTTGCCCCCGGCGCCTCGCCCCTGTTGCGTTCGCCACGTTGTGCCGCGCCATGGCGTCCTGGGCACCGTGACCTGTGATGAAGCTCTCAGGTCACGGCGCGGACTCAGCCCGCCGCGATGACCGTGGCGAGCGTCACGGCGGCCGGCAGGGCCTGGGCGAAGAGGATGCGGCGGTTGGCGGTGGCCGCGCCGTAGACGCCGGCGACGATGATGCAGGACAGGAAGAAGATCTGGACGCGGTAGCCGGTCGGGTCGTCGGCGATCAGGCCCCAGACCAGTCCTGCGGCCAGGAAGCCGTTGTAGAGACCCTGGTTGGCGGCCAGCGGCGCGGTGGTGCGGGCCAGCTCGGCGTCGAAGCCGTGGAAGCGACGGCCCGGGCCGCGCTGCCACAGGAACATCTCCAGAACCAGGATGTAGGCGTGCAGCAGCGCCATGAGGGCGACGAGGACGACGGAGATCAGATGCATGCGGTGATTGTGCCTGTGCGGGATCCGGGGCGGTTGGCCGGTCGGCCTTTCGGCTGCCCGGTCGATCCTCGCGGCCTGGCCGGTCTTTCGGCCCCGTCTTGCGGTCCCGTCCTTCGGCTCGTCGGTCTTTTCGGCTGAGCCGCACGTCGCGAGGGCTGTGAACGGTGGCCGTTCGGCCGAGGTGGCGGGTGCCGGCTCGGCGCGAGATTGGAGCTCCCCTTCCACAGGAGCCCACCGATGCCACCCGAGTCCTTCTCCCTCGCCGCCGGAGTTCGGCCCGGCGATCCCGCTGTCGCTCCGGTACGGCCGGAGCTCCGCCGGGGCGGCCGTGCGTCCTCACGCGGCCGGGGCGGCCGTGCGTCCTCGCACCGGGTTCTCCGAGTTCTCCGGGTGCGCCGGGACGTGTTGTTCTGGCTCGGATGCGAGGGCTTCGCGCTGACGCCGGCTCTGGTGACGACTCTCACCCCGCACCGGATCTGGGGCGCCTGCGCGGCCGTCGGATTGGGAGAGCGGCCGGTGGAGGACGAGCCCCAGATGAAGGACGAGCGGTTGATCGGGGCCGGGCGTGGGTGAGGGGTCGCGCGCGCGTCTCAGGGGAGTGGCCGGGCGCCGGGGCGCGGAACTGGCTCGGGTCACCGGGCTCGCGGTGCTCGGGCTGGTCGTGGCGCTGTGTCTGCCGACGGTAGGGCAGCAGCGGGTAGGGGAGTCGCCGGGAGCCCCCACGGGGGTGGCGGTGCGGGGAGTCGACGGCTCCAGGTGACGGCTCCAGCAGTTCCGGCGCTCCAGCAGTTCCGGCGCTCCACCGGTTCCAGCGGCTCCAGCGGTGCCGAGGGGTCTGGTCCCAGCGACTCCAGTGGCTCCTGCGGCTTCGGGGAGGGCACGCGCGCGTAGTGCCCGGAACGATGGATCCGAGCCCTACGCGCGCGTGCGATTGCGGTCACCGGCCGGCCGGTCACTCGTCATCGGCCGGCCGCCGGTCACTCGTTACCGGCCTCCGCTACGCACCGAGCCGCTGGGCCAGCTGCTTCGCCTTGTCGGTGGCCTCGTCGAGGGCGCGCTCGCGGGAGGCCTCGAAGAGGGGGACCAGCTCGGCCATCTGCGGGTTCACCGGGGCCATCGTGAGCTCCGGGACGATGAAGTCGACGTCGGCGCCGAGGAAGTCGGCAAGGATCGCCGACAGGTAGTTCTGCACGTACTCGTAGCCCGCGCGCGGGGTGCCCGGCCCGTACGCGCCGCCGCGGCTGGCGACGACGGTGACCGGGGTGCCCTTGACCGACTGGGCGTCGCCCGCGGTACGGCCCATCAGGACCACGTTGTCCAGCCAGGCCTTCAGCGTCGACGGGATCGTCAGGTTGTACATCGGGGCGCCGATCAGCACGGCGTCCGCGCGCTCCAGCTCCTCGATCAGCTTCACCCGCTCCGCGAAGGCGGCGGCCTGCTCGGGGCTGTGCGTGGCCGGATCGGAGAAACCGGCCGTGTGGGAGTGGGCGCTGATGTGCGGCACCGGGTTCGTGGCGAGGTCGCGGTGGATCACCCTGCCCTCGGGGTGCTGTTCCTGCCAGGTGCGGCGGAAGGCGTCGGTGACCGCTCGGGAGGAGGAGGCGTCGGTGGGGAAGACCGAGGAGTCGATGTGCAGCAGCGTGGCCATGGGGATCTCCAGAGGCGAGGGGCGAAGCCCGCAGTAACTGAAAGTTCGTGCTTGACTATGGATAACACAGTCACTTACTTTTTTTCAGCCCCATACGACAAGGCAGTACCCTGAAGGCATGGCGGCTGGTGAGCAGAGTCACGACGTGGCGGAGTGCAAGCAGGTCGACGACGGCATCACCCGCGTCTTCCAACTGCTCGGAAAGCGCTGGACCGGCCCGATCGTGGCCGTCCTGACCGCTGGGCCCGCCTACTTCGTCTCCCTGCGCCGGGCGATTCCCGGCATCAGCGAGCGCATGCTCTCCGACCGGCTGACCGAGCTGGCCGCCGCGGGGCTCGTCGTGCGCGAGGTGTACGAGGGGCCGCCGCTGCGGGTCGAGTACCGGCTCACGGAGGCGGGCGCCGCGCTGGAGCCCGCACTGAGCGCGCTGGGTATGTGGGCGAAGAAGTATCTGTGCGATGGGGAGCAGCGCGGGGGTTGCTGAGGCGGTACCGCCCGGTGCGCCCGGTGCGTGCTGGGTGCGCCAGTCGGTCCTTCGGCCGTTCCTTCGGCCGGCGCCTCCGCCGGTGCGCCACGCGGGTTTTCCACAGCCGCGGAGTTGTCCACAGGGTCTGACGAGTTCCGGCCACCGGTTGTAACGTCGACACGAGTTGATGTTCGTGTGCGAGCGGGGGAGGCGGTCGGTATGGCCGAGGTCGGTGCGGAGGGTACGGCGCAGGCCGCTGCGGTGGTGGCGGAGGCAGCGGAGTCCGTGGCGCGGTCGCGGTCCGTGGCGCGTCGGCTGCCCCGGGTCGGCGGTTTCGCCGAGTGGCCCGGCGGCGGGTCGCCCAAGGAGGAGGGCAAGGAGCTGCGCAGGCGCATCCCGCGCGGTGAGCACGCGGTCCTCGACATCGACGGCGCCCGGCCCGACGCGGTGGCCGCCGTGGAGGAGTCCAACCTGGGCCGGCTCTCCGAGCTCACGCCGATCAGGGTCGGCCGGATGGCGGCGACGCCCTTCGCGTTCCTGCGTGGCTCGGCGGGGCTGATGGCGTACGACCTCGCCCGCACCCCCATGACCCGGATCCGCGCCCAGATCTGCGGCGACGCGCACGCGGGGAACTTCGGTCTGTACGCCGACGCACGCGGTGGCCTGGTCATCGACCTGAACGACTTCGACGAGACGTTGTACGGCCCCTGGGAGTGGGACCTCAAGCGGCTCGCCGCCTCGCTGGTGCTCGCCGGCCGGGAGTCGGGCGCGGACGAGGACGAGTGCCTCAAGGCGGCCCACGATACGGTCGGTGCCTACCGGCGCACCATGCGGCTGCTGGCCAAGCTTCCGGTGCTGGACGCGTGGAACGCGATCGCGGACGAGGAACTGGTCTCCCACACCGACGCCCATGATCTGCTCGGCACGCTGGAGCGGGTCGCGGAGAAGGCGCGGGCCAACACCAGCGGGCGCTTCGCGGCGAAGTCGACGGAGCCGACCGAGGACGGCGGCCGCCGGTTCGTCGACGCCCCGCCGGTGCTGCGCCGGGTCCCGGACGAGGAGGCGGCGGCGGTCGCGGCGTCGCTGGAGAGCTACGTCACCACGCTCTCCGAGGACCGCCATCCCCTGCTCTCGCGCCACGCGGTGCACGATGTGGCGTTCCGCGTGGTGGGCACGGGCAGTGTGGGCACCCGTTCGTACGTCGTGCTGCTCCTGGACCACCGGGGCGAGTCGCTGGTCCTCCAGGTGAAGGAGGCCCGGTCCTCGGCCCTCGTCCCGCACCTGGTGACGGCCGGCTTCGAGGCGCCCGAGGCGGACCACGAGGGGCGGCGCGTGGTCCTCGGCCAGAAGCGGATGCAGGTGGTCAGCGACATCCTGCTCGGCTGGACGACGGTCGACGGACTCCCCTTCCAGGTACGCCAGTTCCGCAACCGCAAGGGCAGCGTCGACCCGGCCGAACTGGCCGCCGACCAGATAGACGACTACGCCCGCATGACCGGCGCCCTCCTGGCCCGCGCCCACTCCCACAGCGCCGACCCGCGTCTGATCTCCGGCTACTGCGGCAAGAACGAGGAGCTGGACGAGGCGATCGCCACGTTCGCCGTCCGCTACGCCGACCGTACGGAGGCGGACCACGCGGCACTGGTGGGAGCGGTGAAGGCAGGGCGGATCGCTGCGGAGACGGGGGTGTGAGGGCCGGCGGCCGTTCGCTCTTCGCGCGGGATCGGTGAGGTACGGCGTTCTTGGGCAGGCTGGTTTCTTGGGCCGGCTGTGTCGCCGCCGCCTGGCTCTTGAGCCGGCCGGTGTCAGGGCGAGCGACCTTCGGCGACGAGAAGAAGGCCACGGCTCCGAGCGGGCAGGCGTCGTCGGTGGCGGAGCTGCCGGCTTGCCGGCGGCGGGTTGGGGTTCGTGAGTCGGCCGTGCCGTCGGCGCGAGGCTCACGGCGGTGGTGGTGTACGAAGGGCAGGTCAGGGCGTGGCCTACGCTGGGCGGGTGACGACGCCCGAAGCTGAGCAGTCCCAGACCGAGCCCGCTGGTGCGGGGACGCGGGGCGGTGCCGAGGTGCCCGCCGGTGGAGCCGAGCAGGGTGGTGAGGCACAGGTGACGGCTGAGGGCGACGGTCGGCCCGAGGAGCGGCTGGAGCGGGCCGTGCGGGCCGCCGAGCAGGCGTTGATCGAGTACGAGATCGCGGTGGAGACCTTCCGCGTCGAGGTGGAGAACTTCTCCCGGCTGCACCACCAGAAGCTCGGCCCGATGTACGCCCGCCTCGACGAGCTGGACGCCCGGATCGCCGAGGCCACGGCCGCCCGCACCGGCGACCCCGAGGACATCCGCAAGGCCGACGAGGCACGTGCCCGCGTGCTGCCGATGCCCGGCGTCGAGGAGCTGTTCCACGGCTGGATGGACGGCGGCGGGCTGTTCCCGGAGGCCGCGGCGATGCTCACGGAGCAGCCGGTACAGCCGCCCCAGCGGGTGCGCCCCAGCGACGAGGCCCGCAAGCTCTACCGCGAGCTGGCCCGCAAGGCCCACCCCGACCTCGCCCAGGAAGAGGCCGAGCGTTCTCGGCGCGAGGAGTTCATCACCCGGGTCAACGCGGCCTACGCCCGAGGCGACGAGGCGTTGCTGCGTGAGCTGGCCGCGGAGTGGGCCGCGGGGCCCGTCCCCAAGGATCAGGGCCCGACCCCCGCCGAGGAGCTCTACGCCCGCCTCGAATGGCTCGCCCAGCGCAAGGAGATGCTCGCCCTGGTCGCGAAGGAGCTGGAGGAAGGCGCGATCGGAGCGATGCTCCGCCTCGCTCCCGACGACCCGGACCGCCTTCTGGAGGAGATCGCGGAGCAGCTCCTGGCCCAGGTCGCGGAAAGGGAAGCAGAGCTGGCGGCACTGCTCGGCTAGTTGCGGGGAAGCCGACCCGGGGGCGCGGGGCTGTATCGATATGCGGCTCCGCCGCATGGGCGCGATCAGCCACGACGAGGCCCGCACCCTCCGAACGGCGGATCCACCCTCCCTCGGAGGAGGCCCTCAGCTCACGCGCACCCGTCAGGTAGCGTCGGAGTCATGAATTTCGGATCTGCCGTGCCCACGGTCGAGGTCACCGACCTCAAGGACGACGACTTCCTCCTGGACGTCCGCGAGGACGACGAATGGCAGGCGGGCCACGCCGAAGGCGCCCTGCACATCCCCATCAGCGAGTTCGTGGCCCGCTACGGCGAGCTGACCGAGGCCGCCCCGCAGGACGGCCGCGTCCATGTGATCTGCCGCTCCGGTGGCCGCTCGGCGCAGGTCACGATGTACCTGGTCCAGCAGGGCATCGACGCCGTGAACGTGGATGGCGGCATGCAGGTGTGGTCGGCGGCCGGACGCCCCGTGGTGACGGACCAGGGCCAGCAGGGATTCGTCCTCTAGCGCACCTGGCGCCGACGCGACCTCACCGTCACGACGATGGCGGCGCTGCTTCACCGGCACGGTGATGGCGGCGCTGCCTCACCCCACGACCTGGTGGCGCTGCTTCACCGGCACGACCCCGGCGCCGCTCCCCCCTGCGGCGCTACCCGGTGCCGCTACCTCACCGCCGCAACCCCAGCGGCGCTGCCTCACGGCCGCTCTACCCCAGCGGATGCGCCGCCAGCAGTTCCCCCAGCGCCTCCTCGTGCGCCGCCGCCGGGCCGAGTGCCAGTTCCAGGTGCTTGGCCCAGGCGTGGTACCGGTGCAGCGAGTAGTCGACGTCGGCGCCGAAGCCGCCGTGCAGATGCTGCGCCGTCTGCACGATCCGCCGGACGCCCTCCGAGGCCCAGATCTTGGCGACGGCCACGTCTCCCGAGGCGGGCAGTGCGCCTCGCGCCCCCGAGGTGATCCGCCAGGCGGCCTGCCACAGGGTGGCCTCCATCGCGCGCAGGTCGATGTAGCGGTCGGCGGACTGCACGGCGACCGCCTGGAACGTGGCGATGGGATGCCCGAACTGCTCCCGCTTGCTCGCGTACTCCGAGGTCATCCCCAGCACCCGCTCACCCAGCCCGAGCGCCTGCGCACACGTCCCGATGGCGAGCAGCTCCCGCAGCCACTCCCACGCCCCCTCCGCCTCGATGACGTCCCGCGCCGCCAGCCGCACCGACTCCAGCCGCAGCTCCCCCAGCCGCTCCCCGCTGGTCGAGAACTGCTCGGCCAGCGAGCCCCCCTCCACACCGCGCGCCACCAGTGCGAGGACGGTCCGGTCGGCGGCCGTACGGGCCGGCACGACGACGAGATCGGCGTCGTATGCCCAGGGCACCACGGTCTGCACCCCCTCCAGCACCCACCCGGAACCGTCCTGCCGGGCGGTCACCGCGAGCTCGGCCGGGTCGTGGCCGGTGCGGCCGTGTGCGGCGACCGTCAGCACGACCTCCCCGCGCCCGGCCCGCGCCAGCAGCCCGGCCTTCAGCTCGGGGCCGCCGTAGGCCTGGACGGCCGCGATCGCCGCGCTGTTCTCCAGCAGCGGCACCCGGGCCAGGACCTTCGCCGACTCGCGCAGCACCAGGCACAGCGCGACGGCGTCGAGGCCGGCACCGCCGTACTCCTCCGCGAGGAGCAGGCTCAGCAGGTCCGCGTCCGCGAGCCGGCCCCACAGCGGGCGGTCGAAGTCGTCGGCGACGGCGCCCGGGGTGAGCGCCGGAGAGGGCACGGCGTCCGGCGCGACCCCGGCGAACACCCCGCGCGCCGCCTCGGCCGCCGCCTGCTGCTCCTCGGTGAAGGTGAAGTCCACGGTCCCTGCCCTTCCACACGCACGGCGAACTGACGGTATCGATCTGACGGTGCGTCAAGATAGAACAGGTTCTAGAAGAAGGGAATGCTCCGGGTAAGACGCCCTGACCACTTCCTGGTACCCCCGTAAGGTGTGGGGAACGGCGGCCCGCCAGGGGCTGTGCCCGGCGGGTGTGCCTGAGTACCGTTCCCGGCGAGCGCCCAGAGCAGATGGACCGGAATCGGGGAACGAAACGGAATGGCAGACGCGCACGCCGCAGGCTCGGCCGCCCGGCGCGGACCCGACGAGGAGCCGCAGGCCGCACCGCCCGCCGTCGCGCCCTCGCCCGCACCTTCGCCTGCTCCGGCCGCTCCGTCCCCTCCCGCTCCGTCCCCTCCGGCGTCGCCGTCCGCCGAACCCCGCGTCGGTGTGGCCGCCCTCTCCCTGCGCTACCAGATCGGTGCCGCCCTCGCCCTCGCGGTCGTCGCGATCGCCGTCTGTGTCCACATCGGCATGGTCTTCCTGCACGTCGCCCCGCCGAACACGGTCACCAAGCAGCACGGCAAGGCGATCGACGACTGGATATACCCGGAGTTCGAACAGAACTGGAAGCTGTTCGCCCCCAACCCCCTGCAGCAGAACATCGCGGTGCAGGTCCGCGCCGAGGTCGCCACCGGCGACGGCGGCACCCGCACCACCGGTTGGTACGACCTGTCCGCCCAGGACGGCCGGGCCATCGACGGCAATCTGCTGCCCAGCCACACGCAGCAGAACGAGCTGCGCCGGGCCTGGGACTTCTTCCTGGCCACGCACGACACCCAGAACCGTCCCGTGGGACTGCGCGGCGCCCTGTCCGAGACGTATCTGCGGCACATAGTGGAGCTGCGCCTCGACCGTGCGAACGCGGCCGGTGCGGGCGGCGTCGTCGAACGCGTCCAGGTCCGCTCCCGCACCACCAATGTGCGGCCGCCGAAGTGGAGCGACGAGCAGGTCTCGGACAAGCCGACCTACCGCATGCTGCCCTGGTGGTGGGTCCCGAAGGACGAGGACGGGGCCGAAGCCGAGGCAGCGACCCAGGAGGGCGCCCGGTGAACCGCTTCGCCCTCGCGATCTCCTCCGCCATCGCCCGCGTCACCGAGTCCGCCCTCGGCCCGTACCAGACGGCCGTGATCCGCATCGGCTTCGCCGCGACCTGGCTGCTGTTCCTGCTGCGCGAGTTCCCCCACCGCCAGGAGATGTACGGCCCCGACGGCCCCTGGGACTTCGATCTCGCCCAGCAGCTGATCGGGACGAACGGCTCCTTCACCGCCCTGATCTGGTCGAGCGGCCGGTTCTGGTTCGAGACCGTCTACGTCTTCGCGGTCCTGACCAGCGTGCTGCTGCTGCTCGGCTGGCGCACCCGCACGATGTCCGTGCTGTTCATGGTCGGCGTGCTCTCGCTGCAGAACCGCTCCATCTTCATGGGTGACGGCGGTGACAACGTCCTGCACCTGATGTGCGTCTATCTCGTCTTCACGCGCTGCGGCCAGGTCTGGTCGCTGGACGAGCGCCGGGCCCGGCGCAGAAGCGCGGCACGCGCGCGTGGCGAGCGGATCGCGCCGGACCGTCTGGGTCCGGCGCTGTGGAGCGTGCTCGGGTTCGTGCTGGTCGCGGTGACCGCGGCGGGCCGTCTGGACGGCGACCTGACCGTGCCGCTGATCCTGTGGCTCCTCTGGCTGTCGCTGGGCGTGTGGTGGATCGTCGGCCGTCGTGCGCGCACGGCCGAGCCCCGGATCCTCCTCGACGTCATCGGCAACATCGTGCACAACGGCGCCCTGCTGGTGATCATGGCCGAGGCGTGCCTGATCTACGCGACCGCCGGCTGGTACAAGATCCAGGGCTCCCGCTGGCAGGACGGCACCGCCGTCTACTACCCGCTGCATCTCGACTACTTCTCCCCCTGGCCCGCCCTCGCCGACCTGCTGTCCTCCAGCGGCATGATGGTGATGCTGATCACCTACGGCACGGTCCTTGTGCAGGTCGCCTTCCCGTTCACGCTGTTCAACCGGCGGGTCAAGAACGTCCTCCTCGCCGCGATGATCACCGAGCACGCCGTGATCGCGGTCGTCCTGGGCCTGCCGTTCTTCTCACTCGCCATGATCGCGGCGGACTCGGTCTTCCTGCCGACGACGTTCCTGCGCCGCCTGGGCGGCTGGGCGGCACGCGCGCGTGAACGCCTGTCGCGCCTGGCCCGGCGCGGCGACGACCCCGCGCCGCCCCCCGAACCGCGCGCCCCGGAGAACCCCGAGCACGCGCACGTAGGCTTCCCGGCATGACCGTGACCTCCTGGAACCGGCTCGCCGGGACCTCCGTACTGCTCGACGGCTTCCACGCGCTCAAGCACGCAGTCCGCTTCGGCGCCGAGGTCCCGGTGGCGGTGGCCGTGGACCGGGAGGCGGCGCTGGCCCTCGCCGACGAACTGGCGCCGGATGTGCGGGAGCCGTTGGACGTGCTGCTGACCGAGGTCCCGGAGTCGACGTACACGTCCCTCGTGCCGCGCCCGCACCCCACGGCCGTAGCCGCTCTGGCGGTACGTCCGTCCCGCGCGGCCAACCTCGAAAAGCTGGCCCACACCCCGCGCACCGCCCCGGTGGTGGTCCTCGACAACCCCCGAAACCTCGGCAACGCGGGCGCCGTGATCCGCCTGGCCGCCGGCTTCGGCGCGACCGGCGTGGTCACCACCGGCACGCTCGACCCCTGGCATCCGACGGTCGTACGCGGCGGAGCGGGACTGCACTTCGCGACGGCCGTGGAGCGGCTGGGCGTGGACGAGCTGCCGCCGGGGCCGCTCTTCGCGCTGGACCCGGAGGGCGACGACATCCGGGGCACCAAGCTCCCGGACGACGCCGTCCTCGCCTTCGGGTCGGAGCGAAGCGGCCTGTCGGCCGAACTACGCGCGCGTGCCGACCATTTGGTGGCCCTGCCGATGCGCCCCCAGGTCTCCAGCTACAACTTGGCGACGAGCGTGGCGATGACGCTGTACCACTGGAGCACGGGCACTGGGGCGCCCCTCTAGGGGGCGCGGGGAACTGCGCGACCAGCCACAACGCAACCGGCAGCCGCGCAGTCACCGCACGTCCCGAGCTCTTGGGCGTCGCGCTCAGGCCTCCCGACGCACCTCGACGACCCGGAACCGGTTGGCCACGAACGCCCCGTCGCACAGTGCCGAGTTGGCCGCCGGGTTGCCGCCCGATCCGTGGAAGTCGCTGAAGGCGGCCGTCTGGTTGACGTACACCCCGCCCGTGAGGTTGAACGACAGCTGGGCGGCCTCCTCCAGGCAGACCTCCTGGATCGCCGCCTCGACCTCGTCGTCGGTCGTGTACGCGCCGACGGTCATCGCGCCCTTCTCCCGCACGGTCCGCCGCAGCAACTCCACCGCCTCCGCGGCCGAGTCGACCGCGACCGCGAACGACACCGGCCCGAAGCACTCGCTCATGTACGCGGCCTCGTCGTCCGGCTTGGCCCCGTCCAGCTTCACGATCACCGGCGTACGGACCACCGCGTCCGGGAATTCCGGGTTCGCGATCTCGCGGGAGGCGAGGGCGACTTCGCCGAGCCCGGCCGCTGCCTCCAGCCGTGCTTTCACGTCCGGGTTGACGATCGCGCCGAGCAGCGCGTTCGCGCGGGCGTCGTCGCCGAGGAGGCCGTCGACCGAGCGGGCGAGGTCGGCGACGACCTCGTCGAAGGTCTTGGGGCCCTCGTCGGTACGGATGCCGTCGCGGGGGATGAGCAGGTTCTGCGGGGTGGTGCACATCTGGCCGCTGTACAGGGACAGCGAGAAGGCCAGGTTGGACAGCATCCCCTTGTAGGTGTCGGTGGAGTCGACGATCACCGTGTTGACGCCGGCCTTCTCCGTGTAGACCTGCGCCTGGCGGGCGTTGGCCTCCAGCCAGTCGCCGAACACCGTCGATCCGGTGTAGTCGATGATCCGGATCTCGGGGCGGGTGGCCAGCGTCTTGGCGATGCCCTCGCCGGGCCGCTCGGCGGCCAGCGCGACCAGGTTCGGGTCGAAGCCCGCCTCGGCGAGCACCTGCCGCGCGACCTGCACCGTCAGCGCGAGCGGCAGCACCGCGCGCGGGTGGGGCTTCACGAGGACCGCGTTGCCGGTGGCCAGGGAGGCGAACAGGCCCGGGTAGCCGTTCCAGGTCGGGAAGGTGTTGCAGCCGATGACCATGGCGATGCCGCGCGGGACCGGCGTGAACTGCTTGTTGAGCGCCAGCGGGTCGCGCTTGCCCTGCGGCTTGGTCCACTCCGCCGTGTCGGGGGTGCGGACCTGCTCGACGTACGCGTACGCCACCGCCTCCAGGCCGCGGTCCTGCGCGTGCGGGCCGCCCGCCTGGAACGCCATCATGAAGGCCTGGCCGGAGGTGTGCATGACCGCGTGCGCGAACTCGTGCGTCCGGTCGCTGATCCGCTTGAGGATCTCCACACAGACCACCGCGCGCATCTCGGCGCCCGCGTCCCGCCACTGCCGCATGCCCGACTTCATGGCAGGCAGCAGGACATCGACGTCGGCGTGCGGGTACTCGACGCCCAGCTCGATGCCGTACGGGGAGACCTCGCCGGCCACCCAGCCGTCGGTGCCGGCCTGACCGAGGTCGAGGCGGGTGCCCAGGAGGGCGTCGAAGGCGGCTTTGCCCGCCGCCGCGTCCAGGCTGCCGTTCTCGCCGTAGACCTTGGGGTGCTCGGGGTGCGGTGACCAGTACGCGCGTGTGCGGATCGCTTCCAGCGCCTGGTCGAGGGTGGGCCGGTGCTTGGCGATCAGCTCGTGGGCGGTCAGTTCGGCGGCCATGCGGGACCAACTCCTCGTTTCCTGAGCTCCTCGTCGAGCTCATGACCTGGGCACAGACATGGGCAGGAACAGCCAGACAGAGTTAGAGTAACCGAACGATCGGTCGGGACAAGGGGGTCCGCCGCATCTGTGGAAAACCCCGTGCGGGAGGATCGCGCACATGACAGCACTCGACCTCAGCAGCCCCGTGGCCGTCGTCGGCACCGGCACCATGGGCCAGGGCATCGCCCAGGTCGCATTGGTCGCCGGCCATCCCGTCCGGCTCTACGACGCCGTGCCCGGGCGGGCCCAGGACGCGGCCGACGCGATCGGCGTGCGCCTCGACCGGCTCGTCGAGAAGGACCGCCTCACCGCCGCCGACCGCGACGCGGCCCGCGCGCGGCTGGCGCCCGCCGAGGCGCTCGCCGACCTCGCGGACTGCGCGCTGGTCGTCGAGGCCGTCCTGGAGCGGCTCGACGTCAAGCAGGAGCTGTTCCGCGAGCTGGAGGGCGTCGTCGGAGAGGACTGCCTGCTCGCCACCAACACCTCGTCCCTGTCGGTCACGGCGATCGGTGGCGCCCTCGCCAACCCGGGGCGCCTCGTCGGACTGCACTTCTTCAACCCCGCGCCGCTGCTGCCGCTGGTCGAGGTCGTCTCCGGGTTCGCCACCGACGTCACGTCGGCCACGCGCGCGTACGAGACGGCACGCGCCTGGGGGAAGACGCCGGTCGCCTGCGCCGACACCCCCGGCTTCATCGTCAACCGCATCGCCCGGCCGTTCTACGCCGAGGCCTTCGCGGTCTACGAGGCGCAGGGCGCCGACCCGGCCACCATCGACGCCGTCCTGCGTGAATGCGGCGGCTTCAGGATGGGCGCGTTCGAGCTCACCGACCTCATCGGGCAGGACGTCAACGAGTCCGTCACGCACTCCGTGTGGCAGTCCTTCTTCCAGGACGTGCGCTTCACGCCCTCCCTCGCCCAGCGTCGCCTGGTGGAGTCGGGCCGGCTCGGCCGCAAGAGCGGGCACGGCTGGTACGACTATTCCGGAGCGGACGGGGCCGCCGAGTCCGCCGAGCCGCACACCGCGGAGAAGGCCGCGCAGCCCGCCTACGTCGTCGCCGAGGGCGATCTGGGCCCGGCTTCCGAACTGCTCGCGCTGATCCGCGAGGCGGGCATCCCGGTGCGCGAGGAGGACGAGGACCACGGCACCCGCCTGGTGCTGCCCGGCGGAGGTCAGCTGGCGCTCGCCGATGGCCAGACGTCGGTGGAGTTCCGGGACGTCGTCTACTTCGACCTCGCCCTCGACTACCGCCGGGCCACCCGTATCGCCCTGTCCGCCTCCCAGGACACCTCGCCGCAGACCCTCACCGAGGCCATCGGCCTCTTCCAGGCGCTCGGCAAGGACGTCAGCGTCATCGGCGACGTCCCCGGCATGATCGTCGCCCGCACGGTCGCCCGGGTCGTCGACCTCGCGCACGACGCCGTGGCCAAGGGCGTGGCCACCGAGGAGGACATCGACACCGCGATGCGCCTGGGCGTCAACTACCCGCTCGGCCCCTTCGAGTGGAGCCGCAGGCTCGGCCGCAACTGGGCGTACGCCCTCCTCGACGACCTGCACCTGCGCGACCCCTCCGGGCGGTACGCGCCGTCCCTCGCGCTGTACCGCCACGCGTACGCCTCCGACAAGCGCGAGGGCAGCACCTCATGACCCGGAAGGGCACCCCATGACCACCGCCAAGCGCGACACGTACACGCCGGAGACGCTGCTCTCCGTCGCCGTGCAGGTCTTCAACGAGCGCGGCTACGACGGCACCTCCATGGAGCACCTCTCCAAGGCGGCCGGCATCTCCAAGTCGTCGATCTACCACCACGTCGCGGGCAAGGAGGAGCTGCTGCGCCGGGCCGTCAGCCGGGCGCTCGACGGGCTCTTCGGGATCCTCGGCGAGGAACACGCATGCGTGGGGCACGCCGCCGACCGCCTGGAGTACGTCGTACGGCGCATGGTCGAGGTGCTCATATCCGAGCTGCCCTACGTGACGCTGCTGCTGCGGGTGCGCGGCAACACCGACACCGAGCGATGGGCGCTGGAGCGGCGCCGCGACTTCGACCACCGGGTCGCCGAGCTGCTCAAGGCGGCCGCGGCCGACGGGGAGGTGCGCGCCGACGTGGAGGTGCGGCTGGCGACCCGGCTCGTCTTCGGGATGATCAACTCGATCGTGGAGTGGTACCGGCCGGACGGCCACGGCATGAACGAACGCGAGGTCGCCGACACCGTGGTGCGACTGGTCTTCGGGGGACTGCGGCAGGAAGGCTGACCACGTCTTCCGCGGCGGCCGGCTGAGTATGCGCGCGTGGACGGCTGAGTACGCCGACGGATGTCCCCGAGCGGTCCCGGCTGGTGGGATGCGGGGCATGACCCAGAACGACGTTCTGCCCTCCGACGCCGACCCGGCGTGGTGGAAGGCGCCTCTCGGGGCCACCGTACCGGCGCTGCCGCTCCTGGTCTGGGAGTTCGTCATCGGGGCCGAGGAAGCCCTCGGCCTCCTCGGGGGCGCGGTCTACTGGGCGGTCGGCCTGCTCGCGCTCGCCTGGGCGTTGCCGCACCGCCGGTCCGCGCGAATGCTGCGCGTGACGGCGGCCTGCGCCGGGCTTTTCTGCGCGATTCTTCCGTTGCTGTTCCTGGTGTGGATGGCCATGGTGTGGTCCTCGGCCTGACGGCCGGGCCGACGCTCACCCTTGCGGCTCCAGGTCCTCCTCCTCGAACACCAGCAGCGTGCGCGTGCTGAGCACCTCCGGGATCGCCTGGAGCCGGGTGAGGACCAGCTCGCGCAGCGCCCGGTTGTCGGGCGTGTGCACCAGGAGCAGGACGTCGAAGTCGCCGCCCACCAGGGCGATGTGGGAGGCGCCGGGCAGCTGGCGGAGCTGCTCGCGGACCGTGCGCCAGGAGTTCTGGACGATCTTCAGGGTGATGTACGCCGAGGTGCCGTGGCCCGCCCGCTCGTGGTTGACCCGGGCGCCGAAGCCGCGGATGACGCCGTCCTCGATGAGGCGGTTGATACGCGCGTAGGCATTGGCGCGCGAGACATGGACCCGCTCGGCGACCGACCGTATCGAAGCACGGCCGTCGGCCTGGAGCATCTGGAGGATGTCCTGATCGATGGCGTCGAGCGGACGGGGCGGCGCGAGGGGGGCTCCGCCGTCCGGGCTCTCGGCCATTTGTTCAGGAGCCATGTCCCCCCACCTTCCTCCCGTGGACGTACTGCGTTCATTGGAGGCTGTGGAGAACCGTTTGTCCACAGCCTGAGGGGGCCTGTAGCCAAAATGTGCCGACGACCGAACAATCGGTAGGTGAGGCGCCTCACAGTCGACGCGTCTCCCGTAGCCACTCCCACGAGGAGGTGCCGTCATGACGGTCATGGAGCAGCGGGGCGCGTATCGGCCATCGCCGCCGCCCGCCTGGCAGCCCCGTATGGACCCCGCGCCGCTGCTGCCCGACGCCGAGCCGTACCGCGTCCTCGGCACGGAGGCGGCCGCGAAGGCCGACCCCGGCCTGCTGCGCCGGCTGTACGCCGAGCTGGTGCGGGGCCGTCGGTACAACGCGCAGGCGACCGCGCTCACGAAGCAGGGCCGCCTCGCGGTGTATCCGTCCAGTACCGGCCAGGAGGCCTGCGAGGTCGCCGCCGCGCTCGCCCTTGAGGAGCGCGACTGGCTCTTCCCGAGCTACCGCGACACCCTCGCCGCCGTCGCACGCGGCGTGGACCCCGTCGAGGCGCTGACCCTGCTGCGCGGCGACTGGCACACCGGCTACGACCCGCACGAGCACCGCGTGGCCCCCCTGTGCACGCCGCTCGCCACCCAGCTTCCGCACGCCGTCGGCCTCGCGCACGCCGCCCGTCTCAAGGGCGACGACGTGGTCGCGCTCGCCCTGGTCGGCGACGGCGGCACCAGCGAGGGCGACTTCCACGAGGCGCTGAACTTCGCCGCCGTATGGCAGGCGCCGGTCGTCTTCCTGGTGCAGAACAACGGCTTCGCGATCTCCGTCCCGCTCGCCAAGCAGACCGCGGCCCCGTCGCTGGCCCACAAGGCCGTCGGGTACGGCATGCCCGGCCGCCTCGTGGACGGCAACGACGCGGCCGCCGTGCACGAGGTGCTCAGCGACGCCGTACGGCACGCGCGCGCGGGCGGCGGTCCGACGCTGATCGAGGCGATCACCTACCGCATCGACGCCCACACCAACGCCGACGACGCGACCCGCTACCGCGGTGACACCGAGGTGGAGACCTGGCGCGGGCACGACCCGATCGCCCTCCTGGAGCATGAGCTGACCGAGCGCGGTCTGCTCGACGAGGACGCCAAGCAGGCCGAGCGGGACGCTGCCGAGGCCATGGCCGCCGACCTGCGTGAACGCATGAACCAGGACCCGGTGCTCGACCCGATGGACCTGTTCACGCACGTGTACGCCGAGCCCACCCCGCAACTGCGCGAACAGCAGGCCCAGTTGCAGGCGGAGCTCCACGCCGAGTCGGAAGGCCCGCACCGATGACCACCGTCGCCGTCAAGCCGGCCACCATGGCGCAGGCCCTCACGCGCGCGATGCGCGACGCCATGGCCGCCGACCCCACCGTGCATGTCATGGGGGAGGACGTCGGCACCCTCGGCGGTGTCTTCCGCGTCACCGACGGGCTCGCCAAGGAGTTCGGCGAGGAGCGCTGCACGGACACGCCGCTGGCCGAAGCGGGCATCCTCGGCACGGCCGTCGGCATGGCCATGTACGGCCTGCGCCCGGTCGTGGAGATGCAGTTCGACGCGTTCGCCTACCCGGCGTTCGAGCAGCTCATCTCGCACGTCTCCCGCATGCGCAACCGCACCCGCGGCAGGATGCCGCTGCCCATCACCGTGCGCGTGCCCTACGGCGGCGGCATCGGCGGCGTCGAGCACCACAGCGACTCCTCCGAGGCCTACTACATGGCGACTCCGGGCCTCCATGTCGTCACGCCCGCGACCGTCGCCGACGCCTACGGGCTGCTGCGCGCCGCCATCGCCTCCGACGACCCGGTCGTCTTCCTGGAGCCCAAGCGGCTGTACTGGTCGAAGGACTCCTGGAACCCGGAGGACCCGCAGACCGTTGAACCGATTGGCCGCGCGGTGGTGCGGCGCTCGGGGAGGAGCGCCACGCTCATCACGTACGGACCGTCCGTGCCCGTCTGCCTCGAAGCCGCCGAGGCGGCCCGGGAGGAGGGGTGGGACCTGGAAGTCGTCGACCTGCGCTCGCTGGTGCCGTTCGACGACGAGACGGTCGCCGCCTCGGTACGGCGGACCGGACGGGCGGTCGTCGTACACGAGTCGGGCGGGTTCGGCGGACCGGGAGGGGAGATCGCGGCCCGGGTCACGGAGCGCTGCTTCCACCATCTGGAGGCGCCGGTGCTGCGCGTGGCCGGGTTCGACATCCCCTATCCGCCGCCGATGCTGGAGCGTCACCACCTGCCCGGCGTGGACCGGATCCTGGACGCCGTGGGGCGTCTGCAGTGGGAGGCGGAGAGCTGATGGCCCAGGTGCTGGAGTTCAGGCTGCCGGATCTCGGCGAGGGCCTGACCGAGGCGGAGATAGTCCGCTGGCTGGTGGAGGTCGGTGACGTCGTCGCCGTCGACCAGCCGGTCGTCGAGGTCGAGACGGCCAAGGCGATGGTCGACATCCCCTGCCCCTACGCCGGTGTGGTCACGGCCCGCTTCGGCGAGGAGGGCACCGAACTGCCCGTCGGGGCGCCGCTGGTCACCGTGGCGGTGGGCGCGTCGTCCACCGACGGCGAGACCGAGGGCTCCGGGAACGTGCTGGTGGGATACGGCACCTCGGAGGCACCGGCACGGCGCCGCAGGGTGCGACCCGCCGCTCCGACGCCGCCCGCGGCGTCGGCGAACGGTGGCGCCGCGCGTGAGGTCACACCGCCCGCCGAGAGCGTGGCGCGGCCTGTCGGTACCGGAGCGGGGCACGGCGCCACCGGTCATGGTCCCGCCGTCCACGGACGGGACACGGCCCCGGTCGACGAGGAGACCCGTAGCGACGGTCCCGTGCCCGTGATCTCCCCGCTCGTGCGCCGCCTCGCCCGCGAGAACGGCCTCGATCTGCGGGAGCTGCACGGTTCCGGGCCGGACGGGCTGATCCTGCGGGCCGACGTCGAGTACGCCCTGCGGGCCGCCGAGGTACACGGCCGCAGCGCGCAGCCGACGGCCGAGCCGCACATCCGGGTGACGCCGACGACCCCGGCACCCGCGCAGGCCCCCGCCCGCTCCTCCGCGCCCCCCGCCGGCATTCGGGTCCCCCTCAAGGGCATCCGCGGCGCCGTCGCCGACAAGCTCTCCCGCAGCCGACGGGAGATCCCGGACGCGACCTGCTGGGTGGACGCCGACGCCACGGAGCTCATGCGGGCGCGCACCGCGATGAACGCCGCCGGGGGACCGAAGATCTCCCTCCTCGCCCTGCTGGCCCGTATCTGCACCGCCGCCCTGGCCCGGTTCCCCGAGCTCAACTCCACGGTCGACATGGAGGCCAGGGAGATCGTCCAGCTCGACCAAGTGCACCTCGGATTCGCCGCGCAGACCGAGCGAGGGCTCGTGGTGCCGGTCGTCCGGGACGCGCACGCGCGGGACGCGGAGTCGCTGACCGCGGAGTTCGCCCGGCTCACCGAGGCGGCCCGCACGGGCACCCTCACACCCGCGGAACTCACCGGCGGCACCTTCACGTTGAACAACTACGGCGTGTTCGGAGTCGACGGCTCCACACCGATCCTCAACCACCCCGAGGCCGCGATGCTCGGCGTCGGCCGCATCATCCCCAAGCCGTGGGTGCACGAGGGCGAGCTGGCGGTGCGCCAGGTCGTCGAGCTCTCGCTCACCTTCGACCACCGGGTCTGTGACGGCGGCACGGCGGGCGGCTTCCTGCGATACGTGGCGGACTGTGTGGAACATCCGGCGGTGCTGCTGCGCACGCTGTGACGGTGGCACGACCCGTCCCCTCCCCTGCGTTCCCTGTGATCGCGAAGGCACGCATACTCGGGGGGTGACCGCGTACGAGCCGACGGGCGCGCAGGGCGCCGCCGACACCGGGAACGACGTCGCGTACGACGCCGTCGTGCTGGCCGGCGGCGGTGCCCGGCGGCTCGGCGGCGTGGACAAGCCCGCCCTGCGCGTCGGCGGGCGTGCCCTGCTCGACCGGGTGCTCGCCGCCTGCGCCGACGCGCACACCACCGTCGTCGTCGCCGACCCCCGACCCACCGCACGGCCGGTGGTCTGGGCCCGCGAGGACCCGCCCGGCGGTGGCCCGCTCGCCGCCCTCGACGCCGGGCTGCGGCACACCACGGCCGAGCACGTCGTCGTCCTCTCGGCCGACCTGCCGTTCCTCGACGAGGACACGGTCCGTCGGCTGCTGACCGCCCTGCGCACCAGCGGTGCCGACGGCGCGCTGCTCACCGACGCCGACGGCCGCGACCAGCCACTCGTCGCGGCGTACCGCGCGTCCGCGGTACGCCGCGAACTGGCTGAGCTCACTCACGGGCAGGACGGCATCGCAGGAGCTCGGAGCGCTGGCCGCACGGGTTCTTCGGGCGGTGCCCGCGCGGTTTCTTCGGGCGGTGCCCGCGCCGGTTATTCGGGCGGTGACCGCACGGGTTCCTCGGGGCCTGGCCGCACGGGTTCTTCGAGTGGTGCCCAGACCGGTCCCCCGGGCGACGGCCGCACCCGTCCTCAAGCCAGCGGTCTCACCGGTCTCCCCCTGCGCCGGCTGACCGGCGCGCTGGACCTCACCCGCGTCCCCGACCCCGTCGCGTCGTTCGACTGCGACACCTGGGACGACATCGCCACCGCCAGGGCACGCATCAGGGAGCATGGTCACGTGTTGGATGAATGGATTTCCGCAGTCAAGGACGAACTGGGCCTCGATCTCGACGTCGACACCAAGGTGCTGCTGGACCTCGCCCGCGACGCCGCCCACGGCGTGGCCCGGCCCGCCGCCCCGCTGACCACCTTCCTCGTCGGATACGCGGCGGCACAGGCCAAGGGCGGCGAGGGCGGCCCCGAAGCCGTCGCCGAGGCGTCCCGCAAGGCCACCGCCCTCGCCCTGCGCTGGGCGGAGGAGGCGGCCGCTGCCAAGCCCGACGCCGCCAAGCCCGACGCCACCCCCGACACCCGCCCGGACGCCGGATGACCGCCCGCGGCATTCAGGCGGACGAGGGCGCCGAGGACCTCGACGTCGAGGAGGTGCTCGCCCTCGTGAACGACCACAACGGCCACCACAGCCCCGGCGACCACAACAGCGCCCACCACAACAGCGGTCACCACGCCTCCGGCGACCACGTGCCCGCCCCCACCCCGGACCGCCACCACAACGCCACCCCCTGGCCCGAGGCCCGCGACATCGCCGCCCGGGCCGCCCGCAGCGCCACCCGGGCCGCCGGCCGCGCCCCCGTCTCGGTCCCCCTGGACGCCGCTCTCGGCCTCACCCTGGCCGCCTCCCTCACCGCCCTCACCGACCTGCCCTCTTTCGACACCTCGGCGATGGACGGCTGGGCGGTCGCGGGCCCCGGCCCCTGGGACGTACGGGACGAGGGCGTCCTGGCCGGCCACGGCGAGCCCGAGCCGCTCACCGACGGCGAGGCAGTCCGTATCGCGACCGGCGCCCGCATCCCCCCGGACACCAACGCCGTCCTGCGCAGCGAGCACGGCCGCTCGGACAGCCAGGGCCGCCTGTACGCCACCCGGGAGGTCCAGCCCGGTCAGGACATCCGCCCGCGCGGCCAGGAGTGCCGTAACGGCGACCAACTGCTCGCCGTGGGCACCGTCGTGACCCCGGCCGTGCTCGGCCTCGCCGCGGCCGCCGGATACGACACCCTGACCGCCGTACCCCGCCCCCGCGTCGAAGTCCTCGTCCTGGGCGACGAGTTGCTGACCGCGGGGCTCCCGCACGACGGTCTGATCCGGGACGCGCTCGGCCCGATGCTGCCGCCCTGGCTGCGTGCCCTGGGTGCCGAGGTCATCGGCGTGCGCCGGCTCGGTGACGACGCCAAGGCCCTGCGCAAGGCCCTCACCGGCTCCGACGCCGACCTCATCGTCACCACCGGCGGCACCGCGGCCGGCCCCGTCGACCATGTCCACCCCACCCTGGAGCGCATCGGCGCCGAACTCCTGGTGAACGGCGTGAAGGTGCGGCCCGGCCACCCCATGCTGCTGGCCCGCACCAAGGAGGACCAGCACCTCGTCGGCCTGCCCGGTAACCCCCTCGCCGCCGTCTCCGGCCTGCTCACGCTCGCCGAACCCCTGCTGCGAACGCTCGCCGCACGCCCGGCCCCGGAGCCTTACACGCTGCCCCTGAAGGAAGCGGCGCACGGGCATCCGTATGACACCCGGCTGATCCCCGTCGTGCTGCGCGGCGATCACGCGGTGCCGTTGCACTACCACGGTCCGGCCATGCTGCGGGGCATGGCGGCGGCCGACGCCATCGCCGTCGTACCACCGGGCGGGGCCCGGGCCGGTCAGGAGACCGAGCTGCTCGATCTGCCCTGGGCGACCGCCGGCATCGAGGTGTGTTTCACGTGAAACTTCCCGGCCAGGACGCGATAGCCCGTCAGGCTGATGAGCGGGTCGCGACCTATCGGGTCAAGCTCCCGAAGAAGATCGTGGAACATCCGTTCCGCCAGGTCGCCAAGCGGGTGCTGATCGCCCTGGGGCTGCTGGTCGCGACCGCCTTGATCGTTTACGCCGACCACGACGGCTACAACGACAACTCCGACGGAGCCGTCGACGTCCTCGACGCCTTCTACTACGCGACCGTCAGCCTCTCGACCACCGGATACGGCGACATCACCCCGGTCAGTGACGGCGCCCGGCTCACCAACATCTTCGTCATCACGCCCCTGCGTGTGCTGTTCCTGATCATCCTGGTCGGCACCACGCTGGAGGTCCTCACCGAACGGACCCGCGAGGAATGGCGCCTGAACCGCTGGAGGTCCACCTTGCGTGACCACACCGTCGTCGTCGGCTTCGGCACGAAGGGCCGTTCGGCGATCCAGACCGTCTGCGCCACGGGCCTGCGGAAGGACCAGGTCGTCGTGGTCGATCCGAGTTCCAAGGTGATCGAGGCGGCCGTGGCCGACGGATACGCCGGGGTCACGGGGGACGCCACGCGCAGCGAGGTCCTGAAGCGGGCCGAGGTGCACAAGGCGCGGAAGATCATCATCGCGACCCAGCGCGACGACACCGCCGTCCTGGTCACGCTGACGGCCCGGCAGCTCAACCGCGGGGCGAAGATCGTGGCCGCGGTGCGTGAGGAGGAGAACGCCCCGCTGCTGAAGCAGTCCGGCGCCGACGCGGTCATCACCAGCGCCAGCGCGGCCGGCCGGCT
Source organism: Streptomyces sp. HD (assembly GCF_028369295.1). Lineage (GTDB taxonomy): Bacteria > Actinomycetota > Actinomycetes > Streptomycetales > Streptomycetaceae > Streptomyces. The sequence continues at coordinate 23,570 of NZ_JAQMYP010000029.1, forward strand.
GCTCGGCCTCTCCGTGCTCAGCCCCGCCGCGGGCATGGTGCTGGAGGACCTGATCCAGCAGGGCAGCGGGCTCGACATCGTCGAACGGCCGGTCGTGAAGGCCGAGGTGGGCAGGAAACCGCGGCAGACGGACGACCTGGTGGTGAGCGTCCTGCGCGGGCACCGGGTGCTCGGGTACGACGATCCGGCCGTCGGGACACTGGAGTTGACGGACCGGCTGATCACGATCGTACGGGCGACACCGAGCGCCCAGGTCGCCCCGGACACCCGGCGACTGCCGGAGGGCTGACGCCCCGGTCGGCTACTTGCGGTTGTACAGCCGCATCGTGATCGGCCCGAAGACCAGCACGAACAGGCCCGCCCAGCCCAGCGACCAGGCGACCTCGCCCGTCGGCCAGTCGCCCGCCATCAACCCGCGTACGGCCGAGGACAGATGGGTGATCGGGCTGTTGTTGACGAAGGCCTGGAGCCAGCCCGGCATGGTCTTCGGGTCGACGAAGACGTTGGACAGGAAGGTCAGCGGGAAGATCACCATCATGCTGACGCCCATCACCGACTTCTCGGAGCGCAGCATCAGCCCGAACATCGTCCAGATCCACGAGAACGCGAAGGAAAAGGCCACCAGCAGCGCGATCCCGGCGAGCACTCCGGCCACGCCGCCGTCCGGGCGGTAGCCCAGGATGATGCCGACGGTGAGCATCACGACGGAGGCGATGGTGTAGCGCAGGGCGTCGCCGAGCAGATAGCCGACCATCGTCGACGGCCGCCAGATGGGCAGCGAACGGAAGCGGTCGAAGACACCCTTCTCGATGTCGGTGTTCACCGAGACGCCGGTGTACATCGTGATCATCACGACCGACATCACGAGGATGCCCGGCAGCAGGAACTGGATGTACTCCTTCGGCGACCCGGCCAGGGCGCCCCCGAACAGGTACGTGTACATCAGCACCATCATGATCGGGAACGCGGTGACGTCGAAGAGCTGCTCCGGGACGTGCTTGATCTTGAGGATCGCCCGCCAGCCGAAGGTCAGCGAGGCCGACCAGGCACTCGGACGCGGCGGCCGCTGACCGCCGACGAGCAGCGCGGCCAGCGACTCGGCGCTGACGGGGGCCAGATCCTGGGTGTCGGTGCTCGTCGCGGTGCTCATGCCGCCACCTCGTCCTTCGGGCTGTGGGTGTCGTGTCCGGTGAGGGCGAGGAACACCTCGTCCAGGCTGGGCTGCCCCAGCGAGAAGTTGTCCACGGTGACACCGCCGCGGGCCAGTTCGCCGAGCGCCCGGGCGGCCTGCTCGGCGGCGATGCCACTGGTCGCGGTGGAGACCCGGGCGGTCAGGGCGACCGGGTCGGGCTCCAGCTGCACCTGCGCGTCCAGGGTGCGGCGCAGCACCTCGGCCGCCTCGGGCCGCTGCTCCGCGTCCCGCAGCCGTACATGCACGGAACCGGCGCCGACCGAGGCCTTCAGCTCGCCCTTCGTCCCCTCGGCGATGACCTTGCCGTGGTCGATGACGGCGATACGGGACGCCAGTTGGTCGGCCTCGTCCAGATACTGCGTGGTCAGCAGCACGGTGGTGCCCTGCGCGACGACCGCGCGGACGATGTCCCACACCTGGTTGCGGCTGCGTGGGTCGAGACCGGTCGTCGGCTCGTCGAGGAAGAGCAGGTCGGGAGTGTTGAGGATGGACGCGGCGATGTCGATACGGCGCCGCATGCCGCCGGAGTAGTTCTTGACCTGCTTTCCGGCCGCCTCCGTCAGTCCGAAGGCCTCCAGGAGCTGCGCGGAACGCTCCCGCGCGGCCTGCTTGCCGTGCCCGAGTAGCCGGCCCAGCAGGACCAGGTTCTCGGTGCCGGTGAGGTCCTCGTCCACGGAGGCGTACTGGCCGGTGAGGCTGACCCGGCCGCGCACCTCGTCGGCCTCGCGGACGACGTCGTGCCCGAAGACATGGGCCTCGCCGCCGTCGGGTCGCAGGAGGGTGGCGAGCATCTTCACCGTGGTGGTCTTGCCGGCGCCGTTCGGGCCGAGGACGCCGTAGACCGCGCCGGCCGGAACCGCGAGGTCCACGCCGTCGACGGCCCGTGTCTCACCGAACGTCTTCACCAGGCCGGCGGTCTCGATGGCGAGACCGGACGTCGTCTGCGTGCTCATGCTTCGGGTCCTTCCGAGTGGTCCTTCCGCGTTCCTGGGCTACGCATGGAGAGACCTTCACGGTCACGCAAACTCATCGGTCACGCACAGGGATTTCTCGCGGGATCCGCTCAAGGACGGGAGAGGGATCCGCTCAAGCACGGGAGAGGGATCCGCTCAAGCACGGGAGGGGACCCGCCCAAGGACGGAAGGGAATGGGGCCGGAGACCGAGGAGTCCGGGGACCGAGGAGGGAGGAGTCCGGGGACCGAGGGGTGAGGAGTAGCGTCCTGGCCATGCATGCGATCACGATTCCCGAACCTGGTGGGCCCGAGGCGCTGGTGTGGGACGAGGTCCCCGATCCCGTGCCCGGCGAGGGCGAGGTACTGGTCGAGGTGGCGGCCGGGGCCGTCAACCGCGCCGACATCCTGCAACGGCAGGGCTTCTACAACCCGCCGCCCGGCGCCTCCCCCTACCCCGGCCTGGAGTGCTCCGGCCGCATCGCCGAGCTCGGCCCCGGTGTCTCCGGCTGGGCCGTCGGCGAGGAGGTGTGCGCGCTGCTCGCGGGCGGCGGCTACGCCGAGAAGGTCGTCGTACCGGCCGGTCAGCTACTGCCCGTGCCCAAGGGCGTGAGCCTGACGCAGGCCGCCGCGCTGCCCGAGGTGGTCTGCACGGTCTGGTCCAACGTGTTCATGGTCGCCCACCTGCGCCCCGGCGAGACGCTGCTCACGCACGGCGGCTCCAGCGGCATCGGCACCATGGCCATCCAGCTCGCCAAGGCCGTCGGCGCCAAGGTCGCCGTCACCGCGGGCTCCAAGGAGAAGCTGGACCGGTGTGCAGAGCTGGGCGCCGACATCCTGGTCAACTACCGGGAACAGGACTTCGTCGCCGAGGTCAAGAAGGCCACCGACGGGGCCGGCGCCGACGTCATCCTCGACAACATGGGCGCCAAGTACCTCGACCGCAACATCCAGACCCTCGCCGTCAACGGGCGCCTCGCGATCATCGGTATGCAGGGCGGCGTCAAGGGTGAGCTCAACATCGGCGCGCTGCTGGCCAAGCGCGGCGCCGTCAGCGCGACCTCGCTGCGGGCCCGTCCGCTCGCCGAGAAGGCGGCGATCGTCGCAGCCGTACGCGAGCATGTGTGGCCCCTGCTGGATGCCGGCCACGTCCGTCCGGTCGTCGACCGCGAGCTCCCGATGAACGAGGCGGCCGAGGCGCACCGGGTCGTGGAGGAGAGCGGCCATGTCGGGAAGGTGCTGCTCGTCGTGCCGTAGGTGTGCGGGTCGGCGGTCTGTCCGATCCTCCTGAAGGCACCCGCTAGCCGCGTCGCAGCCGTAGACCGACGAAGGCCAGGCCCAGACCGAGTCCGATCAGCACCAGTCCCGCGCCGAGGGGCAGGATCTGCAGTACGGGCTCGGTGGGGTCCGCGGCATGTGGCACGGGATGCCGTACGGGTTGGCCGGGCGGGGCGGACGGGCCGGTGGCGGCGTCCCGGGCGGGGTCGTCGGAGGCACCCGCGCTCTCGGGCGCGCTCCCGCCGTCGTCCTCGCCCTCCGCCTCGCGCGACGTCGAGCCGTCCCGCTCCTCGTCCCTCTCACGGCGGTCCCGCCCGCCCCGCTTCGCCTCGTCGTCCTCCAGCGGCCCCTTCTCGCGCCCCGGCCGCTTGCGCCCCTCACCCGCCCGGCTGCCGGCCCGGGACGGGTCGTCGGAGGGGTCGGGGCGGGAGCTCACGGGCCCGTGAGCGGGAGAGAGCGACGTCTGCGGCTCGCCGGACTCGCCGGACTCGCCGGAACCAGCGGATTCCCGGGGCTCCCCGGCCCCCTCCGGCTTCCCGGACCCCTCGTCCGACTCCTCGGGTGCCTCGGAGGGGACGGAGGCACCCTCGGACGCGTCACCGGAGTCGGAGGAAGGCCGGGAGGCCATGGAGGACCCGGAGGAATCGGAGGCGTCGGAGGACTTCCCGGAAGAGCCCTCGGAAGAACTCCCGGCCGAGTCCCCCGATGAACCCTTGGCGGAGTCCCCCGAAGAACCCTTGGCGGAATCCCCGGCTTCCCCGCCTTCCCCGGCGGCCTCCGTGGGATCCCCCGTAGGCCCGGACGGCCGACCCCAGGACGCGGAGGCGGACGCGGCCGTGGCGCCGACGGAAGCCCCGGGCCCTGCCGCGCCGTGCAGCCCCTCGACGCCGTACGACACCCCAGCCCCGCACAGCCCCACGATCACCCCCATCCCCACCCCGACCAGCACTCTCCCCGCACACGGCGAGGGGACGAGGGCCCGCGGACCACCGAAGGCGGCGCGCGGCCGCACCCGTCGCTTGCGCACCACGGTCGGCCATGGAGTCATGGCACCCACCCTCACAGCACCCCGCACACCCGGCATTCCGGACTCCGCCACCCGACCGAATTCGGCGCACAATCCGGTTATGTCGATACGACACGGGCTGCTGGCGCTCCTGGAACCCGGCGCCCGCTACGGCTCGCGGCTGCGCACCGAGTTCCAGGCACGCACGGGCGGGACCTGGCCGCTGAACATCGGGCAGGTCTACACGACCCTCGGCCGGCTGGAGCGGGACGGCCTGGTCGTCCAGGACGGCGTCGACGAGGCGGGGCGGGTGCTCTACGCACTGACGGAGGCGGGCCGCGTCGAGCTGCGGGCCTGGTACACACGGCCCGTGCAGCGGTCGAGTCCGCCCCGCGACGAGCTGGCGATCAAGCTGGTGATGGCGGTCGGGGCGCCCGGCGTCGACGTACGCGAGGTCGTGGGAGCGCAGCGCAGGCACGTGGCCGAGGCCCTGCACGGCTACGTGCGGCAACGGGCCGAGGCGCTGGCCCGGGCGCACGAGCACCCGCAGGAGATGGCCCGGCTGCTCGTCCTGGAGCAGCTCGTCTTCCACGCCGAGGCGGAGAGCCGCTGGCTCGACGTCTGTGAGGTGCGGCTGCTGCGGCTGAGCGGGGACGGAGGGGTCGCGGGGGCGTCGGACTGACGGAAAGTCCCGCATCGTAAACGGTGGATCTCACCCCACCGGGGGCACCACGATGATGAGCTGTACGGGTGCGAGAGAATGGCGGCATGGAGATGCCGAGGAACGACAGGCAGCCCGAGCACCCCCAGATCCTGGTCGTGGGCCAGGACGGGATGGCACTCAGCGGCGGCAACGGAGACGAGGACTCCCGCGAGATCCCGGTGACGGAGCAGGTCGAGCAGCCTGCGAAGGTCATGCGGATCGGCAGCATGATCAAGCAGCTGCTCGAAGAGGTGCGCGTGGCTCCCCTGGACGAGGCGAGCCGGGTCCGGCTGAAGGAGATCCACGCCAGCTCGGTGAAGGAGCTGGAGGACGGCCTGGCCCCGGAACTCGTCGAGGAGCTGGAGCGGCTCTCCCTGCCGTTCACGGACGAGGCGACCCCGAGCGACGCGGAACTGCGGATCGCGCAGGCCCAGTTGGTCGGCTGGCTGGAGGGCCTCTTCCACGGCATCCAGACCACGCTCTTCGCCCAGCAGATGGCGGCGCGGGCCCAGCTGGAGCAGATGCGCCGCGCCCTGCCGCCGGGAGTCGGCGGCCACGAGGACGGCGAACCCATCCAGGGCGGCCGCGCGGGAGGACCGTACCTGTAACCACCGCCCCCCCGATACGCCAAGGGCCCGGCAGCCGAAGCTGCCGGGCCCTTTCACATCACGGGTCACATCACGGGTCACATCACGGCTCACATGACGGCTCGGATCACGGCCGCCAAAGATGTGACAGGTGTCACTCCGGGTTGCCCGTCGAGACCTCGAACGTGATCGTCGGCGGGTTGTCGGGGTCGAAGTCCTCGCGTGCCTTGGGCGTCTGCCGCATGACGGTGCCCTGGCCGAACGTGTTCTCGTTCACGTCCTTCTTCACGAACTTCCACTTCGCGGCGTTGAGGCACTCGACGACCGACGGCCAGTACTTGAACGTGAAGTCCGGCAGCTGCACCTGGTCGGGGTTGAGATACGACTCCTGCGGTTCGGTGCACTCGGTCGTCTCGATCGTCTTCGAGCTGTCGCCCTCGCGGTACCCCGCGGCCTTCGTGATCGAGGGCGTCGCGCTGGTGCCACCGCTGCCGCCCCCGTCGTCCTCGGTGCCGCCGCCGTTCAGCGTCAGCGCCGCGATCAGGCCGCCCACCGCGACGATGGACACGATGATCGAGCCGATGATCACCGGCCGGTTGTTCTTCCCGCCGCCCGAAGTGCCGGGCCGCTGGGGCGAGATGGTGTACGGCGGCGGGGTCGCGTGGGCCTGCTGCGGGGCGTACCCGGCCGGCGGCGTCTGGTACCCGGCCGGCGCCGGCGTCTGGTACCCGGGCTGCTGGGGCTGCTGCGGGTAGCCGTACGCCGGCGAGGGCATCGACGGCGGCGGGGTGCCGTACGGCGCCGGGGGCGGGGTCTGCTGGTACGGCGTCTGGACGGGGCCCGCGGGCGGGGGCGTCTGGCCGACCGGCGGGAACACCGCGGCGCCGACGCCCTGGCCGCTCTGCGTGTGCGCGCCGGGCACGATGCTCGGCGGGGCCGCCTGGAAGGACGCGGCCACCCGCTGGCACTCCTCGCGCATGGCGTCGGCGCTCGGGAAGCGTTCGTTCGGATTCTTCTTCAGCGCACGGGCGACCAGCGCGTCCACGGCCGGCGGCAGGGCGCGGTTGATCGAGGACGGAGCCACCGGCTCCTCCTGCACATGCGCGTACGCGATCGCCAGCGGCGAGTCCGCGTCGAACGGCAGCCGTCCGGTGACGAGTTGGAACAGCATGATGCCGACCGAGTACAGGTCGGAGCGGGCGTCGACCGCCTTGCCGAGGGCCTGTTCCGGCGAGAGGTACTGCGGGGTGCCGACCACCATGCCGGTCTGTGTCATCGACGTCACACCGGACTGCATGGCCCGCGCGATGCCGAAGTCCATCACCTTGACCACGCCACGCTTGTTCAGCATCACGTTGCCCGGCTTGATGTCCCGGTGGACCAGCCCCATCTCGTGGCTGATCTCCAGCGCCGCGAGCACGTCCGCGGTGATCTTCAGCGCCTTGTCGACGGGCACCGCGCCGAACTGCCGCACGTCCTCGTCGAAGACCGAGCTCAGCGGCCGGCCCTCGATGTACTCCATGACGATGTACGGCGTCGTCATCCCGTCGAGGCTGTCCTCGCCGGTGTCGAAGACGGAGACGATATTGGTGTGCGTGAGCTTCGCCACGGCCTGGGCCTCGCGCCGGAAGCGCTCGCGGAACGCCTGCTCACGGCCGAGCTCGGTGTGCAGCGTCTTGATCGCGACCTGCCGGTCGAGCACGCTGTCGTACGCGAGGTGCACCGAGGCCATGCCGCCCTCGCCGAGCAAGTCGCGCAGCTGATAGCGGTTGCCGGCGAGTGACCGACCCGCGTACCGGTCCTGCGCGCCGTCCTGGCTCATGTTCTGCGTCCCCCGTAGCCTCTTGGGCACCTGCGGTTGCCGTGGATCGGGTGATCCGCGTGATCCAATGTGCTATTCCCGGCCAAGTCTGCCCCACGGCACTGACAGGTCAAGCACGGTGCCCGATCCGTGACCGTACGCGAAAGAAGCGCCGCGGAAGCGTTACAGGGGCAGTACCGCCGGCACACAGAATTTGCACGAGGAGCCGGGGTACCGGTTTGATGGCCGGTCCGGCTCCTTCCGGTTTGGGGCGACCGTCTCGGACCGACGGCTTGCGCGGAGGCTGTAGCGTGGCCGACGGAGACCGTAACAACACCGCGCGCACCGCGGGCAGAAACGACGGCGAGGACTGATGGCACAGCAGCAGCGCGCTCAGGGCCCGTCCGACCCCGAGGCGGCTGGCGGCGGTATGTCAGACGCGCCGGAAATGTGGGGTAACGGCGGACTTGTCGGGGACGGCCGTTATCGGCTGACCCGCAGACTCGGCCGGGGCGGCATGGCCGAGGTGTTCGCGGCCGAGGACGTGCGTCTCGGGCGCACCGTGGCGGTCAAGCTGCTGCGTTCCGACCTCGCCGAGGACCCGGTGTCCAAGGCCCGCTTCACGCGCGAGGCCCAGTCGGTGGCCGGCCTCAACCACCATGCGATCGTGGCCGTTTACGACTCCGGCGAGGACGTCGTGGGCGCGCACAGCGTGCCGTACATCGTCATGGAGATCGTCGAGGGCCGCACCATCCGCGACCTCCTCCTCAACGCCGAGGCGCCCGGCCCCGAGCAGGCCCTGATCATCGTCTCCGGTGTTCTGGAGGCCCTCGCCTACTCGCACCAGCACGGCATCGTGCACCGTGACATCAAGCCCGCCAACGTCATCATCACCAACAACGGCGCCGTGAAGGTGATGGACTTCGGCATCGCGCGTGCCCTGCACGGCGCGCAGTCGACGATGACGCAGACCGGCATGGTCATGGGCACCCCGCAGTACCTCTCCCCGGAGCAGGCGCTCGGCAAGGCGGTCGACCACCGCTCCGACCTGTACGCGACGGGCTGCCTCCTCTACGAACTCCTCGCGCTGCGCCCGCCGTTCACCGGTGAGACCCCGCTGTCGGTGGTCTACCAGCACGTCCAGGACATCCCGACCCCGCCGTCCGAGGTCTCCGACGCGGTGCCGCCGGAGCTCGACGGCCTGGTCATGCGCTCGCTCGCCAAGGAGCCGGACGACCGCTTCCAGACCGCCGAGGAGATGCGCGGCCTCGTCCAGTACGGCCTGCAGATGCTGTACGACCAGGGCGGCCACACCGGCACCTGGAACACCGGCCCGGTCGCCATGCACGACGGCCGGCACACCCCGGCCGCGGGCTTCGCGAACACGACCGTCATGGGGCACCCCCATGACTCCGGTTCCGGTACGACGCAGATCCCGCAGCCGATCCTGCCGAACAGGTACGGCGGCGGGGACGACGACGGCTTCGAGGGGCACGGCAACCGGGGCAGCGGCCGCGGCAGGCTGTGGATCCTCGCCGTCCTCGCGGTGATCGCCATCGCGGCGGGTGTCGCGTGGGCGGTGAACAACGCCGGCGGTGAGGGCGGAGGCAAGGGCACCAAGCAGACGCCGACCACCTCGCAGACCACCGACGAGAACAAGGCCTCCGAGACGCCGAGCGACGAGCCGACCGAGGAGCCCACCGAGGAGGTCACCGACGACGGCACGGGCACGGGCACCGACCCGACCTACGAGCCGACCGAGGACCCCACGTACGAGCCGACCCAGGATCCGACGTACGAGCCGACCGAGGACCCGACGACGGCCGAGCCGACCGAGGAGCCCACGGAGGAGCCCACCGAGGAGCCGACGGAGGAGCCCACCGACCCGGCGACGCTGCCCACGGCGCCGACGGACGGCGCCGCGGGCTGACGGCCCCCGCCGCCGAGCGGCAAGAACCCCCACGCGCGCGTGCGGCCCGGAAACGGGCTCCACGCGCGCGTGCCGTTTACCGGCGGAGTCGAACGTCCGGCGGAGCCCGAACCCGGCCCTGTGTGAGACCGGCGTCACACGACTTCGGTGATCCCGCTCTCGGTGACTCTTCCCGTGACCTGGGTCACCGATATAACGTGCCGTTGTTCCGGCCCCCTGCAAGGCTGTGACCAGGACTTGTTCCGGACTTTCGCGATTTACTTGGAAATCCAAGCAAAATCGCAGGTCAGGAGGGGTTTCACAGAAATGTGGAGCACTGGGTAACGTGCCTTTTGCAGGGCGCTCGCCGGGGCACCTGTCACGCCTGTCCCCCAATGAGCCGCACCCCACCCCGTGCGTCCGTAGGGCTTCAGGTGAGCCGCACTGGCACCCGGCGAACCCGGGTAGCCGGACCGACGGAGGAGCACACGTGACCGTGGAGAGCACTGCCGCGCGGAAACCGCGACGCAGCGCCGGTACCAAGAGCACGGCCGGCAAGCGCACGACCGCAACGAAAACCGCGAGCAAGGACCCCGAGCTCGTACAACTGCTGACGCCCGAGGGCAAGCGCGTCAAGAACGCCGAGTACGACAAGTACGTCGCCGGCATCACCCCCGAAGAGCTCCGCGGCCTCTACCGCGACATGGTGCTCACCCGCCGCTTCGACGCCGAGGCCACCTCCCTGCAGCGCCAGGGCGAGCTGGGCCTGTGGGCGTCGCTGCTCGGCCAGGAGGCCGCCCAGATCGGCTCCGGCCGGGCCACCCGCGAGGACGACTACGTCTTCCCGACCTATCGCGAGCACGGCGTCGCCTGGTGCCGCGGGGTCGACCCCACCAACCTGCTGGGCATGTTCCGCGGCGTGAACAACGGCGGCTGGGACCCCAACAGCAACAACTTCCAGCTCTACACGATCGTCATCGGCTCCCAGACGCTGCACGCCACCGGCTACGCGATGGGCATCACCAAGGACGGCGCCGACAGCGCGGTCATCGCCTACTTCGGCGACGGCGCCTCCAGCCAGGGCGACGTGGCCGAGTCCTTCACCTTCTCCGCGGTCTACAACGCCCCCGTGGTGTTCTTCTGCCAGAACAACCAGTGGGCGATCTCCGAGCCGACCGAGAAGCAGACCCGGGTGCCGCTCTACCAGCGCGCGCAGGGCTTCGGCTTCCCCGGCGTCCGTGTCGACGGCAACGACGTCCTGGCCTGCCTGGCCGTGACGAAGTGGGCGCTGGAGCGTGCCCGCGGCGGCGAGGGCCCGACGCTGGTCGAGGCGTACACGTACCGCATGGGCGCCCACACCACCTCCGACGACCCCACCAAGTACCGGGCCGACGAGGAGCGCCAGGCCTGGGAGGCGAAGGACCCGATCCTGCGCCTTCGCCGCTATCTGGAGGCCTCAAACCACGCGGACGAGGGATTCTTCGCGGAACTGGAGGCCGAGAGCGAGGCGTTGGGCAAACGAGTGCGCGAAGCGGTCCGCGCCATGCCGGACCCGGACCACTTCGCCATCTTCGAGAACGTGTACGCGGACGGGCATGCGCTCGTCGACGAGGAGCGCGCCCAGTTCGCCGCCTACCAGGCGTCGTTCTCGGACGTGGAGGGGGTCTGACATGGCAGCGGACAAGATGGCCCTGGCCAAGGCGATCAACGAGTCGTTGCGCCGCGCCCTGGACACGGACCCCAAGGTCGTCATCATGGGCGAGGACGTCGGCAAGCTCGGCGGCGTCTTCCGTGTGACGGATGGCCTCCAGAAGGACTTCGGCGAGAGCCGTGTCATCGACACCCCGCTCGCCGAGTCGGGCATCGTCGGCACCGCGATCGGCCTGGCCCTGCGCGGCTACCGCCCGGTCGTGGAGATCCAGTTCGACGGTTTCGTCTTCCCGGCGTACGACCAGATCGTCACGCAGCTCGCGAAGATGCACGCCCGCTCGCTGGGCAAGGTCAAGCTGCCGGTCGTCGTCCGGATCCCCTACGGCGGCGGCATCGGCGCGGTCGAGCACCACTCGGAGTCCCCGGAGGCGCTCTTCGCGCACGTGGCGGGCCTGAAGATCGTGTCGCCGTCCAACGCCTCCGACGCGTACTGGATGATGCAGCAGGCCATCCAGAGTGACGACCCGGTGATCTTCTTCGAGCCCAAGCGGCGCTACTGGGACAAGGGCGAGGTCAACACCGAGGCCATCCCGGGCCCGCTGCACAAGGCGCGGGTCGTCCGCGAGGGCGCCGACCTCACGCTGGCCGCCTACGGCCCGATGGTGAAGCTCTGCCAGGAGGTCGCCGACGCGGCCGCCGAGGAGGGCCGGAACCTGGAGGTTGTGGACCTGCGCTCGGTCTCCCCGATCGACTTCGACTCCATCCAGGCCTCCGTCGAGAAGACCCGCCGACTGGTCGTGGTCCACGAGGCCCCGGTGTTCTTCGGCTCGGGCGCGGAGATCGCCGCCCGGATCACGGAGCGCTGCTTCTACCACCTGGAGGCCCCGGTGCTGCGGGTGGGCGGCTATCACGCCCCGTATCCGCCGGCGCGTCTGGAGGAGGAGTACCTGCCGGGCCTGGACCGGGTGCTCGACGCCGTCGACCGTGCCCTGGCGTACTGAGGAGAGGGTCGTGACGACGATGACTGAAGCGTCCGTGCGCGAGTTCAAGATGCCCGACGTGGGCGAGGGACTCACCGAGGCGGAGATCCTCAAGTGGTACGTCCAGCCGGGCGACACGGTCACCGACGGCCAGGTGGTGTGCGAGGTCGAGACGGCCAAGGCGGCCGTGGAACTGCCCATCCCGTACGACGGGGTGGTCCGTGAGCTGCACTTCCCCGAGGGCACGACGGTGGACGTCGGTATGGCGATCATCGCGGTGGACGTGGCGGGCGGGACGGCGCCTGCCGCCGAGGCACCCGCCGCGCAGCCGGAGGTCCCCGCGCAGCCGGAGGCCCCCGCGGAGGAGCCCAAGCCGGAGGGCTCGGGCCGCCAGCCGGTGCTGGTCGGCTACGGCGTCGCCCAGACCTCCACGAAGCGCCGCCCGCGCAAGGGGGCCGAGGGTGCGCGGCAGGAGCCGGCGGCTCAGGCCCTGCAGTCCGAGCTGAACGGGCACGGTCCCGCGGTGGCGGCGGGGCACGGTCCCGCGGCGGAGGTGGCGCCGCCCCGCCCGCTGGCGAAGCCCCCGGTGCGCAAGCTGGCGAAGGACCTGGGCGTCGACCTGGCCACGGTGACGCCGACCGGCCCCGACGGCATCATCACGCGCGAGGACGTACACGCGGCGGCGGCCCCGGTCGCCGAGCCGGTGCCGCAGGCCGCTCCGGTCACCGCACCGGCCACCGCTCCGGCGCCGCCGGCCACGTACGACACGGCGCGTGAGACCCGTATCCCGGTCAAGGGCGTCCGCAAGGCGACGGCGGCGGCGATGGTCGGCTCGGCGTTCACGGCGCCGCATGTCACGGAGTTCGTGACGGTGGACGTGACGCGCACGATGAAGCTGGTCGAGGAGCTCAAGGAGGACAAGGAGTTCGCGGGCCTGCGCGTGAACCCCCTGCTGCTCATCTCCAAGGCCCTGCTGGTCGCGATCAAGCGCAACCCCGACGTCAACGCGTCCTGGGACGAGGCGAACCAGGAGATCGTGCAGAAGCACTACGTCAACCTGGGCATCGCGGCGGCGACCCCGCGCGGCCTGATCGTCCCGAACATCAAGGACGCCCACGCCAAGACACTTCCGCAACTGGCCGAGTCGCTCGGCGAGTTGGTGTCGACGGCACGGGACGGCAAGACCACGCCGGCCGCGATGCAGGGCGGCACGGTCACCATCACCAACGTCGGCGTCTTCGGCGTCGACACCGGCACGCCGATCCTCAACCCTGGCGAGTCCGCCATCCTCGCGGTCGGCGCGATCAAGCTCCAGCCGTGGGTCCACAAGGGCAAGGTGAAGCCGCGTCAGGTCACCACCCTGGCCCTGAGCTTCGACCACCGCCTGGTGGACGGCGAGCTGGGATCCAAGGTCCTGGCGGACGTGGCGGCGATCCTGGAACAGCCGAAGAGGCTGATCACCTGGGCGTGACGCGCCGGTCAGGGACGGGCTGAGCGCTGAAGGGGCGGCCGCGAGATCGTATTGCGGCCGCCCCACCTGCATGTCCGGGTCGGGTCAGTCCCGCTGGGCCCCCGACGGCAGGGTGCGCAGCTGCATCGTGGCGGCAGAGCTGGAGCCGAAGGCGTAGTCCATCAGCTTGGCGGCGTCGGTGAAGCGGTACTGGTCGTTGAGGAGGACGCCGACGACCGACTTGCCGTCGCGGGTGCCGGCGAAGACGAGGCAGGGGCCGGCCGGGGTGTTGGTGCCGGTCTTCACTCCGGTCGCGCCGCTGTAGGAGCCCAGCAGCTTGTTCGTGTTGTACCAGGTGTAGGTGCGGGTGCCGCCGGTGCTGGTGGACGCGTACGTCACCGTCTTCGTGCGCTTCACGATGCCGGTGAACGTCGAGTACTTCATCGCGCTGCGCGTGAGCTTGGCGAGGTCGCGCGGGGTCGTGTAGTTCGTGTTCTGCGTCGAGTTGCCGTCGAACGAGTCGAAGTGGGTGTTCGTCAGGCCGAGGTCCTTGGCCTTGGTGTTCATCTTGCCGATGAAGGACTTGGTGCGCGCCGAGACCGTCGTACCCGTGCCGAAGGTGTCCGCGAGGGCCATCGCCGCGTCGCAGCCGGACGGCAGCAGCATCGCGTGCAGCAGCTGGCGGATGGTGACCTTGTCGCCGGTCTTCAGGTCCGCGCTGCTGGCACCCCTGGCGGCGACGTAGTCGCGGTAGGCCTGCTTGACGGTGATCTTGCGGTCGAGGTCCAGGCCGGTGGTGCTCAGGACGACCCGGGCCGTCATGATCTTGGTGGTGCTCGCCATCGGCCGCTTGGTGTCGCCGTACTTGCTGTAGAGGGTGGAGCCCGTCGCACTGTTGAGCATGAACGCGCCCTTGGCGCTGACCGTGGGGGCGGTCGCCGCCTGGGCGGGCGCGCTGAGGGCGCCGCCCGCCAGCAGCGCGCCGGTCGTGGCGACGACGGCTGCGGCCCTGCGGAAACGTACGCCCTTGATGCCGGTTATCACTATGAACGCTCCGAATATGCGCGATGCCCAGGGAGGGCACCACCGAATTGGAGGGGGGAGGCTCTCGGGAGACTGCTGTGGGGCGTGAAGGGTTGTATGGCGGAAGGGAAATCACCGAAAAGAATCGGCCAGCATGTGTGGATCTGGACAAGATCCCGTGGCTCATGTGCGCCCTTCTCGTGGCGACATATGATCGCTCCGTCGATCGGTCGACCAGCCGTTCGATTCGGATGGTCATCAGTCGTCCGACAAACACGGGGAATTTGGGGGAAACTCATGAAGGTCGCAAAGTCTCTCAGCGCACTCGCGCTCGCCGGCGGCATTCTCGCCGGAGGCATCGCGTTCGCCTCTCCGGCGGCCGCCGTCAGCTCGTGCTCGGACTCCTTCGCGCACCAGTTCAACATCATCTTCCCGGGCCAGAAGCCCGCGACGACCTACTACATCGAGAACTGCGCCGACGTCACCTCGGGGAAGGTGACCGCGTCGAGCTCGGTGAGCTGGAACATCGTCGACGACCAGGTGATCGACAACAGCAAGAGATTCACCTCGTTCAAGATCACGACGAGGGTCGAGTCGCGCGACGACTCGGGCGCCACCGACAAGATCGTGGCGTCGAAGACGTGCGACTGGACGTCGCTGTTCAACGCCAACTACTCCGGTCCCGGGGAGGTCACCCCCGCGAGCGTCTGCACCGTGCCGTCGGTGACGTACGACAAGAACCTGTACTGGTCCTCGGACTCGACGGTCGTCTACGACATCGAGGGTGACGGCAAGGGTGCCATCACCAAGCAGCTGGTCGGCTCGCCGCTGATGCACGGCTGAGTCCGGCAGTCGGGTCGTAGGCGGGTCGCAGACAGACCGCCGAACAGGCCGAGGGGCCTGCCGCGTGCGTGCGGCAGGCCCCTCGGTGTGTCTCCTCGCCGGTGTCAGCCGAGCTTTGCGAAGCCGTAGTTCATCATCTTCTTCGCGTCCGTCTCGCGCTGGGCGACCGAGGTCGAGGCGAGCACGGTGCCGATGACGGTCTTGCCGTTCCGGGTGGCGGCGAAGACCAGGCAGAACTTGGCCTCCGGGCCGGAGCCGGTCTTCACGCCGATCGTGCCGCTGTAGCCGTTGAGCAGCCCCTTGTTGGTGTTCTCCCACGGCGCCATGGTGCGGACGCTGCCGGACTTGGTGATCGTCTTGGCGGTGTACTTCTTCGTCTTGACGATCGTGCGGAACATCGAGTTCTTCATCGCGCTGCTGGCGATCTTCGTCAGGTCGCGCGGCGTCGAGTAGTTCGAGCCCTTGCCGATGCCGTCGAAGGAATCGAAGTGCGTGTTCGTCAGGCCGAGGTTCTTCGCGGCCGTGTTCATCTTGCCGATGAACGACTTCACGCGCGCGGCCCGCGTCGAGCCCGTGCCGAACTTGTCGGCGAGGGCGTACGCGGCGTCGCAGCCGGACGGCAGCATCAGGCCGTACAGCAGCTGGCGCACGGTGACCTTGTCGCCGACGATCAGCTTGGCGTTGGAGGCCCAGTCGTTCGCGACGATGTAGTCGCTGTACGCCTTCTGGATCGTCACCTTGGCGTCAAGGTTGAGGTTCGGCTGCGACAGCACGACCTTGGCGGTCATGATCTTGGTCGTGGAACCGGTGGAGCGCTTGGTGTCCGCGGCCTTGGTGTACAGCGACTTGCCGTTCGCGTTGTTCATCACGTAGCCGCCCTTGGCGGCGATCGAGGGCGCGGTGGCGGCCTGCGCGGGCATGGCGGAGAGGACCGCGCCCGCGAGCATGGCGCCGGTGGTCACGGCGACAGCGCTTGCCCTGCGGAGACGGCTGCCCTGGATGTCGGTTATCAACGGAAGTACCCCGATTGCTTCGAATGCCCCTGATGTGCGGTCCAGTTGAAGTGTGGCGGCCCGGGAGGTGAGCGGGGCTGAGAGGTGAGCGGGACCGCACATGCGTGACACGTAATTAGCACAGAAGGCTGTGTGGCGTTTGAGGCGGGGGTGCCCGTCCGGATCGTGGAACGGATGCATCCATGCGTACGTGTTGTATCTAAGATGTGCACATGCCCTCAGCGCCGCCCGCCCCGACCAAGCAGCCCCCCGCCGCCGACCGCGTCTACACCCACGTCAAACAGGGCGTACTGGAACGCCGTTACGAGGGTGGCACGCTGCTCACCGAGGGCGAACTCGCCGAGGCCGTAGGGGTGTCCCGCACCCCGGTGCGCGAGGCGCTGCTGCGGCTGGAGGTCGAGGGGCTGATCAAGCTCTACCCGAAGAAGGGAGCCCTGGTCCTGCCGGTCTCCGCACAGGAGATCAAGGACGTGGTGGAGACGCGGATGCTCGTCGAGGAGCACTCGGCGCGCAAGGCAGTCCCCGCGCCCCCCGGGCTCATCGCGCGCCTGGAGGAACTGCTCGCGCAGCAGAAGGCCCAGGCCGCCGCCGGCGACCTCGCCGGCGCAGCCGTCACCGACCGCTGCTTCCACGCGGAGATCGTCCGCAGCGGCGGCAACGAGATCCTGTCGCGGCTCTACGACCAACTGCGCGACCGGCAACTGCGGATGGGCGTCGCCGTCATGCACTCCCACCCCGACCGGATCGCCAAGACCCTCGCCGAGCACGAGGAGATCCTCGAAGCGCTGCGCTCCGGGGACACCGAGGCGGCCGTGGGCACCGTCCACCGGCACATCGGCTGGTTCTCGCACCTCGCGCGAGGTGAGGAGCGATGAGGCCCGCAACCGCACAGCCCGGCGGTCCTTCCCCGGAGGGGGCACCCCCAGGCGGCCGCCGAGCCGCCGCGGTCTGGGGCATTGGCGTCTCGGTCTACTTCGTCGCCGTCATCTTCCGGACGTCCCTCGGTGTCGCCGGCCTCGACGCGGCCGACCGCTTCGACGTGGGCGCCTCGGCCCTGTCGACGTTCTCGATCCTCCAACTGCTCGTGTACGCGGGCATGCAGATACCCGTCGGCCTCCTCGTCGACCGGCTCGGCACCAAGAAGGTGCTGGCCATCGGCACGGTGCTGTTCACCGCGGGCCAACTGGGCTTCGCCTTCTCGCCGTCGTACGGCACCGCCCTCGCCTCGCGCGCGCTGCTGGGCTGCGGTGACGCGATGACGTTCATCAGTGTGCTGCGGCTCGGCACCCGCTGGTTCCCGGCCCGGCGCGGCCCGCTGATCGCGCAGC
Organism: Streptomyces sp. HD; assembly: GCF_028369295.1. GTDB lineage: Bacteria > Actinomycetota > Actinomycetes > Streptomycetales > Streptomycetaceae > Streptomyces. The sequence goes on from NZ_JAQMYP010000029.1 coordinate 41,284, forward strand.
TCGCGGGTCTGGCCGGCATGGCCGGCAACCTCGTCTCCACGCTGGTGCTGGCGCGGCTGCTGCACGGGGTGGGCTGGACGGCCGCGTTCGCGGGCAGCGCGGGCGCGGGCGCCGTCGTACTCGTGCTGCTGCTTCTGTTCCTGAAGGACCACCCCGAGGGCCACGAGCCGGCGCCGCTGCCGCACCAGGGCGCGGCGTACGTACGACGCCAGATCGCCACGTCCTGGCGGGAGCCCGGCACCCGGCTCGGGCTGTGGGTGCACTTCACGACGCAGTTCCCGGCGATGGTGTTCCTGCTGCTGTGGGGGATGCCGTTCCTGGTCGAGGCACAGGGGCTGTCCCGGGCGACGGCCGGTGAACTGCTCACCCTCGTCGTCCTGTCGAACATGGTCGTGGGCCTGGTCTACGGCCAGGTCGTCGCCCGGCACCACGAGGCACGGCTGCCGCTGGCGCTCGGCACCGTCGGTGCGACGGCGGTGGTGTGGGCGACGACGCTGGTCTGGCCCGGTGCGACGGCACCGATGTGGCTGCTGGTCGTGCTGTGCGCCGTGCTCGGGGCATGCGGGCCGGCCTCGATGCTCGGCTTCGACTTCGCGCGGCCGGCGAATCCGCCGGAGCGGCAGGGGACGGCGTCCGGCATCACCAACATGGGCGGGTTCGTCGCCTCGATGACGACGCTGTTCGCGGTCGGGGTGCTGCTGGACGCGAGCGGGGACGACTACTCGATCGCCTTCTCCGTGGTGTTCGTTCTCCAGGCGCTGGGAGTCAGCCAGATTCTGCGGCTGCGGAAGCGGGCGGCTCGCCGGGAGCGGGAGCGGTTGGTCGCGAGCAGGGTGGAGACGGTGCACGTTCCGGCGTGAGCCGGGAGCCCGCGACCCGACGGGCCGGAACGGGCGCCCGGCTCACGGGTGTTCAGAGGGCCGGGACGAGCGTGAGGTACGCGAGGCCCAGTACGCCGCGGTAGCTCATCCACTGGGCGCGGTGGCGGTCGAGGCGCTCGCGGGTCTCGGCGGCCAGGGGGTGGTCGGGGTGCCGGGCCAGCCATACCTCGGTGTCCGCCTGGTACGCCGACTCGAACTCCTCCCACTCGTCCGGGTTCGCCGTCTCGGTCCACTCGGGGCGGAAGCCGGCGGCGACCGCGAGGTCGAGGAGGGTGGCGAGGTCGTGGTGGTCGGCCGCGGCGGCCTGCGGCCACATGCCGGCGAGTTCGGTGGGGGTCGGAGGGCGCTGCCAGAAGCCCTCGCCGAGCAGTACGCGGCCGTTGTCGGTGACCAGGCGGCGTAGTTCGCGGAGCGCCTCGGCGGTGTGATGGGGCGGCTCGGTCGTGGTCAGGGCCTGGCTCGATCCGATACACAGGACGAGGTCGGCCGGGCCGCGGGAGGTTCCGGTGGCGGACTCCTCGATGAATTCGGCCCGTTGGGTCAGCCCTCTGGTCTCGGCGTTGTCGCGGGCACGGGCGAGGTCCTCGGTGTTGAGGTCCATGCCGAGTCCGGTCGCCTTCGGGGCGGCCGTCAGGACGCGGAGCATCAACTCGCCCCAGCCGCAGCCGATGTCCAGGACTGTGGTGGGATCCGTGCGTATGAGCCGCTGCACCATGCGGTCCGCCCGGGCTTCCGACAGGGGGCCGTGGAAGGTCAGGCGGGTGAGGCGTGGGGGGTGGCTGTGCGTGTCGGTGTTGGTCACGGCGGGACGTTAGCCATAGGTGGTGCGTGGGCGACAGCGGTTTTCGCCCCCGCCGCCCCTACCCGTCCCATCCCCAGGGGCGCTGCACCTTCGACCCCGCTGGGGCTGCCGCCCCAGGCCCCGCTTCGGCCCTGAAGGGGCCTTGTCCTCAAACGCCGGACGGGCTGAAAGGAGCGGACCGCCGTTGTCGTGGAACTACGGCGTCACCGTGAAGTTGCGCAGGATCGCGGTGGTCAGGCCCGTGTCTCCCTCCGCCTTCACGCGGTCCGTCACCGCCTCCGGTGTGACGCGGCCGCAGGCCAGGCGGACGTAGGTTTCCCAGTCGAGGGTGAGGGTGGCGGCGGGGCCGAGGGCGGGGGCCGTTTCGAGGGTGCCGCGGCCCTGGATGTCGATGCGGATGGTGCGCAGGAACTCGATCGGGCCGTGGACGTCGAAGACGATCGCCGAGCTGCGGGGTGCGTTGGCCTTGGTGGCGACGATGTCGGGCAGCTTGGCGAGGAGGGCGTCGCGGGCCACGTGGGCGCCGGGGGAGTCGAGGTTGCCGGGGCGGCCGAGGGCGGTGCGCAGGTCCTGTTCGTGCACCCAGACGTCGAAGGCGTGGCCCCGCATGGACTCTTCGAGAGTGAGCTCCGCGCCGAGCGGGCCGCGCACCTTCGTGCCGGGGTCGCGGGACTCGTTCCGCAGCTGGCGGTTGCGGCGGATGATCGTGTACTCCAGCTCGGACGTCATCTCCGGCGCCGTGTGATGGCGGCGGACGTCGACCTGCATCTCCATGTACCGCTGGTTGTCGTTGGTGACGTGGAAGAGGTCGCGCGGGAGCGTGTGGATGGGGCGCGGGTCGCCGAGCATCTCGCAGTCCAGGCCGATGACATGCGACACGACGTCGCGGACGGACCAGCCCGGGCACGGTGTCCGCCGGTTCCACTCACCCTCGACAAGCGGCGTCACCAGCTCGGATATCGCTTCGATGGAGTGGGTCCAGGCGTCGGCGTAGGGCTGGAGGGTGGGATGCAGACTCACGGAACGGGACCCCTCGGCGGTTGGTACGTCGGTACGCGGGCAGGTTGTGGCGTCGTTGCCAGTGGGCGGCGGCTGCTGTCGGCGGGTGTCTTGAAACGCTAAGTTACGCTGCTGTGAGGCACCCCGGCAGTGCTTTCGTGTGACGATCGTAGGCCCGTAGGGAAGCCCGTGTGGACCGCTCGAATGCCAGGACGGTGGTAGTGTGCGCGCCTCTTTGATCCAGATCGATGTCAATGAGGGCGAAACGGTCGAATCGCGCCGGGTGAGGACTGCCTCTCTCGTGCGGGAACAGGCCGGGGCGGCCGACCTCGTCGTCCTGCCCGAGCTGTGGACCACCGGGGCGTTCGCCTACGAGGAGTTCGCCGGTGAGGCCGAGCCGCTCGAAGGGCCGACGTACGAGGCGATGGCGAAGGCCGCGAGCGACGCGGGTGTGTGGCTGCACGCCGGGTCGATCCCGGAGAGGGACCCGGAGGGGCCGCTCTACAACACCTCTCTTGTCTTCTCCCCATCGGGTGATCTGGCCGCCGCGTACCGCAAGATCCATCGGTTCGGCTTCGACAAGGGTGAGGCCGTGCTGATGGGCGCGGGCGAGGACCTGGTGACGGTCCGGCTGCCCGAGACGACTCTTGGCGTGGCCACTTGCTACGACCTCCGTTTCCCCGAACTCTTCCGCGGCCTCGTCGACGCCGGCGCCGAGACCCTGGTCATTCCGGCGGGCTGGCCGGAGCGCCGCCGGGCGCACTGGACGCTGCTGGCTCAGGCGCGGGCGGTGGAGAACCAGGCGTTCGTGCTCGCCTGTGGAACGGCCGGGACGCATGCGGGAGTTCCGCAGGCCGGTCACTCGATCGTGGTCGATCCATGGGGCGAGGTGCTGGCGCAGGCCGACGCGGGGGAGCAGGTCCTCACGGTGGAGTTCGACCCGGCGAAGGTGGCGGCGACCCGGGAGCAGTTCCCGGCGCTGAAGGACAGGATGCTGGGGCTGGCGGCACCGCGCCGCTGACGCTCCCTCTCGTCAGTCACCCCTCTCACGTCAGTTGTCGTGTCACCTCAGTCGTCCCCGTGCTCCTTCTCCGCGAGGTGGATCACGCACACCGCCACCGCGATCAGCAGCGCCGGATCCGCGTCGTCGCGTACGACGTCCACGCCGTAGGTCTCCCGGATGTGCAGCCAGCGCCGGGAGACGACGGCCAGCAGTTCGCCGTCGTACTCGATGGCGAACTCCCGGTCGAGGATCTTGCCGCTGACGTCGAGTTCCGTGCTGCCGTCGGCCAGGGACACTCGGTAGTGGTTGCGCAGCAGGGACATCCGTTTGCGGCGGATCTTCGCGAGGGGCTGTCCGTCCCGCTCGATCACCATGGTGTCGCGCAGGGCGAGCATCTTCTGGTGGATGTCGATGAGGACGTGTCCCTGGGTGTCCTTCAGCTCGAAGGTGTCCCGCAGCCGCATCGCCTTGCCGTCGACGAGGAACACCTTGTTGCCCCGGTCGTCCTCGATCCAGTAGTCGTCACCGATGCCGAGGATCCGGTCGCGTACGAGGAATCTCATGAGACGAGGGGTTCCCCGCTGCCGGGTCCGAAACGCCGCCTGTAGGCCGACGGACTGAGCTCCGTCTCGCGCCGCACGCGCGCGTAGGTTCGCCGCCGTGCCGAGCCCGCTCCTGGCCACCACCACGTCCAGCCGCTCCTCCCCGCGCTCGCCCACCCGTTGCTGCGCCCACGCCAGGAGCGGCCCCAGCGAGAGCAGGACTGGGGCGGCCCGGTCCGTCTCACCGAGGGCGGCGCGGGCCGCCTGCCCCTGGTGCTCGCCGGAATGGACGGCGCGACGGACGAAGAGGCGGAGGGTCAGGCGCCGTAACCGTCGCTGTACCCGTCCCGCCGATGGTGGTGCCCCTCCTCGTCGACGACCGGCGTCGCGGGTGGCACCACTACGCGCCTGCGCCGGGCGATGCTGCTGAAGGTCGTGGTGCCGATCAGCCCCACGATCATCAGGATGATCCCGACCAGGTCGAGGTTGACCCCCTCCATCTCCCAGTCGGTCGCGAACGTGAGGATGGCTCCTGCGGCGATGAGGATGATGCATCCGCCGAGGCCCATGAGCGTCGCCTCCCTGTCCGGTGTCCGGTGCTTCCGGTCGGAGGCGAGTACCCCACCCTTGTCGAACTACCCTTCCAGGAACGCCACCAGAGAGTTCGCCAGCAGCCACGGGTCGTCCGCGCCGCACAACTCGCGCGCACTGTGCATCGACAGGATCGCCACGCCGATGTCGACGGTCTTGATGCCGTGCCGGGCCGCGGTGATCGGGCCGATGGTGGTGCCGCACGGCATGGAGTTGTTGGAGACGAAGGACTGGAAGGGGACGTCCGCCTTCTCGCAGGCCGCCGCCCACACCGCGCGGCCCGAACCGTCGGTCGCGTAGCGGTTGTTGACGTTGACCTTGAGGATCGGCCCGCCGTTGACGCGCGGGTGGTGCGTCGGGTCGTGGCGCTCGGCGTAGTTGGGGTGTACGGCGTGGCCCGTGTCCGACGACAGGCAGACCGTAGCCGCGAAGGCGCGCGCCCGGTCCTCGTACGATCCTCCGCGCGCGAACACCGAGCGCTCCAGGACGCTGCCCAGCAGCGGCCCGTCCGCACCCGTGTCGCTCTGCGAGCCGTTCTCCTCGTGGTCGAAGGCGGCCAGCACCGGGATGCACGGCAGCCCGGCGCCCGAGCCGGCCACCCCGGCCAGCGCCGCCGCACCCGCGTGCACCGAGAGCAGGTTGTCCATGCGCGGGCCCGCGACCAGCTCCTTGTCACGGCCCAGGTAGGCCGGTGCCTCCACGGAGTGGACCATCAGGTCCCAGCCGGTGACCTCGCCCGACGCCAGCCCGGCCGTCTCCTCCAGGAACGCGATCAGGTCGCCGTCGCGCACATCGTTGCCGAGACCCCAGATCGGCTGGAGGTGCCGCTGCTTGTCGAGCTTGAGCCCCTCCGCCGACACCGAGCGGTCCAGATGGATGGCGAGCTGGGGGACGCGCAGCAGCGGACGGTCCACGTTCACCAGCCGTGACGACCCGTCCCGCAGCGTCAGCCGGCCCGCGAGGCCGAGGTCGCGGTCGAGCCAGGAGTTGAGCAGCGGTCCGCCGTAGATCTCCACGGCGACCTGCCGCCAGCCGTGCGCCCCGCTGTCGGGCAGCGGTTTCACCCGCAGGTTGGGGGAGTCCGTGTGCGCCCCGACGATCCGGAACGGCGTGTGCGGCGCCGCGCCCTCGGGGACGTACCAGGCCACGATCGCGCCACCGCGCAGCACGTACTTTCCGCCGCTCGACCCGTCCCAGGCGTCCGTCTCCGCGACCTGCCTGAAGCCGGCCTTTTCCAGCCGCTCGGCGGTGTTCGCCACGGCGTGGTACGGCGACGGGCTCGCCGCCAGGAAGGACATGAGGTCGTCGGTGTGGCCGCGGTCGAAGCGGGGGGGTTCGCTCATGGGGTTCACCTTAACGACGTACGAGGGCCCGCTCCCGGTGAAGGAGAGCGGGCCGTCGTGAGGGCGATGTGGATTGTCCGTGAGTGACCGGAACGAGTGGCCGGAACTCAGCGGTACCGAGCGGTGCCGAGCGGTTAGAAGGCCGCCTCGTCCAGCTCCATCAGGTCCAGCTCGACACCCTCGGCGAGCTTGCGCGCACCGGTGACGCCCGGCAGGACGTTGGCCGCGAAGAACTTCGCCGCCGCGATCTTGCCCTGGTAGAAGGCCTTGTCCTTGGCGGAGGCCGAGCCCAGCTTCTCGGCGGCGACCGCGGCACCCTTGAGCAGCAGGTAGCCGACGACGACGTCACCGGAGGCCAGCAGCAGGCGGGTGGTGTTCAGACCGACCTTGTAGATGTTCTTGACGTCCTGCTCGGTGGCCGCGAGGTCGGTCAGCATCAGACCGACGATCGCCTCCAGCTCCACGGCCGCCTTGGCGAGCTGCTCGCGGGCGGTGCCGAGCTCCTCGCCGCCCTCACCGAGCGCCAGGAACTTCTTGATGTCCTCGGCGAGAGAGTTCAGCGCGGCGCCCTGGTTGCGGACGATCTTCCGGAAGAAGAAGTCCTGGCCCTGGATCGCCGTGGTGCCCTCGTACAGGGTGTCGATCTTGGAGTCACGGATGTACTGCTCGATCGGGTACTCCTGCAGGAAGCCGGAGCCGCCGAAGGTCTGCAGCGACTGGGCGAGCTGCTCGTAGCCCTTCTCGGAGCCGTAGCCCTTGACGATCGGCAGGAGCAGGTCGTTGAGCGCGTGCTCGGCCTTGGCGTCCTCGCCCGCCGCCTCCTTCACCGCGATCGCGTCCTGGATCGAGGCCGTGTAGAGGACGAGGGCGCGCATGCCCTCGGCGTACGCCTTCTGCGTCATCAGCGAGCGGCGGACGTCCGGGTGGTGCGTGATGGTGACCTTGGGCGCGGCCTTGTCCATGAAGTTCGCGAGGTCCGTGCCCTGGACGCGCTCCTTGGCGTACTCCAGCGCGTTCAGGTAGCCCGTCGAGAGCGTGGAGATCGCCTTCGTGCCGACCATCATGCGGGCGAACTCGATGATGCGGAACATCTGGCGGATGCCGTCGTGCTTGTCGCCGATCAGCCAGCCCTTGGCGGGGTGGCGGTCGCCGAAGGTCATCTCGCAGGTGTTGGAGGCCTTCAGGCCCATCTTGTGCTCGACGTTCGTGGCGTAGGCGCCGTTGCGCTCGCCCAGCTCGCCGGTCTCGAAGTCGAAGAGGTACTTCGGGACCATGAAGAGGGACAGGCCCTTGGTGCCGGGACCGGCACCCTCGGGACGCGCGAGGACGTAGTGGAGGATGTTCTCCTCCATGTCGTGCTCACCGGACGTGATGAAGCGCTTCACGCCCTCGATGTGCCAGGAGCCGTCCTCCTGCTGGATCGCCTTGGTGCGGCCGGCGCCCACGTCCGAACCGGCGTCCGGCTCGGTCAGCACCATGGTCGAACCCCAGGTCCGCTCCACGGCGATCTGCGCGATCTTCTTCTGGACGTCGTTGCCCTCGTCGTAGAGGATCCCGGCGAACGCCGGGCCGGAGGAGTACATCCACACGGCCGGGTTCGCGCCGAGGATCAGTTCCGCGTACGACCAGATCAGGGACGGCGGCGCGGTCGTGCCGCCGATCGCCTCGGGGACACCGAGACGCCAGTACTCGGAGTCCATGAAGGCCTTGTAGCTCTTCTTGAAGGACGCCGGGACCGGCGCGGTGTTGGTCTCCGGGTCGAAGACCGGGGGGTTGCGGTCGGCGTCCGCGAAGGACTCGGCCAGCTCGTTCTCGGCGAGCCGGGTCAGCTCCTCAAGGATGCTCTTCGCGGTGTCGACGTCCATCTCCTCGAACGGACCCGTGCCGTACAGCTTGTCGCGGCCGAGTACTTCGAAGAGGTTGAACTCGATGTCGCGAAGATTCGACTTGTAGTGCCCCATGGTGACGACTCCGTAGAGGGATCGGCGAGGCACTTGGATCCTCGCGCTAGTTCACGTACCAACAAGTAGCTACGATGATGCTACCCGTCAGTAATAAGACGCAACCCCGATCCCGTCATCTGTGACAGGTCACACCGGAACGGTCAGGGTCGCGGTGTAGCCCTGCCCGGCGCTGCCGGACATCGTGGCGAGCTGCTGGTCGTAACCGTCGCTGAAGATGCTGTCCGCCTCCAGGGAGATACGGCGGAGATTCGTCACACTTTGGCCGTAGCCGTCCGTGGCGTACACGGTGTCGCAGGTGTCCTTGGGGAAGGCGAGCTGCGAGGTGCTGGTGATGGACGTGGCCGCCGTGGCGTCGGCCAGGCTGGCGTAGACCTCGAAGTGGATGTGCGGCCAGCGGCCGTCGTAGCAGCCGGGGAAGACGCTCCTGAAGGTGACCTGGCCCTTGTCGTCCGTCTCCTGGACTCCCCGCAGGTAGTTCTCCTCCGTGACGCCCTCGGAGTACAGGGAGTACCTGCCGTCCTGGTCGGCGTGCCACAGGTAGACGGCGGCGCCCTTCTTCGGCGTCCCGCAGCCGGAGGCGGCGTCCACGACCGTGAGCGTGACGGTCAGGGGCACGCCCTCGGCGGTGCCGCCCGCGGAGTCGCCGAAGCTCTTGGTGATGTCGCTGCGTACGACGCCGCTCTCCTTGAGGACGTTCACGCCGTTCGAGCCGTCGCCGGGGAAGGGCCCGGCGGTCTCGTCCGGGATGGTCGCGCACTTTGCGGTGGAGGAGCCCGCGGAGGAGGTGCTCCCGGCGGAGGAGCCGGCCGTGGAGGACGACGCCGGGCTGTCGTCCTCGGCGCTGCAGCCCACCAGCGGGACCAGGCCGGCACCCGCCACCAGCCGGATCATGCGGCGGCGGGCGAGGACGGGGAGGTCATGGGCAAGCCCTCTGTCGTGCTCGTGGTCCTCGCCGTGGTGGTGTCGGTGCATGGCTGTCCCCTTGCTGGCACGGGCCGTTTCAGGCGCTCCCATCGCTCCCCCAGACGCTAGGAGCGGTGGCTGTGCGAAACCAGCGCGGGGACTGTCGACACGCTGTCAAGTCGCTGTCGGTTCGCCAGGGCCTTTCGCCCGGGCGCCGGTACCCGCCCGCGGCCCGGCCGGTCTCGGTACGCTTGCGCCCATGTACGGATACGGCCAGCCCATGGACGGAGGGGCTGCACAGCAGCAGTACGCCCCGCCGCAGCAGCCCGGCGGTGTCGGCGGGTACGGCCAGCAGCCGCCGCTCTACCCGGAGCCGTCTCCGCCCTCCCTCGCTGACGCGGTGCGGGCCTTCACCACCGGGCAGATGGCCGCGGAGGACTTCCAGCAGGTCTTCGCGACGTCGAAGGTCTACTGCCCGCGGGGTGACAACCCGGGTTTCCTCGCCCTGCACAACACCCAGCAGCCGGTGATCCCGATGTTCACCTCGCTCAAGGAGCTGCGGCGGTACGCGGGCAAGGAGTCCAAGTACTTCGTCATCACCGGTGCCGAGGTGATCGACCTGCTCCCGACCGGGTACGGCTTCGTCCTCGACATGGAGGGCGAGCACCGCATGGTCTTCGACGCGAAGGCCGTGGAGCAGATGGTCGAGTTCGCGATGCGGCGGATGTACGGGTAGCGCTTCGCGGGGGCCGGGTGGGGTTGTGTGGCGTCTGCGGGGCCGTTGTGGCTGGTCGCGCCCACGCGGCGGAGCCGCATATCGATACAGCCCCGCGCCCCTGTAGGACGTTCAGGAAGTCTGTGTTTTGAGGCGCAGGGCCAGGCCGTCGAGGACGATCTCAAGGGCTGCCGCGAACTTCGCGTCCCGCATCGCTGCCGGATCCGTGGTGGCCGCCTCCTCCGTCTCGGCGTAGCCCTTCGCCAGGTGCTCGTGGTCCGCCACCGCCTGCTGGGCCGCGGGCATCAGGTGGGCGATGAAGTCGGCCTCGGTCTTGCCGGAGCGGGCGACCGTGATGAGCCAGGCGGCCTCGGTGGTGCTCATGCCGATGACGTACGACAGCACGGCGTCGATCGCGATCGTGGGATCGGGGAATCCGGCGGCCGTGAACAGGGCCGCCAGGCGCTCCGAGTACGACATCAGGTTCGGGCCCAGATAGGCGAGCCCCGCTTGGCCCAGCACCGCGCCCAGCCACGGGTGCCGTAGCGCCGTCGTACGGAAGGAATGCGCGGCCTCGCCGACGGCCGCCCGCCAGTCGGGGCCGTGCGCCGGTGGTACGTGGATCTCGGCGGCGACCTCGTCGACGGCCAGCTCCATCAGCTCGTCCTTGGTCGCCACGTGCCGGTAGAGGGAGGCGGCGCCGGCGTTCAGGCGGGTGGCGAGCTTGCGCATGCTCAGCGCCTCCACGCCCTCGGCGTCCAGCATGACGATCGCCTCGCGCACGATCGTGGCGCGGCTGAGCGTGGGCTGGTCGGGCTCGCGCTGAGGGCGGGCCCAGACGGACGGGATGGGGCTCTGCTTCGTCGATTTGGCGGCCATCGGCACTCCTTCACATCCCTGCGTACGTCGTTCGCATCGAGCGTACAGGAATCGATGGTTGCGAACACTGTTCCGCTGTGCGTACAGTGTTCGCAACGAAGGAACGGTGTTCACGAACCGGAGGGGAAGCCGTCATGGATGTCAAGGGAACCCGTGATCCACGCCGCTGGTGGATCCTGATCGTGCTCTGCCTGAGCACGCTGGTGCTGGTCGTCGACAGCATGGCGCTGACCGTCGCGGTGCCGGTGATGACCGGGGAGATCGGGGCGAGCGCCCAGGAGACCCAGTGGATCCTGGACTCCTACATCCTGGTGTTCGCGGGTCTGCTGCTCACCTCCGGCAGCCTCGGCGACCGGTTCGGACGCCGGAAGGTCATGCTGATCGGGCTCCTGCTCTTCGGGGCGGCCTCGCTGGCCGCGACCTGGTGCACCAACCCCGGCGAGGTGATCGCCGTACGCGTCGCGATGGGCGTCGGCGGGGCGCTGATCATGCCGTCCACGCTGTCGATCCTCATCACCGTCTTCGACGAGGACGAGCGCGGCAGGGCGATGGCGGCCTGGAGCTCGGTGTCGATGCTCGGCCTGGTCGGCAGTCCGGTGCTGGGCGGCGTCCTGATCGAGCACTTCTCCTGGCAGTCGATCTTCTTCATCAACGTGCCGATCGTGGTGCTGGCCATCGTCGCCGGTCTGACGCTGATGCCGGAGTCCCGGGCGCCCTGGCAGAAGCCGGACCCGCTGGGCGCGGTGCTGTCGGCGGTCGGGATGACGGCCCTGGTCTGGTGGATCATCGAGCTCCCGCAGCACGGCGCGCTGGGCGGTCGCTCCACGTTCACCCTGGTGGTGGCGCTCGCCTCCCTGGCCGGGTTCGTGATCTGGGAGAACGTCACCAAGTCGCCCATGGTCCCGCTGGTCCTGTTCAAGCACCGCAACTTCAGCGGCGGTTCGCTCTCCCTGGCGCTCGTCCAGATCGGCAACGGCGGTCTGCTGCTGGTCCTCACGCAGTACCTGCAGTTCGTGCTCGGATACTCGCCGATCAAGGCGGGCCTCGCCTTCCTGCCGCTGGCGATCACGGCCCTGCTCGGCAACGGCGTCGGCGTCAAGCTCGCCGCCAAGTACGGCAACCGGTGGGTGATCTTCGCGGGGATGCTGGTGATGGTGGCCTGCTTCGCCCTGCTGAGCACGGTCTCGGCGGACTCCGGCTTCACGGTCCCGGCGGTTTCGCTCGGTCTGCTCGGGCTCGGCGCGGGCCTGGCGATGCCGGCCGCGGTGGGCGCGCTGATGGGCACCATCCCCGAGGACAAGGCGGGCGTCGGCTCGGCCCTGAACGACACCATCCAGCAGGCCGGTACCGCGCTGGGCATCGCGATCCTGGGCTCGCTGCTGTCGAGCGGCTTCGCGGACCGGATGCCCGAGCAGACGCCTGAGGAGGCCAGGCACTCGATCGCCGGTGCGGTCGCCGGTGGCGACGCCGGTCTGATCGCCACCGCCCGCGAGGCCTTCACCGCCTCGATGTCCACCACCTTCACGGTCAGCGCGATCGGCGTCGCGGCGGCGGCCCTGCTGGCGACGCTGGTCATGCGGGACGACCGCCGGAAGCCGGACGCCGCGGGCCGTACGCCGGACGCTGAGAGTCGTACGCCGGACGCTGAGGGCCGTACGCCGAACGCCGAGGACCGTACGCCGGGCGCAGCGGACCGTACGGCGGAGAACCAGCCCGAACCGGTCGTCTGACCCCACCGCTCCGGCTCTTCCTGACACACTGAGCCGCCGCTGAACCACCGGGTCCTCGTGACGAAGGCCGACGCCCACAGCGGGTGTCGGCCTTCGGCCGTGCCCGGCGGGAATGGCCGACGTGCTTGTCTCGTTAGGAGTGGCAGGAAGTTCAATGCTCAACTAAACTGGACGCACAAGGAGGTACCGACATGCCTGCAGTGACCGTCGAGAACCCGCTGACGCTGCCCCGTGTCGCCGCGCCCGCGGAGGCCGTGGCCCGTCCCGTGCTCGCCGTCACGACCGCGCCGAGCGGTTTCGAGGGTGAGGGCTTCCCGGTGCGCCGTGCGTTCGCCGGGATCAACTACCGCCATCTGGACCCGTTCATCATGATGGACCAGATGGGCGAGGTGGACTACGCGCCGGGTGAGCCGAAGGGCACCCCCTGGCACCCGCACCGCGGCTTCGAGACCGTCACCTACATCATCGACGGGATCTTCGACCACCAGGACTCCAACGGCGGTGGCGGCACCATCACCAACGGCGACACCCAGTGGATGACGGCCGGCTCGGGCCTGCTCCACATCGAGGCGCCGCCGGAGTCCCTGGTCATGTCCGGAGGCCTCTTCCACGGCCTGCAGCTGTGGGTGAACCTCCCGGCCCGCGACAAGATGATGCAGCCGCGCTACCAGGACATCCGCGGCGGCAACGTCCAGCTGCTCACCACCCCCGACGGCGGCGCGCTGCTGCGGGTCATCGCGGGCGAGCTGGACGGCCACCAGGGTCCCGGCATCACCCACACCCCGATCACGATGATCCACGCGACGCTCGCACCGGGCGCGGAGATCACCCTGCCGTGGCGCGAGGACTTCAACGGTCTTGCGTACGTCCTCGCCGGCCGGGGCGCGGTGGGTGCGGACCGCCGTCCGATCCACCTCGGCCAGACCGCGGTCTTCGGCGACGGCGGCTCGCTGACGGTCCGCGCGGACGAGAAGCAGGACGCCCACACGCCGGACCTTGAGGTCGTCCTGCTGGGCGGCCGGCCGATCCGTGAGCCGATGGCCCACTACGGCCCCTTCGTGATGAACACACGGGAAGAGCTCCAGCAGGCCTTCGACGACTTCCAGAAGGGCCGGCTCGGGACGATCCCGGCGGTGCACGGCATGTCCGAGGGCGGCCTCTGACACTCCGTGACGAGGGCCCGGAGACTCACTCTCCGGGCCTGCGCCCTATCCGATCGGGTCCCGCCTGACGGAGTCTCACGCGGCGTCACCCGCCCGGTCCGCCCGCGCACGACAACCCCGTCCGGCCATGATCCGCTGGAGGGGTGCAGGACCCCACCGCGCTGCTCCCCGCCCCCGTTCGGCGGCTCGCCGCCTGGTGTGTCGTCGTGCTGCTGGTCGCCGGGGTCGTCTACGTCGGGATCCGGCTGGCCGACGAGTTCCGTACGGCCGTCGTGCCCGTGCTGCTCGCGCTGCTCGGGACGGCGTTGCTCGGGCCGCTGCACCGGCGGCTGGTGAAGGCCAAGGTCAATCGGTCCGTGGCCGCCGGGCTCACCTGTGTCGCCGTCGTGGCCGTCGTCGGCGGGGCCGTCTACATCGTCGTCGCCGCGATCGTCGAGACCGGCGACCAGATCGTCGCCGCGCTCAAGCAGGCGGCCGAGGATCTCGCCGACCACTTCGGGGCCGCCGGGACCTCGCTCGACGACCTCGCCTCCAACTCCAAGGAACTGCTCACCAAGTTCGGCGGGACGGCCGCCTCCGGTGTCATCAGCGGGGTCAGCGTCGTGGGCGAGAGCATCGCCATGGCTGTACTCGCGCTGCTGCTGGTGTTCTTCTTCCTGCGGGACTCCGACCGGGCCGCCGACGCCCTGCGATCCGTCGTCCCGGGCGCGAGCGGGGACGTCGTGGAGGCCATGGCCCGGCGGGCGTTCCAGGCTGTTGAGGGGTTCATGCGGGGGACTACCCTCGTCGCCTTGATCGACGCCCTCTGCATCACCGTCGGACTGCTCGTCCTCGACGTCCCGGGCGCGGTCGGGCTCGGTGCGCTGGTCTTCGTCGGGGCCTACATCCCCTACCTCGGCGCCTTCATCTCGGGGGCCGTCGCCGTGCTGGTCGCGCTTGCCGACCGCGGGTTCGTCATCGCGCTGTGGGTGCTGGCCATCGTGCTCGCCGTGCAGCTACTGGAAGGGCATGTGCTCACGCCCGCGATCCAGAGCCGGACCGTGCAGATGCACCCGGCCGTCGTGATGGTGGCGATCACCGCCGGAGCCTCGGTGGCCGGAGTCCTCGGCATGCTGCTGGCCGTACCGCTCACCGCCGCCGCCTTCGGTGTCCTGCACGAGCTCCAGGAGCGTTACGCCACGTCGGAGCCGTCCACGGACTCGTAGAGCTCGAACCAGGTGCTCTTGCCCTCGCCGCGCGGGTCCACGCCCCACGCCTGCGCCAGCAGCTCGATCAGCAGCAACCCCCGACCGGACGACGCCAGTTCGCCGGGCCGGCGCTTGTGCGGCAGGTCGTCGCTGCTGTCCGTCACCTCGACGCGCAGCCGACGGCCCCCCGGCTCGCCCCGTACCTCGGCCAGCACCAGGGCGTCGGCGTCGGTGTGGACGAGGACGTTGGTGAGCGTCTCGGACAGCAGCAGGACCGCCGAGTCGACCTGGTCGTCGCAGGCCCAGTCGTGCAGCAACTCCCGCAGCTGCTGCCGGGCGACCGCGACCCGCTCCGGTTCGGCCTGCGCCACCGACAGCATGGTGCGCCGGATTGTCAGCGGCACGGCGGCCGTGCCGTGCCCGTGGGCGGAACCGCCGTCGCGCCCGTCGCCCAGCCGACGCAGCAGCAGTACCGCTATGTCGTCCTCGCGCCGGTCGGCGAGCGGGCCGGTGGTGTGGTGGGAGGACGGGCCGTGCACGGCCTGGACGAGGCCGTCGGCGAGTTCCTCCAGGTCGCCGTCGTGGTCCTCCAGGATCGTACGGATGCGCTTCCAGCCGGTCTCCAGGTCGTGGCCGCCGGTCTCGATCAGGCCGTCCGTGCAGATCAGCATGGTCTCGCCGGGTTCCAGGGTGATCCTGGTCGTCGGATAGTCGGCGTCCGGGTCGATACCCAGGGGGAGTCCGCCGGCCGTCGGGCGGGAGAGCACCGTGCCGTCGCTCATCCGGATCGCCGGGTCCGGGTGACCGGCGCGGGCGATGTCCAGCAGGCCGGTCGTGGGGTCGACCTCTACGTAGAGGCAGGTCGCGAAGCGCAGCTCGGACGGGTCGTCGTCGAGGGAGCCCAGCGTCATCCCGTGCAGAAAACGGGAGGCACGGGAGAGGACCGCGTCGGGTCGGTGGCCCTCGGAGGCGTAGGCGCGCAGGGCGATCCGGAGCTGGCCCATCAGGCCCGCCGCCCGGACGTCATGGCCCTGGACGTCCCCGATGACCAGGGCGAAGCGGCCGCTGGGGAGCGGGATCATGTCGTACCAGTCGCCGCCGACCTGGAGCCCGCCGCCGGTCGGGACATAGCGGGCGGCGACGCTCATGCCCGGTATCTCGGGGCCCAGCTTGGGCAGCATCGAGCGCTGGAGGCCGTCCGTCAGTTCCCGTGCGGACTCGGTGGCCTCGGCACGGGAGAGGGCCTGGGCGAGCATGCGGGCCACGGTCGTCAGCACGGACCGTTCGTCCGGAGTGAACGCGACCGGATAGGTGAACGCCGCCATCCAGGCACCCATCGTGCGCCCGGCCACCGTCAGCGGCAGGAACGCCCAGGACTGCCGGTTGAAGGGTGCGGCGAGCGGCCAGGTGACCGGGTAGCGGTCCTTGTACTTCTCGGGTGAGGAGAGATAGACGGCACGGCCGGTGCGGACGACCTCGGCGGCCGGATAGTCCGTCTCCAGAGCCATGTGTGTGAAGGGGCCCTCGTCACCGGGCTGATGGCCGTGGTGGCCGATGATCGTCAGGCGATCGCCCGTGACGCCGAACACCGCGAGCCCGTCCGGTGAGAAACCCGGCATCGACAGGCCGGCCGCGACCCGCAGCACCTCCGCCGTGGACCGTGCCTCGGCCAGCGCCCGGCCCGCGTCCAGCAGGAACGCCTCCCGTGAACGCCGCCAGTCGCCGGTGACCGCCGTACGCCCCGCCGAGGTACCCGGCGCCGGTTCGGTGACCTCCTGGAGGGAGCCGGTCACCTCGTACGACCGTTTGTCGCGGTCGAAGGAGGCGTGGAAGCGGCTGCGGCCGACCCGGATGACCCGGCCCCGCTCGTCCATGATCCGCACCCGTGCCTCGCCGAGTGTGCCCTCGGCCACGGCGAGCTGGATCACCCCGCTGATCTCGTTCCAGTCGACCGGGTGCAGGCGGGAGCGCACCTGGGCCTGGCTGAGGGTGGCCTGTTCGGGGGGCAGCCCGAGCAGCCGTGCCGCCTCCGAATCGACCGTGACCAGTCCGGTGGCGGTGTTCCAGTGCCACAGTCCGGTCGCGAGGGCGGCGAGAACCTCCCCCACGGCGGGCAGGGGCTCACCAGTGCGCATTGCCCCACTGTAAGAAGAGGTGATCGCACACTGCCACCGAAGCTGTACGGGGCATCTGGTCGGGCGGTGCCCGAGGACGGGCCGACGGGCGCGGCAAATGGTGGGGAGCCGATCTTGGGGTCCCCGGTAGGCTTGGGGGGAGTTTCACGTGAAACACGCCCCTCGATCCGCGAAGACTGGATGAACGACGATGCATCGGTACAGGTCCCACACCTGCGGCGAGCTCCGCTCCTCTGACGTCGGCACCGACGTCCGGCTGAGTGGCTGGCTGCACAATCGGCGCGACCTGGGCGGCATCCTCTTCATCGATCTGCGCGACCACTACGGCATCACGCAGCTCGTCGCCCGTCCCGGCACGCCCGCGTACGAGGCCCTCGACAAGCTCTCCAAGGAGTCGACCCTCCGCATCGACGGCAAGGTCGTCTCCCGCGGCGCCGACAACATCAACGCCGATCTGCCCACCGGCGAGGTCGAGGTCGAGGTCGGCGAGGTCGAGCTGCTCGGCGCTGCCGCCCCGCTGCCGTTCACGATCAACACCGAGGACGGGGTCAACGAGGAGCGGCGCCTTGAGTAC
This sequence comes from Streptomyces sp. HD, assembly GCF_028369295.1. Lineage (GTDB taxonomy): Bacteria > Actinomycetota > Actinomycetes > Streptomycetales > Streptomycetaceae > Streptomyces. The sequence goes on from NZ_JAQMYP010000029.1 coordinate 58,695, forward strand.
CGCTTCCTGGACCTGCGCCGCGAGCGCATGCACCGCAACATCCTGCTGCGTACGGCGGTCATCTCCGCGATCCGCCACAAGATGACGGCGCTGGGCTTCAACGAGATGGCGACGCCGATCCTGTCCGCGACCTCCCCCGAGGGCGCCCGCGACTTCGTCGTCCCCTCCCGTCTGCACCCGGGCAAGTTCTACGCCCTGCCGCAGGCCCCGCAGCAGTTCAAGCAGCTGCTGATGATCTCCGGCTTCGACCGCTACTTCCAGATCGCGCCCTGCTTCCGCGACGAGGACGCGCGCGCGGACCGCTCGCCGGGCGAGTTCTACCAGCTCGACATCGAGATGAGCTTCGTCGAGCAGGAGGACGTCTTCCAGCCCGTCGAGAAGCTGATGACGGAGCTCTTCGAGGAGTTCGGGGGTGGCCGCCACGTCACGTCCCCCTTCCCGCGGATCCCGTTCCGCGAGGCGATGCTGAAGTACGGCTCCGACAAGCCGGACCTGCGCGCCCAGCTGGAGCTCGTCGACATCACCGACATCTTCGAGGGCTCGGAGTTCAAGGCGTTCGCCGGCAAGCACGTGCGTGCGCTGCCGGTGCCGGACGTCTCCGCCCAGCCCCGCAAGTTCTTCGACCAGCTCGGTGACTTCGCGGTCTCGCAGGGCGCCAAGGGCCTGGCCTGGGTCCGCGTCGCCGAGGACGGCTCGCTGACCGGCCCGATCGCCAAGTTCCTCACCGAGGAGAACGTCGCCGAGCTGACCAAGCGCCTGTCGCTGGCCGCCGGGCACGCCGTCTTCTTCGGCGCGGGCGAGTTCGACGAGGTCTCGAAGATCATGGGCGCGGTGCGGGTCGAGGCCGCCAAGCGTGCCGGGCACTTCGAGGAGGGCGTCTTCCGGTTCTGCTGGATCGTCGACTTCCCGATGTACGAGAAGGACGAGGACACCGGCACGATCGACTTCTCGCACAACCCGTTCTCCATGCCGCAGGGCGGTCTGGAGGCCCTGGAGACCCAGGACCCGCTGGACATCCTGGGCTGGCAGTACGACATCGTCTGCAACGGCGTCGAGCTGTCCTCCGGCGCGATCCGGAACCACGAGCCGGAGATCATGCTCAAGGCGTTCGAGATCGCCGGGTACGACCGTGACACGGTCGAGGAGAAGTTCGCCGGCATGCTGCGCGCCTTCCGCTTCGGCGCCCCGCCGCACGGCGGCATCGCGCCCGGCGTCGACCGCATCGTCATGCTGCTCGCCGACGAGCCCAACATCCGCGAGACCATCGCCTTCCCGCTCAACGGCAACGCCCAGGACCTGATGATGGGCGCGCCGACGGAGCTGGAGGAGGCGCGGCTGAAGGAGCTGCACCTGTCGGTGCGCAAGCCGCAGCCGAAGTAGGCGCCCCTCTTTTTTGGGCCCGAGATAGGTGACACAGCTGGAACCGTCTCGGCACATCTGAAACTGGCTCGGAACCGGCGTAGGTTCCGAGCCGCTTTCGTTTACCGGCCGCATGCAGGGCCCTCACCCAGCTCTTACCCAACCTCCTGACAGGCGTGGTCCCTAACTTCCCGCACATGACGGGAAACCACACGGCCGAAGGGCCGAAACACAAGCGGGACCTCACGCGTCGCAAGGTCGTCGTCGCCGGTGCGGGAGCCGCCGCCGCGGCGGTGGGCGTGGGCGGCACGCTCGCGGCGGGCGCCTTCGCGGGTGAGACGAAGGACAAGGCCGCGGGCGCGTCGGCGAGCAGCAGCTCCAGCGCCGCCGAGGCCTGCTACAAGCTCACCTCGGAGACCACCGAGGGCCCCTACTACATCGACGCCGACAAGCTTCGCCAGGACATCACCGAGGACAAGGAGGGCATCCCGCTCACCCTTCGCCTCAAGGTGATCGACGCCGAGAGCTGCAAGCCGGTCGCCAACGCGGCCGTGGACATCTGGCATTGCGACGCGCTCGGCCTGTACTCCGGCTACGAGTCCTTCTCGGGCGGCGGAGGCGGCGGCGCCCCGCCCACGGACGCCCCCTCGGGCACGCCGACCGATGTGCCGTCCGGCACCCCGACCGGTGAGCCCCCGTCCGGCGGCGGTGGCGGCGGCCATGAGGAGCCGACCAGCGAGACCCGTTATCTGCGCGGCACCTGGCGGACGGACCGCAAGGGCTTCGTCACCTTCAAGACCGTCTTCCCGGGCTGGTACCAGGGCCGCTGCGTGCACATCCACACCAAGGTGCATGTGAGCGGCGAGTGGACGGACGCCGGGTACGAGGGCGGCACCACCTGCCACACCGGCCAGTTCTTCTTCGACGAGGAGCCCGTGCTGGCCTCGGCGGAGGTGGAGCCGTACTCGACGTCCACGACCGAGCGCACCACGCTCGACGAGGACACGATCTACGACCAGAGCGGGACGACCGGCGGTCTGCTGAAGCTGAAGTACAAGAAGAACGACATCGCCAAGGGCGTCCTCGCGACCATCACGGTCGGTGTGGACCCGGAGGCCACCAACACCGGGACCTGACCGACGGACGTACGAAGGCGCCCGGTGACATCCAATCAACGGGCGCCTTTACGGGGTCGATGAAGTCAACGGGGTCAACTCATCGGCGGCGCAATGCCCTGGCTGTCCAACGGCCATGCCTCTTCCGGAGTGCTTGGTGGAACGTCCGCGTCCTCATCGAACAGGTCCTCCGCGCGGGTGACCGTGACAGCCCTGCGGATCCAGCCGTCGATGCGGTCGAGGTCGGTAGAGGTGGTGATCCGTTCGCGGACAGCGTCGGAGATCGGGACTTCGCGCGCCTCCAGGACGGCCAGGACTGCCTTGGCCTCGCCCCTGGCCTCGCCTTCGGCCTTGCCCTCCAGGTAGGCCGTCTCACGGACCGTCCCCCGGCCGGGGAAGTAGCTGACGAACGACATGATTTCCTTCCATTTCTCGCCGGCTGGGGTGCTACCCAGGTTGATTTCCAGGAAGTCGAAGAAGTACCCGGCGGTTTCCGGGTCTGTGTCCTGGAGTTCCCGCAGGGCTTTGTCGATCGCCTCCAGTATGGCGCCGCTGCGGGCGCTGCCGGCGTGTGCCAGCGCGGAGAGCACTGCCAGTGCGAGGTTCTTCGCCGCCGTCCGGGCATCGGTGATCACCGGCAGGTTGTCCGGCCCGGCGACGAGTGGATACGTCCGCTGCGCAGTCCAGCCGCGGGTGCCGCAGTCGAAGGGTCCTGCCGCCCACTTGGCGGTAGCAGGGTTCTGGCAGACCACGAGAAGCAGCACGGGCAGGCGGTACTTCGCCTGCAGGTAGGCGACGTAGTACGCCCAACTCGCCTCCTTGTCTTTCTTCTTCTTCGACTGAGACTCGATGGCGAGCAGGAAGTCCTCGCCGTCGGACGGGCCGATGCGCAGAACGGTGTCCACGCGTCGCTCCAGCGGCCGGGCCTCCGTCACGTCTGTGGTGACCGCGTCCACGGTGGCCTTTTCGGGTAACGGGACGCCCAGCACCCCGAAGACTGGAGCCAGGATCTCGGGCCGCTCCTGGAAGATGCGGTGCATGCCCTCGTGAGCTGATGTGACCATGTGCGCAACCTTGGGTGATCAAGACGTGGGCCGGTCGGAAGATCGAGATGCGTTCACTCTTTCGAGCAGCGGGGAAACGTTCACGCCGCCGGGGCCAGTTCGCACCAGACGTACTTGCCCCTGCTGCCGTGCCTCGACAGCGGCTGCCAGCCCCAGAGGTCGGAGCAGGTGCGGACGAGGGCGAGGCCGCGCCCCCCTTCGAGATCGGCGGTGTTCGCGAACGGGCGTGGGGGTTCCGGGGGTTCGGGGTCGGTGTCCCAGGCGCCGATACGGAGGACACCGGCCTGCCAGCGGATGCGGAGTGCGGCGGGGCCCTTGCTGTGGACCACGGCGTTGGTGAGCAGCTCCGTTGCGAGGAGTTCGGCTGTGTCGAGGAGCGTGATCAGGTCGTGCGTGGTGAGGATCAGACGGAGGGTGCGGCGGGAGATCGGGACGGCTCTGAGGTCGTTGGGGATGTTGAGGGTGTACTCCCAGGGGGCGGTTTCGGGCATGCGTGACTCCTGTGTGGCGGAGGGGGGTTGAGGAGGGGGCCGGTGGCAGTGCCGCAGCCGTCGTGGCAGGACGGAGTGGTGCGCTTCCGGGGGGCCGGTGTTTCGCAGCGTGTGCGTAGCGATACTGACGGTAGGGGGAAATATTCCTCCCTTGTAACCTGCTCGCGTAATCTTGCACACGATCGGGGTGGCCCAACCCCACTTGAGAACAGTCCTGTTGGGGAGTGACGACGGCATGCCCGCGAGGATTCAACCGACCGCTCGTCAGATGCGCCTCGGCGCTGAGCTGCGCAAACTGCGAGAGGCCGCCGGTCTGTCATCCCGTGATGCGGCGGGGCTGCTGGGGGTTACCCCGGCGCAGATGAGTCAGTTCGAGGCGGGCAACGCTGGAATCAACGGGGAGCGCGTACGCAGGCTGGCCGCCCACTACTCCTGCGCGGACGCCGAGTTGATCGAGGCATTGGTGGAGATGGCGACAGACCGTACACGGGGGTGGTGGGAGAGGTACCGGGGCGTATTGCCGCCCTCATTCCTCGATTTGGCGGAGCTGGAGTACCACGCGACGTTCATTCAGGAGATCGGTACCACGCACGTCACCGGTCCCTTGCAGACCGAGGACTACGCACGTGCGGTCTTCCGGTACTGGCGCCCGGAACTCCCGCGGGGTGAGCTGGATGCGCGGGTCGCACATCGTATGCAGCGCAAGGCCGTGCTCGCCCGAGAAGGCGAGGCTCTGTACACGGCGGTTCTGCATGAGGCCGTGCTGCGCACGCGGGTGGCAGACCGACTCGTGGCCCGCGCTCAACTGGACGAGGTCCTCCGACAGGCCGAGCGGCCCGGTGTCACCGTGCGTGTGATCCCGTTCGACGTCGACGGGTTCGCCGGAGCGAGTGCGGCACTGCTGTACGCAGGCGGACGCGTACCCGCACTGGACACCGTGCAGAAGGACACTCCTTCAGGCTCGGGCTTTGTGGACGCGGCTGCTCAGCTTCAGGCGATGCGAACACTCTTCCGTAAAGTGGAGTCGGCGTCGCTTGAGCCCGCTCGGTCCCGGGACTACATCCACCGACTCGTGAAGGAGCTGTGAGACATGATCCAGTGGCAGAAGTCATCCTTCTCCAGCGGCTCGGACGGGGCCTCCTGCGTCGAAGTCGCCCACGGTGAGACCTCGCTCCTCCTCCGCGAAAGCGACGACCCCACCCGAATACTCACCGTCGCCCCCACCGCCCTCGCCGCCCTCCTCCAAGGCGTCGTCACTCATCCCCGTCCGCCGGAGGCCTGAGCGCCTCCTCCTCCAACAGCCGCTCGGCGATGTCGTCCGCCCAGGCACGGACCCACCGGCGCAGCGCCCGCACCGACTCCTCGTCCAGGCCCCTCGCGGTGAACTCCCGGTCGTCCAGCAGTTCCGTCGCCTCCAGGCGGGACTGGAGGTCGGAGGGGTCGAAGTCGTCCCAGGCGTGGCGGCGGGCCTGTTCCTCCAGGTCGGGGAAGGTCCAGTGGGAGGCGGCGGCGTAGACGTCGGTCAGGTCGCGGGCGGTGCCTCGGTCGGTGAGGGCGCGGACCTTGGTGCCGATGAGGTCTTCGAGGGAGAGGGCCGGGCCCAGGTCGGTCATGACGGGCGGGTGCCAGAGGGTTTCCTTGAGGAGGTCGAGTGTCGTCTCCACCGTGCCTTCCTCGTCGGTGACCAGGAGGCGGGCGGAGAGCGGGTCGGTCTCCAGGGGGCGAACCTGCCAGCCGAGGTCGGTCAGACCCTGGACGACCACCGCCGCGATCCGGTCCATGGGCTCGGCCGTCTCGGTCGCCAGTTCCAGCGGCCCCCTCACGAACCGCTCCGGCGTCAGGCCGTGCGCCCGGACCGCATGCTCGCCCGCCAGGACGAGCGGGTACCGGGCGCCGAGGGCCAGGGCGTCGGTCAGGAGGTTGCGGGGGAGCGGGATCATGGTGCGCCGATTATGACGGCCCCGCCGAGGCGCGTGACCTCAACGGGGCCGGAGAGTGCGGCTGTCCGGGCTAGCTACCTCGCCACGAACTGCGTAAGGATCGCCTGCACCTCGTAGATGTCGACGCCCTTGGTGAACGTCTTCTCGATCGGCGTCGCCGAGCCGGACAGCCAGATCTTCAGCTCGGCGTCCAGGTCGAAGGTGCCCGCGGTCTCCACCGCGAAGTGCGTGATGCTGCGGTACGGGATGGAGTGGTACTCCACCTTCTTGCCCGTGATGCCCTGCTTGTCGACCAGGATCAGACGGCGGTCGGTGAACAGGATGGTGTCGCGTATCAGCAGGTACGCCGCGTGCACCTGCTCACCGTGGCCCAGCAGTCGCGCGTAGTCCTGCTGCGCCTGCCCCTGGTCGATGGTGTGCGCGTTTCCGAACAGTGCCATGGATGGATCCCCCCATTTGACGGCCTTGCGTGATCTTCAGCGATCTTCGCCATGTATAGCGTCTTGCGGCGTCCAGGCATAGAGGCGCAAGACAGGCGTAAACGATCAGGTGTCGTACGAACCGTCCCACGGCGCGCCGAACCCCAGGTTGTCGGGGTACAGCTCGGCCCAGGCCTCCCCCTCCTCCTCGTCCGTCACCAGGCCGAACAGCACGCCGTCGACAGTGAGTTGGAAGGGTCGTATCGCGATGTCCGTGTAGGTGCGCCGGGGGAGGCTGCGCAGCAGGGACGCCAGGTGGGCCCGGGCTCGGGCGAGGACCGAGTCGGGGCCGTGCGGGGAGCGCTGCTGTTCGGCCCAGGTTCCGGCGCACCAGATCTCCGAGTCGCGGTACCGGCCGTCGGCGTCGAAGGTGTGCAGGACCGAGTAGAGCCGTTTGTGCTCTTCCCAGCCGGAACCGAGGTCGAAGCCCTTGGGGAAGGCGTACGTGACCGACCCCATGAACTGCCCGTCCGCGTAATGGCCGATCGCCTCGGTACGGCCGTGCGGCTCGTAGGCGATCGGGATGACCTCTGGGACTGCCATGGCGGAAACCTTACGGTCGTCGCGGGGGGCATGGTGGCGGTGGGGTGGGATCGTTGCCAAGCGCATGGGCAACATCCGCGTGATGTCCCCGAGTTGGGCACCGATCGGCCAAAAGATTCACGGCAGCCTTTCAGATCTCCGTGACCGCAGAGGGGTCGGACACCCGCTCACGCTGCAGCTGCTGAGCGGCGACGGCCGGTGCCGGGGTGCTGTCCTGACGGGGGACGCGGAAATCTCGCAGTGCCGTCACATTCGCGCGGCGGGCGGCGTCAGGGAGGCAGTAAGCAGTAGAACCTCACTTGACCGGGAGTTTCCCATGCAGACCGCGTATGTCGTCGTCACCCTCGTCGCCGCCCTGATGGCCGGTTTCTCCGGCGCCGTCCTGCTGATGCGCGCCCAGTGGATCGTGCAGGCCCTCACCGACTACGGCGTTCCCCGGTCGTGGTGGACCTGGCTCGGGCTGGCCAAGGCAGCCGGGGCCGCGGGGCTGGTGGTCGGGCTGTTCGTGCCGGTGATCGGGGTGCTGGCCGGGGTGGGGCTGGTGCTGTACTTCCTGGGGGCCGCGGTGACCGTGGCGCGGGCCCGCTCGTACTCCCACATCCCGTTCCCGCTCGTCTACGCCGCTCCGGTGGTCGGCGCGCTGGCACTCGCGTACGCCGGCTGAGCCACAGCGCCCACCGGGGCCCGGAACCGCGCTCGTTCGGTTCCGGGCCCCTGGGCGTGCGCCTCTGCCACCCGGCTGGGTGATATCTGGTGGGGCCCTCGGGACCTAGGGTGTGCGGGCATGACGAGGATCACCAGACGGCTGGACACCCCGACGATGCGGTGTGTCACCGACAGCAACTGCCCTGCCGTGTTCGCGCTCTCCTCCGGTGACGTGGCGTTCATCGCGCGCGTTGCCCCCGAACTCCGTGACGCGCTGCCTTCCGGCTCTGGCGTGGGCGACGGAGAGGACCTTGTCGTGGTCCCGCGGGATGTCCTCATCAGCGCGGGATGGACCCCGCCGACCGGTTGATTCCTCAGCGCGGCTCGGCCAGGTCGCCCGCCCCCGGTCGCGCTGTAAGGGTCAGCAATTGCCGTTGATAGGCGATTTCGGCGGCGTCGTAGAACTGCCGCATCTTTCCCGCGTGCGGCGTGGCACAGTCACGGGCGGCACGCGTTCTTTCCCAGAATTCCCGCATCGTGGGGCTGCTGAAGATGTGGTACAGGTTGCTCGCGGATGCGTCGTCGTCGAGGTAGCCCAGCTCCCAGCACATGCACTGATGCGAAATGATGAGATTCGCGTACATGAATTGCCTGGTGAGACCCTCGGGAATATCCGGACCGTATAGCGGCCAGACTGCCCTCAGCAGGGGGTCGTCGAGTGCCATCTGGAGCAGTTGCCGATGCTGTTCGCGAATGGCGGCCTCGGCCACCCGGCGTGCTGTGTCGTGCTGGTTTTCGGCGACTTCGCGCTGCAATGCCAGTTCCGCACGCTGTGCCTCCAGCACTTCGCGTTGCATCCTGGATTCCTCGCCCTGTCGGTGAAAAGTGCGGGCGATATAGATGAGGACCACGACCGAAGTTGCTGCTGCGGCGGCGCCGAATGACTGGCCGGCGTTGCCGGTGGCGGTGGACTGAATTTCGGAGAAGCTCGTCAATAACAGTGTGAGCCCAATGGTCGCCGCGCACGAAGCGATTGTGATGGTGGCCAGAATCCAAGCTTCGCGAGCACGACGAGACCCTGCCATGGCACCCCCGATGGAAGACCCCCATTGTCGGCGGGTATGTCTTCGATTCACGGGCGTTATGCCCACGTCATCTGCGGGGAAAACAATGCACTGGAAGCAGGAAGGGGGCGCATAGTGGTACGGCGGTAATGCGGGGTGCGGGGTGAATGATTTCGTCCGGATTCCCCTGGGCCCGTTGGTGAACGTGGGAAACCAACGGGCCCTTCCTCATCCCTACTGCTCGGATTACTCGATCTACTCGCCGCCGAAGCGCTCCTTGTACGTCTCCAGGTCTTCGTCGGAAAGCTTCGCGAAGAGGACCGGCGGGACCGTGAAGGGGGTGCCGGCGGGGACGGAGGTCAGGGACTTCGCCTCGTCCGCGCTCACCCACGTGGCGGTGTCGTCGTTCAGGGCGAAGGCCTGGCGCATGGCGGCGGAAGTCGTCGGGATGAACGGTTCCGAGACCACGGCGTAGAGGTGGATCAGGTTCATCGCGGTCCGGAGGGTGAGGGCCGCGCCGTCCTTGTCGGTCTTGATCTCAAGCCAGGGGGCCTTCTCCTCCAGGTAGGAGTTGCCGGCCGACCACAGGGCGCGCAGGGCCGCCGCCGCCTTGCGGAACTGGAGGGCCTCCATGTGCCCCTCGTACTCGGCGAGCAGCTCGGCGATCTGCTCGCCCAGCTTCGCCTCCGCCTCACCGGGCGCGCCGCCCGCGGGGACGTCGTCGCCGAAACGCTTGCGGGAGAACGACAGGACGCGGTTGACGAAGTTGCCGAGGGTGTCGGCCAGGTCCTTGTTGACCGTGGCCGTGAAGTGCTCCCAGGTGAAGGACGAGTCGTCCGACTCCGGCGCGTTGGCGATCAGGAAGTAGCGCCAGTAGTCCGCCGGGAGGATCTCCAGGGCCTGGTCGGTGAAGACGCCGCGCTTCTGGGACGTGGAGAACTTCCCGCCGTAGTACGTCAGCCAGTTGAAGGCCTTGACGAAGTCGACCTTCTTCCACGGCTCGCGGATGCCGAGCTCGGTGGCCGGGAACATCACGGTGTGGAAGGGGACGTTGTCCTTCGCCATGAACTGCGTGTAGCGGACGTCGGTGTCGACGTCGTACCACCACGACTTCCAGTCGCGGTTCTCCGGGTCCTGGTCGGACCACTCCTTCGTCGCGCCGAGGTACTCGATCGGGGCGTCGAACCAGACGTAGAAGACCTTGCCCTCGGCCGCCAGCTCCGGCCAGGTGTCCGCCGGGACGGGGACGCCCCAGTCCAGGTCACGGGTGATCGCGCGGTCGTGCAGGCCCTCGGTCAGCCACTTGTGGGCGATGGAGGAGGCCAGGTGCGGCCAGACGCCGTCGTGGCGGGCCACCCACTCCATGACCTCGCGCTGCAGCTTGGACTGGAGCAGGAAGAGGTGCTTGGTCTCGCGGACCTCCAGGTCGGTGGAGCCGGAGATCGCCGAGCGGGGGTTGATCAGGTCGGTGGGGTCGAGTACGCGGGTGCAGTTCTCGCACTGGTCGCCGCGGGCCTTGTCGTAGCCGCAGTGGGGGCAGGTGCCCTCGACGTAGCGGTCCGGGAGGAAGCGGCCGTCGGCCGGGCTGTACACCTGGCGGATCGCCCGCTCCTCGATGAAGCCGTTCTCGTGCAGCTTGCGGGCGAAGTGCTGGGTGATCTCGACGTTCTGCGGGGAGGAGCTCCGGCCGAAGTAGTCGAAGGCCAGCGCGAAGCCGTCGTAGACCGCCTTCTGGGCGTCGTGTGCCTGTGCGCAGAAGTCCGCTACGGGGATGCCCTGCTCCTTCGCCGCCAGCTCGGCCGGGGTGCCGTGCTCGTCCGTCGCGCAGATGTACAGGACGTCGTGGCCGCGCTGGCGGAGGTACCGGGAGTACACGTCCGCCGGGAGCATGGACCCCACCATGTTGCCCAGGTGCTTGATTCCGTTGATGTACGGAAGGGCGCTGGTGATGAGGTGTCGAGCCATCGGGGGCTGCTCCCAGGTCGGGTCGGGCTGGTGGGCCTTCTTGGTGCTTTGCGAACCTTGAAATCGTAGCCGACATGGGTGGGCCGCCCGCCTCCCGTTTTGAGGGTTGGGAAGGGGCGGCCCGGGGTGTTGCGTGTGTGATCTTCGGTTGTGCGTGATCTTCGGTGGCGCGTGGTCCCTGGTGGTGCGTGGTCCTGGGGGTTACGGGCGCCAGTTCGCCAGGATGCCCTCGTAGAGCTCTGCGTCCGTCAGCTCGCGGGGGGTTTCGCCCGCCAGGAAGTGGGACGTGTTGTCCGTCTTGAGCTTGCGGAGGTAGTCGAAGGCCTTGTTCTCCGGGTCGCCGAAGGCGACGAAGGCGAAGTGCACGGAGGGGTGGGTCTTCGCGGCCTCGGTGAGGGCGTGGGTGGCGGGGGTCTTGGCGTCGGGGGCACCGTCGGTCTGGAAGACGACGAGGGCGGGGGCGGTGGGGTCGGCCGACTTCTGGTGCTGGGCGAGGACTTCTTCGACGGCCACGTGGTAGCTGGTGCGGCCCATGCGGCCGAGGGTGGCGTGGAGCTCGTCGATCTTGTTCTCGTGGTCGGTGAGGGTGAGTTCGCCGGTGCCGTCGAGTTCGGTGGAGAAGAAGACGACGCTGACCTTGGCCTCGGGGTCCAGGTGGGCGGCGAGGGCGAGGGTCTGCTCGCCGAGGGCCTGGGCCGAGCCGTCCTTGTAGTACGGGCGCATGGAGGCGGAGCGGTCGAGGACGAGGTAGACCTTGGCGTGGGTGGTGGTGAGGTTGTGGGTGGTGAGGGTGGTGGTGGCTGCGGTGTAGGCGGTCTTGAGTGCGCGGGGGATTTCGGGGGTGGCCTCGGCTTCGCCTTCGGCCTTTGTGTTCCCACCCGCACCACCCGTGCCGCTTTCGTCGTCGGCTGCGAGTGGCCCCTGTGCGGCGTCCTCGCCGTCGGCGGCCGCGGGTGCGGGCTCCGCGCCGGTCGGCTCCGCGACCTGCTCGGGGGCCGCCTCCGGAGCGACCTCGGCGACCGGCTCCGACTCAACGACCGGCTCCGACTCAAGGACCGTCTTCGGTTCAGCGACCGGCTCCGAGGACTGGGCGACCGTCTCCGGCTCGGCGGCCGTCTCCGGTTCGGAGGCCGTTTCCGCGGCGGCCACAACCGGCGCGGGCTCCTCAGCCACAGGCTCGGAAGCGGGCTCCTCGGCCACAGCCTCCTCGGCGACGGCCTCCTCGACCACTGACGTCTCCGCAGCAGGCTCCGCGACGACCGGCTCTTCGGCGACCGGCGTCTTCGCAGCAGCTTCCTCAGCGACCGGCTCTTCAGCGACCGGCGTCTTCGCAGCAGGCTCCTCGGCGGCCGGGGCCTCCGCGACGGCCGGTTCTTCGGCGACCGGCGTCTCCGCAGCAGGCTCCTCGGCGACCGGCGTCTCCGCAGTAGCCGCCTCTTCGGCGGCCGCCGTCTCCGCAGCAGCTTCCTCAGCGGCCGGTTCTTCGGCGACCGGCGTCTCCGCAGCGGGCTCCTCGGCGGCCGGGGCCCCCGCGACGGCCGGTTCTTCGGCGGCCGGCGTCTCCGCAGCGGGCTCCTCGGCGGCCGGCGTCTCCGCGACAACCGGCTCCTCAGCAACCGGCGTCTCCGCCACCACCTCCACCGGCTTAGCCGGCTTAGGCACCGTGACGTTGTCGAAGGCCGCCGAGACCAGATCGTGCTCGTCGGTGTCCTTCTCGGCCCGCGCGGTCGTCTCGGACGTCTCGGCGGACCCAGTAGCCCCAGTCGATCCAGTCGCCCCAGTCGCCCCAGTCGCCCCAGTCGAACCAGTCGATCCAGCCGTCCCCGCCGCCCCGGTCTCCCGGAGCCCCTCCGCCACCCGCGGCTCTGCCTCGCGCGGCTCCGTCACCCGCGGCTCCGCCTCGCGTGGCTCCGCCTCGCGCGGTTCCGGTACCTGGGCGGTAGCCGTCGGCTGGGGTTCCGGGGACGGTGACGGGACCGTCGGCTGCGGTTCCGGCGAAGGAGTCACACCCTCTGCTTCGGCGGTACGCCCCTTGCGTGACCGGCCGAACGCATTCCGCAGGAGAGTGAGAATGCCCATGTGCGCAACCCTTCGCGTGAGTTGATGCCCGTAGATCCCTGGCCAGGACGGACACGTAAGGTTAGCGGCCCCAGATGGTGATCTTGGGGAGGGGCTGCCACAGGGCCCCCGGTCCGTCAAGGGGCGCATCGAGCCGACTCCCGCCGCGGGCTCAACTGCCGTACATCTACCTCTGGTTCACCGGCCGTTCACCCACTCGCCCCGCTCCCGCACAAACGTGCCCCTACCGTCCCCCACGCTGCACTCAAGGGGAAGCAAGGGGAGAACAAAACGCCATGCGTATTCCGCTGCCGATCATCCGCACCAATAACAGTGACTCGCACCCTGGTGGGCGTTCTGCCCTGACCTGCCGGTTCCGGTGTGGTGACGCCTGTTTCCACGAGGTGCCGAACACCACCACGAACCCGTACGTGGGTGACGTCATCGCCGACGCCCTCAGCCGCCGTACGACGCTGCGCGCCGCCGCCGTAGTCTCCGCGGTCGCCGCCGTGGGCGCCACCGCCACCGTCAGCGCGCCGAAGGCAGACGCCGCCGAGGCCGCCGCCGGGGACGCCGCCGCGGCCGAGCGGACCGGCACCTTCGGGCGCGGTGCGCGTGGTCTGCGGTTCAGCCCCGTCGCGCCGAACACCGCCGACACCGTGACCGTCGCGGACGGCTACGCGCAGAACATCGTCATCAAGTGGGGCGAGCCCATCCTGCGCGGTGCCCCGGCCTTCGACCCGGACAACCAGACCGGTGAGTCGCAGTCCAAGCAGTTCGGGTACAACAACGACTTCCTCGCCCTGCTCCCCCTGCCCGGCGAGCGCAACCGGCAGGTGCTCGTCGCCAATCACGAGTACACCGATGAAGTGCTCATGTTCCGTGGCTACGACGCCGCCAACCCGACCAAGCAGCAGGTCGAGGTCGCCTGGGCCGCTCATGGGCTCTCCGCGGTCGTGGTGGAGGGGGACCGCAGGAGCGGGAAGCTGACCGCCGTGCCTCGCCACCCGCTGAACCGGCGCGTCACCGCCACCACCGAGTTCAAGGTCACCGGGCCCGCCGCCGGCTCCGACCTGCTGAAGACCTCCGCCGACCCGACCGGCACCAAGGTCCTCGGCACCCTCAACAACTGCTCCGGTGGCGTCACCCCGTGGGGCACCACGCTGCACGGCGAGGAGAACTTCAACCAGTACTTCGCCAACGCCACCCGGGCGACGGACAAGCGCTACGGCCTCGGCACCGGTGCGAGCGAGCGCAAGTGGGAGCGTTTCGACAAGCGCTTCGATGTGGCGCAGGAGCCCAATGAGCCGCACCGCTTCGGGTACGTCGTCGAGCTCGACCCGTACGACCCCACCTCCAAGCCGCGCAAGCACACCGCCGTCGGCCGGTTCAAGCACGAGGGCGCCACGGTCCGGCTGACCGAGGACGGCCGCCCCGTCGTCTACTCCGGTGACGACGAGCGCTTCGACTACTTCTACAAGTTCGTCAGCAGCAAGCGGATGAAGAAGGGGACGAGCCGGGCGGTGCGGGAGCACAACCTTTCGCTGCTCGACGAGGGGACCCTCTACGTCGCCAAGCTCACCGGTGACTCGCCCGCCATCGAGATCGACGGGACCGGCAAGCTGCCGTCCGACGGTGAGTTCGACGGCAGCGGCGAGTGGATTCCGCTGGCCACCGCCACCGCCGACGGTGCCGAATCGCACGTCGACGGCATGACGGCCGAGGAGGTCTTCGTCTTCACGCGGCTCGCCGGGGACAAGGTCGGCGCCACCAAGATGGACCGGCCCGAGGACATCGAGCCCAACCCGCACACCGGCAAGGTGTACGTCGCCCTCACCAACAACTCCAACCGTGGCAAGACCGGCTTCGCCGCCGCCGACGAGGCCAACCCGCGCAACAGCAACAAGCACGGCCAGATCCTGGAGCTCACCGAGCGCTGGAACCGCGCCGACAGCAAGAAGTTCGCCTGGACGCTGTTCCTGGTGGCCGGCGACCCGAACGACTCGGCCACCTACTTCGCCGGGTTCCCGAAGGACCAGGTCTCCCCGATCTCCTGCCCGGACAACGTCGCCTTCGACTCGTACGGCAACCTGTGGATCTCCACCGACGGCAACCAGCTCGGCTCGCACGACGGCCTCTTCGGGGTCGCCACGCGCGGTGAGCGGCGTGGTGAGCTCAAGCAGTTCCTGACGATGCCGAAGGGCGCGGAGACTTGCGGCCCGCTCGTCCAGGACCGCCGTGTGCTCGTGTCCGTGCAGCACCCGGGCGAGATCGACGGTGCCACCGCCGAGAAGCCGCTGAGCGCCTGGCCCGAGGGCGAGGGGAAGATCAACCGTCCGGCCGTCGTGGCGGTCTGGCGCAAGGACGGGTGCGACATCGGCGTCTGACGCCCACGGGCTCCGGGCTACGGGCTCCGGGCTCCGGGCTCCGGGCTCCGGGCTCCGGGCTCCGGGCTACGGAAGTGCTGGGACCGGCGGCTGCGGTTCACCGTCGCGTTCCAGCCACTCCCGGTACGCCGGTGCCTGCCGTGCCGCCTCCCAGTACGCCTCCTCCAGCGCGGGATAGACGTCGTCCAGGTCCGTCTCCGTACGGGCCGTGAGGAGGAGGCGTACGCCCAGCGGGTCGCCATGCAGGCGCCGTACCGCCATCGTGGGGCTGTCGGCGTGGGTCGGCTGGCAGACGGCGACCACCTCGCCGGTGGCGACCAGGGCGTCGGCCGTGTAGTAGTCGCCGTGCAGGACGTGCGGGTTGACGCCGGCCGCGCGGAACATCCGCTGCACGGCGTCCCACTCCCCGTCGACCGTCGGGTCGACCATCCAGCGGTCGTCGGCCAGGTCGGGGAGGGTGACCTCCGACTTCGCGGCGGCCGGGTGGTCGGTCGGCAGCGACACGAACTGCGGCTCGCGCTCCATCAGGACGCGTAGGCGGAGTTCGGGCGGTATGCGCAGGGGGCTGCCCTCCACCTCGTGCACGAAGGCCACGTCCAGCTGGCCGTCGGCGACCATGCGGAGCAGGGCGTTCGGGGAGACGTTCATATGGAGGTTGGGGTCCTGGCCCTGGCCGCGCAGCCGGCGCAGCCAGCCGGCGAGGGCCTTGCTCGCCGTCGAGCCGACGCGCAGCTGCGCACCGCCCGCGGCGGCCGCCCTCGCCTCGGCGACCAGGGCGCGCATATCGGCCACCAGCGGGCGGGCCCGGCTGAGGACCAGACGGCCCAGCGGGGTGGGGCGGCAGCCGGATCTCGCGCGCAGGAACAGCGCGCCGCCGAGTTCCTGCTCGATCCGTCGCAGTTGCGTACTCAACGATGGCTGGGCGACGCCCAGTTGGCGGGCGGCCCGGTGCAGACTGCCGGTGTCGGCTATGGCGCACAGTGCGCGGAGGTGTCTGACCTCAAGGTCCATCCCCCGGAGACTAAAGCGCAATCAAAGCTTTCACCAGCCTCACAAATCCCCTCGGATCACAGCCAATTGGGCACCCGATAGGGCTGGGCTATCACCGGTTGCCATCATCACAGCCGCCTCAGGGGCGCCGACACTCGCCTTGACGACTCACCCCCCACCTAGGAGTCATCAATGCGCAAGTCAATGGTCATGTCCATGTCCCTGTCCGCCCGTACGGCGGCGGCGGTCGGTCTCAGTGTCGCTGCTCTCGGCCTCGGTACGGCCGTTCCGGCGACGGCGGCTCCGGCCCACGCCGGCTACGTCGCCAAGTCCGCCGACTCCGACGCCGGCAAGGCCTTCTTCCAGGCCGTGCTGAAGTCGGTCGCCGAGAAGCGTGCCGCGAACCCGAGGGCCGCGGCCGTCACCGTCACCTACGACGCCTCCGCGGCGCCGACGTTCAGCGCCGAGATATCCCGCAGCACCCAGATATGGAACAGCTCGGTGTCCAACGTGAAGCTCCAGGAGGGCTCGAACGCCGACTTCACCTACCGCGAGGGCAACGACTCGCGCGGCTCGTACGCCTCGACCGACGGTCACGGCAAGGGCTACATCTTCCTCGACTACGCGCAGAACAAGGAGTACGACTCGACCCGTGTCACCGCACACGAGACGGGGCACGTGCTCGGTCTGCCGGACCACTACGAGGGGCCCTGCAGTGAGCTGATGTCGGGTGGCGGGCCTGGTCCGTCCTGCACGAACTCGCAGCCGGACGCCAACGAGAAGGCCAAGGTCGATCAGCTGTGGGCCAACGGGTTCGCTGCCGCGATGGACAAGGCCCTGGAGAAGGCCGGCCGCTAGCAGCGCCGGTGCGCTAGACCCACCCCCCACATGGCGCGGTCGCCCTCCTGCACGGGGCGGCCGCGTCAAGGTGTTTGAACGGTTCGCCCAATAGCTCGGGTGGTCTGCCTGGGGGCGGCTGCGGGTTGTCTGTGGTTGATCGCGCAGTTCCCCGCGCCCCTGAAGGTCGGATTCAGTGCGGGGACGTGATGGCGCGTGCCGCCGCTACCTCCTGGCGCAGGGGCTCCAGGACACTGTCCGCCGGGCCTGTGAGGTCGGTGCGGACCTCGTACAGGGTTTCCGCCTCCCGCACTCCTTGGGCCAATTCCCTCAGCTGGCGGGCCACTTGGGTCACCTCGGCCGTGGAGGGCGGGCTCGCGCCGTAGCGGACGCGTACCCGCGCCGCCGTCGTCGCGTCCACGATCCGCTCCACGGCGACCACCAGGGGCCACCACGCTGCCGCTCGGCGCCCGGTGGGCGGGGGTTCGGTCAGCGCTCGCTGGAACTCCGTACGAATGACGGACAGGTTCCGGTAGAGGCGGCGGCGCATACGGGCGCGGGCCGGGGGGTCCGCCGGGTCCGGGCCGAACGCGGCCTCCACATAGCGGGCCGTGTCGTCCACGGCGTCGGCCAGGCGGTCGCCGACCCTGGTGTGCCAGCTCTCCGGCCACAGCAGGTACCCGGCGAGGAGCGCGATCGCGCAGCCCAGCAGGGAGTCGACCAGGCGGGGCAGCAGGAGTGCGGTGCCCTCCTGGTTCAGGACGTCCGACAGGAGCAGGATCACCGGGGTGATGGCGGCCGTCTGGTAGCCGTACCCGCGCGGGGTGAACGCCGGGATCAGCGGTGCGAGCAGCATCAGCGTCGGTACGTCCGCCCAGCCGCGCGGCACCTGGGCGAGCACCGCCGCCGCGATCACCAGCCCGGCGACGGTGCCGAGGGCACGCAGCAGGGCGCGGGAGAAGACGGAGCCGAAGTCGGGCTTGAGGACGAAGGTGATGGTCAGGGTGACCCAGTAGGAACGGGGGACCGGGATGATCGACACCAGGATCTGGGCCAGGCCGATGCACAGGGCGAGGCGCAGGCCGTAGCGCCAGGAGGCGGCGGAGAGGGCGACGCTGCGGGCGGCGCGGGCGGTGCGGATGCCGAGCGCGGCCGGTCGGCCCAGGCGGTCGTCGATGCCGCGCGGGTCGACGTCCGGGACCGTGACCACCTCGGCGGCGTGGCGCAGGGCGTGGTCGAGGGCGCGGGCGGTCTCGGTGGTGGGGGTGGGCAGTTTCAGCCCTATCGGGCCCGTGTAGCCGGTCTCCACGGCCGAGGCGAGGTGCCGGACGGCCTCCGGGAGCCCGGGTGGGAGCGGGGTGCCGCCGAGGTGTGCGGCGGGGGCGGCCTCCACGACCGGGGTGATGGCGTTCAACTGGGCCAGCAGCCGGGTGAGTTCGGGGCTGCGGCCGTGGTGGCGGGCGCGGTGGGCGAGGACGGTGTCGTACGCCTGGTTCAGGGACTGGGTGACGGCGTGCCGGGCCTCGTCGTACGCCCGGGAGCCGCCGCCGACGGCCGTCAGCAGTTCGGCGACCGTACGGTAGGCGTCCGCGACGGCCTCGCGCTCCGGCACGCCCGACCGGAGAGGCCAGGCGAGCAGGGCGAGGACCAGGACGAGCAGGCCACCGCCGGACATCAGCAGCGGTGCCAGCCACCACTCGCCCGGCAACGGCAGCCCTGCCCCGATCGCGCAGGTCAGCAGCAGCAACAGCCCCGACACGGAGGCGACCGCGCCGATCGTCGAGATCATCCCGGAGACCAGCGCGACACCGGTGACGGCGACGACGGCGACCCAGCCGTGGCCGTACACCAGCGAGCCGAGGGTGACACCGACGGCGGCGAAGAGCTGGGGGACGGCGATGGTGGGGACGCGGCTGCGATAGGCGGCGGCGGTGTCACTGAGAACGCCGTTGAGTGCGCCCATGGAGGCGAGGGCACCGTATTCGGGCCGGCCGGTGGCGAGGCCGACGGCCAGGGGGAGGGCCAGCGCGATGGAGGCGCGGACCAGAGCCGGGCGGTTGACGGGGGCCGGCTGGGCCCGGAGGTTCCGCACCAGCCAGTCGGGAGGTGTGAGGCCGATGGGGAACTCGCGGGACATGCGCCCCATTATGAGAGCCTGCCCGCAAACCCCCGCCTGCGCCGCGGCGTCCGGCACGCACGCTCGCCGCGTTGCCGAACCGCCCACGTGGCTCCGCCACGCGGGCACTCCGGCGCCTTGCGATCGCACGCACCGGACGCCGCGGCGCCCGCCCTACGGGCGAACGACGGGGGTTTGCGGGCAGGCTCTCAGCACCCTTGTTCGGCTCGCCGTTCACCTCATCCGGGCTGGTGGAGGGTGACGTCGGCGAGCAGGGCCCGGTGGTCGGTGCCGGGGAGGGTGAGGAAGCGGGTGGTGCGGGTGGAGAAGTGCGGGGAGAGGAGTACGTGGTCGATCTGTACGCCGAAGGTCGGTGTGGTCCGGGCGGGCCAGCTGGGGGTGCGGTCGTGGCCGGTGAGGCGGGCGGCGTCGTGCAGGCCGGTGTCGAGGATGCGGCGGAAGGCGGCGTGGTCCTGGGAGGCGTTGAAGTCGCCGGCGAGGACGAGGGGGGTGCGGTCGGTGTCGGTGTCCGCGGCGAAGTCGCGTAGCTCGCGGAGCTCCCGGCGCCAGAGGTCGGTGCGGCCGGGCAGTGGCGGCATGGGGTGCGCCAGTTGCAGCCGTACGGCGTGGCCGCGCACGTCGGCGACGGCGCCGGGCATGGCCATGGTGCCCGGGACAGGGGCGGCGGAGGTGAGCGGGAAGCGGCTGAGGACGACCGAGCCCTTGGAGCCGTCGGCGATCTGGGCCGCCCGGTGCGGATAGTCGGTGCCGAGGGCTTCCCGAAGGGTGGCGTCGCAGGTGTGCTCGCATTCCTGGACGAACACGATGTCCGGCTTCTCGCGGCGGACCGTGGCGACCAGCGCCTCGGTCGCGTGCCCGAACTCGACGTTCGAGGTCAGCACCCGGAAGGATGCGACCGCGGTCCCGTCCGGATCGCCGATCTTCCCGTACGGCTCGATGTACCAGGCCAGCAGCCCGAGCAGTACGACGGCCCCCACGAGGCCGGTCCACCAGCGCGCGAACAGCGACAGCAGCAGCCCGACGCCCGTCGGCACGAGCAGCCAGGGCAGAAAGGCGAGAAGCTGTGGGACGGGGGTGAGCCCGTCGCTGTCGGCGACCCGGAACCCGACGGCCACCCCGACCCCGGCGAGCAACAGCCCGGCGAGCCAGGCCCCGAGCAGTCGGCCACAGCCCCGTCGCGCACGGGTATCGCCGACGCTCGTCCACTCGGCAGCCGCAGTGTCCAAGGCCCGGCCTTCCGCTCATGGGTGGGATGCCCGAATCATCCCTCAAAGACGTGGGTCGTGGGGTGAAGGTTGCGCGGCGAGCGGACCGGGAGGGGTCCCGACGGGGCGCGCCGATGATGAGCCGTCGCAACCGAGCCGGAACAAGTGGGACAGGGAGATCTGCGATGACACGCGTACAGGTCGACTGGCTGACCCTGGTGCTCGCCCCCCCTCGCCGTCATCGGCCTGGTCGTCGCCTTCACCGCGGCCCGCAAGGCGACCGGGCGAGGCGAGCCGATGCCCGGCTGGGGGAAGGCCGTCCAGGGGTGTCCATCGCGTTCGTGCTGCTCGTGGTCGTGCTGAACATGACGTCGAGCGGTTCGTAGACGGCGTGTCGACCAGGCGTCGATCCGCATCAGGTGTCGAGCCGCATCAGGTGTCGAGCCGCATCAGGCGTCGATCCCGGCCAGGAACTCCCTCAGCGCCTCGTTGAACTCCCCCGGCCGTTCCAGGTTCGGCATGTGGGCCGCTCCCTCGATCACCCGGAGGGTCGAGTTCGGGAGGGCCGTGTGCATGGCCTGTGCGTCGGAGACGGGGGTGTAGGCGTCGTCCTCGCCCACGACGACCAGGGCCGGGACCGTGACACGGGTCAGCAGGGTGCGGTAGTCGGGGCGTTCGGCGCGGCCGCGCAGGGCCGCCGCGGCGCCCTCGGGCGGGGTCGCCGTCATCATGCGGTGGACGTGGGCCTTGACCTGGGCGTCCGCGTACGGCGCGACCATCTTCTCCAGTACCTCGTCGGCGTATCCGCGCATGCCCTCGCGCAGCAGCCGGTCCGCCATGGCGCCCCGGGCCCGCTTGCCCTCGGCCGTTTCCGCCGCCGGGAAGGTGTCCGCTAGGACCAGGCCGCGGATGCGGTCGGGGAAGCGGTCGTAGCACTCCATGACGATCTGGCCGCCCATCGACAGGCCCGCCAGCACGAAGGTCTCCACCTTCAGGTCGTCCAGCAGGTCTTCGATGTCCGCGGCGAAGACGGAGAGCGGGGTGATGCCCGGCACGACCGGGGAGGCGCCGTAGCCGCGCAGGTCGGGGGCGATGACGCGGCGGGTGGTGGAGAACGCCTCGATCTGCGGGGACCACATCGTGCGGTCGAAGGGGTGGCCGTGGATGAGGACGAGTGGAGTCGATGACGCATCGGCGCCTCTTATATCCTCATATGCGAGGGAAGGGGTCATGTGAACGACCCTAGATCGGCCCAACTGCTCGGTGCAATAAGATCTTTGCCCTCGGTGCAATGTCAGGGGGAGCACGTGAACGACTATCGGCGCCTCGCCGACCGCATGGCCGACGACATCGCCGCCGGGCGGCTCAAGCCCGGTGAACGGCTGCCCCCGCAGCGCGTGTTCGCGCGGCGGCGCGGGATCGCCGGGTCGACGGCGGGGCGGGTGTACGCCGAGCTCGTGCGGCGCGGGCTGGTCGTCGGCGAGGTCGGCCGGGGCACCTTCGTGCGGGCCGCTCCGGCGGCGACCGGGCGGGCGCTCGTCGAGGCCGCGACCGCGGCGCCGGTCAACCTGGAGCTCAACTATCCTTCCGCGCCCGGCCAGTCGGAGCTGCTCGCCCCCGCCCTCGCCCCGCTGCTGCGCCCCGACGTCCTGACCGACGCCCTGCGCCCGGCTCCGGCCACGGGCACCGCGCCCGCCAGGGAGGCCGCGGCCACTCTCCTCGCCACCCCCGGTTGGCGCCCCGCGCCCGACCAGGTCCTGTTCACCGGCAACGCCCGCCAGGCCATCGCCGCCACCCTCGCCTCCCTCGTCCGGCCCGGCGGGCGCCTCGGGGTCGAGCCGCTGACGTATCCCCTGGTCAAGGAGATCGCCGCGCGGCTCGGCATCAGCCTGGTCGCGCTGGCGGCGGACGAGGGCGGGGTGCGTCCGGAGTCCATGGTCGCCCTGCATCGCGGCACCCCGCTGTCCGCGCTCTACCTCCAGCCGGCGCTGCACAATCCGACGTCCCTCACGACGGGCGCGGAGCGGATGCGTCAACTGGCCGACGCCGTCGGTGAGTTGAACATCCCCGTCGTCGAGGACCGCATCTGGTCCTTTCTCGCCGACCCGTCGCCCGACCCGCTGGCCGCCCGTGCGCCCGGCCTCACCCATGTCGTCGACGGCCTCTCCAAGCGGGTCGCCCCCGGGCTCACCGTCGGCTTCGTCGTCGTACCCGAGGAACGGGTCGAGGCGGTGGCGGCGGCCGTGCGGTCGGGTGGGTGGAGCGCGGGGCGGTTCGCGATGGAGGCGGCGGTGCGGTGGATCGGGGACGGCACGGTACGGCGGCTGGTCGCGGCGAAGCGGGCGGACGCCGGGCACCGGCAGCGCATCGTCGGCGAGGAACTGCGCGGATTCGCCGTACGGTCCGATCCGCGCGCCTGTTTCGCCTGGTGGGAGCTGCCCGCACCGTGGCGCGCGGACACCTTCACGGCAGCCGCGGCCGCGCACGGCATCGCCGTCACCCCCGGACCTGCCTTCGGGGTGGACCCCGGCCGGACCCCGGACGCCGTCAGGCTCGGGCTCGCGTCGGCCCCGGAGCCGGATCTGCGGTGGGCGCTGCGGACGCTCGCCGGCGTCGCGCGAGGAACTCCGTGAAACGGCAGGCCAGGGCCGCTGTCAGACCGAGGGCGATCAGCAGCCAGGACACCGAGCGCAGGGTGTGCGTCAGGGCGTCGTAGACCGCGCCCCCGGCCGGGCGGTGGGCCGCCTCGGGCAGGTCGGCCAGTGTGAGCCGGCGGCCGATCGCCACCGCGAGCAGCAGGAACGCGCCGCCGAGCGCCGTGCCCAGCGCGGTCGCCGTGACCGCGCGGCGGCGGCAGGCGGCGACCGCGATGCCGGTCGCGGCGAGGACGGCGGCGGACACCGGCAGCCAGAAACCGGCGACTTCGAGCACCTGATACCCCTTCCTGAGCCGGTCCAGCTCCTGGGCCGGGAGCACCGGGACCGCGGTGTGCTCGACCGGGATGCGCTGCGCCAACGGGACGTTGTCGTCGGCGAGTTGGCGTTTGACCTTGGCGGTGACCGGGGCGAGGTCGACGGTGACCGTACGGTCGCGCCCGTCCTGAAGGGCCCTCAGCACCGCGTCGTGGACCGCTCTGTTGCCCGCGTCCCACGCCGTGCGGAAGGCCTCGGTCCGGGTGAACGAGCGCACCGCGTCGTAGACGAAGGGCCGCACCGCGCCCCGCTCGTCACGGGCGCCGAGTTCGTGGTCGAGCCGGGGCGCCACCTCGTGCACGATCCCGGCCCCGACGGTGTCCGCCACCGCGCCCTGCACCGCCGGATCCGCGGCCAGCGGCGCCATCGCGGTCACATAGCGGCCGGTGTCCGCGAGCCCGTACGTCACCCAGGCCGCCAGCGCGCCGAACGGCACCAGCAGGCACGACAGCGCGATCAGCGCTGCCGACAGGGCGTTCCGCAGACGGGTGGGCACCCTTCCAGGCAAGGGTCACGGGGCCGGGACCGCCAGCGCTGTGCCTGCATACGGCGGCACGGTTCCGCTCTCCGGTGGAGCGTTCACCCGAACGGGTGTCTCATGGATCAGGGGAAGCCAGGAGCCCCTGCGGTGCACGACCCCGTGGGTGGATGAAGGGGAACGGGTCGGCCCCGGCGCCGAGGTGGCCGGGGCCGATCCGTGAGCCCGTCACGTGCCTCCGTCACCCGGTGCGGTGGCCCTCGGCGTCCTCGTGCGTGTAGTAGCGGTAGAACAGCACGAGGAAGGAGACCGCCCCGACCGCCAGCCCCATCGCCGCGGACTTGAGGACGGTGTTGCCGCTCTGGCTGTACAGGAACCCGAATCCGCCGCCCACGAAGGCGGCCCACAGGATCGCGTGCACCTCGCGGATGGAGCGCGAGGCGATCTCGCGTACGGCGACGTAGAGCACCATGAACGCGATCGCGGTGACGAAGCCGAAGAGCAGGTTCCAGCCGGTGATCTCGCCGCCGGAGCGCCGGTTCGCCGCGGCCCAGTAGCCGTAGATCAGACCGAGGACGACCGGTACGGCGACGCTCGCGATGCGGTGCGTCCGCTGACTGAAGACGTCGGGCAGGGAACCCGACGCGGGTGCCGCATGAGCCATGAGAGCACTCCTCTCTCTCCTCGCCCCCGCCAACAAGGGCACACCTGAGGGGGCTGCCTGGCAAGTCGGCGGTCACGGGTACCCGGATGCGGCGTACTGAACGTCGTGCTTGTCTGAGGCGCATGAGGGCCGTCAGCGACGGTGGGGCCAGCCCGGTGGGCGGCGCGCGCCCGCCTCAGCTGCTGCGCGTGCGCGGCCGCAGTGTCGCCTGGGTACCGCCGCTGCTGCTGCTCGTCGGCATCGTGGCGGTCGACTTCCGGACCAGCAGCGACTTCCGGATCCTGTCCTGGATCGTGCTGGTGCCCGGTATCGCCGCCGCGATCTGCGGGGTGTGGGGGACGGCCGTGTACGCGGTGCTCGCGCCCGCCACCTACCTCGCCGCGGACGCCGTCCTGCCGCACGAGTACGAGGCCGGCCTGCCCGACCTCGTACTCGCCGGCATCGGCGGCGTCCTCGCCACGCTGGCCTGTGTGGTCCGGGTGCGCGGCGAGCAGCGCATGCTGCACATGCAGGACGTCGCCGAGACGATCCGCCGCACCGTGCTGCGCCCGCTGCCGCCGGGCTGGGGCGGCCTGGACCACGCGGCCGTGTATCTGTCCGCCGACAGCGAGGCCAGGGTCGGCGGCGACTTCTACGACATCCAGACCGGCCTGCACGGCACCCGCGTCATCCTCGGCGACGTCCAGGGCAAGGGGCTCGGCGCGGTGGAGGCGGCGGCCGCGCTGCTCGGCACGTTCCGGGAGGCCGCCTATCACGAGGCGGACCTGACGGCGGTCGCGCTGCGGCTTGAGGTGCGGATGCAGCGGCACATCCGGCTGCGTACGGCGCTGGGCCGGGAGGAGGGCGACCGGTTCGCCACCGCCGTACTGCTCGGCTTCCCCGAGGAGCGGCCGGGCACGATGGACGCCGTCGTCCTCGGCCACGACGCCCCGCTGGTGGTCGGCCCCGCCGGCGTACGGCCCCTGCCGCCCGGCCACGGCCTGCCCCTCGGCTACGGCGAACTCGTCCCCGCCGACGGTCCGCCACCGGTGCTGCGGGTGCCGCTCGCCCCCGGCGAGACGCTGCTGCTGACCACGGACGGCGTGACCGAGGCCCGGGACGACGGCGGCACCTTCTACCCGCTCACCGCCGAGGTCACCGAGGCCGTCGCCGCCGACCCCGCCATCGCCCGCCCCGCCCGCCTGGTCGCCTTCGTCCGGGAGCGGACGCTGCGCCACTGCGGCGGGCACCTCGCCGACGACACGACGGTGTTCGCGGTGCGGAGGAGAGGGGGTGCGGGCACTGAGGTGGGGGACTGAGGGGAACGAGGTGGAGGACTGGGGTGGGGAGAGGGACGGGGGCCTGGGGTGGGGCGAGGGATGGGGGCCGAGGTGAGGAATTGACGTGGGAATGCGGTGGGGAATGGGGGCGGAATCGGGCGTAAACAGTCCTGAGATCCCGCTTTGCAGCCGCAGCGGTTACGGTGCTGCCGTACGTGATCGACGGGGGATGGGGAGGGACCGATGCCCGGAACCGTGCTGCTGCTGGCCGCCGCGCCGGCGGGCAAGGGCTGTCTGGTGGACGCCGCCTCCGTGCTCCCCGTCCTCGCCGCGGTGCCGCCCACGGTGCTGTCCGGCACGGACACGGCGAACGTCGTGGAGCTCGCCGACCCCCTGGAACCGCAGGCCGTCCTCACCCGCCTGCGCGCCGCCGCGGCCGCTCCCGCCCCGCTCACGGTCTTCGTCGCGGGCCAGCTCCACCTGGACCGCCGCCAGCACCTGCCGCACCTGGCGCTGGCCCGGACCACCGCGTCGACGGTCCGCTACACCGGCTTTCCCTGGCACTGGTTCCGCGAGGAACTCCGCCTGCGCGCACCGGGCTCGACGACGCTCCTCCTCGACCTGCACGCCGACCCCGAGACCTGGGAGTGGCTGCGCACCAACCCCCTCGACTCGGGCCGCAACAACGCGGTCTACGGCCGTATCGCCCCGCCGCCGAGCCGCCGTACGGTGGCGGGCCCGGCGTACATGAAGGCAGTGGCGACCCTGCTGCGCAGCGGCCACCGCCCACCCCTGGAGCAGCTCCACCAACAGGCACTGTCCCGGATCTCCCCCGACGCCGGCGTAGGCACCGACATCATCCTGACGGCCCAGGCCCCCGCCCAGATGCCCCCACAGACCCCCGCCGCCCAGCCCCCGCACCAGAGCCCGCTGCAACTCCGCCCCCACAACGCCGTACAGGTGCCGGGGCCGGCCACTGCGCCGGTTGGCGGGCCGACCGGTGGGCTGCTTGGCGGGCCGGCCGGGGAGCCGGCCGGAGCGCCGGTCACCGGGCCGCTCGGAGGGCCTGTAGCGGTGCCGGTCGGGAGCTCGGTCGCGAGCTCGGTCGGGGGGCAGCCTCCCGCGCAGGCCTCGCCACAGCTGCCGCCGGAGGTACCCGGGCCGATGGCGGCGCCGGGCGCGTCGCGGCTTTCGCCGGAGTTGCCGCCGGAGGCACCAGCACCGCTCCCGGCCCAGGTTCCCGAGCCCATCCGGGCACAGAAGCCCGAGCCCGTCCGGGCACATGACCCCGCCCCGATTCGGGCACAGGCTCCCGCGCCGATCCCGGCCCAGGTTCCCGAGCCCATCCGGGCACAGACGCCTGAGCCCAGCCGGGCACATGTCCCCACGTCGGTTCGGGCACAGGCTCCCGCGCCGATCCCGGTACGGGACCCCGAGTCGATCCCGGTACAGGACCCCACGCTGGTCCTGACGAAGCTGTCTCCGCAGAGCGCCACACCGGCTGCGACGCAGGAGACCACGCCAAGCCCTGCGCTGAGCCCGGAGCCGGGTCCCGCGCCAAGCCCTGCGTCGAGCTCCGCGCCAAGTCCGGAGCCGAGCTCCGCGCCAAGTCCGGAGCCGAGCTCCGTGTCGAGCCCGGAGTCGAGCTCCGTGCCGAATCGTGCGTCGAGCCTCGTGCCGAACCCTGTGCTCAGCACAGAGCCGGGTCCCGCCCCAAGCCCCGCGTCGAACCCTGCGCCGAGCTCTCCGCCGAGCCCCGAGTTGAGCCCCGCGCCGCGCCCCGCGCCAAGCCCCGCGCAGGTTCTTCCGCCGATGCCTGCGCACAGGCCCTCGTCGTCCCCGGCACAAGGTTCCGTGCCGGCCCCGGCCCAAAGTGCTGCCACCGCCTCGGATCGGCTCCCCGTTCTGAGCCCCGTGCCGGCCGATCCGCATGCTCATATTGCCGCTGCCGTCGAGTCGGGGCGGCACAGTGAGGCCGAGGTGTTGGCCGCTCATCATGAGCAGGCCGCTCTGCGTACCCACGGGCCCGCCTCCGAGGAGGCGCTGCACTGGATCGAGGTGCGGGCGGATCTGGCGATGCTGGCGGGCGACCCGGTGCGGAGTTGTCGTACCTGGCTGACGGTCGCCTCGGCGCGGCTGTCCGCCGGGCAGGCGGTGGACGCGGCCGCGGTGGAGGCGGCAGTGGACCGGGCCCACCACCAGTGGGGGCAGATCCGGGACACCGCCCCCGCCCGTGAACTCGGCGCCGTGCTCGCGGAGCTGCGGGGCCGGGTGCCCGGACGGCGGCGGGGTGCTCTGGAGAACGTCCTTCGGCAGCTGCGGCAGTTGCAGACGCAGAGCTGACGGGGAAGCCCCCGGCGGGACAGGGGGGAAGTGTCCCCGCCGGGGGCGGCTCGGTGTCGGTCCGGGTGTCAGAACGCGGGGACCTGGGAGGGCCGGGCCTTGTTGATGTTGCTGATGAGGTTGTTGGTCAGCGGGAAGTTGGCCCTGCCCCACTGGGAATTCCACAGGGCGTTGCGCGGCGTCTGGTCCATCTGCTCCATGGTGACCAGGGCCGGGGTGTCCCAGTGGTTGCCCGGGCCCCAGGCCTCCGTGTCCTCGCCCCACTTGGCGAAGCGGAAGGCGTGCGTGCTCGCGCCGTCCTTGTGGTAGACGATCTTGACGTGGTTGCCGTCCATCGGCACCTCGTTGATCGGGTGGGTGCTGTAGCCGCCGTGCCGGGAGGCGGCCAGGTACCGGGGGCGCTCCTCGCCCTGCTTCTGGAAGACCACGACGGACTCCCAGTCGTGGCGGTGCCCGAAGGCGTCGGCGCCGTTGAGCGTCTGGTCCTTCTCGAAGTAGAGCGCGTAGACGTAGGCGCACCAGCCGTTCCTGCACAGGGACTGCGAGTACGTGTTGGCTCTGCCGAGGTGGCCGTCCCGGCAGTCGCCGGTGATCGGGCCGCTGGGCTTGAGGCCGCCGTTGAGGTTGCCGCCCGCGTCCACCGCCGCCGCGGGGAAGCAGCCGTCCCCGTCGTAGTCGAACAGCGGCATGTACTTGTTCTGGAAGGTGCTCGCGTTCCACGGCAGCGGGTTCAGGACGCCCGCACTGGCGCTGCCGGTCAGACCGACGGTCAGGGCGGCGGCGCTGCCCAGGACGAGGGCGGCCTGGGCGAGGCGGGACCGTCGGCGGGGCGTGGCTGTCTGCGACATGTGGGTGCTCCGGTGATGGTTCGTTCTGCCGGGAGTCCGGCGGTTCGAGACCGAGACTGGAGCGCGGAGAATTGATCGGCGGCATGTTCTGAACAGGGCGATCAATCGTCCTCGGCGTTTCGGAGGGATGTTCCTCGCGGCGTCAACACCCGTCCCTCTCGCGCCGTTTGCCGTTCACCTCACGTTGTGCCGCGGCCTTGCCGTCACCTGATTCTTGCGAGGATGCCCCGGCGTTCACGCCGGGAGGAATCGCATCCCGTGACGGCGAGGCGGAGCGTCGCTGTGTCCGGTCTCCTGGGGGGCGGAGCGCCCGCAGAGCCGCCGACGGAGCCGAAATGCGAACGGGTGTGCCCGTGTTCGCTGGTTGGGGTGGCTTTGCCGTAGCGGGGGTACGGGTGTGCGCATGTCGCACGTACGGTCTCATCGTGGAAGCTGGGGTGATCAGGCGGGACGCCATTGTGGGAGGGGGATGTCGTGTCGGGGGTGAAGGAGGCCGGGGACGCCGGGCATGCCCGGTGGACGTTCCGGCTGCGCGTGTCGTCGACCGCCGAGCGTGCGCTGCTGGCGGAGTGGGACCGGTGCCGGTGGATCTGGAACGAGTCCGTCGCCAAGTCCAGGCAGACGCACCTGTGGAACATGAACCGCCCCGAAGGTACGGACAAGGCGACGTGCGGTCCGGCCCGGCTGGATGCGATGCTGACCGAAGCCCGCGCGAAGACGCCGTGGCTGCGTGAGGGCTCATCGGTTCCCCAGCAGCAGATCATCCGCGACTTCGGCAAGTCCCGCGCGAAGGCGCACAAGGACATCCGCGAACGTCTGCCGCAGCATCGCCGGTCGGGGATGCCGAAGTACAAGAAGAAGCGTGAGGCCGACCCGAGCCTGAACTACACCAAGCGAGGCTTCCGGCTGAAGGACGGCCGTCTGCACCTCGCCGGGAACATCACCCTGACGGTCGTGTGATCGCGGGATCTTCTCGCCGAACCGTCCTCGGTGCGCGTGTACCGCGACAGCCTCGGGCACTGGTACGCCTCGTTCGTCGTGCCTGCCGAAGTCCAGCCGCTGCCCGCCACCGGCCGAGTGATCGGGATCGACTGGGGCGTGAAGGAGACCGCGACCACCACCAGCGACCCCCACGACCTCCCCCACGCCCGGCACGGCAGGAAAGCCCAGGCGAAGCTGACTCGATACGACCGCATGATGGCCCGCCGCGAACCCGCCAAAGGACAGGCCGCGTCGAAGGGCTACCGGGAGGCGAGGAAGTGGCGGGCGAAGACGTACCAAAAGATCGCCCGGCAGCGGCAGGACACCGGACGCAAGTGGGCAAAGAAGGTCGTGCGCGACCACGACGCGTTGGCCGTCGAAGACTTCAAGCCCAAGTTCCTCGCGAAGTCGACCATGGCGAGGAAGGCCGCCGATGCCGCCATCGGCGCCACCAAGAAGGCCCTTTTGGAGATGGCCCGCAAGCACGGCAGGATCGTGCACCTGGTCCATCCCGCGCACACCACGATGGACTGCGCGCAGTGCGGAGCGAGAACCAAGCACGCTCCCCCACTGCCTTAAGGGCGTGGGGGACCCCCATCCACTTTCGGAACGAACGTACGCCTGCACCGCGTGCGGAGCCGTCTCGCCCAGAGACAAGAACTCCGCTCGCGTGATGCTGGCCCGGGCTGGTCTCATCCCGGCTGGTGCTGATGGCGCAAGACCTGGCGGGACGCTGTTCCGCCAGGCAGCCTGAGCCAGGAATCCCCTTCCTGAGCGCAAGCGAAGGGAGGGGAGGAATCAAACTCGAACCAGACGGTCTCTTAGGAGAGTTCGGAGAGTTTGTCCACAGCTGTGGACAACGGCGGGCACGGACACCCGTCGGTGACCTGGACACGCAGTCCCCGCCCCCGCCCCTCCGGCTGTCGCAGGATCAGCACCGCGGCACGCCAGTCGGGACAGTGGCGTACGACGTTGGCGGCGGCGGCGATTGCGTGGAGTGCGCCCCCCCACATCGCCGTCCGCGACTCCAAGAACCCCGAGGTCGGCACCCTCACCCTCTCGCCGGAGGCGTACGTCGCCTTCGGGCCACGTCAGGCACTGACGAGCGCGCGGCGCCTGCGCCACGCCAGAAGCCGCCGGTGGACGGGGGGCGTCCACCGGCGGCTGTCTGCCCAGGCCCCGCGTAGAACGCGGGCGCCTCGGTTGGCCGGGACTCGTTCAGGGGGGCTGAGAGGTCGCCGGCCGGGGTGTGCCCCTCGGGGGGATGAGGGCCACGGATCCAAGACTGGCAGCCGGAGAGTTGATCGGCAGCCCGCCCGATCAGGGCAATCAATCCCTCTCGGAGGCTCCGTCGGCGCATCAGCCGTCCAGTGCGCAGATCGCGAACGCTGATGCCGGGCAGAGAGGCTGTCCACCGGTCAGGCTTTGATCCACATCATGAGGAAGAAGATGGCCGCGGTGTTGGCGAGGGTGCTGAAGTCGTACCGACCGATCGGGGCGGGCGGCGCCACATTCTGCCCTTGGAGTCGCCGCTGGAAGTCGTCGCTGATCGACTGCCAGTTGGTTATCAAGCCCACGTCGTCCGCGTCGAAATGGTATCCCTGCCAGTCGCCCCAGCCAGCGGTGATCCGGCTGGAGATGGCGTTGAACCGGGCGCCCTCGGCGACAGCTTCAACGAACCACAGGAGCGCTCCGGCCCTGGCGCTGTCTGCGGAGTTCGTGTTGGCGAGCTGCTGCGCGATGGAGCGAGCCGAGTCGGTGGAGAAGATCGGCCACGTTCTGCCCTGGCCGGAGTAGTTGGTCAGGCCCGGCCGCCCACCATTGCTACCGGCGTAGTTGCCCGAGAACGGGAGTGGCATGGCAATGGCGGGGTTCGCGGACGTGGACGGCATCCAGTTCACGTCCCGGAGGTCCGCGTCCGAGGTGTAGCGGTAGGTGCGGTCGTTGGGGTTGTAGTAGCCCTGCACATACAGGCTGTGGGCGTTCACGACGAGCCGGGTCTGCAGGTTCGGCCCGTCGAATACGTTGACGAGAAAGTAGTCGGTGCTGGATCCGGTGGCATACACCGTCCCCGCCGAGCCCGCTCCGTAGATCGCCTGCTGATGGACTCGGTTGCGGACATCTTTGATCATCTGCTGGTAGCCGGACTTGCCTTGGCTGATGTCCCAGGTGACGTCACGCTCGTCGTCGATCGCGAAGGCTTTCGCGGCGCCGATGGGGCTGAGCAGGGCCAGGCACAGTGCGAGCAGCACCGCGCCGGCGGTTGCGATGGTCGTTCTGCTGCGTCGGCCGCGCGGAAGGCTGCCGACTGCGATCTCCGTACTCATGTTGCTTCTCCTGAGGTCCGATGCGCACCGTGCCCGCGTCGTCCTGCGCTTGCACGGCGGTGGCCTCAGCCTCTGTGCGAGGCGGGCCGGATTCTTGGGCGGTGCTCCTCGATCGAGTCGGGTACCTGCTCCCTTCTGTCCAGTTGCGTTCGCAACCGACTCTCCGGGGCGAGGGGGTTGGTCAGCGAGTCGAATCGGGGGAGCAATCAAATTCCGAGCGGCTCAATCAACAGGTTTCATCACCTGTGCGGAGTTGATTGATCACAGTCGGTGGCAGGGACAGGCGGGCGGCGGTGCGCGCACGGCCTTCTGTTCTGCCGCGTCTTTGACCGGCACGGTTTCGAAGAGCCCGGTGATTCGTGACCGCCCGGACCGAGGACCGAACCGGAACGTTGATTTCCACGTCCCATTTGGCAGGTCAATCAATTTCGTGGGCGGAAGGGGATCGGCGGAAGGGATTGATGCACATCACATGTCGCATCGCCTCAACGTCACCCCCGGGCAACCCGGGCGTCACCGAGCGGCTTGTACGTTCGTCGCGCTCGATGTCCCTTTCGCCAGCCGTACGGAGGTGTGCGCATGGGGCGCCCGGAAAGACCTCTGGACCCGACGGCCGGTCCCGTGCCGCGGCTCGCGCACGAGCTGCGGGAGCTGCGCGGGACCGCGGGGAACCCCTCGTACCGGAAGATGGCCGAGACGGCGGGCTTCTCCGCGACAACGCTGTCACAGGCCGCGGCCGGTGAACGGCTGCCGTCCCTCGCCGTCGTCCAGGGCTATGTGCGGGCCTGCGGCGGCGACCCGGACGAGTGGGAGCCGCGCTGGAAGGACGCCGACGCGGAGGTGGCGGGGGAGGTTCGCGAGGACGACGAGGACGCGGCGCCGCCGTACCGGGGCCTCGCCCGGTTCGAGCCGGACGACCAAGGGCTGTTCTTCGGCCGGGACCGGCTGACGGAGGACCTGCTCCAGCTGGTGTGCGGGCACCGGTTCGCCGCGGTGTTCGGCGCCTCCGGCAGCGGGAAGTCCTCGCTGCTGCGGGCCGGACTGATACCCCGGCTCCAGGAGGAGATCGCGGGCCAGGGGCGTCCGGCGGTGCTGCGGGTGCTCACGCCCGGCGACCGGCCGGCCGCCACGTACGGCCATCTCCTGACCCCGGCGGCGGACGAGCCCGAGAGCTGGGTGGTCGTCGACCAGTTCGAGGAGGTCTTCACCCTGTGCCGGGACCGGGCGGAGCGCGCCCGGTTCATCGACCTGCTGCTCGCCGCCCGGGACCCCGGCAGCCGGCTGCGCGTCCTCATCGCCGTACGCGCCGACTTCTACCCCCGCTGCGGCGAGCACCGCGGCCTGGCGGACACGCTGTGCGGCGCCGGACTGCTGGTCGGACCGATGACCGCGGACGAGCTGCGCGAGGCGGTCGTCAAGCCGGCGCAGGAGGTCGGGCACCTGGTGGAGCGGGAGCTGACCGCGCGGATCGTGGAGGAGATCCTCGACGAGCCCGGCGGGCTGCCGATGCTCTCGCACGTCCTCCTGGAGACCTGGCGGCGACGCAAGGGCCGGGTGCTCAGCCTGGCCGCATACGAGGCGGCCGGCGGAGTGCGCGGCGCCATCGCGGCGAGCGCCGAGGAGGCGTACGGGCAGCTGACCGAGGAGCAGGCGGACGCCGCCCGGCGGCTGCTGCTGCGGATGGTCGAGCCCGGCCAGGGCACCCCCGACACCCGGCGCCCGCTCACCCGGGCCGAACGCGAGGAGTGGGCGTGCCCCCACGCGCCCGTGGTGGTGGAGCGACTGGCCCGCGCCCGGCTGCTGACCGTCGACGAGGACGCCGTCCAGCTCGCCCATGAGGCGCTGATCACCAGCTGGCCGCGGCTGCGCGGCTGGATCGAGGAGGACCGGGAGCGGCTGCGCCACCACCGTCGGCTGACCGATGCC
The DNA here is from genome assembly GCF_028369295.1 of Streptomyces sp. HD. Classification (GTDB taxonomy): domain Bacteria; phylum Actinomycetota; class Actinomycetes; order Streptomycetales; family Streptomycetaceae; genus Streptomyces. The sequence continues at coordinate 92,772 of NZ_JAQMYP010000029.1, forward strand.
GCCCGTGTCTGGCTGGAGCACGACCGCGACCCCGGCGCCCTGTACCGGGGCACCCGCCTGGACCGTGTGGCGGAGCTGTTCCCCGACCCCGAGCACGACTACTCCCTGACCGCGCCGGAACGTGAGTTCCTCACCGCCGCGCTGGCCGCCCGCGAGACGGAACGCCGGGCCGTCGTCCGCTCCACGCGCCGGGCGCGGGCCGCGGTGGGCGTACTGTCGGCCGTCCTCGCGGTGGCGCTGGTCGCCGGTCTGTCCGCCTGGACCCAGAGCCGGGACAACGAGCGCCGCCGCATCGACGACGCGGCCCGCCGTATCGCCGCCGTCGCGGACGGCCTGCGCACGACCGACCCGCGCACCGCACAGCTGCTGGGCGTCGCCGCCTGGCGCGTGTCCGAGCTGCCGGAGACCCGGCGGGCGCTGCTGGGCGCGCTCGGCCAGCAGGAACTGGACACCTTCAGCGACCGGGCACCGGGCGACGGTCCCTTCCGCCGTCTCACGGACTCCGGTCGCACCCTGCTCAGCGTCGCGGGGCGCACCTGGCGGACCTGGGACGTGGCACGGCACCGGCGGATCGCCGAGGGGCGGCTGCCGGAGGCCGGCACCGCGGTCGGGGCGAGCCCGGACGGGCGGCTGCTGGCGATCCAGGAGCATGGCCGGGACGGCGGAGTACAGCTGTGGGACACGGCCGCCGGACGATGGTTGGGTGACCGGCTGCCGGCGTCGTCCTTCGTGGACTTCGGCGAGGGCACGTATGGCGTGGGCACTCTGAGCGACGACCGGGCGGGGGTGCACTCGGCCGCTGACGGGAAGCTGCTGTTCGAGACGGAGCTGGACAGCACGGTGCCGAGCGCGGTCGGCCGGCTGTTCGCGTTCTGCTCCCTCGGAGGTGGCGCGCCGCAGGTGCGGGACCTCACGGCCCGGCGCATCGTGCATGGGCGCTGGGAACGCTCGGGCGACGTCTGTGGCCAGGAGCGCTCGCAGCTGGTGCTCGGCGGGGGACGGCTCGCCGCGGTGACCCCGAGCGGCGTGCTGGTCTGGGACGTCCGGTCGGGGGAGAGTCTGGACCAGCTCCTCGACACGGGAGTGAAGTACGCCGCCTTCAGCCATGACGGGAACTTCCTGGCGATCGTCGACGGGGAGGAGATCAGGGTGTGGCGGCTGGGCGCCGACGCCCCGGTGTTCCGGCACTCCCTCAACAACCAGCACCTGTACGGCGCTCCGGCCTGGGACCCCACCCGCCCGGTGCTGCGCTATCTGGAGGCCGGCACGGTCCACACCCTGGACGTCACGGCGGCCGTGACGCCCGCCTGGCAGGAGGAGCCGGCGGACAAGGTGCTGATCAGTCCGGACGGCCGCACCCTCGCCACCGCGCGACGCACCGGCGGCACCTACCGCTTCGAGCTGCGCGACACCCGCGACGGACGCCTGCTCAGGACACTGCCGCCCACCCCGCTCCCTGTATCGCGCGATCCCTCCCGGCCGGTAATCCCGCAGGACACCCTCCCCCTTCTTGCCTTCAGCCCCGACAGCAAGGCACTCGCGTACTCCGTCTCGGCGCCCGGTTACGAGGCGTCCCCGCAGCGCCTCGCGATCTGGGACGTCGCCCGGGGCCGGGTCCGCACGACGCTGGACCTGGCGGCGAAGACGTCGGCCGGGGCGGTGATCACGATCGCCCTCGGCCCGGATGCCCGTACGCTCCACGTCACCCGCACACCGGCCGTCGGCGAGCTGGCCAACGAGACCTGGGACGTCGCCCGCCACCGCCGGACGGCCGTCCTCGCCGGCCTGTCCAGCAGTCACCTGGCCGTCCGTCCCGACGAGGGGCTCCTGGCCGGCGACAACCGCACGGCGACGCTGCCGGACGGCAAGGCCACCGGACGCGACCTGGTCCAGGGCGGCCAGATCGGCGCCCTCGCCTTCGCACCGGACGGTTCGCGGCTCGCCGCGGGGGACCAGACGGGCCGGGTGGCGCTGTGGGACGGAGCGGTCCGGCAGCGGGAGGGGGCCCTGCCGAACGTCTTCCCCGCGCTCCTGGAGGGAACGACTGCTGGACAGGACAGCGGCCCCGACCCGATCAGCGGCGACACCTCCGAGGCCGTCAGCGCCCTCGCCATCAGCCCCGACGGCCGCACGCTCGCGGTGGGTGGCGAGGCGGGGAGCCTCCAGCTGTGGGACATCGCCACCCAGCAGCCGCTCGGCGGCCCGCTGACCACACCGGGTGAGTCGATCGACACGGTGGCGTTCGCCGCGGACAGCGCCACCGTGTACGCGGGCAGTGCGCACGTGCCTCTCCAGCGCTACACCATCGACCCGAACCGGGCGGTCGAATCCGTGTGCGCGCGGGCGGGAGAGCGCGAGCTGACGCGGGCGCAGTGGCGGACGTACGTGCGTGACGTGCCGTACCGCAGGCTGTGCGGCGACTGACTGGCCGGGCGTTGATTCGCCTGGTGAGAGCCGATTGATTGACCTGATGGAGAGGCTGGCCGATCAACTCCCGCCCCCTCGACGATCGACCTGTCGCTGCCCCGGTTCCGAACTCCTCCTCGGCCGGGGCAGCGGCCAGGCCCGACGAACGGGTCGAGGCATCCGACAGGAGAACCCCCACATGAAGATCCTGAAGAACGGCCGTCGCCGGACGGCGATGCTGACGTCGGCGCTCGCCCTCGTGCTGATCCCCTTCTCCGCAGGCACGGCCAGCGCCAACACCACCCCCGGCTGGGGCGACGATATGCCCGACGTGCTCTGGGACTGCAACAACGGCAACGCCGATTCGTGCCAGTACCACGAGCAGAGCGCGGAGACCGAACTCGGCAAGCGGCGTCAGGTCTCCAACACGATCAGCAACTGCGCCAGCAACCGGGACCTGACCCTCACCCGTACCGACACCAACACCACGAGCACCGAGTACGCCTTCCAGCAGGAGACGTCCGTGGAGGTGTCCTCCGGCTTCAGCGACACGTTCGAGGCCGGGATGAAGGCCAGCGACACGCAGACCGAGACCTGGAAGGTGGGTAGTGCCCACACCGCGACCGAGACCCACACCACGACCATCCCGGCCGGCCAGCGGGGCGCCTGGTGGTTCGCGCCGTACATCCGACACTCCCAGGGCTACCTGGAGGTCCACTACGGCGAGCGCAAGCACGGCCACTACATCTGGTACTACCCCGGCAACGGCGGCCTTCCGGGCATCGACATCAAAACCCCGGTCTTCCTCCCGACCGGCGAGCTGAAGGGCAACTTCTACTGGGCGACCTGGAACTGCTGACTTAGGGGAAACGTAACAGCACACTCGTTCGGGTGATCGGTTCCGGATTCCTTGTGCGGGCCTCCCGTCTACCCTGGGAGCGTCGCGTCGAGCGAAGGAGGTCTGTCATGGCGGTGGCGGAACCGATCATCATGCCGGGGTACCAGGGCGAGGCCATTCATGGGCCGTACGACGACCCCGACGGCGACAGTGACGCGGACAACGCCGTGCCCGACTATGAGGGCGCGAGCGTGGAGCAGGTCTTCGAGCTCTTCAGTGCGGCGGCCCCCCGGGGTTGGCGCGTGGAGTTGATCGAAGGAGAGATCTGCGTGACGCAACCGGCCAACGGGGAGCACGAGGAGCTCGTGTCGGAGCTCACTGATCAGGTCGCCCAGCGGCGCCACGATCGGTCCTTGCGTAACTACACGGGCATCGGCCTCAACCTCCCCGGCCCCTCCGAAACCGGTCACGTCGAGCCGGACCTGGTGATCGCCCCGAGGGGCACCTTCGATGACCAGGAGGTGTGGCACGACCCGTCCGGCGTCCTCCTCGTCGCCGAGGTCACCTCAAAGAGCACCGCCGACCGCGACCGCCACAAGAAGATCCACGGCTACGCCCGCGCCGACATCCCCGTCTACCTGCTGATCGACCGGGAGAAGGCGGAGATCACCGTCTACTCCGACCCGTCCGGCGACGACTACGCCAAGAGCGCCAAGTACAAGCTGGGCCTCACCGTGCCGTTGCCCGACCCGCTCGGGTTCGAGCTGGACACCGCGGAGTTCTGAGCCCGCTCCGCGTCCCGGGCATGAAGGGCCGCCGCCCGCGCCGGGCCCGCGTTCGCCGCCAGAATCAGCGTCGCCACGGCGATCACCGCGGCGGCGAAGCCCCTGGTGTAGCGCTCGGTGGTGCTGGTGCGTTCCTGCACGGAGACCTCGCAACAGCCATAGGTTAAACACGCTTAATCCTCGGTTTAACCTAGAGTCGGCCGACTCGAACGGCAAGAGGCACAGGGCGAGTTGGGGGCGTTGAGCGATGTCGGACCGTGACGACCCGGGAACCATCGGGCGCAGAGTGCAACAGCTGCGGGCCGATCGCGGGCTGACACAGAGGCAGTTGGCGGAGCCCGCCTACACCCCCGCGTACATCTCCACCCTGGAGGCGGGCCGCGTCCGCGCCTCCGACGACGCGCTGCGGCACATCGCCGAGCGGCTCGGCGTCGCCTTCGAGGAGCTGGTCACCGGGCGGCCCGCGCATCTCGTCACGGACCTGCGACTGCGACTGACCGGCGCCCAGCGCGCCCTCGCCACCGGCGACACCGAGGCGGCGGCCGAACAGTACGCCGTGCTGCTCGCGGAGGCGGAGGCGAACGGGTTCGCCGAGGAGCGGGCGGTCGCGCTGCTCGGGCTCGGCGAATGCGCCGTCGAGGTCGGTGAACTCGCCTACGCCCAGGGGCACTTCGAGCGTGCCGAGCAGATCCTCGCCGAGGTCGACGCCCCGCTGCCCGCCCGCGTCCCCGCACTGCGCGGACGCGCCGTGTCCCATTACCTCGCCGGTGAACTCCGCTACGCCGTCTACCTGTTGGAGTCCACCCTCGACGAGCTCAACCGCGGCGGACTGCACGACCCCGACGCCCTGCTGCTGCTCTACGCCAGCGTCATCGGCCCCTACATGGACATGGGCGCCCACGCCCGCGCCGCCCAGGCCGCCGAGTACGCCCTCGCCCTCGCCCCCAAGGCCGCCGACCCGGCGCTGGTCGCCCGGATGCACCGCTCCGTCGCCCGCACCCTGCTCGCCGAGGGGCGGGTCGCCGAGGCCGACGCCTCCCTCGCCAAGGCCGCCGAGCTGTACCGGCAGCTCCAGATCCGTACCGAACTCGCCAACTGCCACTGGATGCGCGGCTACGTCTACGCCCAGCAGGGCGACCTGGAGCGCGCCGAGGCCGAACTGCGCGAGGCCCAGATCATGCTCACCGCCCGGCGCGCCGCCCTCTACACCAGCCAGGTCGCCGTCGAACTCGCCGACGTACTGCACCGGCGGGGCAAGTCAGACGAGGCCGCCGCCCTCCTCCACGAGGTGCTCAGCGATCTCAGCCCCGAACGCGGCGCCCTGCACTCCGCCGCCGCCCACCGCCTCCTCGGCATCATCGCCGAGGACGCCCACGACACCGAGACCGCCGAGGAGCACTACGTCCGCGCCCTCAGCCTGCTGGAACGCGCGGGCGCGGCCGGCGACCTGGCCGACCTGTGCCGACTGTTGGGCGACCTGCTCCGCCGCACCGGCCGGGTGGAGGCGGCGCTCGACGCGTACCGCACGGGCCTCGGCCACCGCACGGCCCCCGGCACCACCACCCTGGGGCCCGCCCCCGCACAACCTCCTCTGTAAAACCCCTCGGCCCCCTGAAGCCTCACCACCCCGCCCGCCTGCCACGCCTTGAAGGGGCGCGGGCAACTGCGCGGTCAGCCCCCACTGCCCCGCAGACGACCGACGGCCCGCCCCGGCATCCACCACCGCCGGCCACGCCACATCCCACAGCCGGCACCACGGGGAACCCCAGCCCGTCCACAGCCCTCACCGGTTAGCCTTCGCGGAGTTGTTCGAACAGGTGGGGGCAGGCACGGTGGAGAACCAGCGGACCGTGGTGGACGGGCTACGGCTCGTCGTACGCACGCTCGTGTACGCCGTGCTCGGCGGCACCGCGCTCATCGCCATCGTCACGGTCGTCTCGGTCCTCGGCCCCGCGCTCGCGCTCGACCTCTACACCCCGCCCGTCGCCGCCTGGTGGACCGTCTTCACGGCCATCGCGGTACAGGGCGTGCCCTTCCTGCTGCTCGGCACGGTCGTCTCGGCGGCGATCGGCGCCTTCGTGCCGGAGCGGGTGTTCAGCCGACTGCTGCCGCGCAATCAGGCCCTCGCGGTGCCCGTCGCGGGAGCGGCCGGTGTCGTCCTGCCGGGCTGCGAGTGCGCGTCCGTGCCGGTGGCCGGGAGCCTGATGCGACGCGGGGTGGCCCCGGCCGCCGCCCTCGCCTTCCTCCTCTCCGCGCCCGCCATCAACCCGGTCGTGCTCGTCGCCACCTCCGTCGCCTTTCCCGGGCAGCCGGAGATGGTGCTCGGGCGGCTGGTCGCCTCCCTGGCGACGGCGATCGTGATGGGCTGGCTGTGGGCGCGGTTCGGCCGCGAGGAGTGGCTGCGTCCGCCCAAACGGCACGCCGAGCCCGGCGTCAGGGGGCTGCGCGCCTTCGCCGCCGGACTCCAGCACGACTTTCTGCACGCGGGCGGCTTCCTCGTCCTGGGCGCGGCGGCCGCGGCGACGTTCAACATCGCGGTGCCGCGCTCGGTACTGGACCTCTTCACCGGGTCGGTGTGGGTGTCGGTGCTGCTTCTCGCGCTGCTCGCGGTCGTGCTGTGCGTGTGCAGCGAGGCCGACGCGTTCGTCGCCGCCTCGCTGAGCGGCTTCTCGCCGACCGCGCGGCTCGCGTTCATGGTGGTCGGCCCGATGGTGGACCTGAAGCTGATCGCCCTCCAGGCGGGGACCTTCGGGCGGGCCTTCGCGGTGCGGTTCTCGGCGGCGACGTGGGTGGTGGCCGTGGTGAGCAGCGTGCTGGTGGGGTGGTGGCTGCTGTGAGACGGTACGGGCCGGCGGTGCTGCTGCTCCTCACGGGGGCGGCGATCCTGCGGATCTCGCTGTTCAGCGAGCTGTATCTGCGGTACGTGCAGGCGGGACTACGGCCATACCTGGTCGTGTCCGGCTTTCTGCTGGTGCTGCTGGCGGTGGCCGCGGCGCTTGTCGGGCGACCGGAACAGGAACCGCACGCCGAGCAGGGCCAGCACGCAGAGCAGGTAGAGCACGGCGAGCACGCCGGCCGCGATCAGCAACGCGAGCACGGCGAGCACGACGAGTCCGGCGACGATTCCCACGCCCACGATCAGCACGGCGGCCACCATAGCCCCCGCGTCGCCTGGCTCCTCACCCTCCCCGCCCTCGCCCTCCTCCTCTTCCCGCCGCCCGCCCTCGGCTCCTACAGCGCCGAGCGTGAGGCGGCGCAGCGGGCGGCCCAGGGCGTCGGGCGCTTTCCGGCGCTGCCTGCCGGGAACCCGGTCGAGCTGACGCTCGCCGAGTTCGGCTCGCGGGCGATCTACGACAGCGGACGGTCGCTGGCGGGCCGCACGGTGCGGCTGACCGGGTTCGTCACGCGCGACGCCGACGGCACCTGGTACGTCACCCGTCTCCTCGTCGCCTGCTGCGCCGCCGACGCCACCACCGGCAAGGTCGAGATCCGGGGCGCGGACGCGCCGCCCGCCGACACCTGGGTCACCGTCACCGGCACCTGGCATCCCGAGGGCGCGCTCGGGACGGACGGGGCCTGGCCGCCCGTCATGGACGCCGGGTCGGTGCGGCGGGTCGCGCAGCCGGCGAACCCGTACGAGGCGCTCCGCTAGCAGTGGCCTGACCACCGGGGTGCCGCGAGGTGCCGTCGGTCGGCTGCGGCACCGTCGTGGCTGGTCGCGCATCTGCGGCACGGTCGTGGCTGGTCGCGCGGTTCCCCGCGCCCCTTGGGGGTGCGGCGGTCCCGGGGTTTTGGGGCGCGGGCTACGGGTAGTCGGGCATCGTCCGGGGCGAGCGGTCAGGGGCCCTGGAGCCAGCAGGCCGCGCTCGAACCGAGGAGGCTGCCGTGCGGCCCAGAGACGAGCAGCGTGGTGACCGGGGACCGGAGCGCGGCGGTGCCGCGGACGCGAGTACCGACGGGGTACGCGTCGCGGGTCCCGGAGACGTACCGGGGCAGTTGTGCGACGTCGCCGTGGAGTTGCTGCCGGTGAGCGGCGCGAGCGTGTCACTGCACAGTGACGGTCTGCCCGTGCAGTTGGGGGCGAGCAGTGCGCAGGCCGCGTATGTGACGGAGATTCAGGCCACTCTGGGTGACGGTCCCTGCCAGTCGGCGGCGGAGAGCGGTACGCCCGTGCTCGCCCGCGATCTGACGGCCGGGCGGGACGTGCTGCGCTGGCCGGTCTTCGCCCAGCAGGCCACGGCCGCCGGGGTGCAGGCGGTGTACTCGCTGCCGCTCGGCAACGACACGGTGTGCGTGGGCACCCTCGACCTCTACCGCGACACCCCCGGCGACCTCACCGACCGGGACCTGCGGACGGCGCGGCTGGTGGCCGGGATGATGACCGTGGCGCTGATGGCGCTGCCGCGCGAGGAGGAGGCGGGCCGGCCCGGGGACGAGCAGTGGCTGAGCGGCCTCGCCACCGACCACGACGTGGTCTACCAGGCCACCGGCATGATCATGGCCCAACTGGCCGTCGGCACGGCCGAGGCACTGGCCCGCCTGCGCGCCCACGCGTTCGCCCGCGGCCGTACGGCACTGGACGTGGCACGGGACGTGGTGGCACACCGGCTGCGGTTCGACGGGGACCGCGAGGGGGACTTCGACGGGGGCCGCGATGGTGACTAGGGCGCCGGACCAGGCCGCCGGACCAGGCCGTACGGAGCGCGCCTAGGATCGTCAACCATGGAAATAGTGGGTCTCTTCTTCTTCGTGGTCGGCATGACGGCGGTCTGGAGCATCCAGAGCCGGATTTCGCAGGCCGACCGTCGAGTTGCCCGGGTCGAGCGCAAACTCGACTCGATTCTCGACCACTTGGGGCTGCGTGAGGAGGAGCCGCGGATGGACGAGGTCGTGGCGCTCGTGCGGCAGGGCAAGCAGATCCCGGCGATCAAGCTCTACCGGGAGATCACCGGCGCGGGCCTGAAGGAGGCCAAGGAGGCGGTCGACCGCCTCGGTTAGACGTCCTGCCTGCCGCGCTTCCTGGCCTCCGCCAGCCGGCGGGTGCCGAGTTCGACGGCCGCCGAGGTGGCGTCCGCGGGTACGTCGCCCAGGCCGCCGTTGGTGATGGCGATCGCGTCGTCGCCCACGCGGACGGCGGCGACGTGCAGGGTGAGCATGGGAGCGTCGTCGTACTCGGAGACGGCGCCGAGGACGATCCGCAGCCCCTGCCGGGCGTCCCCCGCCTCCGGCATCTCGGCCTCACTCACCTTGACGGTGAGCTCTCCGCCGCCCGCGATCGCCGTGAACTCGCCGCACTTCTCCGGCAGGCCGGCGAGCCACTTCAGCGTCCGGTCCAGGTCTTCGGGCCGGTGGGCGACGATCTGGTAGCGCAGCTGGGCCTCGTCCCACTCGTCGTCCAGTCCGACGGACGCGCGGGTACGGGCGTCGGGGCCGAAGAGCTCCTCCGCGTAGAGGGCGTCGAGCAGCCGCTTGCAGTCGGCCTTCTCGGTGTCGGCCTTGAGCATGGCGTCCCGCCAGGTCGCGAAGCCCTTGGTGGGCACCCACGGTTCACCGAGGTCCTCCGCACTGATGAGCGCGGCACGGGCCTGGGCCTCGGTGAGGGTGGGAGCGGCGGCGGGGGCCGACGACGCGCCGACGGTGGCCGCGGGGGAGTCCGGGGCACCGACGGCCCGGGCGGCCTGGCCCAGGTCGCCGTAGGAGCATGCGGACGCGGACAGCAGGGCCGCTGCCGAGAGCGTCGAGGCGATGACGGTGCGGGCCGGGGGTCGGGGCATCGCGAGCCTCCTGTGCCGGGGTCGGGGACGCGCCCAAGACCGGGTACGTGTTCTTAAGGCACCACCACGGCACTACCTCCACCAGCGCGCCGGTCCGTCCGGGTGACGACGTCGCCCTCTACCGGGAGTGCACGAGGGCCTCCAAGACCTCGTGGGCGGTCTTCGCGGGGTGGCCGATGGTGGCTTCCAGCGTGGGGTCGGTGGCCTTGAACTCGCCCATGCGCGCTGCGGCGAACATCGTCAGGGAGAACTCCGCGGCCGGCCGCGGCATCCCGTCGGCGACTGCCGCGGAAGTCCACTCGTCGTCGTCCATGACGGCTCTGGTGATGGTCCGGCCGGTGATGCGGCTGAGGATTTCGGCGACGTCGGCGAAGTCCAGGGTGTGAGGGGCTGTCAGCGGCCGCGTGATCCCTTCGACGGCTCTGTCCTGGGTCAGAGCGATGGCCGCGGCTTCTGCCAGGTCCTCGTGGGCCGTCCAGGACACCGGACCGTCCTGCGGCACGGCGAGTGTGCCGGTCTTCAGCGCCGCTCCGATGTAGGGGCCCAATGCGGAGGCGTAGAACCCGTTGCGAAGGGCCGTGTAGGGCACTCCCTGCTGCTTGAGGTGTTCCTCGGTGGCGGCGTGGACCCGCTGCGGCGGGAAGAGCGACGTGGCAGAGGCGGCCTGATGGCTGGTGTACAGGATGCGTCGGGCGCCCGCCGCCCGTGCCGCGTCGATCGCGGCGGTGTTGGCGGTCAGCGCGCCGCCGCCCCGGATGGCCGCGGAGACGACCAGGACGCGCTCGGCACCTTCGAAGGCGTGCTGCAGGCCGTCGGGTTCGGTGAAGTCTCCCGCGCGGACTCGGACGCCGCGCTCGGCGAGGCCGGCGGCCTTGCTCACATCGCGCACACTGACGCCGATCCTGTCGGCCGGTACCCGCTCCAACAGGCGGTCGACGATCAGCGCCCCGAGGCGACCGGTGGCTCCGGTGACGATCAGCATCGGTTGCTCCCATCAGATGATGTTTCCAGCGGAACTGAAATCACGGTAACACTGATAATTCCATTGGATGCGTACGAGCGATACCATCGTGTCCATGTCTTCGAAGGCTCCGAACACGCAGCGGCGGAACGTCACTCGGGATCGCATCGTGAAGGCCGCGGCCGGTCTGCTGCGCGAACAGGGGGCGGCCGCGGTGACCACGCGCCGCGTGGCCCACGAGGCCGGGCTGCAGCCTCCTGCTCTCTACCGGTTCTTCCAGGACAAGGACGACTTGCTGGATGCCGCCGCGGAGCATGTCTTCGCCGAGCACGTGGAGGGCAAACAGGCCACGGCGCCCTCGGACGACCCCGTCGAAGACCTGCGAGCCGGATGGAACACCCAGATCGGCTTCGGGCTGGCCAATCCTTATGTCTACGGCCTGTTGCTGGATCCGGCCCGCGCACGCGACACCCCGGCGCAGGTCAAGGGGGTGCGGATCCTTGCCGAGCGGGTGCACAGAATCGCCGCCGCCGGGCGGCTTCGGGTGAGCGAGGAACGCGCCGTCAACCTCATCCGCGCGGCGGGCGTCGGAACCGTCCACACCCTGCTGACGCTGCCTCCAGGGCAAAGCGACCCGCACCTGGCGGATGCCGCCTTCGACGCGGTCGCTCGCGCCATCCTCGTGGATGAGCCCGCTGTTTCCGCCCAGGACTCGGCGGCCGTCGTCGCGGCCTTCCGCACCCTCCTGCCCGAACTGTCCGGTCTCAGCAAGACGGAGGCCGCACTTCTCGACGAGTGGCTGCAACGCTGAGCAGACAGAGACGCAGCCGATGAAGGCGACGCCGCGCAAATCAATCGCGCCCTCACCCACCCCCTGTTACCGTCGCCCCATGAAGCGCGCCAACCCGTCTCTCACGACGACGCCGGACCCAGTCCCGGCGCGCTGACAGCTGAGCGAATCCGAAGCCCCGGGCGAGTGCCCCGGGGCTTTGTCGTGGGTGCTCGTCCGTTCATCTGGAGGAGTAGCCATGAACGACAGTCACGACCACCGCCGTCTCGGCCGCGAACTGGACCTCTTCGACACCGACCCCCTGATGGGCGCAGGCCTGCCCTACTGGCTGCCCGACGGCGCCGTCGTCCGGCACGTCCTGGAGGAGTACATCCGCGAGGCGGAACGCGAGGCCGGCTATCGCCATGTGTACTCACCCGTGCTCGGCAAACGCGAGCTCTACGAGATCTCCGGGCACTGGGACCACTACAGCGACGACATGTTCCCGCCGATGAAACTGGGCGCCGAGGAAGTCGTCCTGCGCCCCAGCCTCTGCCCCCACCACGCCCTGATCTACCGCTCCCGCTCCCACAGCTACCGCGAACTTCCGTACCGCATGGCCGAGTTGGGCGGCATGTACCGCTCCGAGCCGTCCGGCGTCCTCGGCGGCCTCACCCGCGTCCGGGCCATCCACCTCAACGACGCCCACATCTTCTGCACCCTCGACCAGGCCGTGGAGGAGGCCCGCGCCGCCCTCGCCCTCATCGCCCGCGCCTACGCCGACCTCGGCATCAGCGCCGCCCGCCACCGCCTCTCCCTCCCGAGCAAGGACGGCGGCGGCAAATACGTGGCCGACCCGGCGCTGTGGGAGAAGGCCACCGCACTGCTCCGCGACGTCCTCGACGGCTCCGGGATCCCGTACGACGCCGTCGAGGGCGAGGCCGCGTTCTACGGCCCCAAGATCGACGTCCAGATCACCGACCGTGCGGGACGCGAGGCCACCCTCTCCACCGTCCAGATCGACTTCCACCAGCCCGAACGCTTCGACCTGCACTACATCGGCCCCGACGGCGCCAAGCACCGCCCGGTCATGGTCCACCGCAGCATCATCGGCAGCGTGGAGCGCGCGGTCGCGCATCTGATCGAGGAGCACGGCGGCGCGTTCCCGGCGTGGCTGGCGCCCGTGCAGGTGGTGATCCTTCCCGTCTCGGAGGAACAGGTCGAGCAGGCCGAGAAGCTGCTGCGCCGGGCCCTCGACCAGGGCCTACGCGCGGAACTCGCCGGTCCCGAGCACGGCACCCTGGGCGCACGCATCCGCGCGGCACGCCGGGTGCCGTACCAGGCGGTCATCGGCGAACGGGAGGCGGCGGCGGACGGTGACGTCGCGGCCGTACGCCTACGGGGCGGCCGCATGCCCGGCATCATGCCCGGCGCGGAACTGGTCGCCCGGATCACCGAGTGCGTCGCAGCGCGCGGCTCCGAGGTGTGCCTTTAAGGGGCGCGGGGCTGTATCAATGTGCGGCTCCGCCGCGTGGGCGCGACCAGCCACATGCGACCCGCAGACGGCAGTGCACCCAAACCCCCACGGTGCCCCGCCGGACATAAGGTCACTCCTGTAGGCCCCGCCCCCGGCCCCCGAAAGGAGCCTCGCCGTGACGAACGACGGCCGGCCCACCCCGGTGATCATCGACTGTGACACCGGTGTCGACGACGCCCTGGCGCTGCTGTTCGCCGTGCGCCACCCGGGGCTGGACCTGCGGGCGGTCACCTGCGTGGCCGGGAACACCGACGTGGACGGCGTCGTACGCAACACCCTGACCGTGCTTGAGCAGGCCGGCGCCCCCGACATCCCCGTCGCCCGGGGTGCCGGACGCCCGCTGATCGAGCCCGCGCGCTCGGCGCGGCACGTGCACGGTGAGGACGGCATGGGTGACATCGGCCTGCCCGCCCCGACCCGCGCCCCGGCCGACGTGGACGCGGTGACGCTGCTGCGCCGCGAGATCCTCGCGTCCCCGCGCCCGGTGACCCTGATTCCGACGGCGCCGCTCACCAACATCGCCCTGCTGCTGCGCGCCCACCCGGAGGTGACCCGCAACATCGAGCGGATCGTCTTCATGGGCGGCGCGGTGGCCTGCGGCAACGCCACGCCGGTCGCGGAGTTCAACGTGTGGCACGACCCGGAGGCCGCCGCGATCCTGCTCACGGCCGGGGTGCCGATCACCATGTACGGCCTGGACGTCTTCCAACGGGTCGTGGTCCCCGGCGCGGACGTACGGCGCCTGCGGGCGAGTGCGGAACCCGGTGCCCGTCTCGCCGGCGAGCTGCTGTCCCACCGTCCGGCCACCCCCGACGTCGGCGCCGACTCCGAGGCCGGCGGCATCGGTGACGCGGGCGCCGTCTGCGCGGTCGTCGACCCGGCGGGCATCACCACCAGCCTGCTCCCGGTGGAGGTCTCCCTCGCCCCGGGCCCGACCCGCGGCCAGACGATCGTCGACCGCCGCGTCCGCCTCGGCGAGGCCGAGATCCACGCCGGCGCGCGTGACCGGAATCTGGTGGACGTGGCCCTGGACGTCGACGTGGACCGCTTCGTGAAGCTGTACCTGACGACGGTGGAACGCACCTGACCGGCCCGAACGAGGCAACGCCCGACTCAGGCACCAACGCCGGAAGGGGCCCGGGGATCACCCCGGGCCCCTTCACATGCCGTAGGTCAGGACCGTGCCGTCAGTCAGGACTGTGCCGTGGGTCAGGACCTGTCGCGGTCAGGACCGTGCCGTACGCCGCCGCTTCGACGCCACGACGAACGCCGCGCCGCCCGCGACCAGTACCACCGCACCGATCGCGATCGGGCCGGTCGCGCTGCTGCCGCCGGTCTGGGCGAGGCCGCCCGGGGGCACCGCCGGGGAGGACGTCGACTCGGACGGTTCCGGGGTCGGGGTCTCGGTCGACGGGGTCTCGGAGGCCGGCGGGGTCGTCTCCTCCGCCGGGGGCGTCGTCTCCTCGGACGGCGGCTCCGACGGCTCGGCCGGGGGTGTCGTCGCGGGCGGGGCCGGCGGCTCCTCGGTGGCCGGAGGCTCCGTGGTGCAGTCCTTCGTGCCGCCGTTCCAGGCCGCGATCAGCTTGTCCTTGATGACCGGGTGGTCGGGGCCCTTGGGCAGGTCGCCGTGTTCGAAGCCGTCGTTCGCGTCCGGCTTGCCGTCGAACTTCACCGCGCCCCGGTACAGGTCGATCTGCCCGAAGCAGCCCGCGTCCGGCACGGCGATGTCGAGCGTGTCGGTCTTGCCGGGCCCCAGCGTGACCGAGTCGAAGTCGACGAAGACCTGCTCGCCGGAGGTGGCGAAGGTCGGCCCGTGGGCGAGGTAGGAGGCGAGCGAGGCGGTGCAGGTGCCGGCGTCGGCGGCGGCACGGACCGTGATGTGGACCTTGCCGTCGCCGGTGACCTTCAGGCTCTGGTCGTCGACCTTGACGGAGTCGTAGAAGTTCGTGCCGTCGAGCGAGAACTGGCAGCGGTCGGTGGCGGTTTCCGTGCCGGCGCCGGTGCCGGGCCGGTAGCTGCCGCCGGACTTCCAGCCGTCACCGCCGGGCGTGCCGGTGGCCCAGGCGCCGGAGGCGGAGGCGACGCCGGCGGCACAGAGGACGAGCGACGCGGCGCCCGTCCCCAGCAGGCGTCGCGCGATGACACGTCTCGCTATGGACATGCGTATCCCATCGTGGGGTGTGGTCGAAGAAGAAACACTGGGCTCATTGGTCACATGCGCCACAGCGTGAGCACATCGTCGGGCGACGGGACAACGCTGTCAACCTGCAGGAACGCAAGGGAAGTTCAAAGGGCAATCACAATTCCATCACACGAGGAATGATCTTCTCCGCTCCGCACTGTGTTCGCTTTTCCGGCCAAGTGGACAGAGTTCTCACTGTCGCCCGTACACACCCACGAGGAGTCCGCGTGACCGACCGCACCACCACGTCCGACACCCCAGACCTCTCGTCCCGCAACCCCGACTGGTGGCGCCAGGCCGTCATCTACCAGGTCTATCCGCGCAGTTTCGCCGACGGCGACGGCGACGGGCTCGGTGACCTCAAGGGCGTCACCCAGCGCCTGAACCACCTCGCCGGCCTCGGCGTGGACGCGCTGTGGCTCAGCCCCTTCTACCCCTCCGAACTGGCCGACGGCGGCTACGACGTCGCCGACTACCGCGACGTCGACCCCCGCCTCGGCACCCTGGACGACTTCGACGCCATGGCCGCCGAGGCCCACCGGCTCGGACTGAAGGTCATCGTCGACCTGGTCCCCAACCACACCTCCCACCAGCACGTCTGGTTCCAGGAGGCGTTGCGGGCCGGGCCCGGCTCCGCCGCCCGCGAGCGCTACGTCTTCCGCGACGGCCGCGGCCCGCACGGCGAACTCCCGCCCACCGACTGGCAGTCCGTGTTCGGCGGCAGCGCCTGGCGCCGGGTCCCCGACGGCCAGTGGTACCTGCACCTGTTCACACCCCAGCAACCGGACCTGAACTGGGGCAACGAGGACGTCCGCACCGACTTCCGCACCACCCTGCGCTTCTGGTCCGACCGCGGCGTGGACGGCTTCCGCGTCGACGTCGCCCACGCGCTCGCCAAGGACCTGAGCGAACCGCTGCGCGACCTCGGCGCGCCCGAGCTGAGCGGCGAGGAGTCCCTCCCGCACTTCCCGCCCGGCACCCACCCCTTCTACGACCGCGACGAGGTCCACGAGATCTACCGCGACTGGCGCAAGATCCTCGACGCCTACCGCCCGCCCCGCATGGCGGTCGCCGAGGCATGGGTCAACCCGAGCGCCCGCCGCGCCCTGTACGCCCGCCCCGACGAACTCGGCCAGGCCTTCAACTTCGAGTACCTGCAGGCGGGTTGGAACGCGGACGAACTCAAACAGATCATCACCGACTCCCTCGCCACGGCCCGGGCGGCGGGCGCCTCCGCCACCTGGGTGCTGTCCAACCACGACGTCGTACGCCACACCTCCCGCCTGATGCTCCCGCCCGGCACCGACGACAACGCCTGGCTCCTGTCCGGCGGCCAGGCCCCGGCCGTCGACGAGCGGGCGGGACTGCGCCGGGCCCGCGCCGCGACCCTCCTCATGCTCGCGCTGCCCGGTTCGTCGTACGTCTACCAGGGCGAGGAACTCGGCCTCCCCGAGGTCGCCGACCTCCCCTCCGAGGTTCTCCAGGACCCCATCTGGGAACAGACGGGCCGCGTCCGCAAGGGCCGCGACGGCTGCCGGGTGCCGCTGCCGTGGACGACGACCGGCCCGTCGTACGGCTTCGGGGCGGGCGGCTCCTGGCTGCCGCAGCCGTCGGCCTTCGCGCAGTACGCGGTGGCCGCACAGGACGGCGTGGACGACTCCACCCTGGAGCTCTACCGCCGGGCCCTGCGCCTGCGCCGCAAACTGCTGGAGGGGGAGGAGCTGGAGTGGGCGGACGGCACCGCGCCCGGGGTCCTGGACTTCACCCGGCACGGGGGCTGGCGGTGCGTGGCCAACCTCTCCGACACGGCGGTGGAGTTGCCGGCGGGGGAGGTGGTGATCGCGAGCGGCCCGCTGGAGGAGGGCAGGCTGGCGCCGGACACGACGGCCTGGCTGACGTAGCCGCGCGTCAACCGCCGCGCACCGACTCAGGGCGCCGGTGCCAGGCGCACCTGCGGTTCGCCCGCGGCCGGAGGGGGCGGGGTGGTGTTCAGCCGCGTGGCGATCCCGCGGCAGGTGGCGTCGAGGGCGGCATGCCCGTCGACCAGGTGCCGCCCGGCCGTACGCACGGCGCCGGTGGTGCCCTTCTGCAGCGCCATCTTCCCCACCGGGTACTCCCACAGCCCCGCCGCCCGCACCTTCACGACGAAGTCCCGGTCGGCCTCCGTCAGGGGGCCGGTCGCGGTCTGGGCGATGACGCGGGTCTGGGAGGCGGCGACGGTGCTGCGAGCATCGAGGGATGGACGAGGGCGACGAGGGTGAGACTCATGGCGCCGCCCACGAAGAGAGTTCCGGTCGCGTGCCGAGTGATGCGCACCGTGCTGCCTCCTGTGCCGTGGCGGTCGTACCTGTCTGTCGCACGGGAGTACGCGCACGGGGTCATGGACGGCCTTTTGATTCGCCCAAGCTTCCTTCAGGACTTCCTTCGGGGCTTCCTTCGGGGCTGAGCCCGGACAGCAGCTCCTGGAAGAGGTCCGGATGGTGCGCCAGGGGGGCCGCGAGGCGCTCCGTCAGGGGGTGTTCCGGGCCGAAGGTCTCCAGACTGGTCTTGAGGGCGACCACGGCGATGGCGACCTCTTCCCTGTGCCTCCCCAGCGTGCAGAGGATGTGGGCGAGGTTGTGGAAGTTCCTGAGGGTGGTGGGGTGGTCCGCCCCCAGGGCTTGCGCGCTGATCTCCGCGGACCGCTCCGCGATCGGAAGCGCCTCGTCGTCACGGCCCGTCCGGCAGTAGGTGGTCGCCAGGTTGCTCAGCACGACGGAGAGGAGGGGGTGATCTCCGCCGAGGGATTCCTCGCACTGGTCCAGCAGTTCGAGATTGACCCGCTCGGCGTCCTCGTACTGCTCAAGAGAGAGGTAGACGGTCGCGAGGTTGTTGAGGTTCGTCAGGTTGGTGGGGTGGGCGGCCGGCATCGTGTCCCGGCTGATGTCCAGGGCTTTGCGGGCCAGTTCCAGGGCCTCGTCGTAGCGGCCGAGCGTCTGCATGGTGCGGCCCAGGTTGCTCATGGACACCGAGGTCAGCGGGTGGTGCCCGTGCAGGCGCTCGGCGATCTCCACGGACTTCTGATCGAGCGGGAGCGCGTCCTCGTGACGCCCGAGGCCCCGATAGACGGCGGCGAGATTGTTGGTGGTGGACTGAATGTGCTCAAGGAACTCCCCGTCGTCGAGCGCTCCGCTCAGGGCGAGACCCCGCTCGCCTGCCTCGCACGCCTCCGGATAGTTCCCGAGACTGCAGTGGATCATCGTCAGGATGTTCAGCGCCATGATCATGCCGGGAGGCACATGGTCCGGGGTCAGCAACCTCTCTCCGGCCTTCAGCAGCATCTCCCCGTAGGGGAGCGCGCGGGCGTCGAACCCCTGCGACAGGAGGTAGGAGCACGTGACCATCATCAGATCCCGCAAGAGGAGCTGGTCGTCGTCCGAGGCGTGTGAGAGGAGCGCCTCGATGTGCGGCAGCAGAGTGCGCCAGCGGGGCCAGTCCTTCGGGTCCTTGGCGTCCAGCGCGTGCACCGCGTGCTGGAGCGCATGCCCGGCGACGGCGATGTCCGCGACGATCTCCGCGTCGATGGGACGGACCTTCCTGCGCCGCCACGGCAGCCGGCTGCGACTGAGCGCCAGCTGCGCCGCTGTCGAGAAGACGCGCCTCCTGCACGTCTCCTGACTGAGGGAACCGCGGACGACCGACTGAAGGAGCCGGTGGATGGAGACGCCGGCCGGGGTGAGGGTGATGAGGCTGTAGCTGTTGAGGAGGGACAGCGACCGGTCGAGGTCGGGCAGATCACCGAGGGCATGGGCCAGGGCGTCACCGAGGGCGTCCCGGGGGATGTCGTCGGGCGCGAAATGGGCGAGGACCCGCAGCAGTCGCACGGCGGCCGGGTCGCGTCGGTCGATGTCCTGGAGCGTGTGATGCCAGATGCGGGCGACGGTCCGCTCAGGGTCGCCGCCCTCGGGGACGGCGGTGTGCAGACGTTCCGGATCGCTGCTCAGCCGCCGCAGGTAATCGGCCAACGTGCTCCGCGTCTGCACGACGTACGCCCCGACCTGCTGGAGGGCGAGGGGAAGGTGCCCGATCTCGGTCGCGAGCCGGGCGGCGGCCGCCCGTTCACCGGAGTCGTCGTCCCCACACCCCGTGATCCCGGTCAGCACGGCGACCGACTCCTCCTCGCCGAGCACCTCCAGGCGCAGTCGGGTGCCGGGTGGTTCGACGCCGAGGTCGCGGCGGGTGGTGACGACGAGATGGCCGGCCATGGAGTCGAGCAGCAGAGGGCGTACATGGCCCAGGTCCTCCACGTTGTCCAGGACCAGGAGCCAGCCGGCGTGGACGCTCAGCCAGGCGATGGCCCACTCGGCGGCGTCCTCGCTCGTGGCGGTGGTGCGCAGCGCCCGGTTGAGACGGAAGGTGAGGGCGGCCAGTCCGGCGGTGAGGTTGCCGGGTGTGTCGGCGGTGATCCACCACGTCAGGGCGTACCGGTCGCGGTTGCGGTGCACATAGTGCTGGACGAGCGTGCTCTTGCCGACGCCGGCGAGCCCGCAGACCGTCTGCACGTGCAGGCTCCGGGCGTCCGGCGGCTCCACGGCGAGCTGCGCGAGGGCGCCCTCACGGCCGACGAAGAGCCGCGGGTCGCTCCAGGGCACGTTGCTCTCCCCGCCGGGTTCCACCTCCGCCGGGGAGGGCACGGGCTGGGGCCAATTGTGGACATGCCGCTCGATGTGGGCCCCGTCCCCCGAGCTGGCTATCTCGATCGACTGGGCTGCCACGGACCGTGGTCCGGAGGCGACTGTGCGAGGGCGGCTCTGCTCGGCGGTCATCGACGTTCAGTGTGCCGCAGCGGCGGTCTCCCGGAGGCACGGTCGGGGCAAGGGAGTGGGCACGGGACGCCCGTTGTGATCTGGATGGGTGCATCCCGGGCCGGGAGCAGACCCGGACGGCCGGAGAACGGCGTGGCGAACCGGGCCGCGCGGTGCCGCTCCCCAAGGATTCGAATACATGGCACGCACCTTCGACGAACTGGTCGCCATGCAGCGGGCGGCGGACCAGGCGCACACCCGGGTGGAGGAACTACGGGACCGCTACGGCCCGCCTGCCCACACTCCGTGGACCGAGCTCCAGACCGACACCTACGAAACCGCCTGGCGGGCCTGGCGCGACCTCGCCCGCGATGTCCACACGGCGGTGACGGAGTACGCGAAGGAGCAGGGGAGCGCGCGGAACGAGGCCGAGGCGGACGTGAAGAGGGCGGCGCGGCACGGGGAGGGGGAGAGCGACGAGGCGGACGGGTCGGAGGGGCCGGACGGGGCCGACGTATGACATCAAGTCGGCCGAGTACGCCGCCCCCACCGTGCAGTCCCGTTCATCCCATCCGCGCTAGAGGACGCGGAATCCGATGAGTGGGATGTTCCACTCGTTCCTCTCGATGTTGCCGTGGCCGTCCTGAGCCGTGGCCGGTACCGCGTACAGCATCAGTCCGGTGACGGCGGCGGCCAGGACGGCGAGGGCACGACGCTTCACGGTTCCTCCTCGACGACGACAGTCCCGACCACCCTGCGCCGCACCGACGCCCCCGCCCTCCCGGACACGCCACGTCTGCCCCGTACGGCCGAACAGCGCGCGCATCGGCGGACGCGGGCCGTGAGAATCGCAGGTAGGGGGCCGCCGACGTGTGTGAGGAGCTCCGCCGACGATGAGCTGGTGCCGGAAGACATCGATACGTGGATTGCTCGCCGTGGTGGCCGTGATGGCCATGTGGGGGATCTCGGGGTTCTCCGGGTCTTCGGGAGTGGCTTACGGCAGTGAGGGCACGGGTGGCCATGGTGGCCCCGGCGGCCCTGCCGGAAGCGACCTGTGGGCTGCGGCGACCATCGAGCCCGGGCGGGAGGGCATCGTCGAGGTCGGCGGGTACGAAGGGGCGCCGCTGGGCGAGGGCTCCGTACTGACGCTGACGGCGCCGGCGAAGGCGCGGGTGACGGGGACGCCGTTCGCCGCTCTCGGGTACCGGGGAACGGTGGCCCTGGGCGGGAGCAACGGCACGTACACCTTCGAGGGAGCGTCCGCCTCGGCGGCGGCGGAGCGGGAGGCGGTGTGGAAGGGCCGCACCTTCCCCTTCGTCCTGTCGGTCCCCCCGGACGCCGAACCGGGCACCCGTCTTCCCGACTGCGCCCTGGTCCTGAAGGACGCGAACGGCACGGTACGGCAGCGCGGCACCTGCACCGTGACGGTCGGGCTGCCCGAGCCGACCCTGGACGGCCCCCAGTCCGGCGTACCGCTGAGCGCGTCGCCGCAGATGTCGGGCACGGCCTACCCGGGTGCCCAGGTCACGGTGCGCGACGCTCTGGAGGAGGAGGTCTGCTCGACCACCACCGCACCCGACGGCACCTGGTCCTGCACCCCGGTCCACACCCTCCCACCCGGCCCGGGCCGCCTCCAGGCGACGGCGACCTTGAACGGCGTCAGCGCGACGAGCGAGCAGATCCATATCACCGTGGCGGGTCGGTAGCCGCAGTTGTGAGAGGCCGTGGGTGGTTACCGGCGGGGGTGGAGGGTGCCGGTGCGGATGGCTTGGAGGAGGTGGGTGAGGGGGGTGCGGGTGGTGGTGAGAGTGGTGGCGGGGTCGTCGGATTCGCGGAGGTGGAGGGTGGTGGGGGTGGCGGCGACAGCCACTTCGACGCAGGTGTCGCCATCGCCTCCTCCGGAGAATGAGGACTTCTGCCAGTGCAGGGCCTCGGTCATGTGACGCCTCACAGCTCCTTCGCCAACCGGTGGATGAAATCCCGCGACGCTGTGGGTTCCAGCGATGCTGCTTCTACCTTACGGAACAGTGTTCGAAGCCGTTCCAGCTGAGCCTCGGCGTCGATGAATGCGACGCCGGTGGGAGCATCCAGGAGCCCGGTGTCCAGCCGGGATACGGGACCACCCGTGTACATCATCGAGATCCCGGCACCGCCGAAGCCATCCTGATCGATGGGAACGACGCGCACAGTGGCGTTTCCCTGCTCGATCTGGTCCAGGATTTGCTGGAGTTGAGCGCGGGAAACGGGACGGTCGGCCACGCGGACGCGAAGCGCGAGCTCGTGGATGATCGTCTCGTATCGGGTTGGGGCGTCTCCTTCGATGACGGCACGCCGCCTCATCCGGTGTTCCACCCGAGGCTCCACGTCGCTCTCGGGTAGGCCGGGGTGTGTGTACGTGTAGACCGCTCGGGCGTAGTCAGCGGTCTGCAACAACCCGGGAACGTACGTGACCACGACCTCGCGGAGGAACGTTGCGTGATGCTCGACCTCGGCCGTGTCCATGAATACCGGCGAGAGCACTCCGCGGTACTCCTCCCACCAACCGCGGGTCCGGTCGGTCGCCATCGTCGCGAGTGCCTCGATCAACGCCTCGTCTGTGCAGGCGTAGTAGGCAGCCAGACGGCGAACGCGCTCTGCGCTGACGGCCGCGATACCCAGCTCTACATGACTCATCTGGCCGGAAGTCGAGTTCAGGAACGCCGCCGCCTCCCGGGCCTTCAAACCCGCAGCCTCTCGAAGCCTGCGTAGCTCGGTTCCCAGGCGCACCTGTCGCGCAGTGGGATTACTCCTCGGCGGCATACATCCTCCCGCTCCCAACACCCTTGTGACAGCGCCACTTTCGGGTGTCAAGTTACGACAACAGCTTGTGGCGGCACTAATTAGTGCCATGCCGTCGGTGATGCGACGCACACGCTGCGGAACCCCGGGACCCCGGAAGCGCACCACTCCGTCCTGCCGCGACGGCTGCGGCACTGCCACCGGCCCTCACATCAACTCCCCACTGTCTGCCAGGAGTTACGCATGCTCGAAACCGGAGTCACCGAGCCCGCCGAGCCGTGGGAGTACTCCCTCACCATCCCCCACGACCCCAGAGCCGTCACGATCTGTCGCCGTACCCTCCGCCTGATCCTGACCATGCACGGCCTGATCCGTCTCGCCGACACCGCAGAACTCGTCGCCACGGAGCTGATGGCGAACGCCGTACTCCACACGAAGGGCCCCGCCACCCTCCGAGTCCGCTGGCAGGCCGGCGTCCTGCGGATCGGCGCCTGGGACGCGGACCCTCAACCACCCGAGCCACCAGGGGAGTTGGCAAGCCTCACCGACTCGGAAGACGGCCGCGGCCTCGCCCTCGTACGGGCCTGCGCCGACCTCTGGGGCTGGCAACCGCTGGCCAGGAACGGCAGTCGGGGCAAGTACGTGTGGTGTGACCTCGTCGCGGCGTAGCGCGTTGATCGCTTTATGCGGAAAGGAGGTCTGCTGGTCAGCTCGTCGCACGAGGGTCTGCATCAGCTCTGCCAGAAGGATCCGGCGGGTTTCACGCGCACCCTTCAACGTGTGTTGCACATTCCGATTCCCGAACCGCGCGAGTTCGCGGTCCTCAACGCGGACCTGACGGAGATCGAACCCGTCGAACGGCGCGTGGACACGCTGTTACAGGCCGAGACGGACGAGGGGACGTACCTGCAGCTTTGGCGACCACCGGCACCGCGGGGATGCTCGCGCAGTTCGTTGAATCATGCCTGGTCAATGACCGGGCGAGGCAGATCTGGAAGGAGCTGATGATGCCGGTGAACTACTTCTTCCGGCACGAGGTCGCCGAGAAGGTCCGTGCGGAGGGTCGAGAAGAGGGCATTGAGGAGGAGCGTGCCTCGATGGTCCTGCGGATTCTCGACTGGCGCGGCATCCCGGTCCCGGACTCCGCCCGTGACCGTGTGAAGGCCTGCTCCGACCTGGGTCAGCTCGAAGTCTGGGCTCAGCGAGCGGTCCAGGCGACGGATGCCGAGGATCTGTTCCGCGACGGGACTTGGACGGCGTCCTAGGAGGTGCGCCCTCCCCGTACCAGCTCACCCACCGTCCTCTGAGGTCGTTTCGGCGTTCGTGAAGAGCACCTCGCGGGCCTGCTCCGCGGCGCGGATCATGCTCTCGCCGACGAAGTCCACGAAGCGGGCGATGTTTTCGAGGCGGACGGCGGCCGGCGTCCCGGGGCCGAGGATGTCGACGCCCTGCCGTGCGGTCTCGGCAAGATGGGCCTGGGACCGGGCAGCGGTGATCATCCCCTGGTACCAGAGCTCGTTGTCGACCACGTAGCGGTCGCGGCGGCGTTCGTCGCGTTCCCGGCGGATGAGGTCCATGCCTTCGAGGAACGTGACCGCCTTGGAGATGGACGCCGGGCTGACCTGGAGGCGCTGGGCGAGTTCGGACGCGGTGAGGCTGCCCGCGTCGGTGGTGTAGAGGCAGGCCAGCACCCGGGCCGTCATCTTCGGCAGGCCCTGTTGCATGAACAGGGTGGTGAAGGTCTCCGTGTACTCGCGTACGGCCTCGGCGTCGCGTCCGTCGGCCCGTGCGGGCGCCTGCGGTCCCCGGGGCGTGGCCTGCCTGCGCCGGTGGGCGCGGCGTTCGGTGGCGCGGTGGGCCAGGTCGGCGCGGTAGGCGGTCGGGCCGCCGTTGCGCATCACCTCACGCGTGATCGTCGAGGTCGGGCGGTCGAGACGCCTGGCGATCTCCGCGTAGGCGAGCCCATCGGCCACCCCCAGCGCGATCTGCTGGCGTTCCTGCTGGGTGAGCCTGCCTCCCGGCATCGCGTTCTCCCTCTCGTACTTCTTCACGCTTGATGCCTTCAGCATAGCCTTCACCTTCGATTCATTGCAACGGATGGTGGGAGTGTTGTTGCGTTAGAATCGAGACCATTGCAACACTTTAATGCATCTCACCTGCGATTACTGAGTTCATGCGCAACGACTATGTTGTCGAATCGTCGAACGCAACGTAGCTTTTCCATCGTCAGAAACGACGACGAGCTCAGGAGAGCACGATGCAGAAGTTCGACACCCCCGCCCCGATCGCCGCCGTCCTCGACATCCCCGCGGGGCGCATCCAGTTCATCGCCGCCGACCGGGCCGACACCACCGTCGAGGTCCTGCCCGCGGACGCCGCCAAGGGCCGCGACATGAAGGCGGCGGAGCAGATCGAGGTCACCTACGGCGACGGCGTACTGCGGATCGAGGCGCCGGAGCCGAAGAACCGGATCCTCGGACACACCGGATCCGTCGAGGTGACCGTCCAGTTGCCGGCCGGCTCCCGTATCGAGGCGAAGTCGGACGCCGCCGAACTCCGCGGCGTCGGACGGCTCGGCGACGTCACCTTCGAGGGCGGGTACCGCTCGGTCAAGCTCGACGAGGCCGCAAGCGCCCGCCTCTCCGCCCACGACGGCAACGTCTCGGTCGGCCGCCTCACCGGCCCGGCGGAGATCAGCACCCAGCAGGGCGACATCCAGGTCACCGAGGCGGTGCGCGGCACCGTGACGCTGCGCACCGAGAAGGGCGACATCTCGCTCGTCGCCGCCCGCGGGGTCTCCGCCTCCCTGGACGCCGGCACCGGCTACGGCCGGATCCAGAACGCGCTCAGGAACACCGACGGCACCCCCGACCTGACCGTCCACGCGACCACCGGCTACGGCGACATCACCGCCCGCAGCCTGTAGCCGCCCACGGCCTTCGTCATGACCTCATGACCACGCGGGCCACCTCCCGCACCCGTCCCGCCCGAGGGCGGCGTACACCGACACCGCGTCGGAGTGCGCCGCCCTGTTCGTGTGCGGCGCTGGATTATCCAGCGAGGACGGCAGCCGTTCGGCGATGCCCGGGCAGTGCCCTAATCGTGTTGACCGCCCTCGGCGGGCAGTGCTGGAGTCGGCACGTGGACAGCATCCCCGCCAACCGGCGGCTCTGGAACCGGATCAGCAGCGCCTACCAGCACGAGCACGACCCGCAGATCGGCGCCGCACCCCGGCTGTGGGGCATGTACTCCATCCCCGACGCGCACCTGCACGCCCTGGGCGACGTCACCGGCAAGCGCGTCCTCGAACTCGGCTGCGGAGCCGGCCAGTGGTCCAGGGCGCTCGCCGCCGAGGGCGCCACCGTGGTCGGGCTCGACCTGTCCGAAGCCCAACTCGCCGCGGCGGCCCGCGCGATGGGAGCGGCCCGCTACCCGCTGGTGCAAGGCGCCGCCGAACAACTCCCCTTCGCCGCCGACAGCTTCGACCTGGTGTTCTGCGACTTCGGCGGGCTCAGCTGGGCGCCCCCGCACCTGGCCGTCCCGGAGGCCGCACGCGTCCTGGGCCGAGGCGGGCGCCTGGTGTTCAACGTCGCCAGCCCATGGTTCGAAGCCTGCTACGACGAAGCCGCCAGCCGCGTGACCACGACGTTGCAGCAGGACTACTTCGGACTGAACACCATCGCCGAGGGCGACGGCGCGACCAGCTATCAGCTCACCTACGGCGACTGGGTCAAGGTCCTGCGCGGCGCGGGTCTCATCATCGACGACCTCATCGAGCCGCGGCCCGGACTCGGAACCCCCAACGGCTACAACGAAACCGACCCACCCGACTGGGCACACCGCTGGCCGGCGGAACTGCTCTGGGTGACCCACAAACCGTAAGTTCCGCCGCGCCGAGTCGTGAAGGCCCCCCTCGCCGGGCAGGCCCTAGGGGGTGTTTTGAAAGTCCCGCACAGCACCCACGGCGCCCGGCACGCTCCCCCACTGCCTTAAGGGCGTGGGAGGTGCCCCCACTCGCCGCACCGGCCAAAGGCCCAAGTAGCTCCGCTACGAGGGCCTTCGTCCGGCACGCCGAGGGCACCCACCGGCTGTGACACCAGCCGCTGCCGCGGCGGGCGCGGGCACCGCACGGGACTTTCACAACACCCCCTAGTGGCGCACCGCCCGCGCCACCTCCGCCCGTACCTCTCCGCTCAGGTCGCGTGTGCTGCGGGCCGTGGCGTTCGCGGTCTTGTTCGCCGCGACGTCCGACACGGTCACCACCGCCGCGTCGAGGAGATTGCCGTCCTCGTCCTCGAAGTTGACCTGGACGGCGAAGGACTTCGTCGAGTCGGTCGTGTTCTCGGCCGTGACCTCCACCGTCGTACGGCCGTCGGAGTCGGTCTTGGTGTCGCCCAGTCGTACGTCGTCCTTGGCGTCGATGCCGCCCTTGATCTCGTCCAGCTGGCGGCCGGCCTCCGCCGTCGCCGAGGCGTAGGCCGACGCCGCCTTGCTCGCCACCGAGGAGGGGGTGTCGTCGTCCGAGCAGGAGGTCAGAGGGGTGACCAGGGCCAGGGTGGCGGCCGTCAGGAGGACGGTGGTGCTGCTCCGCCGTGTACGGGGACCGGGCATGAGGGCTCCAAGGGGTGGTTCCGGTCTCTTCAGTGAAGGGCGGTGCGCCCGTCACCGCACTCCGGGCGTCACCCGATCGGCCCTTCCCCCGTGGTGACCGTCCCCGGTCGAACCCATCGTCGTACCGACCGCAGAACCGGAGAAGTGGGGTACGGCAGTCATGAGCCAGCAGCAGTCGGCGTCTCCGTCGCCATCGCAGTCGCACGCGACCGATGCGGCCCACGCCGGTCCCGTCCCCGCTGGACGGCAACCCGTCCCCTCCACGGCCGGTTGGGTCACCGGCGGGCTCGTCTTCGCCGGTGTGTTGATGCTGGTGAACGGGCTGCTGGCCGTCCTCCAGGGCATCTCCGCGATCGCCGAGGACGACGTGTACGGGCGGGTCGGCGACTACGTCTTCGAGATGAGCCTCACCGGCTGGGGCTGGACCCTGCTCGTCCTCGGCGTCGTCGTGGCCGCCGTCGGCTTCGGCATCCTCAAGGGGGCCTGGTGGGCGCGGATCACCGGGATCTTCGTGGCGGCGATGAGCATGGTGCTGCACTTCCTGTTCCTGCCGTACGCGCCGGTGTGGTCGGTGATCATGGTCGGAGTCGACTTCTTCGTCGTCCTGGCCCTAGCCACGGGACTGGACATGTCCGCGGCACGAGGCACTTCACCTGGCACTTCCACTTCGATCGGCGCTTCAACCGGCACCGCAACTCGCACGTCGCCCGGCACTTCGACGCGCGGTGACGCCTCAGCGGCAGGCCGCTGAGGCGCTCCGCTCGTCCGCCCGAGCCGCTGCTCGGGCCCCGGCTCAGCCGTGACCCAGGCCGCCGCCGCCGAAGGCGCCGCTCTTGCCGGGGAGCCAGCGCCTGCGGTGCTGGTCCTCGCTGCGCCTGCTGCCCGCGTGGTGCAGCTCGTGCGGCAGGAGCCGTTCCTTGCCGTGTGCGTGCGGCACCTCGTCCGGTTCCCTGATCTCCCGGAGCTCGTGGACCGGGCCGGTGTCAGGAAGGTGCGGCTGCTCGTCGGCCGTGGGCCGGGGCAGCTCGCGATCACGGACCCGCATGCCGAACTGCACGGCCCAGACCAGTGCGCCGGCGATGAACAGGCCACCCACAAAGGCGGCGATCACGTTGAGTACTTCGCTCGACGTGGCCGCTAGTACAAACGTCGCCGTACTCATGCCCCAATTATCACCGAAACGGACGAAGAAGCTCCCGGGCGGGAGCGGGGATGTGCACGGCCGCTTGTTTTCGCGGGTCTACGCGCGTTCGTCGAGTTCCGCCAGCTCCGTGAACAGTGTCAGCTGCAGCGCGCCGGGTGCTTCCAGGCGTGAGTTCAGGGAGTTCCAGGGGGTGCGGGTCGGCTCCGCGATGACCTCGGCCCCGGCGGATGCCAGCCTCGCCGTCGTGGCCGTGGAGTCGTCCACCTGGAAGGCGACCCGGATGTGGCCCGCCACCCGTCGGCCGACCTCTACCTCGTCGATGAACTCGGCGTGGTTCGGGTCCGTCAGCTCCAGCGTGGCCCTGCCCGCTTCGAGGATGGTGACCCGGCCGTCCGGGGAGGAGAACGCCGCGCGCTCGGGGAGGCCCAGCTCGTCCCGGTAGAAGCGCAGGGCTTCGTCGTAATCGGCCGCGGTGACCACCAGGCGGAGTTCGTGCACGCGTGCGTGGGGTCGTGCGGGGGGTTCGGCCCGTCCTGCCTCGGACATGTGCGGCTCCTTCTCGGTTCGCTTCACTCATCGGCGGTCGTCTGTCATGAACCCGGCCACGCGGACCGGGATTCCCGGACCGGGATCCCGGCCACTGACGTGTCGTGCCGCGTTGCCGGGCGGGTGAGCGGCGGCGGAGACTGGCTGCGAGCGTTGGCGGAGCGAGAGGCCGGAGTCGTCAGTGGGCGAATACGTGGAGCTGCCAGGGGTGCGGACGTGGTACGACGCCGAGGGCGACGGTGATCCCCTGCTCCTGCTGCACGGCGGGTTCTGCACCAACGAGACCTGGCAGGCACAGCGCGGGGACCTCGCCGCGAGATACCGTGTGCTGCTCCCCGAGCGCCGTGCGCACGGCCGTACGCCCGATGTCGCGGGGCCGTTGTCCTACCAGGACATGGCCGACGACACCGTCGCCTTCATCGAAAGGGTCGTCGGCGGGCCCGCCCATCTCGTCGGGTGGAGCGACGGCGGGATCGTCGCCCTGCTGGTCGCCCTCGCCCGGCCCGACCTGGTCCGCAAGGTCGTCGCCATGGGGGCCAACTTCCGTCCGAGCCCGGAGTGCCTGGCGAATCCGGCGATGTTCACGGAGATGGATCCCGACAGCCCCGGCCTGGCGCCCTTCCGAGAGGTCTACGCGGCCGTGTCGCCCGACGGCGGGGACCACTGGCCGGTTGTCGTGGGCAAGATGGCGGAGATGATCACCACGCAGCCGGATCTCACCACCGACGACCTGGCCCGTATCGACGCGCCCACGCTCGTCCTCGTCGGTGACGACGACCTGATGACGCTGGAGCACACCATCGCCCTGTACCGCGCGATCCCCGGCTCCGAACTGGCCGTCGTCCCCGGCACCTCGCACGCGCTGCCACTGGAGAAGCCCGCCCAGGTCAACCGGATCGTCCTCGACTTCCTGGACAACGAGCCGATTCCGACGATGCTGCCGGTCCGGCGGCGGCCGGAGAAGCGGACATGAGCGGCGGCGCTCCGTAGCCCCCCTGGACCAGCCCCCCTGGACCAGCCCTCCTGGACCAGCCCCCTGGACCAGCCCCCTGGACCAGCCCTCCTGGACCAGCCCTCCTGGACGGACTCTCCCGGAAAGGCCCTCAGGCCTTGATTCCGCGCACCCCCCATGCCCGTGCCGTGAGCCGGATCGAACCGTCCGGTGCGGTGGGGACCCTCGTGCGCAGGGTGTCGCGGAGACGGTCGCGGTCGGGCGGGGTGAGGGAGGCGACGTAGCCGGGGGCGGGGCCCTGGCCGGACAGGAAGGGGGCCCACAGGTCGGCGAAGTCGGTGAAGTGGGTCGGTACGTCGATCGGGGTCGTCGACACGGCGGTGAGTCCGGCGTCCGTCCACAGGCTGTGGAGAGGTTCCGGGCGGCACCGCGGGAAGCGGTGGCCCTCGTCCAACGCTGCTGCGGCCGGGTCCGTCGCGGTGGCCGCGGCCCAGAAGTGGCGCAGAAGGCCCATGCCGGCGCCGTAGTCCCACACGTACGCGGCGACGAGGCCGCCCGGACGGACGGCGCGGCTCAACTCCCGTACAGCCAGGGCGGGTTCGGGGAGGAAGTTGAGGGTCAGTGCGCTCACGGCCACGTCGAAGGCGCCGTCCCGCACGGGCAGTGCCAGGGCGTCCGCCACGACGAAGCGCGGCGAGTCCGGAGCCGGGGCGCGGGCGGCGGCCGCGCTCACGAACTCCTCCGAACGGTCGCACCCCACCACGCCCCTCGGACCGCACCGCTCCGTCACCGCCGACGACAGCGCACCCGTGCCGCACCCCACGTCCAGCCAGCGCAGACCGTCCGCGCGGTCGAGCCACGCGAGGAACTCGCGCGCGACGATCCGGCTCCACCGGCCCATGTACCGCTCGTAGGCCGCTCCCGACGTCCACCTGTCGACCCGTTGTTCCGCCATGCCCTCAACGATCCTCCATCCCTCGCCCCGTCCCTCCGTCTTAGGCCGGACTCACCGGCACACATCGGCATCCGCAGCCGCTACCAAAGACGCACAGTGAGCGACGATCGGCCGACGCGCCCGGTGCCGCCCCCGCCCGACCATGGACACGTCCGGCGAACGGGAGGAGCGGGAACATGGCGGACCTGCGGGTCGGGGCGGTCGTATCGGCGCTGATAGTGGCAGTGTCCGGTGGGACCTGGGCAGCCGCTCCCCCGGCGTCGGCGCACGGCGGGCGGCCCGCCGCACAGCAGCTGTACGTGGCGCCCTGGGGGAGTGACGGGTGGCCGGGCACCTTCGAACGGCCGTTCGCCACGCCGGGTCGTGCACAGCAGGCCGTGCGGGCCAGGACGGGGGCCATGACCTCGGACATCGTGGTGAACCTGCGGGGCGGGACGTATCGGCTGAGCGCTCCGTTGCGGATGTCGGAGGCGGGCGGGGACTCGGGGCGCGGCGGGCATCAGGTGGTCTACCAGGCGTACGGCCATGGCACCGCGCTGCAGGAGCCGGTCACCCTCAGCGGTGGCCGGGAGATCCGGGGGTGGCGGCCCGATCCGCAGCGGCGGGGGGTGTGGCGGGCGGACGTCGGGGCGCTCGACACACGGCAGCTGTACGTCGGGGAGAGGCGGGCCGCGCGGGCGAGTCAGGGCGACGGCATCCCCGGCAGGCTGAAGGTGACGTCCGGCGGCCTGACCACCACCAGTGCCGTGCCCCGTGGCTGGCGTATGCCCGAGGACATCGAGCTGCGGTTCCGGTTCGACTACGTCGAGGGCCGGTGCGGTGTCGCGGGTGTCTCGCGGGGGCCGGGCGACCTGACGACGATCAGGATGGACCAGCCGTGCTGGCGGATGGCCCGTGATCTGTACGGGGCGGAGCTGCTGGCCATGCCGTCCGACGTCGAGAACTCGCCGAGCTTCCTTGAGAAGCCGGGGAGTTGGTACCTGGACCGTTCCCGGCCGGGGCGGCATCAGCTGCTGTACCGGCCGAGGGCGGGGGAGGACATGGGGCGGGCGCAGGTGACGGCGCCGGTGCTGGAGACGCTGGTCAGCGGTGCGGGCAGCCCCGGTCGGCCGGTGCACGACATCGCCTTCAAGGGGCTGACGTTCGCGCATGCCGGGTGGCTGGCGCCCAGCGAGCCCGCCGGGTTCGCCGCCGCCTGGAGCATGTATCTGCGGCCGGGGAAGGGGAAGGGGAAGAGGCAGGGGCAGGGGCAGGCGGACGGGGATGGGACGCGGCTGCTCACCGTGCCTGGGAACGTCGCCTTCCGTACCGCCGAGCGCATCACCTTCCGGGGCAACCGGTTCGTCCATCTCGGCGCGCAGGGACTGGAGTTCTCCGAGAACAGCTCGCACAACACGGTCGACGGCAACGTCTTCACCGACATCTCCGACGGCGGTGTCGTACTCGGCGTGCTGCCGCCGGACACCAAGGGCAGCAATCGGGGCAACCACATCACCAACAACTGGATCCACCACATCGCGGCGGACCACCACGCGGCCTCCGGCATCTGGGACACCGGCGGCCGTGAGACGACCATCGCGCACAACCAGGTCGACCACGTGCCCTACACCGGCATCCTCTCCGGCCCCAGCGACGACCTGCGCGGCCTGATGCGCGGCAACCGCATCGTCGGCAACCGGGTCTTCGCCACCAACCGGCTGCTGGCCGACGGCGGCGGCATCTATCTGCGTGGCGAGCAGGGCACCTCGCACAAGGACGGCGCGGTCGTCAGCGGCAACGCGGTGACGGGCAGTGCGTACGGCGAGTGGAACGTCGGCATCTACACCGACGACAGCAGCAACTGGATCACCGTGCGGGACAACGCCGTCCACGGTTACCGCGCCTCGATCGGCGGGTGCAGCGAGGAGTGGGGCGACCGGCCCGTCCGGAACATCCGCTACCGCGGCAACTTCTGGGACGACGCCGTACCCGACTGGCTGCCCCGCCGGGACTACCCCGGAGGCTGGCCGCCCGCCCCGGACTGCGGCGACCCGCACGACCTGGAGTTCAAGGACAACACCCGGCTCACCCCGACCGACCCCGCCGCGGCCTGCGCGGCCCGCCCGGCCTGCGCCGCGATCGTGGACCGGGCAGGGCCGGAGCCGTCGTACCGGCGGGGGCTGGGCCTGAGGTGACGGAGGCGGCGGTGCCATGAAAGAGGCGGCGGTCCCATGCCGGAGCGTGGGGCCGCCGCCCATGGCGGGTCAGCCGCCGTTCTTGCCGAGGAGCTTGTTCATCTCCTTGATCTCGGCGGTCTGGGCGGTGATGACGGCGTCGGCCAGCTTCGTCGCCGGGCCGTACTCGCCCTTGGCCTTCTCGGTGGTGGCCATCTCCACCGCGCCCTCGTGGTGGACGACCATCATGGTCAGGAACATGGTGTCGAAGGCCTTGCCGGACGCCTTCATCAACTCGTCCATCTCCTTCTGGTCCATCATCCCGGCCATGCCGGAGCTGCCGGAGCCGTGACCGCCGGAGTGGTCCATGCCGGGCATCGCCGACGGCACGTCCTCACCCCAGGTCTTCAGCCACCCGGACATCGTCCTGATCTCCGGGTCCTGCGCCTTGCGGATGCGTTCGGCGAGGTCCTTGACCTGCGCGGAGGAGGCGCGGTCGGCGGCCATCTCCGCCATCTGCAACGCCTGCTGGTGGTGCGGGATCATGCCCTGCGCGAACGAGACGTCCTGGTCGTTGTGGGCACCCGCGGTGGCCTCGGCGCTCGCCGACGGCGAAGCCTGCGCGTCGGAGGAAGCGTCCGAGCTGTCGGCGCCGCACGCGGCGAGGACGAGGGCGGCGGCGGTGGCCGTCGCGGCCAGGGCGGCACGACGGACGAGGGTACGTGTGCTGGTCATGCTGAGAACTCCTGCGAAGTACGTGGGTTGCCTCGCCCTTCGCGGGCGCGGCACGGGCATGGCTGAGTGCCGTACGCCCCGGCATCGATGGAGGGGGACGGCTCGGCCTTGTCCTAGGTCCGCAGGATCTGCAGTTCGGCCAGTGAGGGAGGCGCGCGTCCGCCCTCGGGCGCGGCGGCCACGGAACGGCCGTCGAGGTCGCCGGAGACGGCACCGCCGGCCGGGTCGGGCAGCAGGGCCGGCAGTGCGGGCCCCGCGCCGACGGCGCCGGAGGCACAGGTCGGGTCGGCGTGCTGTGCGTGCCCGCCGCCCGTGGTGCCGCCGTGGCAGACGGATTCGTCGGTCGTGGCAGGCATGTGCGCGGCGGTCATGGTGCGCGCGTGAGGGTGGTGGGCGGAGGCCGCCGTGACCGTGTTGCCGGGGCCGAGCCCGTGCATCGCGAACAGTCCGGCGAGCAGCCCGAGCAGCAGAAGCACGCGCCACGGCCCCCGCATCGGGAGCCGCAGCGCACGGTGGTGCTGTGCACGGGCGGTCACGCCCTCATGGTACGGATGCCGCCCGTGACCGGTTCACCCGGTCACGGGGAGCGCGAAAAAGATGCGTGGCAGGAAGGGGCGCCGACCGAGCCGTCCGGACGAGCGCTCAGAAGTTGGAGATCACGCTCATCAGGACCTCCCTGA
>NZ_JAQMYP010000003.1 GCF_028369295.1 Streptomyces sp. HD
CCATCACGCGACAGACAACCGGGGCGGGGACGGCCGAGCACCATCACGCCGTACGCGGCATCACTCGGTAGGTGGCATCACTCGGTAGGTGGCATCACTCGGCAGGTGGCCGGGTCACGCGGCCAGGTCGGTTCGGGCGGTGACGCGGCCCTCGGTCACCGCCTCCTCCAGTGCCCGGTGGTCGCGTTCGTTCTGGTCGGCGTAGGACCGGGCGAACTCCACCAGGGCCCGCTCGAAGGAGTCGCCGCGGCCGAGATAGGCGGCGATGGTGATCGGGTCGCCGGAGCGGGCGTGCGCGCGGGCCAGGGAGGCGCCGCACATCCGGGCGAACAGCGCCAGGGTCTCGGCGTCCATGGTCTCGGGGCGGGCGATGCCCTTCCAGTCCCGCAACTGCCTCACGTAGAAGTCGCGTTCACGTCCGTCGATGCCCGTGACGTGCTTCCAGCCGAGGAAGATGTCGCTGGCGGCCTGCATGAGCCGCTGCCCGGCGACCACGCGCTCGCCCTGGTTCTCGTACTCGCTCGCCCCGCAGTAGGGCGCGAGGACCGACTCACCCGCCTCCTTGGCCTGGAGCAGGAGCGGGTCCTCGTCGTCGCGGCCGAGCAGCAGGACGATCCAGCAGCGGGTGCCGACGCTGCCGACCCCGACGACCTTGCGCGCCATGTCGGCCACGTGGAACCGGCTCAGCACATGCCGCCGCTCCGACGACAGGGTGCTCATGTAGCCGGCGATCAGGTCGCGCAGCATCTCTTCCAGTTCCCCGCGTTCCGCGCTGGCCAGCAGTTCGTCGAGCGGCGTGATCAGCGGGGGGTCCGAGATGATCCGGTGGACGCCGTCCTCGACCCGCGTCAGTTTCGCGGCCGCCTGCAGACTCGTCCGGCTGCGGGCCTTCGCCGAGGCACGGGAGGCCCGCTGCTCGTCGTCCTTGCGCAGCGGCTGGTCGAGGAGCATCTGCATCTGGTCGAAGTCGTCGCGCGCGTACCAGACGTCGAGGGTGCGCAGCCCGGCGAACTCCCACATGCGCTTGCGGTAGGCCTCCACCGCGGCGCGGACCAGGGTGTCGCACCGCTTCGCCGGGAACGCGTTGGCCCGGCCGGCGATCACCAGGCTCGCGGCGAGCCGCTTGACGTCCCACTCGAACGGGCCCGGCAGGGTCTCGTCGAAGTCGTTGATGTCGAAGACGAGATGGCGTTCCGGGGAGGCCAGCAGCCGGAAGTTCAGCAGATGCGCGTCGCCGCACAGCTGGGCGTACAGCCCGGTGTGGGCACTGGCGCCGAGGTCGGACGCCATGATCGCCGCGGCGCCCCGGTAGAAGCGGAACGGCGATTCGAGCATCCGGCCGTACCGGACGGGAACCAGTTCGTGCACCCGGCCGGCGGACTGCCGCTCGATGATGTCGACGGGGTCCGGGCGCTTCTCGTCGGGCGCGTAGACGGCGTGGGAGGAGCGCGGCACGCGCATGCGCGCCTCCTTGCCGAGTGTGGCGCGTTCGGCCGGCGAGAGCGGCCCCTGCTTCATGGGGGAGTTCATCGGCGAGAGCGGACCGTCGTGCATCGTGGCCATGACCGGACCTCCTTGCCCGCATGGTCACAACCCGGTGCCCCGGTGGGATCACCCGGAACAGGTGATGTGGGGCCGGGGCACGGGCGGTGCGATGCCCCTGTGGGCGGTTCACCAAAGCCCGCCGGGACGTCCGGTACGGCCGGGCGTCCCCGGTCGGCGGCTCAGCGGTGGGCGGCGCGTCTGGCACTGCTGGTCGCGGCCGCCGCGATCGCCCTGCTGCTGGCGTCCGCCGGAGTACGGAGCCTGGCGCTGCTCGGTGTCGGCGCGGCGGGGCTCGCCGTCACGGCGGCCGCGCTGTGGTGGGCCCTCTCCCGGCACGGCCTGGCCCGGGCGCTCGCCGCCGCCCTGGCCGCACTCCTGCCGCTCGCGGTGCTGGGGAGCTACGCGACGGTCGGCCTGCTGTGGGCCGTGCTGGCGACGCTGGCGCTGTGGGTCGTGGCGGCGCTGATCGGACGGGCCGCCCTCGGCGCCGACCGCACACCGGCCGCTCCCCGGCAGCATCCCGCCGCACCGCCCACGGCGCCGTTCCTCATCATGAACCCCCGCTCGGGGGGCGGAAAGGTGGGCCGGTTCGATCTCGTGGCCAAGGCCCGGGCGCTCGGCGCCGAGGTCGCCGTACTCGACCCGGCTCACCCGCAGGACGTCGCGGAGCTGGCCCGCGGGGCCGTGGCGCGGGGCGCGGACCTGCTCGGGGTCGCCGGAGGGGACGGCACCCAGGCGCTGGTGGCGGGGGTGGCGGCGCGGCACGGGCTGCCGTTCCTGGTGATCTCCGCCGGGACGCGCAACCACTTCGCCATGGACCTCGGCCTCGACCGGGACGACCCGTCGACCTGTCTGGACGCCCTCACCGACGGGGTCGAGCTCCGTATCGACCTCGGTCTCATCGGTGAGCGCGTCTTCGTCAACAACGCGTCCTTCGGGGTGTACGCGGCGGTCGTGCAGAGCCCCGCGTACCGCGACGACAAGGTGCACACCATCCTGCGGGAGCTACCGGACCTGCTGACCCACCAGGTCGGGCCGCGTCTGACCGTCAGCGCCGGCGACTCGGTCATCGACGCCCCCCAAGGGGTCCTGATCAGCAACAACCCCTATCAGCTGGGCGACGCGGCCGGGCTCGGGCGACGGGCGCGGCTGGACTCCGGGGTTCTCGGTGTGATCGGCATCAAGGTCGACAACGCCGCGCAGGCGGCCGGGCTGCTGCGGGGCGGGCACGCGCGCGGGCTCACCCTGCTGACGAACAGCGAGGTGGTGGTCGACTCCGACGCCCCCGACGTCCCCGTCGGCGTCGACGGCGAGGCCCTCCAGCTGCCCTCGCCCGTCACCTGCCGCATAGCACCCGGCGCCCTGCGCGTCCGGGTGCCACGGGAGCGGCCGGGCGTACCCGAGGCGAAACCGCGGATGGACTGGCGGGAGCTGGGGCGACTGGCACTGCAGAAGTGAACAGCCCTGGTGCGTGACCGGTGGACGGTCCACGTGCACCACCAGCGCAACGATCTGCCTACGTGCACCACCAGAGGAACCGGTTGCACGTCTCCGACGGCGTCGGATCCGGGGTCGGGACCGACGTGGTCGGCTTCTCGGTGGGCTGCTGGGTCTCCGGGCCGGACGTGGGGGTGGGGGCCGAGGTGGACGTTCCGGAACCGCCGCCCGTGGTGCCCGCCCCCTCGTCCTTGTCGGAAGCCTTGTCCTCGTCCTTCTTCTTGCCGTCCTCGTCCTTCGGCGACTTCGAGGCCGAGGGAGACGCCGAGGGATCCGGTGACGGGGAGTCCCCGTCCGTGCCCGTTGCCCCGTCCGTCGTCTCCGGGGACGCGGACACCTCGTCCGAGGCCGCGCCCTCCGCCGACTCGTCCCCGGCCGCCGCGGGCTTCGGGCTCGACCCCGGGGCGTCCATGCCGAGTTCCGCGAGGCTCAGACCGCCCGCCGCGAGGACGAACCCGGCGGCGATCAGCAGGACGCGGCGACGGCGGCGCCGATGCGCGGCAGCCTTGCGATCACGACGGCTCACGCCGCCCGCGGGCTCGTCGTCGTCCCAGTCGTCGTCAGCGGGGTCGTCGTCGCGCTCCCGCGGGCCGTCGTCATGGCCGTCGGCCGCGTTGTCGCGGTCGTCACGAGCGTGGTCCTCGTCGCTGCGGTAGGTGTCCTCCTGGTACTCGGCACCGCCGTACGTGCCGCCGCTGTACGCGGCACCCGAGTACTGCCCGTCGTACTGCCCCGTGTACCCGTCGTACGAGTGCGCAGCCCCCTGCACGGCCGTCTGGGCGGGTATCTGCTGGGCCATGGGCGGCATCTGCGGATAGGCCTCGCCCGGGCCCGCGTACACGCGCAGCTCTTCGACCGCGGCGCCGCATCCCGGGCAGGCGAGGGCGCCATTCAGGTGCCGTCGGCACGGGTGGCAGTAGTCCATGACGCGGGAAGACTAGGTTCCGCAGATGGATCGTTCCTAGGGCCTCTCGTGAAGATTATGTATGGAACTGGCCCTTCCGGATTCCTCGGTTGAGGTCAAGCCCGACCATTCGCCGCGATCCCTCCGGCGCCGAGTGCCGAAAGACGCCGACGCGGTCCGTCACACGGCGGGCGTGTGACGGACCGCGTCGGTGCGGAGCGCCCTTCGGGTCAGGTCTGCTTACGGGCCGTCATCGTCCGCTGGATCAGGATGAACGCGCAGAGCAGCACACCGGTGGCGATCTTCGTCCACCAGGAGCTGAGCGTGCCCTCGAACTGGATGATGCTCTTGATCAGGCCCAGCACGAGGACACCGAACACGGTGCCCACGACGTAACCGGAGCCGCCCGTCAGCAGCGTGCCGCCGATGACGACCGCGGCGATCGCGTCGAGTTCCATGCCGACGGCGTGCAGCGGGTCGCCGGACTGGATGTACAGCATGAACAACAGGCCGGCCAGCGCCGAGCAGAAGCCGCTCATCGTGTACACGGCGATCTTGGTGCCGCCCAGCGGGAGCCCCATCAGCAGCGCGGACTGCTCGTTGCCGCCGATGGCGTACACCCGGCGGCCGAAGCGCGTGTAGTGGAGGATGTAGAAGGCGGCGGCGAGGACGACCAGGGCCACGACGGCTCCGATCGACAGCTCCCCCAGCCCCAGCGACACCCGTGTCTGGGCCAGGTCGCTCACCGTGGAGTCGCTGATGGAGATGGACTCCTTGCTGATGACCAGGCACAGGCCCCGGAAGAGGAAGAGGCCGGCGAGGGTCACGATGAACGGCTGGATCTCGAAGTTGTGGATCACATAGCCCATGAGGAAGCCGCCGAACGCGCCCACACCCAGGGCGATCGGGACGACCAGCAGCAGCGGCAGGCCCTGGCGCTCCACCAGCCATGCCGTGAACATGGTGGTGAAGCCGATCACCGAGCCCACGGACAGGTCGATGCCGCCGGACATGATGACGAACGTGACGCCGACGGCGGCGACCAGCAGATAGCCGTTGTCGATGAACAGGTTGAGGAAGACCTGCGGTTCACCGAACCCGTAGTTCTGGTACCGGCTGAGGCCGGTGATGTACATCGCGAGGAACAGGGTGACCGTGACCAGGACGGGCAGCCGCCGGTCGCCGAGCAGGCGGGTGACCGCGGACGCCTGGGACACCGTACGGCCTTCCGGCACCGTGGGGGTCTTGGTGGTCGCGCTCACTGCGACACCTCCATCTTCGGGGCGGCGTCGGCGGCGGGAGCGGCCGGCGCCGGGGCGGCGGCCCGGCGCAACCCCTTGGGGCCCTTGGCACCGAAGACCTTGGCCCGGAACTTGGGGGACTGCAGCAGGCAGACGACGATGACGACGACGGCCTTGAAGACCAGGTTGGTCTGGGTGGGCACGCCGATGGTGTAGATCGTGGTGGTCAGGGTCTGGATCACGAGGGCGCCGACCACCGTGCCGCCGATCGAGAACCGCCCGCCGAGCAGCGAGGTGCCGCCGAGGACGACGGCGAGGATCGCGTCCAGCTCGATCCACAGGCCGGCGTTGTTGCCGTCCGCGGCCGAGGTGTTGGAGCTGATCATCAGGCCCGCGATGCCCGCGCACAGGGCACAGAAGACGTACACCATGATCTTGATGCGCCGGGACCGGATGCCGACCAGGCGGCTGGCCTCGGCGTTGCCGCCGACCGACTCCACGAGCAGACCGAGCGCCGTACGGCGGGTCAGGGCCACCGTGATGGCCACGACCGCGGCCACCACGAAGATGGAGAAGGGCAGGGTCAGCCAGTAGCCGCCGCCGATCAGCTTGTACGGCTCGCTGTTGATGGTGATGATCTGGCCGTCGGTGATCAGCTGGGCGACACCGCGTCCGGCGACCATGATGATGAGGGTCGCGATGATCGGCTGAATGCCCATCCGGGCGACCAGGAAGCCGTTCCACAGGCCGCAGACGACCGCCGCCACCAGTCCGATGCCCATGGCCAGGAAGACTCCGGCCAGGGCGCTTTGGTCGGCCTGATCACTGATGTACGAGCAGGTCAGGGCGCCGGTGATGGCGACCACGGCACCCACGGAGAGGTCGATGCCGCCGGTGGCGATGACCAGGGTCATGCCGACCGCCACCAGGATCAGCGGCGAGCCGAACAGCACGATCGAGACGAGGCTGCCGTAGAGGTGGCCGTCCGTCATCCTGATCGCGAAGAAGTCGGGGGTGAAGGGGATGTTGACGAGCAGCAGGGCGACCAGGACCGCTACCGGCCAGAACAGGTTGTGGTGCGTCAGCGCTCGCCAGCGGGAAGTCGCGGCATTGGGTGGGGTGCTCATTCGTGTTCTCCGCTCGCGATGGTCTCCAGGATCTTGCTGGTGGTGATCTCCGGCCCGTTGGTGAGTCGCGCGACCAGCTTGCGGTCGCGCAGCACGCCGATGGTGTGGCTGAGGCGGAGAACCTCCTCCAGCTCGGCCGCGATGTAGAGCACGGCCATGCCGTCCTCGGAGAGGGACACCACGAGCTTCTGGATCTCGGCCTTGGCGCCGACGTCGATGCCGCGCGTGGGCTCGTCGAGGATCAGCAGCTGAGGCTGGGTGATCAGCCAGCGGGCGAGCAGCACCTTCTGCTGGTTGCCGCCGCTCAGCCGGCCGACTCTGGCCTCGGGGTTGGCGGGGCGGATGTCCAGCGCCTTGATGTACTTGGCGACGAGTTCGTCGCGCTGGGCGGCCGGGATGGGCCGGGTCCAGCCGCGCGCCGCCTGGAGGGCGAGAATGATGTTCTCCCGCACTGTCAGCTCGGGGACGAGGCCCTCGGTCTTGCGGTTCTCCGAGCAGAACGCCACACCGGCGCCGATGGCGTCGTTCGGGGCGCTCATCGAGACCTTCTCGCCGCCGATGGTCACCTTGCCGCTGTCGGGCTGGTCGGCGCCGAAGAGCAGCCTGGCCAGTTCGGTGCGGCCCGAGCCGAGCAGCCCGGCGAGGCCGACCACCTCGCCCTTCCTGATCTCCAGGTCGAAGGGGGCGATGCCACCGGTGCGGCCCAGCCCCTCGGCCTGGACCAGGGTCTCGCCGACGTCGGAGCGCAGCTGGTGCTCGTGCAACCCCTCCAGCTGGTCCAGGGCCTTGCCGATCATCAGCTCGATCAGCCCGACCTGGTCGAGGTCGCGGACCATGTGCTCGCCGACCAGGGTGCCG
The DNA here is from genome assembly GCF_028369295.1 of Streptomyces sp. HD. GTDB lineage: Bacteria > Actinomycetota > Actinomycetes > Streptomycetales > Streptomycetaceae > Streptomyces. The sequence goes on from NZ_JAQMYP010000003.1 coordinate 7,173, forward strand.
TTGCGCAGGATGGTCATCCGGTCGCAGATCTCGTAGATCTGGTCGAGGAAGTGCGACACGAAGAGGATCGCGACGCCCTCGTCCCGCAACTGCCGCATCAGGCGGAACAGTTCGAGGACCTCGTCGCGGTCGAGGCTGGAGGTGGGTTCGTCCAGGACCAGCACCTTGGTGCCGGAGCCCTCGCCGTCGCTGTCTCCGGTGCCCACCGACCGTACGATCGCGACCAGTTGCTGCACGGCCAGCGGGTACGAGGACAGGGGCGCGGTCACATCGATGTCGAGGCCGAGCCGGTCGACCAGCTCCGCGGCCTCCTTGCGCATCCGCTTCCACTGGATACGGCCCGCTCGCGTGGGTTCACGTCCGATGAAGATGTTCTCCGCCACCGACAGGTTGGGGCAGAGGTTGACCTCCTGGTAGACGGTGCTGATGCCGGCCTGCTGCGCCTGCAGCGGGCTGCCGATGTGCACCGTCCTGCCGTCGAGGGTGACGGTGCCGCCGTCCAGGGAGTAGACCCCGGTCAGCACCTTGATGAGCGTGGACTTCCCCGCGCCGTTCTCGCCCATGAGGGCGTGGATCTCGCCGGGGAAGAGCCGGAAGTCGACGCCCGACAGAGCCCGTACCCCCGGAAATTCCTTGACTATGCCCGTCATCTCCAGAACGGGCCTCGGCTCTGCCATACCTCTCCTAGTGAGGGACCCACCGGCTTTACCCGGTGGGGACTCAGTTCGTGTTCGGTTGATTGCGCCCGCAAGGGGTCGGTTCGGGCTGGACCGCAGCCGTTGACTGCAAGCCCCTCACGTGGGGCGGAGTCTCGGCGGCGCTCCTGATGTGTCGAGCTGCCGCAGGCCCACAGGGCCTGGCCGACCGGGCTCCGGTCGGCCAGAGGCTCCTGCCGGCGGGTGCGGTGGTCAGTACTTGCGGGAGGGGAGCGCGGCCTTGGCCTGGTCCTGCATGAAGTCGCTCTCCTTGGTCTTGACCCAGCGCTCGACCTTCTCGCCGTTCTTGACCTTCTTCACGACCTCCATCAGCTGGGGGCCGAGCAGCGGGTTGCACTCGACGATGGCGTTGATCTTGCCCTCGGACATGGCGACGAAGCCGTCCTTCACGCCGTCGATCGTGACGATGAGGATGTCCTTGCCGGGCTTCTTGCCGGCCGCCTCGATGGCCTGGATGGCGCCGAGACCCATGTCGTCGTTGTGCGCGAACAACACGTCGATGTCCGGGTTGGACTGCAGGAAGGCCGCCATGACCTGCTTGCCGCCGGCGCGGGTGAAGTCACCGCTCTGGCTGGCGACGATCTTCCAGTCGTCCTTGTGCTCCGCGTCCATGACCTCCTTGAAGCCCTTGGCGCGCTCGATCGCCGGGGCGGAACCGGTGGTGCCCTCCAGCTGGGCGATCTTCACGGGGCCCTTGTGGCCGGCCTTCTCCAGGACCTTCTCCAGGATCTTGGCGGCGCGGCGGCCCTCGTCCGTGAAGTCGGAGCCCACCAGGGTCACGTAGAGGGAGTCGTCGGAGGTCTCGATGGAGCGGTCGGTGAGAACCACCGGGATGTTCTTGGCCTTGGCCTCCTTCAGCACCACGTCCCAGCCCTTGACGACCGTCGGCGAGAAGGCTATGACGTCGACACCCTGGGCAATGTAGCTGCGGATCGCGGAGATCTGGTTCTCCGGCTTCTGCTGGGCGTCGGAGAACTTGAGGTTGATACCGGCCTCCTTCGCGGCCGACTTCACCGAGTCGGTGTTGGCGGTGCGCCAGCCGCTCTCGGAGCCGACCTGGGCGAAGCCGAGGGTGATCGCCTTGCCGCCGCCGGGGGAGTCGGAGCCGCCGCCGTCTTCCTTGGCGCAGGCCGCCAGGGTGCCCGCGGCCGCCACGCCGACCGCCGCGGTGAGGAAGTTCCGTCTGTTGAGCATGTGTCTTCTCCTTTGAAGAGCCGGTCCGGGGATGGGCCCCTGGGACTCGGTTGTCACTCGGTGGGACCGGCCGGCCGCGGCACGTCCAACCTGTCGATCATTGTTCGAAATATCGGCCATATGGAAGTGGATGAAAGGACGGCGAGGCGTCGGTGGAGCGTCAGCCGGGCGCCGTCCCCGACTGCGGGAGGTACGGGAACGTACTGGCACGAACGACGAGTTGAGGTTCGACCGTGGACGTCCCGGACGGGGTCCGGCCCTCGATGAGGTCCAGCAGCAGGGCGATGCTCCGCTGACCGACCGTCGAGAAGTCCTGCCGGACGGTGGTGAGGGGCGGGGCGAAGAACTCCGACTCCGGGATGTCGTCGAAGCCGACCACCGCGACGTCCTGGGGCGTGCGCACCCCCGCCTCACGCAGGGCCCGCAACACCCCCAGCGCCATCTGGTCGTTGGCGACGAAGACGGCGGTCAGGCCCCGGCCCACCCAGCCCGCCAGTTCCTGGCCGGCCCGGTAGCCCGACAGCGGACTCCAGTCCCCGCGCAGCGGCGTCGGCGGTTCGATGCCGGCCGCTTCCAGGGTCTCCCGCCAGCCGACGGTGCGGTCCAGCGCCTCCTGCCAGGACTCGGGTCCGGCGAGGTGCCAGACCGTACGGTGGCCGGCGGCCAGCAGGTGGCCGGTGGCCAGCCGCGCGCCCAGATGCTGGTCGACGTTGACGCTCGGGATCTCGGCGCCGGACCCGGTGCCCACGGCCACCACCGGGAAGGGGTGGCGGAGTTCGGCGAGGGCCTGGACGGCCGAGCGCTGCGGGGCGAGGGCGATCACTCCCTCCACCCCGCCCTCGCTGAGACGGTTCAGCGCCTCGGCGAGGGTCTCGACCGTCAGCTCGCGCAGACTGACCGTGGAGACGAGATACCCCTGGGCACGCGCCGCCTCCTCCAACGCGAACAGTGTGCTGGCCGGCCCGTAGAGCGTGGTGCTGGAGGCGACCACACCGAGGGTCCGGGTGCGCCGGGTGGCGAGTGCCCGTGCGGAGAAGTTGCGCCGGTAGCCCATCTCCTCGATCGCACGCAGCACCTTGACCCGGGTCGCGTCCCGCACATTGGGGTGATCGCCCAGTACGCGGGAGACGGTCTGGTGGGACACACCGGCCAGGCGTGCCACATCGGCCATGGTGGGCGGCCGCAACTGCGAGTTGGTCACGGCCGCACCTCCTTGACGGTCGTCTGCCGATAAGACCTGTGCCGTGGGCGGACGAATCCGCTCGACCGGCTTCACTCCGGGGTTCCGGAACGCCCCAGGACACAGGGCGGCAAGGCGAGTTGGAGCACTTCGGGTATGACGCTCATATCTCCTCAGATGCCGTGGGGCGATGACCGATGAGCGCGGACGTCATTGTGAGCGCTAACAATTCATGGCGGTCAAGAGGGCTGCATCAGGTCTGTCATCACGGTTGAATAACACGCCGGTCGCCGAGCGCTGCCGGGGCGGCCCGTTCCAGCGCGCGCCCCGCCCGGTAACACCCTCTTGGCCCGAACGCGTTGACGCGAGCCACCCCGCCACCCTGGACCGGGGCGACACAAGGGCCGATTCACCTGCCAGGACCACACCTCGGCAGCCCGGACCGTGCGGACCGGCCATCGCCCGACCCATGCCCGCACGGCCGGAAACAATCGGTCGACGCCCGCCCCACGGGGACCGCCCGCCCCGCCGGGACACCCCGGTACCCGCCTTGGACGGGAGCAACATCCGGGTCATCACGCGCACAATGAGTGCCATTTTTCGCGGCTCAAGTGACGGATATTTCCGCCTATTTACTGCCACTCGATGGTCGACCCAAAACCGTTACCCGTTCGACCCATTGACACTCCAACCGGGTCGTCCCTACTGTCGCGACCAGAATTTCGAACGCCTTACGAAATTTCGAACGGCCAGACCCGAAGAGGACAGGGAGTACCGTGCGCATCACGGGAATCAGCACACACGTGGTAGGAACGCCGTGGCGGAACCTGACCTACGTGCAGGTGCACACCGACGAGGGACTCACCGGAGTCGGCGAGACCCGCATGCTGGGCCACACCGACGCGCTGCTCGGCTATCTGCACGAGGCGAAGACCAATCACATTCTCGGGTCCGACCCCTTCGCCGTCGAGGACCTGACACGACGCATGAAGTACGGCGACTACGGCCGGGCCGGCGAGATCGTGATGTCCGGCATCGCCGTGATCGAGATGGCGTGCTGGGACATCAAGGGCAAGGCCCTCGGCGTCCCCGTCTGGCAGCTGCTCGGTGGCAAGGTCACCGACAAGGTCAAGGCGTACGCCAACGGCTGGTACACCACGGAGCGCACTCCCGAGGCCTACCACAAGGCGGCGCAGGGCGTCATGGAGCGCGGGTACCGGGCGCTCAAGATCGACCCCTTCGGCACCGGCCACTTCGAGCTGGACCACAAGGAGAGCCTGTACGCCGTCTCGCTGATCGAGGCCGTGCGCGACGCGATCGGGCCGGACGCCGAGCTGATGCTGGAGATGCACGGCCGGTTCTCGCCCTCCACCGCCGTCCGCCTCGCCAAGGAGCTGGCGCCCTTCAAGCCCGCGTGGCTGGAGGAGCCGTGCCCGCCGGAGAACCTGAAGGCGCTGGAGAAGGTCGCCGCCAAGGTCGACATCCCGGTGGCCACGGGTGAGCGCATCCACGACCGGATCGAGTTCCGGGAGCTGTTCGAGAGCCAGGCCGTCGACATCATCCAGCCCGACGTCGGCCACATCGGCGGCATCTGGGAGACCCGCAAGCTGGCCGCCACCGCCGAGACCCACTACACGCTGGTGGCCCCGCACAACGTGGGCGGGCCGGTGCTGACCGCCGCCTCCCTCCAGGTCGGCTTCACCGCACCCAACTTCAAGATCCTTGAGCACTTCAATGACTTCGCGGACGCGGAGATCAAGAAGGTCGTCAAGGGCGCCCCCCAGGTGAACCCCGAGGACGGCTGCTTCCACCTGTCCCACGAGCCCGGTCTCGGTGTCGAGCTGGACGTGGACGCGGCGGCGGAGTTCCCGCAGCAGCAGGCTCGCTTCGACCTGTGGGCCGAGGGCTGGGAGCAGCGCAAGCCCAAGGGGGACAAGTGAGCACCCGCCGGTCCGGCTCCAGGGGGCTTCAGTGAGTACCGCCGTGGTGATCGAGTCTCCGGGCGAGCACCGGCTGGTGCCGCACGAGCCTCGGCAGCCGGAGGCCGGCGAGGCCCTGGTCCGGGTGCACGCCTCCGGGATCTGCGGCAGCGACCGTGAGGTCTTCCAGGGCAACCGGCCCGAGGGGTACGTCCGTTACCCCCTCACCCCGGGCCACGAGTGGTCCGGGACGGTGACCGCGGTCGGGGACGGCGTCCCCTCAAGTCTTGTGGGCCGCAAGGTGGTTGGCGAGGGCTTCCGCAACTGCCAGGTGTGCGACCGCTGTCACGCGGGCGAGACCACGCTGTGCACCGCGGGTTACGAGGAGACCGGCTTCACCCAGCCGGGCGCCATGGCCACCACGCTCACACTCCCCGCCCGTCTGCTGCACGTCCTCCCGGACGACGCGGATCTGACGGCGGCGGCACTGCTGGAGCCGGCCGCGTGCATCGCGGCCGCCGCGCTCAAGGCGAGGGCCGTTCCCGGTGAACGGGTCGCGGTCGTGGGCACCGGGACGCTGGGCATGTTCGCCGTTCAGTTCCTGAAGGCCGCCTCCCCGGCCGAGCTGCTCGTCGTGGGCACCCGTCCGGACCGGGCCGAGCTGTCCGAGCGGTTCGGCGCCACGGACTTCCGCACCAAGGACCAGCAGCTCCCCGACGATTTCGACGTCGTCATCGAGACCGCCGGGTCCGCGGACGCGGCGCGCACCGCCGCCGCCCTGCTGCGGCGTGGCGGGCGGCTGGTCCTGACGGGGATCCCCGCGGCGGGCGCGGACGGGCTCGACCCGACGGATCTCGTCGTACGCCAGCTGGAGGTGCACACCGTGTTCGGTGCGGCGCCGGACGCCTGGGCGCACACGGTGCGGGTCTTCGGGGCCGGGCTCCTCGATCCACTGCCGCTCGTCACGCACGAGCTGCCGCTGGAGCAGTTCGCCCAGGCCATCGAGCTGGTGGGCTCCGGCGACCCGAAGGTCGGAAAGGTCCTGCTGCGGCCATGAACCGCCCCTGAGCCGTACGCCGGTACGGGGGTACCTGACGACCCCGTACCGGCGTACATCCACAATCTTGCTGTACCCAGAGCCGCGAACTCCGTCCGAAATATCGAACGCGAAGGACATTCAGTGACTGACACCGCTGCCCCGGCGCCACGCCGACCCGGCGAGCAGGCCCTCGCCGCGCTCGGTCTGGGCACGCCCGCCCTCGACCCTTCCGACGCCTCCCCGCACACCTTCCCCGACGGTGGCCGCTGGCGCACCGAGGTGCCCTCCGTCGAGGGGCCCGAGGCGCTCGCCGTGGTCCTCAAGGAGTCCTCGCGGCTCGATGTGCCGATCCACCGGATCAGCCAGGGCAGCGGCATCTGGATGCTCACCGACGCCGAGATCACCGAGATGGTGGAGGCCACCGCCGAGCGTGACATCGAGCTCTGCCTGTTCACCGGCCCGCGCGGCACGTGGGACATCGGCGGCTCCACCCGTACCGACTCCAAGGGCGCCGGCCTCAGGGCCCGCGGACACGACGCGGTCGCCGGATGCGTGGAGGACGCCGTACGCGCGACCGAGCTGGGCGTGAAGTGCCTGCTCGTCGCCGATGAGGGTGTGCTGTGGACGCTGCACCGGGCCCGCGGCGCCGGGATCCTGCCGGCCGACACGACCCTCAAGGTGTCGGCGCTGATCGGTCCGGTCAACCCGACCGCGTACGCCGTGTACGAGAACCTGGGCGGTGACTCGATCAACGTGCCCAGCGATCTGACGCTCGACCATCTCACCGAGATACGGCGGGTCTCCGCCGCCCCCATGGACATGTACATCGAGGCCCCCGACGACCTCGGCGGCTACATCCGGATGTACGAGGTCGCCGAGCTGATCCGGCGCGGCGCACCGCTCTACCTCAAGTTCGGTCTGTCGAAGGCCCCCGGGATCTACCCCTACGGGAACCACATGCGGGACCTCACGCTGTCCACGGCCAAGGAACGCGTACGGCGCGGCCGGCTGGCCCTGGACCTCCTCGCGCGGCACGGAGCGGACGGCGACATGGCGCCGCTCGGTTCACGGCTGCCCGGAACGCTGAAGCGATTCGAAACTCCCGCATAACGTTCCGGACAAACCCCCTTCACAGAAGACGACGCAGTCGAACACAATCCCACACACCCTCGGTCTACCCGCACGGCCCTCGACACGCGTCCTCGCTTCGCCAGACCGAGCCCTGCTCACACACATCAAGGATGATGACCATGCGCACTCGCAGAGCCGCACTCGCCGCCATAGCCTCCGCCGCCTCCCTCGCCCTCACCCTGTCCGCCTGCGGCCAGAGCGGCGAAGGCGGCAGCAAGGAGGAAGCCGGGGACACCAAGGGCGCCACCATCGGCATCGCGATGCCGACCAAGTCCTCCGAGCGCTGGATCGCCGACGGCAAGAACGTCGTCGCGGACCTGGAGTCCAAGGGCTACAAGACCCGGCTGGTCTACGGCGAGGACGACCCGGACCAGCAGGTCTCGCAGATCGAGAACCTGATCACGCAGGGTGTGAAGGCGCTGATCGTCGCGGCCATCGACAACAAGTCGATGAACAACGTGCTCCAGCAGGCCAAGGACGCCAACATCCCGGTCATCTCCTACGACCGCCTGATCCTCGGCACCGAGAACGTCGACTACTACGCGTCGTTCGACAACGAGAAGGTCGGCGAGCTCCAGGCCGGCTACATCGTCGACAAGCTCGGCCTGAAGGACGGCTCCAAGAAGGGCCCGTTCAACATCGAGCTGTTCGCCGGCTCCAACGACGACAACAACACGCGCTACTTCTTCGGCGGCGCGATGAAGGTCCTGCAGCCGTACATCGACAAGAAGCAGCTCGTCGTCAAGTCCGGCCAGACGAAGCTGACGCAGGTCACCACGCTGCGCTGGGACGGCGGCAAGGCCCAGAACCGCATGGACGAGATCCTGACGTCGGCCTACAAGTCCGACAAGGTCGACGCGGTGCTCTCGCCGTACGACGGCATCTCCATCGGCATCCTCTCGGCGCTCAAGTCGGACGACTACGGCTCCAAGAGCAAGCCGCTGCCGATCGTCACCGGTCAGGACGCCGAGGTCGCCTCGGTGAAGTCGATCATCGCGGGCGAGCAGTCGATGACCGTGTACAAGGACACCCGCGAACTCGCCAAGGTGGCCTCGAACATGGTCGACGCGGTGCTCAACAAGAAGAAGCCCGAGGTCAACGACACCAAGACCTACGACAACGGCTCCAAGGTCGTCCCCGCCTACCTGCTCACGCCGGTCTCCGTGGACAAGACCAACTACCAGAAGGAAGTCGTGGACTCCGGCTACATCAAGGCAAGCGACCTCAAGTAACCGCCGGACCACTCTGATTGGAAGGCACGACCATGGCGGGACCCGTCCTGGAAATGCGCTCGATCGTCAAGACCTTTCCCGGCGTCAAGGCGCTGTCGGACGTCACGCTGACCGTCCAGCAGGGCGAGGTCCACGCCATCTGCGGGGAGAACGGCGCCGGTAAGTCGACCCTGATGAAGGTCCTCTCCGGCGTCCACCCGCACGGCACCTACGACGGGGACATCCTCTTCGAGGGGGAGGTCTGCGAGTTCAAGGACATCCGGGCGAGCGAGCACCGCGGCATCGTCATCATCCACCAGGAGCTGGCGCTGTCGCCGTTCCTCTCCCTCGCGGAGAACATCTTCCTCGGCAACGAGCACGCCAAGGGCGGGTTCATCGACTGGCGGGAGACCCTGCGGCACGCCACCGAACTGCTGCGCCGGGTCGGTCTGTCCGACCACCCCGACACCCGCGTCGCCGACATCGGCGTGGGCAAGCAGCAGCTGGTGGAGATCGCGAAGGCGCTGTCGAAGAAGGTGAAGCTGCTCATCCTGGATGAGCCGACCGCGGCCCTGAACGACGAGGACAGCGGCAAACTCCTGGATCTGATCCTGGAGTTGAAGAAGCAGGGCATCACCTCGATCATCATCTCCCACAAGCTCAACGAGATCCGCAAGGTCGCCGACTCGGTGACGATCCTCCGCGACGGCAAGACCATCGAGACCCTCGATGTGAAGTCGCCGGAGACCACCGAGGACCGGATCATCAGCGGGATGGTCGGCCGGGACCTGGAGCACCGCTTCCCCGACCGCACCCCGCACGAGCCGGAGGAGGGCGCGGCGCCCGCGCTGGAGATCCGCGACTGGACCGTGCACCACCCGATCGACCAGCAGCGCAAGGTCGTCGACGACGTGTCGATCCAGGTCCGGCGCGGCGAGATCGTCGGCATCGCCGGCCTGATGGGCGCCGGCCGTACGGAGCTCGCCATGAGCGTCTTCGGACGGACGTACGGCCGCTACCACGGCGGCAAGGTGTTCAAGGACGGCAAGGAGATCCGTACGAAGACCGTCCCCGAGGCGGTCAGGAACGGCATCGCGTACGTCACCGAGGACCGCAAGCACTACGGCCTCAACCTCATCGACACCATCAACCGCAACATCTCGCTCAGCGCGCTGGGCAAGGTCGCCAAGCGGGGCGTGGTCGACGAGCACGAGGAGCGGCAGGTCGCCGAGGGCTTCCGCAAGTCCATGAACATCAAGGCGCCGACCGTCTTCGAGCCGGTGGGCAAGCTGTCCGGCGGCAACCAGCAGAAGGTCGTCCTCAGCAAGTGGATCTTCGCCGGTCCCGATGTGCTGATCCTGGACGAGCCGACGCGTGGCATCGACGTCGGTGCCAAGTACGAGATCTACACGGTCATCGACCAGCTGGCCGCCCAGGGCAAGGCGGTCGTCTTCATCTCCTCCGAGCTGCCCGAACTGCTCGGCATGTGTGACCGCATCTACACGATGGCCGCGGGGCGGCTGACCGGTGAGTTCTCGCGGGCCGAGGCCTCGCAGGAATCGCTGATGCGTCAGATGACGAAGGACAAAGAGGTATCCCGATGAGCACGGATGTGACCGCCAAGAACCCGGCCCCCGCGCCGCCGGGCAAGAGCTCAGGGGCCGCGGACGACGGCCTGCTCCAACTGGTGCTGGACGGCATGCGCCGCAACATGCGGCAGTACGGCATGCTGATCGCCCTCGGCCTGATCGTGGTGCTGTTCGCCGTGTGGACCGACGGCGACCTGCTGCTGCCGCGCAACGTCTCCAACCTGGTGCTGCAGAACAGCTACATCCTGATCCTCGCGATCGGCATGATGCTCGTCATCATCGCGGGCCACATCGACCTGTCGGTCGGCTCGTTGACGGCGTTCGTGGGCTCGATGGCAGCCGTGTTCATGGTCAAGAACGACATACCATGGGTCCTCGCCGTTGTGCTGTGTCTGGCCATCGGTGCGCTCGCGGGTGCGGCGCAAGGGTTCTTCATCGCGTATCTCGGCATACCGTCGTTCATCGTGACCCTGGCGGGCATGCTGATCTTCCGTGGTCTGACCGAGATCTTCCTTGAGGGCCAGACGCTCGGCCCGTTCCCCGAGGGTCTGCAGAAGGTCGCCAACGGCTTCCTGCCCGAGGTCGGCCCGGAGACCAACTACCACAATCTGACGCTGCTGATGGGCTTCGCCCTGATCGGCTTCGTGGTGCTCCAGGAGTTCCGTGACCGCAGGCGGCAGCAGGAGTTCGCGCTGGACGTGCCGCCCACCAGCCTCTTCCTGCTCAAGCTGGTGGCGATCGGCGCCGCCGTGCTCACCATCACAATGCTGCTGGCCAGCTACAAGGGCGCCCCGATCGTGCTGCTGATCCTGGGTGCGCTGCTCGTCGGCTTCGGCTACGTGATGCGCAACGCGATCATCGGCCGGCACATCTACGCCATCGGCGGCAACCTGCCCGCGGCCAAGCTGTCGGGTGTGAAGGACAAGAAGGTCGTCTTCCTGATCTTCCTGAACATGGGCATGCTCGCGGCTCTGGCGGGTCTGGTCTTCGCCGCCCGCTTCAACGCCGCCTCGCCCAAGGCCGGCCTCAACTTCGAACTGGAGGCGATCGCGGCCTCGTTCATCGGCGGTGCGTCGATGAGCGGCGGCGTCGGCACCGTCCTCGGCGCGATCATCGGTGGCCTGGTCCTGGGTGTGCTGAACAACGGTATGAACCTCGTCGGCATCGGCACCGACTGGCAGCAGGTCATCAAGGGCCTGGTGCTCCTGACGGCGGTCGGGTTCGACGTGTGGAACAAGCGCAAGGTCGGTTCGTAGGTCCAAGCACAGGGTCCCGCCGGAAGGCGGGGCCCTTCCGCTTCCTCAGTAACGGCGCCAAGAGAGGCAACAAGCCGGTGAAGTCGCTCTTCGGCACGCTCGCCGACGGCACGAAGGTCCACAGCTGGGCGCTGGCCAACGGCGGCACCCGGATGAAGGTCCTCTCCTACGGCGGCATCGTGCAGTCCCTGGAGGTCCCGGACCGGCGCGGCCGGTACGCCAACATCTCCCTGGGCTTCGACAACATCGAGGACTACGTCGCCAAGAGCCCGTACTTCGGCGCGCTGATCGGCCGCTACGGCAACCGCATCGGCGAGGGCAGGTTCACCCTGGACGGCAAGGCCTACCAGCTCTCCGTCAACGACGGCGAGAACAGCCTGCACGGCGGCGCCAAGGGCTTCGACAAGCGCGTGTGGGACATCGAGCCGTTCACCAAGGGCTCCGACGTCGGCCTGCACCTGCACTACACCTCCGTCGACGGCGAGATGGGCTACCCGGGCACGCTCAAGGTGAAGGTGACGTACACCCTCACCAAGCACGGCGACTGGCGCATCGACTACGAGGCCACCACCGACCAGGCCACGGTCGTCAACCTCACCAGCCACGTGTACTGGAACCTCGCGGGCGAGGGCAGCGGCACGATCGAGAACCACGAGCTGAAGATCGCCGGGTCCCGCTACACCCCCGTCGACTCGGGCCTCGTCCCCACCGGTGAGCCGGCCCCCGTCGCGGGCACCCCCTTCGACTTCCTCCGCACCAGGCGAATCGGCGAGCACCTGCGCGAAGCCCACCAGCAGCTGCTGTACGCCCAGGGCATCGACCACAACTGGGTGCTGGACAAGGGCATCTCGCCGCGCCCCGAGTGGTGCGCCACGCTGAAGGACCCGTCCTCCGGCCGCACCCTGCGCATGGCGACCACCGAGCCGGGCCTGCAGTTCTACTCCGGCAACTTCCTCGACGGCACGCTCGTCGGTTCGGGCGGCAACGTCTACCGGCAGGGCGACGCGCTGTGCCTGGAGACGCAGCACTTCCCGGACTCGCCGAACCAGCCGTCGTTCCCGTCGACGGTGCTGCGCCCCGGGCAGACGTACCGTTCGACGACGGTGCACTCGTTCACCTGCTGACGGATCTTCACAGGTGGCACACAAGTTCTCACCGATTTCTCAGTGGTTGAACAGCGCCACCCCAGCCTCCGTATGTATGGGCGGCCCGTGCTCCCCCGCGCGGGCCACCCAAACACGGAGGTTCCATGTGGCCGACAACGTCACCTCGCTGTTCCGCAGCACCGCGGCACACAGCCCGTCAATGGCGGCGCTGACGCGGGAGGGCGGCGACGGGGCCGGTCCGGTCGACTTCTGCATTCCCTGCAACCCGTACTTCCCGACGCCGGAGATGTTCCAGGACATGGCGTCCCGGTTGCGGGACATCATCACGTACTACCCGAGCAGCGCCGACACGATCACCGCCGAACTGTGCAGCCTGCTCCAGCTTCCGCCGCAGTGCGTGGCGATGGGCAACGGATCCACCGAGCTGATCACCTGGATCGATCACCTGCTGGTCCGTGAGTCCCTCGCCATCCCCGTCCCCACGTTCGGCCGCTGGACCGACCAGCCGATGGAGACCGGCAAGCGGGTCGACATGTTCCCGCTGCAGGAGTCCAGCGGTTTCGCCCTGGACCTCGCCCAGTACGCCGAGTTCATCCGCGCCCGCGGGACGCGGGTCGCGGTGATCTGCAACCCGAACAACCCCGACGGCGGCTACCTCCACAAGCACGCGCTCGTGCAGTTCATGGACGCGATGGCCGACCTGGACCTGGTCATCATCGACGAGTCCTTCCTGGAGTTCGCCGACGCCGAGCAGGAGCCGTCGGTCGTCCAGGAGGCGATGCTCCGCCCGAACGTCATCGTCCTGCGCTCCCTCGGCAAGAACTTCGGTCTGCACGGCATCCGCTTCGGCTATCTGGTCGCCAACCCGGCGCTCGCGGGCATGGTCCGCTCGATGCTGCCCAAGTGGAACCTCAACGCCTTCGCCGAGCACGTGGTGTTCATGCTGAAGGAGCACGGAGCCGAGTACGCGCAGAGCCTGCACCAGGTGCGGCGCGACCGTCTCGACATGGCCAGCCATCTGGCCCAGCTGCCCGGTCTGACGGTCTATCCGTCACAGGGCAACTTCCTCTTCGTGCGCCTCCCCGTGGGCGCCGAGGGCACGGTGGTCCGGGACCGGCTGCTCACCGAGCACCGGATCCTGGTCCGCGAGTGCGGCAACAAGATCGGTTCGTCCAGCCGCTTCCTGCGACTCGTGGTGCGCCCCCAGGTGGACGTGCGTCGCCTGGTGTCCGGCCTGGAACAGGTGCTCTACGGGACCAGGAGGGGAGCCGCCGTACCCGAGCTCGGTACAGGGACCAACTACAGCTCGGGTACGGCGGCCGTGGACCGCTTGGTCAGCTCCACCAACGGCGCCGGGATGCCCGGCATCGCCGCGCAGGCGATGGCCGCAGCGATGCCCGCGCCCGCGCCTGCGGCGCCTCAGCCGCAGGGGGTGCCGCAGGATACCGGCATGCCGATGCCCGCGCCGGCTCCGGTGGCCCCGATGCCGGCGCCCGCCCCGGCCCCTGCTCCAGCCCCGGCCCCTGCTCCCGCACCCGTCGCCCCCATGCCGGCTCCCGCACCCGTCGCCCCCATGCCGGCTCCCGCACCCGTCGCTCCCGCGCCGATGCCGTTCCCGTCGCCCGTGGCGCCGGCCGCGGCCGCGGTGCCCGCACCCACCCCGCCCGGGGTGCCGGCTCGGGGTGGGCTCACGGCCGCGCAGGTGCGGGGTACGACGGGTCCGGGGCTCACTCCCGCACCGGCCACCGGGTGGCCGAACGCGCAGAGTTGGCCGAATCCGGCAGGGATGGGACAGGCCGGGTAGCGCCCGCGCTGAAGGCGGTGCGGTCGGACGACGTCTTGGCGGCGATGCCGCCGCCGGTCGCGTACAGCAGGTACTGGCCCGACGAGGTGCGGAGCATCGTCGGGTCGTGCGTGACGACGGAGCCGGTGACCCGGCCGGGGTTGGGGTAGGCCGACGCCGAGGACGGGATCAGGGCGAGGAGGGCGGCGGCGGGGAGGGCGAGGAGGGCGGTGCGCCTGCGGGGAGTGCGGAGGGTGCGGCTCATGCGGGTCCTCCTTGAGTGCGGGGGCTCCTGTCGCCCGAGATGGCGTCCTACATCTCGGACAATGCTCGTAAGTTCGAACGGACCGTAGAATCGGATCACTTGCACGTCAATGGTCCGGGCAGCCCCAACTCACCCGCCCCGGCCGCGTTTCCCACACCGTTTATTCACGGTGTAATCGGTCCGTCACTCCTTATGCTTGGGTGTCGGCTGAACACACTCGGGGGACGAGACAGTGACCCAGCAGAACTCGGTGACCCGGCAAGCCCCGACGCCGCACCGCACCGCCCCGCACGCCAGCGAGGCGACGCGACTGCTGTGCGCCGGTACCTACCTCGACGAGACGTACCGCCGCACGGTGATAGAGGAGCTCTACGTCCACGACGAACGCATCGTCGCCCCCTCGTTCGGCTTCGACGCGGCCCGCGTCCTGGCCCACGCCCTGCGCGCGCAGCGCCTGCAACTGGGCTGGGCGGCGGCGGTGCTGGCGCTGTGGATCGTCGGTGTGCCGCTCACCAACTGGCTCAGCCTGATGTTCCTGCTGCCGGTGGCGCTGATGTACCTGGCCACCAGGGTGCGCGGACCGGCCCCACGGCCCGCCTGGTACCGCCGCGCCCCGGCCTGGATCCTGCGCCTGTACGCGCGCCTCTCCGTGGTCTACGCCGTACTGACGCTGTACTCGCGCGCCACCGAGGACTACGACCTGCTGGAGTCGGTCAGCGACCTCTCGAACTTCCTCCTGGTCCCCGGCCTGACGCTCCAGCAGGCGATCCTCGAAACGTCTCGCCTCAACGCCTGGATCGCGCTGTTGCTGCCGCTGCTGGTGGCGCTGGGCGTCGGCGTCGAGCGCCACCAGTTCTCCCGTGCGCTGGCCGGCGAGCTGTCCCGTCCGAAGTTCCCCGACGCGGCCGCCGACCCCGCCGAACGGACCACGCAGGGCGGCCGCTTCCACCACCTTCGGGACCGCATCCGCACCGAGCAGAGCGCCGGGCTGGTGATGTACCGGGCGGACCGTCCGTTCTGCGGCGCGGGATCCCCGTACGACACCTGGTCCCTGTCGGTCGAGCTGCGCCCCCGCGACGACCTCGCCAAGCCCGCACTCCCCCTGGACAACGACACGATCCTCAACCGCATCAGGCCCCTGCTGGAGGCCCTGCGCGAGCCGTCGACCGCCCGCACCCCGAAGGGAGCGGCGGCGGTGCGGGACCGTCTGCGCCAGCTCCAGATCGACGAGTGCGTCTTCCTCCCGGTGGACGGACTGCCCGGCAGACAGTACGCCCCTTACGCCCCCGGCCAGTTCGAGGAGCACCGCGCCCGCGCCGTCGAGGAGGGCGGTGAGACCCGGCGCCACTTCCTGCGCGTACAGGTGGGCGGCTGGGAGGAGGAGCTGGTCACGACCGTCTTCGTCCGCGTCCACACCCAGGGCGGCATGCTGATGCTGGAGGTCGCGCCGCACGTCCTGCGCCCGGTACGGCCGCAGTTCCGCGAAGCCGACCGGCTGGCCCACGACTTCCTGCACGCCAACCCGCTCGGCAAGGCGGTCTGGGCCCTGTCCCGGGTCCCGCACACCGCCGGCGAGTCCGTGGTCACCGTATGGCGGACCCTCACCCTGCTGGGCCGGGTGGTCTCCCGGGGCTCGGGACGGGCGATGCCGGACGGGCCGTCCGTGTCGATCCGCGAGCTCGGCTCGGACGACGAGGCGTCACTGTTCCAGGAGATGGACCACCAGCGCTACCTCAAGACGATCCAGGACCGGGTGGCCAACGGCGTACGCCGCGCACTGCGCGAGGCCGGCTACCGCACCGAGGAGTTCGAGCAGAAGGTCATCAACGTCAGCAACGGCGGCGTGCTGATCGAGCAGGCCAGCGGAGCGTTTGCCTTCGGCGAGCACGGTGAGGCCAACAACTGGGAGGCCGAGCGCCGGAGTACCGGGCATTCGGCCGTCGGGAATTCGGGAGCCGGAAGTTCGGGAGCCGGGAATTCGGCAGGGATGGAGGGAAACAGTGGCAGCGGATGAGGAGAAGCCGGGCAGCGGCTCCCAGCACATCCACATCGGCTCGGCGAAGGGGGCGTTCGCCTTCGGCGGGAACAGCGTGGCGAACAACTACGAGGCCCCGCCGCAGCAGCCGACCGACGAGCAGCAGCAACTGCTCCAGCTGGTAGGGCAGTTGCGCGAGGAGCTCCGGTCCTTCGCCGTGAGCCCCGAGACCTCCCGGCTGACAGACAGGCTCGACGAGACGCAGGGCGAGATCCAGAACACCGGCGAGGCCAGCCCGAGCAGCCTGACCCGCCTGCGCCAGGCCCTCCAGGACGCGGCCACGGCGGTGGGCCTGGCGGCGTCGGGGGCAGCGGTGGCACAGGCGGTGACGGCCCTGTTGGGAGGATGACGGAGGGTGGCGGCGGAATGAGCGGCATATCGGGGGACGGCGGGGCGTCGGGGGGCGGCGGCATCCGCTGGAACGACGAGACGCAGAGCTGGGAGGCGGCGGGCGGTTCGGGGGCGCCGGTCCCACCGACGGCACCGCCTCCGCCGGTGCCCTCGTACGCCCCGCCGGTACCGGCCGAGGGGCAGGGCGAGGACCCGACGTACACGGTGACGCCGCCGCCCGCCCCGTTACCGAGGTCACGCCGCACGACGGCGATCATCGCGGGCGTGACGGTCGCGGTGGTCGCGGGGGCGGTGGCCTTCGGCGTGCTGGCGTTGCAGGACGACGACGCGGGGACGGACGTGAGCGCATCACCGACGGCTACGGCGAGTTCCACCACAGGTGCGGGTGGCGGCGTGCCCACGGACACGGCCGGCACCTGGTCCACGGAGTCGCCGTCGCTGTCGACGTCACCGTCCCCGACCTCTGACGTGCCGTCGGGATACACGCTCCAGGAGGACACGGCGGGCTTCACGATCGCCGTACCGGAAGGCTGGGAACGCCAGGAGAAGACCAACGGCGTCTTCTACAACTCCCCCGGCGACGTCAGCCTGGTGCAGATCTACACCGACACGGAGGGAAGCCGGACTCCGTACGAGTCGCTGCGCAATACGTCGAAGACCCTGAGCGCGAACGAGAACTACCGCCAACTCAGCCTCCAGGAGGCCCCGGACGGCCCCGGTGAGCAGGCGGCGGAACTGATCTACGCGTACGACCGCCCGGACGGCACCCGGCGCCAGGTCGTGGACCGCGCGTTCGTGGCCGAGAACGGCACGCAGTACGCGGTGCTGGTGGCGGGGCCGGAGAAGATCTGGCCACGGCAGCGGGAGACTCTCCAGGTGGCGTTGACCTACTTCTCGGCGCCGTGACCTCGCCATAGATCGACTTCGACGCGAACGGTCTTTCCGGGCGCCGGCTCACGGTCCACCACCTCCCAGCGATCCGCCAGGGCGTCGACCAGGACGAGTCCGCGGCCGTGTTCGTCGAGGGGGTGGGGAGGTCGTACGTCGCCGGGTTTCGGGGGGCGGGGCTCGGTACGGGTGTCGCTGACCTCGATACGGACGCTGCCGGTCGGCAGCGACAGCCGCAGCTCGAAGTCCCGTCCCGGGACGCGGCCGTGGGTGACGGCGTTGGCGGCCAGTTCGGCGACGATCACGGCGGCGGCCTCGGAGGTGTAGCTCCCGTGGGGGATGCCCCAGGCGTGGAGCTGGGTGAGGGCCAGGTGCCGGGCCAGGCGGGCGCCTCGGGGAGTGGCGCTGAGGCGCTGGGTGAACACACGTACGGTGACGGGAGGTTGGGGGGTGCGTGGTGCTGGCATGGGCTCAATCTGGCGGGTTCGCGGGGCAGTTCACCAGGTGAGCGGCGCGTACGCTGCGGGAGCGTACGCGGTTACGCGCTGGACAGTACTTGTGACCACCCGTAACCATGTGCGCGGGAGGTGACCGACGGTGGTCGATGGTGCGGTGGGGACGGGTGCGGTTGCGGGCGGCGAGCCTGAGTCCTCGGACAGTCTGCGGACGTTCGGGGCGGTCGTGCAAGCGTTGCGGGAGCATGCCGGGTTGAGCCGGGAGGAGTTCGGCGACCAGGTGGGGCTCTCCAAGCACACGGTCGCGTCGATCGAGCAGGGACGACGGATGCCGGACCCGAGGTTCGGCGAGCGGGCGGAGGGGGTGCTGGGGAACACGGGGGCCTTGACGAGGGCGGAGCGGCATCTGGCTCGGCAGCCAGGGTTGGCGGCGTGGTTTCGGCAATGGGCTCGACTGGAGACGACTGCGATCACGCTGTGCACCTACGAGTGCCGGATGATCCCCGGCCTGCTTCAGACGAAGGCATACGTGCAGGCGTTGGCCGCCGACCAGTTGCCACCCTTGGACGACCCACAGATCGAGGAGCGGTGGGCTGCGCGGGCAGAGCGGCAGCAACTGCTGCGGGAGCGTCCCAACACGGCGTTCAGCTTCATCCTCGAAGAGCACCCGTTCCTGCGACGCACGGGTGGGGTGGAGGTGACGCGCGCACTCATCGATCACGTACTGGAGATCGCCAAGCTGCGGAATGTCGAGATCCAGATCATGCCCCTCGTGCAGGAATCGCACGCCGGGCTTCAGGGGCCCATGCGGCTTCTCGAAACCCCGGAGAACAAGTGGTTCGCCTACTGCGAGGGGCAGGAGAGCGGGCAGTTGGTCTCCGACCGGAAACTGGTCAGCGTGCTCCAAAGCCGGTATGCCAGGATGCGTTCACAGGCTCTCACCCCGAAGGACTCCATGAGCCTGTTGCAGCGGATGCGAGGAGACCTATGAGTACGTCCGAACTGTCCTGGTTCAAGAGCAGCTACAGCAGCGCATCCGGCGACGACTGTGTCGAAGTGGCCCTCGCCTGGCACAAGTCCAGCTACAGCAGCGGCGGCGACTGCGACTGCGTCGAGGTCGCCACCTGCCCCCACACCATCCACGTCCGCGACTCCAAGGCACCGGAGGAGCGTCAGCTGGCAGTTTCGTCGGAGACCTGGACGGCGTTCATCTCGTCTTCCGTGATCGCCCTGAATACATGCAGGTGATCCTCGAAACGGGCACCGAACACGTAGGAACCCGCGATGGGCGGACGCGTCATAACGGTGCCCGTGAGGCGTACCCGCAGTCCCGGGAGATGTCGTAGATCCGTCAGGTCGAGCGATGTCACTGCGTCCAGCGCGAGCCCCAGTGTCAGTACCGTCAGGTTGGGAAAGACGCGACGCACCTGCATCACATCGGCGTAATCCCGCAGCCCGACGAACGTCAGTTCCCGGACATGGAACAGCGGCGCAAGGTCGGTCAGGCTGCGGAGCGATCCCATCAGCAGGTTGAGCCGAGCCAACCGAGGTGACCCGGATGCGGCTCGCAGGATTTCCAGCGCGGACACTTGGTCGCCGTGGAAGGTCAACCTCTCCAGGCTCGTCAGGCCGCCCAGGACCGTGAGCCACTCGCCGTGCTCCAGAGCTGTGCACTCCTGCACCGTCAGCACTCGCAAGTGCTCCCGCTGCCGCAGGAAATCGAGGTGGGCGATCTCCTGGTTGTGCCACAGGCCGATCGCCTCGATGTCCCGCACCGGCAGATGTGCGTCGAGTTCTTCCACGGGATACGACCCCACCACGATGACCTCGGAGATCGAGCCCAGGTGTGGAAGTTGAGCGAGCTGCGCGCTGTTGACGACAGCCAGGCTCCGTATACGGGACCCAGCCAGTACCTCGCGGGCGTATTCCTCGGCAGGTTGACGCTGCCAACCGCTGACGATGCAGTCGGCGACGGAGTTGGGGACGGAGGAGTGCGCTGCGTACCGGTGCAGCCTTTGCCGTGCCTCCGCCGTACGGATCCGGGTCAGGGCATCGACGGTGTAAACAGCCATACCGCCCTGCAGGCCTTCCGGTCCTGGCAACAGATCCACCGCCCACGCGCCCAGGCTCGTGACATCAGCGCCCTCCGGGTGACTCCGCGGCGGCATCAAGCGGCGCACGCGTTCCCGCACGACCCCCATCACCTCTGGGTTCAGTGCGAGCAGACTCGTCACACACTGGGCGGCCAGCAGATGGAGGTACCACTTCCTCTCCCGCTCCTCAGCGGCGTCACCGAACTCGATCAGCTTCTCGATGACGTGCTGCGCATCCATCCGTGTCGCGTGTCCGACGGCCAGGACGATCACATCCCTCCACGTCGGGTCACTCGCGTGTCGCAGTAGCTCGAAGACGTACCCGCTCTCGTTGAACTCCTTGGCGGCCAGGAAGTCCTGGAAGGTGCGGTGGATGAACTGGATCGCGTCGTCCGTGCGCTCCTGGAGCAAACCGCTGCGTTCAAGGAGGAAGCGCAACACGCGGTCAGGCGTCGTCCGGTCGCGGAACTGCGGCATGTCCCGCATGGCGAGGTCGAGCTGGTGACTCGCCTGCTCGTGGCTCATCTGCTGCCGTCCGGTGCGGATCAGCCAGATGGCCAGCCGTTGGAGCAGGACGTGCTGTTCGTCCGAGTCGAGAGTGATGTCATCGGGGGCGACACCGCGACCGGCGTCACGGCCGCCGAGGAGCATGGCGAGAGCGGCTCGGTACAGCGACCAGCGGGTCGTGGGCAAGAGACCGCGACGCCGACGGTGCAGGGCACAGATGACGGCGCAGAGGAGCGGCGTGCGGGCGAGGTCGCGCAGCGCCTGGTTCTGCCCGAGCTGGTGGACGAGATCCTGCTCCAGAGAGATGAGCAGGTCTCTTTCGTCGCCGCACCGGCCGGTGTCGTAGGCGTATTCACACTCCAGGCGGGCGGCATTGTGCCAGGCGGTGACGAAGGCCTCGATGTCCTCGTCGCTCATGGGCAGCAGCGTCAGCTCTTCGAAGCGCTCGGCGTGCAGCCAATCCTTCTCGACAGCGTCCGGGCGGACGGTGGCCAGGCATCGAGTGTCCGGATACCGGTCGAGGAGCGCGCACAGCCAATGGCGGGCCTTCTCCCTTTCCAGCGGCGGAACTTCGTCCAGACCGTCCACGAGCAGCAACCCTCGGCCGGCCTCCAGGACTCGACCGGCCCAGCCGTCCGGGGCGTTTTCCGAGAGGACTCGTACGGCGGACAGCAGCTCCGATACCGCCGGGAACCGGCCGCCCCGCGCGTACACCTCGCGCATGGGGACGACGAAGGGCACAAGGCCGTTCAGCTTGGCGAGGTCCTCGTTGAGGCTGCCATTCGCCGCGTGGGCCGCCAGCCACCAGACGAGGGTGGTCTTGCCGGCACCTGCCTGCCCGCGCAGCAAAGTGCGGGGGCGTCCCCTCAGCAGGGTGTCGATGCGTTCCGCGGAGGACCCTGCCTCCTGGTGCATATCGGGGGTGGTCTCGGCTTCCAGGCTCAGATACGCCGTGTCGAGGTTCCAGCGGGACTCAGTACGGCCGAGTTCCTCGATGCCGAAGATCTCCGTCTTGCGATACTGCGCGGCCAGGTCCTTGGCATACCGGGCTTCGAACGACTCGTCCTCGGGATGAACATCGGTGATCTGCTCGAAATTGCCGGGCCAGAGGATCCGCTCGGCCGACTTGGCCATCACGGCTTCCATCGGGGCACCTTCGATCCTGAGGTGGGAGCGGCCACGGGGCACCTGAGTAACGACCCCGAGGAGCACCGCTCCCGCGAAGACAGGTGCCCCGGACAGTCCTGCCAGCGGTGAGTCTCCGCCGCCTCGTTCGTCTGCGGCAGGGACGTCGAGTTCGCAGACGAGCACGTCCCTCATACGTCCGGCCATGGGCAGCACGGTCGTGCGGTACTGGTCGTATTCCAGGTCCTCACCCAGGTCCCCGTAGCGCTGGGTTCGGGGGAATCCCACGATCTGGCAGTGCGACAGCGGCGAGCGGGTGGCGATGCTGCCCTTCCGGAGCCACCCCAGGGGAGCGGCACGCCCGGCACTGATCACCTCCGACTCGACTCGCAACGCGGCGACGTCAAGGGATTCGTCGGCCCACAGGACCTCGCACCTCACCGGTCTCCTGCTCGACGGGTGAATCACCTCGATGACATCGCTGCCGTCCACCACGTGCTGCGCGGTGAGCACCATCCGGCGGCCGAACAGCACACCGCTTCCCTGCCCCGCCCCGAAAACCGCGACAACCCGGTCCGCGACCCTCCCCGCGATCACTCCGCGTCTCCCCCCTGGCCGAACCGGGCCACACTCCCCCGACTCTCGTTCCGCACCTTCCACGGCTGCCCGGTCCGGGAGTCCAGCGCCCTGAGTGTCACCGCGACCCGATGAGTCCGGGTCGTACCCCCGCCCCCGTCGACCCCGGCCTCCACCACCCACGCCTTCACCTTGACGCCCCCCTTGGCCTCCCTGCGCAGCTCGACACTGAACTCCAGCTCGATGTCGCCCACTTCGAAGACCACGTCCTGCCCGGACGAACGCCCCGCCGCAGTGATCAGTTCATCCCGTACGGCCTGCACGGCATCGGCCAGTTCGATCCGGTCGTCACTCATGTGCCCCACGCTAGAGAGGCATTGACACCCGCCGCCATCGATTCACGCCAACCGCGATGCGCACGCGGCGACGCGGTCGCGGTCTCGGCCCGGTCCCGGCGTCGGCACCCTCGGCGACATCAGGCCGACGAAGGCAGCCGCAACCCCTGGAGGAGCAGTTCGATCAGTCGCCGGGGATCGTAGCGAGGGTCGCTGTCACGCCCGATGCAGAGGTTGCCGACGCCCCGCATCAGTTCGTAGGGCTGCATGCCGGGCCTGATCTCACCGGCGTCGACCGCGGCGTCGAGCAACTGCGCGCAGACGGGTTCCAGGCGGTCGAGGAAGTAGGAGTGCAGCGCGGCGAAGCGGCTGCTGTCCGACTGCAGGGCGTCGGCCAGCCCGTGCTTGGTGACCAGGAAGTCGACGAAGAGGTCGATCCACTGACCGAGCGCGGCGAACGGGGAGTCCTCGTCGGCCAGCAGCCTCGGGCCCGCCTCGGCGCACTCCTCGATCTGGTGGCGGTAGACGGCGGTGACGAGATCGGCCCGGGTCGGGAAGTGCCGGTAGATCGTCCCCATCCCGATGCCCGCCTTGGCCGCGATCTGGCGGATCGGCGCGTCGACACCCGAGGTGGCGAAGACCTCGGCGGCGGCGGCGAGCAGCGCCTGCTGGTTACGCACCGCGTCGGCCCGCTTGGTTCGGGCCGACGCCTTCCCGGCGGCCTTGCCTGCGGTGCTCCCGGCGCTGTTCTCGGCGGACATCCGGCTTTCCTTCGACGCGGTTGACAAAGCGGAACAGCGCTCCGGATACTAAGTGGAGCAGCGTTCCGCTTCAGTTTAGTCGAAGCCGGGTGCCTCCTACCACCGTGCCCACGCCTGCCCATCCCTGCCCATCCCTCGAAGGGAAAGCGCGCACCATGACCGCATCCGCGCACGTCACCGCCGTCGACTCACCCACACCGGTCCTGTCCTTCGGCCCAGTGACCCTGCACATCCCCGGACGCCCCGTGGACCTGCAGATACGCATCACCGCACCCGCCACCGGAACCGACCTGCCCGTCATCCTCCTCTCCCACGGCCACGGCCCCTCGAACAACCTCTCCTCGCTGAACGGCTACGCACCGCTCGCCAACTCCTGGGCGGCACACGGGTTCACCGTCATCCAGCCCACGCACCTCAGCTCCAGGACCCTGAGCCACCTGCCCGCCGACACCCCTGGAGCGCCCTTCTTCTGGCGCTCACGCGCCGAGGACATGACGCACATCCTCGACCGGCTCGACGCGGTCGAGTCGGCGGTGCCGCAGCTCTCCGGCCGCCTGGACCGCACCAGGATCGCCGTCGCGGGACACTCGCTCGGCGGTCACACCGCCGGCCTCCTGCTGGGCGCCCGCATCACCGACCCCGACAGCGGGGAAGAGGTCGAGCTCGCCGAGCCCCGCATCACCGCGGGCGTACTGCTGGCCCCGCCCGGCAGGGGCGGCGACATCCTGAACGGACCCATGGCCGAGGTCCTGCCGTTCGTCCACACCACCGACTTCTCCACCATGACCACCCCCGCCCTGGTCGTCGCGGGCGACAAGGACGACCCCCGGCACTTCACGGACATCGGGCCGGTCTGGCACACCGACCCCTACACCCTCGCCCCCGGCCCCAAGACCCTGCTCACCCTGTTCGGCGCGGAGCACGGACTCGGGGGGATCGCCGGATACGACGCCGCCGAGACCACCGACGAGAACCCCGAGCGGGTCACCGCCCTCGCCCGCCTCACCTCGGCCTACCTCCGCACCCGGCTGCACCCCGGCGACGACAGCTGGCAGACGGCCCGCGACGCCCTGACGACCGGCCCCCACGCTTTCGGACGAGTCGAGTCCAAGTAGCGCCGGAGACCATGACCGGCAAGGACCTTGACCGGCCGTCACTTTGCCCAACCGACAGCCCATCAACAGGCTCTCTCTTTGCGGTGCCGTGTCCATGACAGACACATCCTCGAACGGCACCCCGAAGGCAAAACGGCAACAACGAGCCCGACAACGGCACCTTCCTGCGCGGCGGCGTCCTCACCGACTCCAGCGGCGTCGCCAACATCACCACCGTCTACCCCGGTTGGTACAGGGGCCGCTGCGATCACCGCGAGAGTCGCCGCGCTCTCGCCGTACTCGGCCAACGCCGTCGCCCGCACCACCCTCGCCCAGGACTCCATCTACGACGACGGAGGCGCCGCGTCGGGGCTCATGACCCTCACCGCACTGGGCAGTTCACCCTCCGCCGGCTACAGGGGGACGCCCACCCTGGGGGTGGAGAACTGACCTGACCCGCACAACAGGCCGCGCCCGCTGCGAGAAGCGGGCGCGACCGGTCCATGTAGGGCTACCTGCCGGGGCACTCCTTCCACGCCAGGTGGTACACCGTGCTGATGTCACCGTCCGTCGAGTCCATCGTCATGAAGCTGACCTTGTCCGGCGACGACGTGCCGGCGCTGACTCTCAGCTCGGTGTTGATGTTGAAGTTGCGCTGAACCCCACAGGGCGCCCAGACCAGTTGGGCCCAGTCGGTGCTGTCGGTGGCCTGCCAGCTGTCGGCCAGGGGGCCTCTGAAGGGGTGGTTGCGGAACTGCGTGTTCGATGAGCCCTGGAAGTAGTACGAGGCTCTCTGGATGGCACTCGCGCCGGACTGGAGGGAGGCGAAGCCGCGGTAGTCGGCGCTGGCGATGGCGTACGTGAAGCCCTGCGGGACGTGCACGATCAGGTTGAGCTGGCAGTTCTTGCGGAAGTCCGTGGGATCGGCGTTGCCACCGACCTTGGCGAGGTAGTCGCTGTAGGTCACGGTGAAGGCGGTGTTGTCCTCGGAGACGGCCACGGCGGTGGTGCCCTGGGGGCAGCCGGAGCCGTTCACCGTGGCGACCTTGATGACGATCTTGTCCGGCGGCGGGTCCTCGAACGAGCCGCCGGAGGACTGAGCCGCCTGCGCGGGCAGCGCCGCGGTCAGCAGAGCGGCCAGCGCTCCGCCGCTCAGCAGGAATCGCAGGAGTCCACGTGCCATGGATCTCTCCCTGGGGTTGGGGGGTGGCTGCGCCTCCGGCGACCCAGATCAGACCTCAATGGATCTTTATAGGTTCTTTGAAGAAACAGTGGGGTTTCTGTGAAGCTCGGAGGCGTTGGAATCGTAGGGAGCCCCCTGTGGGGCAGCCAGGTCGAACTCCGGCCATTCACGAGCGAGTTGAGCACGGCCGAGCCGCGCATCCCCGGGTCGTTCACAGCCGCACACCAAGCGATCCTCGGCAGGGCGCCCGACTTCCTCCGCGTCCATATGCGGGTGCACACGGACGTGACGCTCACCGACGACTCGTACACAGGCGGCGAGATCATTCACACCGGCCGGCTCTTCTTCGCGCCGGACATCGGCACGGAGGCCCGCACGACCTCGCCGTACGCGGAAAACACCACGCGGGAGACCCAGTTGGAGGACGACGGCATCCACGACGACGGAGGCGCATCCTCCGGTCCGCCGCCCCTCAGCGCCCTCGGCGACAGGGTGGCGGACGGCCACAAGGCGACCTTGACAGTGAGCGTCAGCAGCGCCTGACACGGCGCTTGCGGATCGCCCACCGGTCCGTCAGGCGGCGCCGACCGGCTGTCGCCCCTCGGCGGGCTCGGCCTCGGCCGTCCGCCCCTCCTTCAGGTGGGCGCGGATCGAGTGTCCGAGGGCGGCGGCCCACAGGGCGTAGAGGGCGACGTAGACCGCCACGGCGGTCACCCCCGACACCGCGAGCCAGTCGCTGTTCAGCAGAGTGCGGACGTTGGTGACGAGGATGACGAGCGCCAGTGCGAGGCGCCCGACATCAGCGTCGTACCGATCTCGGCGAGGTGGACCGTGGCCGAGGCGGCGGCCGGGTTGGTGCCCATCGCCAGCAGCAGGGTGGTCGACGTCACGCCGTATGCCATGCCGAGGCTGCCGTCCACGAGCTGGGCTCCCAGGCCCGCGAGGGCGAGCAGTATCAGCGTGCGCATGCGACCGGCCCCGTCTTTCCGATGTTTCCTACCGGGTTGGTAGGGATGGACGGGACCGGACACTAGGGCATCAGACTGAGGGCGGGCTGAGAGTGTCCATATACAGAGACTCTCAGCCCAGGATGCGGATGCCTCAGCCCAACCGGATCACATTCCAGGACATCGGTTCCAGTACGGCGGTGAGGTGGCCGTCCTTCAGCGCGGTGCCCTCGACCTGGTGCGGAGCGACCCGCTCGGGGTCGTCCAGGGTGTTACGGGCGTCCGGGTCGGCGTCCGCGAGGGCGCTGTGCTCGACGACCGTCGTCAGGTCGAGGCCGTTCAGGGCGACTTCCAGCGGCAGTGCCTCGGTGCGGCTGCGGTTGACCGCGAAGACGGTGACCGTGCCGTCGTCGGCGCGCACGGCGGTGGCGTGCAGCAGGTCGGCCTCGCCGTACTTCGCCGTCTCGTACGTCGGGGAGTCCACGCGCACGTCCAGCACCTGGCCGCGGCCGTACTGTGCGGCCTGCGCGAACGGGAAGAACGTCGTCTGCCGCCACGCCGGGCCGCCCGGCTCGGTCATGATCGGGGCGATGACGTTGACCAGCTGCGCGAGGCAGGCGACGGTGACGCGGTCGGCGTGGCGGAGCAGCGCGATGAGGAGCGAGCCGAAGACGACGGCGTCCATGACGCTGTAGTTGTCCTCCAGCAGGCGCGGCGCCTCCGGCCAGTCCACCAGCGTCTTGGCGTGCGCCTCCCACTCGGACTGGTACCAGACGTTCCACTCGTCGAAGGAGAGGTTGATCTTCTTCTTGGACTTGAGGCGGGCGCCGACGTGGTCGCAGGTCGCGACGACGTTCTCGATGAAGGACTCCATGTCGACGGCGGAGGCGAGGAAGGAGTCGACGTCGCCGTTCTCGGGCCAGTAGTAGGCGTGCAGCGAGATGTGGTCGACCAGGTCGTACGTCTCCTGCAGGACCGTCGCCTCCCACTCGGCGAAGGTCGACATGGCCTGGCCGGAGGAGCCGCACGCCACGAGTTCGACGCTCGGGTCGATCTGACGCATGGCGCGGGCCGTCTCGGCGGCGATACGGCCGTACTCCTCGGCCGTCTTGTGGCCGGTCTGCCACGGGCCGTCCATCTCGTTGCCGAGGCACCAGAGCCTGATGCCGAAGGGGTCCTTGTCGCCGTGGGAGATCCGGAGGTCGGAGAGGGCGGTGCCTTCGGGGTGGTTGGCGTACTCCTGGAGTTCGAGGGCTTCCGCGACACCCCTGGTGCCGAGGTTGACGGCCATCATGGGCTCGGCCTGGGGGCCGATCTTGCGGAGGAAGCCGATGTACTCGGAGAGGCCGAAGCGGTTGGTCTCGGTGGAGTGCCAGGCGAGGTCCAGGCGGCGGGGGCGGTCTTCGGCGGGGCCCACCGAGTCCTCCCACTTGTAGCCCGAGACGAAGTTGCCGCCGGGGTAGCGGATGGCTGTGACGCCGAGTTCGCGGACGAGGTCGAGGACGTCCGTGCGGAGGCCTTCGGCGTCGGCTGTGGGGTGGTTCGGTTCGAAGATGCCGGTGTAGACGCAGCGGCCGAGGTGTTCGACGAAGCTGCCGAAGAGTCGGGGGTTGACCTCGCCGACGGTGAAGGCGGGGTCCAAGGTGAAACGGGCGGTGTGCATGTTGGCCTTTCCAGAGGGGTGGTTCGTGTTTCGTCGGCGGCTGCCGGTGCGTGGGGGCCGGTCGCGCAGTTCCCCGCGCCCCTCAGAGGACGCTTGGCCAGCCGTTTCTTTGCCAGTTCAGCTTGTTCAGGCCCAGCTTTGGGGTGCCCTCGTCCTCCGCGTCGCAGTAGTGGTACGCCAGCCGGTCCTGGCCGCCCCGGTCGCGGAACACCGCCAGTGCTCTGCGTGCTCTCACTGTCCCGCCAAACCCGTGTGGGCCACGCCCGCCACGATCTGCCGCTGGAAGAAGACGAAGACGACGATCAGGGGCAGGCCCGCCATCAGACCGCCGGCCATGAGCTGGGCCCACTGGATGCCGTAGGAGTTCATGACGGTCGCGATGCCGTTCGGCATGGTCATCAGAAGTTGCCTGCGATTCAGGCCAGGTCGTCCCATTCCCTGCCCTAACTGTTCGAGATCTCGAATTGTGCACGTAACTTCGGACGGGACCGTAGATGGAAAGCGCTTTCCAGTCAATGCCCTGTGCACGAACTCCGAGGGGCGGCGGTGGATGGTCATTGGTCGTTGGCGGTTGAACAACGGTCGCCGTACCGCATGACGCGGACACATTGGGACGCGTAGGCTCGAACAGCCCGCCGGACGGCGGAGGAACAGGGGGTGTGATGGACATCGCGGGCCTGCGCATGAGAGCGGCCCGGGCCGCTGCGGCGCTACGGCTGCGGCGCTCCCCCACCGCCTCGGCGATGCGCGACCTGGCCGCCGATCTGAGCGCCGCCCTGCGGGCCGGACCCCACCCCCCGGCCGACGTACGCGAGTTGTGTCACGCGCTGTGCGCGGAGATGAGCGCGCGGCGCGGCGGACGGCCCGTCGAGCTGCGGTTCGAGCGGTTCCCCGACGAGATCGAGGTGACCGGGCTGTGGGTGGAGTTCCAGGACTTCGACCTGGTCATCGTCGAGGAGCGGGCCGAGGCGGTGCAGCAACTGGTCATCCTCGGCCATGAGTTGTGGCATCTGCACGCCGGGCACGGCCACCACACCCCCGGTACGGCGGCCGCGCACGCCCTCGCCGACCGGCCCGCCTGGCGGGACCTCGCCCTCGCGGTGGCCGCGCGTGACGGCTCGCGGGAGCGGGACGAGGCCGAAGCCGACGACTTCGGGCACCGGTTGGCCACCGCCTTCCGGCCGCTGCTGTCGGGACGGGACGGGCGTGGCACCGACACACCGCTCGGGCCGCTGCAGCGTTCGCTGGGCTATCGCGGGAGCGGGAGGTCGGCGCGATGAACAGCAGCCTGGCGCAGGACCCCGCCAGCGTCCTCGGCGAGATGTGGATCTCGTTCTGGATCCCGACCGTCGTCCTCACCGCCGCCCTGGCGATCAAGCTGCCCACCATCATCCGGCTCTGGCGGGACCCGCTGCTGCGCGCCGTCGGCGGCCTGCTGGTGATCGCCTGCTCCGTCTTCGTCTTCGCGGCCCCGGCGACGATCGCGTGGGTCAACCGCGTCACGGGCGTACCCAACTTCGCGGCACCCCTGGTCTACTCCCTCATCACCGCGTTCTGCGGCTCCTGTCTGCTGCTGATCATCGCCTGGCGCAACGGCCTGTCCGACCGCAGCGCCGAGACCCGCCGTGCGATGCGCCTGGTCATCTGCGCGTACTCGGGCGTGATCGTCGCGCTGTGGGTGCTGTTCGCCCTCGCGGACGCCCCCGTGGAGCGGGTGCGGGACCTGGACACGTACTACGCCAACACGCCGTTCATGCGCGAGGAGACGCTGCTCTATCTGCTCGCGCACTGCACGGCCGTCCTCATCACGTCCCGGCTGATCTGGAACTGGGTGCGCACCGACGGCCTCGACGCCTGGCTGCGCTGGGGGCTGGTGTGCCTGGGCGTCGGCTACGCCCTCAACCTCATCTTCGACGCGGCCAAGCTGACCGCCGTCACCGCCCGCTGGACGGGCAACGACCTGGACTGGCTGAGCACCGACCTGGCGCCGCCGGTCGCCTGTCTGTCGGCCATCCTGATCGCGGTGGGCTTCATCCTCCCGCACGCCGGCCAGTATCTGCACGACCGCTGGCGGGTCCGGCTCGCCCACCACGAGCTGCGGCCCCTGTACCTGCTGATGAAGTCCGTCAACGGCTCCGGCGTGCCGTTCGTGCTGCGTGCCTCGCCCGAGCTGCGGCTGATCCGTCGCGAGACCTTCATCCGCGACGTACTGCTGCCGCTGGCCCGGCACATCGACGAGGAGCTGCGCAGGCGGTCGTACGACGCCGCGCTCGCCCTCGGGTGCCCGCCCGCGCGCGCGAAGGCGCTCGCCGCCGCCGTGACCATCCAGGACGCCGCCGACCGCCGGAGCCGGGCCCCGGACGGCAGCGACGGCAACGGCCCCGAAACCCCCGACATCCCCGACACGGCGGATCTCCTCCGGGAGATCGGGGCCGTCTCCCGAGCCCTTCGCCACCCCGACGAGATCGAAGCGGTCCGTGCCCACAAGGCAGCTCCGGCCGCCCCAGCAGAGAACGTGCCCGTACATGACTGAACGCCCCACCACCGCCGTCGTCCTCGGCGGCTCCCTCACCGGCATGCTCGCCGCCCGCGCGCTGGCCGACGTCGCCGACCGGGTCACCGTCGTGGAACGCGACGTACTGCCGGCCGGCCCCGAGCCGCGCAAGGGCCTGCCGCAGGCCCGGCACGTCCACCAGCTGTGGTCGGGCGGCGCGCACGCCCTGGAGGAGCTGCTGCCGGGCATCGTCGACCGCCTGCGGGAGGCGGGGGCGAACCGGCTGCCGGTGACCACCGACATGGTCGCGCTGTCGCCGTACGGCTGGTACCGGCGGTGGGCCGAGTCGCACCACATGCTGCTGTGCAGCCGGGACCTGCTGGACGCGACGGTGCGGGAGGCGGTCCTCGCCGACGAGCGCATCGAGGTGGTCGAGGGGGTGGAGGTGCTGGGGCCGACCGGTACGGCGGCCGAGGTGACGGGCGTACGCATCCGCGCGCACGCCGGCCTCCACGACGACCGTCACGAAGGCCGTCACCACGACCGTCACGACGGCCTTGCCGAGCGAACCCTGTCGGCCGACCTGGTCGTCGACGCCACGGGACGTGGTTCGCGGGCGTCGGGCTGGCTGACGGACCTCGGACTGCCCGCCGTCGAACGGCGTGAGGTCAACTCCGGGGTGGCGTACGCGAGCCGGGTGTTCCGGGCGCCGGAGGCGGCGCGCGAGGGGTTCCCGGTCGTCAACGTCCAGCCGGACCCTCGTGCCGGGAAGCCCGGGTGCGGGGGCGTGCTGCTGCCCATCGAGGACGGGCGGTGGATCGTCACCCTCTTCGGCTCCCGGGGCGCCGAACCCCCCACGGACGCGGCGGACTTCGTACGGTACGCACGCGAGGACCTGCGCCATCCGGTCATCGCCGAACTGCTCGCACACGCCGAGCCGTTGACGGACGTGGCGTACACCCGCACGACCGCCAACCGCCGCCACTACTACGAGCGCATGCGGACCTGGCCGGAGAACTTCGCCGTCCTCGGGGACGCCCTGTGCGCGCTCAACCCGATCTACGGGCACGGCATGTCGGTGGCCGCCCAGGGCGCGGTCGCCCTGCGCGACACGGTACGACGGCACGGCTGGGGTTCCCCCGGCCTGTCCCGCCGGATCCAGCGGGCGGTGGCCCGACCGGCGTCGGCGGCGTGGGACCTGGCCCTCGGCATGGACGTCTTCTACCCCGGGGCGACTCCGAAGGGCCCCACCCTGCGCGACCGTCTGCTGGCGGCGTACGTCGGCCGGCTCCTGTACACCGCCACCGGGAACGGACGGATCGCGCGGCGGGTGACGGATGTGACGTCCCTTGAGCGTGGAGCGGCGGTGCTGCTGGCCCCGTCCATGCTCCTGGCCGCGCTGGTCGGCCCGCTCAAGCCGGCGCTGACGGGGCCGCCGTTGATGGTGGAGGAGCTGAAGGCGGCGGGGGTTCGGTAGGCGGGGTGCTGAGGCAGCAGACCGGGGGTGGGTTCGGTGGTTCGATGGCCCACCCCCGGGGAGCTGACGGGGCCGCCGTTGATGGTGGAGGAGCTGAAGGCGGCGGGGGTTCGGTAGGCGGGGTGCTGAGGCAGCTCCCCGGGGGTCGGTTCGGTGGTTCGATGGCCCACCCCCGGGGAGCGGCGTCGGGCTCAGCCCTTGAACGCCGGTTGGAGCAGGCCCTTGCCCGCCCCCGGTACCACGAACACCGAGCCCGCCAGGGGCGGTGGTGAGGTGAGGCCGACCCGGGCCGTGGTGATGTACAGGTCGGTCAGGTCGGGACCGGCGAAGGCGCAGGCCGTGACGCGGGGGACGGGGAGCGGGATCACTCGGTCCAGTTCGCCGGTCGGCGTGTAGCGGCGTACCGCCGAGCCCTCCCACAGGGCCACCCACACGCACCCGTCCGCGTCCACCGTCAGCCCGTCCGGGAACCCGGCGCCGTCCTCGATCTCGGCGAAGGGCCGCCGGTCGGCGACGCCCCCGTCCGCGTGGTCGAAGACGTCGATACGGCGGGTCGGCGAGTCGATGTAGTACATGAGCCGCCCGTCCGGGCTCCACCCCGTGCCGTTGCTCACCGCGACGTCGTCGAGGACCACCCGCACCGCACCGTCACCGGTGAGCCGGGACAGCGTGCCGCCGCCCGGCGCCTCGTCGTAGCGCATGGTGCCGGCCCACAGGGCGCCGTCGGGTGCCACGGCGGCGTCGTTGGCGCGGCGGCCGGGGACGGGCTCGTGGTGCAGCCAGCGGAAGGTGTCGTCCGGGTCCAGCAGCCCCACACCGTCCCGGAGGTTCAGGACGAGGCCGCCGCCGACGCGCGGCTTGACGGCACCGATGTGCTGCGGGGCCGTACGGACCGAACGTCGCCCGGAGACGGGGTCGTAGGTGTGGATCCGGGACCGCAGGATGTCGATCCAGAGCAGCCGCCCACTGGCCGGGTCCCAGGTGGGCCCCTCCCCCAGCTCGGCGTCCGCCGGTACCGCGACCTCGTACCCGGCCGCCGCCGTCATGCGACGCTCCGGTGCCCGAGACGCTCCGACAGCTCGGCGGCGCCCTTGGCCGCGAGCTGCTCCAGCTCGACGCGCCGGTCGTCGCTCCAGCGGATCATGGGGACGGAGATGGAGAGTGCGGCGACGACCTGCCCGGTACGGTCCCGCACCGGCGCGGCGACGCACGACACGTCCGGGTTGGACTCCCGGCTCTCGACGGCGATCCCCCGCTCACGGATCCCGGCAAGGGCCTCGCGCAGAGCGCCGGGGTCGGTGATGCTGTTGGGTGTCATCCGCACCAGCTCGGCCCCGTCCGGGACCCGGGCGGTGAGCTCCGGCTCGGGAAGGGAGGCCAGCAGCATCTTGCCGACGGAGGTGCAGTGCGCGGGCAGCCGCCGCCCGGCGGCCGACACCATCCGCACCGCGTGCGTCGAGTCGACCTTGGCGATGTAGATGACGTCCGTGCCCTCCAGGATGGCCACGTGCACGGTCTCGTCGCAGGTCTCGGCGACGGACCGGGCGACCTGCTGCCCCTCGGCCGCGAGGTCGAGCTGCTCGGCGTACCGGCTGCCGAGCTGGTACGGCCGCACGCCGAGCCGGTACCGTCCCGGCTGCCCCGGCACCTGGACGATGTACGACCGGGCTGCGAGCGTGGTGACAAGTTCGTGCACGGTGGTGCGCGGCAGCTGGAGCTTGCGCACTATGTCGGGGGCGGAGAGCGTGCCGTCCCCGTCGAGGAAGAGCTCAAGAATGTCGAGAGCCCGGGTCACGGCTGGTACGAGGCGTCCCACGTCCGGCCCCCTCCCTTGGTGTCAGTGTGGCTGCGTTCGAAATTTCAACAGCCGATCGGGATAACGAACACAGGCTAACGGTTTTCCCTTGAGATCTGTAGTGATCCGTCACCTGTCGTGCAGCCGCGAGGACGCGGACCGGAGACGCCCCTCTCGGGACGTGCGTACGGCGTCAAGTCCGGCACTTCAGCCACGTTGGGTGCGGAACACGCCAACCCAGGGGTAACAAGTTGAATAAATCACGAGTAGTGGTCTGGAGTGGTCTGAGCCGCACGGGGCCCAATCGGCCCCGACCCCATCGTGGCGGGAGCCGGCCGCCTCCCTTGTGTCTCACAAGGACACCCCGAGCGACGTGCCGACGTGTCCGTGACATCGCCTCCTGCTGCACGTTGTACCAGGCACGAGTCCGTCCGCGCCCGAATTCACCCGCGCGCGAGACCGTGCGATCTCACCCCAAATGGAAGTCGGGAAACCGCCTGAATGACTGACGCCGTCACCACTCCGCTCACCGACCGTGCCGAACGCCTTCTGCGCCTCACGATCGCACCGGAGATCACCGCCCGATACCCGGACTGCCACACCGCCGTTGTCATGGCCCTCGGTGTGGACAACTCCGGGCCATGGGCGGAGACCGAGTCGGAACTGGCTGCCCTGGAAGCCGAGGTGGCCGATGGCCGTCGGCGCATGCCGGACGAGGACCATCCCGCCATCGCCGCCTGGCACGGCCTGCTGCGCAGCTTCGGGACCAATCCGCGCCGGATGCGTCCGAGCGTCGACGCCCTCGGGCGCCGGCTCGCAAGATCCCGTCGGCTGCCACGGATCTCACCGCTCGTCGACACCTGCAACCTCGTCTCTCTCCGATACACGCTGCCTACCGGCGGCTACGACCTGGAGCAGGTCCGGCACGGCTTCACACTGCGCTACGCCCGCCCGGACGACGTGCACATCCCTCTCGGGCAGCCGGAGGAGCGGGAGACGCCGCTGCCGAACGAGGTGGTGTACGCCGATGGCCGGCAGGTGCTGACCCGACACTGGAACCATCGGGACGCCGACAACACCAAAGTCACGCATGCCACCGTCGACGCCGTGCTGTTCCTGGAGGGGGTCTCCCCCGCCATCGGACCCGACGTGCTGGAGAAGGCGCAGCGGGAACTCGCGGACCGGGTCGCTCCTCATGCCTCGTCGGTCAGCCTCCACGCCTTCGATCCGGCCCAGGAGACAACGGTTGCCTGGACCCCCACGCGCTGATCCATGGACGCCTACTTCGCCGGGATGCTGCTCGGCCTTGCCATGATCACTCCCATCGGGCCGCAGAACATCTTTCTGATCAACCAGGGCTTCACCTTCGGCATACCGCGGGTGTTCGTGGCGGTCGTGGCCGCCGGGGTCTGTGACACCGTGTTGATATCCCTCGGCGGAGCCGGGACATCGGCGGTGCTGGAGCGCATCCCCGGCATCAAGGAGTTTCTGCTGGCCGCCGGCGTGGTCTTTCTGACCTATCTGGCAGTCAAGTCCTTCCGCTCCAGACCGGAGCACTTCGACCAGTCCACGCCCCCGGAGATGCGCTGGCACCGCGTGGTCGGCCAGTGCGCGTCGGTCACCATCCTCAACCCCCACTCGGTCCTGGACGTGGTCGGGATCCTCGGCGTGGCCATCGCCGCCCAGGACCCGGCCCACCGCCCTGTCTTCGCGGCGGGCACGGTGAGCGCTTCGTGGCTCTGGTTCACCCTCCTCGCTCTGGGCGCCTCGACGCTGCGACGCTGGTTGACCCCGCACCGCCGCGTCTGGATCGACCGAGGCTCCGGGTTCCTGCTGCTCGTCTTCGCGGCCCTGTTCGCCGGCGAACTCGTGCGCTCCTGACCACTTGGCATCCCGCACGTCCCGCTCGCGATTCGTTCACCCCCCGTCGACCCCGCACCCGAAGGGAATCTCACCATGCTCAAAATCGGTCTAGTGCAGCAGAGCGCCTGGGACCTGCCCATCGACTCCATGCCGCTGGCCGCCGGGTATATGAAGGCCGTGCTGGACGCGGACCCCGGCTTAGGGCCGGAGACGGACGTACGCATCCACAATCTGCGCGGCGGTTGGTCCATCACGCAGATGGCCCACATGATCTTCGGCGACGGCGAGATACCGGACATTCTCGCCTTCTCCGTACTCGGCTGGAACTACCGCAACTTCGCCTGCCTCGCCGAACTCTTCAAACAGCTCAACCCGAACGGCGTCGCCGTCTTCGGCGGCAATCACGTCAGCAACCAGGGCGAGAAGGTGTTCCGCGAGTGCCCGTCCGTCGACATCGTCGTCAACGGCGAGGGAGAGCTCACGTTTCGCGATCTGACGGCGACCCTCCTCACCGACCGTCGGCAACCGGATCTCACCGGGATCCCCGGGCTCTCCTTCCGTTCCCCGGACGACGACACCTGCATGACGACGGCGAGCCGCGACCGGATCGACGACCTGGACATCATCCCCTCGCCGTTCCTCACCGGGGCGATACCGCTCCTCGACCGCGACGGGCACTTTCCGTACGAGTTCGCTCTCCTGGAGACGAACCGCGGCTGCCCGTACAAGTGCTCCTTCTGCTACTGGGGCGGTGCCACCGGCCAGCGTGTCCGCTCCTTCTCACGCGACCGGCTCGCGGCCGAGCTCGACCTCTTCGGGTACCACGAGGTCCCCACCGTCTTCCTGTGCGACGCCAACTTCGGCATGCTGCAGGCCGACGAGGAGTTCACCGAGGACCTCCTGCGCATGAACGAGAAGTACGGCTTCCCCATCGCGCTGGAGGCCAACTGGGCGAAGAACAAGTCCGAGCGCTTCCACCGAATCGTCCGCACCCTCAAGGAGCG
The DNA here is from genome assembly GCF_028369295.1 of Streptomyces sp. HD. GTDB lineage: Bacteria > Actinomycetota > Actinomycetes > Streptomycetales > Streptomycetaceae > Streptomyces. Next base: position 44,208 of record NZ_JAQMYP010000003.1, read on the forward strand.
CGGCTTCAAGAGCTCCTTCACCCTGGCGCTGCAGACGCTCTCCGACCAGGCGCTCACCGACATGCGGCGCCGCAACATGAAGCTCAATCAGTGGGAGGAACTGACCGGCTGGCTGGCCGAGGAAGAGATGGAGGCATTCGTCGAACTCATCTGGGGCGCGCCCGGAGAGACGACGGAGTCCTTCTACCAGGGCTACGACAAACTCGCGGAAAGGGTCCCGCGGATCGCCGTCTACCCGCTCCTGCTCCTGCCGAACACCGACTACAGCGAGCAGCGCGACATCCACGGATTCGTCACCGTGCGCGGTCAGTCGGACGACTTCGAGTACGTCCTCGCCAACCGCAGCTCCACCCTCGACGAGAACTTCCGCATGCAGCGCTTCATGTACCTGGCGCGGATCCTCGGTGAGAACCAGTACTTCAAGCGGTTGTGGCATCCGGCGCGGAGGCTGGCCGGGATGACGCAGTCGCAGGTCATCCACAGCCTGTTGGAGTGGATCGAGAGCTGCGATCACCCGTCGGTGGCCGCCTTCCGTGACAGTTTCCCGGTGATCGCCGAGTCGCCGGCGGTCGCCGCGGGCCACCGGATGCTCTACAGCGACCCACTGCTGGACCGCGAGATCGAACGGTGGTGGACGGAGACGATCGTGCCCGAGTTCCCCACGGACTGGGTGGACGCGGGCAGGCACATGTACGCCTTCGAGCGCTGGAGCCGCCCCGTCTACCAGCCGCCGGGAACCCCGCTGCCCGCAGGATGGCGCGAGGACGACGGCGAGTACGTCAGTGAGGAAGCCGTTTTCCCGTACCCCATGGCGGAAATTCTCGACCGGGTGGCCGCCGGGGATCTCACGCCACCGGACGCGCAGGACGCACAGTATGTGTTCCGCGGTATGAGCGGCTTCTACCAGCACCTCGACAACCACGAGACCGGCGCCCACTACTTCACCCGGGCCGCACGGCTGGCCCACGCCTGATCAGCATCCGAAGGGGGCGGACCGGTGCACCGATCGGTTGAACCGGTCGGCCCCCTACTCCCCCGCCAGTACGCCGGGTTACTCCCCCTGTCAGACGTCTCCACCGCCGCCGCCCGGCACGGTGTTGTGCATGCCTTCCACGTCCTCCAAGTCGTCCGCCTCGTCCACGCCGTCCACGTCGTCCTCCGCCTCCAGGAGGCTGAGCCGGCCCGTGCGCCGGGCCGTCCTCGTCGTCCATGTCATCGCCTCCGCCTGCTGGCTCGGGCTCACGCTCGGGCTGCTCGCGCTCGCGATCACCGCGGGCACCACCGGGTCCGCGGTGATCGTGGAGGCGTCGGTGCGGTCCATGAAGCTGTTCGCCGACTGGCTGCTGCTGCCCGTCGCGTTCCTCACGCTGGTCAGCGGGCTCGTCCTGTCCCTGGGCACGCAGTGGGGGCTGGCGCGGCACCGGTGGGTCTACATCAAGTTCTGGCTCACCCTCGCCACGATCACCGCCACGACGTTCGCCCTGCGCCCCGGCCTCGGCACCACCGTCAGCGCCGTCGCCGCGGGCGGGCCGCTGCCCGATGCCACCGACGTCATGATGGGGCCGATCGTGTCGCTGTCGGCGTACGTCTTCATGACGGTGATCTCGATCCTCAAGCCCTGGGGGCCGACCCGCCGCGGCCGGCGTCTGCGCGCCGCGTCCGCCCGCACTCCGGGCGGCGCCATCGGCGTCGGCACCGCCAAGCCCGCCCGACAGACCGTGTGACCCGCGCCTCCCCCAGTGGCCGTACCGGAACGTGCCGGTCTACACCGGCATGCCGGACGGCGGCGGCTCCCCGCAGTGCGCCCCCGACTGCGGCCGCTTCCTCCACCAGGACGGCGACTGCTCCAGGTGCCCGGGCGGCGCCGCCCGCCACTACGACCAGTCCCTGTGGCTGACCAAGGGCTTCCAGGGCGGGGCCGGCGGTGACTGGGGCCGGCGGGTCGGCCAGGAGTACTTCACCTCCGCGCTCAACCAGGAGAACATCCACATCTACCTGCACGAAGTCGGCCACACCTTCGGCCTCGACGACTTCTAGGACTGGACCCCGACCGGCCAGTGCTGCTTCCTGATGAAGGCCGGCTCCGCCGCCCAGATCACCGAGTTCGACAAGTGGATGTTCCGCGACTTCTGGCGCCATCCGAAGAGCCGTCACGGCCTCTGAGACACACCGGCAACCACTACCGGTGCGCCTCCCCCAGCACTCCCCTCAACCGCTGGGCCCGCAACACCAGTTCCAGCTCGAAGCGCCGGTCCGGGTCGTCCATCTCGCCACCCCACAGTTCCCGGATCTGGCGCAGCCGATAGCGGACCGTCTGGGGATGAACCCCCAGGCGGGCCGCCACCTCCGGTGCACCGCCCCTCGTCTCCAGCCAGGCCAGTAACGTCTCGGCCAGCCGCCGGCCGTGGGTGGGGCCGCAGTGCTGCAGTGGGGCCAGGCATCTGAGCGCCAGGTCGTCGATGAGTTCCTCGGGCTGCAGGAGCACCAGGGCCTCGGTGTGCTCGGTGCAGTAGAGGACGTCGCCGGTCGGGAGCAGGTCCCGTTCCATCAGGTGTACGGCGGCCTCGGCCCAGTGCAGTGACTTCGCCGCGTCGGCGAGCGGGACCGGGGGGCCTATCGCGCCCGCCCAGCCGGACAGGGCCCGGTGCAGGAGTTCGGGCCGGCCCGCGGCGTCCGGTTCGGGGACGACCATGCGGGGCTGCTCGTACTCCATGTCGAGCAGCACGCCCTGCCCCACGGCCGGCGCCACCGCCTCCCGCGCCGGGCGCAGCAGTACGCCGACGGCGACCTTCTCGGGCAGCGGCCAGCCGATGCGGGCGGCCCGGTCCGACAGGGCGTCCGCCGGGTCGCCCCGGTGGTGTTCGGCGAGCAGCAGTTCCATCAGGCGGCGTTGCAGGCGGAGCCGTTCCCCCGCCTGGCGTGCCGCCGCCTCGGCGTAGCCGCGCACCGACTGGTCGACCAGGCCGTCCAGGTACTGGTAACCCGCGTCCACCAGCTCGTACATCGCGGGCGGCGGGATGTCGACGCGCTGGCCGATCTCGGCGAAACGGCGCCAGGCCAGCCGTACGCCCATGCGGTAGATCGCCTGGAGGGAGTCGAGGGAGCGGCCGTTCAGGCCCTCGCCCCGGCCGAAGTCCTGGAAGACTCCGGGTGGGACGGTCGGGCGGCCCTCCGAGGTCTCCAGGTGCTGGACGAAGACCTCGATCGCTCGCCTGATCCCGACCAGGGCCATCGGCTCGCCCGACTCGTCCAGGACGACGGGCAGTTGCGGGTACTCGCGCTGGATCTCGCTGAGGATCTCCTGGGCGAGGGCGGGGGCGTCCGCCATGGCCAGCTCCGCGAAACGACGGACCTGGAAGCGGGGTACGTCGCGCCAGGCCGAGCGGGGTACGGCGGCGGGGGAGGCCGGGGAGCGGGTGGCGGCCACGGTCAACTCCCCTGGCCCGCTTGCTCGTATGTGATCAAGGGTGTGTTCGGCTGGTCGGGCGTCGCTTCCAGCAGCGCGACGACGCCGAGCGCGGCGCCCACCGCGAGTACGGCGCCGAGCGCCACGGTCAGCGCGGCGGCGAGCAGTCTGGACATCGCAGGGTCAGCCTCTCTGTCCGAGATCCCGGAGATCGTCCCCACCCCGGTGGTGCCAGCCTGATCCCGACCCCTGCCTGTCGGGTTCAGTCTCGACAAGCCGTGACAGCCCGTCAAGACGTTCCATCAAGTCGTCCGGCGAGACGGCCGTCAAGACGTTGACACTCCGTCCAAGGACGCCTACGGTTCCCGGCCCAAGAACGGCCAGGCAACAACCGTGCACCGACCGTGCATCGACCATGCGTCAAACCCCAGGAGTGCCGGATGCGCCGTAAAGCCTCACCTCTCTCGTTGATTCTGCTGGGCCTCGGCACGTTTCTGCTGGTACTGGCGCCCATGCTGGCCTGGTATGTGACCCCGCGCGCCGCCGTGAACCCCATCGACATCGACACCACGGCCGTCTACAAGGGCACCGGCAGTGTCTTCGACACCGACAAGATCGAGACCGTGCCGGATCAGCGGATCACCGTCACCCAGCGGGTGCGCGGCAATGTGGCGGAAAGTGAGCGCAGCGGCAACGCCGTCTGGGACGTGATCACCACCGTCGACACCGACAAGTCACTCCCGGCCGCCGACCCGCACGACGCCCTGGACTTCACCCCGCACCGCTGGGTGATGGACCGGAAGACCACCAGGCCGGTGCACTGCTGCAAGGAGACCCCGTACATCGAGGGCGAGGCCTATCTGAAGTTCCCGTTCGATGTGCAGAAACGCTCCTACCAGTGGTGGGACAACAGCGGCGGGACCACGGTCACCATGCGGTACGACGGCACCGAGAAGATCCAGGGGTACATGGGCTATCGGTTCACCGCCACGGTCGCGCCCCGCAAGGTGGGCACCCGGCTCGTCCCCGGCAGCATCGTCGACCAGCCGAAACGCCCGCAGGTGCTGGCCGAGGAGTGGTACTCCAACCACGGGTTCAAGCTGGTCGTCGACCAGCGCACGGGGCGCGTGATCTACGCCCAGACCGGTCCGCGCCGCACCCTGCGCGCGCCCGGCGGCGACAAGGACGCCGCGGTACTGCTGGACAGCGAGAACATCGCCTTCACCACGGCCACCCAGAAGGAGGCCGTACGGCAGGCGAAACGGGACAGCGGACTGCTGCGCATGGTGGGCGAGACGCTGCCCATCGGGGCTGCCGGTGCGGGATTCGTGCTTGCGGTGGTGGGTGCCGTTCTGGTGGCACGAGGCCGAAAAGAGCCGGAATCTCCCGGTACGGTCGAGATGCCCCAGCCGTCGCTCACAATGTGACGTGACGTCAGCTCTAATAAAGCCGGAAATTGTCACGCCGGTGAGTAGCCCTGGCGAACGGCTGGGCGAAAACTGTCCACCCCCACCCGGACACAGCCTGTCCACACCCCACGCACAACGACCGTAAGCGACCAAAAAACTACTGAAACCCCCACGGGACCACAAACCCTCCTCTCCCCCACACTGAGTTCCGCACCCTGAGACGAGTTGGAGCACACATGCCCCAGCACGTGCCATCCCCGCTGCGCGCCAGTCTCCCCACGGCGTCGCAGCACCCTCCGGCGCTCCCCCCACATCCGCGCCGAATCGTTTTTCTCGCCCATCGTGACCTGGGCAACCGATCCGCCGGCGGCTCCGAGCTGCTGGTCGACCGTCTCGCCGACGGCCTCACCCGGCTCGGCCATCAGGTCACCCTGCTGTGCGGAGGCCCCGCGGCCTACCGCGACTACAGAGTCGTGTCGGCGGGCGGCTCCTACGGCCACTACCTGCGCGCCAGATCCGCCTTCGCCCGTCAGGTCGGGGACTGCGATCTGCTGGTCGAGGTCTGCAACGGGATGCCGTACTTCTCGCCCCTATGGCATCGCGGGCCCACATTGTGCCTGGTCAACCATGTGCACACCGATCTGTGGAGCATGCGGTTCGGCGGGGCGCTGGCGCCTGCGGCCCGCCTTGGCCGAAGACTGGAGCACTGGGCGTTGACCGGTGCGCAGCGGCGGAGTCTGATGGTCGCCGTCTCCCCGTCGACCGCGCATGCGCTGCGGGATCTCGGGGTCGAGCGGGAGCGTATTCGCGTCGTGCACAACGGAGTTGAGGAGCCGGGCCCTCTGGGGGAACGCTCGCCGGAGCCTCTGTTCGTTGCCGTCGGGCGGCTTGTCGAGTACAAGCGGATCGATCTGCTGCTGCGGCTGTGGGAGCGGGTGCGGCCCGTGACCGGTGGGCGGCTGGTCATCGTCGGCGACGGACCCGAGCGACAGCGGTTGCAGCAGCTCGCCGGGCCCGGTGTGGAGTTCGTCGGGCATGTGTCGGAGGCGGAGAAGCATCGGCTGCTGTGTGCGGCGTGGCTGTTGCTTCATCCCTCGGCCGTGGAGGGGTGGGGACTTGTCGTCACCGAGGCCGCGACTCGGGAGACGCCGACCATTGCCTTTGATGTGCCCGGGCTTCGGGATTCCGTCGTGGACGGGGAAACCGGGGTCTTGGCCCAGGGTGAGTCCTCGTTCGCGGCTGCCTGGTGCACGCTGGCGTTGTCCGGGCATCGACGGGAGTTGATGGGGAAGGCTGCGCGGGATCGGGCGGCGCGCTATCGCTGGGATCGGACGGTGCGGCAGTTCTTGGCCGTTGCCGGCGAGGCGGTGAAGGGGCATGACGCCTATGCTCCGTAAGGGCAAGGTCGTGTCGCGGGTGCCTGTAGTTCGTGGCTGGTCGCGCAGTTCCCCGCGCCCCTTCAGGGACGTGTCCGAACCCCGCGTCAACAAGGACCCCTCCTTTCGGCGGTCTCTCGCCCTCTTTCGTGCGTTCATGCATGAACAGGATGATCCTGAATCCTGCTACTCGCTTCTCGCCCGTGACGCCGCCGATCAGGTCGAGGCCTACGGCGGGTCGGTTTCCGGTCGTACCGTCGTCGACGTCGGTGGAGGCAGCGGCTATTTCACCGAGGAGTTTCGGCGGCGGGGTGCGTCTGCGTATCTCTTCGAGCCGGACTTGGACGAGCTCGGGGAGAAGCCTTCCGACGGGGCCGTCGTCGCCGACGGGTATCTGCTGCCCCTTCAGGACGGGGTCGCCGACGTCACCTTCTCCTCCAATGTGCTGGAGCATGTGGCGGATCCGCAGACGTTTCTGAGTGAGCTGGCGCGGGTCACCCGGCCCGGTGGGCTGGTCTACGTGTCGTTCACCAACTGGCTGTCCCCCTGGGGCGGCCACGAGTGGGCCCCCTGGCACTACTTCGGTGCCGAGCGGGCCCGTGCGCGTTACCGGCGACGTACCGGACGGGCCGCCAAGCACACCCTCGGCGAGAACCTGTTCGCCGTGCACATCGGCGCCACCCTGCGGCAGGTCCGCGCCCGTGACGACGTCGAGATCGTCTCGGCACGTTCCCGCTACTGGCCGTTCCTCGCGGAGACGGTCGTGAAGGCACCCGGCATACGCGAGTTCGCCACCTGGAACCTCCTCCTCATCCTCCGGCGGTGTCCACCATGACGACGACCACGGTCCAGGCTCCTCCCCCGGCAGCGGTGCCCACCTCCGTGCCCGCCTCGGGGCCCCCGGAGGGTCCGAGGTCGCGGCGCTGGCTGCTGGGATTCTGGGCCGTGGTGTTCGTGCTGTTGCTGGCGGTGCAGCCGGGACGGCAGACCTTCGACACCAAGCTGGGTGTGACGGTCGATCCGGGCCGGTTCCTGGCCGGCCTCGGGCAGTTGTGGTCCGACCAGGGCAGCTTCGGCGGGATCCAGAACCAGTACTCGGGCTATCTGTGGCCGATGCTGCCGTTCTACTGGCTGGCCGACGTCGTGGGGCTGCCGGTGTGGCTGGCGACACGGTTGTGGCTGTCGCTGATCGTGTCGGTCGCCTTCTGGGGTGCACTGCGGCTGGTCGAGCGGCTGCGGGTGGGAAGCGGGGGGTCACGGCTGGTGGCGGCCGTCGCCTATGCGCTCTGGCCCGTCTTCACCATCGTCATCGGGTCCACGTCGGCTGCCGCGCTGCCGGGTGCGGTTCTGCCGTGGGTGCTGCTGCCGTTGACCGACGAGCGGTACGCCGCCCGGGTCGCCGCGCTGCGGTCGGCGCTGATCATCCCCTTCATGGGCGGGGTCAACGCCGCCTCCACGCTGGCCTCGCTGCTGCCCGTCGGGCTGTATCTGCTCTCCCGTCCGCCCGGACCACGGCAGCGGAAGCTGATCGCGTGGTGGGTGCCGGGGGTGATCCTGGCGACCGCCTGGTGGGTGATCCCGCTTCTGCTGCTCGGCACCTACGGCGAGAACTTCCTGCCCTACGTGGAGAGTTCGCAGACCACGACCGAGACCATGTCGGCGACCGAGGCGCTGCGCGGTGCCGGGAACTGGGTCGCCTATCTGCACTTCGGGGAGGCCTGGCTGCCGGCCGGCTGGACCGTCGCCTCGTCCGTCGTCGTGATCGTCTGCTCGGCGCTCGCCGCCGGGCTCGGGCTCGCGGGGCTGGCCCGGCGGGACATGCCGGAGCGGCGGTGGCTGGTACTGACCGTGGTGACGACCGCGCTGATCCTGCTCGCCGGGTACGGCGGGGCGTTCGGCGCGCCCTTCCACGAGACCGTGCAGGGCTGGCTGGACGGCGCGCTCGTCCCGTTCCGGAACATCTACAAGTTCCAGACGGGGCTCGCCCTGGCGCTGGTGCTGGGGCTCGCCCATCTGGCGGGCGTGGCGGGCGAGACGCGCGGGGCGCGGCCGGTGCGGGGGCGGCGGTTCGCACCGCTGATCGCGGCCGTACTGGTGCTGCCGGGGCTGATGTGGCCGTATCTGAACGGCTCGATCCTCAACCCGGGGTCGTTCAAGGAGATCCCCGAGTACTGGCAGGCCACGGCCGACTGGATGAAGAAGTACTCGCCCGACGCCCGCACCCTCGTCGTACCGGCCACCGCGCACGGCATCTACACCTGGGGCTCGACCATCGACCAGCCCCTGGACGTCGTCGCCGACTCGCGCTGGGCGCAGCGGGACTACGTCCCGTTCGGCGCCCCCGGCAACCGGCGTGCCATGGACGCCGTGGAGCAGGCGCTGACGAGCGGCGCCCAAGTGCCGGGGCTCGCCGACTACTTGAGCCGGGCGGGGATCTACTACGTCGTCGTCCGCAACGACCTCGACCCGGACCAGATCGGCTCCGTGCCGTCGACGACCGTCAAGCGGTCCCTCGAACAGTCCGGCTATGAGCGGGTGACGGGCCTCGGGCCGGTGATGACCGGCGGGACGATCGCCCCGGACACCCCGCTCCAGGTGGAGGGGCTGTATCCGCAGCAGCGGGCGGTGGAGATCTACCAGCCTGTCAGCGAGGACGTGCCGCGCCCCCACCAGGCCGGACTGCAGCCGGTCGCCGACACGGCCGTGGTCTCCGGCGGTCCGGAGGCGCTGCTGCCGCTGGCGTCCCGACTGCGCGGCAGGGCAAGCGTGTTGACCGGCGACAACCATCCCGGGCTCGGCTCACCGCCGGTGCAGGTGGTCGGCGACGGGATGCGGCGCGCGGACACCCGGTTCGGGCTGATCAGCGGCACCACCTCGTACACGTACACGCGCGGCGAGCGCAACGCGCCGGACGCAGCGCAGGACGCGGGGGAGAAACCGCACCAGATCCTGCCCAGCACCGGCCTCGACCACCAGACCGTCGCCGAGTTGCGCGGGGCACGGTCGGTGACGGCGTCGTCGTACGGCAGCTGGCTGTTCCATCTGCCGCAGTTCGACCCGGTGAACGCGTTCGACGGCAACCCCGACACGGCGTGGACCGAGGGCTCGGAGGGGTCGCCGGAAGGGGAGTGGCTGCGGATCGCCTTCGCGGGCGGCTCGTACGACATGCCGTCGTCGTTCAAGGTGACGCCGCTGCCGCAGGAGGGTGTGCGGGAGGCGGCCACCCGGGTGCGGGTGGAGACGGAGAAGGGGACGGTGAGTTCCGTCCTCCGGCCGGACGGCTCGACACAGTCGGTCAAGGCGCCTGCCGGCGCGACGAGTTGGATGAAACTGACGATCACGGACTCCGTGGCCCGGCGGGCCGGGCTGACCGGGGCCGGCTTCTCCGAGATCGACCTGCCGGACGTCCAGGTGACCCGGCTGCTGCGGCTGCCCGGCGACGCCGGGAAGTCCGCAGCCGCCGCCGAGATCGTCTCCCTGTCCCGTGCGGCCGACCCGACCGGACTGTCCCCGACGGGCACGGAGGCGGGCCTGCACCGGCGCTTCACGACGTCGGCGGAGGGGACGTACCGGATACGGGCGAACGCGGTGCCGGTGGCCGGCGAGGAGCTGGACAAGCTGCTGTACAAGGTGGCGCCGGAGCAGCGGAACCGGATCGTGGCCACGGCCGACTCCACCGCGCGGTTGGGCGCCGGGCTGTCACCGCGCAATCTCACCGACGGTGATCTGACCACGGCGTGGATCGCGGGCGACCGGCCGACGATCCATCTGCGCTGGCCCGGGAAGCAGGCGGTGGGCGAGATCGTGCTGGCACCGGCGGGCGGACTCTCCACCCGCCCCACCGAGGTGCACATCAGCTCCCCGGACGGCGCGGCGATCGCGGGCGTCGACGAGAACGGCAACGTCCGCTTCCCGCCGATCACCACCGACCGCCTGGACATCACGATCACCGAGACCGCACCGCTCACCCTCTACAACCCGATGGTGGGCGAGGACCTGCGGCTGCCGGTGGGCCTGACCGAGGCCTACGTCCCGGCCCTCGACCAGTACCGGACCCCGCAGCCGCGGGAGACCCGGCCGTTCTCGCTGCCGTGCGGCGAAGGGCCGGTGCTGTCGGTGGACGGCGAGCTGTACCGGACCAGCGTGCGCGGCACCGTACGGGACCTGGTCGAGCGGCGTGGAGTCGAGGTGACGCTCTGTCAGCGCGGGCGGAACGACACCGAGCTGCGGCTCACCGCCGGTGACCATCAGGTCGAGGCCGGGGACGCCGGGCCCCTCACGGTGACCGACGTGACCCTGACCCGCGGCACCGTCGCCGAGGCCGCGACGGCCGGGCGTGAGCTGAAGATACGGGACTGGCTCGGCGACCGGCGCGCGGTGACGGTCGGGTCGGGCGCGGCGAGCTATCTGACGACGTACGAGAACTTCAACGAGGGCTGGCGCGCCACGCTGGGCGGCAAGGAGCTGACGCCGGTACGCCTGGACGGCTGGCAGCAGGGCTGGCGGATCCCGGCGGGCGCGGGCGGCAAGGTCGAGCTGTCCTACGAGCCCGCGGTGACCTACGAGGGCGGGCTGATCGGCAGTGCGGTCGCGCTCGCGCTGCTGGCCGGACTGGCGCTGTGGCGCCGCCGGGCACCCAACCCGGACGAGCCGCAGCCCGCTCCGCCGCTGCCGGGGCTGTGGCTGGGCACGGTGGCCGTGACGGTGGTCGGCGTGTTCATCGCCGGATGGTTCGCGTTGCTGGTGCCGGCGCTGGCGGTGGTGGCGTGGCGGAGGCATGCGCTGCTGATGCCGATCGCGTTCGTGGCCCTTGCCGGGGCGGGGGTCGCCGCGGCGGTCGGTGCCGGGGAGCCGGTGGGGGCCGGGGAGGGTGCCTTCGGGCCTGCGGCTCAACTGCTGGCGTTGATCGGGCTGTTCGCCGGGGTGGTTGCGGTGCGAGAGCCGGTGGAGACGGTCGGAGCGTCGGGTGGCCCCGGGGTGTCGGGCGGACTCGCAGGTGGCGTGGGCCGGGGAGGACCGGGCGGACCGGGCGGATTCCCGAGCGGCGCAGGCCCGGGAGCGAGTGCCGGTGCTGGTGCGGGCTCGGGTTCGGGTTCGTCCGGCTCTACGGCCGTGTTGCCGCCGGTCGGCGGAGGCGGCGGTGCTCCGGGTACCGGCACGGGCGCACCGGGCACGGGCGCGCCTGAGGCGTCCGGGCCACCGACGGGGCCGTTGCCGCATCGGGAGCGGGGGCGGAGCCCTATGGGTGCCGAGCCGCTCGGGGCTGCCGAGCCCCGGCCCGCCTCCGGGCCGACCGTCTCCGCACGTGGGCCCGGCGGGCCGGAGCCTGACCCGCCGACGGCGCGCATCGGGTTCGGCAAGCCGAGGTTCCGGGCGACCCGGCCCGACGGAAGCCGTCCTGACGGGGCGCCCGACCGCGAGGGCTCGGGGAACGGCGACACGCAGAACGGCCGCACAGGCAACGGCGACCCGGGGAAGGGCGAGGCCACATGACCGCACTGCAGCAGCCCGCACGCGCCGACGGTCCGCTGCGGCCGCCGGTACGCCTCCCGTTCCCCGTCGTGGACGAAGTCTCGCGGCACTGTCTCCAGGAGGAGGAGCCGGAGACGGTGCACATCGAGGTCCATCTGCCGGGGCCGCTGGACGCGGGGCGACTGCGGGCGGCCTTCGGCGAGGCGCTGCGCCGGCACCCCCGGATTCTGATGCGGGAGGCGCCGGGGCGGTGGTACCGGCGCCGGTACGAATGGGAGCTGACGGCGGAGCCGGACGTGGAAGTGGTGAGTTTTCCGGCGCCCGGAAAAGACGCGTTGCGCGATGCGCGGACCCGGGCGCTCACCGAGGCGCCGCCGCTGTCCCTCTCGCCGCCGATCAGGCTGGAGGTGGTGGAGGGGGCGGGCTCCGTCGAGGGCAGCGAGGCGACCGACGCCGTTGGAGTACGGCCGCGCGGCGCCGACGGCCCACAGCCACCCACCCCACAGACGACCGTCCTCTTCCTCACCATCAACCACACCGCCCTCGACGGCCCCGCCTGCCTCCGCGTCCTGGCCACCGCAGCCGAGCTCTACGGCGGCAAGGACAACTCCCCCGCCGCACCGCCCGACCGCACCACCCCCGAGGCGCCCCCACCCCCCGAGGACGCCCCCTCCAACTGGTCCCACCCCGCCCGCGTGGCCCCCGGAACCCCCGAGCCCTCTCCCGGCAACGGCATGCTCGTCACCGAGCTCCCACTCCCCCACCGCCCCAAGGGCTCCCCATACACGGTCAACGACCAGCTCATGGTCACCACGGCCCTGACCATCGCCCACTGGAACAGAGAGCACGGCGACCGCCCCCGCCCGCTGCGCATCACCATGCCCGTGGACGACCGCCCCCGGGACGTCACCATGCCCATCGGCAACGGCACCCGACTGGTCGAAGTCCCCTTCGCGCCCGAGGAGTTGAGGGTGCACGACCCGGCCGACATGGCCGCCTTCCTGCGCCGCACGGCCACCCGGACCCGCGCCCTGAAGTCCCTCCCCCGCCCTCAGCTGGGCCACGGCGCCTCCCTGCTCACCGCCCCCTGGGCCCCCGTGGCCGTCCGCGCCGCCCTCACCCGCGGCCTGCGCAGAGCCGCCGCGCCCTGGACCTCGACCACGCTCCTCAGCAACATCGGCCGTATCCCGTACCCCCTGGACTTCGGTGCGGAGGCCGGCCGCGCGCACGCCGTGTGGTTCTCGGCGCCCGCCCGGATGCCCCGCGGCCTGACCGTCACCACCGCGTCGACCGCGGGCCGGCTGCATCTCGCCCTGCGCTGGTCCCGGGCCCTGCTCAGCCACGGCGACGGAGCCCATCTGCGGGACCTCTTCGAGCACTACCTGCACACCACGGAGGTGACCCCGTGAGCACGACCTCCCCCGTGAAACCCCCCGAACTGCGCGACTTCTACGAGAACCCCGCCGTCCCCGTCGCCTCCGGCACGCCCCGCAGCCGCCGCCAGGCCCGCATGCTCGCCGAGGCCCTGGGAGCGGGAGCGGAGGCGGCCGGTCGTACCCGCACGATCCTCGACATCGGCTGCGGCGACGGCACCGCCGCGGCCACCGCCGCCCCCTTCCTCCCAGGCCACCGCATCGTCGGCATCGACTGGTCCCAGGACGCCCTGCGCCGGGCGCGCACCCGGATCCCGTACGCCGTCCGCGGTGAACTCACCGACGGGGGGCTGCCGTTCAGGTCCGGGGCCGCCGACGCCGTGCTGTTCAGCGAGGTGATCGAGCATCTCGTCGACCCGGACGCCGCCCTGGACGAGATCCGGCGCGTGCTGCGGCCCGGCGGCCACCTCATGCTGTCCACCCCGAACCTGGCCGCCTGGTACAACCGCGCCCTGCTGCTGGCCGGGGTGCAGCCGGTGTTCTCGGAGGTCAGTCTGCGGGCGATCCACGGCCGGCCGGGACGGGAGGTCGTGGGGCATCTACGGCTCTACACCGCCCGTGCGCTGCGGGAGTTCGTCGCCGCGTCCGGCTTCGAGGTCGTACGCCTCGCAGGCGCGCCCTTCCACGGCGTACCGCGTCCGCTGCGCCCCCTCGACCGGCTGGCCTGCGCCAGGCCGTCGCTCGCGTCGATCCTCCTGCTGCACGCACGGCGGACCTAGGGGGGCTTGACCATGTGGTGGGGAGTGGCCGCGGCCCTGTTGGCGAACACCCTGTACAGCCTCGGTTTCGTCCTGGAGAAACGGGCGCTCACCGCACTTCCGCAGGTGAGCATCCGGCAACCCGCCCGGCTGCTGCGGCTGGTGCTCGGCAGCCCGCTGTGGATCGGCGGCTCGCTCTCCCTGGCCGCCGGATTCGGGGCGCAGCTCGTCGTCTACCGCACCCTGCCGATCGCCGCCGCGCAGGGCATCTTCGTCTCCGGGCTCGTGCTGCTCGTACTGCTCTCCGCGCGGCTGCTGGGCGAGGAGACCAGTGGGCGGGAGCGGTACGCGCTCGGTGCGATCCTCGCCGCGCTGCTGATGGTCGTGCTGTCGCTGCGGGAGGGTTCGGAGACGGTCAGCCGGGCGGCGCCGTACCCACTGATCCTGCTGGTGTGCGTGCCGTCGCTGGGCGCGGGCGTGTGGCTGTACAACTCGGCCGAACGCAGGACCCGGCACCGGCACCGGCTGCCGACGACCGGCGTCGAGTACGGCGTGGCGGTGGGTCTGCTGTACGGGGTCAGCTCGCTGGCCATCAAGGGGGTGTCGAGTTACCTGACGACGAGCGCGATCGGCGGTTCGCTGCTGAACCTGCTGCGCTCCCCGTACCCGTATCTCCTGCTCTTCACCGGCGCGTTCGGGCTGGTCATGTCGCAGGCGGCGCTGCAACGCTGCCGGGCCTCGCTGATCGTGCCGGTGTGCACGACGGTGACCTGCCTCTACACGGCCGTGCTCGGCACGCTGTCGTTCGGCGAGGCGCTGCCCGAGGACCCGCTGCGGCTGGCGCTGCGGGTCGCGGGTACGGCGCTCGCCATCGCCGTACTGCTGTCGATGCCGCGGCACGATCCGCCCGCGCAGTCTCCGCAACCCCCCATAGGCGCCAAGGAGTTGACACCGCCATGAAACCCGACGACCCGCTGCTGCGGATCCTGGCCTGCCCGCTCGACAAGGGACCGCTGCACCTCGTCGTACCGGATGTCTCCGAGGACGAGGAGGAGCCGCCCGAGTCGCTGTACAACCCGCGGCTGCACCGCCGTTACCCGATCGTCGACGGCATCCCGCAGCTGCTGCCGGCGTCCGGGGAGCAGGTCTCCGACGACGAACACGAGGAACTCCTCAAACGGATGGCTCCATGACTCTGACCGCGAGCATCGCCCCGCTGTTGCCCACCCGCCTGGTCGCCGCCGTCGCCCGGGCCGTCTACCCGCGCTTCGAACCGGAGCTGGCCCGGCTGGCGGAGCTGTGTCCCGCCGGGTGCGGCACGGCCGTGGACGTCGGCGGCTGGTACGGCCCGTGGACGCGGCGGCTGTCGCGGCGGGCCCGCCGGGTGGTGACCGTGGAACCGGTCCCGCACCTCGCGCGCCTCCTGGCGGCGACGGCCCCGCCCAACGTCCGGGTCGTACAGGCCGCGGCGGCCGAGCGCCCCGGCGCGGCCCGGCTCTGGCTGCCGCCGCACGACGCGGGCGACCGGGGGGTGTCCTCCCTGGTCCGCCGGAACATCCACGCCACGGCGCTGCCGGTCAGCTGTGTCACCCTCGACGAACTCGGGCTCAAGAACGTCGGGTTCGTCAAGGTCGACGTGGACGGCAGCGAGCTGGCGGTGCTGCGCGGCGCGACCGGCATTCTGGCGCGCGACCGGCCCGCCCTGTTCATCGAGCTGGAGTCCCGCATCCAGCCGATCGGCCCGGTGGTGACGTATCTGTCGCTGCTCGGCTACGACGGCTGGGTCCTGCCCGGCCGTGACTGGGTCCCGCTGACCTCCTTCCCCCTCGAAGCCCACCAGGCCGAGGCCTGCCACGTCGTCGCGCAGGGCCTGCTCCGCCGGGTGCTGCCGTTCCGCGGCCCGCGGTACGTCAATTCGGTCCTCTTTCTCCCCGACGGCCGCCGTCCGATCGGCGACGATGGAGCGCATGCCCTCCGGAAAGCCCCCCGCTAGCCCGTTCACCGCACGCGACTTCCAGCTGGTGCTGCTGCGCCGCATGGCCGACCACAATCCGGACCTGGTGGAGAACGCCCGCCGCGAACTCGGCGTCTCCCTCGCCGAGATGCGCGAGGCGAACAAACGCTGGCAGGCGATGGTCCGCTCGCCCCGGTCCCGCACGGCCGCCGCCCGCTACCGCTCGGTCCTCGGCGCCCCCGAGTCCGTGATCACCCGCAAGGTCGGCGACCTGGACTGCGAGGCCTGGCTCTGGCCCGTCCCCCTCTGGCCCGACCTCCGCTTCGAGGTACTCCTCGCCCCGAACGGCACGGTCTGGAACGAGTGGCTGATCCGTACGCCGGGGGCGAAGGGGCCGACCCTGCGTACCCTCTCCGACCTCACCCCCTGGTCCTGCACGGTCGACGAGGCCGCCCACGCCTTCGCCCCCGCCCGGCCACTGGAGGGGACGGCTCCTACGCGCTGGGGGCTGGCGTTCCGGGCGCCGGACGAGGAGGGGGTGGGGCGGGAGGTGGTGGCTGAGTTCACGTGGGGGTTGTTGCAGCGGGTCGCAGTCCGGGCCTGAACTTGACCGGCCTGTGAGGTTTTTGCGGAACCGTTCTGTCAACTCCCGCTACTCGGCTATATGTCAGCTGTGACTGTGCCAAGAGATGTGGACGAGGCCCGCAACGTGCTCCGAGCCGCGCTGGGCGACGGTGAGACATGGTTCGAGGCCGCGGAGGCGGCCCCAGAGGTATCCGGCACCTGGCCACAGGAGCTACGGGAGGAGGCCGGCGCGCTGCGGCGCCTGCGCACGCGGGTGTCCACGACACTGATCAACGTGGCGCTCCTCGGCTACTTCTCGTCCGGTAAGAGCTTCCTGCTCAGCGGGCTGCAGGGCGGCCTCGACCTGGTGGACGTGCCCGCATCGGACCCGGACGGTGAGCCCGGGGAGAAGTACGTCGGACTGCTGCCGTCCTCCCCCGTGCCGACGACGGCCTGCCCGGCCAGCGTGGTCCCGGTGGACGGCCAGGCGGAGGTCGACGCCTCGGGCACCGGGTTCCTGCGGGTGAGGTTCACCGACGCGCCACCGGACGAGTGGGAGGACGTGGGCAACTCACCGGCGCCGTCCGTGGTCGCGGCGTATGCGATGCACGCCGCGGACATCGCCGACCGACTCCGCCCGCACCGGGGGCGCGAGGTGGCGGAGGTTGAGCTGCAGCTGGCCGACACGCCCCTGCCGGCCAAGTTCTACGACCTGCCCGGCGTCGGCTCCCCCAACCCGGTCCACGACACGATCGTCCGCCGAGCTCTGCTGGAGGCCGACTGCTACCTCTACGCCACCCCTGCCGACCGCACCCTGTCGGACGAGGACCTGAAGCTCATCCGCGACCTGTACGACCACTGTCTGCTGTCGGGTCCGCAGGGCCGCCGCAAGCGGGTGGTGTGGGTGGTCACCGCGATCGACCGGGCGGACCACTACGACCTGCGCAACCAGCCCGCGTGGAAGGCGACGGTCGACCGCAACAACCAGTACCTCAAGGAGAACTTCACGCTGCCGAGCGGCGAGCCCGACCTCGGCTTCTTCGGCGGGGGCTTCATCGCCGTCTCCGCCGCGCGGGAGGCCCGTGCGGCCAAGCTTGCCGCGGAGGGAGCGGAGGCAGCCTCCCATCGCGAGCGCAACAAGAGCAAGATGGACGAGCTGCGCCAGGCGCTTGAGGACCTCATCAGCTCGGGCACCGGCATCCGGCACATCGCGGCGGTGGCTGCCTGGGCGCGCCAACTGATCGGCCCACGGCACGAGGTGCTCGACCAGTTGCTGCAGACCGAGCGCCTGGAGATCGACGAACTGAAGGAACGGCTGGAAAACCAGCGCCGCCGGGTGCATCTCGTGGAAACCGCCCTGCCCGCCATGAGGGAGGAACTGGAACGCAAACTGCACGACCGCGTCCGGCGCTCCATCCGGCCGTTCAGCCGCCTTGCCGCCCACCTGCATGGCCAGCTCGACGCCACCATCAGGGAAACCGACCTGAACAAGACGGCGAAGGCGCATCAGGTCCAGCTCCTCAAGGCACAGACCCTGCGCGCCTGGCTTGAGTCCGCCACCGGCCCCGTGACCCTGTGGTCACAGGAGTACGACGACTTCAAACAGGACGTTGTCCGCACAGTCGACCGGTACTTCGGTGACCGGCAACTCGCCGGACGTCTCCCTGAGTTCACCTTCGACGTCAACGACGTATCGGTGACCCAGCAGCCCCGGCGCAGCACGACGACCGGGTACGACATCGTGCAACGGGCAGCGGCGCTGGTCGGCCTCGCCGCCCCCGTGGCGGCGGGCGGCAGCTGGGTGTACGGCTTGGCCGCGGCGGGGACCCTCGTGCCCCCGGCGGGACTGGTCGCCGGGGTCGCGGCGCTGGTCTATGCGGTGGTCCAGAAGCACAAGCGCAGCGCCAGCTCGCTCGATGTCCTGCGCGAGGAATGGATCCAGGACATCGACACGGAAGCAGCGGCCGTCCAGGAGCAGTTCACCCTGGCGGTCAGTGTCCGGGGGACCGAGGTCATCGATCACCTGGCCGACAATCTCGCCCAGTACCGGGAAATGCTTGAGGAATCGAGCGCACTGATCCAGGAACGCATCGCCCAGCCGGAGAATCGGGCCCGGCAGGAGGTCATCGACCAGTTGGAGCCATTGTGCGCGGAGGGCACCAGGCTCATCAGCGTGCTGCGGGGTCTGGAGCGGCTCGGTGACGGGGCGTGAACCGCTAGCCCTGCGCAGCCGACGCCAGGACCGCCTCCACCACCCCGGGCACCGACCCGGGGTGCAGGGACAGGAACAGGTTCGGCTCGACCAGCTCCAGTTCCATCACGCGCGGCTCCCCGTCCTCCCCGTCGACGAGGTCCACCCGCGCGTACAGCAGCTCGGGAGCCTCAGGTACGGCGGCCAGGGCTCGAACGGCGATGGCCAGCTCGGTGGGGGTCGGGGTCCAGGGTTCGAGGTCGGGGTGGGCGACCTTCTTCTCGTCGTACGGCGTCCCGGAGGTGAGGACGGCGCCCTTGCGGCTGGCGTGGAGCAGGCGTCCGCCGTAGAACTGCAGGGCTCGCTCCCCGCTGACGTCGATGCCCTGCACATATGGCTGCACCATCGCCGTGAAGCCCTCGGCGTGCATGCGCGCGAGCTGTCGTACGGCCGTGTCGTGCTCGTCGGGCGTGTAGCGGGCGGCGAAACGGGCGCCCGCGCCGGAGGTGGGCTTGACGACGTACTCGTGGTCGACGGGGAGGCCGTCGAAACCGTCGCCGGGGGCCATGTAGCGGGTGGGCACGACGGGCACCCCGGCCTCCGCCAGATCGCCGAGGTACCGCTTGTCGGCGTTCCACCGCACCACGCCGACCGGATTCGCGAGCCGGGTCACCTTCGCGCACCGCTGCGCCCACGCCAGGAACTCCGTCGCACGCCAGCTGTAGTCCCAGGTCGAGCGGAGCACGGCGAGGTCGTAGCCGCCCCAGTCCACCGCGTCGTCGTCCCAGTACACGGCCTCCGCCTCGGCCCCGGCCGCCCGCAGCGCCGCCACCAGCACCGGGAGGTCGCGGTCGATGCTTATGTCGGGGCCGGGGCTGCAGGTGACGAGGGCTATGCGGGGCACGGGGGCTCCTCCGAGTGGGGCATGTGAGCGCTTCGCAGGCTAACAAGCTCTTGCGGAACCGGGACAGGCCACTTGATCTTCGCCTTCGATGAAGCCACAGCAGCACAATGGGTCCCGTGGGACATGTTCCGATCGCGCGTCATCTGCTCCGCGCCAAGGACCTCGCGGACGCCCGCTACGGCGAGGCGCTCACCGTGGCCGACATGGCCGCGGCCGCCGCGCTGTCCCCGGCCCACTTCAGCCGCAGTTTCAAGGCGGCGTTCGGCGAGTCGCCGCACCAGTACCTGCTGACCCGTCGCCTGGAACGGGCCGCCGCCCTGCTGCTCGCGACCGACTGGACGGTGGCCGAGGTCGGCGTCGCCGTCGGTGCGCGCAGTATCGGGTCGTTCACCACGAGTTTCCGCAGGATGTACGGGACGACCCCGCAGGCCTACCGGGCGGCGCACCCGCCCGCCGCGCGGCATGTGCGCATCCCCCGCTGTGTGGCGATGGCCTATGGACGCCCGCGGAACCGCACGTTTCGAGAAGACACGGGATCGCCGACTGCCTAGCGTCGATTCCAGTAATCGATCCAGGCAACCGACGAGGACCGGCCATGTCGACGATCAAGATCGCCAATGCTCAGTTCTGGGTCCACGACCAGGACGCGGCGCTCGACTTCTACACGAAGAAGCTCGGCTGGGAGGTCCGGGCGGACGTGACGATGGAGGCGTGGAGCTTCCGGTGGCTGTGCGTCGCCCCGCCCGGCGGGGACGGTCCGGCGCTGGTGCTGATGCCCGTGCCGGGGCCGCCGATGCTGGACGGGGCGAGCAGTTCCCAGCTGTCGGATCTGGTGGCCAAGGGGGCGGGCGGCACGCTGTTCCTGGAGACCGACGACTGCAAGGCCGCCTATGACGAACTGTCCGCCCGTGGCGTCGAGTTCAACGACCCGCCCACGGTGCAGCCGTACGGGATCGACACGTCGTTCCGGGACCCGTCGGGCAACAACATCCGGCTCACCCAGGTGATGGAGTTCGATCCGGAACGGGGCTGAACCGGGCCCTGCCCGTGCACGCCATGGGGTGGACCGCCCATTGCACTGACGCCGCTGCCCCGACCCCGGGCCCGGACAGCGGCGTATCAGAGTGCCGGGCGGGTCAACGCGCCGCGGGCTCGGGCTTCGGCTGCTGTTCCGGCACCGGCATCCGTACGGGATCCGGCTCCGGATAGAACTCCCGCGGCCGGCCCTTCTTGTCCCGCAGCCCCACCAGCAGGCTGCCCGGATACTCCACCACCCAGTAGCTCACCGCGGCGACCAGCACCCCGGCCGCGACGACGAACAGCACCGCCAGCGGGAAGCCCGCCTGGGAGCGGGGCAGGGCGCCGGAGTCGTACAGGGCCAGCATCACGGGTTCGTGCCAGATGTAGAGGCTGTAGCTGACCAGGCCCACGCCCGTCAGCCACCCCGAGCGCAGCAGGCCGTGCCAGCGGGGGCGGGCCGTTGTGCGGACGTGGAGGGTGGCGTAGAGCAGGGCGAACCAGAGGAGCGCGGCCAGGGGGTGGTAGTAGGTGTGCCAGGTGTTCTCCGGGGCGGAGTGGTACGACAGGGCGTACAGGCCGACCGCCGCGGTCACCGCCAGTGCCGTCGCCGTACGGGCGCCGACGCGGCCCCGTTCGCCCAGCGCCACCAGCAGTACCGCCAGGGCCATCCCGGCCGCGAAGCCGCCGAGGCGGGCCTGGGGGCCGAAGTAGACGGGCCAGTTGGTGTACGGGACTTCGAGGGCGTGGTGGGCCACCGCGATCCAGGCCACCGGCGCCAGATAGAGCGCGGCGCAGCCCGACGCGCACAGCAGCACGCGGGCTCGGCGGGTGCGCAGGCGCCGGCAGACGCGGATCGCCAGGGGGCCGACGGCGATCAGGGTGAGATAGAACGCGATCTCCAACGACAGCGACCACGTCGGGCCGAGGGTGTAGAAGATCCGCTGCTGGTCGAAGACGTGCGTGAACGTGAGGTGTTCCAGCAGGTCACGCCAGTCGCCGGGCAGGGACGGGTTGCGCAGCGACCAGACCAGCAGGACCGCCAGGACGTAGAGCGGGAGGATCCGCGCCGCCCGGCGGAAGAGGAAGTCCCTGCGCGGGCGGGTCCGGTCGTCGCCGTCGATCGCGGCCCGTGCGTAGGAGAGCGTCAGCAGGTACGCCGACATGACGAAGAACAGGTCGATGACCTCCAGGGAGATCAGCGCCCCGAGGTAGGGGTTGTCGAGGGGCGGGTGGGAGCCCTGCGCGTCGTACACGTAGTACTGCTGCCAGACGTGGAAGACGACCGTGCTGAGGGCCGCCAGGCCCCGGAAGCCCTGGAGTTCGAGCCTGCGTGTGTTGCTCACTCCTGCCCCACCGCCTTCGTCGCCGCGCGCGGGGTCACCCTCCAGCGGCGGTCTCCCAGCAGCTCCTTGAGGTGCGACTGGCGGGCCACCATGTTCTTGAAGTGGGTGTAGAAGACGGTCGAGATCAGCGCGTGCAGCCAGAACCAGCCGCGCCTGCGCCGTAGTTCGGGCACGGCGAGGCGGCCCGCGAACCCGGTCTGCACCAGGCCCGCCGAGAGAGTGAACGCGAAGGCGACCAGACAGGCCGGGGTGGCCCAGTTGATCTGGTCCGCGCCGCCTGCCCGCAGAGCCGAGTGGAGGAGGATCGGGAGGATCTGCAGAGAGAGCCACGGCTGGACCTCGCGCCAGCCCAACAGAACCACTAATCCCGCCTTCTGACGGGGTGTGAAGGACGGGTTGCGCAGGGCCTGCCGGAGGTGGCGCAGGGAGACCTGGAGCCAGCCCTGGGCCCAGCGTGAGCGCTGGTTCCACAGCGGCTTGAGACGGGTGGGCGCCAGCTCGCGTGAGATCAGGGTCCGGTCGGTGGCGATGCGGGCGCCCTCGGTCAACGCGCGTAGCGTCGAGTCGATGTCCTCCGTCAGCATCGAGCCGTGCATCCGGGTACGGGCCAGCAGGTCGGTGCGCCAGAAGCCGTTGGAGCCGCCGAAGATGCCGAAGCCGTACAGGCGGGTGCGGCCGGGGTGGCTGACGGAGTAGATCGCCTCGAACTCGGTGGCCACCTGCCGGGCCACCCAGGAGCTGTCGCCGTTGCGGATCACGCAGTGGCCCTGGACGACGTCGTACCCGTTGGACAGCCAGTCCCAGGCATGCCGGAAGGCGTCCGGCGCCGGGTGGTGGTCGGCGTCGAAGATGCCGACGAACTCGCCGCGCACCCGGCTGACGGCGGCGTTGACGTTCTGCGCCTTGGAGGTGCTGCCGGCCACCGGGAGCAGCACCAACCGCGGGTCGCGGAGGGCGATTTCGCGCAGTGTGTCCTCGACCGGCAGCGCGTGGGGCGTGTTGTAGGCGAGGACGATCTCCAGGTCGCCGGGGTAGTCCAGGCGCAGGAAGGACTCGACGGTGTCGACGATCGTCGCCGCCTCGTTCGGCAGGTAGGCGGCGATGACGGCGCTCGCGGGCGGGTACGGCTGCGCGGGCGCCGCGGGCCGGGCGGGCGCGTCGAGCGCGAAGAGGCATTCGAGGAGGATCAGGGAGGCGGAGAGGACCAGCCCCGCCACCACCACCCAGTAGACCGCCGAGGCGATGTCCCAGCCGATCACCGTGTACGCCTGCTCGTACAGCGCGAACGGCACGCCCACGCCGACGAGCAGGGCGAGCAGCGGGGAGAGGGCCAGCAGGAGGGGGCGTACGACCTGCCGGGGGCGGCGGCGCGGGGTGGTGGCCCGCATCCAGGGCTCATAGCGGACGGGGCGCAGGTCGCGGTGGCGCAGGGCCTCGGCCACGGCGTCGCCCGCCCGGTCGACGGCACGGTCGTCGGCGTCGGTGAGGGGGAGCCAGCCGACGGCCGGGGTCAGCCGTACGTTCTCGTCGGCGACCACGAACCGGGTGCCGGCCACGGTGGTGGCGAACTCCTGGAGGGCACGGCGAGCGCCCTCCTCGTCCACGCCGGGCATGAGGACGAGCAGCCGCCCATCCTCGTCCCGGCCGAGCCGGTTGCTGCCGTTGCCGAGTCGCTCGGCGACTCCGGCGAGGCGTTCGGCGACCTCGCGGCGCACCCGCGCCCCGAACCGTTCCACCAGCGCGTCCACCTCGGCCACGCCGACCACCGCGAGGACGCCGGCGCGGCGTCCGGGACGGCTTCCGGGGCGGCGCAGTTCGCGGTCGAGCTCGGCGCGGAAGTGGGGTGCGGAGTACAGGCCGGTGAGCGGGTCGAGGGCCAGCCGGTCGACGGGGACCGGGACGCGGTGCAGCTTGGCGGCGATCCGGGCCGACAGTTCGACGGGTTCGGCGGCCTCGGACAGACAGTCGTCGGCGCCGCCGCGCAACAGGCTTGCGACGCCCGCGGGTTCACGGTCCGCGGTGACCACGAGGAGGGGCAGGACCTGGCCTTGGGGTGCGGTGCGTATCTCCCGTACGACGGCCAGGGCCTGTTCGACGCCGCCGTGGCCGTCCAGGGCGACGATCGCGTCGGGCGGCGTGTGCTCGACGCTGCGGCCCACCTCGCCCGGGGCGGCGTGCGTGACCGCGTAGCCCGTCGATTCCAGGGTGCGGGTGAGCCGTTCGCGTCGGGGGCCGGGGGTGCCGACCGCGAGGACACGGCCTTGTGCCGACCCGTCGGTCGGCGGGCAGGCCGGACTGTTCCGGGGCGCGGGTGCGCGCCTCAGTTCGGTGTGCATGTATGAGGGTCCAATCCTGTTCGGATGTGGGGGGAGGACCTTTTGTCGTTACGTAGCCTCACCGAGCGTCGTGACGCCACACCTGCGGCGGTGTAACACCTTGATTGCCTTTGCGTGCCCATGCCAAGGAGGTGGGGGGAATCGCGTGACCGAGTGTGAGAGCAACGGTCATCGTGGAACCCACGGCGGGCATTCTCCGTCCGCCCCGCACCGCCGCCTCGACCGTCCGGCACGGTCAGTGGTGCCAGGCCCGCCCTCCCGTGTTGTGGATGAACCGCTGCAGCACCTTGAGGGTGGTCAGGTACTCCTCGTCGGAGATGCCCGTGTGCCGTTCCGCCCAGAGCTCGTCCTGAAGGGCCGCGGCCTTCTCGTAGAACGCCCTGCCCTCGGCCGTGATGCCCAGGCGCCCCTCGGCGTCCTCGGTGATCCAGCCCTGGACGATGGTCGTGTCGATCTCCGACTCCATGGATTGCGGGCCGGTGTCGAGGTAGTTCCGCAGGAGGCGGGACACCTCGTCACGGGTCCTGACGGTGTCGGCACGGGCGACCTGCGCGAGGACCCACCACTGCGGCTGAGTGGTGCCGATCCCTGCGAGGGCGGCCCGGGTGCGGGTGATGACGGCCTTGTAGGCCGCCCAACTCCAGTAGCCGATGGGCTGTTTGATCAGGTCGGAGTCGCTGTGCGAGTACTCCATGGCCGGCCCCTCCGTCGTGTCGGTCGCTGTTGTGCTGGTTCGACGAGACCGACCGTAGAAACTCAACCCGACTTGAGGTCAAGGCCGTTCGGTGTCCTCCGGCTCCCAGTCCAGCAACCGCACCTTCGCCACCGTACGGACATGGCGCCGCATGGCCGCCGCCGCCCGCGCCGGGCGCTGGTCGGCGATCGCGTCGAGGATGGCCCGGTGCTGGGCGAGGGAGCGGGCGGGGCGGTGGGGCTGGCGTAGGGATTCGGTGCGGCTTTCGGCGATCTGGCCGGCGATGGAGCGCATGAACTCGGCGAGGATGCTGCTGTGCGCGGCGGCGGTGACGGCGGCGTGGAAGAGGCGGTCGCCCTCCACTCCGTGGCGGTTGTCCTCGATCTCCTTCGCCATGTGCGCGAGAGCCGAGCGCATCGCCGCGAGGTCCTCCTCGGTGCGGCGTTCGGCGGCCAGTTCGGCGAGTTTCGTCTCCAGGGCCTCGCGAGCTTCCAGGACGTCCGGCAGGCGCCGGCGGCGCTCGACCATGCGCTCCACCGGCTCCACGTCGAGGCTGTCCCGCACGAGATACGTACCGCCCCCGTGCCGCACCTCCACCAGGCCCTGCACCTCCAGGACCACGATGGCCTGCTTCACGGAGGCCCGGCTGACCCCGAGCCGCTGGGCCAGGTCGCGCTCGGTCGGGAGCCGGTCCCCGGCGCCGAGGCCGCCCTCGGCGACGTACGAGCGCAGCCGGTCGAGCACCTGCTCGTAGAGGCGCTGCTTGGTCATGGGGCGCAGGGCGTCGGTCACGGGCTCCCCCTCTCGCCGGGAGCGTAACACCGGGCGGTCAGGTGGCAGAGTGGCTGAGCCAATTTCTGCGGGAACTCTTGACGCCGCTCTCCGCCGACCCCACGCTAGCCAGCCAGCAGGGTCGAATTGGCTCAGCCACTCGACCACTGTCGCCGTTCCCCGCCCCCAACAGCTCCGGGACCCAAAGACGGGAGCCCGTATGTCCCCCGAACTCATCTCGATCCTCGTCCTCGCCGTGGTGTTCGTCATCGCCACGACCCGCTCGGTCAACATGGGCGCGCTCGCCTTCGCCGCCGCCTTCGCGGTCGGCACGCTGGTCGCCGACCTCGACGCGGACGGCATCTTCGCCGGCTTCCCCGGCGACCTGTTCGTCGTCCTCGTCGGCGTCACGTACCTCTTCGCGATCGCCCGCTCCAACGGCACCACCGACTGGCTGGTGCACGCCTCCGTCCGGCTCGTCCGGGGCCGGGTGGCGCTCATCCCCTGGGTGATGTTCGCCCTCACCGGCGCGCTCACCGCGATCGGCGCCGTGAGCCCGGCCGCCGTGGCGATCGTCGCGCCGATCGCGCTGAGCTTCGCCGCCCGTTACCGGATCAGCCCGCTGCTGATGGGCGCCATGGTCGTGCACGGCGCGCAGGGGGGCGGCTTCTCGCCGATCAGCATCTACGGCTCGATCGTCAACGGCATCGTCGAGCGGGAGAAGCTGCCGGGCAACGAGGTCACGCTGTTCCTGGCCTCGCTGATCGTCAATCTCGTCATCGCGGCGGTCGTGTTCGTCGCGTGCGGAGGGCTCCGCCTGTGGAGGCAGGGCTCGGTGACGAAGGGCGAGGCAGACGCCCCTAAGGGGCGCGGGGCTGCAATCGATGTGCGGCTACCGCCGCGTGGGCTCGACCAGCCACAACGAAGCGACACAGGGACGACGACAGCTCCCGGCACCCACGCCTCCCCCACAACCACCACAACCGTCACCCGCGACACGACCCCCACCCCCACCGCCCCTCTCCCCCTCACCCCACCCCGAATCGCAACCCTCCTCTCCCTCATCGCCCTCGTCGTCGCCGTCCTGGTCTTCGACCTGGACGCCGGCCTGACCGCGATCACCCTCGCCGTCGTCCTCAGCACCGTCTGGCCGGACGACAGCCGCAAGGCCGTCGGCGAGATCGCCTGGCCGACCGTGCTGCTGATCTGCGGTGTGCTGACCTACGTCGGCGTACTGGACGAGATGGGCACCATCACCTGGGCCGGCGAGGGCGTCGGCGGCATCGGCGTACCGCTGCTGGCCGCCGTACTGCTCTGCTACATCGGCGCGATCGTCTCGGCGTTCGCCTCGTCCGTCGGCATCATGGGCGCGCTCATCCCGCTGGCCGTGCCGTTCCTGGCGCAGGGCGAGATCGGGGCGGTCGGGATGGTGGCGGCGCTCGCGGTGTCGGCGACGGTCGTGGACGTGAGCCCCTTCTCGACGAACGGCGCGCTGGTGCTGGCCGCGGCGCCCGATGTCGACCGTGAGCGCTTCTTCCGGCAGCTGATGGTCTACGGAGGAATCGTGGTGGGGGTGGTGCCCGCGGTGGTGTGGCTGGTGATGGTTGTGCCGGGCTGGGGGTAGTGAGCTGCTGCTGTGTAACAGCGCACAAGTGCGTTCTGGCATGTGCGAGCGAGTGTTCGGGCCGTGGCGTGCATCCCTCGCTGCGAATGAGAGTTCGCCTATCGAATGAGTGACCTTTGCAGATGGTGGTCGTTGGGTGTGATGGAGGGTTTCTTCGGGCCTGTAGGGGGGTGGTCGAAGTGGGCGGGCTGCGGGATGTGGCGGCGTCGTTCGTGGTGCCCGGCCCTGCGGGTGTCGCGGTCCGTGACCGGCTCAAACGCCTGACCGCCGGGGATGAGGAGGTGCTACGGCTGGTCGGCGACCATCTCGGCTCGCTCGCTTCCCGTGATCTGAAGACCCGTTGTGCCGTCGGGTTGGATCACGACGGCGACTCCTGGGCCGAGCGCAAGCGCCTTCTCACCGCGCAGTCGTCCTCGCGCTGGGCCGGGTCGATCACGAAAGCCACGCACGATCAGTGGACTCTGGCGCGGCGTGCGCAGCTCGCGCACGTCCAGGGCCTGGAAGCCGGCGTACGCACGGTCGCGCACCGGTTGTCCCTGCCCGTGGGCGAGAAGGGAACCAAGCGCACGCCAGGCGGCTACCACAGCAGGCAGGAGTGGTTCGCCAAGTCCCGCCGTCTGCACGTCCTCGAAGACCGCCTCCAGACGGCGCGCACTGATTGGCGGGCCGGTGTCGTGCACGTGGTGCGTGGTGGGAAGCGGCTGCTGAACATCCGCCACCACCTCGATGCCGCTGAGCTCACCGAGCCGGAGTGGCGCGCCCGGTGGGAGGCCGGGCGTCGGTTTCTGCAGGCAGACGGCGAGTCCGGGAAGAGGTACGGCAACGAGACCATCCGCGTCAGCCCGGACGGCGAAGTGAGCATCAAGCTCCCGGCGCCGTTGGCGTATCTGGCGAACGCCCCGCACGGCCGGTACGTGCTCACCGCGCGGGTGGCGTTCGCGCACCGGGGCGAGCAGTGGCGCGACCGCGTGGCCGCGAACCGGGCCGTCGCCTACCGCGTCCACGAAGACACACTTCGCGGGCGCTGGTACCTCACCGCCTCGTGGGGCATCTCCCCGGTGACGACCGTGCCGCTGGCGGCGGCCCGCGCGAACGGGCTGATCGGTGTCGACACCAACGCCGACCACCTGGCCGCCTGGCGCCTCGACAACCACGGCAACCCCGTCGGCAAGCCGCTCCGGTTCGGCTACGACCTGACCGGCACCGCCTCCCACCGAGACGCCCAAGTCCGCCACGCCCTCACCCGCCTGTTGCACTTCGCCAAACGCCATGGCCTGGCGATCGCGGTCGAAGACCTCGACTTCGCAGCGGAGAAGACCCGCGAGAAGCACGGCAGGCGCAAGCGGTTCCGCAGGCTGATCAGCGGCATGCCCGTGGCCAGGCTGCGCTCCCGACTGATGTCGATGGCCGCCGAACTCGGCATCCCCCTCGTCGCCGTCGACCCCGCCTACACCTCCCGATGGGGCGCCCAGCACTGGCAAAAGCCCCTCACCAGCAAGACCGGGAAACCCACCCGTCACGATGCCGCGAGCATCGCGATCGGACGACGCGCCCTCGGACACCCGATCCGGCGACGGACGGCACCGCCCCACGACGACCGGAGTGATCGTCGCGGGCATCGGACCGCCCAGGCCGGACCAGGCACCCGCGGACGTGAGGAAACCCGCCCTCGTATCCCCGGACCGCGCACACGATGCGACGGGACCGGATACGGAGCGAACGCGGGAGACCAGCGTGCCCAACACCGTTCGGAGCGCGCGGCTGAGCATGGGTACTGGCGACAGGACCCACTCCCGCTCAGTCTTTAGGGACGGTAGGCCGGTGGACGACAACACTCGGTGTCCGTTGAATAGTTAAGGAGTACGACGCGTGTCCTCTCTCTTCCCGACCCTGACCGGCAGCCGGGCGGCCGACCGGCCGGCCCTGCGGTTCGGCGACCGTTCCCTGACGTACGGCGAACTCGGCGCCGCCTCCGGAGCCCTCGCGGCGCGGATCGGCGAGGCTGGCAGAGTGGCCGTCTGGGCGACCCCGGCGCTGGAGACCGCCGTCGCCGTGGTGGCGGCGCTGGAGGCCGGGATCGCCGCCGTACCGCTCAACCCGAAGTCGGGGGAGAAGGAGCTGGGGCACATCCTGTCGGACAGTGCGCCGAGCCTGGTGCTGGCCGCGCCGGGTGACCAACTTCCCGCTCCGCTACGGGAGTTGGAGCGGCTGGACGTCGACGTACGGGCGGTCGGCCCCCGCCCCGACGAGCAGGCCGACGGCCAGGCGGCCGACCAGACCGGCGCGCAGGTCGGCACACAGGACGGCGCACAGGTCGGCGAGAACTACCCCGCCCTGATCGTCTACACCTCCGGCACCACCGGCCCGCCCAAGGGCGCCGTCATCCCGCGCCGGGCGATCGCCACCACCCTGGACGCGCTCGCCGACGCCTGGCAGTGGACCGGCGACGACGTCCTCGTCCACGGTCTGCCCCTGTTCCATGTGCACGGCCTGGTCCTCGGCATCCTGGGCCCGCTGCGCCGGGGCGGATCGGTCCGCCACCTCGGCCGCTTCAGCACGGAGGGCGTGACGCGCGAGCTGACCGGCGGCGCGACCATGCTGTTCGGCGTGCCGACGATGTACCACCGCATCGCCCAGGCGCTCCCCGAGGAGCCGGAGCTGGCGAAGGCGCTGGGCAGGGCCCGGCTGCTGGTTTCGGGGTCGGCCGCGCTCCCCGTGCACGACCACGAGCGGATCACGGCCGCGACCGGGCAGCGGGTCGTCGAGCGGTACGGCATGACGGAGACGCTGATGAACACCAGCATCCGGGCGGACGGCGAGCCGAGGGCCGGTACGGTCGGCGTGCCACTGCCGGGCGTGGAGCTGCGGCTCGTGGAGGAGGACGGCGCGCCGATCACGTCGTACGACGGCGAGACGGTCGGCGAGATCCAGGTGCGCGGCCCGAACCTGTTCACCGAGTACCTCAACCGCCCGGACGCGACGGCCGAGGCGTTCACGGCGGACGGCTGGTTCCGCACCGGCGACATGGCGGTGCGCGATCCCGACGGGTACGTCCGTATCGTCGGCCGGAAGGCCACCGACCTGATCAAGAGCGGGGGGTACAAGATCGGGGCGGGCGAGATCGAGAACGCGCTCCTCGAACACCCCGGGGTGCGGGAGGCCGCCGTCACCGGGGAGCCGGACGCGGACCTGGGCGAGCGGATCGTCGCGTGGGTGGTCCCGGCCGATCCCCAGTCGCCGCCCGATGCGGGCGAGTTGGCCGACCATGTCGCCTCCCGCCTGGCGCCGCACAAGCGTCCCCGCACGGTGCGCTACCTGGACGCCCTCCCCCGCAACGACATGGGGAAGATCATGAAGCGGGCGCTGACCTCATGACGGAGCGGCTCGCGGCACGCCAGGTCGTCGCCCTGCTGACCGACGACTCCTCATTCACCGAACTCTCGTACCCGCCAGGGGAGTCGGACTGGAAGCCGGACAGGAAGCCCGGTCCCGACGGCCCTCTCGCCTGGCACGGCTACGACGCCTCGCGCGCCCGCGCCGCCGAGCGCACGGGCGAGGAGGAGTCGGTGATCTGCGGCACCGGCACCGTCGGCGGCACCCGCGCGGTCCTGATCGCGTTCGAGTTCGGCTTCCTGGGCGGCTCGCTGGGCGAACGCACCGGTGACCGGCTGGAGGCGGCGTACGCATACGCCCGCGCCCGCCGCCTCCCGGTGGTGCCGTTGGTGGCGACGGGCGGCAGCCGTATGCAGGAGGGCATGCTCGCCCTGACCCAACTCCAGCGCGTGGCACGGCAGTCGGCGCTCACGAGAGAGGCCGGGCTCCCGCAGATCGCGGTACTGCGGGATCCGACCACCGGCGGCGGCTGGGCCACCCTCGGCGCGGGCGCCGACGTCACCCTCGCCCTGCCGGGCGCCCAGATCGGCTTCGCCGGCTCCAGGGTCCGCCCACCCGACGCGGACCCGGCGGCGTACACGGCGGAGGCCCAGCTGGCGGCGGGGGCGGTGGACGCGGTGGTACGACCGGGCGAGCTGCGCGGAGAACTGGCCCGGTGGCTACGCCTGCTGACGGCCCCCTCCACCGCCGCGGCCCCGCCACCGCGCCCTCTCGCCGAGACCGGGCCGACCAGCACGACCGGCCCTACGGATACGCCCGGCCCGACCAGTACACCCAGCCCGACCAGTACACCCAGCCCGACCAGTACACCCAGCCCGACCGGTACACCCGGCCCGACCAGTACACCCAGCCCGACCGGTACACCCAGCCCGACCGGTACACCCAGCCCGACCGGTACACCCAGCCCGACGGGTACACCCAGCCCGGCCGCGACCGACCTGCCGACAACCGGTCTACCGGACGTCGGCCCGCACGGCACCCGGCCGCACCCCACCTCTCTCCCCACCACCGGCTGGGACGCCGTCCTCCGCGCCCGTTCGCCCCGGCGGCCGCGCGCGACGGCGTATCTGGCGGCCTACTTCACTCACCGCGTCGCGATCAGCGGCGACCGCTGCGGCGGTACCGACCCCGACGGCATGCTGTGCGGCTTCGGCGAGCACGAGGGCCGTACGGTCGCCTACGCCGCGCAGACCGGGACCGCCACCCGCCCCGCCGGCTACCGCACCGCCGCCCGGCTGATCCGCCTCGCGGACCGGCTCGGCATCCCGGTGCTGACCCTGGTGGACACGCCGGGCGCGGCGAACGACGCGGAGGCCGAGCGGCAGGGCGCGGGCGCGGCGATCGCGGACCTGTTCGGTGCGGTGGCCGCCGCCCGCGTCCCGATCACGACGCTGCTGATCGGCGAGGGCGGCTCGGGCGGCGCGCTGGCGCTCGCGGCACCCGGCAACACCTGGGCCACGCCGGACAGCTACTTCTCCGTCATCGCACCGGAGCTGGCGGCGGCCATCCTCAAGCGGGAGGCGGGGGAGGTGGAGGCGACGGCGGATCAGCTTCGGGTACGGCCGCAGGACCTGGTCGAGCTGGGGGTCGTACGGGGCATCGTCGGCGCCCCGGGAGGCGACTGACGTCGCCACGCTCCGCGAATCCTGCACAGAGGAACCCGGGACATCTCCAAGTGACGTCCGCAACAATGGAGTTCAGCGAGGTCACACCACGGGGGAAGCGAGCGGCGCCATGGACGGGTTGATGGAGTTCGAGACCGACGGCGGCGCCCGGGTCGTCGTGGAGGGCGTCGAGGACGAGCACGGCGCCCGTCTCGTCTCGCGCGGCGGCGACGGCCCGGCCCGGGCGGCGCGCACCTTCGAGAGCGCCCTGGACGGGGTCCGCGCGGCGGCCGACTCCGCGCTGCGGGTCTTCCGGGACGGCTCCCTCAAGCCGGACACCGTGGAACTCGAATTCGGCGTGAAGCTCACCGCGGAGGCCGGGGCCGTCATCGCCAAGGGGAGCACGGAGGGCCACCTGGTGGTGAAACTCAGCTGGGCCCCCGACCGGTCCCCGGCGAGCCGGGAAGCCAGTACCTCGGCGGACCGGGAAGCCAGCGCCTCGGCGGACCGGGAAGCCAGTGCCTCGGCGGATCAGGAGCCCGCCGGACAGTCATGAGCAGCGTCGCCTGGCACGCGCGGATCGTCTGCGGAGGCGAGGTCGGCGCGGGCTTCCTGATCTCCCCGCGCCGTGTGCTCACCTGTGCGCACGTCGTCCGACGGAGCGGCGACGCGGAAGTCACCGTGGCCTTCCCGCAGTGCGGACGGCTCGGCGAGGTGCCCGCCGGCGTCGTCGCGCACGGCGGCTGGGCGGGCGAGCCCAACGACCCGGGCGACCTGGCCGTCCTCGAACTGGACCACGAGGTGCCCCTGACCCCGGCCGTCTTCGCACCGCCCGACGCGGAGTACGGCGATCCGGCCCCCACCCTCACCGCGTACGGCTTCCCCAAGGGCTACGACGAGGGCCTGCTCGCCTCGTTCACGGCCGTGTCGCGCACGCTGATCGCCGACGAGTGGGTCCAGCTGGTGGCGACGACGGGGTACGGCCCGGCGCTGACGGCCGGGTACAGCGGAGCCGCGGTGACCCTGCCGGACAACCGGGTGGTCGGCATGGTCACCTCGATCGCGGGCGGGCGCGACGGGCGGACCGGCCGGATGGTCCCCAGCCACGTCATGGCCCGCCACCACCCCGCGCTGGGCGCCATGATCCCGACGCCCGGTCACCACCCGGACGCCAAGAGGCGGCTGTACGCGCTGGTGGAACGGGCGGTGCGGAGCAAGCTGGCGGTCGCACCGGAGCAGTTGTACCTCGACGCCGTGCATCCGCACGGTCCGCCGCTGCCGCCCGAAGGGTTCCCCGATCTGTGGCGGGCGGCCCTGTTCGTGCAGTGCG
Organism: Streptomyces sp. HD; assembly: GCF_028369295.1. Classification (GTDB taxonomy): domain Bacteria; phylum Actinomycetota; class Actinomycetes; order Streptomycetales; family Streptomycetaceae; genus Streptomyces. The sequence continues at coordinate 77,730 of NZ_JAQMYP010000003.1, forward strand.
AGGTCCCGGACCCCGAGGCGGTGACCCGGTTCGCGAACCGGCTCGCCCAGCTGCTCCACGCGCCTGCGCCCTCGTCGCCGCCCTCGCCCTTGTCCCGGAAGGCGGCCTGGTCCCCGATCCTCGTCGAGCTGGGCCGCAGCGGGGCCGGTGCCGACCAGGTCACCGTCGCGGTGTCCGCGTACCGGGACGGACAGCGCCGTCCGGTGGGCACCGATCGACGTCCGCGAAACCGCGTGCGGGCGTACGTCCAGCAGCTCATCGACGCCGCCTTCGCGCAACTAGCTCCCGGTGCCGATGAGTTGATCGTCTTCGTGCTGCCCCGGGAATGGCTGAACGAGCCGGTGGCACACTGGGAGTGCAGCGCCGACGACTCCACCCCGCTGGGCTGCGCCCACCCCCTCGTCGTCACGGAGCAGTCCCGGCACCACAGTGGCCGGCTGCGTCACGAGCTGACGAAGAAGTGGCGGCAACAGGACGCCCGTACCGAGGCCGCCGTGCACCGCGTCGACTGCGGCACCCGGGAGCGGGCGGCCGGCCTCCGCAAGCGGTTCCGCGACGACGAGGCGCACCTGGCGGCGTTCGCGGCACCACCGGCGGCCGTCGAGGAGTACTTCCACGTCGGCATCAACTTCCCGGTGCCGGTGCTGCTGTGGCCACGCACCGGCTGCCCCGGCCCGGCGCACGACACGCCCTGCGACGGCAGCGCCTTCCTCGACGAACTCGCCGCCTCCATAGCCGCCGTCCCGCCGGCCGAACTCCCCCGCCACGTCCGGGCGTTGCGGGAGACCGCGGACGCCTCCGACGACCCGGCCCGGCACTGGGCGGCGTCCGTCCAGCTGCTGTGGGACGACCCACGCTGCTGTCCCGAACCCCCCGCCTCCCTGCACTCCCCCGTCGCCTGAACCGCCGTACCGACCACGACCACCGGAGAGGAACAGGAACACATGGCCCTGCGGCCCGTCTACACCGGCACGAAGGAGCCGCACGACGGCATCACCAGGCTGCCGGCCCCTCCGCCCTGGCGTGCCTTCGACGGCGGACCGGTGCTCCAGGTGCCCGCCGAGAGCGACGACTCGTCCGCCGCCTCGCCCGACCGCACACACCGCGCGGCGACCTACCGGGCCACCCCGGAGACCGTCCAACTGGTCAACGCGGCCCTGTACCTGCGCCGCCCCCTGCTGGTGACCGGCCCGCCCGGCACCGGCAAGTCGTCGCTCGCCTACGCGGTCGCCCGTGAGCTGGGCCTCGGCCCGGTCCTGCGCTGGAACATCACCAGCCGCAGCACCCTCCACGACGCCCTCTACCAGTACGACCCGCTCTCCCGGCTGTACGCGGCACGCCGGACGCCCCCGACGGCGGACCTCCCCGACCCGGGCGTCGAGGACCATCTGCGCCTCGGCCCCCTCGGCACCGCCCTCCTCCCCTACGACCGCCCCCGCGCCCTGCTCATCGACGAGATCGACAAGAGCGACCTGGACCTCCCCAACGATCTGCTGAACGTCCTGGAGGAGGGACAGTACGAGATCCCCGAACTGGTCCGCGCCGCCCGGCACCTCCCCACGGCCGAGGTGATGGTCGACGGCACCGACGACCGGGTGACGGTGTCGCGGGGCCGGGTCCGTTGCCGCGCCTTCCCGTTCGTCGTGCTCACCAGCAACGGCGAGCGCGAGTTCCCGCCCGCCTTCCTGCGCCGCTGCGTCACCCTGCGTCTGCGCCAGCCGGACGACGCCCATCTCGCCGACATCGTCCGCGCCCACTTCGGCGAGGAACCCGACGACCACGCCCGGACCCTGATCTCCCGCTTCCTGTCCCGGTCGGGCGCCGGCGACCTGGCCACCGACCAGCTGCTCAACGCGATCTACCTGGCCCGCGCCGGTGACGTCGCCCCGGGCTCGCTCGACGAGCTGGCCGAGCAGCTCATGCCGTATCTGAGCGAGACCCCGCACTCCGATGCCTTCTGAGCCCTCCGGCGCTCCGGAGCCGCTGGCCCGCCTGGCCGACGTACTGGCCGAGGCGGCCGGCGGTGCACCTCCCACCCCGCTCGAACTCGCCGAAGTGCTGTGGCTGGCCCGCCACATGGAACCGCCGACCGCACCCTCGGCATCGACGGTTCGCCCGGATCCGGCCCCGAAGGAGCGGCCGGCCCGACCGGTACGACCGCTGGAGCCGTCCGCGCCACCACCCGCGGAGCCTTCTCGCGCCCCGCTCCACCTCCCGGCGCCGGCACCACCGCTCCGCCCGGCGGCCACCGAACGCCACACCGCCCTCCTGGCCCCGGCCCCACCGATGGTGCGCCACCCCCTCGCCCTGCAACGCGCCCTGCGCCCCCTCAAACGCCGTGCCCCCTCCCCGCGCGGCTGGGAACTGGACGAGGCGGCGACGGCCGAGCGCATCGCCCGCCTCGACGCCGCCCCCGAGTGGTGGCTCCCCGTCCTGCGCCCCGCACGGGAGCGCTGGCTGCGCCTGAACCTGGTCCACGACGCCGGACCCACGATGCCCGTCTGGCGCCCCCTGATCCGCGAACTGCACACGGCCCTGGCCCAGTCGGGCATCTTCCGCACGGTCACCCTGCACCGCGCCGAACCCGACGGCACGGTGCGCGGCCACAGCGCACTCGCCCCCGCCGACGGCCGCACGGTCACCCTCCTGGTCAGCGACTGCATGGGCCCGCAGTGGCGCACCGGTGAGGCGGCCGTCCGCTGGTACGGCACGCTGCACCGCTGGGCCCACCGGATGCCGCTGGCCGTCGTCCAGCCCCTCCCGGAACACCTGTGGCGCGGCACGGCCCTGCCGACGGCTCCCGGCCTGCTCTCCTCGCCGTATCCGGTCGCGCCCACGGCGACCCTCGCCTTCACGCCGTACGACACGACGGACCCTTACGGCACAGCGAATCCCTACGGCACGACAATTCCTTACGGCCCCGAGGGCGCCGTCGCCCTCCCCGTGCTGGAACCGGCCCCGGTGTGGCTGGCGAACTGGGCGTCGCTCACCGCGTCCCCGGGGCGCGCCGAGTTCGCGGGCGCGGCGGCGCGGCTGCACCACCATCCGCTGCCGCCCGACCCCGACGGCCCCCTGGGCGGCCGCACCGACGTGACCCTGCTGTCCGCCGAGGAGCTGGTCCTCCGGTTCCGTTCCCTCGCCTCCGAGGAGGCGTTCCGGCTGGCCGGCCATCTCGCGCTCGGCCGCCCCGACCTGCCCGTCATGCGTCTCGTCCAGGCCGCCGTGGAGCCACGGCCGCGCCCCCAGCATCTCGCCGAGGTGATCCTCAGCGGCATGCTCACGACGGTCCCCGGGCCGCCCGGCTCGTACGCCTTCCGGCCCGGCGTACGGGAGTTGCTGCTGCGCGGTCTGCCCCGCACCGCCCGCAACCGCACCGCCGATCTGTTGCGCCAGGTGGGCGGAGTGATCGAGGAGCGGGTGGGGCGGGCGCCCGGGGAGTTCCGGGCGTCGACCCCCACGGCGTCGGGCGCGGAGACCGCGGTGGACGACGAACCGTTCGCCACGGTCCGTGCCGAGAGGCTGGGGCAGCTGGCCGAGGGCGGGCTGATGTCGGGAACGGACGATCGGGTGGTGGACGAGCGGGTGGTCGGGGGCCGGTACCGGCTGCTGGAGCGGCTCGCACCGCAGTCGCAGCAGTGGCGGGCGCACGATCCGGACACGGACCGGGTGGTGACGGTCCGGCTGGTCACACGGACCACGAACCCCGCTCGACAAGAGGCGTTCCTGCGGGACGCCCGGCTGCTCCGGAACGTCGACAACCCCCATGTGGCGGTGGTGCACGACTTCGGGTTCGAGGGGGACACGCCGTACCTCGTCACGGAGCACCTGGACGGGATCGACCTCAACTCCATGGTCGCGGGGAGTGGTTACCGGCTTCCCCCGCCGCTGCTGATCTCCGTCGCGGCGCAGCTCGCGCAGGCCGTCCTCGCCCTGCACGACGCCGGTGTCGCCCACGGCGGGATCATGATGTCGCGGGTCATCCTGCTGCCCGACGGCACGGTGAAGCTCGCACTGGCCGCACCGGGGCAGACCTCGGTCCCCGAGGGGTATCCGCAGGATTATCGGGACTTCGCCGAGCTGCTGCTCCCGCTGGCGGCAGGTCCGTCACGGCGGCTGGTGACTGCGGCTCGGCTCGTCCATGTCCCGGCCGCCTTCCGACCGCTGCTCGCGGACACGATCGACGCCCTGCTGTCCCGCAACCGTGACGCCGCGGCGCAGAGCCTGGCCCGGCTCGCGGCGCTGGGCGGCTCCCCCCTGTCGGCCGACCATCCCGACCGGCACAGCTACCACCTCCTGGGCACGCTGCGGGTCGAACTCCCGGACAGATCCGTGCACTTGCCGCCGGAGGTCGGCGCCATGCTCGCGATGCTGCTGGTCAAGGGCGGCCGCGTGGTGACCCACGACGAGTTCCGGGAGGGGCTGTGGGAGCGGGGCCGGGAGCCGGCGGACGCGAAGGGCGAGGTGATGGGGACGGCGTCCCGGTTGCGGATCGCCCTGGGCTCCGGCGCGCTGGCCTCGTCCTCCAGGGGCTACGCCCTGCACACCAGCGTGGACTACGTGGACCTCGACCACTGCGAGGAGCTGGTCGCGCGGGCCGAGGCCGAGCGTGCGACGGGGCATGCCGAATCCGCCCGCGTCTTGGTGCACGAGGCCCTGGGCCTGTGGGACGGGCCCGCCCTGGACGGAGTCCCCGGCCCCGCCGCCGACGCCACCCGCGCCCACCTTCACCGGCTCCGGATCTCGCTGTGCACGACCCGCGCCGAACTCGACCTGGAACTGGGCGAGTTCGAGCGGGCCGCAGCCGATCTGGCCGATTTCCTCGATGAGTACCCCGGCCACGAGGGCCTCCGTCGCCTGCACCGGATGGCAGTCGAGGGCGGCGACGAATCCCCTGGAGACCACCGCACCGTCGTCTTCTACGGCTTCGCGGACGTCCCCCAGGACGAGGACACCCACGCGGCGCTGGGCCGGGCGGTCACTCGGCTGCTGACGGCGAGCGGACTGGATCCGCAGGCGTACCGGCTGCTGACCCGCGACCTGGGCTACAGCGTGCTCTTCTCGGCGGGCGCGTCCGCCGAGCCACTGTTCTCCGTCACCTGGCGCCAGTTCGAGGACGTACTCGTACAGTTGGGCGGCATCCGGCTGCGGATCGTGTTCTGGTGCGGCTCGGAGGTCGGTCTCGCCGACGAGCCCGACCACGCGGCGGTCCAACGCCATCTGGAGACACCGGAGAAGCGCGGCATCATCGCCGTCGCGTCGACCTTGCGGGACGCATGGGACGTCGAGCCCGACGCCGGCCCGCTGCTCAAACCGCTCGGCCCCGAACCGTCCGCCGGCTGGTACCGCCTGGCCCTGCTGCCGCGCATGCTCCACGACGCCCCCGAAACCGGCCTCGTCTCTCCCGTACTCGGCCCCTTCCCCCTGCCCGCCATTGCTCTGCCCAGAGGCCCCGGAAGGACCCGTACCGTCGTCTACGCCCGCATGGGCGGCAGGTTCACGCCCACCCCCGACCCAGAGGCCACGGTCTACTACGAAGTGGATCTCACCGAGCACCGTATGGAGCTCGACGAGTCGGGTCCGCCGGTCGACGGCATTCCCGTCTTCAGGGCCACGGGTGAGGCGTTCTGGCAGATCACCGAGCCGGTCAGGGCGGCCGGACGGCCCGGGCTGAGGGACGTGGCCGGCACCGTACGCAGGCACCTGCGTGCCCAGCTGAGCCACCTGACCCTCGCATACGGCCCCACGCAGACCGACGAGGCGCAGGCAGCGCTCGTCGAGGCGCTGGCCCTGGAGGCCTCGACCGGATACACCGTCCGCTGGAACGTCTCCCTGGACACCACTCCCGCCCCACCCGCGGCCCCCACAGCGCCCCCACCAGCCGGCGCCTCCGCCGCCCTCTTCCAGAACACCGACGCCGTCATCCTCGGCTTCGACGGCACGCTCACCCAGCTGTTCCCCCCGGACGCCATGCGCGAGCTGGTACGGGACCTCGCCCGCCACGCCACCGAGGGCCCGCACCCGGACGACCTCACCCCCATCGAGGTGCTCCGCGCGCTGGCCGGACACCCGGCCGTGGACGACGTACGCATCGAGCTCAACCGCAAGGAGACCTGGGCCGCCCGCACCGCCCGGCCCGCACCGCTGTCCGAGGAACTGGTCCAGGCCCTGTATACCCGCGGCATCCCGCTCGCCGTCGTCACCGACCACGCCGCGGGCGCGGCCGAGACCTATCTGGACCGGCACGGGCTGACCGCCTGTCTGTCCGGCGGTGTGCACGGACGCTCGCCCGACCTCACCCGTCTGATGCCGCACCCGGACGTCCTGCTCCGGGCAGCCGAGCGGCTCGGCGTCTCCCCCGCCCGCTGTGTGCTGATCGGCTCCACCTTCACCGAACAGTCCGCCGCCGATGCCGCGGGCATGCGTTTCGTCGGCCACGCGGGGGACGGGCAGCCACGTCCGCGCTTCGACACGGCGTACCTCACCGTGCCGAACCTGCACCCCATACTCGAAGCGGCGCGTTCCCCGGAACCCGACACGCGGGACTGACACCCCATCAGAATCAAAACCCCCCATTCAGCGGCACCCCACCCGGCCCCCTCCGAAAGGCGCCCCCTCCCGGCCGCCCGCACGATCGATGCCAAGGAGGCCCGCCGAACGCCGGCCCCGCACACGACCCCACACCCCAAGCGAGGCCCGCCACCCACCCGGCGGACCCATGGTCTGCGTTTCGGGAGGACCCCCCATGACCGCCACGCTGGAGCAGCTTCGCCGCTGCCACTTCGCCGTCGACCTGGGGGCGGCCAGGACCCGCGTCTACGTGAAGAGCTCCGGACTGGTCGTGGACCAGCCTTCCTGCGCCGCCGTCAACACCCGCACCGGCGCCCTCATCGCGGTCGGCGAGTTCGCGGAGCGGATGACCGGCCGTACCCCGGACTACATCCGGGTCGTCAAACCCGTCTCCGGCGGCACGGTGGTCGACATCGAGATGGCGCAGCGCATGCTGCGGCACCTCCTCGGCGACAAGATCCGCCGCGCCCTGCGCCGCAAGCCGTTCCTGCGCGCCGCTGCCTGCACCCCGCACGACGCCGACCCGCTCGCCCAGCGCGCCGCCATAGAGACCCTCGTCGGCCTCGGGGCCCGGCACGTCGATCTGGTCGACACCCTCATCGCCGCCGCCGTGGGCTGCGGACTGCCGGTGGAGCAGCCCGAGGCCAGCATGATCATGGTGTGCGGGGCGGCCTCGACCGAGGTCGCCGTGCTCTCCCTGGGCGCCATCGTCGCCGCCGAGCGCGTCCGGGTCGGCGGCGAGGCCGTGGACCACGCGATCGTGCAGCACCTGCGGCACGAGCACGAGCTCATGCTGCCCAGCCAGAACGTACGGCCCCTGCAGCTCGCGCTGTCCGGCAACGGGCTCACCTCCCATGGCCCCACCTCCACCGAGATCCACGGCCGCGATGTCTGCACCGGCCTGGCCCGCAGTGTCCGGGTCGACACCGCCGCCGTACGGGTCGCCATCCAGACGCCGCTGACCGCCGTCCTCGACAGCATCGGCAAGGTGCTGCGCGACTGTCCGCCCGACCTGGTCGCCGACCTCGCCGACCGGGGGATCATGATGGTCGGCGGGAGTGCGCTGCTGCCCGGCTTCGACCAGATGCTGCGCCAGGCCACCAACATGCCCGTGCACATCGCCGAGCGGCCCGACATCTGCGCCGTGCAGGGCCTGGGCACCATGCTGGAGGGCAAGGTCGAGCCACTGGAGCTGGACACGGCCATCTGAGCCGCCCGCCCCTGGGGCCTGCCCGACGTCGCGGGGCGTCGCGGCCCGGCGGCGCCGCGGCGCCGGCATGATCCGCCGGACAGGCCCTGGTCCCGGCCGTGCGCAAGTACGCCCCCTGCACGCTCCCATCACAGGACGCTACGGTGGATTCACCGACGGTGGCAGGAGGGCCCTCCCGTGACGACCGGAACCGACACGACCGGAACCATCACGCACCGCACGCCACGGACCGATTCCGCCCCTGGTCTCACGACCCGCACCACCATCCGTATCGGCATCACCGGACACCGCTCGATTCCCGGCCCCGCCCTGCCGTCCGTGCGTGCGGAGATGTGCCGGCAACTCAGCGGTGACGGCGATCTGGAGGCCGTCAGCAGCCTCGCGGCCGGCGCCGACCAGCTGTTCGCGGAGATCGCCCTGGACAGCGGCGTACCCGTGACGGCCGTGATCCCGGGCATGGACTACGAGGCGCACCTCGGCGACGAGGAGACTCGGGCCGGGTACCGCAGGATCCTCAAGTCCTGCGCGCGCCGCGTCGACATGCCGGCCGAGCCCACGCACGAGGAGGCGTATCTCGCTGCGGGCCGCTGGATCGTGGACCACTGCGATCGCCTGGTCGCCGTCTGGGACGGCCGCCCGGCCCGTGGCGTGGGCGGCACTGGCGACGTGGTGGCGTACGCGCGGCGCACCGGAGTGCCGGTGACGGTCCTGTGGCGGACCGGCGTGCAGCGCGACTGACCGCGCACACGCACTGAGCGCGCCCCTTTCGGCGCCAACACCTCAACTCCCGAACCGGCCGAGCCAGTCCGAGTGCTGCGGCGACACGAGCCGTTCCGCCTCCGCCACCGCGTCGGCCCACCGTTCCTCCGTCACGGTCGTCCCCATCGCTATCCGGAGGGTCTCCAGTTCCTGCTCGATGAGCGAATGGGCGTAGGTCACCGGCCGGTGCCGCCGCATCTCCTGCCAGGCCACGCCGGCCGCGGCGGCCGTGCTGAGCAGTCCGGTCAGGTCCCAGCCGGAGATCACTCCCGTGGCCCTGAGCACGGCTGCGACCAGAGCCAGAAGGGTCAGTGCGGCCGTCATGGCCGACCAGTACGTCGAGGCGCGGTGTGCCTGCGCGGCCCGGCGCTTGTACCAGGCATGCTGCTCCATCACACGGTCGCGAAGGTAAATGTCCCGGCGCACCTCGAACGGCTTCGCCCGGACCGCCCGCATGGCCGGCGTGATCTGGGCCGCGCCCCGGACATGGGGCCCGTCCCGCACGTCTTCCCAGCCGACCTTGCGCAACTCCCGGAGCCGCTCCTCCAGTTGCTCCTCGAACCGGTCCTCGGGGTGGAGCACTCGGGAGTGGAACGGCCCTCCGTGGACCATGTACTGCCATGCGAGGGACTTCAGCAGCTCGGCGACCGCCCGGTCCGTCACCCAGTGCACACGGGCGCGGCGGCGGGAGGTGCGGACACCGATGACGACGGTGAGGGCGTACAGCCCGGCCGCCAGGGCCGCCGGGAGGTGGCTGTCGAGGCGCTCGGCCAGCATCGCCGCGGCGGTGGCCAGCAGCAGGACGACGAGCTGGACACGGACCGCCCGGAACGCCTCCCCCTGATGGACCACCGCCCGCTGGTCACTTTCCCGAAAGAGCGGCGGTAAGTCGCAGTCACTCAACGTAACGCTTGGGCCAGGAGTTCCGGCTGTCATTTATTCCCCCGTAGTGCCGGCAAGTGAACATTTGAGGGCACGTCAACCCAGACGCGCGCCCCCGGTAGGCGACCGCCCACCCTGCGTGTTACTGTCCGCGCAAGAGGTACTCGAAGAAGTCCACCACAGGTGTTCAGGTCGTATCCAGACGTCAACAGGTCCCAACGCTTCGGTTCCCACCCTGAGACGGGAAACGGGCTGAATCTGTCGACCATGATCTGGAGCCATGAGAAAGCCATGAACCCCACGACCGCGAAGATCCAGCACGAATCGACCGTGTCACGGCCGACCCGTCGATCCGCTCGTCTTTCCTCTGTCACCACCGACAAGGCATCCGCCGCGATGGCGACCAGTCGGGTGACGGATGCCGCTGGATGGCGTTCGAAGAAGCCGATCACTTTCGACGCCGCTCTCTGAGCCAAGTCGAACTCATCACGAATCCGGCCTTCCCGGCGGAAACGACCGCCGGGAACCCGGAAGTCACAACCGGAGTACCTCAACTCACTTGATCGAGTGAGGACTTGGCCGCGCCCCCCGGGTCGTGAGCCCATAAGCTGTGCCGAGTGACGCGCATCCAGGAAATGGTCCTGAAGATCCATAGCAGATGCAATCTCGCTTGCGACATCTGTTATATGTACGAGCTCGAAGACCAGAGCTGGAAGACACGTCCGACCGTGATCTCCCAGGAAACGGTCGCACAGGTCGCCCAACGCCTGTCCGATTACGCCAAGGCACACCTACTCGATTCCGTCGCTGTAATTCTTCACGGCGGCGAACCCCTTCTCGTGGGTCCCGCGCGACTGCGCCGTATCTGTGAGGAAATCACGCACACCCTGTCCCCCGTCACCACGGTGGACCTCCATATGCACACAAATGGACTTCTGCTTCATGAACGACATCTGGAGATCCTCAAGGAATTCGACGTCAAGGTCGGCGTCTCCGTGGACGGCGATCAGACGGCCAATGACCGTCACCGACTGGACCGAAAGGGGCGGAGCAGTTACGAGAAGGTGCTGCGGGGGATCGAGCGGCTGCGGGCACCCGAATACCTGAACCTTTTCCAGGGCATCCTGTGCACCGTAGACGTGGAGAACGACCCGGTCACGGTCCATGACGCACTCACCCGATTGCAGCCGCCCCGCATCGACTATCTGCTGCCGCATTCCACCTGGGACAGTCCGCCGCCGGCCGGAAGCTCCCGGTCCGCCACGCCGTACGCCGACTGGCTGCTGCGGGTCTTCGACCGGTGGCTGGAGCAGGGCCGCCCGATGGAGGTGCGCACCTTCGACTCGGTGCTCAGCACCCTGCGTGGCGGCCCCAGTCTCACCGAGGCCATGGGGCTTGCCCCGTCCGACCTCGCAGTCGTGGAAACGGACGGCGCCATCGAGCAGGCCGACTCACTGAAAGCGGCCTACGACGGGGCCCCGGCCACCGGCTACGACGTCTTCCGGCACACCTTCGACGACTTCGCCCGGCACCCCGGTGTACGCGCCCGGCAGTCCGGCCTCGGCGGGGTCAGCGAGACCTGTCGACGCTGCCCCGTCGTCCAGTCGTGCGGCGGCGGGCTCTACACCCACCGCTACAGCACCGAACGGGGTTTCGACAATCCATCCGTCTACTGCGACGACCTGAGGGCCTTCATCGAGGGCGTGGCGGAGCGGATCACGGATCGTACGCTCTCTCCTGCCGTGCACGACATCGGTGAACTCCGGCTCGCCCAGGTCGAGTTGACCCACGAGCTGCTGCGGAGGGCGAACGACCGGGCGTCGGAGGACACGGACTGGGCGCGGGCCTGGCAGACGCTGCTGTTCCTCGACGGGGATGCCCGTGCGGGCGCAGAGCTGGACGTGCTGCTGACCCACCCTTATGTGCGGTCCGCACTGCGCCGGGTCTGGAGCGAAGGGCCCCTGTCCGGCTGGCTCGCCGCGCTGACCGTGGCCGCGGGGGTGCGTGGCCGGACCGAGGTGACCCTGGCGTGGGATCAGCGCAACCGGGAACTGCATCTGCCCACGCTCGGCACCCTGCGGCTGCCGATGTCCGGCCGGGTCGAGATCACCACCGGCCCGGACGGCTTCACGGTGCGGCACGCGGACGGAACGCAGCGGGTTCGCGTCGGCGAGGCCGACCACGGAACGTGGCGCCCCCTGCGGCCCCAGCTGTCCACGCAGTCCCCGCTGCCTCTGGCCGACGGGCCGCTGATCGATGACGCCGACCCGTACCGGCACTGCTTCCCCGCCGATGTCCAAGATCCGCTGGAGACGGCGGACCGTGAACTCTTCGGCAAGCGCGTGCAGTTGGCCTTCGAGCTCGCCGACGAGCAGTTGCCCGGCTGGCGCGGCGACCGGAACCTGCTGGTCCCCTGGGTCGTGACACCGCTGGCCAGGGGCACCGGTGTCCAGCTCGGTGAACACGCCCCCGGTGCGCTGGGGATCGCGGTGGATGCCGAACCCGAGCTCGTTGCCCAGCAGTTGCCGCGTCTCGGCCGACGGGCCAGGTTCTTCGCCCTGCGGGAGACGACCGACCTCACCGTGCCGGGCCGTCCGGCCGGCCGGCTGCTCGACGAGGCCGACGACGCGCTCGCCACCGCCTGCCGGGCACCGGACGACTGCTTCGACGCGGGGCCCCGGGCGGTCGCCCTGAAGGAGGCCCACCGCGCGCTCACCGCACTGGCCGACGAGCCGGAGCGGGACCTCACCGAGACCGGGGCGGCGTTCGTCGGCCGGCTGTGGGCCGACTGGCAGAGGTGGGCGCAGTAGCATGGCCGCTTCCGACGATTTGACCGAACTCCCCCTGATTCTGAGCAAGTTGGGCGTCCGGGCGGGCGGGGTACTCATGGTGCACGCCGCGCTGGGTGGCAGCGGGCTGCGGGACACCGACGTACGCGATGCGCTCCTCGACGCGCTGGGACCCGGCGGCACTCTGGTGGTACCCGCCTTCACCCAGGAGAACTCGCGTACGTCACGGGCCCACCGGGCGCGGACCGTCGGCATGACGGAGCAGGAGCAGGAGCGGTTCCGGGCGTCGATGCCGGCCTTCGACCCCGGCAGTACGCCCTGTACGGCCATGGGGATGCTCGCCGAGTGCGTCCGTACGACGCCGGGGGCCGTGCGCAGTTCGCATCCGCAGACGTCCATGGCGGGCCTCGGTCCGCGTGCCGCCGAGTTGCTCACCGGGCACGACCCGCACTGCCTGCTCGGGGAGCGCTCCCCGCTCGCCCGGCTGTACGACGCGCGGGCCCAGGTGCTGCTGCTGCGGGTGGGGTTCGAGGTGTGCACGGCGTTCCATCTCGCCGAGTACCGGACGACGCCGCCGCGGCCCCTGCGTACGTATCGCTGCGTGGTCGGCGAGCGGGGGAACTGGGTGTCGTACGAGGACACGGCACTCGACGACTCGGACTTCGCCGCGCTCGGGGACGGGCTGCCCGAGGAGCTGGTGGCCCGGGGTGAACTCGCCGGAAAGGAGGTCACCTTGGTGGAGATGCGGCCCGCCGTCGACTTCGTCTGCGGGCTGATGTCCGGATATCGCCACTGAATGACGTGAAACCGCCGACACGTTCTGCCGGATCGTCGGGCACATTGTTGGTTCCGGCCGGATGGCGTCGGCAGGGCCCAGGCGTCGTCAGCCGTTGCAGGGGGGCGCGTGAACGTACCGGAGCGGGGTCGCGAGTCGGACAACCGGCCCTACTTCTTCCTGAGTTACGCCCACACACCGGCCTGGAGCCCAGGTGGCGGCGACCCGGACCACTGGGTCCATGTGCTCTTCACCGACTTGTGCGACCACATCATGGCGCTGACGGACCTGCCCGCCGGAGCCACCGCCGGGTTCATGGACCGTGAACTGCGTTCCGGTGACGGATGGCCGGAGAAGCTCAGTGAGAACCTGGCCATCTGCCGGGTGTTCGTCCCCCTCTTCTCGCCGCGCTACTTCACCAGCGAGATGTGCGGGCGCGAGTGGTTCGCGTTCAACGAGCGGATCCTGCGGGCCCGGGCCCGGGGGGCCGGCGACGTCCCGGCCATCGTCCCCGCACTGTGGACGCGCGTCGAGTACACCCAACTCCCCGACTCCGTACGGCACATCCACATCGACAACGCCTTCGGGGAGCGGTACGCCGCCCACGGGATATACGGGCTGATCAAACTCAACCGGCTGCACGACGAGTACGAGGAGACGGTGCTGGGGCTCGCACAGCGCATCGTGCGGGTCGCCCACGAGTCCCCGCTGCCGGCCAGCCGGCCCCGCCACTACGAGTCCACGCCCAGCGCCTTCAAACCGCGCGGCGAGGGACCCCGCCACATCCATCTGACCGTGGCGGCGCCCACCCGCGACACCATTCCCCAGCACCGCGACGCCCGCCCGTACGGCGAGGACCCGCAGGACTGGAACCCGTACCACTCGGAGAGCACCCGGCCGCTGCCCGCCCTCGCCGAGGAACTGATCCGGTCGCTGGACTACCGCATCACGGTGTCCTCCTTCGACGACGAGGACACCAGCGGTGAGGAGACGGCCGACCCGGGCGCCGGGGGCGATCACGAGAAGGAGCAGCCGTCGGGCCGGCCGGGCATCCTCCTCGTCGACCGCTGGGTCCTCACCGATGAGGAAAACCGGCGCAGGCTCAAGGAGTTCGACTCGCTGGCGCGCCCCTGGGTCAGCGCCGTCATCCCCTGGAACCGGTCCGACGTGCAGTGCCACGGCGAGGAGGGCCGCAAGCTCACCGAGGACCTGGAGCGCACCCTGCCGCTCATCCTGGACCGGGGCCGGCGCACCGAGTCCCGGATGGCCGTGAACGGCGTCCCCAGCCTCAAGGCCTTCACCGACGTCCTCCCGGCGGTCGTGGCCCACACGACCCGGCAGTACCTCAAGCACGCGGAGGCGCACCCGCCCCCGGGCCCGCACGTGCCACGGCCCCGTCTCATGGGACCGACCCATCAGCCGTACCCGGATGCGGGACCCGACAGCGGAGGAGAAGCATGACGGCCGCGCACGACGGACGCATCATCACCTTCTACTCGTACAAGGGGGGAACGGGCCGCACCATGGCCCTGGCCAACGCCGCGTGGATCCTCGCGGCCAACGGCCGGCGTGTCCTCGCCGTCGACTGGGACCTTGAGGCCCCGGGCCTACACCGGTTCTTCCATCCGTTCCTCGACCCCAACGCCCTCGCGGCGACCACGGGAGTCATCGACATCATCAACGAGTACGCCTGGGCGGCGACCACCGGCACCCAGCGCTCCGGACCCTGGCACCTGGACTTCGCGGACGTCGAGCAGCACGCCATCTCACTGACGCCGGAGCGCCTGGGCCTGCGGTTCGCGGACGGCGGCTCGCTCGACTTCCTGTCCGCGGGGCGACAGGACCGCACCTACTCGGCCACGGTGTCGTCGTTCGAGTGGGACAACTTCTACGAGCGCCTGGGCGGCGGCCTGTTCCTCGACGCGCTGCGCGACAGCATGCGGGCGTCGTACGACTACGTCCTGATCGACAGCCGTACCGGTCTGTCGGACAACGCCGACATCTGTACCATCCAGATGCCCGACGTCCTCGTGGACTGCTTCACGCTCAGCGACCAGTCGATGGACGGCGCCGCCGCGGTGGCCCGCAGCGTCCAGGACGGCTACCGCAAGCGCAGGATCCGGGTGCTGCCGGTGCCGATGCGCATCGACGAGGGCGAGAAGGAGAAGGTCGACGCGGGGCGGGCGCTGGCCCGGCTCAAGTTCGACGGTCTCCCCAAGGGGCCCGACGACATCGACCTCAGTGCCGAGGACCAGGCCGCCTACTGGGGCAACGTGGAGATCCCGTACCGCCCCTACTACGCCTACGAGGAGACGCTCGCGACCGTCGGTGACGAGAGCGGTATCGCCAACTCGCTGCTGTCCGCGTTCGAGCGCCTCACCGCCGTGATCTCGGAGGGCGAGGTCACCTCCCTGCCCCCGGTCCCGGAGACGGTACGGCTGCGCTGCCGTGACGCGTTCCTGCGGCGGCGGCCGGTGACGAGCGCGGCTGACATCGTGGTGGCGTACGCGGCCGAGAACCGTATGTGGGCCGACTGGATCGAGGCGCTGCTGAAGCGGGCCGGCTGCCAGGTGACCCTGCACGACATATCGGCCGGTCCCGTGCAGCGCGAGGACGACACGGTGCGCACCCTTGTGCTGCTGTCGAACGCCTTCCAGAAGTCCCGGTACGCCGACGCGGTCTGGCGTACCCTCACCGAATCCGACCCGGACGCACAGAGCGGCGTGATGATCCCGCTGCGGGTCGACGAGGTACGGCTGCTCACCTCCTACCTGGACCACAACCCGGTCGACCT
Organism: Streptomyces sp. HD; assembly: GCF_028369295.1. GTDB lineage: Bacteria > Actinomycetota > Actinomycetes > Streptomycetales > Streptomycetaceae > Streptomyces. Next base: position 93,506 of record NZ_JAQMYP010000003.1, read on the forward strand.
GCACCGACTGGACGAGACGCACTGTGTCGCCGGCCTGCTCGGCGCCGTGGGTCTGCCCGTGCAGTCCGTCGAATCGGGCGCCGCCGGCCCGCGCTTCCCCGGCAACACGCCCGCGCACTGGAACGCACCGATGCGCAACAACACGTTCACCGGCCGCAACCTCATCCTCGACCGGGTGCGCGACCAGCTCGCCGGCGGCGTGTCCGGGGTCGTGCCGCAGCCGCTGACCCTGTTCGGGCTCGGCGGGGTCGGCAAGTCGCAGGTGGCCATCGAGTACGTGCACCGCTTCATGGCCGACTACGACCTGGTGTGGTGGACGTCGGCCGAGCACGAGGACAACGTGCTCGCCTCGCTCGCCGACCTGGGCGCCCGGATCGGCGCGCCGGGCGGCGACGACATGACCATGGCCGGCCAGGAGGCCGTGCAGATGCTGGCCCGCGGGCTTCCGACCAAACGCTGGATCCTCGTCTTCGACAACGCCGACGACCCTTCCTGGCTCACCCGCTACTTCCCGCAGGGCGGCGGCGGGCACATCCTCATCACCTCACGCAACCAGGCATGGGCACAGCAGGGGGCGTCCATGCCGATCGACGTCTTCCTGCGCGACGAGAGCGTCGAGCACCTCACCCGCAGGGCCTCCGGGCTCAGCTCAGGCGAGGCCGACCAGGTGGCGAGCGCGGTGGGCGACCTGCCGCTCGCGGTCGAGCAGACCGCGGCCTGGCTCGCCGAGACCGCCACGCCCATCGACGACTATCTGCGGCAGCTGGCCGAGCAGACCACCGACGTCCTGGCCCTCAACCAGCCTGCCGACTACTCCCACTCGGTGGCGGCGACGTGGAACATCTCCATCGCCCGCCTGAAGGAACGATCCCCCGCCTCCGTCCGGCTGCTCCAGCTGTGCGCGTTCCTGGCGCCCGAGCCGATCTCGTCCCAGCTGCTGTACAGCAAGGAGATGATCGACGCCCTGCGGCCCTACGACCCCTCTCTGCAGGAGAGCCTGCTGCTGGGCCGGGTCGTCCGGGAGATCGGCCGGTTCGCGCTGGCCAAGGTCGACCAGGTCAGCAACAGCATCCAGGTCCACCGGCTGGTGCAGGCCGTGATCCGCTCCCAGCTGACCGAGGAGGAGCAGCAGCAGGCCCGGCACGTCGTGCACGCCGTGCTCGCGGGGGCCCGCCCGGACGGCGACGAGCCCATCGACGACCCGGAGTCCTGGCCGCGCTTCGCCGTCATCTGGCCGCACCTGGGTGCCTCGGACGCCCGTAACTGCACCGAGGCCCCCACCCGCCGCCTGCTCATCGACCGTGTCCGCTACCTCTGGAAACGCGGCGACTTCCCCGGCGCGCAGCGCCTCGCCGAGGACCTCCTCGCCCATTGGAAGGAACTGCTCGGCGAGGATGACGTGCAATACCTGTATCTGCGCTGCCAGCTCGCCAGCGTGCTGCGCTCCCAGGGGCGCTATGTGGAGTCCCGCGCGATCGACGAGGAGCTGCTGGAACGGCAGCGCCGCGTCCTCGGGCCCTCCCACCCGCACACGTACGTGACCACGTCCTGTCTGGCCAGCGATCTCGCGGCGCTCGGCGAGTACCGGTCCGCGGTCGGTCTGGCCCGCGAGGCGCACGACGGGTTCAGCCAGATCTTCCACGAGTCGCACCGCCGTACCCTGAGCGCCGCCAACAACCTCGCGCTCGCGCTTCGCATGGTGGGCCGCTACGGCGACGCACGCGTCCTGGACCAGGACACCCTCGACCGGCGCATGGAGGTCCTGGGCCCCGACCACCCCTACACGCTCGCGTCCGCCGAACGGCTGGGCCGCGATCTGCGCGAGGTCGGGCGCTACTCGGAGTCCGTGGCGCTGCTGTCCCGGACGTACGACGCCCACAAGCGCATCCTGGGCAAGGACTTCCCGGGCACCCTGCGGTGCGCCAAGTCGCTCGCCGTGTCGCTGCGCCGGGCCGGGCAGTTCGAGGACGCCCGGCGGCTGACGACGGCGACCCGCGCGCAGTACCGGGCGCAGTACCCGAAGCCGACCCCTGACTCGCTGGCCTGCGATCTCAACCTGGCCGCCGACCTGTTCGCGGCCGACGAGCGCGAAGCCGCGCGCGAGGTGGCCCTGGAGGCGCTGGCCGAGTACCGCAAGGTGCCGGGCGAGGCCCACCCCTACACCCAGGCCGCCCTAAACAACCTCGGCATCTTCCACTGGGGCTGCGGCGACATCGATGAGGCGGCGGAGGTGTTCCGCCAGGTGCTGCCACGCATGGCGGAGGTACTGGGGGACCAGCATCCGCACATCCTGTTCACCGAGATCAACTACGCCAACGTCCTGGCCGACCAGGGCCGTCTGGAGGAGGCACTGGAGCTGGAGAAGAAGGCGATGGTCACCCTGCGCACCGTGCTCGGGCCGCACCACCCGGAGACCCTGGCCGTGGTCGCCAACTTCACCCTCACCCTGGACGCCCTCGGGCGGGGGGAGGAGGCCCGCCGGGCGCGCGACGAGGCCATGGAGGAGCTGCGCCGGCTGCTCGGGGAGGACAACGGGATCATCCACGTCGCGTCGGAAGGGCGCCGCATCTACCGGGATCTGGAGCCGTTGGCCGTGTGACCGCCGGCCGGGGCGGCCGCCTCCGTGACGGATCCGCGCGGTCGGTCAGACGACGGGTCCGCCGATGAGCCAGTCGATGATCCGGGGCAGCGCGCGCAGAGCGGTGAAGTGCGCCGCCGCGGGGTCGACGACCTTCCTGGACCGCGGTATGCGCGCGGCCAGCCACGAGGTGTGGGAGACGGGCGAGAAGACGTCGTGCTCCCCGTGCCAGAGCAGCACGGGCACCTTGATGTCCGCGGGATCGAACCCCCAGGGCCCGGTCAGCGCCAGGATGTCGTCGATCCACCCGTAGGGGGAACGGCGCAGCGCCTCCCGGAAGTTGCGCAGCATCATCGAGCGGATAGCCGTGTCCGCGACGATCGACCGGTCGTCGTCGGTGAGGTCCTTGCGCAGTTGCGCGAGCAGCCGCTCGGGGTCCCGTCCGATCGCCGTGGACCTCGGGATGAGCCGGGCCGCGAACCGTTCGGGGTCGGTGTACGCCGTGCGGAACTCGTCGACGTTGGACGGTGCCATGCCGGCGAACCAGTCGAGTCCCTCCGCGTCGCGCGGGGCGAGTCCGACGAGGGCGGCGGCCCGGGTCACCCGGTCCGGCAGCAGCGCGGCGCAGGCCAGTGCGTGCGGTGCGCCGCCGGAGCGGCCCACCACCGCGAAGCTCTCCAGTTCCAACGTGTCCGCGACCACCGCGACGTCCTGTACGACGTCCGCGACCCGGCGGCCCCGGTTGCGGTCCGAACCGCCGTACCCGGGGCGGTCGTAGCTGATCAGGCACGCACCACGCTGGTAGAGGAACATCGGCCGGGGGCGGGGCCCGACGCGGCTGCCCGGCATGCCGTGCAGCAGGAACACCGCCCGCCCTCGGGGGTCGCCCGAGACCTCCACCCGTAACTGCCGCCCGTCAGCCGTCCGCACATGGTCAGACACCGCCGCGCTCCCCCTCTCGAAGCCCCACCCCGGGGCCACGATGCACGTCCTTTGCCCGCACTCGGCTGCACCGAAACGGCGGGGTCGCCCAACCATCCTGCCCGCAAGGCAACTTGACTTGCCCTCAGGCGACCGCTGCCTCTGCCCGCCGCCCGCGTCACGTCATCTGCGCCACGGCAGCGCCGAGGCGAACGGCGATCCGTTCCGCCGCCGCGACGTCCTTGCGGTCGGCCGCCTCCCGGGCCTGGCGCAGGTCCGCGGTGACCTCGGCGGACGCCGCGGAGTCGTCCCGCAGCCGCTCCCAGACGAGTTCGAGAGCGGTGACGTCACCCGCGACCGGCCCCTCGGCCCCGGCCGCCGCGTCGACCTCCAACTGCCGTGCCCACAGGGCGAACCGCGCGAGGTCGACCGTGCGCAGGGGCTCGTGGCGCAGCCGCAGGTCCGAGGTGTTCTGTGCCACCCGCAGCGCGGCGTCCACCGACTCCTCCTGATCCTTGGCGGCGACGGCCCCGGCCAGCGTGTCGAGGTCACGGGTCATCTGACGGTCCAGCAGTTTCGGTACGGCCTCGGAGGCGCGGTACACCGCCCAGGCGGCCCGCACCGCGCCGAGGTCGGTGTCGGTGACCTCGCCGTCCTGCGCGGACCGTGCCGCACGGTCGAGCGTGGCCAACCGCGCGGGCAGCGGCCCCTGCTGGGCGTCGGTGGGCACGGCGAGGGACACCGCCTCCAGGTCGCCGCCCTGGTCGCCCGTGGAGAACTCGCCGTAGCCCGGGGCGAAGGTCTTGTCCTCGGTCGAGCCGTCCATGTGCACCTCGCGCACGGTGATCGCGCCGTCGACCTTCCCGTACGGCCCGTCGACGGTCCGGCCGGCCTGCTTTACGGTGACCTCCTCGAAGACGACGCCGGGCAGGTTCTCCGGCCGGTAGACGTCCCCCTGCTGCGGATCCGCGGGCATGATCATCGCGGCGGGTGCCCCGTCCCGGCCGGCCTGCCAGGTGCCCTCCGTGTCCGCGACCACGCCGTCCTCATAGTTGAAGACGTCCTCGCCGAGGTACCAGACGGAACCGTCGTCGGCCTGGGCGTACCAGTCGAGGGCGACCTCGTGGACACGGCCGGCGGAGTAGGCGACGTACTGCTCGGTCAGGGCGTGGACCGTCCGGCCGTCGAGGGTGATCGTCTTGGTTCCGGGCAGCCTGCTCACCTCGGTGCGGAACACCTCGCCGTCCGCCTGGCCGCCCATGACGACCTGGTCGACCTCGCTGGTGGGGTGCAGGGGGTTGGTGATCCGGGTCGGGTGGGTGAAGGCCGGTTCGGCCAGGTCGACGCGGTCGCTCTCGGGCGCGAGCGGCAGACAGTCCTTGCCGGTCTCCCCGGTCTCCTCGTCGACGACACGCACACAGTCCCCGGCGCCGCCCGTCGGCTCCGACCCGCCGGCGCTCCCTGAGCAGGCGCCGGCCATCAGCACGACGGCCCCCACGACGGCCCCCGGCCACAGGATCCTGCGCTGAGCGTTCATGGCGGCCTCCTCGATTCGGCGCCCGGGCCGGTGCCTGTGCCGGCGCCCGGGCCGGTGCCTGTGCCGACGCCGATCCCGATCCCGATGCCGGTGCCGATCCCGATCCCGATGCCGATGCCAGTCCCGATGCCGATGCCGATGCCGATCCCGATGCCGATGCCGATCCCGATGCCGATGCCAGTCCCGATGCCGGTCCCTTGTGCCGAGGGTCCCTCCTGGCCGCTGAACAGCCCCTGAACGCCCCTGAACGACCTGTCAGAAACCGGTGGCGGGCGGTGTACCAGCGTGTGCCCCGACGTCACTCCCCCGCCGACGGCAGCCGCACCGTGAACCGCGCTCCGCCCAGCCTCTCGCTCACCCCCGCCGTCACCCGCCCCCGATGCGCCCCCGCCACCTCCGCGACGATCGCCAGGCCCAGTCCCGCGCCGCCCGCGCCGCGCGCACGGGAGTCGTCCAGCCGTACGAAACGGTCGAAGACCCGCGCCCGTTCGGCGGCCGGGATGCCGGGACCGTCGTCCTCCACCACCAGCCGGACCCACCCGTCCCCGGCGTCCGTGAGCTCGAACGCCACCCGGGTGCGGGCGTGCCGGGCCGCGTTCTCGCCCAGGTTGCGCACCAGGCGCCGGAGCGCCTCCGCGTCGCCGGTCACGCGGGCCGCGCCCACCGCCGTGCTGTCGACGCGCGGGGCGGGCGAGGCCGAGCGCAGCCGGCGTGCCTCCGCCAGGACCAGGTCGTCGAGGTCGACGGGGCGCCGTCCGCCGCGCAGCAGGGCGCTCTCGTCGGCGCGGGCGAGGAGCAGCAGGTCGTCGACGAGGCGCTGCATGCGTACGGCCTCGTCGAGCACCGTGCCGGCCAGGGAGCCGGTGTCGGAGCGCTCGGGGTGGGCGAGGGCGACCTCGGCGTGCTGGCGGACGGTGGCGACGGGTGAGCGCAGCTCGTGCGAGGCGTCGGAGACGAACCGGCGTTGCGCGGCCTCGGCCCGGGCCACCCGGCGAAGCGCCCGGCCCACGGCGATCCAGGTCGCGGCGGCCGCGAGGACGAGCAGGACGGGCAGGCCGATGAGCAGCAGCCAGGTCACCGTGTCCGTGGCCTCGGAGACTCCGGCGGCGTCCCGTCCGTCGAGGACGACCAGGTCGCGGCCGTGGTCCCGGGCGCCGACCGCGACCACCAGGAAGGGGTCGTCGTCGAGCGGGGTGTCGACGGAGGCGCTTTCGCCGGGGGCCGGCCGGGCCAGCGCGGGCTGTCCCCGGACGTTCTCGCTGGCCGCGACGACCGTGCCGTCCGCGGCGATGACCTGCAGGAACTCCTCGTCGGGCGCGGTGACGGTCGGTGCGGGCACGCCGCGGCCGGCCTCGATGACCCGGGCCACGTCCGAGGCCCGCGCCCGGGCGGCGTCCCGTACGTCGTTGCTGAGCTCGGTGCGCAGCCCGACGACAAGGCCGACCCCGGCGGCGACCAGGGCGAGGGCGACGGCGAGCACGACGACGACCGTGGCCCGGACCCGTACGGCCCGCAGCCGGCGCTCGTACCGCTCGCCGGTCATCGGCGCCCCATCACCGGTCCCCCGTCATCGGGCACGAGCCGGTACCCGTGCCCCCGCGAGGTCAGCAGCGACTGCCGTCCGAAGGGCCGGTCGACCTTGTTGCGCAGCCGCCGTACGTACACCTCGACGATGTTCGGGTCGCCCTCGAAGTCGTCGCCCCACACATGGTCGAGGATGGTCCGCTTGGACACCGCCTCCCCGGCCCGCCGCAGCAGGAACTCCAGCACCGCGAACTCCCGCGCGGTGACCTCGACGTCCCGCCCGGCCCGGCTGACCGTGCGGGCCGCCGGATCGAGCCGCAGATCACCCGCGGCGAGCACGACGGGCCGCTCCCGCGCCTCGCGCCGCAGCAGTGCGCGGAGCCGGGCGAGGAGTACGGCGTAGGAGACGGGCTTGGTCAGATAGTCGTCGGCGCCGGTGTCGAGGCCCTCGATCTCGTCCCACTCGCCTTCCTTGGCGGTGAGCATGAGGATCGGCGTCCAGTCGCGCTCGGCGCGCAGGGTGCGGCAGAGGCGGTAGCCGTTGAGTCCGGGCAGCATGACGTCGAGGACGATCGCGTCGTAGCTGTTCTCACGGGCCAGCCACAGGCCGTCCACCCCGTCGAGTGCGACGTCCACGGCGAAGCCCTCGGCCTCCAGGCCGTCCCTGAGCCCGTCCGCGAACCGCTCCTCGTCCTCGACGACCAGCACCCGCATGCCCTCACGCTACGTCCCAGAGGACGGCGGGGCCCGGTGTCAGTACGGCAGGATCCGGCCGGAGGGGGTGCGTCGGTCGATCTCGCCCCTGGTGTCGCGGGGAGCGGCGGGCCGGCGGGTGACACGCACACGAACGTGGGTCTGGCGGTTCATGGCGCCCTCCTCTTACGTCGGTCCGTTGCGATCAGCCTGCTCTGCGCAACCTTTCGGCACATCGTGCCCACGGAGGCACTTGTCATGCCTCCGCGGCAGGAGCAACTGCGCGCCGGGCTACTTCCCAGGGAGGACGCAGCCCCCCGAACCGGGCCGGGGAGCGCTGGCCCCGGACCGGGAACAGGCGCACGCTCATCAGTAGGACTCCGACCCAGTACGGAAGTGATCTCGATGGAAGACAAGAACTGGACCGTTCGGATCCACATCACCGAGGACGGCGACGACACCCGCGCCGAGGCCGTACTGACCACGCAGGACACACCGCAGGACATGATGGCCGTCACCGGCCGGGGTGTGGCCCACCGCAATCCGATCGACCGGCCCATCCCCGAGATCGGCGACGAGCTCGCCGCCAGCCGCGCCCTGGAGGACCTCGCCATCAGACTCCACGACATCGCCTCCGACGACATCGTCCAACTGGCCGGCCCGGTCGATCAGGGAGGCAGCCGGGCGTGGGAGAGGCCCTGAGCCCGAACCTGTCTCAGGGGGTGCGTTCTAGGGGGTGTTTGGAAAGTCCCGTGCGGTGCCCGCGCCCGCCGCGGCAGCGGCTGGTGTCACAGCCGGTGCGTGCCCTCGGCGTGCCGGACGAAGGCCCTCGTAGCGGAGCTACTTGGGCCTTTGGCCGGTGCGGCGAGTGGGGGCACCTCCCACGCCCTTAAGGCAGTGGGGGAGCGTGCCGGGCGCCGCGGGTGCTGTGCGGGACTTTCAAAACACCCCCTAGGCGTCCACCCAGCTGTACCGCCGCTCCGGCCGCCCCGCCTGCCCGTAGCGCAGGGACACCTCGGCCTGTCCGGTGACGCTGAAGTGCTCCAGGTAGCGGCGGGCGCTGACCCGTGACACGCCGAGGCGGGCCGCGCACTCGGCGGCGGAGAGGCTGCCGTCGGTCGTGCGCAGCTCGCGTTCGATCAGCTCGGCGGTCTCCACGCTCATGCCCTTGGGCAGGGCTGCCGGTGCGGCGGCCGGTGCCGCGCCCCGCGCCAGCGCCCGGTCCACGTCGGACTGCCCGCTGACCACCGCCGCGTACAGGTTGCTGCGCCGGGCCGCGTACTGCTCCAGGCGCGCCCGCAGGTCCTCGGCGTCGAACGGTTTGAGCAGATAGTCGACGACACCCTGCCGTACGGCGGCCCTGACCGCGTCCGACTCGCGTGCCGCGCTGATCACCATGACGTCGCAGTCGTGCCCGGCGGTACGCAGCCGGGGGATGATCTCCAGCCCGAACATGTCGGGGAGATACAGGTCGAGCAGCACCAGGTCCGGTTGCAGCTCGGCCACCGCGGTGAGCGCCTGCTCGCCGCAGTTCGCCGCGCCGATCACCCGGAACCCGGCGACGTCGTTGACGAATCCGCGGTGGATCCGCGCCACCATGAAGTCGTCCTCCACGATCAGCACATCGATCATCGGACTGTCTCCGTCGCTCGGTCGGCCGGACGGCCGACGGACATCCTGGCGGTGAACATGGCGCCCGCCTGCGTGTTGGCCACCGACACCTCACCGCCCCGGCGTTTGCACACCAGCCGGGTCAGGGCCAGGCCGATCCCCCGGTCGCCGCCCTGGGCGGCCTTGGTGGTGAACCCGTGCGAGAACACCTCCTGCGCCAGCTCGGGGGCGACACCCGGCCCCGAGTCCCGGACGACGATCTCCACACTGGAGGCGTCCTGGCGCAGTTCGACCTCCACCCACGCGTCGTGCCGGTCGTCCCCGGCCACGGCCGCGTCGACCGCGTTGTCCACGAGATTGCCGAGTACGGTCGCCACGTCCGCGGAGTCCGTCGCCTCCAGCCGTTCCAGCGAGGTCCGCTCGGAGATCTTCAGCCGCACCTTGCGTTCCGCGGCGAGCGCCGACTTGGCCAGGAGCAGCGCGGCGACGGCCCGGTCACGGACCCGGCTGGTGATGCTCAGGTCCAGCGACTCGCGGTGTTTGCGCAGGGCGCGGACGTACCGTACGACCTCGTCGTGCTCGCCGATCTGGATGAGCCCGGAGATGGTGTGCAGCTGGTTGGAGAACTCGTGGGCCTGGGCACGCAGCAGCTCGGCGGTACTGCGGAAGGATCCCAACTCCCGCTCCAGCTGGGCGAGTTCGGTCCGGTCGCGCAGGGTCGTCACGGAGCCGAGGCGGCGGCCGTCCTTGGTGACGTCCATCCGGTTCATCACCAGGACCCGGCCCCGGCGTACGACCACCTCGTCGCGCCGGGCGAGAGGGCCGGGCTCCTCCTCGGGCGCGGTCCCGGCCAGGACGTCGTACAGCCGCCCCTCTATGCCGAGGTCGGCGAGGCTCATGCCGACGCAGTTCTCGGGGAGGTCGAGGAGTCCCCGGCCGACGGCGTTGACCAGGGTGAGCCGCTGGTGCGGGTCGAGGGCCACCACTCCCTCGGCGATCCCGAACAGCATCGCCTCCCGGTGTTCGGCGAGCCCGGCGATCTCGCGCGGCTCCATGCCGAAGGTCTGTCGTTTGATCCGCCGGGCCAGCAGCCAGGAGCCGGCCACGCCGAGGACGCTGGCGACGCCGAGGTAGATGAGCAGGTACGACGAGGCGCCCACCAGCCGCTGCCAGACCGAGGGCGAGGCCCGCCCGATCATCACCGTGCCCAGGTGGTCACCGGCGTAGCCGCCCTCCGCGCCGAGCACCGGCGCCTGCGCCACCAGCTCGGTGATGCCGTTCACCGGCAGCTCGCCGGACCAGCCGCGGCCCTCGGCGGCGTCCACACCGGAGACGGGCAGCCGGGTCCCGAGGAGGGTGGGGTTGGTGGAGGCGACGATCCGGCCGCCGGAGTCGGCGACCGTCGCGGAGGTGACGCCGGACCTGGTGAGCGTGGACTGGAGCAGCGGCGCGAGCATCTCCGCCACGGCGGGCCGGACCAGCTGGGTGCGCACCAGGGGGTTGCCCGCCAGCTCCTCGGCGAGCGCGGTGACCCGGCGTCCCTCGACCCGGTCGAAGGTCGCCTTGGACTGCGCCAGCGACACCGCGGCCACGGCGGCCAGCACGATCACGACGATGGCGAGCTGCCATACCAGCAGCTCACCTGCGAGCGTCTGGCGGCGCTGCTTCCGCGACGCTGACCGTGACGTTATGACCACTATGAACTCAACCTTCAATGGTCACACAAGCGAGACGGGGTGTCTCAGGAACCGCACAATCATGGCGCCGGATCGGGCCGAGCGAAAGAGATGAGCCATGAGAAGTCGACGAGCCGCACTTGTCGGAGCTCTTGCCTCCGTGTCGATGATCGCGCTGAGCGCCTGTGGCGCCACCGCCGACAAGGAGGAGTCCTCAGGCGGGGACGGGAAGCCCGTCACCGGTCTTCGCCTGATGGTTCCCAACACCCCGGGCAGCGGGTACGACCTCACCGCCCGCACCGTCACCCAGGTCATGCAGGACACCAAGGTCGCCTCCGGTGTGCAGGTGTTCAACCTGCCCGGCGCCAGCGGCACCGTGGGCCTGCAGCGCCTGGTGAACGAGAAGGGCAACGGCAAGATGGCCATGCAGATGGGCCTGGGTGTCGTCGGAGCCTCGTACACCTCGAAGTCCAAGGCGACGCTGACCGACACCACGCCGATCGCCAAGCTGATCGAGGAGGCGGGCGCGATCGTCGTGCCGAAGGACTCCCCGTACAAGTCGATGGACGACCTCGTCACCGCCTGGAAGAAGAACCCCAAGAAGCTCGCCGTGGGCGGCGGTTCGTCGCCGGGCGGCCCCGACCACCTGCTGCCGATGCAGCTGGCGAAGGCCGTCGGCATCAAGCCGAAGGACGTCAACTACGTCTCCTACGACGGTGGCGGTGAGCTACTTCCGGCCATCCTCGGCAACAAGATCGCCTTCGGGGCGAGCGGCTTCGGTGAGTTCCTCGACCAGATCGAGGCCGGGCAGGTCCGCGTCCTCGCGGTGACCAGCGAGAAGCCGATCGACGCGCTGAAGGACGCGCCCACGCTCAAGGACCAGGGCATCGACCTGGTCTTCACCAACTGGCGCGGCATCGTCGCCCCTCCGGGCATCACCGACGAGCAGAAGAAGACCTGGATCGACTCGATGACCAAGATGCACGACTCCGCGGAGTGGAAGGCGCAGCTGGAGAAGAACGGCTGGGTCGACGCCTTCGCCACCGGTGACGAGTTCGGCAGCTATCTGACCGAGCAGGACAAGGCCGTCGCCGACCTGCTGACCGAGCTCGGCCTGGCATGAGTTCGCAGGTGGAGGACCGGACCGCGGAGGAGTCCCGGCCGCCCCGGGAGGGCGGGGACCGCGCACAGTACGGTGTGTGCGCGTTCCTCGCCCTGCTGGGCACCGCGGTGATCGTGGACGCCCTCGGCATCCCGCACATCACCAGCGGCACCGACCCGGTCGGCCCGCGCGCGGTGCCGCTGATCCTGGGCGGCCTGCTCGTCCTGCTGGCGGTGCTGTACGCCGTCGACGTGGCCCGGGGCGGCCGGGGTGAGCCGGAGGCCGGCGAGGACGTCGACCTGTCGGCCGGCAGCGACTGGCGCACCATGGTGCTGCTGATCGCGGTGTTCCTGGCGAACGCGCTGCTCATCGAGCGGCTCGGCTGGGTGATCAGCGGCGGCCTGCTGTTCTGGGGCACCGCGTTCGCGCTCGGCAACCGCCACTACTTCCGCAACCTGCTGATCGCGGCGACGCTGTCCCTGACGACGTTCTACGCGTTCGCGATCGGCCTCGGCGTGAACCTCCCCGCCGGCGTCCTGCAAGGAATCCTGTGAGGCCTGGGCAATGGACAACCTGAACAACCTCATGCAGGGCTTCGCGGACGTCATGGCCCCGCTGAACCTGCTGCTCGCCCTGGTCGGCGTCGTCATCGGCACCGCGGTGGGCGTCCTGCCGGGCATCGGCCCGGCGATGACGGTGGCCCTGCTGCTGCCCGTCACCTACGGCATGGAGCCGGTGCAGGCGTTCATCATGTTCGCCGGCATCTTCTACGGCGGCATGTACGGCGGCTCGACGACGTCGATCCTGCTGAACACGCCCGGCGAGTCGTCCTCGGTGGTCACGGCCATCGAGGGCAACAAGATGGCGAAGGCGGGCCGCGCGGCCCAGGCGCTGGCCACGGCGGCGATCGGCTCGTTCGTGGCGGGCACGATCGGCACCCTGCTGCTGGTCCTGATCACCCCGTTCGTGGTGGACTTCGCGGTCAGCCTGGGCGCTCCGGACTACTTCGCGCTGATGCTGCTGTCGTTCATAGCCGTGACGTCGGTGCTGGGCTCGTCCCGCATCCGGGGCTTCATCTCGCTGCTGGTCGGCCTGACGATCGGCCTGGTCGGCATCGACTCCGTGTCCGGCCAGCAGCGACTCACCCTGGGCGTACCGCAGTTGGCCGACGGCATCGACGTCGTCGTGGTCGCCGTCGGCATCTTCGCGGTCGGCGAGGCGCTGTGGGTGGCCGCGCATCTGCGGCGCAGACCGGCCGAGGTGATCCCGGTCGGCCGCCCGTGGATGGGCAGGAAGGACTGGAAGCGGTCCTGGAAGCCCTGGCTGCGCGGCACGGCGTTCGGCTTCCCGTTCGGCGCGCTGCCGGCCGGTGGCGCGGAGATCCCGACCTTCCTGTCGTACGCCGCCGAGAAGCGGCTCACCCAGCACCCCGAGGAGTTCGGCAAGGGCGCGATCGAGGGCGTGGCGGGCCCGGAGGCCGCGAACAACGCGTCGGCGGCGGGCACCCTGGTACCCATGCTGGCGATCGGCCTCCCCACCAACGCCACCGCGGCCGTGATGCTGGCGGCCTTCCAGTCGTACGGCATCCAGCCCGGCCCGCTGCTCTTCGAGCGTGAGGCGAGCCTGGTCTGGGTCCTGATCGCCAGCCTCTTCATCGGCAACCTGCTGCTGTTGCTGCTGAACCTCCCGCTGGCCCCGGCCTGGGCGAAGCTGCTGCAGATCCCGCGGCCCTATCTGTACGCCGGGATCCTGTTCTTCGCCTCGATGGGTGCCTACGCCGTCAACGCCCAGCCGCTCGACCTGTTCATCCTGCTCGCCCTGGGCCTGCTCGGCTTCGCCATGCGGCGCTTCGGGCTGCCGGTGCTGCCGCTGATCGTCGGTGTGATCCTGGGCCCGCGCGCGGAACTGCAGGGCCGGCGCTCCCTTCAGCTGTCCGGAGGTGACCTGTCAGGGTTGCTGGGCGGCCCGGTGTCGTACACGGTTTATGCGGTGATCGCGCTGGTACTTGTGTGGCCGCTGATAGGCAGGTTCGTCGTACGTCCCCTGCGCGCGCGTAGCGCCGCCTGAGACTTTCTGGAGATCGAGATGACCATCCTGGTCGGCTACGTCCCCTCCCCCGAGGGCGAGGCGGCCCTGCGGGCGGGGATCGACGAGGCCCGCCGCCGCGCCGAGAAACTGCTGGTGGTGAACACCACCCGGGGTGATGCCCATGCGGACCCCCGTTTCGCCCAGGAGCCCGACCTGACCCATGTGCGCGAGGACCTCGCGGCACTGGGCGTCGCCTTCGACGTCCGCCAGGTCGTCGGTGCCCGTGACGCCGCCGAGGAGATCATCGACCTCGCGGAGACCATGGGTGCCTCCCTGGTGGTGATCGGTTTGCGGCGCCGCAGTGCGGTCGGCAAGCTGATCATGGGCTCGGCGGCCCAGCAGATCCTGCTGGGCGCGGGCTGCCCGGTGCTGGCCGTGAAGGCGGAGGGCTGACGATGCTGCTGCGCACTTTCGGCTGGTCGTTCGTCGTCACCGTGCTCGGCCTCGCCTTCGCCGCGTGGCAGTGGGGCTGGGAGGCGTTCGGGATCGTGCTGATCCTGTCGATCCTGGAGATCTCGGTGTCCTTCGACAACGCGGTCGTCAACGCCGGGGTCCTGAAGAAGATGAACGCCTTCTGGCAACGCATCTTCCTCACCGTCGGCATCCTGATCGCGGTGTTCGGGATGCGGCTGGTGTTCCCGGTGGTGATCGTCGCCATCAGCGCCAAGGTCGGTCCGATCGAGGCCGTCCAGCTCGCCCTGGACGACCCCGACCGCTACGAGGACCTGGTCACCGACGCCCACCCGGCGATCGCGGCCTTCGGCGGCATGTTCCTGCTGATGATCTTCCTGGACTTCATCCTGGAGGACCGCGAGATCAAGTGGCTGACCTGGCTGGAACGCCCGCTCGCCAAGCTCGGCAGGATCGACATGCTGTCGGTCTGCGTCGCGCTCGTCGCCCTGCTGGCCACGGCGATGACCTTCGCCACCCACGCCCACGTCAGCACGGGCCACGCGGACAAGGCCGCCACCGTCCTGCTCTCCGGAGTCGCCGGCCTGATCACGTACCTGGTGGTCGGCGGCCTCTCCGCCCACTTCGAGCACCGGCTCGAAGAGGAGGAGGAACATGAGCACGAGGAGGCGGAGAAGGCCAGGGCGCAGGGCAAGCCGGTCTCAGCGGTCGCGCTCGCCGGGAAGGCCGCGTTCTTCCTCTTCGTCTACCTGGAGGTCCTGGACGCGTCCTTCTCCTTCGACGGCGTGATCGGCGCCTTCGCCATCACCAACCACATCTTCTGGATGGCGCTGGGCCTGGGCATCGGCGCGATGTACGTCCGCTCGCTGACCGTCTACCTGGTCCGTCAGGGCACCCTCGACGACTACGTCTACCTGGAGCACGGCGCCCACTACGCCATCGGCGCCCTCGCCGCGATCCTGCTGATCACCATCCAGCACGAGATCAGCGAGTTCATCACCGGCCTGATCGGCGTCGTCCTGATCGCCGCGTCCTTCCTCGCCTCCGTCCGCCGCAACAGGGCACTGGCGGCAGCCGGGGAGGGCGAGTCGACGTCGGAGGAGGAGGACGAGGACGCGGAGGTGACGTCGAAGGCGTGACGGGCCGGGCGAAGGCCGGACGGGCTCCCAGGCAGGACACGGGGCGTTCCGGAGCGGCCACGGGGCGTTCCGGACGGGACACGGGGCGTGATCTGAGACAAACGTGGTCTGCGACATAGTCCTTTTCGCCCGATTATGGCTAGCTGGATGTGCTTGCCTCGCGCACAGCGTCGCGTCATCCGACGCACCGTCCCTGTCGTCGTCCGCCCGGGAGACCCATGCGCCTGCGCGCCCCCACCTTTCCGCGAAAAGCCTCACCTTCCCGCGTAGCCTCCGTTCCGCCCCTCGCCCTGGCCGGCGGCGCCCTGGCCGTCGGTGTGGGCGGCCTGTATGTCGCCGGGCTGCTGCTCGCGGGCGGCGACATAGACGCCGGCACGACAGTGCGCGGCGTCGACATCGGGGGCCTGAGCCGCGCGGAGGCCGTCCGCAAGCTGGAGGACCGGCTGAACCCGGCCGCCTCCCGCGAGCTGGCCGTGACGGTCGGCGACCGCAAGGGCACGGTCGATCCCAGGCAGGTCGGCATCACCTTCGACTACGAGAAGACCGTCGACCGGGCGTCGCGCACCGAGGACGCCAACCCGTTCACCGTGATCGGCGGCCTCTTCCGCTCCGGCGGCGCCGTCGAGCCGGCCGTACGCGTCGACGAGGACAGGGCCCACTCCGGCCTGGAGAAGCTGGCGAAGTCGCTCGACACCAAGGTCCGCGACGGCGCCGTCACCTTCGAGAACGGCCAGGTCCGCCCCACCGTCCCGCGGGGCGGCCACGCCCTGGACACCGATGCCGCCGTCGACCCCCTGCGCGCCGCCTTCCTGCGCGGCGAGGCCGATTCCGTCACGGCGCTGCCCGCCCGCGAGACCAAGCCGAAGGTCACCGCGGCGGAGGTGGACCGGGCGGTACGCCAGTTCGCGCAGCCCGCGATGTCGGCGCCGGTCATGCTCAGCGCGGCCGGCGAGCGGTTCAGCATCGGCCCGGCGGTTCTCGGCGAGTACCTGACGATGCGGCCCGATGGCTCCGGCAAGCTCGCCCCGGAGCTGGACGCCAAGGGCCTGCGCGCCTCCCCCGCGGTGGCCGAGCCCCTCTCCGAGCTGCCGGCCAGGCCGCAGAACGCCACGCTGAACCTGGACGGCGACCAGGTCGTCGCGGCCGACGACGCCAGGTCCGGCGTACAGATCACCGACCAGGCTCTGAACCAGGCCGTACTGCCGCTGCTCACCAGGTCGGGCTCCGCCCGCACCGGCGAGGTCGCCGCCCGCGTGGCCCGGCCGCAGGTGACCGCGCAGAACGCCGAGCGGCTGGGCCTGACGGAGAAGTTGTCGTCGTTCACCGTCAACTTCGAGCCGGCGCCGTACCGCACCAAGAACATCGGCCGGGCCGTGGAGTTGATCAACGGCTCCCTCGTCCTGCCGGACAAGACCTGGAGCTTCAACCGGACGGTCGGCGAGCGCACCGAGGCCAACGGTTTCACCGAGGGCGTCATGATCTTCAACGACGAGTTCAAGAAGGCACCCGGCGGCGGTGTGTCGGCGGTCGCCACGACGATCTTCAACGCGATGTTCTTCGCCGGGGTGAAGCCGGTCGAGTACGGCGCCCACTCGTTCTACATCGAGCGCTACCCGGAGGGCCGCGAGGCCACGGTCGCCTGGGGCAGCCTGGACCTGAAGTTCCGCAACGACACCGGCAACGCCGTCTACATCCAGGCCGAGTCCACCGACACCTCGGTCACCATCACCTTCCTCGGCACCAAGAAGTACGACGACATCGAGTCGGTCACGGGGCCGCGCACGAACGTCAAGGAGCCGAAGCGGAAGGTGAGCACCGACAAGAAGTGCGTGCCGCAGACTCCGCTGGAGGGCTTCGACGTCACCGTGCAGCGGGTCTTCTACGCCGACGGCGAAGAGGTGAAGCGGGAGCCGTTCCGCACCCACTACACCCCGCGCGACGAGATCGTCTGCGAGTGACCCCCCGGCGACGGGTGGGGCGCTCGCGTGCGGAATCCTGCCACGTGGTCAGCGGTACAGGACGACAAGGGATGCAAGCAGGAGCGCTGCCGCGGCGGAGAGTCCCAGGATTCGGTAGCGGCTCGACGCGGCCAGCGCGAAGAAGGATGCCCACGCTCCGCCCGCGATGGCCGCGGCCCAGCAGCCCGCGGTCGCCTGCGCGGCGGCGAGAGGTATCGGCGCCAGCAGGAGCGTCGGCGGGATGACCGCGAGCCGCGGCCCGATGCCCAACTGCTTGTAGACGACGATCAGGGTGACGAGTGCCGTCGCGAACGTGAGGGGGAGGGCGGCCAGATCCCACCAGGTGAAGCAGAGGCCGTCCGTCGTCTCGCATGACTGATCGTTGTGATGACCGACCCAGGAGAAGAAGAGGCAGGCACCACCGGCCAGCACCGCGCCGGTGGCAGCTGCTCCGGATACGCGTGCCGCTATGGGCCGGGGTTCTGCGTGGGGCGTGTTCATGCCTACAGACTTCCTTGAACGGGGGCCGGGGGCCTGAGTAGGAATACTCAGGCCCCCGGCCAGTTGTTTCTGTCTGTTACCTCCCCTGAAGCGTCTGCTCCAGGGCGTTTGCGTAGAGGCGAGCCCCTGCGGGCTTCGGGTGGAATGACTGCATGGAAGGCTTCGGAGCATCGTTGTCCGCCTGCTCCCGCCCGGTCTCCACGATGCCGTGGATGCCTTCGGGACTGCCGCAGACACCCTTGCCGTCGAACTCGTCCCGCGGGTCGGAGAAGACCGCCCATGATCCGGCGTCCGCGGCGGCCCCCTTCATCTCGGTCGCGAGGTTGTCGGCCAGATCGCGGATCCAGGTGTTCTCGACGTCCTCGTAGGCACCGGGAAGGCAGCTGTGGTCCTTCTCCACCAGGCGCGGGTAGCCCATGAGGACGACCTTCGCGTGCGGTGCCTTGTCATGGATGGCCTTGAGGGTCTTCACGATCTGCGGCCGGACCCCGTCGTGCAGCCACTTGGGCGCCCAGTCCTTCAGGTCCCCCGTCGTACCGCTTGTCTTGTCGCCGGTGGCGGGATCGATGTTGTCCAGCTCGGCGTACGGGCACGTCTTCAGGGCCGGGATCGGGATGTCGATGCACTTCGTCATGATGTCCGTGAAGCGCGCGTCGTTGCCGCCGATCGACAGCGTCACCAGGGTGGTGTTGTCGTCCAGGTAGCCCGCCTGTAGCTGGGGTACCTCGCTGGAGTCCTGCGGCTTGTTCAGGATGTTGTAGGTGCGGGCGCCGGAGCAGGCCGTGAAGTGGTAGTCCATGTTCGGATCGAGGCTGTCGGCCATGGATCCGATCGACTTGCCGTAGCCGGGCAGGGTCGCCTGCCGGGACCAGGCCAGCTTGGAGCGGTGGCACTTGTTGGTCTGGCTGCTGGCGTTCTTGTCGTAGTGGTCCGTCTCCGCGTACAGATCGGCGCCACCGGGCGCGGTGGATCCTTCGCCCGACGAGTACGAGTCCCCCATGGCCACGACGAAGTTGGCCGGCTTGGCCGCAAGGGGCTGGAAGGCGACGGCGCCCCAGGCGATGTCCTCGTCGGCCGTTCCGTCCGCCGTGTTGTTGGACAGCTCGACCCGAGGGGTGCCC
The DNA here is from genome assembly GCF_028369295.1 of Streptomyces sp. HD. GTDB lineage: Bacteria > Actinomycetota > Actinomycetes > Streptomycetales > Streptomycetaceae > Streptomyces. Next base: position 112,366 of record NZ_JAQMYP010000003.1, read on the forward strand.
GTGAAGTGGAACACTCCCAGGCTGACCCAGCCGCCGGCACGCTGCTGCACGACCCGCTTGGCGCTCTTGCTGTCGGAGCCGTCCACCACGTAGGTGGCCTGCCGGGTGTGGGCGCCGGTGTCGGGCAGGTGCACCAGCACCCGCGCCCAGCCCAGTTGGCGCCCGAGGGTCCACTGACCCTTCATCGTCATCCGGTTGCCCTCGCCGCCGAGGTTGTCCGCGTTACGGGTGTGGGAGTACCAGAAGTGACCGCCGTCGCCGCCGCCGACCGAATACAGATCGGCCTTCGCCTCGTAGTGCTTGTCCCAGTCCGGATGGAAGGTGAACTGGAACGAGCCTGCCGACTTCGCCTTCCCGCACTTCGACCAGGTCTCGGTTCCGTTGGGAATGGAGGTGACGACGTCGGCGCCCTTGGGTGCGGTGTCGCACACCGGCTCGCCGCGCTTGAGCCTGGTGCCGGACCCGGGCTCGGACCTCAGGGTCTGGTACTTGATGTTCTCGTGCCCGCAGGTCTGGTCGCAGGCCGGTTTCCAGGTCGCGTTCTGCTGGGTCCACCAGAACTGGCGGTAGCAGGCCTCGTCCGGGCAGTCGACCGGGTTGGCCGGGTTGCAGTTGTTCTTCTGGTTGCAGAAGGTGTCCAGCGGCGGGCTGACGCTGGAGCGGTTGACGACGCTCGTCCACCAGGCGGGCTGGAAGCCCGCCGAGGAGAACCCGTCCTCGCCCGGCCAGTCCTGACGGCCGTCGGTGGAGTAGGAGAAGCCGGTGTCGATGGACCAGGCCGCCCAGCCCATCACCTTCTCCTCGTAGGGCCAGTCCTGCGGATGCGCCGCGTCACGGATGTTGTCCTTGTCGAGGCTCACGTCCATGAACGGGTGGTCCCAGGCACCCTTCTTGTACATCGGGTTCGCGGGGTTGTTGTACCAGCCCAGGCCCCACTTGCCGCCGTTCTGCCCGGCGGCCGACTTGGGGTTGAAGCCGAGGTTGTAGTTCCAGGCGGCGGTGAACCAGTTCTCCACGCGGGAGGGATCGTCGTTGTTGACCGTGATCTTCTGCCCGTCGGTGTGCACCTCGTTCCACTTGTCGGCGAGGATCTTCATGGAGGCCGCGATGTTGGCGGCGTAGTCGACCGCGATGATCTTCTGGAGCTTCGGGTCGAGGCTCGTCTCGTGGTCCTTCTCATGCCCCTTCAGGCGCATGCCGTCGGTGACCTGTCCGACGCCGTAACCGCAGTCGGACTTCTCCCAGTTGATGCGCCAGTAGCCGAGGAGGGTGTCGTTCGCCTTGTGGCCGTAATAACCGTCCACGGCGGCCAGCGGGTTGCCCATCTGGCCGGGGATCGCGCCGGATTCCGCCTGCCACAGGTTGGATTCCTGCGCCAGGATGCCGAGCAGGACGTTGGCGGGGATCCGGCCGCCGCCGTTCAGCTTCGGGAGGGGGAAGAGCCCCTGCGGGTCGATCGAGCCGAGCCCCGCCTGGCTGCGGTAGCCACCCTGACGGAGCCAGTTGCCGTGCAGCTCTCCGCGTACGGCCATGTCCACCGCCCACTCGACCTGGTTCGGCGTCGGCTGCAGCGCCTGGGCACTCATGTCGTTGCGGGAGACGGAGCACCAGCGGTCGGTGTCACGGGGATCGTGGGAGTCGGGAGCGTCCACCCTGCCTGTCCGTGCGCGCGGCTTCGGGTCGCCGGCCAGGGCAGGGGACAGTCCGTTGCCGGAGTCCTCCAGCATGGAGGAGGCGACGCGCTGCTCGACCTCCTTGCCCGTCGTCGTGGCGGTCGAGGTGACGGTGATCGTGGTGTCGTCGTCCGCCGTCCCCGGGGCCGTCCCGGAGCGGGAACGCACCCCCGCCTGCGGCTCGTTGGCCTTGTCGAAGCCCTTTCCGGCCCCCTTGATGCGGGTCAGTCCGGCTCGGACGCCGGGGGTGAGGACCGTGTCGACGGCGAGGCGGCCGTGGGAGGAGACGTCGGTGTCGGCCGGCGCGTCGACCTGGGTGACGCCGCTCCCCCGCACCTTCACCTTCTCGGGACGGCCGGTGAGGAAGACGCGGCCCTGCGCGCCGGATTCGAGAGCGAGGTCGCCGAGGGGTCCGGTGGCGACCGTACTCGGCTTGCCCTGGCCGCCGTACACCTTCGCCTGCGCCGTCTTCGTGCCCTTGCGGTCCATGAAGCCGATCCGGTCATCCGCCATGGGGCGGATGTCGAAGGGGATGCTGTCGCCCTTGGCGAGTCGGCGGATCTTCCCCTCGCCGTCGATGTGGACGAGATCGCTGCCGAGGCCGGCGACGACGCCGTCCTCCACCGGGGCCGCCGACGAGACCTGCCCACGCAGTTCGCCCGTGTTCGCGACCGTCCGGCCGTCCGTGTCCACCGTGATCACACGCGTCTTCACCTGCGCCATGTCGTTCATGTCGCGGTACTGGGTGAAGGCGGCCGTGTGCGTGGTGGTGTTGCAGGTCGGGTCGAAGTAGGCGAGCGTGGCGGTGAACGGCAGCTTCGTCACCTCGCCCGTCCTGGTGTTCACGATCGCCGTGAACGCCCCGCCCTGCATCAGGTCGGGCTTGTTCGTGAACGTGCGGGGTGCGTACACGGCGGCGACGTGGGAGTCGTCCATGACGCACTGATTGCCCACCCATGAGTCGGCGGGCATGCCCGGCTCCGCCAGAGTCGCCGCGGTCTTCCACTCGTACGCCTTGCTGCTGTCGGCGACGAGGATCCTGAAACCGTCGCTGTCGGCCGCGCCGGTCACCGCGCGATCCTTCGACGTGTTCCACCCCGCGCCCAGCTCCTTGCCGGGATCCTTCACCTTTGCGGGAAGCTCCGACGGCTTGTCACGGCCGGGTTCGGGCTGAGGTGCGGCGGCTGCCGGGACGGCCTGAATCAGCCCTCCGGTCAAGGCGGCGCACACGGCTATGGCGGCCAAGGACGCGCGAGTTCGTCTGCTCTGTCTCCCCAACAGAGTTTCCCCGTTTCATATGTGACGCACCCGCCCCACCCATCAGAACGACGGACGACGGGACGGATGCGAAGGTGGTCGTGCACGGGGAACCCCGACCAGGCGTGGCCCCCCGCTGGTCGCAGCGGAACTTATCAGTAACTTGTGTCGCCGCGTCGCGGCCCGACCACGCCGCCGGAGGGCGCGTCAGTCCGCCTGAGGCAGGCGGGACATGGCAAGCGATCCCCTCTGGAGCACCACAGCGCGTCTCACCCGTCGCTCGCGCTGGAAGGCTCAATTTCAGTCAACTGTGACGCCCATGACCCGCCGGTCTCGCAACGGATTTACCGACAACTCACAAGCCATGCACATGATTTACACATCGGGAGGGTCACCGAAGATGGACTATTTCACGCCAGTTGGAGCGAGAGGGCGAAAAAGTATCTGTTGTCACCTGGTTCTCACCTGTGTCTAGGGTGACTGCTGCACGCGACGGACCTGACCGCTTCGTCACCGTGCACGTCAGTTCACAGGCGACCGGGGGAACAGTGTCGCCACGGGGGAGGAGTACATCGTCATGCCGCGATGCCGTCTGTCCATGCCTGGAAGTGAGGGCCGAGGGGCCACCACCGGACAGCCGCCGGCCCTGCTTCCGGCCCATGCCTGAGCAGTCACCGCCCTGAGGCAACGCAACGAACCTCTCCGCATGCCCGCCGGCAGCGGTCGTTCTGCTGTCCGGATGCAGTGCGGGCGACTCGACCGCCGCCGGTGTTCCGTCGGCCGACAGCGCATCAGCGAGTACGCGAAGACCGCGAAGACGTGCTGGTGCTGAACACGTACGGCCCTGGCCGAACCACAGCGCACCACCACTACGACATCACCATGGAGAACACCTCTTGATACGCAGACCGCTGGCTTCCGCCCTCCTGGCCGCAACCACTGCCGGAACCCTCCTGATGGGTTCAGGCTCACTGGCGCAGGCGGCGGAACCCACCGCGGAGCCGTCGGCCCCGACCGCCCAGGAACCCACCGCAGAGCCGACACCGGACCCGGTGAACCCGGTGATCGCCAACTACGACGGGAGGAAGATCAACCTCGCCGAGTCCTGGGAAGGCGCCAACATCTGCAGCGAACTTCCCGACGGCGAGGTCCACTGCTACGACACGAATGAGGAATCCCTGGCGGACCCGGCCCTGCCTGCCAAGGTCCGCGAGGAAACCCTCAAAGCCACCAAGCTCCGGGCTGCCGACCCGCGCGACAACTGTGCCGCCGACTACTGGTGCCTGTATCAGGACGCCAACTACAAGGGCAGGCGTCTCCAGTTCTCCAGCAGCGGCAAGAAGGACCTCGGCGACTACGGATTCCGCGACAAGCTCAGCTCGGTCTACTACTGGGTCGGCCGCTGGTCGCTCAACTACGGAACCGCGACGATCTGGGACTCCCGTTCGTGGCCGCTGCACGACCGGGAGCGTGAGCTCGTTCCCCCGCACGGCTGGGCGAACTTCAAGAACATGGACTACCCCGGTGGCGGCAACTGGGACAACAAGGTCGATGTCTTCCAGGTCAAGCGCAACTGAGAAGCACGACGGCCGTCGGACACCCCGGAGACCGGGAGTGCCCTGACCGAAACGGCGCCGTGGGCCCCTGTAGGCCCACGGCGCCGTTGCCACTCCTCGCCGGTCAGTCGGATGCCGGCGTTGGGTACGAAGGCGGCAGGCTGCGGGCCACCCCGTCTCATGGCTGGTCGCGCGGTCGCCGACGGCCTCTCGGAGAACGAGACATCCGCACATCCGGACATCCGGACGTCTCAGCGGCCGCCCTGGCCGCATCCTCATCCGTATGGAGCAGTCGCCGGGTATGAGCGAGGCGTTCCGCCTGGTTGGTCGCCGTCCCGAACCTGATCCCCTGGAGGGGCATCTGACGGACCGACGGAAGACCTCCGCATGAACATGCTCATGCGTCCCTTCCCAAGGCGCGCCAAGGAGCTTACGGCGGGTCGGTAGAGCGTTCGTGCAGCGTTCTCCCGGTGACGACTGCGGCCCGACGGTATCGCGGCAGCGTTTCGACAGGTCAGATCGTTTCTGCACCGATAGCGCTTGGTGGGGCGGGTGGGACTCGAACCCACGGCCGACGGATTATGAGTCCGCTGCTCTAACCGGCTGAGCTACCGCCCCATAGCGGCGTGTCGCGTACAAGTGTGCGCGCCGTCTGCCGCAGCATAGCCGCTCATACGATCTCCTGCTTCGTATGGTCGACTTCGCCTGCCCTGAAGGACTCCGCCACGACCTGCACGGTTCCCACGACAGGTGATCAGACATGAAAAAGGACCCCTGAGGGGTCCTCGTTCAGCATGCTCCCCCGACTGGACTCGAACCAGTAACCTGCCGGTTAACAGCCGGCTGCTCTGCCAATTGAGCTACGGAGGACCGAGCTCCCCCGACTGGACTCGAACCAGTAACCTGCCGGTTAACAGCCGGCTGCTCTGCCAATTGAGCTACGGAGGAATGCCTCGTTGCATCGAACGTACCTACCTGGGTATTCGCCAGGGGGCGTGCGCTCGCTGCGACACATACATTAGCGCAAGCAGGGGGGTGCTCCGCCAATCGGTTCCCCCCGGCGCCGACGCCGCACCAGGGACCTACGCAAGGGAAGGGTGGCCGCCATGCGCTACCGGCTCACGTTCGCGATCGGACTCGCCGTCGGTTACGTCCTCGGGACACGCGCCGGACGCGAGCGCTACGAGCAGCTGAAGAAGTCCGCCCGGGCATTCGCCGAGAACCCCGCGGTCCGCAACACCGCCGAGTCCGCGGCACAGCAGGGCCGCCACTTCGCGGGCAAGGCGTACCACACGGTCAGCGAGAAGGTGGGAGACCGAGTCCCGGAATCGGTGGCCCAACGCGTCCGCTCCCTACGAGAGCGCAGCGCCCACAACGGCGGCGCGGAGGACGACTGGGGCACCAGCAACACGTAGCAGCACCCCTGGCGCCGGTTCCTGCAACGCCGCTGAAAGGGGCGCGGGGCACTGCGCGACCGGCCCCGCACAACCCGCACCCGGAAAACCCCACGCACCCGCACCGCGCCCACGGCCCAAGCCAGCGCAGCGCTACGGCACAATTTGGGCCATGGGGATAGTCGCCGGGCTGGACAGTTCGCCCGATTTCACTCGCATCGTCGTCTGCGACACGGACACAGGCGCCGTGCTCAGGCAGGGGTATGCCTCGCACCCGGTGGAATCGCCGGACGGCGGCCGCCCCTCCGACATCGATCCGCAGGCCTGGCTGCTGTCCCTGGGCGAGGCGGCGGGCGGTGGGCTGCTCGAAGGCGTGCAGGCCATCGGCGTGTCGGCGCAGCAGAACGCGTTGGTCCCGCTCGACGCGCAGGGCAACACCGTGCGCCCGGCGATGGTCGGCGGCGACAAGCGGGCGCAGGTCGCGGCGGCGGATCTGATCGACGCGCTGGGCGGGCGTGAGGCGTGGGCGCAGGCCGTGGGGTGTGTGCCGCAGGCCGCGCAGCCGGTGACCAAGCTGCGCTGGCTGGCCAAGACCGAGCCGGAGAACGCCGTACGCGCCGCCGTGCTGATGCAGGCGCACGACTGGCTGGTGTGGCAGCTGCTCGGCCGGCCCGTGAGAAGGACCACAGATCGCGGGGGTGCCTCCGGAACCGGCTACTGGTCGGCGGCGACCGGCGCCTACCGGAGCGATCTGGTCGAGCTGGCGCTCGGCCACCAGGCGATGCTGCCCGAGGTGATCGGGCCGGCCGAGGCGGCCGGTACGACTCCCGAGGGGCTCCTGATCTCCGCGGGGACCGGGGAGACCATGGCCGCCGCCTTCGGGCTCGGCATCGGGCTGGGGGACGCCGTGGTGTCGCTCGGCGCGTCCGGGTCCGTGATGGCCGTCCATCCCGAGGCGCTCGTCGACAGCAGCGGGATGATCACCTCGTTGGCCGACGCGACCGGAATGCACCTCCCGGTCGTCACGACCCTCAACGCGGTGCGCACCCTGCGCGGCACCGCCGAACTGCTGGGCATGCCCGACCTGGAGAGCCTGTCCGACCTGGCGATGAAGTCGACGCCGGGTGCGCACGGTCTCGTACTGCTGCCGTATCTGGAGGGTGAGCGGACGCCGCATCTGCCGCACACCGCGGGGACGCTGGTGGGGCTTCGGCGGGAGTCGATGAAGCCGGAGCATCTGGCGCGGGCGGCGTTCGAGGGCATGCTGTGCGGGCTCGCGGACGCGCTCGACGTGCTGCGCGGTCGGGGTGTCGAGGTGCGGCGGATCTTCCTGCTCGGGGCGGTCGCCGAACTGTCGGCCGTGCAGGCGGCGGCGCCCTCGCTGTTCGGGGTGCAGGTCGTCGTACCGCAGCCCGCGGACTATGCGGCGATCGGCGCCGCCCGGCAGGCGGCCTGGGCGCTCGGTGTGTCGCAGGGCACACTCGACCCGCGTACCCCGCCGGTCTGGCAGGGTGCGGCCGCGCAGGTCCTGGAGCCCGGCGAGGAGCTGGCGGTGGGGCAGGCGGTGCGGCAGCAGTTCGTGTCGGTCCGGGAGCAGACCCACCCCGGAGCGTTCCGGCCGTAGCGGAACGTAAGAGACCGGTAGGAGTCGTACCCATAAGGCCGTACGGAGCCCCGCTGACGGCTTAATCAGTTGAGGTAACGCCGCTGGAGTGTTCGACGATAGGGGCCAAGGGCAACCAAACGGCCCCGTCGTCGACTCCGAGAGAAGCAGCGTGCTCATACGACTTCTGCGGACCTACCTCAGGCCCTACCGAAAACCCATCGCCTGGCTGGTGCTGCTGCAGTTCCTGCAGACCTGCGCCACCCTCTACCTGCCCACGCTGAACGCGGACATCATCGACAAGGGCGTCGTCAACGGCGACACCGGCTACATCCTGTCCTACGGCGCCCTGATGATCGGCATCTCCCTGGCGCAGGTCGTGTGCAACATCGGTGCCGTCTACTACGGCGCGCGCACCGCGTCGGCGCTCGGCCGGGACGTGCGGGCGGCCGTGTTCGACCGGGTGCAGTCGTTCTCGGCGCGTGAGGTCGGGCACTTCGGCGCACCCTCGCTGATCACCCGTACGACCAATGACGTCCAGCAGGTGCAGATGCTGGCGCTGATGACGTTCACACTGATGGTGTCGGCGCCGATCATGTGCGTGGGCGGCATCGTGCTGGCCCTCGGCCTGGACGTGCCGCTGTCCGCGGTGCTGGTCGCCGTGGTGCCCGTGCTGGGCATCAGCGTGACCTTGATCGTACGGCGGCTGCGGCCGCTGTTCCGGTCCATGCAGGAGCGTCTCGACACGGTGAACCGGGTGCTGCGCGAGCAGATCACCGGCAACCGGGTGATCCGGGCGTTCGTGCGCGACGAGTACGAGCAGCAGCGGTTCCGGAAGGCCAACGTCGACCTCACCGAGATGGCGATGGGCACCGGCAGGCTGCTCGCGCTGATGTTCCCGATCGTCATGACGGTGGTGAACCTGTCGTCGATCGCGGTGGTGTGGTTCGGGGCCCACCGGATCGACAGCGGCGAGATGCAGATCGGCGATCTGACCGCGTTCCTCGCCTATCTCATGCAGATCGTGATGTCCGTGATGATGGCCACCTTCATGTTCATGATGGTGCCGCGCGCGGAGGTGTGCGCCGAGCGGATCCAGGAGGTCCTGGACACCTCGTCGAGCGTGGTGCCGCCGGTCGCTCCGGTGCGTGAGCTGCGCCGGCACGGGCATCTGGAGATCCGGGGCGCGGGCTTCCGCTATCCGGGTGCCGAGGAGCCGGTGCTCAAGGCGATCGATCTGGTGGCTCTGCCGGGTGAGACGACGGCCGTGATCGGGTCGACCGGCAGTGGGAAGTCGACCCTGCTGGGGCTGGTGCCGCGGCTGTTCGACGCGACCGACGGCCAGGTGCTGGTCGACGGGGAGAGCGTGGCCGCCATCGAACCGCGGCTCCTGGCGGAGACCGTCGGGCTGGTGCCGCAAAAGCCGTATCTGTTCGCCGGGACGGTGGCGACCAACCTGCGCTACGGCAATCCGGACGCGACGGACGAGGAGCTGTGGCACGCGCTGGAGGTGGCGCAGGCCAAGGAGTTCGTGGAGCGGCTGGAGAACGGGCTCGACTCCCCCATCGCGCAGGGCGGCACGAATGTCTCCGGTGGTCAGCGGCAGCGGCTCGCGATCGCCCGCACCCTCGTGCAGCGCCCGGAGATCTACCTCTTCGACGACTCCTTCTCCGCCCTCGACTACGCCACCGACGCGGCGCTGCGTGCGGCGCTCGCGCGGGAGACCGCCGAGGCGACCGTCGTCATCGTCGCCCAGCGGGTGGCGACCATCCGGGACGCGGACCGGATCGTGGTGCTCGACGAGGGCCGGGTCGTCGGCACCGGCCGCCATCACGAGCTGATGGCGGACAACGAGACGTACCGGGAGATCGTGCTCTCCCAGCTGACGGAAGCGGAGGCTGCCTGATGGCCGGGCCCATGGGACGGATGATGGCCGGTGGCGGTCCCGATCAGCGCTCGCTGGACTTCAAGGGGTCGGGCAAACGGCTCGTCTCCCAGTTCAAGCCGGAGCGGATCACCATCTACGCGCTGCTGTTCTGCGTGTTCGTGAGCGTGGGGCTGTCGGTCGCCGGGCCGAAGATCCTCGGTGCGGCCACCGACCTGATCTTCGCGGGCATCGTCGGGCGCCAGTTCGAGTCCGGGATGAGCAAGGAGCAGGTCCTCGCGGCCATGCGGGAGCGCGGCGACAACGAGATCGCCGACATGCTGCGCAGCACCGACTTCACACCGGGCGAGGGCATCGACTTCACCGCCGTCGGGCATGTGCTGCTGTTCGCGCTCGCCGTGTTCCTGGTCGCCGGGCTGCTGATGGCGGTGGCGACGCGGCTGGTGAACCGGGCCGTGAACCGCACGATGTTCCGGATGCGCGAGGACGTCCAGGTGAAGCTGTCGCGGCTGCCCCTGTCGTACTTCGACAAGCGGCAGCGCGGTGAGGTGCTGTCCAGGGCGACGAACGACATCGACAACATCGGGCAGACGCTCCAGCAGTCGATGGGGCAGCTCATCAACTCGGTGCTGACCATCGTCGGTGTGCTGGCGATGATGTTCTGGGTGTCGTGGCTGCTGGCGCTGGTCGCGCTGGTGACGGTGCCGGTGTCGTTCGTGGTCGCCACGCGGGTCGGCAAACGGTCCCAGCCGCACTTCGTGCAGCAGTGGCGCTCCACCGGCAAGCTCAACGCGCACGTCGAGGAGATGTACACCGGGCACACCCTGGTGAAGGTGTTCGGGCGCCAGGAGGAGTCCGCGAAGCAGTTCGCCGAGCAGAACGAGGCGCTGTACGAGGCGGGGTTCAAGGCGCAGTTCAACAGTGGTGTGATGCAGCCGCTGATGCTGTTCGTGTCGAACATCAACTACGTCCTTGTCGCGGTGGTCGGCGGTCTGCGAGTCGCGTCCGGCTCGCTGTCCATCGGCGACGTGCAGGCCTTCATCCAGTACTCGCGGCAGTTCTCGATGCCGTTGACGCAGGTCGCGTCGATGGCGAACCTCGTGCAGTCGGGTGTCGCCTCGGCCGAGCGGGTCTTCGAACTCCTGGACGCGGAGGAGCAGGAGGCGGATCCGGTGCCGGGGACGCGGCCGGAGGAGCTGCGGGGGCGGGTGGCGCTGGAGGGGGTGTCCTTCCGGTACGACCCGGAGAAGCCGCTGATCGAGGACCTGTCGCTGGCGGTGGAGCCGGGGCACACGGTGGCGATCGTCGGCCCGACGGGGGCCGGCAAGACGACCCTCGTGAACCTGCTGATGCGCTTCTACGACGTGTCGTCCGGCCGTATCACCCTCGACGGCGTCGACATCTCCCGGATGTCCCGGGACGAGCTGCGGGCCGGGATCGGGATGGTGCTGCAGGACACCTGGCTGTTCGGCGGCACGATCGCGGAGAACATCGCGTACGGGGCGTCCCGCGACATCACCCGGGGCGAGATCGAGGAGGCCGCGCGGGCCGCCCACGCCGACCGGTTCATCCGTACGCTGCCCGACGGGTACGACACGGTGATCGACGACGAGGGCAGCGGGGTCAGCGCGGGCGAGAAGCAGCTGATCACCATCGCGCGGGCGTTCCTGTCCGACCCGGTGATCCTGGTGCTGGACGAGGCGACGTCGTCGGTCGACACCCGTACCGAGGTGCTGATCCAGAAGGCGATGGCGAAGCTGGCGCACGGGCGTACGTCGTTCGTCATCGCGCACCGGCTGTCGACGATCCGGGACGCGGACACGATCCTCGTCATGGAGAACGGGTCGATCGTGGAGCAGGGCGCGCACGGGGAGCTGTTGGCGGCCGACGGGGCGTATGCGCGGTTGTACAAGGCGCAGTTCGCTCAGGCGGTGGCCGAGGTGGACTGAGGGGGCGCGTTCGGGGGTGCCGCGTGGGGTCGTGGGGCGGCTGCGGGCCGGTGGGGGCTGGTCGCGCAGTTCCCCGCGCCCCTTAAGGACGTTGCCTGGACGCACCTAAGGGGCGCGGGGAACTGCGCGGTCAACCCCCACCGGGCCCGCAGACGGCATCAGTCCAGATAGCCCCTCAGCTGATCCGCAAACGCATGATCCCGCAGCTTGTTGAGCGTCTTCGACTCGATCTGCCTGATTCGCTCCCGCGTCACGCCGAAGATACGGCCTATCTCCTCCAGGGTGCGCGGGCGGCCGTCCGCGAGGCCGTAGCGGAGTTGGACGACCTTGCGTTCGCGTTCGCCGAGGGTCGACAGGACCGCCTCCAGGTGTTCCCTGAGCAGCAGGAACGCCGCCGACTCCACCGGCGATGTCGCGTCGCCGTCCTCGATCAGATCGCCGAGGGCGACGTCGTCCTCCTCTCCCACGGGCGCGTGCAGCGAGACTGGTTCCTGGGCCAGGCGCAGCACCTCGCTGACGCGCTCGGGCAGCAGGTCCAGGTGGGCGGCGACCTCTTCCGGCGTCGGCTCGTAGCCGCGTTCCTGCAGCATGCGGCGCTGGACGCGGACGACCCGGTTGATCAGCTCGACCACATGGACCGGCACCCGGATGGTGCGGGCCTGGTCGGCGAGGGCGCGGGACATGGCCTGCCGGATCCACCAGGTGGCGTACGTCGAGAACTTGTAGCCGCGGGCGTAGTCGAACTTCTCGACGGCCCGGATCAGCCCGAGGTTGCCCTCCTGGACCAGGTCGAGCATGGTCAGCCCGCGGCCGACGTACCGCTTGGCGACCGACACGACGAGCCGCAGGTTCGCCTCGATCAGGCGCCGTTTGGCCATCCGGCCCATGACGACCAGGCGGTCCAGGTCGAGGGCCAACTGGCTGTCCAGATCGGGGGTGCTGCCCAGCTTCTCCTCGGCGAACAGGCCGGCCTCGACCCGGCGGGCGAGCTCGACCTCCTCGGCCGCGGTGAGCAGGGGGATGCGGCCGATCTCCCGCAGGTACTGGCGGAAGAGGTCCGAGGAGGGGCCGCTGTTGTCGGCGCGGTTGCGGGCCGGCAGCGGCGCCTCGACCGGTTCTGCGGCGTCGGCGGCGTCCAACGCCTCGGCGGGCGGCTCGGCGGGCTCGGGCGAGGCCTCCGGCTCCGGCTCCGTTTCCGTCTCCGTCTCCGTCTCCGGGTGGTGCTCGACACGGCTCTGCGGCGGCACCGCGACGAGAACGTCGGGCTCCGCGTCCGGCTCCGTGGCGTCCGTACTTGCGTCGGTCTGGATAAGGGTCTGGGTCTGCACGGGGGCGACCTCCAGGATGATCGCTGCCGAGGCGTACGGCAGCGCTGCTTCGAGGGCGGAGTCGGCGGCCTCGCCGCTGTCCGTCCCGTACGCGATGAGCGGAACCGCGGGGGTGTGGGACCCGTGGGGAACGGATCGGCCGCGCTCCGAGGACTCAGGCACCGGAACCCAGTGTGGAGTACGACACATCGCCGCCACGAGGGGCGTGCGGTGACTTTTTGAGTCCGGTCCGTGACCGGTCGGTTACTCAGATCGTTTGGCCGTCGGACTCACGTACGAGGACCCGGATGTCCGATGACCACCGGTGACCACCAGTGACTTTCGGTGACGCGGCTGGAGCGCGGCAAGGCGCTCACAAAGCCGCGGCTCCCCGCTCCCGCAACGCCTGGTCGTACTGCTGCAGAACCCACAGTTCGTTCTGAACGGCGGCCAGTTGGGCCGGGTCGCCGCCCGCGCCGAGGCGGGTGAGCTGGCTCTGGACGTCACGGATGCGGCGCTCCACGGCGCGGCGGCGGACGGTGACGAGTTGCTCGCCGGCGTAGTTCTCGTCGACCGTTCTGCGCATGATCGCCTCGACCGCCAGCTCCGTGACCATCGCGCGGACCTGGTCGTCGGGGGCCGCGTCACGGACGCGGACCAGGTACTCCTGCGGATCCTGGATGCCGTACTCCGCGCCGGACGCGTCCATGATCGCCTGGCGTACGGCGGCGTAGGGCGCGGCGGTGAACTCGTCGACGCCGTACGCGTCGAACGCCGGGGAGACCAACTCGGGGCGCTGGAGGGCGAGTTTGAGCAGTTCGCGTTCGGTGGCGTAGACGGGGTTGCGCAGGGTCAGGGCCGGGCCGGAGGTGCGGGGGCCGGCGGCGGCGTCGTACTGCTGCTGCGGGTTGCGGGATCCCGGGCCGGACGCCGGCGCCTGTCCCCTGCCGCCCCGGTCCCGTGCCCAACGCGCCAGCTGCGCCACCCGCTTCACCACGAACTGCGTGTCGAGGATGCCGAGCATGCCCGCGAGCTGGACGGCCACCTCGTGCTGGGCGCCGCTGTTCTTGATGCGGGCGACGATCGGCGCCGCCTCGTCCAGCGCCGCCGCGCGGCCCGCCGGGGTGTCGAGGTCGTAGCGCAGGACGATCTGGCGCAGCGCGAACTCGAAGAGCGGGGTGCGCGGTTCGGCCAGGTCGGCGACCGCCTCGTCGCCCTTGGCCAGGCGCAGCTCGCAGGGGTCCATGCCGTCGGGCGCGATCGCGATGTACGTCTCGGCCGCGAACTTCTGGTCGTCCTCGAAGGCGCGCAGGGCAGCCTTCTGGCCGGCCGCGTCGCCGTCGAAGGTGAAGATGACCCGTGCGCTGCCGTTGTCCATCAGCAGCCGGCGGAGGATCTTGATGTGGTCGCCGCCGAAGGCCGTGCCGCAGGTCGCGATGGCTGTGGTGACGCCGGCGAGGTGGCAGGCCATGACGTCCGTGTAGCCCTCGACGACGACCGCGCGGCTGGCCTTGGCGATGTCCTTCTTCGCGAGGTCGATGCCGTACAGGACCTGGGACTTCTTGTAGATCGCCGTGTCGGGGGTGTTGAGGTACTTCGGGCCGCTGTCCGCCTCGTAGAGCTTGCGCGCGCCGAAGCCGACCACCTCTCCGCCGATGTCGCGGATCGGCCACATCAGACGGCCCCGGAAGCGGTCGATCGGGCCGCGGCGGCCCTCCTGCGACAGCCCGGAGAGGAGCAGTTCCTTGTCGGTGAAGCCCTTGCCGCGGAGGTAACGGGTGAGGTGGTCCCAGCCCTGGGGGCTGTAGCCGACGCCGAAGTGGACCGCGGCGGCCTGGTCGAAGCCGCGCTCGGCGAGGAAGACCCGGCCGGTGTCGGCCTCGGCGCTGGTGGCGAGCTGCTCCGCGTACCAGTCGGCGGCGATCTTGTGGGCCTCGACCAGGCGGATGCGTTCGCCGCGCTGGTGGGAGGGGTTGTAGCCGCCCTCCTCGTAGCGCAGGGTGATGCCGGCCTGGGCGGCGAGCCGCTCGACCGCCTCGGAGAAGGAGAGGTGGTCGACCTTCATCACGAACGTGATGGTGTCGCCGCCCTCCTGGCAGCCGAAGCAGTGGAAGAGTCCCTTGCTCGGGCTGACCTGGAAGGACGGCGACTTCTCGTCGTGGAAGGGGCACAGCCCCTTGAGGTTCCCGCCGCCCGCGCTGCGCAGCTGGAGGTACTCGGACACCACGGCGTCGATCGGGACTGCGTCCCGGACCGCCTTCACGTCCTCGTCGTTGATCCGTCCTGCCACGCGTGAATTCTACGGTGGCGGACCGACATCTCTGGGCGAGCTGCGACGCCCCAGGGGCGCGGGGAACTGCGCGACCAGCCACCCGCGACCCGCACCCGCGAGACGACGGAACCCGGCAGACGCCTAGGCGATCAGGCTTTCAAGGGCGACGTGCGGGTCCGCCAGGGCCTGGGTGTCCACCTGTGCCTTCGAGCGGATCAGCTGCTGGATGGGTTCTGTGACGTCCCACACGTTCACGTTCATCCCGGCCAACACCCGGCCGTCCTTCACCCAGAAGGCGACGAACTCCCGCTTCCCGGCGTCCCCGCGAATCACCACTTCGTCGTACGTCCCCGGCGGCGCCCACCCGCTGTACTCCATCCCCAAGTCGTACTGGTCGGAGAAGAAGTAGGGCACCCGGTCGTAGGTGACGTCCTGTCCGAGCATCGCCCGGGCCGCCGCCGGGCCGCCGTTGAGCGCGTTGGCCCAGTGCTCGACGCGGATCCGGGTGTCGAAGAGGGCGTGCGGGAAGGACGCGACGTCGCCGGCCGCGTAGATGTCGGGGTCGGAGGTGCGCAGCCGCTCGTCGACCACGACGCCGCGGCCGTGGGCACGGTCGGCGATCTCAAGGCCCGCCGCCTCCGCGAGAGCGACCCGCGGGGCCGCGCCGATCGCCGCCAGGACGTCGTGCGCGGGGTGCTCCTCGCCGTCGTCGGTGCGGGCGGCCAGCACCATGCCGTCCTGGCCGACGATCTCCGTCAGCCGCCGGCCGAAGTGGAAG
The DNA here is from genome assembly GCF_028369295.1 of Streptomyces sp. HD. Taxonomy (GTDB): domain Bacteria; phylum Actinomycetota; class Actinomycetes; order Streptomycetales; family Streptomycetaceae; genus Streptomyces. Next base: position 128,040 of record NZ_JAQMYP010000003.1, read on the forward strand.
CGCACCCCGTGGTCGCGGTGCAGCTCCCCGAAGAGCCCGCCCAGCTCCGGGCCCAGCACGCCGTGCAGCGGGGTCGGCTCCGGCTCGATGACGGTGACCTCCGCGCCGTACTCCCGGGCCGCCGCCGCGACCTCCAGGCCGATCCAGCCGGCGCCGGCGATCACGATGTGCCCGTTGTCCCGGCCGAGCGAGGCGAGGACGCCCTTGAGGCGCTCGGCGTGCGCGAGGCGGCGCAGATGGTGGACGCCGGCCAGGTCCGTGCCGGGGATGTCCAGGCGGCGCGGTTCTGCGCCGGTGGCCAGCAGGAGCTTGTCGTAGTGGACGACGGTGCCGTCCTCGCCGAACCGCACCGTCTTCGCCGCGCGGTCGATCGCGTCGACGGTCTGGCCGAGGTGCAGCTCGATGTCGTTGCGCGCGTACCAGGCGGGCTCGTGCACGAAGACGCTGTCGCGCTCCTCCTTGCCGAGGAGGTAGCCCTTGGAGAGGGGCGGCCGCTCGTACGGGTGGTCGCGCTCGTCGCAGATCAGTATCACCCGCCCGGTGAAGCCCTCCGCGCGGAGCGTCTCGGCCGCCTTCGCGCCGGCGAGTCCTCCTCCGACGATGACGAATGTCTGATCCGCGTCGACCACTTGATGCCTCCTACGGGGGGTCTGGGGGGTGTCCCCCCAGAAAACACAGCGGGTGCCGCCACATGCGAGCGTCCCGCACGCAGCGTGATGCGGGAAGAGGGGGTGACCCGATCAGGCCACGCAGGGTCACTTTCGGGTATCCGTTCGCCTCCTGCGTCTCATCTGTCCCGAGCGGGTGTACGCACCGTCCCGACGCGCCGTCCCGCGCGCCATCACTCGGGCGCGTGCGCTCAGCCCCGTTGGGTGAGCCGCGCGTGCAGGGAGCGGGCGGAGGCGTCCGTCAGGGAGGCGATCTGGTCGACGATCACCCGCTTGCGGGCACGGTCGTCGCCGGCCGCGTCGAACAGGGCACGGAACTGCGGGTCCAGCCCGTCGGGGGCGCGGGCGGTGAGCGCCTCGGCCAGTTCGGCGACCACGATCCGCTGGTCGGCACGGAGCCGCTCCTGCTCGGCGCGCTGCATGACGTACCGGTCGGCGACCGCCTTGAGGACCGCGCACTCCAGGCGGGTCTCGCGCGGTACGACGAGTTCGGCGCCGTAGCGGGTGAGCCGGCCGTCGCCGTACGCCGCGCGTGTGGCGGCCTCGGCGGCCAGGCAGAAGCGGCCGATGAGCTGGCTGGTGGCGTCCTTGAGGCGGGCCTGTGCCACGGCCGAGCCGTCGTAGCCGTGCGGCCACCAGGGTTCCTCCTGGAGGCGGTCGAGCGCGGCGGCCAGTTCCGCCGGATCGGTGTCCTCGGGGACGTACCGTCCGACGGCGACCGCGAAGACGGCCGCGCGCTCGGGTTCGGCGTGCAGGCAGTTGGGGTCGATGTGGCCGGCGTGCAGACCGTCCTCGACGTCGTGCACCGAGTACGCCACGTCGTCGGACCAGTCCATGACCTGGGCCTCGAAGGTGGTGCGGGTGCCGGGGGCGTCCTTGCGGACCCAGTCGAAGACGGGGCGGTCGTCCTCGTAGACGCCGAACTTCGGGGACTTCGGGTCGGTGGGGTGGGCGCCTCGGGGCCAGGGGTACTTGGTGGCGGCGTCGAGGGTGGCACGGGTGAGGTTGAGGCCGACGGAGCCTTCCGGGGTGAACCGTTTGGGTTCGATGCGGGTGAGGAGTCGCAGGGACTGTGCGTTGCCCTCGAAGCCGCCGCAGTCCTCGGCGAATTCGTTGAGGGCGACTTCGCCGTTGTGGCCGAACGGGGGGTGGCCGAGGTCGTGGGAGAGGCAGGCGGCTTCCACGAGGTCGGGGTCGCAGCCGAGGGCTGCGCCGAGTTCCCGGCCGACCTGGGCGCACTCCAGGGAGTGGGTGAGGCGGGTTCGGGGGCTCGGGTCCCAGGCGTTGCTGTGGGTTCCCGGTGTCACGACCTGGGTTTTGCCGGCGAGCCTTCTGAGCGCGGCGGAATGCAGGATTCGGGCGCGGTCTCGTTGGAAGGCGGTCCGGCCGGGGCGCTTGTCCGGTTCGGGGGCCCAGCGTTCGAGTGACGGCAGGTCGTACGGCATGACTCGACAGTACGGGCAGGTAGTGACAAACGGAGCGCGCCTTTGCGTCTGCCGGGTTCTGTCGTGTTGCGGGTGCGGGTTGTGTGTGGTTGATCGCGCAGTTCCCCGCGCCCCTGAGCGCGCGTCCCTGCCCGGCGTTTCAAGCCGACGCCAATTCCTGTGTCGTCATGACCGGCGTTGTGACCATCCGGTCGTAGCGGTGCAGCAGCAGCCTCGCCATCGCCGGGTGCGTGCCCAGCGGGGCCGACGCCATCCATGGAGCCGCCTCCGCGGACTCCGTCGCGAAGCGGCCGGGGGCCGTGAAGTAGGAGGCCACGGCCACCCTGGTGCGGCCCCGGGCCGCCAGTGCGGCCAGCGCGTCCGGCACCGTGGGGGCCGCCGTCGTCGCGTAGGCCGGGACGACCGGGACGCCCAGGCGGTTGGCGAGGAGGTGGGCGGTGCGGGCGGTGTCGACCTTCGACTCGGGGTCGCGGGAGCCCGCCGCGGCGAGGACCACCGCGCTCTCGCGGCGTGTCGGCTCGTCCATGCGGGTGCGCCAGCCCGCCTCCACGAGGCGGGAGTAGAGGGCCTCCACCAGCAGGGGGTGCGGGCCGAGGGCGCCGGCCACGCGTGCGCGTACCTGCGACTCGGCGGCCATCTCGGGGATGTCCCGCTTGATGTGGTAACCGCGGCTGAGCAGGAGGGGGACGAGGACCGCCTCGCGGTCGCCGAGGGCGGCGAGGGTGTCGGGGAGCAGGGGCTCGTTGAGCTCGATGTGGCCGAGGTGGACCGGCAGGGTGGGGCGCAGCTCGCGGACCTTGTCGAGGAGCGCGCTCACGGTGCTCAGGGCGCGCGGATCGCGGCTGCCGTGGGCCACGACGACGAGCGCGGGCGGTTCAGGACGCCGCCGGCCGTCGAGCGCGACGAGGCTGAGCTGGCTGGCTAGCTGGCTGCTGATCCGGTTCATGATGTGCGCCGTACTGTCGAGGTGGGCCCCCGGGCCGGGGAGGGTCGTGGACTCGTCGTGAAGCGGGTTCGACGCCGTCATGAACCGATGGTGGCGGCGGCACGTTGCCGCCCCGTTTCACAGGAATAACGGGTTCTTACGCCGGGTTCACGCAAGGGTGCCAGGGCTGTGTGAGGCGGTGTGACCTGCGGCTTCGAGGAATGGAGTGAAGCTGGTCACGTTGCGTACGGTGAACCGTCGAGGGCGACAGGACGTCCCTGAGTGTCGAGGGCGGGCCGTGAGCCGCCCCGGGGAGGGACCGTCCGATGAGTCTGCCGAAGCCGCGCCGACCAAGACTGCCGCGCACCCGTACCGGGCAGCGGCGGCTGGTGCAGGCCGTGATGGCCGGGTGCGTGCTGGCGCTGCTGCCGGCCACCTGGATGTACGTCGTGACCGGTGACCGGCTGCGCACCACGGCCGATGCGCCGCGCACCGACGTCGCCGTCGTCTTCGGTGCCGGGCTGTGGGACGGCGAGCCGTCGCCGTACCTCGCCCACCGGCTCGACGCGGCGGCCGAGCTGTACCGCGCGGGGCGGATCGAGGTCGTCCTCGTCACCGGTGACAACAGCCGGGAGGACTACGACGAGCCCGACGCGATGCGCGCGTATCTGACCCGGCACGGCGTGCCCGACTCGCGGATCGTGAGTGACTACGCCGGTTTCGACACCTGGGACTCCTGTGTCCGGGCCAAGGAGATCTTCGGGGTCGACAAGGCGGTGCTGATCAGCCAGGGCTTCCACATCCGGCGGGCGGTCGCGCTGTGTCAGGAGGCGGGGGTGGCGTCGTACGGCGTCGGGGTCGACGCCAAGCACGACGTGACCTGGTACTACGGCGGTACGCGGGAGCTCTTCGCGGCCGGCAAGGCTGCCCTGGACGCCGTGTTCGAGCCGGACCCGCGGTTCCTCGGGCCGAAGGAGCCGGGGGTGGCGAACGCGTTGGCGGCGGGGCGATAGCGGCGCCCGGGGCGGCCTCCTGTGGCCAGGGACCGCCCCCGGACGGGCGGGAGCGGGGCCCTCGCCCTGCTCCCGCCCGTCCGCGCTCGGGACCCCGGAGAGGGTGCCTCAGCGTCCGGTGAAGCGCGGCCGGCGTTTGTCCAGGAACGCCGTCATCCCCTCCTTCTGGTCGTCGGTCGCGAACAGGGCGTGGAACACCCGGCGTTCGAAGAGGATGCCGTCGCGGAGCCCGGTTTCCAGGGCCCGGTCGACGCACTCGCGGGCCGCCGTGACCGCCGCACGGCCGTACGAGGCGATCGTCGCCGCCGCCTCCAGGGCCTCCGGCAGGACCCGGTCGTCCGGGACCACCCGGGAGACAAGACCGCAGCTTCCGGCCTCCCGTGCGTCCATGGTGCGGCCGGTGAGCACCAGGTCCATCGCCTTCGCCCGGCCGACCAGCCGGGTCAGGCGCTGGGTGCCGCCGATGCCCGGGATCACCCCCAGCTTGATCTCCGGCTGGCCGAAGACCGCCGACTCCCCCGCGATGACCAGGTCGCACATCATCGCCAGCTCACAACCACCGCCCAGCGCAAAGCCGTTGACGGCCGCGATCTTCGGGGTGCGGAACGACGCGAACTCCTCCCAGGCTCCGAAGTAGTCCTCCGCCGCCATCTCCGCGGCCGTCTTCCCGGCCATCTCCTTGATGTCGGCGCCCGCCGCGAACACCCGTTCCGAGCCGGTGACGACGAAGCAGCCCACCTCGGGGTCGGCGTCCAACGGGCGCAGGGCGTCCAGGAGTTCGGCCAGCAGGTCGCCGCTCAGCGCGTTGAGCACATGCGGGCGGTGCAGGCGTACGGTCACCACGGCGCCGTCGCGCTCGATCTTCAGGTTGTCCATGAGTGCCTCCAGGTTCCTCGGGGGTCTACGAGTCCCAGATCGCGCCGTACGCCGGGATCCCGCGCCGTTCCAGGCCGTGCACCACCTGCCAGGTGAGCTTCTTGTTGGAGATGCAGATGACGGCCTCGGCCCCGAAGTCCCGGTACGCCTCGTAGGCGAGCCGCACCATGTCGGGCTTGCCGCGCCGGGAGGTGTCCCAGACCAGGGCGTGCGGCTGGACGGCGAGGATCTCCTCGACCAGGGCGTCGCCGTAGGTGGTCCGGGGGTCTCGGGTCGCCCAGACCAGGCGGGCGGGGACCTCGGCGGCCAGCAGATGGGGCAGACAGGGGCCGATGCCGCTGCCGGTGGCGACGTAGACCACCTTCTTGAACAGGGTCTCGATGTTGGCGACGCCCGCCGTGGTGATGCCCTTGACCCACACCTTCGGCGGGAGGTCGTCGATGAAGGCGCCCGTCCAGTCCCCGGCGCGGGAGATGGTGAGCCGGAAGCCGGACTCGCCGGGCGTCGGGACGTTGGCGAAGGAGTGCCACTGGGTCAACGGGCTGCGGCTGATCGCCGTGGACGAGCCCGCGAAGGGGGTCTCGCCGTGGTCGAAGCGGGCGAGGACGACGTGCGGGGAGGGGCGTTCGAGGCGTACGGCGACCTTGCGCAGCCGTAGCCAGGGCAGGGCGACGCTGAAGGTGACGACCGCCAGGACGGACACCTCCACCGGGCCCGGCGTGGACAGGAGCGTGTGCGCCCAGAAGAGGGCGAGGGCGCTCCAGCCGCCGAAGCGGTGGATCTTCTCGAAGTGGTCGTGGTGGCGGGAGCGGAACGGCGGCAGCGCGGTGGCGACGATCACGGCGAGGAGGGTGACGAGGGTCCAGCTCACCGCCACCGTCAGGCCGTCGGCGCCGGTGAGCGTCGACCTCGTCGTCAGCGCCAGGAACCAGGCCGCTCCCGCCAGCGCCCCGCCGATGTGCAGCCCGCCGAAGTGGTACACCTTGCCCAGCGTCCAGCGGATCTTCAGTGGCCAGGTGGGCGGCGGCCAGGTGGCCAGCCGGAAGAAGAGGTTGATGACGTACTGCTGGCGGACGAGGACGGCGAGCGCGAGGTCGGCGAGGGCCGCGTGGCCCATGGTCCGCGGGGACGGGGCCCAACTCGCCCACAGGTAGGCCAGGTTGGCCGCCAGGACCAGTGCCGCCAGCCGGTTGTGGTGCATCAGCCGGGGGTGCTTGAGCAGGCGGCGCGGGAGCGAGGTGGGCGGGGGGAGTTCGACGGCCTCGCGGCGCAGGGAGGTGGTCATCGGGCCACCGCCATGCGCTCCTCGACCATCCGCAGCAGCGCCTGCTTGTCGATCTTGCCGCGGTCGGTCTCCGGCAGGAATGGCAGGGGCATGACATGCTCGGGCACGCAGTAGTACGGCAGCGCGTCCGCCACCGCGCGCCGGGCCGTGTCCGGGTCGACGTCCGCCGGGCAGACGAAGGAGACGAGGGTGCGGGCGTCCCGCTTCAGGGTCACCGCGCGCAGACAGCCGTCCACCCGCTCCAGTACGGAGGAGACGGAGTCGAGCTCGACCCGGAAGCCGCGCACCTTCACCTGGTCGTCGGTGCGGCCGAGGTGTTCGAGTGCGCCGTCGGGGGTCCAGCGGCCGAGGTCGCGGGTGCGGAACATACGGCGGCCGGCGCCCAGGAACGGGTCCGCTGCGTAGCGCTCCGCGTCGAGGGCGTCGTTGCCGAGATATCCGGCCGACACACAGTCGCCGCCCGCCCACATCTCCCCCACCTCGCCGATGGGCAGGGGGCGGCGGTCGGCGTCGAGGACGTAGACCGTGTTGTTGGGGGTGGGGCGGCCGATGCCGAGCAGCGGGTCGGACGGGCGGTGGCGCTGCATCGTGTTGACGATGGTCGTCTCGGTCGGGCCGCAGCAGTTGTGGAAGGCGGCGGTGCGGGCCCACCGGTCGGCGAGCGGGCGCGGGCAGGGCTCCCCGGCGACGGCGACCGTACGGACGCTCGGGCAGGCCGCCGGATCGATGCCGGACAGCACGGTCGGGGTCGCGACGATGACGTCGGCCGTACGGGCCGCCGCCGCGATGTCCTTGCCGCGGAGCACGAGGGTGCCGCCGTGGGTGAGACAGCCGAGGATCTCCCAGGCGGCCATGTCGAAGGCGACGTTGAGCAGCTGCGCGACCCGGTCACCGGGGCGGATACCGAGGCCGCCGGGTTCGGTGAGGAGGATGTTGGAGACGTTGCGGTGGGTGACCTTCACCCCGTTGGGGCGGCCGGTGGTGCCGGAGGTGAACAGGACGTAGCAGCCGTCGCCCGGCCGCGCCGGCGTGCGGGGTCCCGGGGCGTACGGCTGTGGCGTGTCCAGCGTGATCATCAGGTGGCCGTCGGGCAGCGGCACGCGGTGGGTGTGCTCGGCGGTCGTGAGGACGACGCGGGTACGGGCGGTGCGGACGACGTGCGCGAGCTGGTCCGGGGGTGTGAGGCCGATGTCCTGGGGGACGTAGGCGGCGCCCGCCTTCAGGATGCCGAGCAGGCCGACGAGCATCGGGATCGAGCGGCGCACGAAGAGGCCGACGTGATCACCGGGGCGTACACCCTCGCGGGCGAGCCGGGCGGCGAGGGCGTCTGCGTGCCGGTCCAGCTCGCCGTAGGTGATGCGGTCGCCCAGGTGCTCGGCGGCGACGGCGTGCGGGGCGGCCGCGGCCTGCCGTTCGACGGCGCGGTGGACGAGCGGGTCGGGGACGGGGACGGTGGGGCCGCGACCGTACTGCCAGAAGAGGCGCTGGTCACGGGGGGTGAGGTGGCCCAGGGGGCCTGGGGTGCGCAGGGGCATGACGTGGGGACCTCCTGGCTGTTTCGAGTACCGAATGCCGTGCGGAGTCCATGCGTCGTACAACGCCAGGGCCTGTCCGGCGGATCATGCCGGCGGCGCGGGCCCTGGCACGCACATCTGCTGCGTTGTCGTCGGTTGCCGACGCTCCGCGTCGTCGCCCTCCTCCGCCTTGCAGCTGCACGCACCAGACCCCGCTCGGCTTGGCCGGTCTGCGCCGTTTCTTGCAGCCGGCCTGATCCGCCGGACAGGCCCTGCGCAGTGCTGGACGTGCGCACGACTGTAGCCCTGGTTTTTCAACTCTCAACAAGGCGTGACCGGCCAACTACTAGACCGAATGAGCCACATGTGGTGTCTTTCACAACAGCGGCAACCTTCGTACCGCCCGGCGGCGACTCCATGCGGGGCGCCTGTGCGCCTCACGGCGGCCGGGCGGCGACGGGGAGGTCACCGTCCCGGCCGCGTAACAGGGAGCCGTCCCGCACGTAACACGCCCGACTCACGCTGGACGGCATGCCGAACTCCGCGACGCCCACGCACTGCCCGTACTGCGCCCTGCAGTGCGGAATGAACCTCACGCCCTTGCAGGACGGGGGTGTCGCGGTGGTCGAGCGCCCGGACTTCCCGGTGAACAAGGGGGCGCTGTGCGGCAAGGGCCGTACGGCTCCCGCGGTGCTGTCGTCGAGCGTCCGCCTGACGTCGCCGCTGGTGCGGTCGCCGGCCGGCACGCTCGTGCCGGCCACCTGGGACGAAGCGCTCGACCGCATCGCCGAGGGCCTGGCACGCACGCGTACGGAACATGGCCCGGACGCGTGCGGGGTCTTCGGCGGGGGCGGCCTGACGAACGAGAAGGCCTACAACCTCGGCAAGTTCGCGCGGATCGTGCTCGGCACCTCACAGATCGACTACAACGGCCGGTTCTGCATGTCCTCGGCCGCCGCGGCCGGGATGAAGGCGTTCGGCCTGGACCGGGGGCTGCCGTTCCCGCTGGAGGACATCCCCAGGACGGGCTGCGTCATCCTCGTCGGCTCCAACCTCGCCGAAACGATGCCGCCGTCGCTGCGGTTCTTCAACGAGCTGCGCGAGAACGGCGGCACGCTGATCGTCATCGACCCGCGCCGCACGAAGACCGCCGAGCAGGCCGACCTGCACCTCGCTCCCCGCCCCGGCACCGACCTCGCGCTGGCCCTCGGCCTGCTGCACCTGGTCGTCGCCGAGGGGCGGGTGGACGAGGAGTACGTCCAGGAGCGCACGGCCGGCTGGGAGGACGCGCGGGCCGCCGCGATGGCGCACTGGCCGGAGTACGTGGAGCGGATCACGGGAGTGTCCGTTCCCCAACTCCGGGAAGCCGTACGGATGTTCTGCGAGCCCGAGCACGCGATGGTGCTGACCGCGCGCGGGCCCGAGCAGCAGTCCAAGGGCACCGACACGGTGGGCGCGTGGATCAACCTGTGCCTGGCGACGGGACGGGCGGGTCGCCCGCTGTCCGGCTACGGCTGTCTCACCGGGCAGGGCAACGGACAGGGCGGGCGCGAACACGGCCAGAAGGCCGACCAGCTGCCCGGCTACCGCAAGCTGGACGACCCGGCGGCGCGGCGGCACGTCGCCGAGGTGTGGGGCGTCGACCCGGACAGCCTGCCCGGCCCCGGCCGCAGTGCGTACGAGCTGCTGGACGCGCTGGGCACGGACATCAGGTCGCTGCTGCTGATGGGCTCCAACCCGGTGGTGTCGGCGCCGCGTGCCGCACACGTCGAGGAGCGGATCAAGTCCCTCGACTTCCTTGCCGTGTGCGACGTCGTGCTGTCGGAGACGGCCGCGCTCGCGGACGTGGTCCTGCCGGTCACGCAGTGGGCGGAGGAGTCGGGCACGACGACCAACCTGGAGGGCCGCGTCCTGCTGCGCCGCCGCGCCGTGACCCCGCCGGAGGGCGTCCGCAGCGACCTGGAGGTCATGCACGAGCTCGCGGCACGGCTGGGTGGGGAGCGCGGGCTGGAGAAGGGCTTCCCGACCGACCCCGAGGAGGTCTTCGAGGAGCTGCGGCGGGCCAGCGCGGGCGGGGCGGCGGACTACTCGGGGATCACGTACCGGAGGCTGGCGGAGGAGAACGGGGTGTTCTGGCCGTGCCCCGCGGCGCCGGGAACGACGGGAGCGACCGCAGCGGACGCCGTCGAAGGCCCCGAGGGCTCCGCCGGCACCGAGGACTGCGAGGACGCCTCGCTGGACGCGATCGCGGTGGCCGACGACCCGGCGCAGGACGACGAGGCGACGGGCACCGCCGTACACCCGGGCACGCCCCGCCTCTTCCTCGACCGCTTCGCCACGCCCGACGGCCGCGCGAGGTTCGTCCCCGTCACGCACCGGGCGGCGGCCGAGGAACCCGACGACGAGTACCCGGTGCTGCTGACGACGGGGCGGGTCGTGGCGCAGTACCAGTCCGGCGCCCAGACCCGCCGCGTGGACGAGCTGAACGCCGCCGCGCCGGGCCCGTTCGTGGAGCTGCACCCTCGCCTTGCGGCGCGGCTCGGGGCGGCCGAGGGCGACCCGGTGGCCGTGGTCTCGCGGCGGGGCCGGGCGGTGGCGCCCGCCCGCATCACGACCGGCATCCGCCCGGACACCGTCTTCATGCCGTTCCACTGGCCGGGCGAGGGCCGCGCCAACACCCTGACCAACCCGGCGCTGGACCCGACGTCGCGGATGCCGGAGTTCAAGGCGTGTGCGGTGCGGGTGGAGGCGGTGCAGCAGTAGCGGACGGGACCCCGACGCCCCTCAGGGGCGGGTGGAGCCGGTGCAGTCGTAGCGAACGGCGCCGCAACGCCCCCCCCCAGGGGCGGGGGAGGCGGTGCAGTCCAGCGAACCGGGACCCCAACGCCCCAAGGGGCGCGGGGCTGTGTCAATATGCGGCTCCGCCGCGTGGGCGCGACCAGCCACAACGGCGCCGCAGCCGCACAACGACCGATCGCGGCACCCGCAGTGGCCCCCTCAACGCCGCCCCCAGTCCCCGCTCTCGATCGCCGCACCCCTCACCCGCAGCCGCGCGGCGACAGCCGGAGCAGCCACATACACCCACGCCCGCACAGAGGTTCCGTCGGCACCGCGGAGCACCTCGCGGTCGACGCGCTCGTAGAGGTTGCGCGGGTCCCCCGGGGCGTACTCCTCCAGCAGGTCGAGGGCGGTCAGTAGCGCGGGGTACTCCTCCGGCCTGGCGACAACCAGATCGCCGAACACGACGCCACCCCCGCCCACCTCCTCGACGACATACGGATACCCCGGCCCGTCGTACAGCACCGCCCCTTCCATCCGCGCCGGTTCCTCCGCCCGGACGCGCCCCCGCAGGAAGGCGTCGTGGTTGGGCTCGCCGGGGCGCAGGGTGCCGTAGACGAAGAACGGCAGTCGAGGAGAGAGGGTCACGGAAACGATTCTCTCCTCTCACACACCTCCACGTATTCACCCTGGCCACGGCATGTGCATGCCCCCTTGAATCTTGGTCACCCTTCTGTGCCGTTCAGTTCGAGGAGACCGATGAGCCGAATACGGCCGCACATCCGAGGTTCCCGACTCGCCACGGCGGGCATCGCCGCCGCCGCGGTCGCCACCCTCATGGCCACCGCCCTGTCCCCCACCGCCGCCGGCGCGGACGACAAGCCGAGCAGGGCCACCGCGCTGGAGAACGCGTCGTCGGTCCTCACAGACCTGGCGGGAAGCCTGGGGCTGGCACCCGAGCAGGGCACGACCGCGCGGGACGTGGTCGTCGACGCGGACGGTACGCAGCACGTCCGCTACGACCGCACGTACCGCGAACTCCCCGTACTGGGCGGCGACTTCGTCGTCCATCTGGCCAAGGACGGCACGTATCGCAACGCCTCCCGCGCCACGAAGGGCGCCGTCTCCCTGCCGAGCGTCACACCCGAGGTGTCCGCGCCGAAGGCGGCCGACCTCGCGGCGAAGGCGCTGCGTGCCGCGAACGTCGGCGAGACGCTGAAGCGGCTGACGTCCAGGCCCGAGCTGGTCGTGGACGCCCTGCACGGCGCCCCGAAGCTGGCCTGGCGGACCAATGCGGCCGCGCAGGACTCCCTCGGCAACCCGGTCGCCCGCACGGTGCTGACCGACGCCCGCACCGGCGCCCGGATCGACGCGTGGGACAGCATCGAGACGGCGTCGGGCGACGGGAAGTCGCTGTACGGCGGCACGGTGCCGTTGGAGACGACGCAGTCGGGATCGACGTACCAGTTGAAGGACCCGACGCGGGGCGGCACGTACACGGGTGACGCCGGCAACAAGACGGACCTGTGCGTCCTGACCGTCTGTCTCAACCGCGCCCCCGCGACGGTCTTCACCGACGCCGACAACCACTGGGGCACGGGCACGGCGGCCGACCGCTCGACGGTCGCGGTGGACGCGCAATACGGCACGGACATGACCTGGGACTACTACAAGGACGTGCACGGCCGCAGCGGCATCGCGGGCGACGGCAAGGGCTCGTTCAACCGCGTCCACTACGGGAACGCCTACAACAACGCCTTCTGGGACGACAACTGCTTCTGCATGACGTACGGCGACGGTGACGGCACCCAGCTCGGTCCGCTGGTGTCGCTGGACGTGGCGGGCCACGAGATGTCCCACGGGGTCACCTCGAAGACGGCCGCGCTGACGTACTCGGGCGAGTCCGGCGGGCTGAACGAGGCGACGTCCGACATCTTCGGCACGCTGGTGGAGTTCCACGCGGGCAACACCTCGGACCCCGGGGACTATCTGATCGGCGAGAAGATCGTCCGGTCGGGCCTCGGGCGGGACGCCCTGCGCTTCATGGACAAGCCGTCGAAGGACGGCAAGTCGGTGGACTGCTGGAGCACGACGGCGAAGGACCTCGACGTCCACTACTCCTCCGGCATCGGCAACCACTTCGCGTATCTGCTGGCCGAGGGCAGCGGTGCGAAGACGGTCAACGGGGTCCAGTACAACTCGCCCACCTGCGACGGCTCTTCGGTGAACGGGATCGGCCGGGACAAGCTGGGCAGGATCTGGTACCGGGCGCTGACCGTCTACATGACGTCCTCGACGAACTACGCGGGGGCGCGCACGGCGACGCTGAGCGCGGCGAAGGACCTGTACGGCGCCGGGAGCACGGAGTACGGCGCGGTGGCCGCGGCCTGGAGCGCGGTGAACGTCGGCTGAGGGGTCTTCAGGGGCCTTGAGGGAGGCCCCGTGACGACCGCGACCGGCAAGGAGACGCGCCGAGTACGTCCACGAGGACGACGGCACCTCCCAGCTGGTCCGGCGCTGACACCGGAAGAGGGGACCGGCCGTGCCGGTCCCCTCGGCTCGCCTCTTGGCCGCCGGGCGGCGGCTAACCCTTCGGGTTCGGCTTCCAGTCCTGGGCGAGGAGGCCGAGGAGCACCTCGTCCAGGAACTCGCCCAGTACCCAGGCCGAGGAGCGGAGCACGCCCTCGCGGACGAAGCCGTTGTGCTCGGCGGAGCGCAGCATCGCGAAGTTGTCCGCCAGCGTCTCGATCTGGAGCCGCTGCAGACCGCGTACGACGAAGCCGTAGTGGCACAGCGTCGCGACCACGTCGGTGCCGTAGCCCTTGCCGCGTGCGGCCGGCAGCAGCCCGAGGCCGATGTGTGCGCATCGGTTGTGGTTGTCGATGCCCCACAGGGTCGCGGTGCCGATCAGCGTGCCGCCGTCCAGCTCGACCACGGAGAACGGGACGGAGCCCTGCACGCTGTCGTCCACCACGAGCCGCGGGTCCTTCGAGCCCGGTGTGATCGGCCGCCACGGCCCGCCCTCGGCCCGCGAGCCGTTGACCACGTCGTCGTAGAGCTCGGTCCGCAGGACCGGTATGTCGTCCTCGTGCCGGGCCCGCAGCCCGACCTTGTTCCCCTTGAGCATGCAGGCTTCCTATCCGACCGGACTGACCTGAGGCAACCGAATACCTCGGTGTCAGTGCAGGCAGAGGCAGAACGGATGGCCTGCCGGGTCCGCGTAGACCCGCCAGTTGGTCCCCGGGCGGATCTGGTCCGTCCGCTCCAGCACGGTCGCGCCGAGGGCGAGCGCCCGCTTCTCCTCCCCGTCGAGGTCGTCCACGTCGAAGTCCAGGTGGATCTGCTGCGGGCGCTCCTGGCCGGGCCACTCCGGCGGCCGGTAGCCGTCCACCTGCTGACAGGCAATCGGCGTCCCCTCGAACCCGTGCACCTCGACCCACTGGGGCTCCTCAGGGTCCGCGACCACCCGGCCGCCGAGCAACTCCGCGTAGAACGCGGCGAGCCGTACCGGATCGGCGCAGTCCAGCGCGACCGCCTGCAGCTTTCGAATCACTTCCGACACTCCTCGCTCTTCGGCCGCTTCCGCGACGCCCGCGTACGGGATGCGTCGTACCCGCCATGGCGGCGGGCATGCGCGCAAGCCTGCCCACGACGGCGGAGCCGTACCTCGCAGACGGCCGGTCGGCCCAACTCCCGGGGCCGGGGCGAAAAGCGGTGGCCGCGGTGCCGTGGGCGCGGATACGCTCCGCTGCCGGCTGACCGGCGGTCCCCGGCGGTCCCCCCACCCTGCCCGCCCCCAGCCATCACGGAGCCGTATGCCGTCGCCCACGAAGATGCACGCCGACGAGTTGGACATCGACGAGGAGCTGGTCGCCCGGCTGGTCGCGGCGCAGTTCCCGGAGTGGGCCGGGCTGCCGGTGACACGGGTCGCGTCGGCCGGGACCGACAACGCCATGTACCGGCTGGGCGGCGAGATGGTCGTACGGCTGCCGCGGCTTCCCGGTGGGGCCCGGCAGATCGACAAGGAACACCGGTGGCTGCCGCTTCTGGCGCCGCGCCTTCCCCTGGCCGTGCCGACACCGCTGGCGAAGGGGGAACCGGCCGCCGGTTATGAACTCCCCTGGGGCGTGTACGACTGGCTGGACGGCGAGAACGCCCACGACGCTCCGCTCACCGAACTACGGGACGCCGCCGCGGAGTTGGGCCGTTTCGTGGCGGCGCTGCGGGAGGTGGACGCGGTCGGGGGTCTGCCGTCCTGGCGGGGCGGCCCGGTGCGCGGGAACGACGAACACGTCCGCGCCGCGATCCGCGACCTGGGCGCCGCCGGCACGCTGGAGGCGACGGCGGCGACGGCCGTCTGGGAGGACATCCTCCGCCTCCCCCAGTGGGACGCCGCCCCCGTCTGGCTGCACGGCGACCTGCTCCCGGGCAATCTGCTGACCTCCTCCGGCCGCCTCACCGCCGTCATCGACTTCGGCGGCCTCGGGGTAGGGGACCCGGCCGCCGACACCCTCGCGGCGTGGGCGGTCTTCGACGCCGGGACCCGTGAGGTGTTCCGCGCGGCGGCCGACGTGGACGACGCGACGTGGGCGCGGGGGCGGGGGTGGGCCCTGTGCTTCGGGCTGACCGCGGAGCACTACTACGGCGAGGTCTGCGGGAACGGCACCAATCCGGTGCTGGCGGGGATCGGGAGACGGGCCGTGGGCGAGGTGCTGGCCGAGTACTAGGCGGGCGGCCACCGGGGGGAGCCACCGGGGGGGGGCGGCAACTGGGGGGGCGGCCACTGACGCCTCGGCCGCTCCCGGCCGCCGTACGATCCCGACGAGCTCATCGGGAGATCCGGACAGACACTGTTCGGGATCTGCTCGCGCCCGAGACCAGGCCAACCCGTCCGCACCGGAGGAGAGCACACCGTGAAGATCCATCTGACCAGCGTCTTCGTCGACGACCAGGCCAAGGCCCTGAGCTTCTACACCGAGATCCTCGGCTTCGTGAAGAAGTACGACGTCCCGGTGGGCGAGCAGGACCGGTGGCTGACCGTCGTCTCGCCCGAGGAGCCCGGCGGCACCGAGCTCCTCCTGGAGCCCGCCCGCCATCCGGCCGCCAAGACCTACCGCGACACGCTCGTCCAGGACGGCATCCCGCTCGCCCAGTTCGCCGTCGACGACGTGCGGGCGGAGTACGAGCGCCTGCGCGAGCTCGGCGTCCGCTTCGTCCAGGAACCCCTGGAGATGGGCCCCGTCACCACCGCCGTCTTCGACGACACCTGCGGCAACCTGATCCAGATCGCGACTCAGCCGCAGTAGCCGCCGACGCCGCCACCGCCGCCGGTCACCCGTTCACACCCCTGGCCCTCCGCTCATCGGATTCTCTTCCCCTGCACACCCCGGCCCCGGCGATGACCTGCTGAAACACCGTTGGCTAGGTCACTCCGACGCTCCCTGCGACACCCGTTCACCCCGTTTCCGCCGTTTCCCCGACAAGCGCTCCCGCCCCGCTTCCCCTTACCTCGAAGGGCAGGGGTCTCGGCCGAGGCGGCGGCACAAGGGGGTGTCGCGGGTCGTGAGTCCGTGAGCTCGGAGGAGCATCGATGCGACGTACCGCCCGTCTGCTGACCGGGACCGCGCTGGCCGTCGGTGCCGCCGCTCTCGCCGTCGCGCCCGCGCACGCCGACGGGGGCGGCCTGGAGGTGTCCCCGGCCTCGGTGGTGCCCGGCGGGGACGTCACGGTGAGCACGGCCGACTGCGGGGACGGCGGTACGGCGGCGGGTGACGCCAGTGCCGTGGGCGCCGGTGACTTCACCCTGGCGCCGGACAGCGACGAGCAGCGGGCGGCCGGGGAGTTCCGGGTGCCGCCGAGCGCGCAGCCGGGGACGTACGAGATCGTCGTGACCTGCTCGGAGGGCGGCAAGCGGGTGAGCGGGGACCTCGTGGTCACGCTGACGGCGCCGCGCGAGCAGGTGCATCCGAGAGGAAGTGTGAAGACGGGGGTCGGCGGTGCCTTTGACCGCGATCCCGTGCAGACCGCGGTCGGCGTGTCGGCTCTCGCCGTCGCCGCCGCGGGCGGTACCTGGCTCCTGCATCGCCGGGCGAGAGGCGACGGGTTCTGACGGACACCCTCCGCTGTCCGTCCACTGGTACCGCACGTCCCCTCCCCTTCCGGGTCCGATGCCCCTCGCGGCCCGGAGGGGGATCGGGGCGGCCTAGGAAAGACCCGGGAGGCTCCCGTGCGCGTTCACCGCGGCGTCGGCAACGGCGCGATAGCCGCCGTCACCGTACTGGCCCTGTGCTCCGGCGCCTGGCTGCTGAGCAGCGGCGCCGAGACGGACGCCCCGCCCCAGCCGTCGGCTGCGCAGGCCAGGGGGGACGGAGACGGCGGGGAGGCCCCGCACACCGGGGAAGCCGGGGAGCCGAGGGGGGCTCACACCCACCCGCGCTCCGTCGCCCCCGCTCTCCCGCCCTCCCCTCCCGACCGCATCCGCATCCCCGCCATCCGCGTCGACGCCCCCCTCATGGGCCTGGGGCTGACGAAGACCGGCAGCCTCGATGTGCCGCCCGCCGAGCGGAAGAACCTCGCCGGCTGGTACGAGGCCGGGACCACGCCCGGCGAGACGGGCACCGCGATCGTCGCCGGGCATGTCGACAACGCCGACGGGCCCGCCGTCTTCTACCGGCTCGGTGCCCTGCGCAAGGGCACCGTGATCGAGGTGGACCGGCGCGACGGCGGCACGGCGCGCTTCTCCGTGGACGCCGTGGAGGTGTACGACGCGAAGGCCTTCCCCGACGAGAAGGTGTACGGCCCGGCGCCACGCCCCGAGCTGCGGGTGATCACCTGCGGCGGCGGTTACTCACGGTCGACCGGGTATCGGGGCAATGTCGTGGTCTTCGCGCACCTGGTCGGCAGCGGTCGCTGACTCCCGCCCACGCTCCTCCAGGATGTTCTCCCGGCCCCACGCGCCCAGCGGGGCCAGCGCCGCGTTGAGCGTCGTGCCGAGCGGCGTCAGTGAGTACTCGACGCGCGGGGGCACCTCGTCGTACGCCTCCCGGTGCACGATGCCGTCGGCCTCCAGCTCCCGCAGCTGTGCGGCGAGCACCTTCTCCGTCACGCCCTTCACCTCCCGGCGCAGCTCCCCGAAACGGCATGGGCGCACGCTCAGCGCCCAGAGGATGAGCACCTTCCACTTCCCGCCCACCACGTCCATCGCCGCGTCTATCCCACAGACGTACGACTCCGGCCGCCGTCCGACCGCCATGTCGCCCCTCCCCTGCCTGGACTCTTTCCCTGCGGTAACCACCCACTCGTAAGTACGTACTTGAGCAGGCCATTCCCATGCGACGAGCCTAAACGCCATGACTGACAACGCACTTGCCTCCACCGGCACGACCGCGCCCCCGACCCCGCTCACCCTCCTCGGCACCGGCGCCATGGGCACCGCCCTGGCCCGCGCCTGGCTCGCCGCCGGGCACCCGGTGACCGTCTGGAACCGCACCCCGGCCCGCACCGAATCCCTGGCCGCCGAAGGCGCCACCGTCGTCGCGAGCGCCGCCGCGGCGGTGGCCGCGAACCGGCTGGTGGTCGCGTGTCTGCTGGACGACGCCTCGGTCGGCGAGGCCCTCGAAGGCGCCGACCTGACCGGCCGTGACCTGGTCGACCTCACCACCGGAACGCCCGCCCAGGGCCGCGCCCGCGCCGCCTGGGCCGAAGCGCGCGGCGCCCGTTTCCTGGACGCGGGGATCATGGCCGTACCGCCGATGATCGGGGCCGCGGAGTCGGGGGCGTACGTCTTCTACAGCGGTTCGCCCGGCCTCTTCGAGGAGCACGCCGACACCCTCGCCGTCCCGGCCGGCACCCGCTACGTCGGCGCGGACCCGGGCTTCGCGGCGCTGCACGACGTGGCGCTGCTGAGCGCGATGGGCGGCATGTTCGCCGGCATCCTGCACGCCTTCGCGCTGATCCGCCGGGAGGACGTCGCCCCGAAGGACTTCGCGCCGCTGCTCGTGTCGTGGCTCGGCGCGATGGCGCCGTCCGCCCTCAAGGCGGCCGAGCAGGTGCAGAGCGGCGAGTACGGCGGCGACGTCGTCTCCAACCTCGCGATGCAGGTCGCGGGCAACGCCACCCTGCTGGCCACGGCCGAGGAGCAGGGCGTCAGCCCGGAGCTGCTGACGCCGTACATGTCCCTCCTGGAGCGGTGGCTCGCCGAGGGACACGGCGAGGAGGACACCACCGGCGCGGTCGAACTGCTCGACCTGCGGCGGGCGTAGAGCCGGGCCGCCAGGGTCTGTCCGGCGGATCAGGCCCTAGGCCACCCACTGCTCGTACGCCAGCTTGGCCACGAGTGCGAACACCACCGTCAGCAGCACGCCCCGGACGAAACCGCTGCCCTTCTTCAGCGCGGTACGGGCCCCCAGCATGCCGCCCGCCAGGTTGAACACGGCCATCAGGGCGGCGAGTTGCCACAGGACCGTGCCCTGCCAGGCGAAGGTGGCCAGGGCGCCCGCGTTGGTGCAGCAGTTGACGATCTTGGCGGTGGCGGACGCGGTGACGAGGTCGAGGTGCAGGACCGCGGTGAGGGTGAGGACCAGGAAGGTGCCGGTGCCGGGTCCGATCAGGCCGTCGTAGAAGCCGATGCCCAGGCCGGCGAGGCCGATCGCGGAGAGGACCTGGCGGCGGGTGGCCGGGCCCGTCGCCGGGGCCGTGCCGAAGGCGGGGCGCAGGATCACGAAGGCGGCCACGGCGAGCAGCACCACCATGATCACGGGCTTCAGCACCTCGGTGCTCATGCCGGCCGCGAAGAAGGCGCCGGCGGAACTGCCCGCGAGCGCCGCCAGGCCGATGCGTACGGCGAGGCGCACGTCCACGGGCGCCTTGCGGACGTAGGTCACCGCGGCGCCCGACGTGCCGACGATGGCGACGGCCTTGTTGGTGCCGAGCGCGTACGCGGCCGGGGTGCTCGCCGGGAGGCCGAGCAGCAGGGCCGGGAGCAGGAGCAGGCCTCCGCCGCCGACCACGGCGTCGATCCAGCCGGCCGCGAGAGCTGCGATACACAGGACGACGACCATGGTCAGCGATATGTCGGGCATGATCGCGACCCTAGGCAGAGGGTGCGTGTGCGGTCCATGTACATGAGGAGCATCTGAGGTTCAGGAACCGGCCCGATGACGGAAAAGCGATCTTGACCGGCTTGGTCCGGCGCCGGACCATCCGGACGTGGATACGGACGGGAACGTGGACGCCGTCGTACGCAGTGACGCCGCGCTGGTGGAGGACGACCTGCGCGCGTTCCTCGACGCGCTGACGTCCGGCCCGGCAGGCGGTCCGGCCGACGGCACCGCGTCCGTGTACGCCACCGCCCTGCACCACTGCCTCCACGCCCCGGTGGCCGACGCGCTCGGCTCCAGGGCGGGCCAGCAGGCACTGCCCCCGTCCCCGGGGGCGCCTGGCGGTACGGCTCCGCTGCGGCCGTCGATGGTGTTCTGGGCGTACCGCAACTACCGGGGCTTCCCCGACGGTCCTCGGGACGCGCCCGACGCCTCCCCCGACCTCGCGCTCGTCCGGCGGGTGGCCGTTGCGGTGCGCGTGCTGCTGAAGGCGGCGGTCGTGCTCGACGACATCCAGGACGGCAGCGGCATGCGCTACGGCGAGCCCGCGCTGCATGTCGCCCACGGGGTGCCGGTCGCCCTCAACACCGGCTCCTGGCTGATCACGGCGGCGCTGCGGCACGCGGCCGACCCGGCCGTGGTGGCCGGCCTGGTCCGCGAGGTCGGCCACGGCTTCACCGGCCAGGCGCTCGACCTGGCGACCAGGACGGCGGAGGTCCGGGCGGGGCTGTCGGCAGTGTCGCGCGAGGAGCGGGTGCGGTTCTGGGAGTCGGTCGCCGAGCACAAGACCGGCACGCTGTTCCGGATGCCGCTCGACGCGGCCCTCGCGGCGCTGCGGGTCGTCGAGGAGGAGCGGCACGTCCTGGACGGGGCCATGCGGCGGCTCGGGCTGGCCAGCCAGCTGTTCAACGACCTCACCGATGTCGTACCGGAGCCGGGCGGCGCCAAGAGCCACGAGGACTTCGACGGGCTGGGCAACCGGGTCTTCCTTGAGCTGCTCGACTCGGCACCGCCGCCGACGGGCGGGCGCCTGAAGGAGTACGTCCTCGGCCACCCCGGACTGCGGGACACCCTCCTGGACCTCTCCGCCGAGGCGGTCGAGCTGAAGCGGTCGGCGAAGGAGGCCGTGCACAGTGTGTGCCGATCACGTCACAGCGCCGATTACTTCGACGTGACGATCGAGCGCAAGGGCCACCTCATCGACCGCCTGCACGAGACGCTGAGCCGACGGGGCGGCTGATGGCCCGGTCCTCCCCGGCCGACCTCACAGCCCGCCCCGACCTCCCCCTCCGAACCCTCACACCGGCCCCCGGCCCCTGCTGAGGGCAGCGTTCCTCGCGGGAAACAGAGGTGATGCGGTCGGGAAACACCGGCACCGCACGCTCCTGGACATGACCTCGAATACGCGTGTGGTGGTGATCGGCGCCGGCCTCGCGGGCGTACGGCTCGCCCGGCGGCTCGGCGAGCTCGGCACGCCCGTGACGCTCGTCGGCGAGGAGGAGCACCGCCCGTACAACAGGGTGCTGCTCGCCGAGGTGCTGGCCGGACGCTACAGCCCCGACGTGATCGCCCTCCCGACGCCCGCGGAGCTGACGCGCGGCCGGGTCACCGGCATCGACCGCGAGATGCGGACCGTACAGCTCGCGGACGGACCGGAGATCGCATACGACACGCTCGTCCTGGCCACCGGCTCCAACCCGGTGCTGCCGCCGCTGCGCGGCCTGTTCACGGACATGTACCTCGCATCGAATCACCGGGCCGGCGACCCGACCCGCCCTTCCGGCCGGGGGTCCGGGGGTCGTCCCCCGGGAAGGCACAGCACTCCCGACCATGTGCTGCCGGAGGGCGTTCACGCCTTCCGCACGATGGACGACTGCCTGGGCCTGTCCAAGGCGGTCCGGCCGGGTGCGCGGGCGGTCGTGATCGGCGGCGGGCTGCTCGGGGTCTCCGCGACCCGGGCCCTCGCGCTGCGCGGCGCACAGGTCGTGCTCGCCCAGCAGGGCGAGCGGCTCATGGAGCGCCAGCTCGACCCGAGCGCCTCGAAGCTCGTACAGCGGCACCTGAAGGACCTCGGCGTCGAGATCCACACCGAGTGCCGCGTCCGTGACGTGCGCTGTGTCGGCGGCGCGGTCCGTTCGGTGGAGATGGCCGACGGTTACGCCCTGGACGCCGACATCGTGGTCCTGGCCTGCGGTGTCCGCCCGCGTGCGGGCCTCGCCCAGGCCGCGGGACTTCAGGTGCGCAAGGGGATCGTCGTGGACGACGAACTGCGTACGTCCGACCCGCACATCCGGGCCGTCGGGGACTGCGCACAGCACGACGGGACCGTGTACGGGCTGGCCGCGCCCGCACTCGAACAGGCCGACGTGCTCGCCGAGTTGCTGGCCGGGGACGGCGCCGCCGCCCGCTACACCGGCACCCGGGCGCTGACCCGGCTCACCCTCGCCGGGCAGGACAGCCCGCTGGGTTCCTTCGACCTCGCCGCGTTCGGCGAGACGGAGGCCCGGCCCGGCGACGACGTCGTGCAGCTCGCCGACGCCACCCGCGGCACCTACCGCAAGGTCGTCGTCCGCGACGACCGCCTGGTCGGCGGGGTCCTCGTCGGCGAACTCGGCACCGTCGGCGCGCTCGCCCGCGCCTGGGAGGGAGCAGAGCCGCTCCCCGACGACGGCCCTCTGCTCCACCTGCTCACCAACGATGGAGGCTCCTGATGACCGCCACCCCGGAGGCCACGGAGGCCACGGAGGCCACCCCCACGATCGTGCTCGTCGGCCACGGCATGGTCGGCCAGCGCTTCCTCGAAGCGCTCGCCGAGCGCGGCATGACCGCCACGCACCGCGTGGTCGTGCTGTGCGAGGAGCCGCGTCCGGCATACGACCGCGTGGCGCTGACCTCGTACTTCTCCGGCAAGACGCCCGAGGACCTCTCCATGACGGACATGGAGTTCATCAAGGACCACGGCATCGAGCTGTACGTCGGTGACCCGGCGGTCTCCGTCGACCGCGAGGCGAAGAAGGTCACCGCCAGGTCCGGCGAGGTCTTCGAGTACGACACCCTCGTCCTCGCCACCGGCTCGTACCCGTTCGTGCCGCCGGTCCCCAACAAGGACGCCGAGGGCTGCTTCGTCTACCGCACGATCGAGGACCTCCTCGCCATCGAGGAGTACGCGAAGACCCGCACGACGGGTGCCGTGGTCGGCGGCGGTCTGCTCGGTCTGGAGGCGGCCGGTGCCCTGAAGGGGCTCGGACTCACCTCCCACATCGTGGAGTTCGCGCCCCGGCTGATGCCCGTCCAGGTCGACGAGGGCGGCGGCGCGGCGCTGCTGCGCACCATCGAGGACATGGGCCTGACGGTCCACACCGGTGTGGGCACGCAGGAGATCGTCACCGACGAGTCCGGCGCGGTCACCGGTATGAAGCTGTCCGACGGATCCGAACTCGCCACCGACATGGTGGTGTTCTCCGCCGGTGTCCGCCCCCGCGACCAGCTGGCCCGCGACTGCGGCCTCACGGTCGGCGAGCGCGGCGGCATCACGGTCGACGAGCAGTGCCGTACGGTCGCCGACCCGCACGTGTTCGCGATCGGCGAGTGCGCGCTGGCCTCGGACGGCCGGGTGTACGGCCTGGTGGCCCCGGGTTACGAGCAGGCCGAGACGGCCGCCGCGACGATCGCCGCCGACGAGTCGGAGCAGTTGGCGTTCACCGGCGCCGACCTGTCCACCAAGCTGAAGCTGCTCGGCGTGGACGTGGCGTCCTTCGGTGACGCGCACGGCACCGCCGAGGACTGCCTGGACGTCGTGTACTCCGACTCCCGCGCGGGCCTGTACAAGAAGCTGGTCATCGGCCGCGACGGCACGCTGCTCGGCGGCATCCTGGTCGGTGACGCGGAGGCGTACGGCACGCTGAAGGCCTTCACCGGCTCGGTCCCGCCGGTCTCGCCGGAGTCGCTGGTGCTGCCGGCCGGTGCGGGCGCCCCCGCCCAGCTCGGCCCGTCGGCCCTCCCCGACGAGGCGGTCATCTGCTCCTGCCACAACGTCACCAAGGGCACCATCCGCGGCGCGGTCACCGACCACCAGTGCACGACCGTGCCCGAGGTGAAGAAGTGCACCAAGGCCGGCACCGGATGCGGCTCCTGCGTCAAGGTGCTCGGCCAGCTGGTCACCGCCGAGCTGGAGGCGTCCGGCGTCGAGGTCGACAAGGGCCTGTGCGGCTGCTTCTCGCAGACCCGCGAGGAGCTCTACGAGATCGTCCTCGCCCTGCGCGTCAACACCTACCAGGACCTGCTCGACCGCTACGGCCGCGACGGCGCCAAGGGCGGCGACGGCTGCGAGATCTGCAAGCCGGCGGTCGGCTCGATCATCGCCTCCCTCGCCCCGACGATCGGCGCGAGCGGCTATGTGCTGGACGGCGAGCAGGCGTCGCTGCAGGACAGCAACGACCACTTCCTCGCCAACATCCAGAAGAACGGCTCGTACTCGGTCGTCCCGCGCATCCCCGGCGGTGAGATCACCCCCGAGGGGCTGATCGTGATCGGCGAGATCGCCCGCGACTTCGGCCTCTACACGAAGATCACCGGCGGCCAGCGGATCGACATGTTCGGCGCGCGGGTCGAGCAGCTCCCCCTGATCTGGGCGCGATTGGTGGACGCCGGCTTCGAGTCCGGGCACGCGTACGGCAAGTCGCTGCGCACCGTGAAGTCCTGTGTGGGCCAGACCTGGTGCCGTTACGGCGTCCAGGACTCGGTCCGGATGGCGATCGACCTGGAGCTGCGCTACCGGGGCCTGCGCTCGCCGCACAAGCTGAAGTCGGCGGTCTCCGGCTGCCAGCGCGAGTGCGCGGAGGCCCAGTCGAAGGACTTCGGCGTGATCGCCACCGCCAACGGCTGGAACCTCTACGTCGGCGGCAACGGCGGCGCGACCCCGCGCCACGCGGACCTGCTCGCGCAGGACCTGACCGACGCCGAACTGATCCGCCTGATCGACCGGTTCCTGATGTTCTACATCCGTACCGCGGACCGCCTGGAGCGCACGAGCGTGTGGCTGGAGCGGATCCCGGGCGGCCTGGACCACGTCCGTGACGTGGTCGTCGAGGACTCCCTCGGCATCTGCGAGGAGCTGGAGACGCTGATGGCGGCCCATGTCGCGAACTACCGCGACGAATGGTCGGAGACCATCAGCGACCCGGAGAAGCTGGCCCGATTCGTCTCCTTCATCAACGCCCCCGACACCCCCGACCCGGTCGTCGGCTTCGTCCCCGAGCGCGACCAGATCAAGCCCGACCTGCCGCTGCTCACCATCGGCCACCGTCCCCTGGAAGGAAGCGCCCAGCGATGACCCTGGCACCCGAGACGACCGACCTCAAGGTCCAGCTGCAGCTGGACGGCGACTGGTTCACGGTCTGCGAGCTGACCCGGCTGCTGCCCGGCCGGGGCGTGGCCGCCCTGCTGCCCGACGGCAACCAGGCCGCCCTGTTCCGCGACCGCGCCGGCAGGCTGTACGCCATCGACAACCGCGATCCGTTCGGCGGCGCGGCGGTCCTCTCCCGCGGCCTGACCGGCACCCACCAGGGCCGCCCGTTCGTGGCCTCGCCCCTGCTGAAGCAGCGGTTCGACCTGGAGACCGGGCAGTGCCTGGACGACGAGACGGTGCGGATCACGACGTACGAGGTGCGCAGCGCCTAGGGGGTGTTGTGAAAGTCCCGTGCGGTGCCCGCGCCCGCCGCGGCAGCGGCTGGTGTCACAGCCGGTGCGTGCCCTCGGCGTGCCGGACGAAGGCCCTCGTAGCGGAGCTACTTGGACCTTTGGCCGGTGCGGCGAGTGGGGGCACCTCCCACGCCCTTAAGGCAGTGGGGGAGCGTGCCGGGCCCCGCGGGTGCTGTGCGGGACTTTCACAACACCCCCTGGCCCGGAGCGGCTGACCCCGGTGGCCCGCGACACCCCGGCGCTCACCCCTTGAGGGCGTCGTAGGCCACCCCGGTCAGCCGCTCCGACTCCTCCCAGAGGCGTTCGCCCGCCCGGTCGTCGAGGGTCCACGGTGCCCGCCAGGACGGGGCGGGTGAGCCGCGCCAGCCTGCGAAGGACGGGCCGGTGAAGGAGTCGGGGCGGACGCCTGGGGCGGTCGCGGCGTACAGGGTGGGCAGGGCGCCGGCGTCGGCGGACTGGGCGAAGACGCGATTGCCGATGCGCATGAGCCACACGCCGGCCCGGCGCCCCGCCATCCGCGGCCCCGCGGTCTGCAGATCGGTGTCCGCATACCCGGGATGAGCCGCGGCGGCCACCACGTCCGCCGTCCCCTGCGCCGCCAGCCTGCGTGCCAGCTCATGCGTGAAGAGCAGGTTGGCGGTCTTGGAGCGGGCGTAGGCGATCCAACGCCGGTACCGCAGCTCGCTGTTGAGGTCGCGGACATCGATGTCGGCCATCGCGTGCACCGGACTGGACACGGTCACCACCCGCGCGCCGGACGTGCCGAGCAGCGTGGGCAGCAGCAGACCGGTGAGCGCGAAGTGCCCCAGGTGGTTCACCCCGAACTGTGTCTCGAACCCGTCCACCGTGGTGCCGTACGGCAAGGCCATCACCCCGGCGTTGTTCACGAGCAGGTCGAGCCGGTCGTACGGGCAGGTCTCGGCGAACTCCCGCACGGAGGCGAGGTCCCCGAGATCCAGCCGCCTCAACTCGACGTCCCCGTCCGGCACTTCGGCGACCATCCGGTCCCGCGCCGCCTCCCCCCGCGCCTCGCTCCGACACGCGAGCACCACCCGGGCCCCCTTCCGCGCCAGCTCCCGCGCGGTGACATACCCGAGCCCGCTGTTGGCCCCGGTGACGACGGCGACACGTCCGCTCTGGTCGGGGATGTCGTGCGTGTTCCATCCGGCCATGGCCGAGCTCCTTCCCGAACACCGGAGGCATCGCGACACCCCCAATCGTGCCCCCGCCGCCCCACTCGGGCGAGACCACTCTCAGCTGTCGCAGGCCACGCCGTCGTTGTCACGGTCCAGGTGGGAGGCGTAGCCGGGCTCGCCCCGGTAGATCGGGGCGGCACCGGCGGCACGGGCCGCGCTGCAGTTGGCGTAGTAGACGTCACCCCCGGACGAGCCGCCGTCGCCGCCGGAGGAGCCGCTGTCGTCACCGGAGACGGACCCCGCGTCGGAGTCGGCGTCGGCCGCGGGTGTCGCCGTGACCGTCCTGGTGACCTTGACCGTCTTCGTGGCGGTCACGGTCGGCGCCGGTTCGGGTTCCTCCGCCGGGGCCGTCGTCGTCGCCGTGACGGTGACCGTGGGCCGCGGCGAGGCCGCCGTCGGTTTCGCGTCGGAGGTCTTCGAGTCCTGGTCGGACGCCCCCGCAGCGATGCCCACGAAGAAGGCCAGGCCGAGCGCCGGGAGTACGTAGCGCTTCCGTGCCCATCCGGGGGCGGGGCGGAAGGGCGGTCGCGGCATGGATGGTGCGGTGTACGGATTGGTCATGTCATCCCCCCACTGGTGTTGCGTGAGGGGATGACCGTAATGCCGGGTGACCGAATGTGAAGGAGATGTGTCTAATTCGTGACTGTTACGGGCGGAACGGGCCCGTCACCTCGTACGTGATGCCGTCCGACGAGCTGCCAGAGGTGCCCCGCTGGCTGGAGAAGTACAGCCGGGTTCCGTCCGGGGAGAACGCCGGGCCCGTGATCTCCGAGCTCGACTGGCCGTCGATCCGCAGGAACACGGCGACGACGTCGTCCGGGGTGATCAGGCAGATCTCCATGTTGCCGCCGTCCTCGGCGACGAACAGGTCACCGGAGGAGGAGCCGGTGATGTTGTCGACGCCGGTGAGCGGGGCCGTGCCGTTGACCAGGGAGTCGTCGTAGGCCAGCTCGTAGGTGCTGTTGGCGAGGTTGACCTGCCAGACCCGGTTGTCGCCCTTGGTCGTGAACCAGACCGTGTCGTTGGCGTAGTGGCAGCCCTCGCCGCCGTTGAAGGACTTGGAGCCCGAGACCTGGGAGCGGGTGGCCGTCGGGGAGCCGTCCGGGTCGGGGACGTTCGCCCAGGTGAAGGAGCCGGACGTGCCGCTGCCCGCGACCATCACCTGGAGCGTGCCGGCGGACAGGTTGCCCCAGGTCGTCGGCACGAAGCGGTAGAAGCGGCCGTTGGTCTCGTCCTCGGTCAGGTAGACGACCTGGCGCACCGGGTCGGCGGCCGCCGCCTCGTGCTTGAAGCGGCCCATCGCGTCCCGCCGGATCGCCGCGTTCACGCCGAAGGGGTCGGTCTCGTAGACGTAGCCGAGGGACACCTCCTCGCAGGACAGCCACGTGTTCCAGGGGGTCTTGCCGCCCGCGCAGTTCTGGCGGGTGTTGGACAGGATCCGGTAGGCGCCGGTGATCGCGCCCGTCGACGAGAACTTCACCGCGCTCGCGCCGCCGGAGGGGTTGATCTCCGAGTTGGAGACGTAGATCCAGCCGCTGCCGTCGGCGTAACAGGCGCCGCCGTCAGGGGCGTTGTGCCAGCTGTACGACGTTCCGGAGACCGTCTGGCCGGAGCGGGCGATGACGCGGCTGCTGAAACCGCTGGGGAGTCTGATGCCGTTGGCGTCGGGGGAGCCGAGCGCTCCGTAGGGGCCGGGGCCGGGCTGGGCCGGCGCGGCGTACGCGGCGCCACGCCACAGGGTTCCGCCGAACACGGCGGTAGTACCGCCGAGGACGGCCGCACGCAGGAGGTTACGACGTTCCACTCTCACTCCAAAGAGGTGGAGTACCGCCCCGTCACCGGTCGGCGACGGGGTCGTGCGAGGGGGGCGGCATGGAACCTAGGGGCGGATGGTTGACGGACCGTGGCCAACGCATGGCCGTCGGACGGCCTGCCTGAGTGCTGCCTGTGCGCCACTCAAGAGCGCTCACGCGAATGCCAACCGCGCACGCTCCCCGGCGTGTTACTACCCGCGTGCGCCTCTGAGTGCCCCGCCGGTGTGCGCTCACGCCCGCAACGCCGGCACCCCCCGCTTCCGCTGCCCGGACCGCTCCGCGACCGGCGCGTGCCCCTCGCGCGGCGGCTCCGCCGACGGCAACCGGATCACCACGTCCAGCCCGCCCGCGGCCGCCGCGTGCAGACTCGCCTCGCCGCCACTCGCGTGCGCGAGCCGCTGCACCAGCGAAAGACCCAGCCCCGTCCCGCCCTTGGGGGCGCCCGGCGCCCGCCAGAAGCGGTCGAAGGCGCGGGCACGCTGCTCCGGCGTCATACCGGGCCCCTCGTCGGTGATGTGCAGGTCGACCCAGGCGGGACGTGCGTCGCGCAGCGCACGCCGGGCCGTCACATGGAGCCGTAGCTCCATCGTCACGGTGGAGCCGGACGGCGAGGCGCGCAGGGCGTTGGACAGCAGGTTGTCCACGATCTGCTCCACCCCGCCCGGCACCGCCAGCACCGGCCCCACGCTGCCCGCGAACAGCACGAGGCTCACCCGCTGCTTCTCGAACAGCGGCTGCCAGGTGCGGTGCCGCTCCGCACAGACGGCCCCGACGTCGACCGGCCCCGGCGTCGCGGCGTCCTCCTCCAGCCGTGCCATCGCCAGCAGCCCCTCCACCATGCGGGAGAGCCGGTCCGTCTCGGTCACCGCGGCGGCGAGGCTCCCCCGGCCGCGCACGGCGACACTGGGCTCCAGGTTCTCCAGCCGCAGCCGCAGCGCCGCGAGCGGCGTCTTCAGCTGGTGGGACGCCTCGCCCGCGAACGCGTGCTGGGCGGCGAGGAGTTGGGCGAGCCGGGCGGCCGTACGGTTGAACGCGGTGGCGAGACGCCGCACTTCGGGCGGGCCCTTCGTGATCGTCACCGGCGTGGCGAGGCCGCCGTCCGCCAACTCGTCGGTCGCCCGCTCCAGTTCACGGATGGGGCGGCCGGTCCAGCGGGCGATGGCGAACCCGACCACCGCGACCGCGGTGAGAACCCCGAGCCCGCCGAGGCCGAGCAGCAGCCACACATGGTGGACGCGCTCATGCACGGTCCGGGTCGGCAGCGTCAGCCACACCGCGCCCTGCAGCCCCGAGGTGTGCCGGACCGGCGCGGCCACCGAGAGGTACTCGACCCCGCCGATGGTCGACGTACGGACGTCCACCGTGGACGTGCCGTGCAGGGCGGCCGCGATACCGGGGCGGGAGGCCAGGTCGGCCGACATGACGGCGGCCAGCGGATGCGAGGTGGCGAGCAGGGCGCCCGAGGCGTCCACGACCACCACCTTGCCGCCGATGCGCTCGGCGCAGTGGACCACCCGGCGGGGCAGATCACGCTCGGCCCGGCCGGCGCTGAGCGACAACGAGGCGTACGCCGACACGGACTCCGCCTCGTCCTTCGCCGCGTTGACCACCCGCTCCCGTTCACCGGCCGAGTACACGAAGCCCAGCGGGATCTCCAGACAGAGCAGCACGAGCGCGGCGAGGCTGAGGTAGCTGAGCAGCAGCCGACGGGTCACGGCGAGGACACCTGCTGCCCGCCCGGCTCGGTCTGCACCGCCAGCCGGAATCCGACCCCGCGCAGCGTCTGGATCCATGCCGGGTCGCCCAGCTTCCGCCGCAGCGAGGCGACATGGACGTCCAGTGTCTTGGTCGGACCCTCGTAGTGCGGATCCCACACCCGGTCCAGGATCTGCTGCCGGGAGTAGACCGCACCCGGATCCTCGGCCAGCAGCGCCAGCAGCTCGAACTCCTTGGGGGTGAGGGTGACGGGCACCTCGCCGACCCAGACCTGACGGGTACGGCGGTCGACGACGAGGGGGCCGGGCGCGTACGGGGGTTGCGGCGCGGTGTCGTCGTACGACGGGGGCGGCGCGGCCTCGTGGGAGGAGGGCGGGGGTGGCGCGGCCTCGTAGGACAGGGGCGGGGGTGGCGTGGCCTCGAACGACAAGGGTGCGGATGGCACGGCCTCGAACGACAAGGGTGCGGGTGGCGCTATGGCCATCGGTTCCGGTTCCGCCCCCGCCGCCGCGCGCAGGCGCTCCACCAGTGCTTCCGTACGCCCGCTGCCGGCCGGCGTCTCCGCACGCACCGGCTCCGCCCCCGCCTCCATGCGCTGGGTGCGCCGGGTCACCGCACGCACCCGCGCCACCAGCTCCCGCACGCTGAACGGCTTCGCCAGATAGTCGTCGGCCCCGAGCTCCAGCCCGAGCACCCGGTCGGCCTCCTCACCCCGCGCACTCAGGATGATGACCGGCACGTCCGAGAGCTTCCGGATGCCGCGGCAGACGTCGATGCCGTCCATGTCCGGCAACCCGAGGTCGAGCAGCACGACATCGCCGTACGGCCTTCTCAACCCCTCCGTCCCGGTGGTGACGTGGTCCACCGTCAGCCCGAAATGCGCCAGCCCCTCGATGAGCGGTTCGGCGATCGTCTCGTCGTCCTCGATGAGCAGCACTTGTATGCCCATGGGTTCTGTTGAGTCCCGTCTCTTGAATTCACATTCCCTGCCCTGAAGCCGACACGCTACAGGGAACAAGCGCTTCCATGGGCTTGCGACAAAGAATGTCCAATTCCTGGTCGGGCTCTGGCCTTCACTTAACCTTCGTCTGGCGCGGCCCTCTCTACGCTGTGATGACCTGGCCGAACTCCCAGCCGAGGAGGCTGCGTTGAAGGCATTGCTGGACCGTGCCCGCTCATTCAAACGACGGGTTGATTTCGAGAGCGGTGAATACCGGAAACTGGCCGACGGGCAATATCCCGAGGCCCTCTTCATTACCTGCGCGGACTCACGGGTCATACCCGCCCTGATTACCGGCGCACGCCCCGGAGAAATATTCGAGCTGCGCAACGCGGGCAATATCGTGCCGCCGTACGGCAGCCCCGGCCCGTCCGGGGAGGCCGCCACCATCGAGTACGCACTGGAGGTGCTCGGGGTTCAGGACATCGTCGTGTGCGGTCACTCACACTGCGGCGCGATGGGCGCGCTGAAGTCCGGCGACGACCTGACCGCACTGCCGGGCGTGGACGCCTGGCTCCAACTGGCCCGCCCCGAACTGACCCCGATCCTCACGACCGCCTCCGACGACCCGTCCCTGCCGGACGTGTCCCAGGGCAACGTCGTCAACCAGCTTGCCGTGCTGCGGACTTACCCGGTGGTGCGACAGCGGCTGGACGCGGGGCGGCTGCGGCTGCACGGCTGGTACTACGAGGTCGACACCGGGCAGGTGCACGAGCTGGAGGGGGACGGCAGGTTCCGGGTGCATAGCGGATGAGCGGGGCGCATGCGCGCACTCGCGCTCCGGGACGTACGAAGGCGGCTCCCGCCCCGAACAGCGCGGGGCCGAACGCCGGGACACCATCGGTGAAGTCCGGCGGGTCCCGTGCATCCCGTGCATCCGGTGCGCCCGGTGCGGCCGGTGGCAAACCCGACCTCGCAACGGAGATCACCGCCTCCCTCGTCGTCTTCCTCGTCGCCCTGCCGCTGTGCATCGGCGTGGCCGTCGCCTCCGGTGTGCCCGCCGAACTCGGGATCATCTCCGGGGTGATCGGCGGTCTGGTCGTGGGCTCGGTACGCGGCAGCACACTCCAGGTCAGCGGCCCGGCCGCCGGGCTCGCCGCGCTGGTCGCGGAGACGGTGCTGGAGCACGGGCTCGCGATGCTCGGCGTGATCGTCCTGTTCTCGGGCATCCTGCAGATCGTCCTCGGCGTCGTACGCCTGGGCCGGATGTTCCAGGCGATCTCCATCGCCGTGGTCCAGGGGATGCTGGCCGGCATCGGGCTGCCGCTGATGTTCAGCCAGGCGTACCCGATGGCCGACGCGAAGGCGCCCGGCACGCCGATCGAGAACATGGCCGGGATTCCGGGCCTGTTCGCCGACATCCTCACCGATCCGCAGGCGATGATCGCCACGCTGCTCGGCATCGCCACGGTCGTGCTGAGTTTCGTATGGAAGAAGGTGCCGGGCCCGGTGAAGCGGGTCCCGGCCGCGCTGGTGGCGGTCGCCGTCGGCATAGTGGTCGCCGCGTTGCCCGGGGTGGACGTGAAGACGCTCCAGGTGGGCAATCTGCTGGCGTCGGTGAGGGTGCCGGGAGCGGACGAGTTCGCGGGCCTGACGGACACCGCGATCCTCACCTCCATCCTCACGTTCACGGTGATCGCCTCCGCGGAGAGCCTGTTCACCGCGGCGGCCGTGGACCGTATGCACAGCGGCCCACGCACCCGCTACAACACCGAACTCATCGCGCAGGGCGCCGGCAACACGATCGCGGGCATCCTCGGCGCCCTCCCGATCACGGCGGTCGTCGCCCGCAGCTCGGCGAACGTCCAGGCCGGCGCGAAGACCCGCATCTCCCGCACCCTGCACGGCCTGTGGCTGCTGGCCTTCGCGCTGCTGCTGCCGCAGGTACTGGCCCTGATCCCGATCTCGGTGCTGGCCGGCGTCCTGGTCCACAGCGGCTGGAAGCTGTTCGCACCGGAGGAGTTCCCGAAGATGTGGCGCCAGGACCGGGGCGAGTTCGTGGTGATGACGGTGACGACACTGGTCATCGTGGCGACGGCGCTGCTGGAGGGCGTCCTGATCGGCCTCGCGGCCGGCATCGTACTGGCGGCCCTGCGCATGTCCCAGACCGTGATCCGACAGCACATCGAGGACGACACCGCGAAGGTCGTCATGGCCGGCAACGCGACGTTCCTGCGCCTCCCCCAGGTCATCGAGGCCCTGGAATCCGCAGCCGCTTCCGGCAGGCCCCGCATCCGCCTGGACCTGACCGGGGTGACACACCTGGACCACGCATGCCGAAACCAGGTGGAGGAATTCACGGCGCAGCAACGGGGCTTGGGCCTGCGGGTGGAACTCCTGCTGCCGGGGCCGGCCAGCCCGGAGCCGGCGACAGCGACAGGGGCAGGGGCAGGGGCAGGGGCAGGGGCAGGGGCAGGGGCAGCGGCAATGGAAGCCGCTCCACCCGGGCCGGCACCGAGGTCGACGCCGACTCCACCCCCTCCATCGGCCTCCCCCTCACCCCCCGGCCCGGACGCCGAGTGGTTCTACTTGGACACGCGCCCGATGCCCGGCGAGTACGGCCACGGGTACGAGGACTACACGGGGCGACCACCGTTGGTTGGCTGAGCGGACGGGGGGGCGGCAGAGCCGGGCACACGGTTCCTTGGAGCACTCGATGGGCCGACGCCGGACCTACCCCATCCCGGAGCCGTTGTTGTCGCTGCGGGCCGCCGTGATCCTGCTCTTCGGGATCGTGGGCGCGTGCGCGGCGGGAGGCCTGTCCGTGCTGGCCGGGGCGCCCTGGGCGCAGGCCGTCCTGACCGGCGCGGGTGCCTTCTTGGCGCTCGTGGCGTTCCTCGACGCGATCATCGGGTGAAACCCCGACAGACCGCGCCAAGGACAAACACCGCTCCCTGCCCGATGAACCCCCCGCCCCTCAGCCCCGTCTTCCCTCCCGGCCACCACGTGCAGAGGGAGAGCGGACCTTGCGGCAGAGCGACGTCGAGCAGACCGGCGAACGGGTTGGCGACCGGCGTCCCTGGTGGGCGGAGCCCTCGACGTGGGGTGCCGTCGTGCTGATCGTCCTCGGGTTCCTCCTGGCGGCGTGGACCTACTTCGGGCTGGCCGGCGCACCGGAGGAGGCGAACGGCTACTTCGGGACCGGCAAGGTCGTGGCCTTCGGCCTGGTGTTCCTGGGAACCACCGTCCTCGGCCGTCGTGATACGACGCCGGGGGACGACACGGACCCG
Source organism: Streptomyces sp. HD (assembly GCF_028369295.1). Taxonomy (GTDB): domain Bacteria; phylum Actinomycetota; class Actinomycetes; order Streptomycetales; family Streptomycetaceae; genus Streptomyces. The sequence goes on from NZ_JAQMYP010000003.1 coordinate 162,298, forward strand.
GACGGTCCTGAACGTCCCTGACCGACCCGGGTGTCGGTGGCTGCGTCACATCCTGGTGCGCGTGATCGCCGACACCCAGCGGCATGCCGGCCACGCCGACATCGTGCGCGAGTTCATCGACGGGGCGGTCGGGCGGTTGAAGGGCAACGACAGCCTGCCCTCGGGCGATCAGGCCTGGCGGGAGACGCACCGAGGCCGGCCGGAGCGCGTATCGCGCGAGGCCGGCGGCGCCGTCCGAGCCCGCCCGTTCAGCGTGCGCGGCGTGTCCACGATGGCCGTCCGCCGCGGTGCCGGTCGCGGCGGACGGTCACTTCACCGGTCCGGGCTCACTTCACATCGACGAAGTCGGCCGAGCCGGTCGTGGCCTGGGTGAGGTTCGTGCCCGCGAAGTCGTAGCGGTAGGCGCCATCGGCCGTCGCCGGCACGGTGGCCGTGGCCCAGCCGTTGCGGTCGGTCTTGATCTTCTTCAGCGTGACGAAGGCGCCGCTCGTGCCCTTGCGGTACTGGAGCAGCACCTGGTGCCCGATGAGGGGCACGTTCTTCTGCGTCTCCCAACCGGCGACGGTCATCCGGGCCTTGACCGTGAGGTCCTTGCCCTTCTTCACCGGCTGCGGGGTGGCGACGGTCTGGGACATGTAGGTCTGCCGCTTGATGCGTGCGAGGTAGGCGCCGTCCCCGCGGGTGACGTTGCCGGCGCCGTCGGTGGCGACGGGACTGATGGTCCAGACACCGGCGAGGGCGTTGCTGCGGAGGTTGACGTTCGGGTCGGCGCTCACGAGGGCCTCGCAGAAGGAGGTGGTCTCGTTGAGCTTCACGCACTGGGCGGCCCCGGTCATGACCCCGTCGGCCGTCGCCCGGTCCGCCCCGTGCCACAGCTCGTACGACACGCTCTGCACGCCGGACGGGTCGCTGACCGTCGCGGAGACCGAGAACACCCTCTTCCGCGCGGCCTCGACGCCGACGGTGTAGTCACGGCTGTGGTTGACATCGATGTTCCAGAACGTCGTGCCCGAGTCGTCCTGATCGGCCCCGGCGGCCGGTACGGCGAGAGCGGCCACGGCCAGGACGGCACTGAAGGCGGCGGCGGTGGCTATGGCGGCAGTGGCGCGTCTGCGCATGGTCTTCGGTTCCCCCACGCTCGATGAATTGGGTGGTGACTTCACCCGCGTGAGACAAGGGGGACTTCAGGGGGGTTGCGCCCCTTGACCGCCCCACCCCAGCTCTTCACCCTGCCGTCGCCCCGGGTTGGCGGAATCACCCCGGCGCCGCCACCGGGCCCTCATGCAGGAGAGAGCGGCACCCTCCGCACAGGGTGCCGCCCTCCTTTGGTGCACCGGAGTCGCCGCCCATCGGTCTTGAGGGTCGGGGACAGGCGACGACTCCGGAGTTTCAGTGGCCGTGAGGCCCGCCGTTGACCGGCGCCGGTCTAGCGGTGGTCGCTGCCCTCCGACTGCGTCGCCGCGCGGCCGGCCTCCAGGCGGGCCACCGGGATGCGGAACGGCGAGCAGGAGACGTAGTCGAGGCCGACCTCGTGGAAGAAGTGCACCGACTCGGGGTCACCGCCGTGCTCGCCGCAGACGCCGAGCTTCAGGTCGGGGCGGGTCTCGCGGCCCGCCTTCGCCGCCGCCGCGACCAGGGAGCCGACACCGTCCTTGTCGATCGTCTCGAAGGGGGAGACGCCGAAGATGCCCTTCTCCAGGTACGCCGTGAAGAACGAGGCCTCCACGTCGTCCCGGCTGAAGCCCCACACCGTCTGGGTGAGGTCGTTCGTGCCGAAGGAGAAGAACTCCGCCGCCTCCGCGATCTGACCGGCCGTGAGGGCAGCGCGCGGCAGCTCGATCATCGTGCCGATCGACAGCTTGAGCTTCGTGCCCGTCGCCGCCTCGACCTCCGCGATGACCTGGTCGGCCTCCTCACGGACGATCTCCAGCTCCTGGACGGTGCCGACGAGCGGGATCATGATCTCGGCGCGCGGGTCGCCCTTGGCGTTCTTGCGTGCCGCCGCCGCCTCCGCGATCGCGCGGACCTGCATCGTGAACAGGCCGGGGATGACCAGGCCCAGGCGTACACCGCGCAGGCCCAGCATCGGGTTCTGCTCGTGCAGGCGGTGCACCGCCTGGAGCAGGCGCAGCTCGTTCTCGTGCGGCTCCTGGCGGGACTCCGCCAGCGCCACGCGGACCGACAGCTCGGTGATGTCGGGCAGGAACTCGTGCAGCGGCGGGTCCAGCAGACGGATCGTCACCGGCAGGCCGTCCATCGCCGAGAACAGCTCGACGAAGTCCTTCTTCTGCAGCGGCAGCAGCTCCGCGAGGGCTGCCTCGCGCACCGCCTCCGTGTCCGCGAGGATCAGCTTCTCGACCATCTCGCGGCGCTCGCCGAGGAACATGTGCTCCGTACGGCACAGGCCGATGCCCTGCGCGCCGAAGCGACGGGCGCGCAGCGCGTCCTCGGCGTTGTCCGCGTTGGCGCGCACCCGCAGCCGCCGCTTGCGGTCGGCGAACGCCATGATCCGGTGCACGGCCTCGACCAGCTCGTCGGCGTCCTGCGCACCCGCGTGCATCCGGCCCTCGAAGTACTCCACGACGGGAGACGGGACCACCGGGACCTCGCCCAGGTAGACCTTGCCGGACGAGCCGTCGATCGAGATCACGTCGCCTTCCTCGACGACGTGTCCGCCCGGGACCGTCATCCGGCGGCGCTTGGTGTCGACCTCCAGCTCCTCCGCACCGCAGACACAGGTCTTGCCCATGCCGCGCGCGACCACGGCGGCGTGCGAGGTCTTGCCGCCGCGCGAGGTCAGGATGCCCTCGGCCGCGATCATGCCGTCCAGGTCGTCGGGGTTGGTCTCCCGGCGGACCAGGATGACCTTCTCGCCCGAGCGCGACCACTTCACCGCGGTGTACGAGTCGAAGACCGCCTTGCCGACCGCCGCACCCGGCGACGCCGCGATGCCCCGGCCGACCTGCTCGACCTTGGCCTCCTCGTCGAACTTCGGGAACATCAGCTGGGCGAGCTGGGCGCCGTTGACGCGCTGCAGCGCCTCGGCCTCGTCGATCAGGCCCTGGTCCACGAGCTGCGTGGCGATCCGGAAGGCCGCGCCCGCCGTGCGCTTGCCGACCCGGGTCTGGAGCATCCACAGCTGACCGCGCTCGATGGTGAACTCGATGTCGCAGAGGTCCTTGTAGTGGTTCTCCAGCGTCTCCATGATCTGCATCAGCTGGTCGTACGACTTCTTGTCGATCGACTCCAGCTCCGCGAGCGGCACGGTGTTGCGGATGCCCGCGACCACGTCCTCGCCCTGCGCGTTCTGCAGGTAGTCGCCGTAGACGCCCTGGTGGCCGGAGGCGGGGTCACGGGTGAAGGCGACGCCGGTGCCGGAGTCCGGGCCGAGGTTGCCGAAGACCATCGAGCAGACGTTGACCGCGGTGCCCAGGTCGCCGGGGATGCGCTCCTGGCGGCGGTAGAGCTTGGCGCGGTCGGTGTTCCAGGAGTCGAAGACCGCGTGGATGGCGAGGTCCATCTGCTCGCGCGGGTCCTGCGGGAAGTCCCGGCCGGCCTCCTTCTTGACGATCTTCTTGAAGGCGGTGACCAGCTTCTTCAGGTCGGCGGCCTCCAGGTCGGTGTCGACCGTGACCTTCTTGGCCTCCTTGGCCTTGTCGAGGGCCTCCTCGAAGAGCTCGCCGTCGACGCCGAGGACCGTCTTGCCGAACATCTGGATGAGGCGCCGGTAGGAGTCCCACGCGAACCGCTCGTCGCCGGCCTGCTCGGCGAGGCCCTTCACGGACTTGTCGGAGAGTCCGATGTTGAGGACCGTGTCCATCATTCCGGGCATCGAGAACTTCGCGCCGGAGCGGACCGAGACGAGCAGAGGGTTGTCGGGCTGGCCGAGCTTCTTCGCCATACGGGACTCAAGGGCGTCGAGGTGCGCACTCACCTCGTCACGCAGTGCCGCGGGCTCCTCGCCGCTTTCGAGGTAGACCTTGCAGGCTTCCGTCGTGATCGTGAAGCCGGGGGGAACGGGGAGCCCCAGGTTGGTCATCTCGGCGAGGTTGGCGCCCTTGCCACCCAGGAGGTCCTTGAGATCCTTGTTGCCCTCGGTGAAGTCGTAAACGAACTTCGCTACGTGGGGTTCTTTGTTTTCCGACACGGTCTCGACTCCCTCGGGACGCGGTGGCTGCCCTGACGGCGAGGAACATACCCAGATCGAAGGCGTCTGGGTATGTCTACTCATGCGTCATGCAGCCGTAACCACCCGTCCGCCAGCGGATCGAAAGTCAAGGCTTGGCAAGCCATGACGAGCGGATGTTTTCACTTCTTGAACGCAAGCCGACCCATAGAGGCGGCTAACCGCTCAGATGAGCGCCCTAAGCGCACGTTTGATTTCGATCGATGAACGATCAAGGGGTGGCACTGAGTGCCACCCCTTGGAGAAGTGCAGTCGCCCAAGATCCGCTCATCTGAGCGCAACCCTTATCAAGGGTGGCGAGAATCACGCTGCCACAGAGAGCGAGATTTCACCATGCGGACGTGCGTCCCGAGATGGAAACGCGCCCGTCACACACCCTGCGGGAAGGCCGTCACACCCCCAGCGCGACCAGCCGTTCCTCCGCCCGCTCCGGCGCGTACAGATGCTCCACGACCAGCGCCCCGGCCCCCACCAGCCCGGCCCGCTCCCCCAGCCGCGAGGTCACGACGTCCAGGTGGGCCGTGCAGCGCGGCAGCGCCCGCTGGTACAGCAGTTCGCGCACACCGGTGAGGAAGGGAGTTCCGGCCAGATCCCCGGCGATCATCAGCACGCCGGGGTTGAGCAGCGTCACCACGGTCACCAGCACGTCCCCGACCTGCCGCCCGGCCTCCCGCGCCAGCGCCGCCGCCCCCGGATGCCCGGACGCGAGCAGATCCCGCACATCCGAGCCGGACGCCGCCCGCACCCCGTCCTCGGCCAGCCGCCGGGCCACGGCACCGCCGCTCGCGACGGCGGCCAGACAGCCGTAGGACCCGCACCGGCACAGCGCGTCGGCGCCCACCCGGATGTGCCCGATGTCCCCCGCGCCCCCGTCGATCCCCCGGTACACCGAGCCGCCCACCACGACCCCCGCGCCGATGCCGGTCGACACCTTGACCAGCACGAACGCCGAGCAGTCGGGGAAACCGGTGCGCTGTTCGCCGTACGCCATGAGGTTGGCGTCGTTGTCGACCAGGACCGGCACCGGGGCGGCGCCGGTGGCCTCGGTGAAGGCTCTGGCCAGGCGGGCCCTTATGTCGTAGCCGTCCCAGCCCGGCATGATCGGCGGCTGGACCACCCGGCCGGTGTCGGTGTCGACGGGGCCCGGTACCGCGAGCCCGATGCCGCAGACCTCCTCGGCGCGATGGCCCGCCTTCTCCAGCAGCTCGGCGAACCAGCGGCCGAGGTCGCCGAGCACCGCGTCCGGCCCGTCCTCGATGACCAGCGTCCCGGTGTGCTCGGCGAGGATCTCGCCGGTCAGCGACAGTACGGCGGCACGCGCGTGCCGGGTCTCCAGGTCGGCGGCGAGGACGACGGCGTGGGCGTCGTCGAACTCCAGGGTGATCGAGGGGCGGCCGCCGAGCGGGGAGCCGACGGGGCCGCCGGCGCCTTCGCGCAGCCAGCCCGCGCGGAACAGCCGGTCGAGGCGCTGGCCGACGGTGGCACGGGACAGCCCGGTGGCCTGTTGAAGTGCTCCGCGTGTGACGGCCCGTCCGCTCCGCACCAGTTCGAGCAGTTCCCCGGCACTCACCTGACCCCGTGCGCTCATGCACACCCCCTTGTGTTTCTCAAGCTTGCATTACATATTGGGTTTTGCGTGTTAAATAGACGTAACCCTACGGTAGCCATGACCGAACCGGTCGGCCGAACATCTTTCGGGGAGCCCCGAGTGGATCGCACTGCCCAACTCACCGCCCGCCGCGCGGACCGTGACATCGCATACGATCCGCCGCCGGACGACTCACTGCATCTCAGAGCCGCCCGTGTGCTGGAGGCCAACTGGACCGGCGCCTCGACGGTGCCCTCCCGCAGTCTGTATCCCCACCAGTGGTCCTGGGACTCGGCGTTCGTCGCGATCGGCCTCAGGCACGTCTCGCCGTTACGTGCCCAGACGGAGCTGGAGACGCTGCTGGACGCCCAGTGGGGTGACGGGCGGATCCCGCACATCGTCTTCAACCCCTCCGTACCCCTCGACGCCTACTTCCCGAGCCCCGACTTCTGGCGTTCCTCGACCGCGGGGCAGGCCGCCGGCGCCCCGCGCACCGTACAGACCTCGGGCATCGTGCAGCCACCGGTGCACGCGCTGGCCGCCTGGCTGGTGCACCGGGCCGACCCGGGCCTCTCCCGGGCGCGGGGTTTCCTCGCCCGGACGTATCCCCGGCTCGCCGCCTGGCACCGCTATCTGCTGCACCGCCGCGACCTGGGCGGAGCCGGCCTCGCGTCCGTCGTGCACCCCTGGGAACAGGGCATGGACAACAGCCCCTGCTGGGACGCCCCGCTGAGCAGGGTGACGCCCGCCCCCGCCCGCTCCTTCCGCCGCGCCGACCTCGCCCACGGGGCGCCCGAGGACCGGCCCACGGATCTCGACTACGGACGCTATGTGCGGCTGGCGACGGACTACCGCGACGGCGGGTACCGGGATGCCCCGGGCGGGAGGCAGGGAGCCGGGACCGGCGACTTCGCCGTCGAGGACCCGGCGTTCAACGCCCTGCTCATCGCCTCCGAGCACGCGCTGGCCCGGATCGCACAGGAGTTGGGCGCGACGGGCACGGCCCGGCACGCACGCGCCGAGCGTCTGACGACGGCGCTGATCGCCCGGATGTGGGACCCGGCGGAGGGGATGTTCTTCTGCCACGACGTACGCACCGGGAAGCCGCTCCCGGAGCGCGGCGTCTCCGGCCTGATCCCCCTGCTTCTTCCCACCCTGCCGCGCGACATCACCGACGCCCTGGTCGGCACGGTGCACGGACCGCACTTCGGCCTTGGCGAAACGACCCGCCTGGCCCCGTCCTACGACCTCCTCGGCGAGGCCTTCGACCCGCATCGCTACTGGCGGGGCCCGGCCTGGTTCAACACCAACTGGCTGCTGGAGCGCGGCCTGCGCACCCACGGCGAGCGCGCGCGGGCCGACGCCCTGCGCACGGCGCTGCTGGACCTCGCCGACCGCTCCGACTTCGCCGAGTACGTCGACCCGTACACCGGCGAGGCCTGCGGGGCCACCGGCTTCGGCTGGACCGCGGCGCTCACGCTCGACCTGCTGCACAGCGACACACCAACCACATCAATCACACAGGTGGCATCGGCCACATCAGTCACGACTTCCAAGGCGTTCAAGGGAGGTAACCGGGGATGACGGACCGGCAGCATCTGCTCGTGTACGGGAGTACGTTCGCCGCCGTGGGCGACGGCGGGGACATCAGCGGAGTGCGGGGCACCGGCTCCCCGGACGGGTTATTCGTACGCGATGCCCGCCATCTGAGCCGCTGGCAGCTCACCGTGGACGGGGCCGTGCCCGAGGCCCTCACTCCGGTCGCCGACGGGGACACCACCCGCTGTGTCCTGGTCCCGCGCGGCGGCCGCAACGAACCCCCGGCGTACACGCTCTTTCGTGAACAGGCGGTGGGGGACGCCTCGTTCGTCGAATCGATCCGTGTGACCAGCAACCGCCCGGTCCCCACGACGGTCCGGCTCGCGATCACCGCCGACGCCGACTTCACCGACCAGTTCGAGCTCCGTTCCGACCACCGCACCTACGCCAAGGCCGGTGCCGTCCGCTCCCGCCAAGTCCTGGACCACGGCGTGGAGTTCGCCTACCAGCGGGGCGAGTGGCGCTCGGTCACCACCGTGACGGCCGACCCCTCCCCCGACGGCGTGGAGGAGACCGGCACCGGCGCCCGCCGCCTGGTCTGGACGCTGGACCTGGATCCGCACGGCACAACGGAACTGACCGTCCGGGTGATGGCCCGACCGCACGGCGACAAACGGGCGCTGCGCGTACCGCGCTCCCCCGCCGATCTCAACGCCCAACTCCTCTCCCTGGAGGGTGAGTTCGTGGAGGGCGTGGCCTTCCCGACCGGCTGGCCGGAGCTGGCCGCCGCCTGTGCCCGGGGCCTGGCCGACCTGGCCTCGCTCCAGGTCCCGGCGAGGGGCCCGGACGGCGAGGAGCTCCGTGTCCCGGCGGCGGGCGCCCCCTGGTTCCTGACGCTGCTGGGCCGGGATGCCCTGCTGACCTCCCTCTTCTCACTCCCGTACCGCCCCCGACTGGCTGCCGCGACCCTCCCCGCGCTGGCCGCGACCCAGGCGACGGAGAGCGGCGTCGACGCCGTCTCCCAGCCCGGCAAGATCGTGCACGAGGTACGGCACGGCGAGCTGGCGTACTTCGAGCAGGTGCCGTACGGCCGCTACTACGGCTCGGTGGACGCGACGCCGCTGTTCCTGATCCTGCTGGGCACCTACGTCGAGCAGACGGCCGACACCGCGCTCGCCCGCCGCCTGGAGCCGCACGCCCGAGCGGCGATCGGCTGGATGCTGGACCATGGCGGCCTCACCACCGTCGGCTACCTGGTCTACCGCGCCGACCAGGGCGGCCTCGCCAACCAGAACTGGAAGGACTCCCCCGGTGCCATCTGCTCCGCCGACGGCACCCGCCCCACCGGCCCGGTGATGGCGGCGGGCGCCCAGGGCTACGCCTACGACGCCCTGCGCCGCACGGCATGGCTGGCCCGCACGGTCTGGCAGGACGAGACCTACGCGGCCCTCCTGGAACAGGCGGCGGCCGACCTCCGCGACCGTTTCCAGCGGGAGTTCTGGATGCCGGACCACTCCTTCCCCGCCCTGGCGCTGGACGGCACCGGCCACCAGGTGAACGCCCTGGCCTCGGACGCCGGGCATCTGCTCTGGTCCGGCCTGCTGGACAAGGAGTACGGCGAGCTGGTGGGCCGACGCCTGCTGGAACCGGACTTCTTCTCGGGCTGGGGCGTGCGCACCCTGGCCTCCGGCCAGCCCGCCTACCATCCCCTCTCCTACCACCGCGGCTCGGTCTGGCCGCACGACAACGCCCTCATCGCCCTGGGTCTGTCCCGCTACGGCCTGCACGACGAGGCCCGCACGGTGGCCCACGCCCTGGTCGACGCGGCGACGACAACCGGCCACCGCCTCCCCGAGGTCCTGGCGGGCTACAGCCGCGACACCCACCCGGAACCGGTCCCGTACCCCCACGCCTGCATCCGCGAATCCCGCTCGGCAGCGGCCCCGTTGGCCCTGCTGACGGCGGTGGGAGGCGCCTAGGGGGTGTTTCGTGAAAGTCCCGTGCGGTGCCCGCGCCCGCCGCGGCAGCGGCTGGTGTCACAGCCGGTGCGTGCCCTCGGCGCGCCGGACGAAGGCCCTCGTAGCGGAGCTACTTGGACCTTTGGCCTGTGCGGCGAGTGGGGGCACCTCCCACGCCCTTAAGGCAGTGGGGGAGCGTGCCGGGCCCCGTGGGTGCTGTGCGGGACTTTCACAACACCCCCCAGCACAGCCTTCTCGGGGCAGTTGGCCTGGTGTTTGCCCAGCGTTTGCCGAGCGCTGGGGCGTTTTGGCTGAACAGCGGCTGGGGGCCCACCGTACGGATGGGTGGCGGGCCCGGGCGGGTCCGAGGAGGTGCGGGTGCGTTCCCGCGTCGTTCGGTGCGTGCTCTCGGTGTGCCGGGGGAAGACCCTCGTAGCGGAGCTACTTGGGTCTTCCCCCGGTGCGGCGAGTGGGGGTGCCCCCTCTGGGGGAGCGTGCCGGGCGGCGTGGGGGCGTGCTCGCACCTCCTCGGACCCGCCACCTCCCCAGCGAGGCCCGCCGCACCACTCCACCAGGGGCCTCGCACGGAAGGACCTTCGGGTGCCTGTCTTCACTCGCCTACGTCAACTGCACATGAAGAACGACGACTTGACCGACGAGGCACCCACGAGCGCCACGGAGACAACGTCGCCGGCCACGCCGGAATCCGCACCCACAGAGGGCGATCCCGCAGCCACAGAGGGCAATCCCGCACCCGACAACGACGGTCCCGCAGCCGCCGACGGCGGGGACGCCCCACAGGGGCCACCCGCACCCGACGACGAAAGTGACGCGGGTGGTGCGGGTGGGAACAACGAGGGCGACGGCGAAGCCGAGCCCGAGAAGCGACCGGCGCCCCCGTACCTCCGCTGGACCTTGACCGCCCTCGCCGCCGCCCTCATCCACGTCTGCCTGCAAATGCCGAACACCCTCGGCAACCTCAAACCCACGGAGTTCCTGCGCCTCCCCGCAGAGGCCGTCATCGGAGCCGCCGTACTCCTCACGCTCCCCCGCCGCCCCCGCCTGATCGCCGCAGCGACCTCCGGCGCGGCCCTGGGCGCCCTGACCGCCCTGAACCTCCTCGACATGGGCTACAACGAATTCCTGGGCCGCCACTTCAACATCGTCCTGGACTGGGAACTCCTCGACGACGCCCACTCGTACATCGAGGACTCCCTCGGCGGCACGACCACGGTCCTGCTCACCATCGGCCTCGTCATCCTGGTCGTACTCCTCATAGCCCTCGTCGCCCTGGCCACCGTACGCATAGCCGACCTCCTCGCCCGCCACAAGGCGGACGCCTCCAAGGGCGCCCTCATCGCCGGCACCGTATGGATCACCTGCACGGCGTTCGGCCTGCAGATAGCCGGCGTACCGATCGCCGCGGACCACACCGCCGGCGTCATCAAGGTCCACGCCCGCCGCGCGCTGGACACCCTCCGCGACGAGGCGGCGTTCGCACAGGACGCGAAGACCGACACCTTCGGCAACACACCCCCGGCCCAACTGGTCCCCGACCTGCGCGGCAAGGACATCGTCTTCACCTTCATCGAGAGCTACGGCCGCAGCGCGATCGAGGACCCGGAGATCGCCCCGGGCGTCACCGGCACTCTCGACACCTCCACCCAGGCCCTGGCGAAGGCCGGCTACCACGCGAAGAGCGGCTGGCTCACGTCGGCGACCTACGGCGGCAGCAGCTGGCTGGGCCACTCCACCACCCTCTCGGGTCTGTGGATCGACAACCAGCAGCGCTACCGCACCGTCATGGCCAGCGACCACCTCAGCCTCACCAAGGTCTTCCGGAAGACCGGCGACTGGGACACGGTCGGCGTCATGCCCGGCGTCCAGAAGGCCTGGCCGGAGCAGAGCTACTACGGCCTCGACAAGGTCTACAACGCCTTCCAACTCGGCTACAAGGGGCCGAAGTTCAGCTGGTCGACCATGCCCGACCAGTACGCCCTCGAAGCCTTCCAGCGCCAGGTCCACGGCAAGAAGCACGACAAGCCCCTGATGTCGGAGATCATCCTGACCTCCAGCCACCAGCCCTGGGCACCGATCCCGAAGATGGTCGACTGGGACGACCTGGGCGACGGTTCCCTCTTCAAGCCCATCCAGCAGGCGGGCACGAAACCGGCGGACATCATCTCCGACTCCACCCGCTCCAAGCAGGAGTACGGAAAGTCGATCTCGTACTCGGTGACCAGCCTCACCCAGTGGCTGGAGCGCTACGGCACCGACGACACCGTCCTGGTCTTCCTCGGCGACCACCAGCCGATGGCCCGGGTCAGCGGCACCAAGGCCAGCCGGGACGTCCCGATCTCGATCGTCGCCAAGGACCCGAAGGTGCTGGACAAGATCTCCGACTGGAACTGGACGGACGGCCTCCAGCCCGCCGCCAAGGCCCCCGTGTGGAAGATGAGCTCCTTCCGGGACCGTTTCCTGACGGCATACGGCTCGACTCCGCACCCCTCCAAGGAGTGACGACCAGTGTCGACGCGGCCCCGGGCTGTCGAGACCGCCTCAGCCCCCGGAGGTGTCCAGCTCCGCGTCCTCGCTGATGCCCGCGCAGTCGTACGGGTCCTTCAGCCAGCCGTCCGGCAGCACCACCCGGTTGTTGCCGGACGTACGACCACGGGGCCCGTCCGCTCCCACCGGCCAGGGCTGGTCGAGGTCCAGCTCGTCCAGTCCGGCACGGAGTTCCGCCAGCGACGACGTAATGGCCAACCGCTTGCGCATCTCCGAGCCGACCGCGAAGCCCTTCAGATACCAGGCGACGTGCTTGCGGAAGTCGATGACGCCGCGCGCCTCGTCGCCGATCCACTCGCCGAGCAGCGTGGCATGCCGGACCATGACGTCGGCGACCTCGTGAAGAGCCGGCCGCGCGACGCTGGAGGCACGCCCCTCGAACACCGCCACCAGATCCGCGAACAGCCACGGCCGTCCAAGGCACCCGCGCCCGACGACCACCCCGTCGCACCCGGTCTCCCGCACCATCCGCACGGCGTCCTCGGCCGACCAGATGTCCCCGTTCCCGAGCACCGGGATCTCCGGCACATGTTCCTTCAGCCGCGCGATGGCGTCCCAGTCGGCCGTGCCGCCGTAGTGCTGGGCGGCGGTGCGGCCGTGCAGCGCGATGGCCGTGACGCCTTCCTCGACGGCGATCCGCCCGGCGTCGAGGAAGGTGATGTGATCGTCGTCGATGCCCTTGCGCATCTTCATCGTGACGGGCAGATCACCCGCGCCGCTGACCGCCTCCCGCAGGATCGCCCGCAGCAGGTTCCGCTTGAACGGCAGCGCGGAGCCGCCGCCCTTGCGCGTGACCTTCGGCACGGGACAGCCGAAGTTCAGGTCGATGTGATCGGCCAGCCCCTCCTCGGCGATCATGCGCACGGCTTTCCCGACCGTCGCCGGGTCGACCCCGTACAGCTGGATCGACCGCGGCTTCTCGCTCTCGTCGAAGTGGATCAGCTGCATGGTCTTCTCGTTGCGCTCGACCAGCGCCCGAGTCGTGATCATCTCGCTGACGAACAGCCCTTTGCCACCGCTGAACTCCCTGCACAGGGTGCGGAAGGGCGCGTTGGTGATCCCGGCCATGGGGGCCAGGACGACGGGCGGCTGGACGGTGTGCGGGCCGATCCGCAGGGGCGGGGCGGTGGACGAGACGGTCGTGGGCATCCACCCATTCTCACGTACCGGACGGGGTGCGGCGAAATTCATTAGTTAGGCGTACTATCCAAGGATGCCGGAGCTCAGCCCACGCCGCCGACTACTGGTCCTCGCGATCTGCTGTATGAGTCTGCTGATCGTGAGCCTGGACAACACCGTCCTCAACGTCGCCCTCCCCGCCCTGCAGCGCGACCTCGGCGCCGGCACGTCGGGCCTGCAGTGGACGATCGACGCGTACACCCTCGTCCTCGCCTCACTGCTGATGCTGGCCGGCAGCACGGCGGACCGCATCGGCCGCAAACGCGTCTTCATGGCGGGCCTGGTCGTCTTCACCCTCGGCTCGGTCCTGTGCTCCCTCGCCCCCGACCTCGACGCGCTGATCGCCTTCCGCATGGTGCAGGCGGTGGGCGGTTCGATGCTCAACCCGGTCGCGATGTCGATCATCACCAACACCTTCACGGACCCGCGGGAGCGGGCTCGGGCCATCGGCGTCTGGGGCGCGGTGGTCGGCATCTCGATGGCCGCGGGGCCGCTGGTCGGCGGCCTGCTGGTGGAGTCGGTCGGCTGGCGGTCGATCTTCTGGGTCAACCTCCCGGTGGGGCTCGCGGCACTGCTCCTCACCCTCCGCTACGTCCCCGAGTCGCGCGCCGCGAAGGCCCGCCGACCCGACCCGGTCGGCCAGGTGATGGTCATCGCGCTGTTCGGCTCACTGACGTACGCGATCATCGCGGCGCCCACCGCTCCGGCGGCCGAGATCCTCCTCTTCGGCGGCATCGCCCTGACCGCGCTGACCGCGCTCCTCGTCCACGAACCCCGCCGCGCCGAGCCTCTGATCGACCTGCGGTTCTTCCGCTCGGCGCCGTTCAGCGGGGCCACGGTGATCGCGATCAGCGCATTCGCGGCGCTGGGCGGCTTCCTGTTCCTGTCCACGCTGTATCTGCAGAACGTGCGCGGCCTGGACGCCCTGGACGCGGGCGTGTGGATGCTGCCGATGGCCGCGCTGTGCTTCGTCTGCGCACCGGTCGCCGGACGCGTGGTCGGCAACCGGGGGCCTCGGCTTCCGCTGCTGGTCGCGGGGGTGTCGATGACGGCGAGCGGGGTGCTGTTCGCCGCGTTCGAGGCGGAGACCAGGGACGTCACGCTCGTCCTCGGGTATGTGCTGTTCGGCCTCGGGTTCGGGTTCGTCAATGCGCCCATCACCAACACGGCGGTGTCCGGGATGCCGCGTGCGCAGGCGGGCGTCGCGGCGGCCGTCGCCTCCACGAGCCGTCAGCTGGGGCAGACGCTGGGGGTGGCGGTGGTCGGGGCGGTGCTGGCTTCGGGGGTCGGGGCGTCGTCGTACGAGTCCGCGTTCGTGGCTGCCGCCCGGCCCGCGTGGTGGATTGTCGCCGGGTGTGGGCTGGTGGTGCTGGTCGTGGGGCTGGTGACCAGTGGGGGGTGGGCACGGGGGACTGCTGAGCGGGCGGCTGAGAGGCTGGAGTCCGCCGAGGTGCGCGAAGTGTCCAGGGTCAGTGCGTAGTTCGGCGGCTAACGGTTGATGGGGGCTGGTCGCGCCCACGCGGCGGAGCCGCATATGTCACAGCCCCGCGCCCCTTGAGGGCAATTTCGTGCAGCCTCTTCATACGGTCCCGCGACTCCTCGTCCGCCGGTACGTACGTCACCATCCGCGGACCGACCTCCGGGCTCAGCCACAGGTCCGTGTGGTCGACCACGATCCGGCCGACGTGACGGTTGAGGAACTCCTTCCGCTTCGTCCGGTGGGCCACCACCTCGTGCCGGTCCCATGCCTCGCAGAACTCGGGTGACTCGGTACGCAGGCGTTTGAGGAGCATCTTCCAGGCGGGCTCGGCGAGATGGCCGGCCATGCTCGCGCGGAAGCGGGCGGCCATCAGGCGCTGGGTCTCCTCCAGACGCACGATCGAGGAACGCCACTCGTCGTGCGTGTAGGAAAGGATCATGCAGTTGCGGTCCTCGGGCGGCACCGTGTCGAGGTCGCACAACAGCATCCCGTAGGTGCGGTTGTAGGCGAGGATGTCGTACCGGCTGTTCTGCAGACAGGCCGGATAGGGCTCCATCTGCTCCAGTACGGCCCGCAGGGCGGGCGTCACCGAGGGGCAGGTCGTCGCCGGGGTCGGGTCCACCGCGCCGGCCAGCTGGAAGAGATGGGACCGCTCGCTGGGGTCGAGCATCAGCGTGCGGGCGAGGGCGTCGAGGACCTGCACCGAGACCTGGATGTCGCGGGCCTGCTCCAGCCACGTGTACCAGGTGACGCCGACCGCGGCGAGCTGGGCGACCTCCTCGCGGCGCAGGCCGGGGGTGCGGCGTCGGCGGCCGCGGGGGAGGCCGACCTGCTCGGGGGCGATGTGCTCGCGGCGGTGGCGCAGGAAGGCGGCGAGTTCATGGCGCCGGATCTCCGACGCGGCCGTTGTGCGGGGCGCCGGGGTCGCCGTCCCCTGAGCCACCCCTTTCCCCGTCGTCCGAGCCGTCGTCCGGGCCATCGTCGTCATGCCTCCAGCCTGCCCCGCCCCGGACCCTGTTTCCAGGTGCTCCCGCTACCAGGATAAGGACACTCTGGTACCAGTCTCGGAGCGCTCGCAGGCTCGTAACCGTGACCGAAACCATCACCGCACACAAGCCCCGGGCCACCCCGGCCCCACCCGCACTCGGCGGCCTGGGCCTCTTCACGGTGCTCCTGGCAGCCGCACTCCCCCTCATCGACTTCTTCATCGTCAACGTCGCCCTGCCCACCATCGCCCACGACCTCGCGGCGAGCGAGACCGTGCTCGAACTCGTCGTCGCCGGTTACGGGTTGGCGTACGCCGTGCTCCTCGTCCTCGGCGGGCGGCTCGGCGACCTGTTCGGCCGGCGGCGGCTCTTCCTCGGCGGCATGGCGGCCTTCGGGCTGACCTCGCTTGCGTGCGGGCTCGCGCCCAGCGCGTGGGCGCTCGTCGCGGCGCGGGTCGCGCAGGGCGCGGCGTCGGCGGCGATGCTGCCGCAGGTGCTCGCCACCATCCAGGCGGCCACCAGCGGCCCGCGCCGCGCGAAGGCCATGGGCCTGTACGGCGCCACGGCCGGCCTGTCGATGGTGGCCGGGCAGATCCTCGGCGGCGTCCTGGTCGCGGCGGACGTCTGGGGCACCGGCTGGCGCTCGGTGTTCCTGGTGAACGTGCCGGTCGTCCTCGTCGGCCTCTTTCTCGCCGCCCGCGCGGTCCCGGAGACCCGCTCTCAGCACCCGGAGCCGCTCGACGGACCCGGCACGGTCCTGCTCGCCGCCGCCCTCCTCACGCTCCTGGCCCCGCTCACCGAGGGCCGGGCGGCGGGCTGGCCGCTGTGGACGTGGCTGTCGCTGGCGGCGTTCCCGTTCGTGGCGGCGGCGTTCTACGCCGTGGAGCGCAGGGCGGACCGTCGGGGCCGTACGCCGCTCGTGCCGCCGAGCCTGTTCGCGCTGCCGTCCCTGCGCCGCGGCCTGGTGATGATCGTGCCGTTCTCGATCGGCTTCAGCGGGTTCATGTTCGTGATCGCGGTGGCGTTGCAGCAGGGCGCGGGCCGCGGCCCGGTCGCGGCGGGGCTGGCGCTCGCGCCCATGGCGGTGGTGTTCTTCTTCGTCTCGCTGGCGGGCCCGCGTCTGGTGGCCCGTCACGGCACCCGGGTGGTGACCGCCGGTGCGGCGATCCAGGCGGTGGGCGTGGCCCTGATGGCCCTGGCGGCCTGGCGCTCCTGGCCGGACCTCGGCCTCGTCGAACTGCTGCCGGGGGCGGCGGTCGCCGGTGCGGGGCAGGCCCTTCAACTCCCCGTCATCTTCCGGATCGTCCTCTCCGAGGTACCGGCGGCGCGGGCGGGCGTGGGCAGCGGGGTGATGATCACGACCCAGCAGTCGTCGCTGGCCCTGGGCGTGGCGACGCTGGGCACCCTCTTCCTCTCCCTGATCCCGGGCCTGGGCATGCGGGACGCCCTGGTGACCACGCTCCTGGTCCAGTTGGGCGGGGTGGCACTGACGGGGCTGCTCAGTCTGCGGCTGCCGCGCACGATCGGCTGAGCGAGTTGTGAGGGTGTTGGCACAGGTTGGTCAACTCGCTGGGCCGGATCTCCCGTTGATGTTGGTCTTGCTGCACACTCCTTGCTGCGCAAGCAGACTCGATGTCCGCCGACTCGATGTCCTCGGACGCTGGAGGCGTCATGCTGGAGATCAACACAAGCAAGGTGAGCCGCTGGGACCAACACGGCCGGGAGCATGTCGTACGGGTGCAACGCAAAGGCGCGCAGCGTCAGATCAGATGCGACACGTGCGGCTGGCGCAAGGGCGCCCAGTTCCTGCCCTGGCTGAAGGCGGAGGAGCATCTGGCGGAGGCCCACCAGGCGACGGTGGACCCGGCGGAGGCGCAGTCGGACTGATGAGCCGGACTGCTGACGCCGCCGGAACCCGACCGCCCGTGACGGTTCAGTCGCGAGCCCGCAGCCCGCGCACCAGCAGGTCCACGACCGCCTCGAAGTCCTTCTCCACGTCCGGCTGTTCCCACGTCCTGGCGTAGTTCGGGTCGTGGAAGCGGGCCGTCGCCCCGAACAGTGCGCCGGCCGTGGTGGCCGGGTCCTCGACGGAGAAGGCGCCCGCGTCGACGCCGGCGCGCACGATGTCGGTCAGCTGGCCGGTGAGCTCCGCCAGGTGTTCGCTGACGACCGTTTCGGCGGCCTCGGCGGCCAGCACCGAGTACGTGGCGAAGAGCTCCGGGTCGTCGGACGCCTTGCGGCGTTTGGCCGCGAACAGCGCCGCGAGCCACTCGCGCACCCGCGCCTCCGGCTCCAGCTCCGGCGCCGTGACGATCTCCGCCAGCACCCCCGTCGTACGGTCCAGCCACCGCTTCGACACCGCCTGCCGCAGCGCCGCCTTCGTCCGGAAGTGCCGGTAGACGCTGCCATGGCTGACGCCGAGCGCGCGGGCCACGTCCACCACGGTGGCCTTGGCCGGGCCGTGGCGGCGCAGCACCTCCTCGGTGACTTCGAGGATGCGCTCGGCGGTCAGGGTCTCGGAGGTCGGTGCCATGAGTCAGACCGTACCCGGCGGCTCGGGCACTACTTGCTGCCGAGGTGGGACATCTGCGCGGCCGGGTAGCGGTCGCCCGCGGCGGCGTCCGCCGGTACGGCCTCCTCGATGGCCGCCAGGTCGGCCGCGTCCAGCGTGACGTCCAGCGCGCCCAGCGACTCGGTGAGCCGCTCCCGGGTGCGGGCGCCGACCAGCGGCACGATGTCCTCGCCGCGGGAGAGCACCCAGGCGATGGCGATCTGGGCGACGGAGACGCCCTTCTGCTCGGCGATCTTCCGCAGCGCCTCGACGAGGGCCAGGTTGTGATCGAGGTTCTCGCCCTGGAAGCGGGGCGAGTGGGCCCGGAAGTCGTTCGCGGCGAGCTGCCGGTCGCGGGTGAAGTGGCCGGAGATCAGACCACGGGACAGAACGCCGTACGCGGTGATGGAGATGCCCAGCTCACGGGTGGCCGGCAGGACCGACTCCTCGACGCCGCGCGAGATCAGCGCGTACTCGATCTGCAGGTCCGCGATCGGGGCGGTGGCGGCGGCCCGGCGAATGGTGTCGGCGCCGACCTCGCTGAGCCCGATGTGCCGCACATAGCCCTGCTCGACCAGCTCCGCGATCGCGCCGACCGTCTCCTCGATCGGCACGTCCGGGTCCAGCCGGGCGGGCCGGTAGATGTCGATGTGATCCACGCCGAGGCGCTGCAGCGAGTAGGTGGCGAAGTTCTTCACGGCGGCGGGCCGGCCGTCGAAGCCCACCCAGCTGCCGTCCGGTGTGCGCAGCGCCCCGAACTTCACGCTGAGCAGGGCGTTCTCACGGCTGGCCGCGGGCGCGGTGCGCAGGGCCTCGCCGACCAGCAGCTCGTTGTGGCCCATGCCGTAGAAGTCGCCGGTGTCGAGCAGCGTCACACCCGCTTCCAGGGCGGCGTGGACGGTGGCGATGGATTCGGCCCGGTCGACGTCGCCGTACATCGGGGACATGCCCATGCAGCCGAGGCCGAGGGCGGAGACCTGGGGGCCGGTGGTTCCGAGAGTGCGCGTTTGCATCGTCATGCCATCCACCATGACATGACAGCTGACAGATTTCAATATCTGTCAGTCCATATATGTCACCAAGCTGCAAAATGGTCCAGACCTATTGACGAAAGGTCTGGACCGCGAGCACTGTCATGCCTACGACACCCGACTGCCCGCCACCCTCACCGACCCCCACCGGGAGGCCCCGCATGCTCCGCCGCGCCCTGCGCCTGTTCGCCACCGCAGTGACGACCGCCTGCCTCGCCCAGCTGCCCGTCGCGACCACCGCCTCGGCGGCCGACACCTGCGCCGTGAAGTCCAAGCCCGCCGGCAAGGTCCTCCAGGGCTACTGGGAGAACTGGGACGGCGCCGCGGGCGGCGTCCACCCGCCCTTCGGCTGGACCCCGATCACCGACTCCCGTATCGCGGCCCACGGCTACAACGTGATCAACGCGGCGTTCCCGGTCATCCGCTCCGACGGCACCGCGCTCTGGGAGGACGGCATGGACAGCGGGGTGAAGGTGGCCACGCCCGCGGAGATGTGCGCGGCGAAGGCGTCGGGCAGCACGATCCTGCTGTCGATCGGCGGCGCGACGGCCGGCATCGACCTCAACTCGACCACCGTGGCGGACCGGTTCGTGGCGACGATCGTCCCGATCCTGAAGAAGTACAACTTCGACGGCATCGACATAGACATCGAGACGGGCCTGGTGGGCAGCGGCACCATCAGCCGACTCTCCACGTCCCAGGCCAACCTGATCAGGATCATCGACGGGATACTGGCCCAGATGCCGTCGAACTTCGGCCTGACCATGGCCCCGGAGACGGCCTACGTCACCGGCGGCAGCGTCACCTACGGCTCGATCTGGGGCGCGTACCTCCCCGTCATCAAGAAGTACGCCGACAACGGCCGCCTGTGGTGGCTGAACATGCAGTACTACAACGGCAGCATGTACGGCTGCTCCGGCGACTCCTACTCCGCCGGCACGGTGGAGGGCTTCGTGGCCCAGACGGACTGCCTGAACAAGGGCCTGACCGTCCAGGGCACGACGATCAAGGTCCCGTACGACAAACAGGCCCCCGGCCTCCCCGCCCAGCCCGGCGCGGGCGGCGGCCACATGCCCCCGTCCCTGGTGGCCCAGGCCTGGCGGCACTACGGCACCGCACTCAAGGGCCTGATGACCTGGTCGATCAACTGGGACGGCTCGAAGAACTGGACGTTCGGCGACAACGTGAAGGCACTGCAGGGCCGCTGAGAGGTCGGGTGAGCGGCCGTGGAAGCGGCCGTGGCAGGCACCGCCGAAATCGCCGCGACAGCGACAGGGCACCCATGGTTCCCTGACGCCCGTGAACGACACGGCACCTGACGACAGCCCCCGCGCCCCCTACACCAGGGAGGCACTGGCCCGGCTCGTGCTCAGCCAGGCCGCGGCCGATCTCGCCCTGGGCGCGGGACCGTTGGCGGTCACCCGCAACGACGCCGACACCGGCCTCGGCGGGCGGGCGAGCGAGGCCCGGCAGCTGGTCGAGCACGCGACGCAGCTGCTGGTGCGGGCGGTCGTGTTCGAGCGGGAGCGGGGCGCCTCGTGGGCGGACATCGGCCGTTACGCCGGCCTGGACGCGCAGGCGGCCGAGGAGCGGTTCGCACCCGAACTCGCGCGTTGGAGCGAGGAGTTGGAGGTGCCGCACCTGCTCGACGAGGGCGGCCGCGGGCGGGTCCTGCGGCTGCCCTACGCCGCGTACGCCCCGCACATCGCCAGCCGCGACCTCGACCTCTGGGCGCACCTCCACCTCACCACCAGGGACCTGCACGCGGTCAGTGCCGGGCTGCGCATGGCCGGACCGGCGGAGCGGGTGACGTATCCGGAGACCGAGTCGGACGAGATGGGCGGCATCGTCCGGGGCGAGTCCCGCCTGCGTCCCTTCCTCGAACTCCTCGCCCACTACATCGACCACCCCTTCGACGACACCGACTGGGAGACGATCGAGCTCGGCCTTGAGCCGACCGACGACGAGGCGGACGTCTGGTACTCCTACCCGCTGATCGGTTCCGTGCAGTCCCTGGGCGTCCGTCTCGCGCGGGACGCCGAGACCGACATCGTCTGGGTGACCGTCACCGGCGCCGCCCTGGCCGACCTGCGGCTGCGGATCGGCACCCTCTTCGACGCCTTCAGCTGGTGATCACGTCCACGCCAGCTTCGCCCCCAGTGCCACGAACGACCCCGCGAAGGTCCGCCGCAGCCATGTCATCACCCGGGGCCGGGAGGTGACGTGGCTGCGGACGGAGGCGGCGAGGATGCCGTACGCCGCGAAGACCACGAACGTCGCCGCCATGAACACGCCGCTGAGCGCCAGCATGCGCGGCAGGGCGTTCGGCTCGGACGGGTCCACGAACTGGGGCAGGAAGGCGAAGAAGAACATCGTCAGCTTCGGGTTGAGGATGTTGATCAGCACGCCCCGCACGATCACGCGGCCCGAGGAGAGCGGCGTGGCGTCGTCGTCCACCGCGATGGCCTCCTTGTCCTTCAGCGTGGACCAGGCCATGTAGAGGAGGTAGGCGACACCGGCGTACTTCAGGATCTGGAACGCGGTCGCGCTCGCGTGCAGCAGCGCGGCCACCCCGGTGACCGTGGCCAGCATGTGCGGCACGATCCCGAGGGTGCAGGCGAAGGCGGCGACCACGGACGCGCGGCGGCCCCGGGAAAGACCGGTGGCCAGGGTGTAGACGACGCCGGTGCCGGGGGTGGCCACCACGACGAGGGTGGTGAGGAGGAAGGCGATGCTCATGCCCGCCACCCTCGTGCCGCCACGTACCGGGATACAGGGCCAATCGGTGGCCCGGCTGCTGGACCAATCGGCGACCGGGCCTCTGGGGCGATCCGGCTCCGTTGGACACCTTTCCCGCCCCCTCGGAGAATGGGAATTGTCGGCGAGCAGTCACTTCGGCGGCGCCTGCCGTCGGCCGCGCGGTGTTCATGCGCCGCCCGCGGGAGGCTGCCATGATCGTTCGTATCGCCACCTTCAATGCGCAGAGCCTCTTCCGCCGCCCCAAGGCCTTCAACCTGCCGGATGTGACGAAGCGGAACGAGGTCCTCGCCGACTTCAGCACGTTGGTCTCACTGCTGAACCTGACGACCTACGACGCGGAGGACAGGACACGGATCTCCGCGCTGGTGAAGAAGTACCGCGCCCAC
This sequence comes from Streptomyces sp. HD, assembly GCF_028369295.1. Lineage (GTDB taxonomy): Bacteria > Actinomycetota > Actinomycetes > Streptomycetales > Streptomycetaceae > Streptomyces. The sequence continues at coordinate 184,507 of NZ_JAQMYP010000003.1, forward strand.
ACCTGGGACCCGGACAACCCCCCGCCGATCTACATCAACCAGACCCGCCCGGGAAAGCACTCCAGTCTGTTCAAGGAGGCCGGCTCCTGGGAGGTCGGCGCCGCGGGCCGTGGCGCGTGGGCCGGCTGGGCCGAACTCGTGCGGGAGGAACTCGACACGGAGGCGGTGCGCAACAGCGGCCGGGTCGTCGACGCGGTCGATGCGGACATCCTGCTCATGGTGGAGGTCGAGGACCGGCTGGCCCTGGACCGCTTCAACCAGCAGATCCTGGCCGGGGTGCTCGGCAAGCGGCAGTACCCCTTCAACATGCTGATCGACGGCAACGACAGCCGCGGCATCGACGTCGGGATCCTCAGCCGGCACCCCATCACCTCCATCCGGTCCCACCTCTTCGACCCCGACCCGGAGCGTCCCGGCGAGCACCTGTTCAGCCGGGACTGCCCCGAGTTCGAGATCGAGCTCAACGGCACGCCCCTGGTCGTTCTCGGCAACCACCTCAAGAGCAAGTTCAACGACGACCCCGCACTGCGCCTGGCCCAGGCCAAGCGGCTCGCGGAGATCTACGAGGCCGCCCGGGAGCGCACCCCGCACGTCGTGATCGCCGGAGACCTCAATGACGACCTGGAGAGCGAACCGCTCGACGTACTGCTCGACACCGGCCTGCGCGACGTGATGAGCCACTCCTCCTACCGAGGAGGACCCGGCACGCACGGAAAGGGCGACAGGCCGCAGGACAAGCTCGACTACCTGCTGCTCCCGCCCCCGCTGTGGCACCGGGTGCAGCACGTCGCCCTGGAGCAGCGCGGAATCTTCTGGGACCCGCCGCTCCCGGACGTCAAGCGCTTCGACGAGGTGACGTCGAAGATCGACTCGGCCTCCGACCACGCCGCGCTCTACGCCGACCTGGACCTGTGAGCGACGGCTCCCCTCGTCCCTCGCTCACCCCTGCCGCGGCGGTATGAGCAGGTCGACCCGGAGGACTCGCGAACCGGTCACCGCGTAGCCGGAGTTGGTGCCCGAGATCGCCGGACGGCAAGAACCCCGACTCCGTTACGCCTGTCACGGCCGTAACGGAATCGGGGTTCTTCAGTCGGTGCGCCAGGGCCCAGGGGCTCCTAGCAGCCGATCAGACGCCCGGCCAGGTAGCCCTCGATCTGGTCCAGCGACACGCGCTCCTGCTTCATCGAGTCCCGCTCGCGCACCGTCACCGCGTTGTCGTCCAGGGTGTCGAAGTCGACGGTCACGCAGTACGGCGTACCGATCTCGTCCTGGCGACGGTAGCGGCGGCCGATGGCACCGGCGTCGTCGAACTCGATGTTCCAGTTCTGTCGGAGCGCCTGCGCGAGGCCCTTGGCCTTCGGCGACAGCTCCGGGTTCCGGGACAGCGGCAGCACGGCCACCTTCACCGGGGCCAGACGGTGGTCCAGACGCAGCACCGTGCGCTTCTCCATCTTGCCCTTGGCGTTCGGCGCCTCGTCCTCGACGTAGGCGTCGAGCAGGAACGCCAGCATCGCGCGGCCGACACCGGCCGCGGGCTCGATGACGTACGGCGTCCAGCGCTCGCCGGCCTCCTGGTCGAAGTAGGAGAGGTCCTGGCCGGAGGCCTTGGAGTGGGCGCCGAGGTCGTAGTCGGTGCGGTTGGCGACACCCTCCAGCTCGCCCCACTCGTTGCCGCCGAACTGGAAGCGGTACTCGATGTCGGCGGTGCGCTTGGAGTAGTGGGAGAGCTTCTCCGCCGGGTGCTCGTACCAGCGCATGTTCTCCTCACGGAGACCAAGGCCCGTGTACCAGTTCCAGCGCTGCTCCATCCAGTACTCCTGCCACTTCTCGTCCTCGCCCGGCTTGACGAAGAACTCCATCTCCATCTGCTCGAACTCGCGGGTGCGGAAGATGAAGTTGCCGGGCGTGATCTCGTTGCGGAAGGACTTGCCCATCTGCGCGATGCCGAACGGCGGCTTGCGGCGCGAGGTGGTCTGCACCTGGGCGAAGTTGGTGAAGATGCCCTGCGCGGTCTCGGGGCGCAGGTAGGCGATCGAGCCGGAGTCCTGGGTCGGACCGAGGTGGGTGGAGAGAAGACCCGAGAACTGCTTGGGCTCGGTGAACTGGCCCTTGTTACCGCAGTTCGGGCAGTTCACATCGGCGAGGCCGTTCTCCGGGAGGTGACCCTTCTTGGCCTCGTACGCCTCTTCAAGGTGGTCCGCACGGAACCGCTTGTGGCAGGAGGTGCACTCGGTGAGCGGGTCGGTGAAAGTGGCGACGTGACCGGAGGCGACCCAGACCTCGGGGGCCAGGATGACGGACGAGTCGATTCCGACCACGTCCTCGCGCGACGTCACCATGTAGCGCCACCACTGGCGCTTCAGGTTCTCCTTGAGCTCGACACCCAGCGGCCCGTAGTCCCAGGCGGCACGCTGACCGCCGTAGATCTCACTGCAGGGGAATACGAAGCCACGGCGCTTGCTCAGGCTGACGATGGTGTCGATCTTGTCGGCGGCCACGGTGCTCTCTTCATTACGACGACGGGCGACGAAGCGAGGCGCTTCACAGCGAATGCTTCAGGGTACCGGCGGGTCCTCCCCCTCAACCAAATCGGTTCCGCTCCCAGCCCGCCCCGAGCCCTTACACGGGCCTTACAAACCCCTTACCGAGATCGTTGTTGACAATGGTTTCCATCTTTGCTGAAAATGACTGTCATGAACGTACGACGACAGCACATATCCGGGATCGCGATCGCGGCGGCCACCGCTCTCGGCCTCGGAACCCTCTCCGCCTGCTCGACCGACAGCGCGGCCGCAGGCAACACGGAGAAGTTCGACGTCGTCGCGTCGTTCTATCCGATGGCCTTCCTCGCCGAGCAGATCGGCGGGGACCACGTCAAGGTCACCAGCCTCACCGAGCCCGGCCAGGAGCCGCACGACCTGGAGGTCAGCGCCCAGCAGCGGGGGCAGATCGAGGAGTCGGACGCCGCTCTCTACCTCAAGGGCCTGCAGCCGTCCGTCGACGAGGCCGTCGAGCAGTCGGGAATCAAGACGAAGGTCGACGCCGCCGAGCTGACCTCGCTGGAGCAGCACGGCAACGAGGTCGGCGGGCACGCGGCCGAGCACGACGAGGAGCACGGCCACGACGAGGAGGGCGGCAAGGACCCCCACATCTGGCTCGACCCGGTGAAGTACGCCGAGGTCGCCAAGGGCGTCGGCGCGGCCTTCGAGAAGGCGGACCCCGACCACGCGGCCGACTACAAGAAGAACACCGCGGCCCTGGTCGAGAAGCTCGACGAGCTCAACACCCAGTTCAAGGACGGCCTGGCGAAGACCGGCTCCAAGGTCTTCATCACCACGCACGCCGCCTTCGGCTACCTCGCCGAGCGCTACGGCCTGACCGAGGAGGCCATCGCCGGCCTGGACCCCGAGTCCGATCCCAGCGCCGCGCGGGTCAAGGATCTTGAGAAGATGGCCAAGGCGGACGGCGTCACCACCGTCTTCTACGAGACGCTCGTCAGCGACAAGACCGCGAAGACCATCGCCAAGGACGCGAACCTCAAGACGGACGTCCTCGACCCGATCGAGGGCATCACGTCCAAGTCCCGGGGCAAGGACTACTTCTCGGTCCAGGAAGCCAACCTCAAGGCGCTGCAGACCGCCCTGGGCGCCAAGTGATCGACCTATGGAGGACGGCATGACCGAGCCCGTCATCGCACTGCGCGGCGTACGCGCCGAGCTGGGCTCGCGCCCCGTCCTGCGGGGTATCGACCTCACCGTGCACCGCGGTGAGGTCGTCGCCCTGCTCGGCGCCAACGGCTCGGGCAAGTCGACGGCCGTGCGCAGCGTCATCGGCCAGGTGCCGGTCAGCGCCGGCGAGATCGAGCTGTTCGGCACGGACCGGCGCCGGTTCCGCGACTGGCATCGCGTGGGCTACGTCCCGCAGCGCACGACCGCCGCGGGCGGCGTCCCGGCCACGGTCACCGAGGTCGTCTCCTCGGGCCGCCTCTCCCGCACCCGCTTCGGCGTCTTCCGCAAGGCCGACCGCGCCGCCGTACGGCACGCCCTGGAGCTGGTCGGCATGGCGGACCGGGCGAAGGACTCGGTGGACGCCCTGTCCGGCGGCCAGCACCAGCGCGTGCTGATCGCCCGCGCCCTGGCGTCCGGCCCCGAACTGCTGATCATGGACGAGCCGATGGCGGGCGTGGACCTGGGCAGCCAGGAGGTGCTGGCACGCACGCTCAGGGAGCAGGTCGCGGCCGGTGCGACGGTCCTGCTGGTGCTGCACGAACTGGGCCCTCTGGAGCCCCTGATCGACCGGGCGGTCGTCCTGCGCGACGGCTGTGTCCTGCACGACGGCCCGCCCCCGAAGGCCGTCGGCCAGCACGCGCTGCCCGGCCACGACCACGTACACCCGCACGCGGCTCACGACGCCGAACCGATCCGGACGGGACTGCTGAGCTGATGGAACTCCTGAACTACGCCTTCATGCAGCGGGCCCTGCTCGCCGCCGTCCTGGTCGGCATCACCGCCCCCGCCGTCGGCATCTACCTGGTCCAGCGCCGCCAGGCCCTGATGGGCGACGGAATCGGGCATGTCGCGATGACGGGCGTCGGCCTGGGCTTCCTGCTCTCCTGGTCCCCGGTCTGGATGGCGACGCTGGTCTCGGTGCTCGGCGCGGTCCTGATGGAGCTGATCCGCTGGTACGGCCGCACCCGCGGCGACATCGCCCTCGCGATGCTCTTCTACGGCGGTATGGCCGGCGGCGTGATGTTCATCAACCTCGCGCCGACGGGGTCGAACGCCAACCTGACGTCGTACCTCTTCGGCTCGCTGTCCACGGTGAGCGAGTCGGACGTGACGGCGATCATCCTGCTGGCCGCTTTCGTGGTGCTGGTCACGATCGGCCTGCGCCGCCAGCTGTTCGCGGTGAGCCAGGACGAGGAGTTCGCTAGGGTCACGGGCCTCCCGGTCCGCACCCTGAACCTGCTGACCGCGATCACGGCGGCCGTGACCGTGACGGTCGCGATGCGCGTGGTCGGCCTGCTGCTGGTCAGCGCGCTGATGGTGGTGCCGGTGGCGGCGGCCCAGCAGCTGAGCCGCAGCTTCGCGGCGACGTTCGCGATCGCCGTCGGCATCGGTGTGACGGTGACCATCGGCGGCACCGTGACCTCGTACTACCAGGACGTGCCGCCCGGCGCGACGATCGTGCTGCTGACCATCGGCGCGTTCATCGCGCTGACGGCCCTGGCGGCCCCGCTGGCCCGCCGCAGGGCCCGCGCGCTGGCCGCGGCACAGCCCGCCGGCGACCCGGCGGAGTGTGCGATTCCGGCCAGCCGGGAAAGCGACGGGAAGGTCGGCGTCTGACCACTGACAGTCCGGGCTGGCACAATGGCCCGGCAAGTGCAGACGTGAGGAGGCAAACCGGTGACGACCGCTGGACCGCCCGTGAAGGGCCGCGCGACCCGGCAGCGGGCCGCCGTGGCGGCGGCTCTTGACGAGGTCGACGAGTTCCGCAGCGCGCAGGATCTCCACGACATGCTCAAGCACAAGGGCGACTCGGTCGGCCTGACCACGGTCTACCGCACCCTCCAGTCCCTCGCCGACGCCGGCGAGGTCGACGTCCTGCGCACCTCCGACGGCGAGTCGGTGTACCGCCGCTGCTCGACCGGCGAACACCACCACCACCTCGTCTGCCGCGTCTGCGGCAAGGCGGTCGAGGTCGAGGGCCCGGCTGTGGAGAAGTGGGCGGACGCGATCGCGGCCGAGCACGGCTATGTGAACGTGGCCCACACGGTGGAGATCTTCGGCACATGCGCGGAGTGCGCCGCAGGTTGAGCCGTTCTACGGTGCGGCTCGGTGGGGGTGCCCGCCCCTGGGGGCTGCCGCCCCCAGACCCCCGCTTCCGGCCCTGGCGGGCCTCGTCCTCAAACGCCGGACGGGCTGAAAGACGACCGGACGGGCTGAAAACGAAAGGCTAGGCCTCTTCCTCCTGGCGGCCTTCCATCGCCAGCAGCTCCTCGTTCGGGATCGCCCCGCCGAACCGTCGGTCGCGTGAGGCGAACTCCACGCAGGCCCGCCACAGGTCGCGCCGGTCGAAGTCCGGCCACAGGACGTCCTGGAAGACCATCTCGGCGTAAGCGCTCTGCCAGAGCAGGTAGTTGGAGGTGCGCTGCTCGCCGCTCGGGCGCAGGAACAGGTCGACGTCCGGCATGTCCGGGTAGTACAGGTACTTCGCGAAGGTCTTCTCGTTCACCTTCGACGGGTCCAGCCGCCCGGCCTTCACATCCTCGGCGAGCGCCAGCGCGGCGTCCGCGATCTCGGCCCGGCCGCCGTAGTTCATGCAGAAGTACAGGGTCAGCTTGTCGTTGTCCTTGGTCTGCTCCTGGGCGATCTGGAGCTCCTTGGCGACCGACTTCCACAGCTTGGGCATCCGCCCGACCCACCGCACCCGGATCCCCAGCTCGTCGAGCTGGTCGCGGGTCTTGCGGATGAAGTCGCGGTTGAAGTTCATCAGGAAGCGCACCTCGTCCGGCGACCGCTTCCAGTTCTCCGTGGAGAAGGCGTACAGCGAGATCGCCCCCACGCCCTGCTCGATCGCACCCTGGAGCACGTCGAGCACACGCTCGGCTCCGACCTTGTGCCCCTCGGTGCGCGGCAGCCCCCGCTCCTTCGCCCAGCGGCCGTTGCCGTCCATGACGATCGCCACATGCTTCGGAACCAGCTCGCCGGGGATCTTCGGCGCGCGGGCACCGGACGGGTGCGGCTGCGGCGTCTTGTACTCACGGCGTCGACGCCCCAGGAACCCACTCACGGCCATGTGTTTCTCGTCCTCCTCTGACGGCTTACTTCTCTACTTCTCTACGTAACGCAGCGAACGCAGCCCGCGCTCCAGATGCCAGTGCAGATAAGCCGACACCAACCCGCTGCCCTCCCGGACGTACCGCGCCTCGCAGGCGTCCGCGGTCTCCCAGTCTCCCGTAAGCAGCGCACCGAGCAGTTCCAGGGTCTGCGGCGACGGTACGACGCTACCGGGCACCCGGCAGTCGACACAGACCGAGCCCCCGGAGGCCACCGAGAAGAAGCGGTTCGGTCCCGGCATGCCGCACTTCGCACAGTCGCTGAAGGTCGGGGCGTACCCGTTGACGGCGAGGGAGCGGAGCAGGAACGCGTCGAGAACGAGGTGCGGGGCGTGCTCGCCCCGGGAGAGGGTCCGCAGGGCGCCGACGAGCAGCAGGTACTGCTGGACGGCCGGCTCACCCTCATGATCCGTGAACCGCTCGGCCGTCTCCAGCATGGCCGTCCCGGCGGTGTACCGCGCGTAGTCCGTCACGATCCCACCGCCGTACGGCGCGATGGTCTCGCTCTGTGTGCACAGCGGCAGCCCCCGGCCGATCAGCTCGCTCCCCCGCGCGAAGAACTGCACGTCGACATGGGAGAACGGCTCCAGCCGGGCCCCGAACTTGGACTTCGTACGCCGCACACCGCGCGCCACGGCCCGCACCCGCCCGTGCCCCCGAGTGAGCAGCGTGATGATCCGGTCCGCCTCACCCAGCTTCTGGGTCCGAAGCACGATGCCGTCATCCCGGAAGAGACTCATCGCGCGCCTCCACGGGCTTCCGGCCGGGGGTCCGGGGGGTGTCCCCCGGGGCAGCACAGCATGATCCGGTCCGCCTCACCCAGCTTCTGGGTGCGCAGCACGATGCCGTCGTCGCGGAACAGACTCATGGGTTCATTCTCCCGTACGGCAGGAGTCAGCGGGTGCGGTCGGGGTGGCTTATGGCGTCCCAGGGGGCCATGTTCCAGGGGCTGGCACGGTTCGCCGGGTCCAGGAGGGAGCGCAGGTGCTCGTCGGCGGCCTCCTGGCCGGCCGGGAGCCCGGAGTCCGCCATGCCGGCCCGCAGCCCGTCCCGCCACACCTTCCGGCCGAGCAGATAGTGATCGGCGTACTCCTGCCAGGAGCCGTAGGTCCGCGCCACCGCCGGCACGATGTTCTTCAGGGCCGTCCAGGCATCCGCCTCGGCGATCAGCCCGCAGGCGAAGCCACGGCGGGCGATGTCGACGTACAGGGCGGCGTCCCAGGCGAGCGGCGCGACGCCGGTGAGCCGGTACGCCCGGGCCCGGTACCCGCTGCGGGACAGCCCGTCGAGCCGCCCGGCCAGCTGATCACGCGAGGTGATCTCCCACTGCTCGGCCAGCCACCGCCGGGCGCCCTCCTCGTCGATCCTGACGAACGGGTACAGCGTGGTGCGTGAGACGCCGCGGTCCCTGCTCACCGGCGCGCTCAGCGACACCATCCACAGCTGGTGCATGGTGAGCGGCACGGGGTAGCGGCGCGCCGCCTTCACGCCCCGCCTTCTCCATCTCCACAAAGCCATGCCGCCGCACCCTACGCACCCACCCCTACGTCAAGGAACCTCACCCCTGCTGCGTGCGTTCGCGTACGCCGTCGCCGCCCTCAGCCGCTCGGCGGGCGTGGCCCTGCGGACCGCCCCCGGCTCGGCGTCCCACTCCTTGCCGCCGCCGTACGGTCTCAGCTGGACGTACGGTCCCTCATGTCCCATCACGACGCCGATCCGACCCGAACGGGTGTCGACGACGTAGGACCCGATGGGTGGCTTCATCGCAGCACCGCGGCGAGGCGCTGCGCGGTCTCGACGGAACAACGGCCCAATTCGACGAGCGGGCAAGGGGCTTCACGCGCAAGACTCGCCGCATCGAGCCGGAGTGTCGGGAGCGTAATTCCTGCCTTCTCCAGCACCGCCCGCAATTCCTTCACTGCTTCCTCCGCTTCTTCGACGCAGCGCGCCGAGTGTCGTGCCGTCACGTGACTCCCCTCCTATTTGGGTTTCACTCTTTACCTCTCCATGGTGACCTGCGACGCCTACACTCGGCAGGAGTCTGCGCTCTACAAGTACGGGTCAGCGCAAGGGGGTTGGCCATGGCCAACGGTTCACGGTTGGCGGCTTGGGAGTTCTTCGGGAGTGAGCTGAAGCGACAGCGGGAGAACGCCGAGACCACTCAGGCGGAGTTGGGTTCCCGGGTTTTCGTTTCCGGCGGTTACATCGGCCAGTTCGAACAGGCCATTCGAAAGCCGCAATTGGACGTCGCCCAGCGGATTGACGAGGCGCTACAAACCGACGGCTTTTTCGAGCGGATGTGGCGGCAACTCATCCAGGAGCAGAAGCACGCGGACTACTTTGCGCATGCGGCGGAGCTGGAAGAGCAGGCGACGAAGATCTGCGACTGGGAGCCCTCCGTCATCCCGGGGCTCCTGCAGACACCGGCGTACACGAGTGCGCTCGTGGTGGCGACGCACCCCTTCGCGACTGACGAGCTCATCGACGAGCGCGTCACCTCCCGCGTCGAGCGGTCCCAGATCCTCAAGGACGCTACAAGGCCCGAGTACTGGGCGATCGTGCACGAAACGGTACTTCGCGTGCCGGTCGGCGGGCCAGTGGTCGCGGCTGAGGCGCTGGAGCACATGGCCGCCTTGGCCCGCGAGCGCAAGGTGGTGCTGCAGGTGTTTCCGTTCTCGGCGGGGCCACCCGCGAACAACGGCTCGCTGCGACTCATGGAGTTCGACGAGGCGCCCCCAACGGCCTATACAGAGACATCGTTTTCGGGGAGCCTCCTGGACGATCCAGCAGTGGTGAAGCGCGCGAACCGAGCTTACGATCTGCTCAGGGGCGCCGCGCTGTCGCCGGAGGCGTCCCTGGCCCTAATCGAGTCGGCGGCTGAGGACTTCAGACGATGTACAGGTACGAGCTGAGCAACGCTCGCTGGCGCAAGAGCACCTATAGCAACGGCGATGGTGGCAACTGCGTCGAGGTCGCCGACGGAGTCCCCGGCGTAGTCCCCGTCCGAGACAGCAAGGTCCCCACCGGGGGTGTGCTCGTGATCGGCGTCGACGCCTGGGCCGCGTTCATCTCTGCCACTCGGTAAGCCACTCGCGGAGCTCGACCACGAGCGGGTGCTCCGGCCCGAGCGTCCTGTCGCGGATTTCGATGAGCTGCTCCAGGAGCGGCAGCGCCTCGTCGGTTCTCCCGAGGCCTTGCAGGACCCTCGCGACGCCGGCGAGTGCACTCAGCACGAACGGATTCTCCGGGCCCTGAACGCGCCGTCGGTCGGCAAGGGTCCGCCGAGCCAGGGGCTCCGCCTCCTCGTAGCGCCCCAGCAGCAGGAGCCCGTAGCCGTGGAGGTGGCGGGCCATCAGCGTCGTGAGATGGTCGGGCGGCAGGTACCGCTCACAGTCCTCGACCAGGGCACGCGCCTCCGCGTCGAACTCCTCCGCCTTGCCGATCTGGGGCAGCACCTCCAGCAGACACGCCCTGCTGTACAGGGTCTCGGCGGAGTCCTCGCCGAGCACCCGACGCTGTCCTTCGATCGCCCGCCGGTTCAAACGCTCCGCCTCCTCCCTCCGGCCGTCGAGCTGTTCCAGCGGATACCTCAGTCCCAGGCAGCTGCGCAGCGTGTCCGGATGGTCGGGGCCGAGCACCCGCTCACGAGCCTCCAGCACTTGCCGGTGAATCACCTCGGCCTCGGCGTACCGCCCCATGCGGTGCACCGCCTGCCCCAGTACGTAACGCGTATCGAGGGTCACGGCGTGCTCGGCACCCAGCAGCTGTCCCGCCCTCTCCGCGACGCGTTCGGCCAGCGCGAGCGTTCCGGACCAGTCCCCCGTCTCGTACATCCGCCGTACGACCAGGGCCGACACCCGAACGATCTCCTCGCTCACCTCGCCCGAGGCGACGCGCAGAAGGGCGACAGCGTGCGCCGCCAGCATGGCCAGTGCGGCGCGTGCCTCCTCCGACGTGTCGTCCGGGTCGGGCAGGGCCGCGCTCAGCAGCCGGGCGGCGGCGAGGCCGAGAGCCGCACGCTGCTGCCCGTCCGGGACTCCCCCGGCCACGCTGTCCAGCAGGACCCCGTGCGCGCTGACGCACCGTGTGCCGCGCAGTTGGACGAGTTCGATGAGGGAGTGGTCGAGCAGGCCGCGCAGGGCGGGCTCCAACCGGTCGGCGGGGAGGGCTGGTTCGACGCCGGTGAGGTGCACTTCGCCTCGCGCCGCCGGCATGAGCATCGTCAGGGGGACCGGGTCGGCCGACCAGCAGGACAGCAGCCGTAGCAGGGATGTCGCCTCGGGAAGTCCTTGGTCGGCGAGGGCGTCCAGAGACAACTGCCAGGTGCGGCTGACCAGTTGGCGGGACTGGCCGCCGCCTCGGCCGGCCGCGCCCTGGTCGACGATCGCCGTCGACTCCTCGGTCAGCTTGCGCTCGTACTCGTCCATGGTCCACGACTCCAGGAGCTGGTGGGCGAGATGGGAACCGGCCAGGGTGAGGGCGAGGGGCAGTCGGCCCAGGCGCTCCGCGACCTTGCGGGCCTCTTCCGGGGTGCCCGCGTCCGGGGCGAGGTCGCACAGGACCTGGGCCGCATCGTGCAGGGGGAGAAGGCCGAGCGTGTGGCGGGAGACGCCCGGGGCCCGCCACAGCGGGGAGTTCGCTATCCGGGTCGTGACCAGGACCGTACCCAGCGGGCTGGTGCGCAGCCAGCCGCCCTCCTCCAGGATCGCGGGGTCGTCGGCGTTGTCCAGGACGAGCAGCCAGGGTTCGGAGGAGTGGTCCAGGTAGTGCCAGACGAGGTCGGCGGCGGCGCGCTGACCGCTCGCGGCGGCGGCGAGTTCGCCGGTCGTCGCCCCGCGGTCACCGGCGACCGCGAGCATGCCGGCACGCAGCGACACCCGGTCCGACGCGTTCACCCAGAGCCCGGCGCGGCCGTGTTCCCGTACCGCCTGGGTGAACAGCCAGTGCGCGACGGCCGTCTTGCCGAGGCCGCCCATGCCGTGGACGACGTGGATCTCACCGCCCGGTCCGGCGATCGCCGCGCTCAGCGTGCCGCGCAGTTCCTCGCGGTTGCGCAGGATGCCGGGCGGACGGCCCACGAGGGGCACACGTACGGAGTCGGCGGCCGTGACCGCCGCTCGCACCGGTCCGCCGCCGAGAAGAGGAGCGGTGCCGGGTGCGTAGTGATGGTGGTGCTCCTCGATGTACTGCTCACCCGTCGTCTGAAAGACACGCCCCTGCCCGGAGGCCCGCCCCTCGACCGCCCCGCCATCGCCCACCGCGCGCCCCTTTCTACGACCTTCGATCGTAGATCAGTGGACGGTGCGGGCGTCCCAGAGATGCTCGAAGCGTGCCTTGCGCCGAGCGACCTTGTCCTGACGGGCGTCCAGTCTGGCGTTGGGGTTGAGCTGCTGCACATCCGTGGTGATCTCGAAGCACAGCACTTCGTCGAAGATCACGACGTCCAGTGTCTCGCCCACCCTGATGTTGGACGGCAGCTCGGACAGAACCACCACCCCGACCTCGATGCCCGTGCCTCTTTGCTGCTCAAGGAGTTTGTCCAGGCTCGCGCTGAGTTCGTGGGGATCCTTCACGATGAACAGGCGCCTGACCTGGACGCCGTGCCGCTGGATCGCCTCGCGCTGCACGTCCAGGTAGTACTTCGCGGTCGCGGTCTCCCAGAAGTCCAGGTCGACGTAGCTGCTGGTGGCGTAGATGCTCTTGCGGGCACATCGGGCGAGACCGATGAGCAGATCGCTGTTTTCCCCCGGCCAGTCGCCGTGCGCCGAGGCCAGCGCCGTCATCATCGAGGCCAGACGCTCGATCTCGGCCCGTGCGAACTCCTGCAGGAAGCCCCGGCCCTGCGATCCCACCTGCGCGGCGCTCCTGGCCAGCCGCTTGACCTCGCCGGAGGGCATCCCCGAGTCCTCCAGCCTGCCGAACAGGTCCGTCACCTCCCCGACCTGCCGGAAGCCCTGATCCACCAGCTCTGTCAGCTCACGCCGGTGCTGTCGTTGGCCGTTCTCCAACGCCCCGAGGCGTTCCTCGAAGTCCACCATGTACTGGACGATCAGCGCCGCACCGCCGATCACGACGGCCAGGGCGACTTGCCAGAGGTCCTCCTGGGACGGGGCGATCAAGTTGCTGATCACATACGCCGTTGTACCCACGGCTGCCGTGATCAGGACCTTCAGTACGACCGGCGGTATGCGGAGTCCGCCCGTCGGCGCCGGTCGCACGCTCACCCCGACGCCACGGTCGGCGCCGTCCCCGGCTGCGGCTCGGGATCCCGCTGAGGCTCGGGGCCCGGCTCCGTCGCTGCCGCCCACAGCTCGTCGAACTGGTTGACGCGGTCCTCGACGTGCTCCTCCTCCCGCCTGAGCCAGGTTCCGTCGGGATTGGACTGGAGGTCCGGGGAGGTCTCGTAGCACAGCTCGCCGTCGAAGATGATGAAGTCGTTCACCTTGGGGTTCGACGCCATGGACGAACGCACCAGTACACGTGCGTCGATGCCACGCCGCTTGTGCTCCTCGCAGAGTTCCCGGAGGCTCTCGGTGAGCTCGTTCGGCTCCTTCACCACGAACAGCCGCCTGATCTCCACGCCCCGCCGCCTGATCGCCTTCTCCTGCGCGACGAGATACCGCTCCGCGGGCCCGCTGTACCAGAAGTCCCGGTCCACGGAGGTGCTCGTGGCGTCGAGGGTCATCTTGACGCAGTCGGTGATGTCGATCAGCCACTCGTGGTTCTCGCCCGGGCAGTCCGCGCTGCCGCTGCTGAGGCCTTCCATCAGTTTGGCGAGGCGGGCCAACTCCTTCTCACCGAAGGCCTGCACGATGTCGCCGCCCTGTTCACGGAGCTTCGTGTACCCGAGGACCAGTCTGGTCACCTCTTCGGAGCGGAGCACGGAACCATCGACCTTGCTGAACAGCTCCGTCGCGGAGATGATCTCGGCGAACCGCCGGTCGACCTTCTCGAACCGCTCGCCGAAGGCCACGAGATACTGCACGATCAGCGCCGCGCTGCCGATCGCGATGGACGCCGTCAGCTGCCAGATGTTCCCGTCGTCCACGCCGAGCAGGCTGGTCAGCAGGAAGGTCCCGCCTCCCACCGCGGCGCTGAGCAGGATCCGCAGGAACAGCCTGGGAAAGCGCGGGTCCTGCTGCGGCGGGACTTGTCCGTTGTTGTTCCCTGCCCCTAAAGGTGCTCCGTTCACTTCTCATCCCCCGTCAGGTATCTGATTGGCTGCCGCCGCCCCTCAACGTGCGCTGAGCTGCTCCTGCGACATTGCTACGGCCTGGAGGGCCAGCCGGTCCCTGATGCGCCGGCTCAGGTTCTCCCACTGGCGGGAGAACCCCGGTTTCTCTTCCAGCACGTCCCACAGGTGACCCAGCTCGGGGTCCACGTGCCCCCGTGGCATCCACAGATGCAACAGATGGACCACGACCGGATGCAGTGCCTCGACGACCGGAGGTCCGTCCGCCGTACCGAGCCTGCTGTTGTCAAGCATGTGCTGAACAGTCGTCAAAAGCCAGTCGTGCAGGGCGAGATCCTCGCAAATGCCTGCTGCGGATGCGGCCGGGATGTGCTCGGGCAACCGTAGCTCCATGGTCCGCAGTCCGCCCTCGGCCACCGTGAAGTTCACCAGGGACGCCCGCTCGTCGTCCGGCCCTCGTCGCGCGACCCAGCGCAGCCTCGTGGGACTGGACTTGAAGGGCACCCGGCGGTCGAGCAGCGGATGGCGGCGGAGCTGGGCCAGGAGTCCCTCGGCGATCATCCCGAGGTCGAGCTCGCCGCGTCCGGCGCCGCGCAACATGCCCTCGGCGGTGGCCTGTTGGGGCAGTTTCCCGAAGGGCTCGACCAGGCCCGGGCGGACCAGGTACTGGCCCCAGGGCCGGCGCAGGTCGGGACCGGCGGCCGGGAGGCTGAAGTGGGCGGTCGACTGGAGCAGACGGCCCTCGGTGAGTGCCGCGCGGACGGCCACCGTACCGACGGCCCGGACCTTGCTGCCGTTGGACGTGGGCAGCCGGCAGTCCACGCCGGTCAGGATCGCGGGAGAGAGCACGTACATGGTGGGCCGTTCCGAGACCCGGACGTGTACGTCGGCGCGCAGCCTCAGCAGCTGGGCGGCGGCCCTGCCGTCCAGGGCCTGGAAGGACGGCAGCAGACAGGTGCGTACCTCACCGCAGGCGAGGACCGAGCGCTCGGGCTGTCCGGGGGCCGCCGTCATCTCAGGACTCCTCGGCCTCGGAGGAGTCGCCGGGCTCCTCGTAGAAGACATAGGTGGCGCGTTGCGCGACGGCCGCCGGCACCGGCATCCCCTCGGCGGCGGACCGCTCGGCGACCTGCTCCAGCGCTCCGGCGTCGACGTCTATCTGGTCGAGCACGAGCCGTACGGCGTCCTCCACGGCGAGGAACCGGTTCGGCATCAGGGTGCAGGTGCGGTAGGCGCTGAACGGCGCCTTGGTGTCGGTGAGTTTGAGCAGCGGCGGCAGCCGGTCCCAGTCGTGCGGGAAGTCCTCGCCCTGCCACTCCTGCGGCACCAGCACGGGCTCACCGAGATGCCGTAACAGCCCCAGCCGGGCCAGTTGCCACACGGCGGCCAGGAACGGGCAGGACCACAGCCGCCGTCCGTCCTTCTCGGACCACAGCTCCACGTCCATGAAGACCGAGTGGTTGCGGGCCGCGGTCTCCCGGGGCGGCTCCCAGACCTTGACCTCGCCGAGGGCGCTGCGCGATGTGGTGGGGGTGCGCTGGCCGTTGGCGAGCCAGCCGGTCTGGCTGACGGGCGGGCGGGAGCCGTAGCTGCCCGGCGGCGGTGACTCGACCAGGCGGTGCATGACGGACTCGGCGAGTTCGACGCGGTCGGCGACCGCGCAGGCCGACTCACGGGCGAGGTAGTCGATGACCAGGCCCGCCTTCTCCGCCTCCTTCAGCACCATCGGGATCAGCTCGGCCGGGGTGGAGAAGCGGGTGAAGTAGTCGTCGATCAGAAAGCAGGTGCTGATCCGCGGCCGCTTGCTGCGGCGGGCGGCGGAGGCGTGCACCGCGTCCACCCAGATCCGTACCTCGGCGAAGTGCTCGCCCAGCCGCTTGGGGCCCGCCTCGAAGTCCTCCATGTAGAGGTGGCCCAGCTCAAGGGAGAGGTGGGCGAGCGGCACGGACTGGGTGCGCAGCTCCGCGGTGGTCTCCTGGAACACGGCCTCGGTCACGCCTGCTCCCAGTACTTGTCGTCGGTCAGGCGTCCGGCGAGCTGGCTCAGTGCCGTCCAGGTCTCCTGGTTGGCGATCTGGCTGTCGAGCACGTCCTCGTCGGTGATGAGCTGCTCCCGCCACTGCAGGACCGGTTCGAGGGGGACGGACCCGAGGACCTGGCTGTAGCCGATGCCCTGGTTGGAGGCGAGCTGCTTGAGGTCGCCGTCAGTCTTGCGCATCCACGCCGACTGGGTGGGCGAGACCTGCGACCACAGCGGCGATTCCGGGTCCGGTACGGCGGCCCGCACGAAGCGGATGGAGTTGCGCAGAGCTTCCTCGTCGTGGCCGCGGTGGGCGCCGCCGGCGACGATGCCGCGCGGGCCGAAGACCAGGCTCGCGGCGGCCGCCACATGCTGGCGGGTCCAGCGGTGGAAGACCAGCCAGCGGGCCGTGACCCCGCGCATCTCGGGCCGTGCGGTGGCCGCCAGGACCATGTCCACGGCGTAGGAGCGGCCGGCGCTGAGGTCGACGACGACCAGGTCGAACTCGTAGGACAGGTTCAGCAGCAGGTCGATGCACCGACGCTGGTGGTCGTCGCTGATGGCGAACTCGCCGCCGCTGACGTCGCCGGGCATCAGCACCAGCCGGCCGCAGCCGGGCGGTGGGAAGCGCAGCACCTGGTGCTCGGTCTCGGACCAGACGTCGATCCGGGCCGGTTCGCTGACCGTGCCGGTCAGATAGGCGTGCAGGCCGAGGTCCTCGGTGGCCTCGCGGGCGTCGGCCACGTCGAAGACGGCCGCCGCGGTGGGCGAGCCGAAGTCGAAGTCCAGGTAGCAGACGTCGTCCCCGGCCAGCGCCCGGTGGTAGGCGAGGTTGGCGCTGGTCACGGAGCGGCCCGTGCCTCCCTTGTCGGAGGCGGCGAAGATCAGCACGGTTCACACTCCCCGGTCCGCGGCCTCGCGGGCGCGGGCGAGCGCGTCGAGCTGTCCCAGCACGTCGAGGGTCAACGCGTAGGCCGTGCCCGGCTGTTCGTCCACGAGGATGCGGGCGCGGCGCAACTTGACCTCGATGTTCCTGAGCTGCATCCCGTGCCGGCCGTCGTCCTTGGGCGCGGGTTCCATCTGTTCGTTGCCCAGGAGGTGGGCGGACTCACTGAGCAACGCCCTTGCCAGCTCGGTGAGTTCGAGGCTGCGGATCGGGGGCTGGCGGTACATCTCATGGGCCTGGACCATCACCTCGGTGACCCGCTCGGTGATGCTCCACGACACCGGCACGCGCCGCTTGTGGATCTCCGCCTCGGGATAGGCGTGGTGCACGCTGTCCCACAGGCCGACGCCCTCGCCGTCCCGGATCCGGCGGCGCCACATGTGGTCGAAGATGTCCTCGGCGAGCCGGAGCAGCCGGTCGTGCGAGGCGAGGTTGCGCGAGAGCGTGCACAGCTGGACGGTCCGCTTCAGCAGCTGTGCCGAGAAGTCGGTCATGGACCAGGTCATGGGCGGCCCGATCCGCTCGCTGCCCTGCAACGGCAGGGCGACGCCCACGTTGTGCAGCTCATGGACCAGGGGGTCGTCGCGGACCATCCGGCTGGTGATACGGCCGCGTTCGGCGAGGCGCTCCATGACACCGACGGTGCGGGTCAGGTCGTCGTCGGTGGCCCGGCGCCGCATCAGGTCGTGCACGAGGATGGCGGCGACGGAGAGGGAGAAGTACTCGGACTCCAGCTTCTGTCCCGTCGTACGCCAGGGCAGGTCCTCCAGGGGCCAGCGATCGGTGTCGAAGCGGGCGATGCCGGACCAGTACTGCTGGGTGAGCTCCCACCGCAGCCGGAGCGCCTCGGCGAGCCGCTGCTGTTCGGTGTTGAGCAGGCCGAGGGTGAGGGTGCGGTCGGAGAACAGGTCCTGGATACCGTCGAGGGCGACCACGGTGAAGTACAGATACGGCACCGCGTTGGCGACGCCCTCGGGCTGCGGCCCGATGGGTTCGTCGGTCTCGACCTCGGGGGCGTCCTTGACCAGGCTCCACGCCCAGCCGCACTCGAAGAGCTGGCTCTCGTCCTTGAGCCCCTCCTGTACGTCGATACCGAGGGTGATGCTCTCGACGATCCCGGCGCGCAGGGCGCGGAAACGGTTCTGGTACTTGTTCAGCACCTGCCGGTTCGACTGCCGTCCCTGGCCGAGGAGTTCGATGAGCGTACGGCCCTGGGAGGAGTCGGTGTCGAAGACGTTGACCGTGAAGGAGCGCAGCAGGCTCACCATGGCGGCGGTGAGCCTGTTGCTGGTCTCCGAACGCAGCTCGGCGATCGTCTCCCTGATGTCGCTGCGCCGGGTTCTGGTCTCGTAGACCTTGAGGAAGCCGAGGGTGGCCAGGCACAGGGTGATCGACATGGAGAAGGAGTCGACCACGCCGACCTGGCGCTGTTCCTCGGTGACTTCCCTGGTCTTGTCGGCGGAGCCGAAGTAGTAACCCCCGGCGAAGGTGGGCCTCTTGTCCTCGCCGGTGTGCGTCCGCATGAATCCGGCCGCGGCCGTGACGAGGTTGGCCGGGACCTCCAGCCGTCCGCCGGCCCGCTTCAGGACCTGCTGGACGTCCTCCTGTGTGGTGTCCGGGTCGTCCAGCCGGAATGCGGGGATCTCGGTCGCCGGGTACAGCAGGCAGAGCAGCCGCTCGGCGTCGGCCACACTGCTCTCTCCGCCCCACTCGCCCCAGTCCCACTCTCCCCCGTCGAAAGAGTGGCGAGCGATTCCCTGCCAGATGTCCAGCAGATGCTGGCGTGGCTTGATCTGCATCCCCTATGCCCCTCACACAGGCCGCGCTGCCATCGGTCGAGGAATATCCCTCTGCTGTTGTGAAGATTCGCCGGTCAGTTGACCGGAATGGCCGTATCGGAATTCCGCCGCCAGCCGTAGGCGACAATCATGCCCTTATAGCCTTTGCGTACCCGTGCCGAGGACTTGAGTGGCATGACCTTGAAGTCCCTTGCGAAGCGCTCCAGGCTCTCGTACACATCGGATTCCCCGACGTCGCAGGCGGGGAAGAAATGCTCACCCGCGTGATAACCCGCCGAATGAGCCATGAAGGCGGCGGCAAAGGGAGCGTCCGGGGCCAGGGCCCGCATGAAACGCTCCACGCCCAGTGAGAACTCACGGGGGGAGTTGGTGATCGATTCGGCGACGAAGAACATGGTCCCCACGGACCATCGCCCCTCGTGCCGCCTGAGATCGAAGATGTCGCCCTGCTCAACCTTGACGACCTCGCGGAATCTTTCACGCGGGTCCTCACCGAGGGAGCCGTAGGCCTTCTTCCGGCACAGGGCCGCCCAGAACTTGTCCCAGCTCTTCTCGTAGGAGTCGACCTGGCTCCCGAGATACTTCACATTCGAGGACGAGCGCTCGAAGAGAGTGATCTCGTCGCACCACGGCAGCATGGCCAGTGCGGGATAGAGATTCACGCCCGCACCCACATCGATACCGGAAACCGACCCGACGCCCTGCTTCCGGAAGTGACCACCGAAATGATCCCGGATGATCTGCAGGATCTCTGCGTCCTCGGGCTGTAAGTCCCGGTAATTGTGATCAAGGTAGGCGATCGAGTCGAATGCCTCGTCCCATGGCACATCGGCATTCTTCACCTGGACGCCCCCCGACGATCTATGGGTCATTCCACTAACGGTACCGCAGGGAGGCGCACTGAGAGCGCGTTGGGGCATACATATGACACGGCCTTGAACACCCGGACCGCGCTGCTGAAGATGGGCGGACCTCTTCTGAGCACCTGAAACGGCAGGCAATAGGTGCTCACCCGCACGAGTGACTCCATTCCATCACACAGGGGGCGGACGATGGCGCTACCGGAGGAACGTTTCCCTTTCTCGGGCGGCCACACTGACCAGGCATTCTTCGCCGACCGCGCCGACCGGCCGCTGACCATGCGCGGTGTCACCGAGACCGACCTGCCCGAACTCCTCCGCGTGGACCGGGAGGTCTTCCCCGAGGACCCGTACCCCTACTTCGTGCTCCGCCAGCACCTCGACGTACACGGCGACCGCATCCTCGTCCTGGACGACGGCGAGTGCCTGCACGGCTACGTCCTCTTCGTCAGCACCTCGGACGGCCACGTGACTTGGGTCCTCAGCCTGGCCGTCAGCGCCGACCAACGCGGGCGCGGGCTCGGCAAGCGACTGATGCTGGAGGTGCTGCGGCAGCTGCGCCGGGAGCGGGTCCATGAGGTGCGGCTGACCGTCGAGCCGACCAACGCGGCGGCGATCCAGCTGTACCGGACGCTGGGGTTCGCGCCGGAGGGCGGGGTGCACCGGGATTACCTGGGACCCGGGGAGCATCGGCTGATCATGGTGCTGGGGTTGGGTTCCGCGTAACCCGTGCCGGGGGTAATCCCCAGGAGCGATACGGGAGTTGCCGGGATATGACGCCGCGTCACGACCCAGCAGGCTGCTGTACATGAAGCAGATCACCAAGAGTGCCGCCCTGATCGCCACCGCCTCCGCCGTCGTCTTCGGAGTCGTCACCCCGCTCACCGCGTCCGCCACCGGTGCGCCCGCGTCGCTGAAGTGGACCAAGTGCGCGGGTGAGGGGCTCGATCCGCGGCAGGAGTGCACGACCGTGTCCGTACCGATGGACTACGCCCGTCCCGGTGGCCCGAAGATCGACATCGCCGTCTCCCGGATCCCCAGCGAGAAGCCGTCGGCCCGCCGGGGTGCGCTGCTGCTCATCGCCGGCGGGCCCGGCGGTGACAGCCTCGCCGACCCCTCGGGCAAGGGGCAGAAGCTGCCGCAGAAGGTGCGGGACACCTACGATCTGATCGGGTTCGCTCCGCGCGGCAACGCCCCCTCGACACCGGTGAGTTGCGAGCTCGGGCAGAGCGATCTCGCCCGGACGACACTGCGCCCCTGGCCCGCCCCCGACGGCTCGGTCACCGCGAACATGGCCACCGCCCGGCGTCTGTCCGACGCCTGCGCGCGCAATGGCGGCGAGCTGATGAAGCACATCAGCACGCTCGACAACGCCCGCGACATCGACGGCATCCGGGCCGCGCTCGGCGAACGGAGACTGTCCGCGTGGGGCGTCTCGTACGGTACGTACGTCGGCGCCGCCTTCGCCGAGCTGTTCCCGCGGCGCACCGACCGCATCGTGCTGGACAGCAGCGACAACCCCGACCCGGTGCGGGCGGAACGGGCCTGGCTCCAGGCGTTCGAGGTGGGCGTCGAGGACAACTTCCCCGAGTTCGCCAAGTGGGCGTCCGCGCCGGGCAACCCGGACCGTGTGGCCGACACGGCAGCCGAGGTGCGCTCGCGTTTCCTGCGTCTCGCCCACCGGCTGGACCGCGAGCCCCTCCCCTGGCCCGGCGCCAACCCGGCGGAGCTGAACGGCAACGTGCTGCGCCAGACCATGCTGGACAGCCTCTACGACCCGGACGACTATCCGACCCTGGCCAAGCTGATGCTGGCCGCGCAGAAGGGGACGGTGCCGGACGCTCCGCAGTCTCCGCCCGAGGCGATGCTGCAGAACTACACCGCGGTCGGGGCCGCCACCATCTGCAACGACGGTGCCTGGCCCAGGTCGGCCGCGGTGTACGAGAAGGGCGTTGCCGAGAGCCGGGCGAAGTTCCCGCTGACGGCCGGGATGCCGAGGAACGCGATGGTGTGCGCGGCGTGGCCCTGGCAGCCGAAGGAGGCGCCGCTGCGGGTGACCGACCGGGGGCCGTCCAACGTTCTGATGGTGCAGAACGAGCGGGATGTGGCTACGCCGTTGAGTGGGGCGTTGAAGCTGCGTGAGGCCCTCGGCCGGCGGGCCGTGATGGTCACCGTGAACTCCACCGGCCATGACGCGTATTTGGACAACGGCAACGCTTGTGGGGACGCGGTGGTTTCACGGTTCCTGGCCACGGGGGAGCGGCCCGGCGCGGATCTCTACTGCGAATGATTTACGGCGCCATGTCGTTGGTTGTCTGCGGCGCCATTGTGGCTGGTCGCGCAGTTCCCCGCGCCCCTTGAGGGCAATGTGCGTACTGGCGTGACACAGCGCGGAAGGCCTCCTTCGGCTCCCAGTGCCAGTTGGAGCTCGGGTCGTTGGGGTCGTCCTTGATGGGCTTGGTCATGGCGTAGCTCGCCATGTCGATGTCGTAGCGGGGGTTGTCGGGGCGGTGGGGGGCGTCGGGGGTGACGAACTCGAAGGCCATTGCCGCGTAGAGGCCCATCGACTCGAAGACCTTCAGCAGATCCGTCATGTAGGCGGCCTGGACGTGCTCGCTGCGTACCAGGTCGCCTTTGATCTCCTCCGGGGTCTTGGTGTGGTCGACCACGTCCCAGCCCATGCCGCCCGCCTCGGGGGCGCCGACGTAGGTGCAGGTTCCGAACTCGGTGATGGCGAGGGGCTTGCCCCAGCGCTGGTAGCGCTTCAACTCCCGGACGTACGCGGCTGGTTCGCGGTAGTACGAGTAGTAGTCGATGCCTACGACGTCGAAGAGGTTCCAGTCGACCGGCTCGAACTCCTCGTCCTGGGCGGCGGCGTAGCTCAGCCGGCCGCGGAAGACGGAGCGGCCGACCTTCGCCGCCTTGGCCGTGAAGCGGGTCAGGCGGCGCTGCATCTTGGGTATGTCGACCGTGCCCTTCTGGAGGTTCTCGACGCGGTCCAGGACCGTCTCGCCCGGCACGATCCCCGGCACGAACAGCCAGAACTCGCAGCCCACGCTGAAGTCGACGCTCGCGCCCTGCCGTCGCAGCCGCTCCGCGAACCGGCCGCACTCGGCGATGCTCTCCAGGATGTCCCGCTCGGGGATGTCCCCCAGGGTCGGCTGGAGCCAGACGTGCAGTCCGCGTTCGGCGGCCTCGGCGGCCGTGGCGGTGAGGCGCTCCACGCCGTCGCCGGTGACGTCGAGGGTGTCGGCGTGCAGCTGGTCGCGGATCACCCGGACGTCCCTGCGCATGCGGGCGGCGCTCCACGCGGTGCCCGGCGTCTCGCCCTCGCCGAGGGTGTAGACGACGCCCCGGTGCTTCAGCCCCCGGTGCCTCGCCGCTCCCCCGCCCGCCCCGCTCGCCGCGGCCTGCCCCGCGGGCAGCACCGCCCCCGCCAGTCCGACGGCCGCCGCCCCCGCCAGAAACCGTGCCCGGCTGATCCCCTTGGTGTTCTCCATACGCCCACTGTGGCGAGCCCACACCCACCGCGCCGTCGGCCGATGGTCTACGGCACCGCGACCAAGGGATGAGAGAACACGTCGGCCGGGCAACCGAATCTGTCGCACCGGTGGTCTGGAGGGCGAGGGAGGGTGCTTGATGCAGGCCGAACACGAGGATCGGTTTCAGGAGTTCGTCAGGGCGCGGTGGTCCCATCTCGTGCGGACCGCGTATCTGCTCACGGGCGACGCGCACCACGCCGAGGACCTGACGCAGACGGCACTGGCGAAGGCCTACCGCTCATGGCGGCGGGTGGCACGGGCCGACAATCCGGAGGCGTACGTGCGGCGGATGCTGGTCAGCTGCAACAGCGACCGGTTCCTCCCCCACTCTCGGCTTCGCTCGACCGGGAGGTGCCCCCACCGCGGCGGGTCACCGAGGCGCTGACCGCGGTGCCGCCGGAGGTGGCGGGGCGCGACGCGGGCTACGCGGGCGTGGACGAGCGCAGCGCGCTGCTCGGCGCTCTCGCCCAACTTCCGCCCAAACAGCGGGCGGTGGTGGTGATGCGCTACTGGGAGGACCTGTCCGAGGCGGAGGTCGCCGAGGTGCTCGGCTGCTCCGTCGGCACGGTCAAGAGCCAGGCGTCGAAGGGGGCTGGCGAAGTTGCTAACGTTCCGGGGCTCGCCCGGGTCGCGGAAGGGCAGGGAGGCAGCAGGTGAGCGACGAGGAGCAGCAGCGAGAAGCGCAGGGCGAGCGGGACTTCGAGGAGCAGTTGCGGGAGTTGCTCGCCGAGGACGCCTACACGATCCGGCCGTCGCCGGCGCCGTATCCGGCGATCCGGCGGCGGGGCGTGGTCGAGCGGCGGCGCCGGGTCGCGGCCGCCGGGGCGGCGCTGGTGACGCTGGCGGCGGCGCCGGTCGGGGCGTACGCGCTGGGCGGTGGGGAGAAGGCCGGGGGTGCGGCGACCGACCCGACGCCCTCGGTCAGTGCCACCCGGGCGCCTTCGCCCACGTCCTCGCCGACCCCGAGCGGGCCCGCACGCCCGGCGACGGGACGGCAACTGCTCGACGGGATCACCTTCGAGCAGGCGGCGGACGGGCTGGAGAGCTGCCTGGCCTACGACCGGTCCGGCATCCGCCCCCCCGGGCGACCCGGGCCCGGGCACGGCGGACGAGTACCGGATCCTGCTGGCGATGCGCAGCACCGGCGACTCCAACGCCACCGGTGACGGCATGTTCGTCGTCGCGGCGCGGGAGCAGGCGAAGACGCCGGGGCAGGCCAATCTCATCTGCCGTGTCACCGACGGCAAGACCCAGGGTGTCTCCGGCTTCGTCGACGACAGCGACGCGATCCCGGACGAGGGCCCGGTGTCCGTCAACCCCAACGTCGGCAAGCTCTACCAGCAGTCGGTCATGGACCGCGGCAACTGGAAGCTGCCGTTCCGCTGGGGTCTGGTCGGCATGGTCGAGCCGTCGGTGGCCGAGGTGCGGGTCGCCTACGGCGACTCCAGCAGCGTGGCCGCCCTCGACCACGGTTTCTTCGTGGCGTCCGGCGTGCTGAACCAGCAGGTCACCGTGGCACCGCACATCAAGGGCTACGACGCCGGCGGCAAGCTCGTCTACGACTCCGACGACGACAAGTACTACCCGAGGGAACTGCCGTAGGGCAGGTCCCTGACGGGACGGGGGCGCCGTACAGGGGTCGGCGCCCCCGAACCCGTCACGATGGCTGCGGTGAGTTCGGCCTGTTCCTGAGGGGCCGGGTCACCTGCTTCGACAGACAGGACGGCATCCCCGCCGTCGCCTCCGTCTCCTGCCGCCGATAGGCGCTCGGCGTCATGCCGACCAGCTCGGTGAAGCGGGTGCTGAAGGTGCCCAGCGACGAGCAGCCGACCGCGAAGCACACCTCGGTGACGCTGAGGTCGCCCCGGCGCAGCAGCGCCATCGCGCGCTCGATACGGCGCGTCATCAGGTAGCCGTACGGCGACTCGCCGTAGGCGGCCCGGAACTCGCGGCTGAGATGCCCGGCCGACATGTGGACGCCGCGCGCCAGCGCCTCGACGTCCAGCGGCTGGGCGTACTCCCTGTCCATCCGGTCACGCACGCGGCGCAGCGCCACGAGGGTCTTCAGCCGCTGCTCCTCGGGCGAGGAGTGGTTGGATCGCACACCCGTATTTTCCCGAACGGACTCCGGCCCCGTCCACTCCCCTGCCCGGTCCCCTCCCTGTTCCCGTGCCCGCTCCCTCAGCTGCCGGGAGCGGGCCGAGATGACGGCCATCACGGGCGACGTGGTGAAACACATCGCCGGTCAGCCGCCGACGTAGGCCGCGAGGTGCTCACCGGTGAGGGTGGAGCGCTCGGCGACCAGGTCGGCGGGGGTGCCCTCGAAGACGATCCGGCCGCCGTCGTGTCCGGCGCCGGGCCCGAGGTCGATGATCCAGTCGGCGTGCGCCATGACCGCCTGGTGGTGCTCGATGACGATCACCGACTTGCCGGAGTCGACGAGCCGGTCGAGCAGGCCGAGCATCTGCTCGACGTCGGCGAGGTGCAGGCCGGTCGTCGGCTCGTCGAGGACGTACACGCCGCCCTTGTCCGCCATGTGCGTGGCCAGCTTCAGCCGCTGCCGCTCGCCGCCGGACAGCGTGGTGAGCGGCTGGCCGAGGGTGAGGTAGCCGAGTCCGACGTCCGCCATCCGCTCCAGGATCTTGTGCGCGGCGGGGGTGCGGGCCTCGCCGCCGGCGAAGAACTCCTCGGCCTCGGTCACCGACATCGCGAGGACCTCGCTGATGTCCCGGCCGCCGAGCCGGTACTCCAGCACCGACGCCTGGAACCGTTTGCCCTCGCAGTCCTCGCAGGGGGTGTCGACGCCGGCCATCATCCCGAGGTCGACGTAGATCACTCCGGCGCCGTTGCAGGTCGGGCAGGCGCCCTCGGAGTTGGCGCTGAACAGGGCCGGCTTCACGCCGTTGACCTTGGCGAACGCCTTGCGGATCGGGTCCGCGAGTCCGGTGTACGTCGCCGGGTTGCTGCGCCGCGAGCCGCGGATCGGCGTCTGGTCCACCGAGACCACGCCCTCCGGGGCCGGGATGGAGCCGTGGACCAGGGAGCTCTTGCCGGAGCCGGCGACGCCGGTGACGACACAGAGCACGCCGAGCGGGATGTCCACGTCGACGCCCTGGAGGTTGTTCGCCTTCGCGCCGCGGATCTCCAGCCTGCCGGTGGGCTTGCGCACCGTCTCCCTGAGCTTGGCCCGGTCGTCGAGGTGACGGCCGGTGACGGTGTCGCCGGCCCGCAGCCCCTCGACGGTGCCCTCGTAGCAGACGGTGCCGCCCGCCGTGCCGGCGCCGGGGCCGAGGTCCACGACGTGGTCGGCGATGGCGATCGCCTCCGGCTTGTGTTCCACCACGAGCACCGTGTTGCCCTTGTCCCGCAGCCGCAGCAGCAGGTCGTTCATGCGCTGGATGTCGTGCGGGTGCAGACCGATGGTGGGCTCGTCGAAGACGTACGTCACGTCGGTGAGCGAGGAGCCGAGGTGGCGGATCATCTTGACGCGCTGTGCCTCGCCGCCGGACAGGGTGCCCGCGGGCCGGTCGAGCGCAAGGTAGCCGAGGCCGATCTCGGTGAACGAGTCCAGGGTGTGCTGGAGCGCGGTGAGCAGCGGCGCCACGGAGGGCTCTCGAAGCCCCCGGACCCATTCGGCGAGGTCGCGGATCTCCATCGCGCACGCGTCGGCGATGCTGATGCCCTTGATCTTCGAGGACCGGGCTCCCTCGCTGAGCCGGGTGCCGTCGCACTCGGGGCAGGTGGTGAAGGTGAC
Organism: Streptomyces sp. HD; assembly: GCF_028369295.1. Lineage (GTDB taxonomy): Bacteria > Actinomycetota > Actinomycetes > Streptomycetales > Streptomycetaceae > Streptomyces. Next base: position 211,457 of record NZ_JAQMYP010000003.1, read on the forward strand.
GGCCCGCTCCACGAACGCCCTGATGTGGGGCTGCATCGCCTCCTTGTCCTTGGACAGGAAGGACTTCTGGATCTTGGGGATCAGGCCCTCGTAGGTGAGGTTGACGCCGTTGACCTTGACCTTGGTCGGCTCGCGGTAGAGGAAGTCGTGCATCTCCTTCTTCGTGAACCGGCGGATCGGCTTGTTCGGGTCGAGGAACCCGGACTCGGCGTAGAGGCCGACGGTCCAGACGTTGTCCGACTTCCAGCCCGGGATGGTGAACGCGCCCTCGGAGATCGACTTGGAGTCGTCGTAGAGCTGGGTGAGGTCGATGTCGGAGACCTTGCCGCGGCCCTCGCAGTGGTTGCACATGCCGCCGGTGCGCTCGTACGTCGCCTTCTGGGCCTTGGTCTTGGCGCCGCGCTCGACGGTGATCGCACCGCTGGCCCGGACCGAGGCGGTGTTGAACGAATACGCGCTGGGCGGGCCGATGTGGGGCTTGCCGAGCCGGCTGAAGAGGATGCGCAGCATCGCGTTGGCGTCGGTGGCGGTGCCGACGGTGGAGCGGGGGTCGCCGCCCATGCGCTGCTGGTCGACGGTGATCGCGGTGGTCAGGCCGTCGAGGACGTCCACCTCGGGGCGGGCCCTGTTCGGCATGAAGCCCTGCAGGAAGGCGCTGTACGTCTCGTTGATCAGCCGCTGCGACTCGGCGGCGATCGTGTCGAACACCAGCGAGCTCTTGCCGGAGCCGGACACGCCGGTGAAGACCGTCAGCCGACGCTTGGGGATCTCGATGCTGACGTCCTTGAGGTTGTTCTCGCGGGCGCCGTGCACACGGATCAGCTCATGGCTGTCGGCGGCGTGCGGCGCGGGCGACTGCGCGTCCGCCCTCGTGGCCCTGCTCATACGTCTGCTCTCCCCTGTGCGGCTTCGGGTGGGTCTGGTGGGACTAGGTGTTTCCGATCGGGACTCCGGGACTCCGGGACTCCGGGACTGCGGTGAGCCGGGCGCTCGCTCAGCTGCGCTCCTGGATCCGGATCAGGTTGCCGGCGGGGTCGCGGAAGGCGCAGTCGCGGATGCCGTACGGCTGGTCGGTGGGCTCCTGGACGACCTCGGCGCCGCTGGCCTGCACCTTCTCGAAGGTGCCGTCGACGTTGGAGGTGGCCAGCAGGATCCAGCCGTAGGTGCCCTTGGCCATCATCTCGGCGATGACGCGGCGCTCGTCGTCGGTGATGCCGGGGTCGGCGGCCGGTGGTGCGAGGAGGATGGACGTGTCGGGCTGGCCGGCGGGGCCGACCGTGATCCAGCGCATCTTGCCCTGGCCTACGTCGGTGCGGACCTCGAAGCCGAGGGCGTCTCTGAAGAAGGCGAGGGAGGCCTCGGGGTCGTCGTGCGGGAGAAAGCTGGCGTGAATCGAGATGTCCATGGCCGTCACGCTAGCCGCGGCCGGGGGGCGGCGCTTCTCGATTCCTGACCGCCCTCGGCGGCACCGTCGGTTCCGTTTCGCCCCCGCCGCCCCTACCCGTCCCATCCTCCAGGGGCTGCCGCCCCTTCAACCCCGCTCCCAGGGGGCTCCGCCCCCTGGACCCCCGCTCCTCAAACGCCGGAGAGGCTGTGTTCACCGCTTTTCAGCCCGTCCGGCGTTTGAGGACGAGGCCCCTTCAGGGCCGAAGCGGGGGTCTGGGGGCGGCAGCCCCCAGGGATGGGACGGGTAGGGGCGGCGGGGGCGAGGACAAATGTGAGGTCAGCCGGCAGCCGGGCGCCCCGCCCGCGCGGCGATCCCCCGGAAATGGACCGCCATCGCCCGCTGCGCCCCCTCCACGTCCCCCGCACGCAGAGCGGTCACGATGTCACGGTGGCGGCGCGCGGTGAGGTCGGGGGACGGATCGGCGGCGCGGCCGCGCGCGCCGGCGACCCGGCGGAAGACCGTCCAGAAGGCACTCAGCAGCTGCGGAACGAGGTCGTTGCCGAGCGAGGCGTACAGCAACTCGTGGAATTCACGGTCGAGTTCGGGGAACGAACGGCCCGCCCTCCCCTCCGCCTCCATCCGCGCCACCACCCCCTCCAACCGATCCAGCTCCGCCTCCGTCACCGCCGCCGCCACCCGCCGGATCAGCCCCTCCTCCAGCACCTCCCGCACCTGAAGGATCTCCGCCAGCGCCCCCGAGTCGTCGTGATCGTGCCGGGCGAGCGTCCGGAAGGTCAGCCCGTCGATCAGCGGGGTGAGCGACGCCTGGCCGACGTATGTGCCGTAGCCGTGTCTGATCTCCACGATGTCGAGGGCCTGCAGCGCCTTGAGCGCCTCGCGCACGGAGTTGCGGCTGACCCCGAGGTCCCCCATCAGCTCCGCCTCGGTGGGCAGCAGCGCACCGGCCTGCAGCCTGCGGTCGATGATCAGCTGCATGACCTGGCGCTGGATCCGGCTGTTCCTGGACTCCTCGGACGTACGGCTGTTCCTGGGCTGCCCGGGCATGCGGCGCATCGTACGCGCACCCGGACGTCCCACGTCCCATGTCCGCCGGATATGCACCTGACGAGGGGTCAACTCTCGCCATTTCACAGCGCCATTGGTCCGACCTGTGGCAGATGCGCCATTCGTGTGAGATCCCTTGACCGCCCTCATTGCCCCACCTATGGTCGCGCTGACCGTCAGGACGTAGGACGTCGTATCTCCTCGCATCACCCTTCGCCTCTCCTCACACCCTCATCGCCGGAGCACACCACCCACGCCTGGAGGAACCGTGCGCGACGTGACCCACGACGTGCCGGCGCTGCACCGCCGGTCGTTCCTGAAGTACACCGGCGCGCTGGGCGCGGCCGCAGCCGTCTCCGCATCGCTGTCGGCCTGTTCGTCGGGGCCGGAGTCCACGAACGAGACCGGCGGGGGCGGTGGCCAGAACCGGACCCTCACCGCGGTGATCGGCTACGGCAACGACGGCAGCTGGGACCCCACCCAGACGGCGTCCGCCTTCTGCATGGCCGCCAACAACCACATCTACGAGGGGCTGCTGGACACCGACCCGATCTCGCGCGAGCCCTACGCCGCGCTCGCCACCCAGATGCCGGCCGACCCGAACGCCACGACCTGGAAGTTCACCCTGCGCGCGGGGGCGAGGTTCCACGACGGCAAGCCGGTCACCGCCGACGACGTCGTCTTCGTCTTCGACCGGATCCTCGACCCGAAGACCCAGACCCTCGCCAAGGGCTTCTTCGCGAGCTGGCTCAAGGAAGTGCGGAAGGTCGACGCGCAGAACGTCGAGCTGGTGCTGAAGTTCCCCTTCCCGGACGGGCTTTCGCGGCTCACCCTCGCCAAGATCATGCCCAAGCACGTGTTCTCCCAGCCGGGTGCCTGGGAGGACGCCATCGCGGGCAAGGCGATCGGTTCGGGGCCGTACCGGCAGACCGCGCACCACCCGAAGTCCAACACCACCTTCGAGGCGTTCACCGACTACAACGGCCCGCGCAAGCCCGCCTTCAAGAAGATGAACTGGCTGACGATCGTGGAGGCGGCCCCGCGCGTGGCCCGGGTCTCGGGCGCCAGCGCGGGTGCGCAGATCTCCGACAACATCCCGTACGCCAACATCCAGCAGCTGGAGAACGGCGGGCTGACGGTCGCGGGCGGCGCCGGGATGAACAACCTCTTCCTGATGTTCAACACCAAGCACAAGCCCTTCGACGACGTCCGGGTCCGCCAGGCCCTGCACTACGCCATCGACAGGGACAAGATGATCGAGGTGGCGCTGAAGGGCCACGGGAAGCCGTCGTCGTCGTTCCTCAACGAGTCCAACCCCAGCTACCGGCGCGCCAAGAGCGTCTACGACCACGACCCCGACAAGGCGAAGGCGCTGCTGAAGGCGGCCGGGGTCAGCGGGCTGGAGATCGAGATCCTGGCCGTCAACGTGAGCTGGATCGTGGACTGTCTGCCGACCATCAAGTCCTCCTGGGACGCGATCGGCGTCAAGACGACCCTCTCCCCGCAGGAGACGACGGCCGTCTTCACCAAGATGGACCAGAAGCAGGACTACCAGGTGGTCGCCGCCGCCTCGAACCCCAACCAGTTCGGCCTCGACGCCGACCTGATCATGCATTACAACTACGGCCCCGAGAACCTGTGGATGCAGTACACGCGGTGGGCCGACAACTCCGTCGCCAAGGCGCTCTTCAAGGACATGGACCGGGCGACCCGGGAGCCGGACGCCGAGAAGAAGAAGGCGATGGTCCAGGACTACATCGACGTCGTCGCCGAACAGGCCGTGCTCTACCCGGTCGTCCACAACGAGCTGATGACGGCCTGGAACCCCGACCAGCTCACCGGGATAAGGGCACAGCCGTACCCCGGCATCAACCTCCTCCAGGCCAAGTGGGCCTAGGGGCCCTGGGAGTCCCTCTGTGGTCACCGTCGTCAGGATCCTGGCCCGTCGCATCCTGCTGCTCGTGCCGCTGATGCTCGGCATCGTGCTGTTCGTGTTCCTGGTCATGCGGTTCTCGGACGTCGATCCGGCGTCCGCGTTCTTCCAGGGCGCCAACCCGACGCCCCAGCAGCTGCACGACTTCCGCGAGGAGAACGGCCTGCTGGATCCGCTCCCCGTCCGCTACGCCGCCTTCGTCGGCGATCTGGTCCACGGCGACATGGGCACCAGCGCCCTGACCCGGGCGCCGGTCGTCGACCAGGTCATGACCGCGCTGCCGCTGACCATCCAGCTCACCTTCCTGGGCCTGGGCATCGCGGTCGTCCTGTCGCTGCTCGGCGGCGTGACGGCGGCCATCTACCGCGACCGGCTGCCCGACCAGATCATCCGCGTCGTCTCCCTCACCGGGGTCGCCGCGCCCGCCTTCTGGCTGGCACTGCTGATGATCCAGTACCTCGCCGTCGACCTCGGCTGGTTCCCGACCGGCGGCTACATCAACCCGGCCGACTCCTTCACGGGCTGGCTGAAGACGATGACCCTGCCCGCCCTCGCGCTGTCGCTGCCGGTGGCGGCGCAGCTGACGCGGATCGTGCGGACGTCGGTGGTGGAGGAGCTGGACAAGGACTACGTCCGTACGGCGATCGGGAGCGGGCTGCCGCCGCGGGTCGTCGTCGGCCGGAACGTGCTGCGCAACGCCCTCATCAACCCGCTGACCGTCCTAGGACTGCGCGTCGGCTACCTCCTCGGCGGCGCCGTCGTCATCGAGACGATCTTCTCCCTCCCCGGAATGGGGAAGCTGATGATCGACGCGGTGAAGAACGGTGACCCGGCGGTCGTCCAGGGCGTCGTCATCACCACGGCGATCGGCTTCGTCGTCGTCAACCTCGTCATCGACATCCTGTATCTGCTGGTCAACCCGCGCCTGCGGGAGGCGACGTGACGTTCAACCGCAAGCGCCTGGCCGAGGCGCTGTCCCGGCCCGGCATCCGTCTGCGCGGCTGGCACAAGCTGCCGACGCTGTCGAAGGTGGCCGTCTGCTTCCTGGCCGTCGTGGTCCTGATGGCCCTGTTCGCCCCGGTCCTCGCCCCGCACGACCCGCTCGACCAGCAGCCGCCTGTCGACGGCACGGGCCATCCGTCCGCCGAGCACTGGATGGGCCAGGACAGCCTCGGCCGGGACATCCTCAGCCGGCTGATGTACGGCGCCCGCTGGTCGCTGGCGATCGGGCTCGGGGCGACCGGGCTGGCGCTGGTGGTCGGTGCGCTGATCGGCGCGATCGCGGCGACCTCGCGCAAGGCGGTCGACGAGACGCTGATGCGCTGCCTGGACGTGGTGATGGCGTTCCCGGGCATCGCGCTGGCCGCCGTGCTCGTCGCCGTCTTCGGTGGTGGCATCACGGTCCTGATCTGCGCGATCGCGTTCCTGTTCACGCCGCCGGTGGCCAGGGTCGTACGGGCGAATGTGCTGGACCAGTACGGGGAGGACTACGTCACGGCCGAACGGGTCATCGGCGCCCGCACCCCGCACATCGTCGTCAGGCACGTGGCGATCAACTGCGCCGCCCCGGTGCTGGTGTTCTGCACCGTCCAGGTGGCGGAGGCGATCGTCTTCGAGGCGTCGCTGTCCTTCATCGGCGCGGGCGTCCGGCCGCCGGACCCCTCCTGGGGCAGTGTCATCGCGGACGGCAAGAACCTGGTGCTGACCGGCGGCTGGTGGGCGACCGTCTTCCCCGGTCTGCTGATGCTGGTGACGGTGCTCTCGCTGAACATCCTCTCCGAGGGCGTGTCGGACGCGTGGGCGGCACCGTCGGCGCGCGAGGTCGACGTGCAGGACCATCACGACCGGCTGGAGGCACCGGAACCGGGCAGCGGCGAGGTGCTTCAGCTGCCGGGCCTGACGGAGGCGGCGGCCCGGCTGCGGTCACGGGCCCGTCCGCTGCCCGGGGGGCTGCAGCCGATGCTGGCCGTGGAGAACCTGGCGATCGGGTTCGAGGGCCGCCATCGCGGCGTGGACATCGTCGACGGCATCAGCTTCGAGGTGCAGCCCGGTGAGGTGCTGGGGCTGGTCGGGGAGTCGGGCTGCGGGAAGTCGCTGACCGCGCTCGCGGTGATGGGCCTGGAGCCGAAGGGCGCCCGGGTGCGCGGCCATGTCCGGTTCAACCAGCGGCAGCTGGTGGGCGAGCCGATGCGGGTCCGCCGCAAGCTGCTGGGCCACGAGATGGCGATGATCTACCAGGACGCCCTGTCGTCCCTGAACCCGGCGATGACGATCCGAGCCCAGCTCAAGCAGGTCGTACGCCGCGGAGGCCGGCACAGCCCCCAGGAACTGCTCACCCTGGTCGGCCTGGACCCGGAACGCACCCTGCCCAGCTACCCGCACGAACTCTCCGGCGGCCAGCGCCAGCGCGTCCTGATCGCCATGGCCCTGTCCCGCGACCCCAGGCTGATCGTCGCCGACGAGCCGACGACCGCGCTGGACGTCACGGTGCAGGCGCAGATCATAGAGCTGCTGCTGAGGCTGCGGGAGGAGCTGGGTTTCTCCCTGGTCCTGGTCTCGCACGACCTCGCGCTGGTCGCGGACGTCACCGACCGGGTGGTCGTGATGTACGGCGGCCAGATCGTGGAGACGGGCGTGACCGCCGACCTGGTGGAGGCACCGGCGCATCACTACACGCGCGGACTGCTGGGCAGTGTGCTGTCCCTGGAGTCGGCACAGGATCGGATGACGCAGATCAAGGGCGTGGTCCCGTCCCCCGCGGACTTCCCCGCGGGCTGCCGCTTCGCGGACCGGTGCCCGCTGGCGAGCGAGGTGTGCCGCACGACGGCACCCGACCTGCTGGGTCCCCCGACACACACGGCGGCCTGCCATCACCCGGCGATCGTCCTGGCGCCGACGGATCGCTCCGGCTGCATTCTCCCGGGGGATAACCCCCGGACCCCCAGCAGAAAGGCAGGTCGGCCGCAATGACCGGCGCGAGCACCGCGAGCCAAGCGCAAGTGAACGCGCTGGTGAAACTGTCGGACGCGCACGTCGTGCACAAGGCGCGCAGCGGTGGGCTGTTCACGCGGGACAAGGTGTACGCCCTGACCGGCGCCGATCTGGTCATCGCGCCCGGCGAGACGGTCGGTGTGGTCGGGGAGTCGGGGTGCGGCAAGTCGACGCTGGCGAAGGTGCTGGTCGGGGTGCAGCGGCCGACGTCCGGGACCGTGGCCCTGCGGGGGCGGGACCTGTGGACCATGAGCCCGGCCGAGCGCCGGACGGCGGTCGGCGCCGGAACCGGGATGATCTTCCAGGACCCGTCGACGGCTCTGAACCGCCGCCTGCCGATCCGGCAGGTGCTGCGGGACCCGCTGGACGTGCACGAGCGCGGCAGCAGGCGCGAACGTGAGGACCGGGTACGGGAGTTGATGTCCCTGGTGGGCCTGCCCAAGGTCCTGGCCGACGCGCTGCCGGGCCAGCTGTCGGGCGGTCAGCGCCAGCGCGTCGCCATCGCCCGCGCGCTGGCCCTGGACCCCGACCTGGTGGTGGCCGACGAGCCGACGAGCGCGCTGGACGTGTCGGTCCGCGCCCAGATCCTGAACCTCCTCCTGGACCTGAAGGAGCGGCTGGGCCTGGCCCTGGTGTTCGTCTCGCACGACATCCAGACGGTACGGCGGATGAGCGACCGCGTGATCACGATGTACCTGGGCCGGATCGTCGAGGAGGCCCCGGCAGCCGGTGTCACCGACGGCTCCCGGCACCCGTACACCCGCGCCCTGTTCTCCGCCACTCCCGGCCTGCTGGACCCCATCGACCCGATCCCGCTGATCGGTCCGGTCCCGTCGGCGACGCGACCGCCGAGCGGATGCCCCTTCCGGACGCGGTGCTGGAAGGCGGACGGGGTATGCGCGGAGGTGATGCCGGACTTCTCGGCCACGTCGAGCCCCGAGCACCGTTACAGGTGTCACCATCCAGTGGAGGAGGGCGAAGCCACGCGCGACCTCGTACGACAGAGTCACAGTTCCAGGGAGCCCTGATCATGATCCCCACCCCGCTCACCGGTGTCGTCCCGCCCGTCTGCACGCCCCTGACACCGGACCGCGAGGTGGACGTCCCGTCCCTGCTCAGGCTGGTCGACCACCTGGTGGAGGGCGGGGTGCACGGGCTGTTCGTGCTGGGTTCGACGTCGGAGGCGGCGTATCTGACGGACCGGCAGCGCAGGGTCGTGGTGGAGGCGGTGACGGGGCACGTGGGGGGCCGGCTGCCGGTACTGGCGGGGGTGATCGACATGACGACGCCGCGGGTGCTGGACCATGTGCGCGAGGTCACCGCCGCCGGGGCGGACGCGGTCGTGGCGACGGCCCCCTTCTACGCCCGGACCCATCCGGCCGAGATCGCCCGCCACTACCGGCTGATCGCGGCGGCGTCCCCGGTGCCGGTGGTGGCGTACGACCTCCCGGTCTCCGTCCACACCAAGCTCCCCGCCGAGGTGATCCTGGACCTGGCCGCCGAGGGGGTGCTGGCCGGCCTGAAGGACTCCAGCGGCGATCTCGCCGGTTTCCGTACGGTCGTGGTCGGCGCCCGCAACCGGCCCGACATCACCGGCTTCAGCGTGCTGACCGGCTCGGAACTCATCACCGACGCGGCGCTCGCCGTCGGGGCCGACGGGGCGGTGCCCGGACTCGCCAACGTCGACCCCGCGGGGTACGTCCGCCTCGACCGCCTGTGCCGGGCCGGCGACTGGGAGTCCGCGCGGGCCGAACAGGAACGCCTGTGTGCCCTGTTCGGCCTGGTGGGGGTCGGGGACCCCGGGCGGATGGGGGGCGGCTCGTCGGCGCTGGGTGCCTTCAAGGCGGCGCTGCAGCTGCGGGGCGTCATCGACTGCGCGGCGACGGCGGAGCCCCAGGTGCCGCTGTCGCCGGAAGAGGTGGAGCGGGTGGGAAAGTTTCTGGCCGGAGCGGGCTTGCTGTAGGCGTTTCTCGCCCCCGCCGCTCCTACCCGTCCCATCCTGAAGGGGCTCCGCCCCTTCCACCCCGCTGAGGGCTGCCCCCGGACCCCCGCTTCGACCCTGAAGGGGCCTCGTCCTCAAACGCCGGACGGGCTGAGAACCTCAAGGCCGGCCTCTTGAGAGACCGAGACGGGTGGTGGGTGGGCAAAGGCTCGGGGGTCCAGGGGGCGGAGCCCCTTGGCGGGGCGCCAGGACTAGGACAGGTCACCCACCTGCAACCGGCGGAACTCGATCGACTCGTACGGCCCCGCCACCCCTGTCTCGTACAGGATCCCGACCGCGCTCCGGCCGAGCGGCACCAGGTCGGAGTACGCCGCCCGCTGCTGAGACAGCGTCAGCGCCTTCGCGAAGGTCGCTCCGCCGTCCGTGCTGCGCCACACCGCCATCGACTGGCGGGCGGTGGGGACGGACGGGCCGGAGAACAGCAACGGGGCGTCGGCGCCCGGTAGTTGGAGGACGCTTCCCTCCACCACGGGGACGTCGTTCAGGGTGGGCTGGACGGTGTACGGGCGGTCCAGGGTCGCGGCACCGTCGCTGGAATGGGCGTCCAGCCGGTTGCCCGCGCTCGTGCCGAGCTGGTCGCGGGAGTTGAAGTACACCCTGCCGTCGGGGAGTTCGGCGGCCGTGGACTCGTTGGCGTTGTCGCGGCCGTCGTAGTTGTCGTCCACGAAGCCCACCCGCCAGGTCAGGCCCCCGTTGTCGCTGTAGATGGCGTGGGCGCCGTAGTATCTCGGCTCCTGACCGGTGTCCTGGGAACCCGGCGCCGGTGCCGCCGAGTGGTTCGACGGGATCACCAGCCGGCCCGCGTGCGAGCCCCGGCTCAACGCCACCGCGTGGCCCGGCCCCGTCGCATACCAACGCCAGCCGGCCGGCTTCACCTGCCGTGTGATGTCCCGCGGACGCGTGAAGTACCGGCCGTCGTCCAGGCTCCGCTGCACGAACACCCGCCGGCTCTCCTCCGCCGTCACCTCCCCCCGCATGATCTCCCCCTCCGACACAGCACCGCTGTTGTAGGAGGTGACCAGCACGACCGCACCCGTGCGCGGGTCGACCACCGGCGCCGGATTGCCCCGGGTGTCCCCGTCACCGGCGGCGACCACGGACATGGGACCCCAGGTGCAGCCGCCGTCGGTGGAACGTCTGAGGACGACATCGATGTCGCCGGTGTCCCCGGCACCGTCGTGCCGGCCCTCGGCGAAGGCCAGGACCGTGCCGCGCGCCGTCGTGATCGTCGCCGGGATGCGGTACGCGTCGAAGCCGCCCTGCCCCGAGACATAGGGGACGGAGGACGTGCAGCCGGTGTCCGCGTCGCCCGCCGACGCGTTGCCGGCCGTCGCGAGGGGCGTGGTCAGGAGTACTGCGGTGACTAGGAACGTACGACTGAGTGTGCGGCTCAGGATGGTCATCGGTCTCCTTTGACGGAGGGTCAGACATTGACCGGTCCGTCACAGGCTCACACTTCCCCATCGGGATCTGTAGCGATGTGTGGCGATGTGTCGTCTGCCGATCGCATAGAAGTGCGCACACCGAATGTGTGACCTATCCGCAGTCGTGTCGTTGATCGGATGACAGCACCACGACTGGGGGAGAGGTATCGGTGAGCAGGAGGCTGCCGCTCGGCGAGGGGGAGACCGCCCGCACGGCCTGCGCCCGTGGTCTGCTGCGGGCGGGGGACCCGACACGGGCGCGTGGCAACTCATCGCCGCACGCGGCCTCACCCACCAGGCCAGGACCGTCACCGACCGGGCCGGCGGGGCGATGGTCATCCGCGGCGTGGTCGACAAGCTCGAAGCCCGAGCCGTGGTCGAACGGACCACCACCGAGACCCGCCGGAAGGACCGATCGAAGACCGGGGCCACCCGGCGCCGAACCACACGCCCCGCACCCAGGCGACGCAGGGCACCCTCCCCCACCGGCCTCTCAGGTCAGGCGGGCAAGCGTCCGGAGGGACACGCTCACACGAGCCGGACGAAGCTGCCTCGCGCAGCCCACCGGCACCAGGGCGTGAGACGATCAGCACGCCCTCCCCCAGACTCCGTCCAGAGGGACCCCCATCCAGCCAACACCGGCCACGAGGGGCAGCATTGGGCGCAGGATTCCACCTGCACGCCCACGCGACCCCACCACGATGGGAAACGATCCAGCCGATCCCACAAGCTGGGGATCACAAAGGATCACTCAGCTGATCAGAGACGCTCCCCGGTGTCACCATTCCTGACTCATACGCCACGATGACCAACTGCGCCCGGTCCCGCGCCCCCAACTTGCCCATGATGCGGCTGACATGGGTCTTGGCCGTGAGCGGACTGAGTCCCAACGCTTCGGCGATCTCCGTGTTGTTGAGGCCGCGCGCGACCAGCGTCAGCACTTCGCGTTCCCGTTCGGACAGACATTCGGGTCCGTCGGCGGTGGGTGCGGAGGGGCTGCGGAGGAACCGCTCGATCAGCCGTGCCGTCGGGCCGGGCGACAGCAACGACTCCCCCGCCGCCACCGTGCGGATCGCGTCGAGGAGTTCGGCCGGGCGGGTGTCCTTCACCAGGAACCCGGAGGCACCGGCGCGCAGCGCGTCCACGATGTTCTCGTCGGTGTCGTAGGTGGTGAGGACCAGGACCCGCACCCCGGCCAGGTCCTCCTCCGCCGCGATCAGCCGCGTCGCCCCGATGCCGTCCAGGTCGGGCATGCGGATGTCCATCACGACCAGGTCGGCTCGGACGCTGCGGGCCAGCTCCACGGCTTGCCGGCCGGTGCCCGCCTGGCCGACGACCTCCATGTCCGGGGCCGACTCGACCAGCATGGCGAACGCCTCCCGCACGAGCGTCTGGTCGTCCGCGAGCAGCACGCGGATCATCGCTCGTCTCCCCGGTCCGTCCCGGTGGGCAGTACGGCCCTCACCTCGAAGCCCCCCTCGTCTCGTGGTCCGGCGTCGAGTGTGCCACCCACGCTGCGAGCCCGTTCACGCATCCCGACCAGGCCGTAGCCGGGACTCTGCAGATCGAAGGCGGCGGCGAGGGCGGGGTCGGGGGTGGGGGTGGGGTCGGGGGTGGAATCAGGCGTGGGGTCGGCGCCGCATCCGTCGTCCGTGACCCACACCCGCAGCGCCCCCTGCTCCTCGTACAGTTCCACCCGCACCGCCGGTTCCGGCCCCGCGTGCCGTACGACGTTCGTCAGCGCCTCCTGCACGATCCGGTAGGCGGCCGCGCCCACGGCGGGCGGTGCCTCCCGCACCCGTATCGCCGACTCCACCCGCGCTCCGGCCAGCCGTGCCGTCTCCACCAGGTCGGGTACTCCGTCGAGCCCGGGCAGTGGGCCGCGTGCCTGGCCCGCCGGGCCCTGTTCGCGCAGTACGTCCAGCGTCGTACGCAGCTCGCCGCGCGCCGTGCGGCAGGTCTCGGCGATGTCGTCGAGGGACTTCGCGACCGTCTCGCGGTCCAGCCGCTCCGGGTCCGCCGCCAGCACATGCGCGGCCACCGACGTCTGCACGCCGATGAGGGTGATGCTGTGTGCGAGCAGGTCGTGCAGGTCGCGGGCGATGCGCAGGCGTTCCTCGGCGACTCGGCGGCGGGCCTCCTCCTCGCGGGTCCGTTCGGCGCGTTCGGCGCGTTCGACGATGGCGGCGACGAACTGGCGGTAGTAGCGGACGTCGATGCCGCAGAAGAGGAACGCGAAGACCCAGCCGGAGATCCGCAGGAGCTCCGCCGTCCCGTCGGGGTTGGTGACGGCGTTGAGCAGCAGTGTCACGCCGAGTACGGCGGTGCCGGTGAGCAGGGTGCGGCGCACCGTGCCGGTCGCCGCGACGGTGTACAGCACCACCATGGTCGCGAAGATGGGCGCGGCGTGGTTGTTCTCCAGGGCGTGGTACGGGGCGATGCAGACCATCACCGCGAGCAGCACCAGCAGTGGGCCGCGGCGCCGCCACACCAGGGGGACGTGTGCGGCGAACAGCAGGGTCCAGCCGAGCGCGTCGGGCCGCAGCTCCCGGTCGCCGAGCAGGGCCGTGACCGTGGCGAGGGCGGCCCATGCCACGGCCAGCAGTGCGTCGTTGCGGGTGCGGTGCGGGGCGGTCAGGGGGTCGCGGTTGATCGCGGCCATGACCCGCTCGCCGATACGGGACCGCTGCGCTGTCGTCGTTGCCTGCACGGGGTTCATCTTCCGGGACGGCGGCGCCCCTCCGGGAGGGAGGGACGCCGGTCGGTCAGGGGACGTCGACGGCCACCGGCTGCGGCTGCCTCGGCGGGACGGGCGGCCGGGGGCCGTCGGGTTCCCGGGAGAGCCGGCCCGGCCACCACACCTTGCGTCCCAGGGCCACGCTCGCGCTGGTCACCAGGTACGTGCGCACCAGGAACGTGTCGAGCAGGACGCCCACCGCGATGACGAAGCCCAGCTCGACGAGGGGCACCAGCGGCATGTTGGTGAGCACGGCGAAGGTGGCGGCGAGGACGAGGCCGGCGGAGGCGATGACGCCGCCCGTGGTGCGCAGCGCGGTGAGCGCGGCCGATGCCGGGTCGGCGCCGCCGAGGCACTCCTCGCGCATCCGGTGCATCAGGAAGATGCCGTAGTCGACGCCGAGGGCGACCAGGAACACGAAGGACAGCAGCCCGAGTCCGGGGTCGGTGCCCTCGAAGCCGAAGACCGGTCCGAAGACGAGTCCGCCGATGCCGAGCGCCGCGCCCCACACCGCGACCACGGCCGCCACCAGGATCAGCGGCGCGACGAGCGAGCGCAGCAGGGCGATCAGGATCAGCAGCACGGACAGCAGCACGATCGGCACGACGACCAGGCGGTCGCGGGCGTTGGTGTCCTTCAGGTCGATCTGCTGGGCGCTGGGCCCGCCGACGTATGAGCCGTCGAGCTTCTCGCGCAGGGCCTCGATGGTGGCGGTCTCCCCGGTGGACTGGGGTGGTGCGGCGGCGATGACGGAGATCTCGGTCCAGCCGTTTCCGGTACGTCCTTCCTGCGCGCTGTCGACGCCCCGGGTGCCGCGGACCGCCGTGAGCGTCTCGGCGGCGTGGTCCTGCGGGGTGATGACGCTGATGGGCTGGGTGCCGCGTTCGGGGTAGGCCGTGGCGAGCGTTTCCATGGCCGCGACGGCATCGGGCTTGCTGGTGAAGGAGTCCTCCTGCTTGAGGTTGCCGGGCAGGTTCAGGACTCCGAGGGCCAGCGCGCCCAGCAGGACGGCGCCGCCCACGAGGACGGTGCGGGGCCGGCGTCCGGCGGAGCCGCCCATCGCCGTGAACAGGGACCGGCGGGCCTTGACCGTGCTGCCGTAGCGGGGCACCAGCGGCCAGAACACGCGGCGGCCGAGCAGGACGAGGATCGCGGGCAGCAGCGTCAGCATGGCGAACAGCGCGCACAGCACGCCGACGGTGCCGAGCGGGCCCATCCCCCGGGTGGAGTTGAGGTCGGCGGCGAGCAGGCAGAGCAGTCCGGCGGCGACGGTGCCCGAGGAGGCGAGCACGGCGGGCCCGCAGCCCTTGAGGGCGGCGGCCATGGCGTCGTAGGGCCGCTCGATCCGCCGTAGTTCTTCCCGGTAGCGCGAGACGAGCAGCAGGGCGTAGTCGGTGCCCGCGCCGAACACCAGGATCGTCATGATGCCGGAGCTCTGGCCGGAGACCGAGGTGCCGAACCCCTGGTTGAGGCCGTAGGCCACGCCCATCGACAGATAGTCGGCCATGCCCGCGACGGCGAGCGGTACCAGCCACAGGAACGGGCTGCGGTAGATGATGATCAGCAGCAGCGCGACGACGCCCGCGGTGGTGTAGAGCAGCGGTCCGCCCAGCGAGTTGTAGACCTCGCTCGCGTCGGTGGCGAGCGCTCCCGCACCGCCGACGTCGACGCCGAGCCCGTCGCCGCCGTGCGCGATGTCCCGTACGGAGTCGACCAGTTCGTCGCGGGCCTTCTCGTCCTGGCCGGGCTCGGTGCTGGCCACCGGGTACATCAGGGTGGTGCCGTCCTGGGACGGGATGCCCCGCGGTTCGGCGGTGAGCCGGTGGGCGCTCGCGATCCGGTCGAGCTGGCCGGCGGCGGTGGCCCGGTCGGCGGCGGTCAGTCCGCCGTCGCGGTGGTAGACGACGACCATCTCGGTGGCCTCGCCACCGGGCAACCGGTCCTGGATCTGGGCGGCCTGCGTGGAGTCGGCGCTCGCCGGCAGGTAGTCGATGGCACGGTCGCGCTGGACGTCCGCCAGCTTCGACGCGAACGGCGAGGCGATCACGAGCACGGCGATCCACAGCCCGAGCACGAGCCAGGGCACGGCACTCCCCCACTGCCTTGAAGGCGTGGGAGGTACCCCCAGCCGCACAGCTGTCCTTACGGCCCCCATCTGACGGGCCTCCCTCCGGTCCGGGTGTCTGGGTCGGTTCCAGACTCCCGGCGAAAAGGGGGCGGTTCGTCGGGCGGGAGGCCGAGTTCGGGGGTACTGCCCAGGGCGGCGGGGCGGCCGGACTACTCCCCGGGGAGTACTGCGGGCGAGGGCGGGCGTGGGCCTGCGGACGTGCTTGGACGCCGGTTGCCGCCGGGAATCTCACCGGCGGCAACCGGGCGGTTCGGGGTGCCTGCGAACTCGTCGGGAGGGTCAGTCGCAGGGGGTGGCGCGGCGGACGGCGTCGATGATGGCGGGGCCGGCGATGCCGTCCCACATGATGGCCGTCACCTTCGAGCAGAAGACGTAGGAGTGGCTGCCCTCGATCTTGACCGGGCCCGCGTAGCTGTTGAAGAGGCCCTCGTCGACCTTGCAGGTGGGGTTGACCCGGTTCGGGCAGAGCTTGAGCTTCATCTTCATGCCGCCGGGCATGTTGTTCTCGAACACGGCGCAGGCGCCGGAGAAGCCCTGGCTGTTGGACTTGGTATAGGTGAACAGGGTGCCGTAGCGGCGGGAGTCGGGAAGACGCTCGGCGAAGTGCAGCCGGTAGCCGGAGCCGCATTCGACGGCGGCCCTCTGAACGGTCGCCTTGTGCTGTGCGGCGAGGGTCTTGGTCTGCGCGGACGCGGTCGGCGAGAACTGCACGGTGGTCCCCGGCACGCGCAGCTCGTCGACGGTGGGTGTGGCGGCGGTGGCCGCGGGAGTCACGAACGCGGTGGTGAGCAGCGCTGCGCCGGCGGCCAGCGTGCGAACGAGCGCACGAGACATGGTGGTTCCCCCTATGAAGCTTTGAATTCCCGTCAGGACGTGTGCAGTTGCACATCAGACGGTTGAGTGGTCAGCGAAACCATACTCGCCGACGCCCCCTTGAGAAGACTCGGCGGGCGTGGCGTGCGTCACGCGTGTGCACGGTGTGAAAATTGTGGATGACACGGATCGTGGCACCTGATACTTTCCCGGTGACCACTGAACCGAACATCGGTTCCCAATGCGCGCTTCTCACGGGGGGATTGCTGCGCTATGTCTCGCGCTGCCCGGCGAGTCACCTTGTCGCCCACCACATTTATGTGCTCGGCACGGCCGCATCCTGACCAGTGCGGCCGGTGACCACGCGCTCACCCAGCCCACGAGACCATCGCTCTCTCCTTAGCTGACTGCGCCGTGCGTTCCCTTTGCAATGGGAACGCTCAACTCTGCAGGAAGAGAATTCACGTTGATACGCAACGCGCTGATGCGGCGTGTGCGGATACCAGTGACGGCTGCCCTCACCATGGCGCTGTCCGCCGGTGTCGCCACGACGCAGGCATACGCTGCGGCCAACCCGCAGGGGGAAGCCAAGGGCTGGTCGGCACCGGCCGCCCACGACCCGGGCACCAAGCCCGGTGACCAACCGACCGCCGTCCCGGCCGACCGGCGTACGGCCGTCCTCGGCGAGGACTACCGCAAGTCCTCCGACCGGGCCTTCACCACCTCCGGTGACGGAACCGGCTTCCATGTCCTCGTCGCGGACGAGAAGCAGGGGTACGCCTGGAAGACGGCGGCCACCCTGTCCGAGTCCGGCTTCGACACCGACTCCTGGATCGGCAACGCCTGTCTGACCGAGTCCGGCAAGTACGCGGCCGTCGCCTACGCGCCGCGCACCTTCACCAACAAGCCCGACCTGATGACGCGCGGCGCGTTCACCGCCGTCGTCGACCTGACCGACGGCCGGGTCACCAAGCTCCCGTTCCAGGCCACGCTCGGCTACTTCTCCCCGGGCTGCGGCCAGGGCGAGGAGGCGGTCTTCACGGCGCTGACCGACGACCGGTCGGCGAAGAACCAGACCCGGCTCGTCACGGTCGACGCCCGGACCGGCAAGGTCGGCACCAAGCAGACGGTCACCGGCCAGGTGACCTCGGCGGTGCCCACCGACCAGGGCATCGTCGCCGCCGAGGGCAACCACATCGTGGCCGTCAAGGCCGGCAAGACCCGGGACATCGCCACCACCAAGGCATGGCCGTTCCAGCTCAAGGCCGACGCCGAGGGCGGTGTCACCTTCATCGACGCCGACCCCAAGGCGGCGAAGACCCGCGGCGCGGTAGCGGCCGAGAACACGGCCACGGTCTCCCGGGTCAGCGCGGCGCAGATCAAGAAGGCCGACGGCCACGGCAAGCCCGCCGGACTGGCCAAGGGCAAGCTCGACGAGTTCGACCTCACCGCCACCCCTGCGGGCACGGTGTACGTCACCGGCAAGGCGGCCTCCACCACGCGCGCGGCGGGCGGCGTACTGCGCAACCCGGGCGGCATCGACAAGGACGCCCAGGTCTCCAGCCGGGGCCAGGCCGTCGTCACCTCCCGCTGGGCGGACGGCAAGGACTCCCGGATCCGTCCCGAGGAGGCCCTCGACGCCCGCACCGTCCGCACCACTGTGAAGGCGCTGGACACCCGCAAGACCGTCGTCCTGGACGCTCCCCCCGGCTCCGACCCGGTCGGCGGTCAGCGCGAGGTCACCCGGGGCACGCAGACCAGCCCGGTGCTGCTCGCGCAGGGCGCGCAGCCGGGCCGCTCCACGCGGGCCGCGGCCAACGACCCCGTCGAGGCCGACCGTTACTGCTCGGTCCCGCGCAACGACCCCAAGAAGCAGGCCTTCCAGCCCACCCCGCGCCAGGTCGAGTGGGCCGTCGACCAGGCCATCGTCGGCAAGCTCAACAAGGGCGCGACGCGGCCGGCGAACTGGAAGAACACCGGCATGGCGGCGTACGCGCCGCAGACGCTGTTCCCGCTGGCGAAGCTGGCCGGCGGCTCCGGTGAGGACTGGCACGTCCCCGCGCAGGTGATGCTCGGCATCACGGCGCAGGAGTCCAACATGTGGCAGGCCACCCGCCTCGCGGTGCCCGGTGTCACGGCCAACTCGCTGATCGGCAACTTCTACGGCGTCAAGTACGCGGCCAGTGGCCAGCAGCAGGACCCGTGGGCGATCAACTTCGCGAAGGCCGACTGCGGTTACGGCATCACGCAGGTCACCGACGGCATGCGGCTGCCCAACCACGGCGAGAGCAACACCAAGACCGTCACCCAGCAGGAGGCGGTCGCCCTCGACTACGCGGCGAACATCGCGGCGGGTGTCAACATCCTCATCGAGAAGTGGAACAGCACCCGCAAGGACGGCCTGGAGATCAACGAGGGCCAACCGAAGTACATCGAGAACTGGTTCTACGCGCTGTGGGCGTACAACTCGGGGTACCACCCCAAGTCGGCGCCGGAGAACGGCAAGTGGGGCGTGGGCTGGACCAACAACCCGGCCAACCCGCTGTGGAAGGAGAACCGGACCCCGTTCCTGGAGAACGCCGAGGGCAAGGACGACTACAGCCACGCGGCCAAACCGCAGAACTGGCCCTACGAGGAGAAGGTGATCGGCTGGGCCGCCCGTCCGATCTCCGCCATGTTCAAGCCGGGTGACATGCAGGCGGGCTACAAGGGCGCCTGGTGGAACAGCGACGCGGCCCGTACCTCGGCCAAGCCGCCCATCTTCACCTTCTGCGGCCCGCAGAACGACTGTGTGCCGTCGAGGATCAGCGAGGATGCCTCCAACGACGACAACAAGGGCCCGTGCGTGCTGCCCGGTGACCCGCACACCGACAACCCGCTCTACCTGAAGTGCTGGTGGCACGAGCGGGTCGCCTGGAAGAACTGCACGACCGAGGCCCGGTGCGGCAACCCGATCCACCGGTTCGACGACACCTACCCCGAGCAGCCGGACGAGAACTCCTACCCGCCGCGCTGCAACACCGGTCTGCCGTCCGGGTCCCTGATCGTGGACGACCTGCCCAACGGCACCGTTCCCGCGGGAACTTCGGGACGCAGTTGCACAGTCGCCTCGAAGGGCTCGTTCCAGTTCACCTTCGCGGGCGAGGGCGGCAAGTACCCGTCCAAGATGGACCTGCACCAGATCGGCGCGGGCAACGGCAATCACTTCTGGTTGGGCCACACCCGCTGGCTCGCCACCGCCGACGGCAAGCGGCTGCACGTCTCCGGCAAGTGGACGCTCAGCGGCACCCAGCGCGGCTGGATGCGCGTCTTCGTGCACATGCCGGACCACGGCGCCCACACCCGGCAGGCCGCCTACCGGGTCGGCGGCACCGACTCCAAGTCGCCGGTGCGTGTGCACCCGCAGCGGATCCGCTCCAACAAGTGGGTCGACCTGGGCGTCTTCAACTTCACCGGCACCCCGTCGGTGACCCTCGACACCGACACCGACGACGGCACCGGCGACGAGGACATCGCGTGGGACTCGGTGGCCTTCCAGCCGCTGTCGGCCAAGCCGAAGGACTTCGTCGTCGCCATGGGCGACTCGTACTCCTCCGGTGAGGGCGCGTCCGAGGGCAACCGGGACTACTACCCGGAGACCAACTACCTCGACAAGCAGGACGACAAGACCCGCAACGCCTGCCACCGCTCCACCCAGGCGTGGTCGCGCCAGGCGAAGATCCCGGGCCGCTCGCAGTCCATCGGCGCCTCGGCCGACAGCTACGGCAGCGCCATGGACTACCACCTGATCGCCTGCTCCGGCGCCCGCACCTACAACGTGTGGCACGCCGGCGAGGTGCAGTCCAGCGGCGGTGAGAAGCCGCAGATCGACAAGGGCTACCTGGACCAGAACACCACGCTGGTCACCATCTCCATCGGCGGCAACGACGCCCGCTTCGCGGACGTGATCCAGAAGTGCCTGGTCGCGTTCAACGGCGGCAACTGCAAGGACAAGACCTTCGAGGAGGGCGACGTCGACCAGTCCGTCGGCGGCCGGGACCGCAAGTTCATCGGCCAGCCGCTGGAGAAGGCCGCGGTCGGCGTCATCAACGAGATCGTCCGGCCGGACATCACCAAGGTCCTCACCGAGATCTCCGCGAAGGCCCCCAACGCCAAGATCGCGCTGATGGGTTACCCGCCGCTGATCGAGAACCGGGGCGAGTGCCTGAGCATCACGATCCCGGGCGTCGGCCAGATCGGTCTGTCCGCCTCGTCCTCGGACTGGCTGGGCAGCGTGGCCGACACGCTGGCGACCGCGATGCAGGGCGCCGTGGACGACGCCAAGGCCAAGGGCATCAAGGCCTGGTTCTCCAACCCGAAGCAGAACTTCGCGGGCAAGGCCGTCTGCGGTGACCCCGAGTCGGTGCACGGCATCGTCAAGACGCTCGTCGACTCGGACAAGCCGTCCAACGACTGGCCGATCCTCAAGGGCTACGGCCTGTCCGCCCAGTCGTTCCACCCGAAGATCGGCGGCGCCCGCCTGTACGCCGACTCCCTGGAGCGCACCTTCACCGGCATGGGCCTCTAGCCCCGCTGCCGTCCTTGTGGGGCCCCGCATCGGGCGGGGCCCCACCCGAGCCCGGAAGGGAAACAGTCATGAGGAAGCTTCTGTCCACCGGCATCGCGGCCGGTACCGCCGCGCTCGCGGTCATCGGCCTGGCCGCGGCACCGGCCTCGGCCGCCAGCGCGCGTTCGGGGTTCGAGGTGTACTTCCCCGGCGACAAGCCGGAGAGCATGTACAACGTCGAGAACACCGGCACCGTGTCCGGCAGCATGACCGGCAAGTCGGTCGTGAGCTGGCAGATCCTGGTCGACCAGGTCATCGACAACTCCAAGCGGTTCACCAGCTTCAAGATCACCACGCGGATCGAGGAGCGCCTGACCAAGGACACCGAGGACCACGTCGTCACGAAGAAGACGTGCGACCTGACCAAGATCGTCAACGACGAGTACTCGTGGTTCGCGATCGAGCCCGTGAACACCTGTGTCGCGCCGTCCACCACCTACGACGGTGAGCTGTACTGGTCGACGGACTCGACGATCGTCTACGACATCGAGGGCGACGGAAAGGGCGCGTTCACCAAGGACCTCCAGGGCTCGCCCCTGCTCCACGGCTGACGTCCCCACGTCCCATGACACCGGGTCCCGAGTACGCGCGTACTCGGGACCCGGTCCTGTCTTCGTCCGATCCCTAGGACGGTGTACGCGCCGCCGCGGCCAGCAGTCGGGTCACGTCGTCGCCGCAGATGGTGAGGGCGGCGCCGACCGTCGACAGGGCGTCGCGCTCGGCGGGCGTGTACGGGCCGTCGGCCAGGGCGATCCGGGCGCCCTGCAGCAGGATGGACTCGCGGCCGGCCGGGGCGAGGTGCGGGGCGAGCGGGTCCAGGGCCTCGTGGAGCTCTATGGCCAGCCCGGCACCGCAGGGCTCGGAGAAGACCCGCCCGGTGTCGGCCGCCAGCGCCTCGACGAGGGCGTTCAGCTGGTCCTCCGTACAGTCGTCGAACCCGGCCGCGCGCACCGTGGCCGCCGCGGTCTCCAGCGCCGTACGGGAACAGGTGCCGCCCGCCGCCAGTACCGCCAGGGCGACGGTGTGGACGGCGTCGCGGAGCATCGCGGAGAAGCGGGTGGTGGTCGGGTGGTCGAGGACGTCGGTGCCGAAGTGACGCCGGCAGGCCGCGCACTCCACGACGGGGGCGGTCTCACCGCGCGGCAGCACCGGCACCCCGAGCAGAGTGAAACGACGGTGTCCCGTCAACCGCTGGTAGTTACGGTCACCCCCGCAGCCGGGGCAGAAGAACTCGCCGTCCCCGACGGCCGACCACGCGATACGGGTGCCCAGGATGCGCGCAAGCCTGGCGGCACGGTCGTCTTGTCCCCGTCCTGGCAGCACGTCGCACCTCCGTAATACCGCGGCAACATCGCCGCGCTTGCGTGATGTTAGCCACATCCCGGACGTGGAGTCAGCACCCCGGACGAGACCTTTCCGTGACCTGCACGGATCAATGGCCGAAAACGGCTGGACCCCGCCCACCGAAATACGGCGGACGGGGCCTCGAATCGCCGGGCGTCGGCAACGCCCCCAAGGGGCGCGGGGAACTGCGCGATCAACCACGACGCTGCCGCACTCGCCCACTCACCAGTGGGCCTACGGCGAGAGAACCGTCAACGAGCGGCACGATTGACGGCCGACACGACCGCCTTCAGTGAGGCACGCGTGGTGTTGGCGTCGATCCCGATACCCCACAGCACCTTGCCGTCGATCGCGCACTCGATGTACGACGCGGCCTGCGCGGACGCGCCCTCGCTCATCGTGTGCTCCTGGTAGTCCAGCAGCCGGGCGTCGATGTCGATCTTCGCCAGCGCGTCGAAGAAGGCCGAGATCGGACCGTTGCCGGTACCCGCCAGAACGGTGTCGGCGCCGTCGACCGTGGCCTCCACCTTCAGCGTGTCCACGCCGTCCGTGTCCGTCGTCGACTGACCGTTCTTGACCTGGATCCGACCCCACGGGTTCTCGGGGTTCGGCAGGTACTCGTCCTGGAAGACCGCCCAGATGTCACCGCCGGTGACCTCGCCGCCCTCGGCGTCCGTCTTCGCCTGGATGATCTTCGAGAACTCGATCTGCATCCGGCGCGGCAGCTCCAGCTTGTGGTCGTTCTTCAGGACGTACGCGATTCCGCCCTTGCCGGACTGCGAGTTGACGCGGATGACGGCCTCGTAGGAGCGGCCGACGTCCTTGGGGTCGATCGGCAGGTACGGCACCGCCCACTCGATGTCGTCGACGGTGACCCCGCGGGCGGCCGCGTCGGCCTCCATCGCGTCGAAGCCCTTCTTGATGGCGTCCTGGTGGGAGCCGGAGAAGGACGTGTAGACCAGGTCGCCCACGTACGGGTGGCGCGGGTGGACCTCCATCTGGTTGCAGTACTCCCACGTACGACGGATCTCGTCGATGTCGGAGAAGTCGATCTGCGGGTCGACGCCCTGCGAGAACAGGTTCATGCCCAGGGTGACCAGGTCGACGTTGCCGGTGCGCTCACCCTGCCCGAACAGACAGCCCTCGACGCGGTCGGCGCCGGCCATCAGCGCCAGCTCGGCCGCGGCGACGGCCGTGCCGCGGTCGTTGTGCGGGTGGACGGAGATGCAGACGTGCTCACGGCGCGACAGGTTGCGGCTCATCCACTCGAACCGGTCCGCGTGCGTGGACGGCGTCGAACGCTCCACGGTGGCGGGCAGGTTGAGGATGATCTCGCGGCCCGGACCCGGCTGGTAGACGTCCATCACCGCCTCGCAGACCTCCAGCGCGAAGTCCAGCTCGGTGTCGGTGAAGATCTCCGGGCTGTACTGGTAGCCGAACTCGGTCTCCGGACCCAGCAGCTTCTCCGCGTACTCCATCACCAGACGCGTGCCGTCGACGGCGATCTGCTTGATGTCGTCCTTGGAGCCGCGGAACACCACCCGGCGGAAGACGGGGGCCGTGGCGTTGTACAGGTGGACGGTGGCCCGCTTGGCGCCCTTCAGGGACTCCACGGTCCGCTCGATCAGGTCCTCGCGGGCCTGGGTCAGTACGGAGATGGTGACGTCGTCGGGGATCGCGCCCGGCTCTTCGACGATCGACCGTACGAAGTCGAAGTCCGTCTGCCCCGACGCCGGGAAGCCGACCTCGATCTCCTTGTAGCCCATCTTGACCAGCTGGTCGAACATCCGGCGCTTGCGCTCGGGCGACATCGGGTCGATCAGGGCCTGGTTTCCGTCGCGCAGGTCGGTGGAGAGCCAGCGGGGGGCAACGGTGACGCGGTTGTCCGGCCAGGTGCGGTCCGGGATGTCGACCTGCTCGTAACGGCCGTACTTGTGGATCGGCATGGTGCTGGGCTGCTGGCGGTTCGCCATGTCTGCGGGGCTCCTCATGGTGTCCGGAAGGACGGCCGACGACGCAACGCGAAGCTCCGCGGGGAGGGAGTCGACCTGGACTACAGGCCCTCGCCGCGGCAGCTAAGAAGAAGCAGCCCGAAACGCATGATGCGAAGCATGCTAGCCGAGCCACTCCCCGTGCGGGGCGTCGTATCAGTATGCGGGACCCGAGGGATGAATCGGACAAAAAGTGCGCTATACCACTTCGTCACGGAGCGTGCGGCTCCCTGTCCGTATATTTCACCAATCATGGTTGCGGGTAGTGACACGGTCATGACCCAGTGCAAGGGTGCCGGGCATGACGACACACGGGGGCTTCGAGCCCGTCTTCTGCACCGTCGTACCGCCACACGTCCTCGACAAGCTGGCCCGGAACGACGACCCCGCACTCTCCGGCCCGGCTCGCCGGACCCTGATGCGCGACAGTGAGCTGCGCGGCAGGCGCCGTGTCACGACCGAGTTCGCTCTCGCGTCCGCCCCGGCGGCGAAGGCACCGTCGGACCAGCCGCTGCGCACCATCTACGACGCCGAGCACCGGACCGCCCTGCCCGGCAGGAAGGTCCGCGGCGAGGGCGACGAGCCCGGCCAGGACGCCACGGTCAACCGCGCCCACTCCGGCCTCGGCGCCACCTTCGACCTCTACCTCAAGGTCTACGCCCGGCACTCCATCGACGGCGACGGCCTGCCGCTGGACGCCACCGTCCACTACGACGAGAACTACAACAACGCCTTCTGGAACGGCGAGCAGATGGTGTTCGGCGACGGTGACGGCGAGATCTTCGTCGACTTCACCATCCCGATCGACGTCATCGGCCACGAGCTCACCCACGGCGTCACCCAGTACACGGCCAACCTCACGTACTACGGCCAGCCGGGCGCGCTGAACGAGTCGATGTCGGACGTCTTCGGCTCGCTCATCAAGCAGTACACGCTCGGCCAGACCGCCGCCGAGGCCGACTGGCTGATCGGCGCGGGCCTGCTCGCACCCAGCGTCTCCGGCAAGGCCCTGCGCTCCATGAAGGAGCCGGGCAGCGCGTACGACGACGACGTCCTCGGCAAGGACCCGCAGCCCGCGACCATGGACGGCTACGTGCGCACCGGCCGCGACAACGGCGGTGTCCACATCAACTCCGGCATCCCCAACCACGCCTTCTACCTGGTCGCGACCGCCCTGGGCGGCCACGCCTGGGAGAAGGCGGGACAGATCTGGTACGACGTCCTGACCGGCGGCGAGCTGTCGGACCGGGCCATGTTCACCGACTTCGCCAAGCTGACCGCCAAGGCCGCGCGCGAGCGCTTCAGCGACGGCGGCGAGGAGCTGCGGGCCGTGGAGAAGGCGTGGGAGCAGGTCGGGGTGCGGATCCAGTAAGTCCGTACTAGACAGGGATCCATGCGTATTCAGGTACGGCGCACGGGTGGATTCGCGGGCATCGAGCGGTACGCCGAGGTGGACACCTCGGGGCGGCCCGACGCCCAGGAGTGGCAGGCCCTGGCCGAGCGCGCGGTCGCGTCCGGCCGGGGCACGCCCCCGATCGGGGTTCCGGACGGCTTCAGCTACCAGATCACCGTCGACGACAGGACGGTGTACTGCTCGGATCCCCGGCTCACCGACGAGCAGCGCAAGCTGATCACCAGGGTGCTGAAGGAAGGGGCGTAACGGGCAGTTCACGCCGGGGCGTTGACTTCTGTTACCGCCGGTACGGATGATCCGGCGCATGGCGATCGATGAGCGCGGTGCGACGAATCCGATACCCCGGTTCCCGGCGGACTTCCTGTGGGGCGTCTCGACCTCGGCCCACCAGATCGAGGGTGCGGCGGACGAGCGCGAGCGGTCCGTGTGGGACGCCTTCACGGCCGAGCCGGGAAGGGTGAAGGACGGCTCCACGGCGGCGGTGGCCTGCGACCACTACCACCGCTACGCCGAGGACGTGGCCCTGCTCGCTGGCCTGGGCGTGGACGCGTACCGCTTCTCGATCTCCTGGCCGCGGGTGAACGCACCGAAGGGCCTCGACTTCTACGACCGTCTGGTGGACGAGCTGTGCGCGGCGGGCGTACGGCCCGTGCCGACCCTCTTCCACTGGGATCTGCCGGTCACGCTGGACTGGCTGGACCGGGACACGGCCGCCCGGTTCGCCGAGTACGTGTCCGTGGTCGCCGAGCGTCTGGGCGACCGCGTCAGCAAGTGGATCACCCTCAACGAACCCGCCGAGCACACCCTCCTGGGCCACGCCCTCGGCACCCACGCCCCCGGCCGGCAGCTCCTCTTCGACGCCCTCCCGGTCGCCCACCACCAGCTGCTGGCCCACGGCCTCGCGGTACGGGCCCTGCGCGCGGCCGGCGCGACCGACATCGGCGTCGCCAACTCGCACGGCCCGACCTGGCCGGCGTCCCGGGAACAGCCGGACCTGGAGGCGGCGGACTTCTACGACCTGCTCCTCAACCGCCTGTTCGCCGACCCCCTGCTGCTCGGCCAGTACCCGGAGGGCATAGGCGAGTTGATGCCGGGGGACGTCGAGGCCGACCTGAAGGTCATCTCGGAGCCCCTCGACTTCTACGGCGTCAACTACTACGCGCCGACCCGGGTGGGCGCCCCGCAGGGCACCGAGATCGAGTTCGGCGGGGTGCGCATGCCGGCCGAACTGCCCTTCTCGGTGCGGCAGATCGAGGGTGTACCGACGACGGACTTCGGCTGGCCGGTGGTCCCCGAGGGCCTCACGGAACTGCTCACCGGCTTCCGCGACCGCTACGGCGACCGGCTCCCGCCCGTCGTCATCACCGAGAACGGCTGCTCGTACGAGGGCGTCGACGACCAGCGGCGGATCGCCTATCTGGACGGTCACATCCGCGCACTGCACAAGGCCATGGAGGCGGGGGTGGACGTCCGCGGGTACTTCGTCTGGTCGCTGCTCGACAACTTCGAGTGGGCGGAGGGGTACGAGCGCCGGTTCGGGCTCGTCCACGTGGACTTCGAGGATTCCGGGACGCTGACGCGGACGCCCAAGGCGTCGTACGGCTGGCTGCGGGACGTGCTGCGGGCCCAGAGATGACGGCCGACGCCCTCGCCGAGCCCACGGACCGGGTCGGCAGGGGCTGGACGGCGGCGCTCTCGCTGGCCAACGTGGCGATCTGGGTGGGCTGGTACGGCCCGCTCCAGATCCTCCTGGCCCAGCAGGCGGAGGACTTCGCGCCCGGCACGGGGATGTCGAAGGAGACGCTGCTGGCGTGGGTGACCGGCGCGGGCGCGGCCGTGTCGCTGGCGGCCAACCCGTTCTTCGGCGCGCTGTCGGACCGCACCACGGCCCGCTGGGGCCGCCGTACGCCATGGATCGTGGCCGGTGCCGCGGGCGGCGCCCTGTCGCTGCTGCTGCTCGCCGGCGCGGACGGGCTGTGGACGGCGGCGCTGGGCTGGTGCCTGGTCCAGCTGACCCTGAACGCGGCCTTCGCTGCGGTCACGGCGGCCGTCCCGGACCGGGTGCCGCGACTCCAACGGGGCGCGGTGGGCGGCTGGTTGGGGGCGGCCCAGATCCTCGGCGCGGTCGCCGGGACGGGACTGGCGACGGCGGCGGGCGGGATCGCGGCGGGGTACGCGGCATGCGCGGTGTTCGCGATGGCGGGGGTGCTGCCGTACGTACTCCGATACCGGGACCTCAGGCTGGCCGCAACGGACCGGCCGACCTGGTCCTGGCGCTCCTTCGCCCGCGGCTTCTGGCTGAGCCCACGCCGCTTCCCTGACTTCGGCTGGGCCTGGCTGACCCGCTTCCTGATCAACCTGAGCAACGCGCTGGTGATCCTCTACCTGCTCTACTACCTGCGGGACCGCCTGCACCACGACGACCCCGAGCAGGGCGTGCTGATCCTGACCGCGGTGGACAGCGTGGCGCTGCTGGCCACGGTCGTGGTGGGCGGCGTCTGGTCGGACCGGGTGGGCCGCCGCAAGCCCTTCGTGCGGTGGTCCGGGGTACTGATGGCGGCGGCCACCGCCCTGCTGGCCGCCTGGCAGACCTGGCCGGGCGCGATCGTCGTGGCAGCGCTGCTGGGCGTGGCCCTCGGGGTGTTCATGTCGGTCGACTTCGCCCTGATGACGGACGTACTGCCGAAGGCCGCCGACCGGGGCAAGGACCTGGGCGTCATCAACGTGGCCAACGCCTTGCCCCAGGTGGCGGCACCGGCCCTCGCCGCCCCGATCGTCACCCACCTGGGCGGGTACCGGATGCTGTACGCGGTGGCGGCGGCGGTGGGGCTGGCGGGAGCGGTGCTGGTGGACCGTATAAGGGGCGTCGACTAGAACGCCGTCAGGGGCGCGGGGAACTGCGCGACAAGCCACAACGAACCCGCAGACGCCCAACTACCCCACGCGGCACTCCGCTAGAGCGCCCCCGCGTCCCTGGCCGCATAGACCGACGGATACACCGGCCGATAACCAAGCTCCCGGCGAATCCGCTCCGTGGAGGTGATCGCCAGCCAAGGGTCAGGATCCGCCCGCTCGTACAGCTCCTCAGGAACCTCGACCCCGTTCAGCTGATGCAGCTCGACCGCCGTCACCGGCGCATCGTCGGCGATGTTGTAGATCCGCCCGGCGATTCCCGGCGCCTGCAGGATCCGCAGCAACCCCTGGGCAACGTCCACATGGTGGCCCATGTGGAGCCGCTGGGTCGCCGCCCAGTTCCCGGCCCACATCAGGGACTGGGCGAGATGCGGATCGCCCTCGCCGTAGACGAAGGGAAGCCGGCCGACGCGCACGTCCAGGCCCTCCATCGCGAGCAGCTCCCGCTCGGCCTGCGCCTTGGACTCGGGGTAGGCGCCCCACATCGCCCCGCCGGGCCGGCTCTCGTCGTCCTCGGTCAGCGGGCGGCCCCGTCCGGTGCCGTATACGAGACCCGTGCTGACCTGCACGAACCTCCGGACACCGGCGGCCAGGGCGGCACGGCCCAGCTCCACGGCCGCGTCCCGGTTGACCGCCCACGCCTCCTCGTCCGGCACGCCGCGGAAGGACGCCGCGACGTTCACCACGGCGTCGGCCCCGGCGACCGCCTTGCCGAGCACATCGGCGTCCCGCAGATCGCCGACCACGACCTCGGCACCCAGCTCCGCGAACGGCTCGCCCCGCGCCGGGTCCCGCACCAGCACCCGCACCCGCTCCCCCGGCCTGGCCTGTGCCAGCAGCCTCGGCACGAAGCGCCGGCCGACCTGTCCCGTCGTACCCGTCACCAACGTCAGCATGATCTGCTCCTCTCGTCACCGACCACCCTCGGACGGCGCCGGTGCGAGCGGGAGAGACCCGTTGATCAGGGGATCGGCAGTCCCTGGATAAGCCGCGCGGCGTACCGCAGGCTGGAGAGGTGAACCGAGCCGAACTCGCCGACTTCCTGCGCCGTGGCCGTGCCCGGCTGACCCCGTCGGACGTGGGTCTGACGCCGGGCCCCCGGCGTCGCACACCGGGCCTGCGCCGCGAGGAGGTGGCGCAGCTGGCCGGCATGTCGGTCGACTACTACACCCGGCTTGAGCAGTCCCGTGGCCCCCGCCCGTCCCGCCAGATGCTGACGGCACTGGCCCGCGCGCTGCGCCTGACCGACGTCGAGCAGGACCATCTGTTCCACCTGGCCGGCGAGGAGCCGCCGCGGCGCGAGACGGCGTCGGAGCATGTCCGTCCCGGGCTGCTGCTGATCCTGGACCGGCTGCACGACACCCCGGCACAGGTGGTGAACGACTGCGGTGAGGTGCTGGCCCAGAACGCGATGGCCATGGCCCTGGTGGGCGACGTGATGTCCCGCCCGCGCCGGGACCGCAACCTGACCCGCCGCTTCTTCCTGGACCCGACCGCGCGCACGCTCTTCCCGCAGGAGGACCTCGCGGGCCACGCGCGCGCCCATGTGGCGACCCTGCGCGCGGTGGCCGCGGCCCGCCCCGACGACCCGGAGCCGGCCGCGCTGGTCGCCGAACTCCGGGCGTCCAGCGAGGAGTTCGCACGGCTGTGGGACGAGCACGAGGTGTCGCAGCGCAACCGGGCGACGAAGCGCTTCCTGCATCCCGTGGTCGGCCTGCTGGAGCTGGACTGCGAGGTCATGGTCAGCCACGAGCACCGCCACCTGCTGGTCGTCCACTCGGCCCGCCCGGGGACGGAGGCCCACGAGCGTCTGCAACTCCTGCGCGTGGTGGGCCTGCAGGACATGTCGCCCAGCGTTCCGTAGGTGACTCGTGAGTAGTTGAGGCCGGAAATCACCCTTGCCGACGCTCGCCCCACGCGCATCAATGGAAACGGCGGTTCCGACGGACCGTCAGATTCGATTCTTCACCCGGTTCAGTTCTTCATGCAGCGTGTCCGCACCCACCTGCCGAACAGTCCCCATCCCCCACAGGCAGGAATTCCCCCACCCGCAAAGGGAGCGAACCCCCATGAGACGTACACGTATCGGAGCAGGTGCGGCGCTCGCCGCCGGGGCCCTCGCGGTCACCGGACTGGCCTTCGCACCCGCCGCCTTCGCCGTCGCCCCCGGCAGCGCGACGATCACCGCCGACTGCGGCAGCTTCGGCGGTGGCGAGGCCACCCTCACGGCGACACAGAACGGCACCGCCGCCACCGTCACCGTCAACTCCTCCGCGATCACCGCGCCGATCGCGCTGTCGGAGGACTCGATCGCCTCGACCCTCACTCTCGTGAAGGCGAGCGGCGGCACCGTCGCCTTCAGCGGCACGGAGAACCCGGCGATGGCCGCCGGCGACCCCGTCCAGGTCGGCCCGCTGAGCGGCACCGTCGCCTCCGGGGACAGCCTGGAGGCCTTCGGCGGCTCGCTGAAGATGACTGTCCTCGGCATCACCATCACCTGCACGGCGACGGGGCCGCAGTCGCCGGGCCCGTTCGTGTTCGACTGAGGCGGCGTGTGCCGTACTCGGTGAAGAACCGAGGGGCGCGGTCCCGGCGCCGCTACGGCTTACAGCGCGTCGGGGCCGCGCTCGCCCGTGCGTACCCGTACGACCGTGTCGACCGGCAGCGCCCAGACCTTGCCGTCGCCGATCTTGCCGGTCTGGGCGGCCTTCACGACGGCGTCGATGACGTCGTCGGCGGCCTCGTCCTCGACGACGACCTCGATGCGGACCTTCGGCACCAGGTCGACCTGGTACTCCGCACCCCGGTACACCTCGGTGTGGCCGCGCTGTCGGCCGTAGCCGCTCGCCTCGGTCACGGTCAGACCGTGCACACCGATCTCCT
Organism: Streptomyces sp. HD; assembly: GCF_028369295.1. GTDB lineage: Bacteria > Actinomycetota > Actinomycetes > Streptomycetales > Streptomycetaceae > Streptomyces. The sequence continues at coordinate 243,088 of NZ_JAQMYP010000003.1, forward strand.
GGAGGGCGGTCTTGACCTCGTCGAGCCGGTACGGCTTGACGATGGCGGTGATCAGCTTCATGCCTGCTTCTTGACCTTCTGCGCGGCGGGGACGGAGGTGGCGAGGGACGACGTGACCGGGGCGCCGTGCCCCAGGACCCCGTGATCGTAGGCGCTCTCGGCGTGCACCGTAAGGTCCAGGCCGGTGTGCTCCTGGTCCTCGCTCGCCCGGAAGCCCATGACCCTGTCGATGACCTTGCCGATGCCGAAGGTGACGAGGAAGGCGTACGCCGCCACGGCCACGATCGCCACCAGCTGCTTGCCGAGCTGAGCGAACCCGCCGCCGTGCAGCAGGCCCTCGGCCCCGCCCGTCATGGTGGCCGTCGCGAAGACGCCGATCAGCAGGGTGCCGATGACACCGCCGACCAGGTGGACGCCGACGACGTCCAGGGAGTCGTCGTAGTTGAACCTGAACTTCCAGCTCACGGCGTACGAGCAGACGACGCCGGCGGCGAGGCCGATGACGAGCGCGCCCAGCAGGGAGACCGAGCCGCAGGACGGCGTGATGGCGACGAGTCCGGCGACCGCGCCGGAGGCCGCGCCCAGGGTGGTGGGGTGGCCGTCGCGCTTCTGCTCGACGAAGAGCCAGCCGAGCAGGCCCGTGCAGCCGGCGGCGAGGGTGTTGAGGAAGACGGCGGCGGCCAGGCCGTTGGCGCCGAGCGCGGATCCGGCGTTGAACCCGAACCAGCCGAACCAGAGCAGGCCCGCGCCCAGCACGACCATGGGCAGGTTGTGCGGCCGCATGGCGTCCTTCTTGAACCCGAGACGGGGCCCGAGGACCAGGCACAACGCCAGCCCGGAGGCACCGGAGGTGATCTCGACGGGGAGACCGCCCGCGAAGTCGAGGGCGCCGAGGTGGTCGAGGATCCAGCCACCGGGGCCCCAGGTCCAGTGGGCGACGGGAACGTATACGAGCAGCGCCCACACCGGCACGAACACGATCCACGCCCCGAACTTCGCCCGGTCGGCGACGGCACCGCTGACGAGGGCGGCGGTGATGATCGCGAAGGTGAGCTGGAAGGTGGCGAAGAGGAGGGTGGGGACGGTGCCCTGGACGCTGTCCGGCCCGATCCCGGCCATGCCTGCGTGGTCGAGGCCGCCGATGAGGCCACCGGCGATGTCGTCCCCGAAGGCGAGGGAGTAGCCGCAGGCCAGCCACACGACGGTGACCAGCGCGATGGACACGAAGCTCATCATCAGCATGTTGAGGACGCTCTTCGTGCGGACCATGCCGCCGTAGAACAGGGCCAGGCCCGGGGTCATCAGCAGGACGAGGGCGGTGGCGGCGAGCAGCCAGGCGGTGTCGCCGGTGTCGACGCTTGCGGCGGCGAGGGGCACGGTTGTCTCCAACGGTGTGGGGGCTCGTCAGAGATTCACGGGCTCGCGTTTCCGGTCGCGTACGGGTGTGTTTCGGTGACGTTTCGTTGCGTGGAGGTTTCCGGAAGCTCACCGGGTGGGGTGCGGTCGGGCGCATGTACGGCGGGGCTCTGTGGATCAGGGAGAATGGGCGCCATGAGCGTTCGTACCCAGTCATCCGAGGAGTCGGCCGAGGCCGCCCACCGTGCCGGCTTCGCCTGCTTCGTGGGCCGCCCCAACGCGGGCAAGTCCACGCTCACGAACGCACTGGTCGGGCAGAAGGTGGCGATCACCGCCAACCAGCCGCAGACGACCCGGCACACGGTCCGGGGCATCGTGCACCGCCCCGACGCGCAGCTGATCCTTGTCGACACCCCCGGGCTGCACAAGCCGCGCACGCTGCTCGGCCAGCGGCTCAACGACGTCGTACGGACGACGTGGGCCGAGGTCGACGTGATCGGTTTCTGCCTGCCGGCGAACGAGAAGCTGGGCCCGGGTGACCGCTTCATCGCGAAGGAACTGGCGTCCATCAAGAAGACGCCGAAGATCGCGATCGTCACCAAGACCGACCTCGTGGACAGCAAGACGCTGGCCGAGCAGCTCATCGCGATCGACCAGCTCGGCAAGGAGCTCGGGTTCGAGTGGGCGGAGATCGTGCCGGTGTCGGCGGTCGGCGACAAGCAGGTGGACCTGCTGGCCGACCTGATCGTCCCGCTGCTGCCGGAGGGTCCGGCGCTCTACCCCGAGGGTGACCTCACCGACGAGCCGGAGCAGGTGATGATCGCGGAGCTGATCCGCGAGGCCGCGCTGGAGGGCGTCCGCGACGAGCTGCCGCACTCCATCGCCGTCGTCGTCGAGGAGATGCTCCCCCGCGAGGACCGTCCCGCCGACAAGCCGCTCCTCGACATCCACGCCTTCGTCTACATCGAGCGCCCCAGCCAGAAGGGCATCATCATCGGCCCCAAGGGCAAGCGCCTGAAGGAGGTCGGCATCAAGTCCCGCAGGCAGATCGAGGCCCTGCTGGGAACGCCGGTGTTCCTGGACCTCCACGTCAAGGTCGCGAAGGACTGGCAGCGCGACCCCAAGCAACTGCGCCGCCTCGGCTTCTGAACCCGCACCACCCGGAACGCCGACCACGCGGCAACAACCGCACATCGATACAGCCTGGACCTCCACGTCAAGGTCGCCAAGGACTGACAGCGCGACCCCAAGCAACCGCGCCGCCTCGGCTTCTGAACCCGCACCACCCGGAACGCCGGCCACGCGGCAACAACCGCACATCGATACAGCCTGGACCTCCACGTCAAGGTCGCCAAGGACTGACAGCGCGACCCCAAGCAACCGCGCCGCCTGGGCTTCTGAGGTCGGTTTCCTCGCCCCGCCGCCCCTGCCCGTCCCATCCTCCAGGGGCTTCGCCCCTTCGACCCCGGGCCCTCCTGGGGGCTGCGCCCCCAGACCCCCGCTCCGGCCCCCTGAAGGGCCTTGTCCTCAAACGCCGGACGGGCTGAAAGGTCTGGAGCCGCGTTGAGGCGTGGCCCCCCGGGTGGGCAGAGGCTAGGGACGGTCGCCCCGCCAGTCGCCGTCGCGTTGTGCCCATCGGACAGCCGGGCGCACTGCCAGACCCGCGGCCGCGAACATTGCGCCCAGTACCGCCCAGCCGGTCGTGCCGTGCTGGATCGCGGTGACCGTGACCAGTGCCGGGCCCGCCATCATCCCGGCGGACATGCCGGCGCCGAAGACGCCCTGGTACACGCCGTGGAGGCGGGCGTCGGCGAGTTCGTAGCCGAGGGTCCAGCCGCCCGCCGCCGACAGCACCTCGGCGAGGACCTGCACCACCGCACCGACCGTCAGCGCGAGCACCGCCCACACCGGTGACAGCCCCGCCGACAGCGCGTACACCGCACAGGCCGCCCCGAGCAACAGCCCCGCCCAGCCCATCGCCCGTACGGCGCTGGGGACTTGGGAAGCCCGGCGGGCGACGCGCACCTGGAGCACGGCGACCAGGACGCAGTTGACGATCGCGAGCAGGGCCGCCGTCCAGCGCGGCGCCTCGGTGCGCTCCACGATCCACAGGGGCAGGCCGACCTCGGCCAGTGTGTACTGCACGGCCAGCACCGCGTTCAGCACGGTCACCGTCAGATACGGCCGGTCGCGCACCGCACGCCAGCGGTCCACCGGCGCCGCCCCGGCGGGGTCCGCCTTCCGTGCCAGGACGTGCGGCGCGACCGGGAGCCGCCGCACCATCAGCGCGGGCGCCCAGAACGTCACCGCGTTGATCAGGATCACGGTCACATAGGCGCCCCGCGTGTCGAGTTGGAGCACGATCGCGCCGAACCCGCCGCCCACACCCATCGCCACGTTCGTGACCGTCCGCAGATACGCCCGCGCCGCCACCCGGGTCTGAGCCGGCAGCACATCGGCGTAGATCGCACCCTGCACCCCGCGACTCGCCATCTGCAGCCCGGTCCCGCAGATCACCGCGGCCAGGAACCCGGCGTACGAGTGCACCAGCGTGTAGGAGGCCGTCGCCACTCCGCAGGCGCCCCACAGCCATGAGCCCACCCGCCGGGCACCCCAGCGGTCGGCGGCCCGCCCGGCGGGCACCCCGGCCACCACACCGACCAGCCCCGCGACCGTCATCCCGAGCCCGACCGCGGTCGCGTCCAGCCCGACGATCCGGGTGAAGTACAGGACGCCCAGCGGGAAGTAGAGCCCGTTGCCCAGGGCGTTGAGCAGCACGAGCAGACCGGCGCGACGCAGGGTCGGGTCGGCGGGCAACAGCCGGGCCGGGCGGGAGGCGGGGTTGTCGGAGCGCGGCTCGGCCGTCGTGTCGTCGTCGCGGTGTGATGCCGAGGTGGCGGGTGTTGTGCTCATGGCGACATCTCAACCGGCGCGGAGACGCAGCCGACAATGATTTAGCGTGGCGCTCAAATGATCGAGTTCCACTTCGCCATCGGCGACCTGGCCACCACCTCCTTCGCGTACTCCCCGCTGCAGGAGGCGGTGTTCTCGCTGCGCTGCTGGCACGACCCGGCGCGGTTCCCCCACCAGCGGCCCTGGCTGCGACGGCTGCGCCCGGCCTACGAACGCCAGGACACGGAGCTCCTGGAGGCACTCGTCATGCCCGGCAACTGGATCGCGGACTTCCTCACCCCGCGTCCCGCCCGGGTACGCCCCGCTTTCGCCGAGGAACTGAACAGGGTGCGGGCCACCCCCGCCGACGCGGTGGACGACGGCTTCCGCCGGACCTGCGGCAAGGGCGGACCCCTGCCACCGGTCGTGGCCCGTGGACTGGCGCACCCCGAGAAGCTGCTGACCCGGGTGACCGCCGCGCTCGACGGCTACTGGCACGACTGTCTGGCTCCGGACTGGTGGCCGAGAGCACAGACCGTGCTGGAGTCCGACCTGTCCCACCACTCGCGCGTGCTCGCGGAACAGGGCTCGGCCGCGCTCTTCAAGGGCCTCGACCCGCGCCTGACCTGGACCGGCGACATCCTGCGTCTGACACCCCCCGTGGGCTCCCACTGGCCGGACGCGGACGTGCGGATCGCAGGCCGCGCCATGGTTCTGATCCCCACCCTGTTCGCCCGGGGCGCCACCACCAACATCGACCCCGCCCTGCCCCCGGTGCTGCACTATCCGGCCCGCGGCCGCGCCACCCTCTCCGAGGAACCGCCCCCGGTCAGCGACCGGGCCCTGGTCCGCCTCCTCGGCCGCCCCCGGGCCCGGCTGCTCCTGCTGCTCGCCGAACCGGCTTCCACGACGGAACTGGCCCACCGGCTCGGCGTCACCCCCGGCGCGGTCAGCCAGCATCTCGCCGTCCTCTACGACGCCGGCCTGCTCAGCCGCGCCCGCAGCGGCCGGATGGTCCGGTACGCGCGCACCCCGCTCGGCGACGACCTGTGCCGCTGACCACACGCGGCACACCGGCCGTGACGGGCGGCGCACCGGCGGTGAACAGCGCCGCGCCCGCGTGAAAACCTCCCCGGGGAAAAGGCCTACGGCCTTGTCAGTCCCCCGGCGTACCCTGGAAATCGCCAGGCCGCCCCCGTGGCGGACGAGTCGTTTCGAGGAGGACGAGCAAGGCCTACGAGCCGGCCCATGACTCAGACACCCACAGCTCACACCCCCGCGCAGGGGCAGGCACGAGCGCAGTTCACCGTCCCCGCCCAGCACCCCATGGTGACCGTCCTGGGGTCCGGCGACTCCCTCCTGCGCGTGATCGAGAAGGCCTTCCCGGCGACCGACATCCATGTCCGGGGCAATGAGATAAGCGCGGTGGGTGACAGCCATGAAGTCGCCCTTGTCCAGCGCCTGTTCGACGAGATGATGCTGGTGCTCCGCACCGGGCAACCGATGACGGAGGACGCAGTGGAACGCTCGATCGCCATGCTCAGGGCCAGTGAGAACGGCGAGGGACCGGAAGAGACGCCGGCCGAGGTGCTCACCCAGAACATCCTCTCCTCCCGCGGCCGCACGATCCGTCCCAAGACCCTCAACCAGAAGCGGTACGTCGACGCGATCGACAAGCACACGATCGTCTTCGGCATCGGCCCCGCCGGTACCGGCAAGACCTATCTCGCCATGGCCAAGGCGGTGCAGGCCCTGCAGTCCAAGCAGGTCAACCGCATCATCCTGACCCGGCCCGCGGTCGAGGCGGGCGAGCGGCTCGGCTTCCTGCCGGGCACGCTCTACGAGAAGATCGACCCGTACCTGCGGCCGCTGTACGACGCGCTGCACGACATGCTCGACCCGGACTCGATCCCCCGGCTGATGGCCGCCGGGACCATCGAGGTCGCGCCGCTCGCGTACATGCGCGGCCGGACGCTGAACGACGCCTTCATCATCCTGGACGAGGCCCAGAACACCAGCCCCGAGCAGATGAAGATGTTCCTCACCCGTCTCGGCTTCGACTCGAAGATAGTCATCACCGGTGACGTGACCCAGGTCGACCTTCCGGACGGCACCAAGTCCGGTCTGCGGCAGGTGCAGGACATCCTGGACGGCGTCGACGACGTCCACTTCTCCCGGCTCTCGTCCCACGATGTCGTCCGGCACAAGCTCGTCGGCCGTATCGTCGACGCGTACGAGTTGTACGACAGCAAGCACGGCACCCAGAACGGCACGCACAAGGGCCGCGGTGGCAAGGCCGGGCACAAGGGGAAGTAGAGACACAGCGCGACCATGTCGATCGACGTCAACAACGAGTCCGGAACCGAGGTCGACGAGCAGGCGATCCTCGACATCGCCCGCTACGCACTCGCGCGGATGCGCATCCACCCGCTCTCCGAGCTCTCGGTGATCGTCGTGGACGCCGACGCCATGGAGCAGCTCCACATCCAGTGGATGGACCTGCCGGGGCCGACGGATGTCATGTCCTTCCCGATGGACGAGCTGCGGCCGCCGTCCAAGGACGACGACGAGCCCCCGCAGGGGCTCCTCGGTGACATCGTGCTGTGCCCCGAAGTCGCCACGAAGCAGGGGGCCGAGGCGCCCACGCAGCACACCATGGACGAGGAGCTCCAGCTGCTCACCGTCCACGGTGTGCTGCATCTGCTCGGGTACGACCACGAGGAGCCCGACGAGAAGGCCGAGATGTTCGGTCTGCAGGCCGCCATCGTGGACGGCTGGCGTACGGAGAAGGGCCTGACCGGGCCCTCCCCCGCGCCGACCGTGTCATGAGCCTCCCTCTGGTCTCCGGGGCGATCGCCCTCGTGGTCGTGGCCTGGCTCGCCGCCTGCGCGGAGGCGGGCCTGGCGCGGGTCTCCAGCTTCCGCGCCGAGGAGGCCGTACGCAGCGGGCGGCGCGGCAGCGAGAAGCTCGCGCTGGTCGCCGCCGACCCGACGCGCTATCTGAACGTGGCACTGCTGGTGCGCGTGGCCTGCGAGATGGCCGCCGCCGCGCTCGTCACCTACGCCAGCCTGCAGGAGTTCGACAGCACCACCCAGGCGCTGCTGGTCGCGATAGCGGTCATGGTGCTCGTGTCGTACGTCGCCGTAGGTGTCTCCCCGCGCACCATCGGTCGTCAGCACCCGCTCAACACGGCTACGGCGGCGGCGTACGTCCTTCTGCCGCTCGCCCGCATCATGGGCCCGATCCCGCCGCTGCTGATCCTCATCGGTAACGCGCTGACGCCCGGCAAGGGCTTCCGCCGGGGCCCGTTCGCCTCCGAGGCGGAGCTGCGGGCGCTGGTCGACCTCGCCGAGAAGGAGTCGCTGATCGAGGACGAGGAGCGCCGGATGGTGCACTCCGTCTTCGAGCTGGGCGACACGCTGGTACGCGAGGTGATGGTCCCGCGGACCGACCTGGTCGTCATCGAGCGGTACAAGACCATCCGTCAGGCCCTCACCCTCGCCCTGCGGTCCGGGTTCTCGCGTATCCCGGTGGTCGGGGAGAGCGAGGACGACGTGGTCGGGATGGTGTATCTCAAGGACCTGACCCGCAAGACGCACATCTCCCGGGACGCGGAGAGCGAGCTGGTGTCGACGGCGATGCGTCCCGCGTTCTTCGTGCCGGACACCAAGAACGCCGGTGATCTGCTGCGCGAGATGCAGAAGGAGCGCAATCACGTCGCCGTCGTGATCGACGAGTACGGCGGCACCGCCGGCATCGTCACCATCGAGGACATCCTTGAGGAGATCGTCGGCGAGATCACCGACGAGTACGACCGTGAACTGCCGCCGGTGGAGGAGCTGGGCGAGGACCGCTACCGGGTCACCGCCCGCCTGGACATCACCGACCTGGGCGAGCTGTACGGCCTCGACGAGTACGACGACGAGGACGTGGAGACCGTCGGCGGACTGCTGGCGAAGGCGCTCGGCCGGGTGCCGATCGCCGGGGCGTCGTCGCTGGTCGAGCTGCCCGACGGCCGTGAGCTGCGCCTGACCGCTGAGGCGGCGGCCGGCCGCCGGAACAAGATCGTGACCGTGCTCGTGGAGCCGGTGGGCCCCGCCGGGCCCTCGCAGGAGGAGACGAAGCCGGAGTGACCCCTCAGCAGCTGCGCGCGTTCTGTCTGTCGTTCAACGCGACCGTGGAGGACTTCCCGTTCAACCCGGAGACCTCCGTCTTCAAGGTGCTGGGCAAGCTCTTCGCCCTGACGAACCTGGACGCCCGGCCCCTGACGGTCAATCTGAAGTGCGACCCGGAGGACGCGGTACGGCTGCGTGGCAAGTACCCGGGGCTGATCGTCCCCGGGTACCACATGAACAAGCGGCACTGGAACACCGTGACGGTCGACGGCGAGCTCCCGGACCGTTTCGTCCGGGAGCTCGTCGAGGATTCGTACGACCTGGTCGTGGCGGGTCTACCGAGAGCCGAGCGGCTCCGGCTCGACCGGCCCTGAGCCGGCCGAACGCCGCAGGCCGAATGCGATCAGGGCCGCAGCGGTCAGCACGATCGCCGCGTTCAGCGCCATCACCGTGCGGGTGCCGGAGAGCAGGTCGTCGGTGGTCGTGGCGAGGACGCCGAGCAGGGGGATGCCGACCGTGAGGCCGACCTGTTGGGTCGAGGTGACCAGGCCGGTGGCCAGGCCCTGTTCCTCGTCGGGGACACCGGAGGTGACCGTCAGGCCGTAGGAGATGATCGCGCCCAGGTGGAACATGCTCGCCAGCGAGACGGCCGCCGTGGCGAGCCAGACCGACCAGGTCTGGGCGTTGAGGAACGGCAGGGCCGCGATGAAGGCCCCCTGACCGGTGAGCGAGACCACCAGGGTGCGGCGGGCGCCGAAGCGGCTGATGAACCTCGGGGTGAGCGCGCCCGCGATCACCGACATGACGCCCTGGACGCCGAAGACCAGACCGGTCTGCCAGGCCGCCAGGTGCAGGGTCTCCTGGAAGTACAGGGTGAGCACGAAGATCACCGTCGACATCATCGAGAAGGTGACCAGTCCGCCGAGGTTGCCCCACGCCACCGTGCGGCGGCGCAGCATGGGCAGCGAGACCAGGGGTGCCTGGGTACGGGACTCGATGACCGCGAAGGCCGTGAGGAGCGCGAGGCCCGCGATGAGCGTCGTGACGACGTCAGCGCGCCCGAAGCCGTGGTCGGCGGCGGTCGTCAGGGCGTAGATCAGGGACAGCAGACCGCCGGTGACGGTGATCGCGCCGGGCACGTCCAGGTGCGGGCGGTCCGGGGTGCGGGACTCGGGCAGCAGGCCGGGCGCGAGCGGCAGCACGATCAGCGCGAAGACGGCGAGCAGGCCCATGGTGGAGCGCCAGCCGAACGTGTCGGTCAGGACGCCGCCCGCGACCATGCCGATGGTGAAGCCGAGGGACATCAGCGTGCCGGAGATACCGAGGGCACGGTCCCGGGCGGGGCCCTCCGCGAAGGTGGTCGTCAGCAGCGACATGCCCGTCGGGACGATGACCGCCGCGCCGAGGCCCTGCAGCGCGCGTCCCGCGAGGAACGACGCCGGGTCCCAGGCGAACGTCGCCAGCACCGAGGCGGCGGCGAACAGGGCGAGGCCGGTGATGAACAGCTTGCGGCGGCCGTAGAGGTCGCCGATGCGGCCGAAGAGGAGCAGGAAGCCGCCGGAGGGCAGCGCGAACGCGGTGACCGCCCACTGCAGCGCCGATGTGCTCATGCCGAGGTCGGCGCCGAGGACGGGGAGGGCGACGTTCAGGACGGAGAAGTCGAGCGCGACCATGAACTGGGCGGCGCACAGGACGAACAGGACGAGTTTGTCGCGCGTCGACAGCCGGGGGGTCAACCGGGGGGTGTCGAGCGGTGGGTTCGGGGCCGTGGTGGAGCTGGTGGTGTCGATCGCCATGGGTAAGAGACTGCTGGCGTCGGAATAGCCGTGGGGAGCGGGAAGTTGTCCTGGTGGTGGCACCACCAGGCAAGCGACATCACCGGCCAAGTGGCGCTGTCGGCCAACGGGATGAGGGGGATCCAATCGTGTCCGTGGACACGCTGAAGAGTCATCGGCGGCGCGAGCTGCGCGAGTTCCTGATGAGCAGGCGGGCCCGGGTGACCCCGGGCGAGGCAGGACTGCCGGACGGTGGCGCGCGGCGCCGTACGCCGGGGTTGCGGCGCGAGGAGGTCGCCGTGCTCGCCGGAGTGGGTGCCTCCTGGTACCAGTGGCTGGAGCAGGGGCGGGACATCTCCGTGTCGCCGCAGGTGCTGGACGCGGTGGGCCGGGTGCTGCGGCTGAGCAACGCCGAGCGACGGCATCTGTATCTGCTGGCCGGGCTGAATCCGCCGGTGGCCGAAGTGGCGCCCGAGAAGCAGGACATGTGTGACGGGCTGCGGCGGCTGATCGACGCGTGGATGCCGTATCCGGCGCACATCATGGACCGGTACTACAACGGCGTGCTGCACAACGACGCCGCCGCGACGGTGCTGGGCATGCGGCCCGGCAAGCGGTGGAACTGCCTGATCGACTTCTTCACCGATCCGATGTACCGGTCGCGCTCCAGGAACTGGGAGGCGAACGCGGCCACGGTCGTGGCGCAGTTCCGCGCGATCTGCTCGGCCTCCCCCGACGACGAGGGGTTCCAGGCCGTGCTGGCCGAGGCGAAGGCGTCCAGTGCGGAGTTCGTCGCGCTGTGGGAGCGGCGGGACATCGAGGACGCCGGGCAGATCCGCAAGGAGTTGGACCATCCGCTGGTCGGGCTGCTGTGCCTGGAGTCGAGCGTGATGCAGATGCCGGTGCGGCCGGATCTGTCGATCGTGCTGCACACGCCGCTGGACGAGGCGAACACCGCGGCGAAGCTGGAGTGGCTGGCCTCGCCGGAAGGACGGCGCGGGGCGATGTACCCCGTGGCCGGGTAGGCGGGCGGCGCCGGGGCTGTCGTTCGGGGCGGCATGATCCAAACGGCAGGCCCTACGTATGCTCAGCCCATGACCGACAACAGCGCGCTCGACCCCGAGGACCGCAAGATCGTCACCCTGGCCCGTTCCGCCCGGGCTCGCAACGGTGTGCCCGAGGGGGCGGCCGTACGGGACGAGACCGGCCGGACGTATGTCGCCGGGACCGTCGCTCTGGACTCCCTGAAGCTGAGCGCGCTGCAGACGGCGGTGGCGATGGCGGTGGCCTCGGGGGCCACGTCGCTGGAGGCGGCGGCGGTCGTGACGGAGGCGGCGGAGGCGGCGCCGGAGGACCGGGCCGCGGTACGGGACCTCGGCGGGCCGGGCACGCCGGTGCTGGTGGCGGGGCCGGACGGGGCGGTACGTACGACGGTTACGGCGGGCTGAGGTTCGGGCTGTTTCCTTGCCCTCGAACTTCCTTGTCCTCGAACTCCGGACGGGCTGAGAGGGCTGGAGCGGAGCCGACGGGCGGTTGTCGGTGTCGGGTGTCAGGCTGGGGTGGTACGGGTCTGCGAAAGGGCATCGTCATGATCACCACTGACCTCACGCCCGGCTCGCCCTGTTGGCTCGACCTCGGCGCACCCGATGTCCGGGCCGCCGTGGCCTTCTACGGCGCGGTGCTCGGCTGGGAGTACGAGTCCATGGGCGAGGCGGAGGACTTCGAAGGCGGGATGTTCAAGAAGGACGGCAAGACCGTCGCCGGGCTCGGCAAGCTCACCGAGGAGGGGGCGCGCTCGGCCTGGATGATCTACTTCACCGTCAGCGACGCGGATGCCACGACCCGGACGGTGGAGGGTGCCGGCGGCACCGTACGGGTCGCACCGATGGATCTTGAGGACTGGGGCCGGATGGCACAGTTCAGCGACCCTCTGGGCGGCCAGTTCGCCGTCTGGCAGCCGGGGAAGAACTCGGGCTTCGAGCTGGCGGACGAGACGGGCTCGCTGTCCTGGACCGAGCTGTACACCAGCGACGCCGCGGGCGCGAAGGAGTTCTACGGCGGTGTCTTCGGCTGGCAGTACGGCGACATGGAGCTGCCGGGCGGCGGGGGTACGTACACGCTGATCACTCCGGCCGGGCAGCCCGAGGAGCGTATGCAGGGCGGCCTGATGGAGCTGCCCGAGGAGAACCTCGCGCTGACCGGCGGGCGGCCGTACTGGCACCCCGTCTTCAACGTCGACGACTGTGACGCCGCGGTCGCCAGGGTCACCGCGAACGGCGGCGGCGTACAGATGGGGCCGGAGGACGCGGAGGGTGTCGGCCGCCTGGCCGTCTGCCTGGACCCGGCCGGCGCGGACTTCGTCGTACTGAAGCCGGCTACCCCCGGCTGAGCGTCGTACTGAAGCCGGCCACCCCCGGCTGAGCCCGCGGTCCACTCGGGCCGAAGCCGTCACGCCGACCGGCGGAACCCGATCGTCGGCACCGCCCGCCGCAGCGGCCAGGGTCTGCCCTGCTCGTCCGGCACCAGGTCGGCCAGGAACGCGTACCGGCGCAGGGCCTCCGGGTCCTGTGCCTCAAGCGACTGCACCTTGCGCCACCACGCCCCGATCTCCGACCAGCCGGGCGCCGACAGTGACCCCCCGAACTCCTGGACCGAGAGCGCTGCCGTCAGACCCGCGAAGGCCAGCCGGTCGGCGAGCGGCCAGTCGGCCAGGGTGCCGGTGACGAACCCGGCGACGAAGACGTCACCGGCGCCGGTCGGATCCAGGGCCTCCACGGCGATGGCCGGGACCACCGCCGTCTCCCCTGTCCTGCCGTCCACCGCGTACGCGCCCTCGGCGCCGAGCGTGACCACCGCGACCGGGACATGCGCGGTCAGGGCGTGGGCCGCCTCGCGGGGGCACTCGGCGCCCGTGTACCGCATGGCCTCCTGCGCGTTCGGCAGGAACGCCTCGCAGTGCTCCAGGTCGGCCAGCCCCGCCAGGTCCCACGCCCCGGTGTCGTCCCAGCCGACGTCGGCGAAGATCCGGGCGCCCTTGCGCGCGGCCTGTGCGATCCAAGAGGCCCGCTCGCCCGGCACCAGGGAGGCCACGGCGGCACGCGCGCGGGGCGGGCAGTCCGGCGCCGGCTCCTCCGGGGGCGGCTCATGACCGTGGGAGACCATCGTGCGCTCCCCCTCGTACGCCATCGACACCGTCACCGGCGAGTGCCAGCCCGGCACCGTGCGCGACGGCGAGAGGTCGATGCCCTCGCCGTGCTCCAGCGTGTCCCAGCAGTACTCGCCGTAGTGGTCGTCGCCGAAGGCCGCCGCGAGGGACGTCTTCAGGCCGAGGCGGGCCAGCGCCGTCGCCATGTTGGCCACACCACCGGGGCTCGACCCCATTCCACGCGCCCAGGACTCGGTCCCGCGCACCGGGGCCGAGTCGAGGCCGGTGAAGATGATGTCAAGGAAGACCGTGCCCGTGAGGTACACGTCCCAGGGCGGGTCGGCGGGCGTGCGCAGGCCGGCGAGGGGGTCGACCTGGGCCCGGCGGTACGGCTCCCCTGACATGGACGACGCGGTCGGCGTGGTCACGGTGCGCTCCCTGACGTGGTGCTGATCTGGCCAGTGTGCACCACACCACCGACAACGCCACCGCGATCTTGCCCGCCTCCCTTTCAGGGTCACCGGCGAGGCGTCTTCACCGTCACCAGCGAGGCACCGAAGGCGTCACCCACCCCGGCTCGGCGATCCGCATCGCGGCGGCGTCGTCGCGGTCCCTGAGCGAGCCGTCGTCATCCAGCCACCGCCGGTGCAGCTCGGCCAGCCGTTCCCGGTCCAGCTCGACGCCGAGGCCGGGCGCGTCCGGCACGGTGACCCTGCCGCCGTCGAAGGTGAGGCGCTCGGTGAGGACGTCCTCGGACTGCCAGGGGTAGTGGGAGTCGCAGGCGTGGTGGAGGTTCGGCACGGTCGACGCCACATGGGTCATCGCGGCCAGGGAGATGCCCAGGTGGGTGTTGGAGTGCATGGACACCCCGACGCCGAAGGTGCGGCAGATCGCCGCCAACTGCTGGGTGTTGCGCAGCCCGCCCCAGTAGTGGTGGTCGGAGAGGACGACCTGGACGGCGTCCCGCGTGAACGCCTCCTTGATCTCCGCGAACGTCGTCACGCACATGTTGGTCGCCAGCGGCACCCCGGCCCGCGCGGCGACCTCGGCCATGGCGGCCGTACCGAGGGCCGGGTCCTCCAGGTACTCCAGGACGTCCCCCAGCTCCCGCGCCACCCGCAGCGAGGTCTCCACGGACCACGCCCCGTTGGGGTCGAGCCGCAGCGGGTGCCCGGGGAAGGCCTGGGCGAGCGCCCGTACGGCCGCGATCTCCTCGTCCGGCGGGAAGACACCGCCCTTGAGCTTGAAGGACGTGAACCCGTACCGCTCCTTGAACCTCCGCGCCTGCTCGACGACCCCGGCCGGGTCGACGGCGGCCCCCCAGTCGTCCTTCTCCGCGGGCGGGCCCTGCGGGTGGTCGGCCCACCGGTAGAACAGGTACGCGCTGTACTCGACGGCGTCGCGCACCCTGCCCCCGAGCAGCGCGTGCACCGGCAGCCCCAGCGCCTTGCCGAGGGCGTCGAGACAGGCCACCTCGAAGCCGGAGACGACGGACAGCCGCAGCTTGTCGGCGGTCTGGACGCCGCGCAGCCCGCCGACGTCGACCTGGCCGAAGACCCGGGACTGGTCGACGGCCACCTCGTCCGCGACGACGAACAGGCCGTTCGGATCACTGACTTGACGACCGATCAGTTTCTCGGCGAACGGCCTGGCGAGCTCCAGGTACTTGGTGTCTCCGTACGTCTCACCGACCCCGACGATCCCGCCCGCCGTCTCGACCTCCACGATCAGCCGGGGCGTGTAGGGCTGGTGGACGCCCTGGGTGTTCAGCAGGGGCGGGTCGGCGACCAGGATCGGCGTCAGGCGGACGTCGGTGATCGTGAGGTTCACGGTGCGGCTCCTACGAGGTCGAGGCCGGTGGCGAGCAGGGTGCGCAGATCGGCCAGGTCGGCGGCCGACGGGTCGGTGAGCGGGGCGCGTACGGGGCCGACGGGGCGGCCGCGCAGCCGGGCCGCGGCCTTGACCAGGGACACGGCGTATCCGGGTACCCGGTCGCGGAGTTCGACGAGCGGGACGTAGAAGTCGCGCAGCAGCTTGTCGACCGTGCCGTGGTCGCCGTCCTGGAGGGCGGCGAAGAAGGCGTTCGCGATCTCGGGGGCGAAGGCGTGGACGGCGGAGGAGTAGGCGGGGACGCCGACGGCGACGTAGGCGCGGGCCTGGATCTCGGCGGTGGCGGCGCCGTTGAAGAAGAGGAAGTCCTCGGGGGCGGCGAGGGTGAGGCGCTGGAGGCGGTCGAGGTCGCTGTGGCCGTCCTTGAGGCCGATGACGCCGGGGATGCGGGCGATCCGCCGCAACGAATCGACGGTGAAGGCGACCTGGCCCCGCTGGTAGGCGACGAGCGGCAGGCGGGTGCGGGCCGCGAGCTGCTCCAGCTGGCCGACCAGGCCGTCCTGCGGGGCGGCGACCAGGTAGTGCGGCAGGACGAGGAGGGCGTCGGCGCCGGCCTCCTCGGCGATCCGCGCGAAACGGGCGGCCTGCGCCCAGCCGTACCCGACCCCGGCGACGACGGGCACCCGCCCGCCCGACTCCTCGACGGCGACGGTGACGACCTGCCGGTACTCGTCCTCGTCCAGCGAGAAGAACTCGCCGGTGCCGCAGGCGGGGAAGAGGGCGCCGGGGGCGGTGGCGAGCTGGGCGGCGACATGGGCGCGGAAGCCGTCCGGGTCCAGGGAGCCGTCCTCGTGGAAGCTCGTGAGCGGGAACGACAGCACGCCGCGCGCCATGCCGTCCCGCAACCGCCGCGCCGTGTCCGTATCGAGGCTCGCCCTCACCATGGTCATCTCCCCATGTAGACATCATCCATGTATGAGAATGGAGATTAGATACGCGAACCGTGACCGTCAATGGCACGGTCGAGCCGACTCGCCCCGATGACCGCGCCGATTACCATCGCCCCATGTCAGAGACAGGCGGCGTCCGCGAGGTGAAGTCCGCGGCGCGGACGGTCGAGTTGCTGGAACTCCTCGCCGCACGCGGCGACCGTCCGGCACGCCTGCAGGAGCTGGCCGACGCACTGAACGTGCCGCGCAGCTCCATGTACGCGCTGCTGCAGACCCTGATCTCCCGCGGCTGGGTCCGCACCGACGTCACCGGCTCGCTCTACGGCATCGGCATCCACGCCCTGCTCACCGGCACCAGCTACCTCGACTCCGACCCGCGCGTGCGCGTCGTACGCCCGTATCTCGACGAGGCGTCCCAGGCGCTGGGCGAGACGATCCACATGGCACGCCTCGACGGCCGGGACGTGGCATACCTGGCGACGCGCGAGTCGCACGAGTATCTGCGGACCATCAGCCGCGTCGGCCGCCGCCTCCCGGCCCACGCGGGCGCCCTGGGCAAGGCGCTGCTCGCCGAACGCCCCGACGCCGACCTGCCCGAGGACCCGTACGAGCCCCTCACCCCCAACACCCACACCACCCGCGACGCCCTCCGCTCCGACCTCGCCGAGGTGCGTACGCGCGGCTACTCGGTCGACCGCGAGGAGGGCGTCCTCGGCATCGTCGGCTTCGGCTTCGCCCTGCGCTACGACACGCCCGCCCAGGACGCGATCAGCTGCTCGGTGCCGGTGGCCCGGCTGTCAGCGGGGCACGAGGAGCGGATCGTCGCGGTGATGCGGGAGATCAGGGCGAAGATCGAGGCGACGGTTCCCGGCGGGGGCGGGTCGGTGCATTGGCGCAGGTGAAAGCACCTGCGAAGGTCGCAGAGGGCAGCCTCTTCTACCCCGCTTCCCTCACCCCAAACAGAACGTGCCTTAGATCACACCATTCCCACTTCTTCGCGCGTCCCCCCGCTTGATACAAATTCTCCGCGCGTTCCTGTCCGTCGACGGCCTGCGCCCCTCCCCCTTTCTTGTGCCGCTCCTTTCGCATGCCCTGGGAACGCCCGTGTTCGCCCCCCGCACCACCCCCTGGCCCCTCGTTGCCCTTTTCACGGCCGGGTACCTCGCCCCGTATCTGCTGCCGACGGTCGTCGGCAGGCTCGACTCCGGACTTCCGCTCTCCCCGACCCAGGCCGGCGCCGTCGGCAGCGCGCTGCTGCTGAGCTCGGCGTCGGCGGGCTTCCTGCTGGCCTCGCGCGTCGAACGCGTCGGCGCCCGCAGGCTGGCCCGGATCGGCCTCGCCCTGGCCCTGCTCGGCTACGGCGGCGCCGCACTCGCACCCGCCGTACCGGCCGTCGTCCTCGGCGTCCTGATCGGCGGCTTCGGATCCGGTACGGTCACGGCCGTCGCCGCCACCCGCATCGCCGCCATGGGGGTCCCCCCGCGCGAGGTTGTTCGAGCGCGGGGGAGTGACCCGCACCGGGCCACCACGGTCGGCCTGCTCGGCGTATCCGCCCTCGCGGGCACCGTCTATCTGACGGTGCCGCACCTCGGTCCGGGCCATGGTCAGCCGCTGGCCGCGATCGCCCTCACCGCACTCGCCGTATGGCCCCTGACGAGCCGTCTGCCGTCGGTCACCGCTCCGCAGCCGCAGGCGGTCCGGGCCGCCTCCCACCTCCCCCACCGCCGCCAGGGTCTGACCCTCGCCGCCTGCATGGTGTGCTGGTCCCTCGTCCAGAACTCCCTGTGGGGCGTCAGCGGCCGGATCGGTCTGACGCAGGCGCAGCTGACCGAGGCCACGGTCGGCGCGGTGTTCGCCGTGGCGCTGGGCGCCGGGCTGCTCGGCGTCACCGGCGCGGGCGTGCTCGGCCCGCGCCTCGGGCTCGCGCTGCCCATCGGCGGCGGTACGGCCGTCATCGCGGCCTGCGTCGTGCTCAGCGCGTCCGCCACCGACCTGTCGTCCTTCGCGACCGGCGAGATCGCGTGGAACACGCTCTACCCGATCGTCCTGTCGTACGTCATCGGCCTCGCCGCCTCCCTCGACGGGCGCGGCCGCTGGGCGGTGCTCGTCGGCTCGGCCTCGTCGCTGGGCACGGCGGCGGGCCCGCTGACCGGCAGCGTGCTGTCGGCGCAGGCGGGGTTCCCGGTCATGGGGGCGGTGCTGGCGGTCGGGCTGCTGGTGGTCGCCGTACCGATGACGGCGGTGGCGCTGGGCGTGGGCAGGCGCCCCCTGCCGGTGGTGGAGATCCCGGTGGAGGCCCCTGCCTACGACAGGGCGACAGCGGCCTAGGCCCTGTCGGCCTGGAACTCGTACGCCTCGACCTCGGCGAGATACCGCGCCCGCCGCTCCTCGTCATGCTCCAGGAAGGACGCGAGGAAGGAGTTGCGGGCCAGCTCACGCAGCCGGTCCGGGCTCAGGCCGAGCGTCTCTTCCACGGCGGCGAAGTTGTCCCCCGCATAGCCGCCGAAGTAGGCCGGGTCGTCGGAGTTGACCGTGCACATCAGCCCGGCGTCGAGCATGGCCGGGAGGGGATGGTCGGCGAGGGTGTCGACCGTGCGCAGGCGGACGTTGGAGAGCGGGCACAGGGTCAGCGGAACCCGGTCCCGGACCAGCCGCTCGACCAGTTCCGGGGACTCCATGCACCGCAGCCCGTGGTCGATCCGCTCGACGCCGAGCAGGTCGAGGGCCTCGGTGATGTACTCCGGCGGCCCTTCCTCCCCGGCGTGCGCCACCCGCCTCAGACCCAGCGCGGCGGCGGCCTCGTACACCTCGCGGAACTTCACCGGCGGGTGCCCGACCTCGGCGGAGTCGAGCCCGACGCCGACGATCCGGTCGAGGTACGGCCTCGCGGCCTCCAGCGTTTCACGTGCCGACTCGGCGGACTCGTCCCGCAGGAAGCACAGGATCAGCTGGGTGGAGACACCGTGCGCGGACTCGCTGTGGGCGAGCGCCCGCCACAGCCCCTCGACGACCGTGCCCATCTCCACACCGCGCGCGAGGTGCGCCTGCGGGTCGAAGAAGATCTCCGCGTGCCGCACGCCCTGGGCGGCGGCACGGGCGAGGTAGGCATTGGCCAGATCCGCGAAGTCCTGCTCGGTGCGCAGGACGGCCATGAGCTCGTAGTACAGGTTCAGGAAGGACTGGAGATCCTCGAACTGGTAGGCCTTGCGCAACGCGTCGGTGTCGCCGTACGGCAGGGTGACGCCGTTGCGCGCGGCCAGTTCGAAGGCGAGCTCCGGTTCGAGGGTGCCTTCGATGTGGAGGTGCAGTTCTGCTTTCGGGACGGGCATCGAAGCATCGTACGGCGGCATTACCGTCGTTTCGGCAGCGGCACCCGCAGCAGGTCGTGCGCGACCGTCAGCTCCCCGTCGAAGCCGGCGTCCCGTGCCTGCCGCTCGAAGTCGTCCGGCTCGGTGTAGCGCTGGCTGAAGTGGGTGAGCACGAGATGCCGTACGCCGCACTCGCGCGCGACGCGGGCGGCCTGACCGGCGGTCAGGTGACCGTGCTCGACGGCGAGTCCGGTGTCCTCGTCCAGGAAGGTGGACTCGATGACGAGCATGTCGCAGCCGTCGGCGAGGGTGTACACCCCGTCACACAGTCTCGTGTCCATGACGAAGGCGAACCGCTGCCCGCGCCGGATCTCGCTCACCTCGTCCAGCGAGACCCCGCCGAGCACGCCCTCCCGCTGGAGCCGTCCGACGTCCGGCCCCTTGATGCCGTGCGCGGCGAGACGGTCCGGCAGCATGCGGCGCCCGTCGGGCTCGACGAGGCGATAGCCGTAGGACTCGACGGGGTGCGAGAGGAGGGCCGTGTGCAGTGCGTATCCACCGGTGTCGGCGATGACGCCGTCGGCGCTGACCGGGGCCTCAGCGATGTCGACGGTCTCGCGGTAGGCGGTGGCGTAACGCAGCCGGTCGAAGAAGCGCCGGCCGGAGCGCGGGTAGTGGGCGGTGACGGGGTGCGGGACCTTGTCGAGGTTGATCCGCTGGATCACGCCGGCGAGCCCGAGGGAGTGGTCGCCGTGGAAGTGGGTGATACAGATCCGGTTCAGGTCGTGGGCGGCGACCCCGGCACGCAGCATCTGCCGCTGTGTGCCCTCGCCCGGGTCGAAGAGGATGCCCTCGCCGTCCCAGCGCAGCAGATACCCGTTGTGGTTGCGGTGCCGGGTCGGGACCTGGCTCGCCGTCCCGAGGACGACCAGTTCACGTACGGACACGGTGACTTACCCGGGGGGCCACTGCATGCCGCGGCCGCCGAGGATGTGGGCGTGGGCGTGCCAGACGGTCTGGCCCGCGCCCGCACCAGTGTTGAAGACGATCCGGTAGCTCTCCAGCTTGTCCTCGTCGGCAACGGCCTGGGCCTCGCGCAGCACGTCCGCGGCAAGTGCCGGGGCGGCGGTGGCAAGGGTGGCGGCGTCCTTGTAGTGCGCCTTGGGGATGACCAGGACGTGGGTGGGTGCCTGGGGGTTGATGTCCCGGAACGCGACGGTCGTGTCCGTCTCCCGCACGATCGTCGCCGGGACGTGCCCTTCGGCGATCTTGCAGAACAGGCAGTCGTCCTGCGGTTCCCCTGACATGTTCCCTCCGGGGGTGGGCCGGTTTGGTTTACGGGGGGCATCGTATCGTCGTCGGGTGCGGGTGCTCGTGGGCTTGTCGCGCAGTTCCCCGCGCCCCTTTAGGTCGGCAGGCTTGGCGGCGTTTTGGCAGGACGTTCGTCCAAGCCCTCCAGCGCGATGCGGATCGCCTCGTCCAGCTGCGCGTCCCTCCCCGCCACCCAGTCCTGCGGCCGCTGGACCACCTCCACGTCCGGGTCGACCCCGTGGTTCTCCACGTCCCAGCCGTACCCCTCCAGCCAGATGGCGTACTTCGGCTGGGTGATCAGGGTGCCGTCGACCAGGCGGTATCGGCTGTCGATGCCGATCACGCCGCCCCACGTCCGGGTCCCGACCACCGGCCCGAGTCCCAGCGCCTTGATCGCGGCGTTGACGATGTCGCCGTCGGACCCGGAGAACTCGTTGGCCACGGCCACCACGGGCCCGCGCGGAGCGTCCTCGGGATAGCTGTACGGCCGCATCCCGCGCGGCAGTTCCCACCCCACGATCCGCCGTGCCAGCTTCTCCACGACCAGCTGGGAGGTGTGCCCGCCGCCGTTCTCCCGGACGTCCACGACGAGCCCTTCGCGCGCCACCTCGACCCGCAGGTCCCGGTGGATCTGGGCCCACCCGGGCGCCTGCATGTCCGGGACGTGCAGATAGCCGAGCCGTCCGCCGGACTTCTCGTGGACGTACGCCCGCCGGTCCGCCACCCACGCGTGGTAGCGCAGCGGCTGCTCGTCCGCGATCGGGACGACGACCGCGTGCCGTACGTCTCCGCCGCCGGCCGGCGAGATCGTCAGCTCCACCGCCTTGCCCGCCGTACCGACGAGCAGCGGTCCGGGCCCGGTCACCGGATCCACCGGTACCCCGGCGACCGCCACGACCGCGTCGCCGGCCCGCACCGCGACGCCGGGTGCGGCCAGCGGCGCCCGGGCGTCGGGGTCGGAGGTCTCCGACGGCAGGATCCGGTCGATCCGCCAACTCCCGTCGTCGTGCCGGGAGATGTCGGCGCCGAGCAGCCCCTGCCGGGCCCCGCCGCCGTGTCCGCCGCGCGGTGTGACGTAGGCGTGCGAGGTGCCCAGCTCGCCCTGCACCTCCCACAGCAGGTCGACCAGGTCGTCATGGGTGGCGACACGGTCGAGCAGCGGACGGTAGCGGTCCAGTACGCCCGTCCAGTCCACGCCGCTCATGTCCGGCCGCCAGAAGTGGTCCCGCATGATGCGGCCGGTCTCGTCGAACATCTGCCGCCACTCGGCCCCCGGGTCGACCCGCTGGCGTACCCGCGTCAGGTCCACGGTGATGTTCGAGTCGCTGTCCTCGTCGCCGGAGGCCCGCCGGTCGCTCGGTACGACCTTGAGCCGCCCGTCGGTCCACAGCAGCACCCGCTTGCCGTCGCCGCTGACCTCGAAGTGGTCGGCGTCGTCGGCGAGATGCTCGACGCGCCGCTGGCCGAGGTCGTAGCGCTCCATCTCGGTCTTCGGCTCGGGGTCCTCCGGCGTGGCCCGCGACGAGCCGAGGGCGCCCCGCACGGGGTGGCGCAGCCACAGCACGCCGTCCTTGGCGGCCCGCAGGTTGGTGTAGCGGGCGGCCTCGACCGGGAACGGCACGATCCGGTCGGCGAGTCCTTCGAGGTCGATGCGGGTGGTCGGGGCGCCCTCGCTGTCGGGCGTCTCGTCCTTGTCCGGCGCGTCGAAGGGGCGGCCGTGCCGCTGCGGGCCGAAGGGGGACGGGGTGGTGGCCGCCAGGGTGATCAGGTGAGGGCGGGAGCCGACGACGAAGGCGAGGTCGAAGACGTGCTCGTCGTAGACCGGGTCGAAGGCCCGGGTCGACAGGAACACCAGGTGCTTGCCGTCCTGGGTGAACGCGGGCGCGTAGTCCTGGAAGCGGAGCGGCGTCGCCTCGGAGACCGACAGGTCGGTGGTGTTGGCGAGCTTGAGCTGGCACAGCGGGCGCGGGCCCGGGTGGGACCAGGCGAGCCAGGCCGAGTCGGGCGAGAAGACCAGCCCACAGACGTCGCCGTCCTCGCTGCGGTCGACCTCGCGCACCTCGCCGCTGTCCCGCTCGACGAGCAGCAGCCGCCCGTCGTGCGCGGCGACCGCCGCCCGGCTTCCGTCGGGTGCCATGGCGAGCTCCAGGACCCGCCCGAGCTGCCCGGCGGCCAGCCTGCGCGGGGTGGCCCCGGGCGCCAGCCCGGTCGCGGGGGCGAACTCCAGCGCGTCGTCGCCCTCCGCGTCCGTCACCCACACCACCCACTCCTCGCCCTCCGCGCGGAAGGTGCGCGGCAGCCGGGCCCGTACCCCGGGCTCGGCGGCGAGCGCACGGGCGGGACCGGAGCGGTGGGTGACCCAGTGCACGGCGCCCCGGACGGCGACCGCGCTGCCACGCGCGGCGTGGTCGGGCGCGGCCTCGCCGAAGGCGCGCGAGGCGTTCAGCGGGTACGGCTGCCGGTCGGTGCGCTGCCCGCCGAGCCGGATGTCGAGCCTGCGCGGCTCGGCCCCGTCGAGGTCGGCGAGGAGCCACAGCTCACCGGCGCAGGCGTACACGACACGGCTGCCGTCACTCGCGGCGTGCCGGGCGTAGAAGCCGTCGACGGGGGTGTGCCGGCGCAGCTCGGACCCGTCGGCGAGGGAGGAGTACACCGCGCCGACGCCCTCGTGGTCGGAGAGGAAGGCGATCCGATCCCCCACCCACATGGGGTACTCGATGTTCCCGTCCAGCTCCTCGTGCAGCCGTACGAAGTCCCCCTCGCCCCGGGGGTCTCCTTCGGGGCTGATCCACAACTTGCCCGCCGTGCCGCCCCGGTACCGCTTCCAGCGTGCCGCCTCAAGGCCCATCGGCGCGGACGCGAGCACGAGCCGCGGCCCGTGCACGACATCGCCGACGGGGCCGTACGGCAGGGTCGTGGCCGGTCCGCCGTCGAGCGGGACGGTGTGGGCCCAGGTGCGGCGGCTGCCCGCCTGGCCCTGGGTGCTGATCGCGAGGACCCTGCCGTCGGGGGTCCAGCCGCGCACCCGGGTCTGCCGGCTGCCCCAGTGGGTGAGGCGCCGGGAGGGCCCGCCGTCGGCCGGGGCGATGTGCACCTCGGGGGCGCCGTCGCGGGTGGAGGTCCAGGCGACGGTCGTCCCGTCGGGCGAGATGCGCGGCAGGCTGACCGGCACGTTGTCGGCGCTGACCCGCCAGGCCCGACCGCCGTCGAGCGGGGCGAGCCACACGTCGTCCTCGGCGGTGAAGGCGACCAGGTCACCATGCAGATGCGGATACCTGAGATACGAAGACGATTCGGGCGTCGCGGACTGAGTCACCCGATCACCATAAGCAGGGGCGGCGTCCGGGGACAGCTCTTTGGATCACTTGCGCAACTCCCGTCCCGGTGCGGTCACTTGCCCTCCGGCCAGCAGTTCGGGTGCTCCTTGCAGTAGACGGTCTTGGTGACGGTCACCGTGACCGTGGGGCCGGGCTGCTGTCCGCCGCCGCCCGGACTGACCGGCGAGGGCTCGGCGTTGCAGTTGCCCAGCCCGTTCACGTGGAACCACTCCTTGCCGCCGATCTTGGCGACGAGGTCGCCGCGCACACAGGCGCCGCTGACGGCCTTGGTGATCCGGCCGGTGACGGAGATGTCCTTGCCGTCCTTGGTCTCGCCCTCGCAGTCGACCTTGACCACGGTGTTCTCGGTGGCGCTGGGCGCGACCGAACCGCCCTCGGGGTTCTCGTACGAGCCCGTGCAGTTGAGCCACTGCACCCCGGCGTTCTGCCGGTTCAGCTCCTCGGTGACCGTCTGGTCGACCGTGAACGCCACGGTGGCACTGCTCAGCCCGCCCGGATCGCAGGCGACCAGACCGCCGACGGCGACCACGGCGAGACCCGCCACACCCGCCACCCGTGCCGCATTGGCGCGACGACCGGCGGGACGTGTGCGACCCGGGCGCAGCGTGCGAGCCGTTCGCTCCGCGCGCGCCGCGCGAGCCCAAATCCTCCTGAATGCCCCCATGGGCGGCAGCCTGCCACTGTCCCGGCCGACGCGGTAGGGCGCATACGGCCACTCCTCGCTCTCGCACGTCACAATCGGGTGTCGCCTCCCCGACGCTCAACCGACCCTGCCCGGAGGACCGTTGACCGCCTCGCGGATCCCCGCCCGCCCCGTGCCCGCGCCCCGCACCCCGGACGACCCCGATCGGACCGGCGCGGACGCGCTGACGGACCCTGCGGCGGGGGCGCCCGCACCGCCGGGCCGGCGCCGGGTGCGGATGCTGGTCGACGTGGCCGACCATCCGGACGAAGTGGCCTATGTGACGGCCCTTTTCGAGGCGCGGGGCTGGGCGGTGCGTCCGGCTCAGGACGCCGAGGCGGCACCCGGCGTGCCGCACCGCAGCACGTTCGTCGTGGAGGTCCGGCTGCACGGAGCTCGCCTCGGCGCCCTGCGCACGGCCACCCTGGAGGTGGAACGGCTCGCCAGACAGGCCGAGTTGGGGGCGTGGGTGCGGGACGCGGCCCTGGTCGAGCACGAGCGGCCGGCCCGCACGACGTACACCGTTCATCGCGCGCTGCCGACGCTGGGGCGCCTGTGGATTTGGCTGGGCGGGGCGGACGAGCAGCGCGCCATGACCGTACCGGCGGGCCCGCGCTCCCAGGAGGAGGCCGCGGCCGAACTGGCGGCGCGTCCGCTGGGCGGCCGGCCCTTCGACCCCGAGGCGCACGGCCTGCGCGTGCCGGGCCACTCGGACGCGGACCCGCCCCGCGACGAGACCCCGCACGAGCGCCGGGTCCGGCTGGTCTGGCTGTCGGCAGGGGTGGCCGGCGTCGTCCTCGCCGTCGTCTGCGGCATGTACGTCGTCTGGGCCGACGGCGCCTGGAAGCTGCTGCCCGCGCTGCTCAGCCCGGCGGGGGCGCTGCCGCTGGGCCGGACGCTGAAGGAGACTCGGGCGCGCGGCAGGGGGCTCCAGTGGACGGCGGGCGTGGCCGGGACCACGGCACTCGCCGCGTTCGGGGCGCTGGTCGGCCAGGGGACACAGCCACGGGTGCTGTGGGCGGGGGCGCTGCTGCTCGCGGTCGGCGCGTTCACGGGCACGGGTGTGGTCCTCGCGCTGCGCCGCACCGTCCTCACCCGGCACGCGGCGTGGCTGGTGCCGCTGTCCGTGCCGGTGCTGTGGTCGATGGTGGGCTGGCTGGGCGCTCAGATGCACGACGCCTACCTGGACCGCTTCGACATCCGCGCGGAGGCGGTGCCCGCGCCCCGCCTCGGCACCTATCTGGTGGCCGCCGAGCCTATGGGCATGGCTCTGGGCAGTGCGCTGTTCCTGGTGGCGATCGTCGGCTGGCTGCGCCACTTCCATCTGGGCCGGGACGCCAGCAACCGCTTCTTCGCCATCGTCCTGGCCACCCTGATCATCGTCGGCTACGCGCTGAGCGCGTTCGCGCTGGGCATCGGCCAGGCGGCGAGCGCGGCCGGCCGGGACGCCGAGAACGCCGCCCGCCGGGGCGCCGAGGCACCCGCCTACTTCGGCATCTACGGCCACTTCATGTGCGTACGCCTCGTCGCCCCGGCGAACGAGGTGGCCGTGGACAACGGCCCGGTCCCGACCGGCCACCCGGTGATCTCCTTCGGCACCACCGGCGACTGGATCTGGCTCTGGGACCCCGCCCGCAGGAACGGCACGGTCCAGGAATCCTTCGCCGTCCACCGCGAGGACGTCCGGCTGATCCCGACGAAACACCCGCAGACCAGGCGGTGCCCGGCGCCGTAGTGTGGCCTGATGGGATCCGACCGCCGACTGCGCAGGCTCGTCGTGGACGAGCGCACGACGTACCTCTGGAGCGTCCGGCACAAGCATCGGGACGGTGACGTCTGCCGGGAGGTCCTCAACCTGTACCGGGACGGCGCCCGTACCAGGATCGTCTTCCGGCAGGGCGAGTCCGGCTCGGGCCGCTTTGTCGCCGAGGGCTACTGGTTCTCGGGCTGCGTCGCCGACGGCCGCGGCAACCTGCTCAATCTCCGTGAACCCGGCGTCGTACGGGCCCTCGTCGACGAGGCGCAGGTGCGCGGACTGCTGCGGGGCGGCGGGGAGGTGGACGGCTGGGAGCTGTTCCCCATGATCGCCGAGACGGCCGGCGTCAGGAGCGCAGCAGCAGCCACTGCTGCAACTCGACCAGGTTGCCCTCCGGGTCCTTGAGGTGGGCGACGCGCATGCGGTCGGTCATCGGGGCGGGCCCGTGCAGCAGGGTCGCGCCGCGCTCGGTGATCTGCGCGCAGTAGGCGTCCAGGTCGTCGACCCGCAGCACCACGAGCGAGCGATGACCGGTGGCGGTGTCCCCGAGCTCGCCCAGGATCTCGGCCATCATCCCCCGGTCCTGGAGGGCGATGCCCGCCGAGCCGACGGCGGGGCTGAACTTCTCGTACGGCCCGTTCACCGCGCCCGACTGCGGTTTGAGGCCGAGGACGTGGGTGTAGAACCGGTAGCAGGCGGCGAAGTCGGTGACGAGAAGCCGGACTTGGGCGAGTTCCATACAGTCCCCCGGGGTGTCAGGACCAGCGGCCGGTGCGGCCCAGGAGCAGAGCCGTAGCCGCTGTTCCGGCCGTCGAGGTACGCAGCACACTGGGCCCCAGCACACACGCCTTCGCCCCAGCCTCCTGGAAGAGCGTCAGCTCGTCCTTGGAGACACCGCCTTCGGGGCCGACGACCAGCACGATCTGGCCCTCGGCGGGGAGTTCGACGGTGGCGAGCGGTTCGCTGCCGTACTCGAAGTCGGAGTGGAGCACGGCGGCGAGGTCGGCCTCGGCGAGAAGCGCGGCGACCTGCTTGGTCGTCGCGGCGTCGGCGACCTCGGGGAAGCGGACCCGGCGGGACTGCTTGCCGGCCTCCCGGGCGGTGGCCCGCCACTTGCCGAGCGCCTTCAGGCCGCGGTCGCCCTTCCACTGGGTGATGCAACGGGCTGCCTGCCAGGGCACGATGGCGTCGACGCCGACCTCGGTCATGGTCTCCACGGCCAGTTCGCCCCGGTCGCCCTTGGGCAGGGCCTGGACGACCGTGATGCGGGGTGCCGGCTCCGGCTCCTCGGACACCCCGGTCATGTGGACGATGAGCCGGTCCTTGCCCTCGGTGCCGACCACGTCGCACACGGCGTAGCGTCCCGCGCCGTCGGTGAGCACGACCTCCTCACCCGGCTGGAGCCGCTTCACGGACACCGCGTGGCGCCCTTCGGGGCCGTCGAGGACGTACTGTCCGGCGCCGCCCGCGCGGAAGTGCTCGACGACGAACACCGGCGCGGTCATCGGATCTCCCGCTGGGCCGACAACGCTGTCCTGGCGGCGTCGAGTTCGGCGACCAGAACCTCCACGAGCCGCCCTGCCGAGAGTTCACGGGCCATCCGGTGCCCCTGCCCGGCCCACAGCGCCATGCCCTGCGCGTCACCGGAGGAGGCGGCCTTCTTGCGCAGCGGCGAGGTGAGGTGGTGGACCTCGGGGTAGGCGGCGGGGGCGTACGGTCCGTGCTCGCGCAGGAAGCGGTTGACCAGGCCACGGGCGGGCCGCCCGGAGAAGGCGCGGGTCAGCTCGGTGCGTACGAACAGGGGGTTGGTCAGTGCCTGCTTGTGCAGGGCGTTGGCGCCGGACTCCGGGGTGGCGAGGAAGGCGGTGCCGAGCTGGGCGGCACTGGCCCCGGCCGCGAGGACGGCGGCGATCTGGCTGCCGCGCATGATGCCGCCGGCGGCGACGAGGGGCAGGCTCACGGTCTCCCGGACCTGGGCGAGCAGCGACAGCAGTCCGATGCCGGTGCCGTCGGTCTCGGGGTTGTCGCGATGGGTGCCCTGATGGCCGCCTGCCTCGACGCCCTGCACGATCACGGCGTCGGCACCGGCCCGCTCCACGGCGAGGGCCTCGTCCGTGGTGGTGGCGGTGACGAGGGTGACGGTGCCGGCCCGCCGCAGCGACTCCAGCACATCACCGCTGGGTACGCCGAAATGGAAGGAGACGACGGGCACCGGGTTGTCCAGCAGCACGGCGAGCTTGGCCTCGTAGCCGTCGTCCCGCCCGCTGTCCGGGTCGCCCAGCTCGGTGTCGTACCAGGCGGCCTCACCGGCCAGCTGATGGGCGTAGACGTCGACGGCGGCCGCATCGGCATACTCGGGCTGCGGCATGAAGAGGTTGACCCCGAAGGGCCGCCCGGTCAGTCCCCGCAACTGCTTGATCTCCTGGTACATCCCGTCGGCGGTTTTGTACCCGGCGGCAAGAAACCCCAGCGCGCCGGCCTCGGCCACGGCGGCGGCGAGGTGCGGCACGGAGACGCCGCCCGCCATGGGGGCCTGCACGATCGGATGAGGGAAGAGATCGGTCAGTGCGGAGGACATGACGGCATGTTGTCACGTCCCCCGAACAAGTCCGAATCGGGTCCGCCCTTACCGCGGGCCGGCTCTTCCCGACGGGGGTCAGCGCCCGTTGAAGGCATCCTTCAACCGCGAGAACAACCCCTGCTGCCCGGGCTGGAACTGCCCCTGAGGCCGCTCCTCACCCCGCAGCTTGGCCAGCTCCCGCAGCAGCCGCTCCTGCTCCGGATCGAGCTTGCTCGGGGTCTGGACCTCGACATGGACGATGAGGTCGCCCCTGCCGCCACCGCGCAGATGGGTCACGCCGCGTCCGTGCAGCGGGATCGACTGGCCGGACTGGGTACCCGGCCGGATGTCGACCTCCTCCATGCCGTCCAGCGTCTCCAGCGGAACCTTGGTGCCGAGAGACGCCGCGGTCATCGGGATGGTGACCGTGCAGTGCAGGTCGTCGCCGCGCCGCTGGAAGGTCGAGTGCGGGAGCTCGTGGATCTCGACGTAGAGGTCGCCGGCGGGACCGCCGCCGGGGCCGACCTCGCCCTCGCCCGCGAGCTGGATGCGCGTGCCGTTGTCGACACCGGCCGGGATCTTCACGGTCAGCGTCCGGCGCGAGCGCACCCGCCCGTCGCCCGCGCACTCCGGGCACGGCGTGGGCACCACGGTCCCGAAGCCCTGGCACTGCGGACACGGCCGCGAGGTCATGACCTGCCCCAGGAACGACCGGGTGACCTGCGAGACCTCACCCCGCCCACGGCACATGTCACACGTCTGCGCGGAGGTGCCGGGAGCGGCCCCCTCGCCGTTACAGGTGTTGCAGACGACCGCCGTGTCGACCTGGATGTCCTTCGTCGTACCGAAGGCCGCCTCGTCGAGCTCGACCTCCAGCCGGATCATCGCGTCCTGGCCGCGCCGTGTACGCGACCGCGGACCCCGCTGGGACGCCGTACCGAAGAACGCGTCCATGATGTCCGAGAAGTTGCCGAAGCCACCGGCGCCGAAGCCGCCCGCGCCCGCGCCGCCCGCCTGGGACAGCGGGTCGCCGCCGAGGTCGTAGACCTGCTTCTTCTGCGGGTCCGACAGCACCTCGTAAGCGGCGTTGATCTCCTTGAACCGCTCCTGGGTCTTCGGATCCGGATTGACGTCCGGGTGCAGCTCGCGGGCGAGCCGCCGGAAGGCCTTCTTGATCTCTTCCTGCGACGCGTCGCGACGCACGCCGAGAACGGCGTAGTAGTCCGTGGCCACTTACGACTCCGCCAGGATCTGTCCGACGTACCGTGCCACTGCGCGTACCGCTCCCATCGTTCCCGGGTAATCCATGCGGGTCGGTCCGACCACGCCGAGCTTGGCTACTGCCTCGCCGCCCGAACCGTAGCCGACCGACACGACAGACGTGGAGTTGAGTCCCTCATAGGCGTTCTCGTGCCCGATGCGCACGGTCATGCCCGAATCCCCCGCCTCGCCAAGGAGTTTGAGGAGCACGACCTGCTCCTCCAGCGCCTCAAGGACGGGGCGGATGGTGAGGGGGAAGTCATGTCCGAAGCGGGTGAGATTGGCGGTGCCGCCGATCATCAGCCGCTCCTCGTTCTCCTCGACGAGCGTCTCCAGGAGGGTGGAGAGCACGGTCGAGACGGTGCCGCGGTCCTCCTTGTCGAAGGCCTCGGGGAGGTCCTCGACGAGCCGTGGCACATCGCTGAAGCGCCGCCCCGCGACCTTGCTGTTGAGCCGCGCGCGTAGATCCGCGAGCGAGGCCTCGCCGAAGGGCGCCGGGCAGTCGACCATCCGCTGCTCGACCCGCCCGGTGTCCGTGATCAGCACGAGCATCACGCGCGCGGGTGCGAGCGAGAGCAACTCGACATGCCGGACGGTGGACCGGGTCAGCGACGGGTACTGCACGACGGCGACCTGCCGGGTGAGCTGCGCGAGCAGCCGCACGGTCCGCGCCACGACGTCGTCGAGGTCGACGGCGCCGTCGAGGAAGTTCTGGATCGCGCGCCGCTCGGGCGGGCTCATCGGCTTGACGCCGGCGAGCTTGTCGACGAACAGCCGGTAGCCCTTGTCGGTCGGGATGCGACCGGCGCTGGTGTGCGGCTGTGCGATGTACCCCTCGTCCTCCAGGGCCGCCATGTCGTTGCGGACGGTCGCCGGGGAGACGCCCAGGCTGTGCCGCTCGGTCAGGGCCTTCGACCCCACCGGCTCCTCGGTCCCGACGTAGTCCTGGACGATGGCGCGCAATACCTGGAGCCTGCGTTCACTCAGCAACTCGCGCACACCTCCAGAAGTCGTTCCCCTTGACGTTTCGCCTGGCACTCTGTCCGTCCGAGTGCCAGCCGTCCCCGGCCCAGTGTACGGCTGTGGGGTACGCCCCGGGCAAGGCCGGTCCCGCACCGCCGTGCCTGACAGTGGTGTCTTGGTTAGCGTCGCGGTATGACGGTGACTTGGGAAGAGGCGGGGTGGGAGCGGTTGGCGGCCGGGGTCGGGCGGTGCCGGCTCCCGGTGTGGGACTGCACGGCGGGGCTGGTCGTCGGGGACGGTTCGGCGCTGATCGTCGACGCCGGGTCAAGCCTTGCGGAGGGCGCACGGTTGCGTTCTCAGGCGCAGTGGCTCGCGGGTCATCGTGTGACTCATCTCGCGCTGACGCACCCCCACTTCGACCATGTCTTCGGGGCCGCGGCGTTCGCGGGTGCGGAGGTGTACGGCCCGGTGGGCATGGACACGGTGCTCGACGGGCGCCGCGCGCGCGAGGAGCTGCGCGCGGACGCGGTCCGCAACGGCCTGGACCCGGCCGCGGCGGAGGAGGCGGCGGACGCCCTGATCCGCCCCCACCACCAGGTCAGCGGCGAGTGGACCCTCGACCTGGGCGGCGGCCGCCAGGTCCTGCTGGCGAACGTGGGCCCGGCCCACACGGCCCACGACCTGGTCGTACTCGTACCGGGCGGGCTCCCCGGCGATCGGGAGGTGGTCTTCTGCGGCGATCTGGTCGAGGAGTCCGGCGAGCCCCAGGCCGGCCGCGACGCCGTACCGTCGCACTGGCCGGCCGCCCTGGACCGCCTGCTGGACCTGGGCGGCGAGGACGCGCTGTATGTGCCCGGTCACGGAGCGGTGGTGGACGCGGAGTTCGTACGACGCCAGCGAGACGTCCTGGCGGCCCGCTTCGGCGTGTCGCGTTGAACCGTGCTCCTTGACCGGGGCGCTTCTCCTATCGTCATCCGAATGCGCCAGTACTCCCCGGACCTGACCCCGCCCTGGAAGAAGCCCAAGCCCGTCCCCGAGGTCCCGGCGGAGCCGGGCCTGGTGGTGGAGGAGCCGGGCACGGGTTTCTGTGGCGCGGTGATCCGCTGCGAGGCGGGCACGGTCACCCTGGAGGACCGCTTCGGCAAGCACCGCGTGTTCCCGCTGGAGCCGCGCGGCTTCCTGCTGGAGGGCAAGGTGGTGACCCTGGTCCGCCCCTCGTCCTCGGCTCCCGTACGCCCCACCCGCACGGCGTCCGGTTCGCTCGCCGTCCCGAACGCGCGCGCACGTGTGGCCCGCGCCGGCCGTATCTACGTGGAGGGCCGGCACGACGCCGAGCTGGTCGAGCGGGTGTGGGGCGACGACCTGCGCATCGAGGGCGTGGTCGTGGAGTACCTGGAGGGCGTCGACGACCTCCCGTCGATCGTGGCCGATTTCGCACCGGGCCCGGATGCCCGACTGGGCGTCCTGGTGGACCACCTGGTGCCCGGCACCAAGGAGTGGCGCATCGCGGAGTCGGTGACGAGCGAGCACGCCCTGGTGGTGGGCCACCCGTACATCGACATCTGGGAGGCGGTGAAGCCGTCGTCCCTGGGCATCGAGGCATGGCCCCGGATCCCGCACGGCCAGGACTGGAAGACGGGGGTGTGCCGGGCGCTGGGGTGGCCGGAAAACACCGGTGCGGCCTGGCAGGGGATCTTGTCGCGGGTGCGGTCCTACAAGGACCTGGAGCCGGAGTTGCTGGGGCGCGTGGAGGAGCTGATCGACTTCGTCACGGGCGGCGGGGCCTGACGGTGGGCAGAACGCGGTGCGCCATGATCGGGCGCACCTGCTCCACCCGCCCCGAGTGACCCGAGTGACCCGAGTGACCCGAGTGACCCGGGTGACCCGGGTGACCCGGGTGATCAGTCCACCAGGTCCCTGACCACCGCGTCCGCCAGCAACCGCCCCCGCAGCGTCAGCACCGCACGCCCCTGCGCATACGGCCCCTCCTGGAGCAGCCCTTCCGCCAGGGCCCGGCGCGACGCCGCGAGCCCCTCCGGCCGCAGCAGCTCCAGCGGTGCCCCCTCCCGCAGCCTCAGCTCCAGCAGGATGCGCTCCACCCTGCGGTCCTCGTCCGAGAGGAGCTCGCGCCCGGCGCCCGGCGACCGTCCCGCGGCCAGGGCCGCCGCGTACGCGCCGGGGTGCTTCACGTTCCACCAGCGGACCCCGCCGACGTGGGAGTGCGCTCCCGGTCCCGCGCCCCACCAGTCGGCGCCCCGCCAGTACAGCTCGTTGTGCAGGCAGCGGGCGGCCTGCGAGGTGGCCCAGTTGGAGACCTCGTACCAGTCGAAGCCCGCCTCGGAGAGGACCGACTCCGCGATCAGGTAGCGGTCGGCGTGGACGTCGTCGTCCGTCATCGGGACCTCGCCCCGGCGGATACGACGGGCCAGCTGGGTGCCCTCCTCGACGATCAGGGCGTACGCGGACACATGGTCCGGCCCGGCACCGATCGCCGCCTCCAGCGAGGCCCGCCAGTCGTCGTCCGACTCCCCGGGGGTGCCGTAGATCAGGTCCAGGTTCACATGCTCGAAGCCCGCAGCGCGGGCCTCGGCGACGCAGGCCTCGGGGCGGCCCGGGGTGTGCGTGCGGTCCAGGATCCTCAGCACGTGCTGTTTCGCGCTCTGCATGCCGAAGGAGATCCGGTTGAAGCCGCCCTCGCGGAGCGTGGCCAGATATGCCGGGTCGACCGACTCCGGGTTCGCCTCGGTGGTGATCTCCGCGTCCGGGGCCAGTCCGAACTCGTCGCGGATCGCCCCCAGCATCCGTACGAGATCGTCGGCGGCCAGCAGCGTCGGCGTACCGCCGCCCACGAAGACCGTGCGGACCTCGCGCGGGTCGTCGCCGAGGGTCTTGCGGGCCAGGCGGATCTCGTCGGTCAGCGTCTCGGCGTAGTTGTCGCGGGACGCCAGCACTCCGCCGGTGCCGCGCAGCTCGGTCGCCGTGTAGGTGTTGAAGTCGCAGTAGCCGCAGCGGGTCGCGCAGTACGGGACGTGCAGGTAGAAGCCGAGGGGGCGGTCGGCGGACCCGGCGAGCGCGGACGCCGGGAGAGCGCCGTCGTCGGGGACGGGCTCGCCGTCGGGGAGTGCGGAGGGCATGGGTTCCATTGTCCAGCACGCGCGTGTATGTCCAGCACGCGTGTCCAGCACGCGCGTGTATGTCCAGCACGCGCGCGTGCCGCCCCGAAACCGCTACTCGGCCTGCAGCACCAGCAACGCCAGATCGTCCTCCGGCGGACGGCCGCCGAACTCGTGGACCAGCCTGCGGATCCGCTCCGCGATCAGCTGGGCGTTCAGCCCCGCGCACCCGGCGAGCGCGTTCGCGAGGCCGTCGCCGTCGTCGAACTGGCGGGTGCCGCTGCGCCGCTCGGTCACCCCGTCGGTCACGCACAGCAGGGTGTCGCCCGAGCGCAGCTCGAAGGTCTCGCTGGTGTACGTCGCGTCCTCGACGACCCCGAGGATGGTCTGCGGCTCCGCGGCGGTGTGCACCTCGCCGCCCGCGCCCAGCAGCAACGGCAGCGGGTGCCCGGCGGAGGCGAGGGTGCAGCGCAGACCGCCCTCGAAGGGCGTGAGTTCGCCGTACAGCAGGGACAGGAACCGGGGGGTCTGCGGGCCGTCACCGGGCGCGACCGGGCCGGCCAGGGCGCGGGCGGCGGCGTCGGCGGCCTCCGTGGCGTCGTCCAGGAGGAGCTGGTTGAGGCGGTCGAGGACGTCGGCGACCCGGTAGCCCTCACGGGCGAGGAGCCGCAGCCAGGGGCGTGCGATGCCGATCACGACGGCCGCCTCGGGGCCCTTGCCCTGGACGTCGCCGATGGCGAAGCACCAGCGGCCGTCGCCGGCCGGGAACAGGTCGTAGAAGTCGCCGCTCGGCCCGCCCTTGTCGCACGGTTCGTACACCAGCGCGCTGGCCACCCCGGGGATCTCCGCGACCGCGCCGGGCAGCAGCCCGCGCTGCAGGACCCGGCTGATGGTGGCCTGCCGGGCGTACTGGCGGGCCGCGCCGATGGCGAGGGCCACCCTGCGACTGAGGTCCTCCACGAGCCCGGTGACCTCGTCGGGGAAGCGGTCGAGGCCGGCCCGGCCGATGACCAGCGTGCCCAGCGGGTGGCCGCCGGCGATCAGGCGGTACGCCAACGCGGCGCCGTGCAGCCCGCGCTCGCCGAGCGCCGCACCGGGCGGCCAGGGATAGGGGGCGGGACCGGTGCGGTGGCTGTGGGCCGACTGCGGCGGCTCCTTCTCCAGGGCGCGGCGGAGTTCCTCGATGAGGTTCTCGGAGCCGTGCCAGACGCGGGCCAGCCGGGGCCCGGCGCCCGCGGTGCCGTCCACCGGACGGCCTCCCCCGCCGCCGGCCTCACCGGACCGGGGGTACCCCCAGCGCCCGGCGACCTCGTCCTCCAGCCACACCGCGCACCAGTCCGCCAGCCGCGGCACGATCAGCTGGCCGGCGAGGGCTGCGACCAGGTTCTCGTCGAGCTGCCCGGCGAGCAGGTCGGAGGCCTCGGCGAGGAAGGACAGGGCACCCCGGTTGAGCCAGTCCCGCTCCCGCTCGGGGCGGCGGGGATACGCCGAGTGGTTCGTGTAGTCCGCGTAGTCCTGGTACCCCGGCCGATGCCCCGGTTCCTCGGGGTCCCCGTGCCCGACCGGGGCCGCGGTCCGGGGCCCCGCCCCCGCCCCGTCGATCGGAGCCGAGGGCTGCCCCTGATCGGATGAAGCCGCGGGATCCCCCCGATCGAGCGAAGCATCGAGTGCGGCCGAGGGCGAAGGGGCGGCCGGAAGCTGGGCCGGCGGCTCCGGTGCGAGGATCTCCGCGACCCGCAACCCCCGCTCCAGCGCCTGCTCTTCGGCGTACGCCTCGATGTCGTCCCTGGAAGCCAGGGGGTCCTCGGCGGGCAGCCGCGCCCACACGATCTTGGCCCCGGTGCGGTAGGTGACGCCCCAGGACTCGGCGAGCCGGGACACCAGTCGCAGTCCGCGGCCGTACTCCGGGGTCTCGTACGGCGACTCGACCTCGCCGCCGCGCGGGGCGCGCGAGGGGTGGTGGTCCAGGACCTCGACGAGGAGGGCTCCGGTGTCCTCCTCCAGCCGGCAGGTGAGCTCGACATCGGTACCGGCGTGTACGACGGCGTTGGTGACGAGTTCGCTGACGGCCACGACCGCGTCGTCGATGAGGCGGTCGCTGAGGCATTCGGCGCCGGGGAGCCCGGAGGTGGCCCATTCGGTGAGGGCGGAGCGCACGAGGGAGCGGGCGGAGCCCGGGGAGAGAGGGCTGCCGGGGAGGGTGGTGCGGGCTTCGGGACGCGGGCGCGCGTCGTGGTCCGCGCGCAGGCGTGTGCCCCCGTGCGCAGGCGCATCAGAGGCACGGGTGACGGTCACCCGTTGCACCGGAATGGCCCCCATGGACAGCTCCCCGAACGGTTCGGACGAATACGCCTCGGTCGACGCCGACAGAGTGACAGACTGGCCACGCCCATAAGCACCGAGTTACCGAAGTGGGCCGCCATGAGTGAGAACCGTGCTACGCGTGTGCTCGAAGACGGACAGAAAGACGGTCAAATTCGAGCATCGGAACTACGCCCGCTGCTCGCCGCGATGACCGCGGCCCGCGACGGCGACTTCCGCCGCCTCCCGGAGACCGGCGAGGGAGTGGTGGCTGAGCTGACCGCGGTCTTCAACCAGATCATGGACCGCAGCACCCACTTCAACGGCGAGATGCAGCGGGTGAAACGGGAGTTGGTGCGGCACGGCCGACTCGACGAGCGGCTCTCGGCGAGCCCGGGTCAGGGCGACTGGACGACCCGCGTCAACGACGTCAACCATGTGCTCGACGCCCTGGTGGCCCCGGCGGCGAACGCGACGCGTGTCCTGGACGCGGTGGCGGGCGGCGACCTGACCCAGCGCGTCGATCTGCACGACGGCAGCCGCCAGTTACGCGGTGACCTGCGCCGTCTGGGCCGGGCCGTGAACAAGATGGTCGACCAGCTCTCCCTGTTCACCGGCGAGGTCACCCGTGTCGCCCGCGAGGTCGGCACCGAGGGCCGGCTCGGCGGCCGGGCCAAGGTGCAGGGGCTGTCCGGCAGTTGGCGGGACGTGACCGAGGCGGTCAACACGATGGCGTCCCGGCTGACCGCCCAGGTGCGCGACATCGCCCTGGTGACCACGGCCGTGGCCCGCGGCGACCTGACCCGCACGGTCACCGTCGAGGCGACCGGCGAGCTGCTCGAACTCAAGCTGACCGTCAACACGATGGTCGACCAGCTCTCCGCCTTCGCCGACGAGGTGACGAGGGTCGCCCGCGAGGTGGGCACCGAAGGACAGCTGGGCGGGCGCGCCCAGGTACGCGGCGTCAGCGGCGTGTGGAAGGACCTCACCGACAACGTCAACTTCATGGCGTCGAACCTGACGTCCCAGGTCCGCAACATCGCCCAGGTCACCACCGCCGTCGCCAACGGCGACCTGAGTCAGAAGATCACCGTCGACGCCCAGGGCGAGATCCTCGAACTCAAGTCGACCATCAACACGATGGTGGACCAGCTCTCCGCCTTCGCCGACGAGGTCACCCGCGTCGCCCGCGAGGTCGGCACCGAGGGCAACCTCGGCGGGCGCGCCCAGGTACGTGGCGTCAGCGGCGTATGGAAGGACCTCACCGACAACGTCAACTTCATGGCGGACAACCTGACCTCCCAGGTCCGCAACATCGCGCTCGTCTCCACCGCCGTGGCCCAGGGCGACCTCGGCAAGAAGATCACGGTGGAGGCGAAGGGCGAGATCCTGGAGCTGAAGTCGACCATCAACACGATGGTGGACCAGCTCTCCGCCTTCGCCGACGAGGTCACCCGCGTCGCCCGCGAGGTCGGCACCGAGGGCAACCTCGGCGGGCAGGCCCAGGTACGCGGCGTCAGCGGCGTGTGGAAGGACCTCACCGACAACGTCAACTTCATGGCGCTGAACCTGACGTCCCAGGTCCGCAACATCGCCCAGGTCACCACCGCCGTCGCCAACGGCGACCTCTCCAAGAAGATCACCGTGGACGCCCGCGGCGAGATCCTCGAACTCAAGGACACCGTCAACACGATGGTGCAGCAGCTGCGCGCCTTCGCCGACGAGGTCACCCGCGTGGCCCGCGAGGTCGGCACCGACGGCCGGCTCGGCGGCCGGGCGCAGGTGCTGGGCGTCTCCGGGGTCTGGCGGGACCTGACCGACAACGTCAACTACATGGCCGACAACCTCACCTCACAGGTCCGCAACATCGCCCAGGTCACCACCGCCGTCGCCAACGGCGACCTCTCCAAGAAGATCGACGTGGACGCGCGCGGCGAGATCCTGGAGCTGAAGACCGCCATCAACACGATGGTCGACACCCTCTCCTCCTTCTCCTCCGAGGTCACCCGCGTGGCCCGCGAGGTCGGCTCCGAGGGCCAACTCGGCGGCCAGGCCCGGGTGGAGGGCGTGTACGGCACCTGGAAGCGCCTGACGACGAATGTGAACGAACTCGCGTCGAACCTCACCACCCAGGTCCGCGCGATCGCCGAGGTCGCCTCCGCGGTGGCCCAGGGCGACATGTCCCGCTCGATCACGGTCGAGACACAGGGCGAGGTCGCCGAGCTGAAGGACAACATCAACCTGATGGTGGCCAACCTGCGCGAGACGACCCGCGCCAAGGACTGGCTGGAGTCCAACCTGGCCCGCCTGGCCGCCCTGATGCAGGGCCACCGCGACCTGATGGAGGTCGCCGACCTGCTGCTGCGCGAGCTGACGCCGCTGGTGAACGCCCAGTACGGCGCTTTCTTCCTGGCCGACCCGAACGAGGAGAGCGCCGCGCTGCGCACCACCATGCCGGCGAAGGGGCTCGCGTTCATCGCCGGGTACGGCTCGGCGCAGGGCACGACCATCGAGACGGGCGGTCTGCCGGTGCACGGGCTCGTACAGCAGGCGGCCCGGGAGAAGAAGCGGATCCTCGTCGAGGAGGCCCCGCCGGACTACATCAAGATCAACAGCGGGCTCGGTGAGGCGGCGCCGACCAGCGTCGTCATCATCCCGATCCTCTTCGAGGACAAGCTCCTCGGCGTGATCGAGCTGGCCTCCTTCTCCCGCTTCTCCGACGTCCACCTGGCGTTCTTCGACCAGTTCGTGAACACCATCGCCGTCGCGATCAACACGATCATCGCCAACTCCCGTACGGAGTCCCTGCTCGGCGAGTCCCAGCGCCTGGCCATGCAGCTCCAGGAGCGCTCGGACGAACTCCAGATGCAGCAGGCGGAGTTGCAGCGCTCCAACGCCGAACTGGAGGAGAAGGCGGCCCTGCTGGCGACGTCGTCGCAGTACAAGTCGGAGTTCCTGGCGAACATGTCGCACGAACTCCGAACCCCCCTGAACTCCCTGCTGATCCTTGCTCGTCTGCTCTCCGACAACCCGGACGGCCACCTCTCCGACCAGGAGGTGCAGTTCGCGACGACGATCCACCGCTCCGGCTCGGACCTCTTGCAGCTGATCAACGACATCCTGGACCTGTCGAAGATCGAGGCCGGCCGGATGGACGTCCGCCCGAAGAAGCTGCCGCTCATCAAGCTGCTGGACTACGTCCACGCCACGTTCCGTCCGCTCACCCTGGACCGGGGGCTCGCCTTCGAGGTGTCGGTCGGCGAGGACGTGCCGCGCGAGATGTACTCCGACGAGCAGCGCCTCCAGCAGATCCTGCGCAACCTCCTGTCCAACGCGATCAAGTTCACGGCGACGGGCCGGGTCGAGCTGCGGGTGAACCGGGTGAAGGACCCCGAGCACCACTACGCCCACGAGGGCGACCAGGTGATCGCGTTCGAGGTGTCCGACACCGGCATCGGCATCGCGCCGGAGAAACTCCCGGTCATCTTCGAGGCGTTCCAGCAGGCCGACGGCACCACCAACCGCAAGTACGGCGGCACGGGACTGGGCCTGTCCATCAGCCGGGAGATCGCGGGCCTGCTGGGCGGCCGTATCGTCGCCGAGAGCGAACCCGGCCAGGGCTCCACGTTCACGCTGTACGTCCCGGTCGTCAGCCCCGGTCACTCGGCCACCGGCCCGGTCCCCGAGAACCGTCCGCTGCCGGCTCCGGAGCTGTCCGCCGAGG
The DNA here is from genome assembly GCF_028369295.1 of Streptomyces sp. HD. GTDB lineage: Bacteria > Actinomycetota > Actinomycetes > Streptomycetales > Streptomycetaceae > Streptomyces. The sequence continues at coordinate 283,467 of NZ_JAQMYP010000003.1, forward strand.
CCTACCCGACCGCCCACGACGCGGACGAGACCTGGCCGACGCCGACCAAGCTGGAGGCGTGGCAGACGGGCCGGGCGGGCCGGGTGCTGCCGGGCCGGCGGGTGCTGATCGTGGACGACGACATCCGCAACGTCTTCGCGCTCACCCATGTGCTGGGCCGGGTCGGCATGCCGGTGCTGTATGCGGAGAACGGCCGCGAGGGCATCGAGACCCTGGAGCGCAACCCGGACGTCGAACTCGTCCTGATGGACATCATGATGCCGGAGATGGACGGCTACGAGACGATCTCCGCCATCCGTCGCACCCCGCGCTGGACGGACCTGCCCATCGTCGCGCTGACCGCGAAGGCCATGCCCGGCGACCGGGAGAAGTCCATCGCGCGGGGCGCCAACGACTACGTGCCCAAGCCGGTGGACGTCGATCAGCTGCTGACCGTCGTCTGCGACCTCCTGGACCCCGAGGGCGCGGAGCGCCGCGAGCCGGCCGTCGCGAATCCGGACAACACCGCAGAACCGGGACCGAGCCCTTCCGAGGAGGAAGTGGTCCCGCCGACGATCACCGAATGAGGCCACTTCACCATGAGCGCTGAGGCAACGACCGACGAGCGTGCGGGAATCCTTCTGGTCGACGACATGGAGGACAACCTGATCGCGCTGGAGGCCGTCCTGGGGTCCCTCAACGAGCCGCTCGTCCGCGCACGTTCGGGCGAGGAGGCCATGAAGGCGCTGCTGCGCCAGCGGTTCGCCCTGGTTCTGCTCGATGTCCGGATGCCGGGCATGGACGGCTTCGAGACGGCCACGAACATCAAACGGCTCGACCAGACCAAGGACGTCCCGATCATCTTCCTGACCGGCGCCGAGGACGACCCCGGCTACGCCTTCCGCGGCTACGCGACAGGCGCCGCGGACTATCTGACCAAGCCGTTCGACCCGTGGGTGCTGCGGGCGAAGGTGACGGTGTTCCTGGACCTGTACCGCAAGAGCCGCGAGCTGGAACACCTGCTGGCCCAGCGACAGGCCCGGGGCGGCGAGATAGGGACCCGACTGGCCGTACTGGAGGAACAACTGGCCGCCGACAGTCCGGACCTGCCGACCCTGCGCACACAGGTGAAAGAGCTACGGCGCCTGATCAACAAGGGCCAGGGAATCTGACCCCAAGGGGCGCGGGACTGTATCGATTTGCGACTCCGCCGCGCGGGCGCACCAGCCACGACGAACCGGCACCCGCGCGCAGTCCCCCGCCCCCCTCCGCCGAGGCGCTACGCCTCCCGCGTACCGGCGTACATCTCCTCGATCAGCGCCTTGTACTCCCGCTCCACAACCGGCCGCTTCAGCTTCAGGCTCGGCGTGATCTCCCCGTGCTCCACATCGAGATCCCGCGGCAGCAGCCGGAACTTCTTGATGGTCTGCCACTTCTGAAGCCCCTGGTTGAGCTTCTTGACGTAGCCGTCGACCATCTCGACGGTGATCGGCGCGGCCACGATCTCCGCGTACGACTTCCCGGACAGCCCGTTCTCCTCGGCCCACGCCTGGATCGCGACCTCGTCCAGCGCGATCAGCGCCGTGCAGAAGTTCCGGTCGGCGCCGTGCACCAGGATGTTGGAGACGTACGGGCAGACGGCCTTGAACTGCCCCTCGACCTCGGCGGGCGCGATGTACTTGCCGCCCGACGTCTTGATCAGGTCCTTCTTGCGGTCGGTGATGCGCAGATACCCGTCCGGAGACAGCTCGCCGATGTCACCGGTGTGGAACCAGCCGTCGCTCTCCAGCACCTCGGTGGTCTTGTCCGGCAGCCCGTGGTAGCCCTCCATGATGCCGGGGCCCCGCAGCAGGATCTCGCCGTCGTCGGCGATACGGACCTCCGTGCCGGGCAGCGGCTTGCCGACCGTGCCGGTGCGGTAGGCCTCGCCCGGGTTGACGAAGGAGGCGGCGGAGGACTCGGTGAGGCCGTAGCCCTCCAGGATGTGGATGCCGGCGCCGGCGAAGAAGTAGCCGATCTCCGGGGCGAGGGCGGCCGACCCCGAGACGCAGGCGCGCAGGTTGCCGCCGAAAGCCTCACGGATCTTGGCGTACACGAGCGTGTCGGCGACCTTGTGCTTGGCGGCGAGGCCGAACGGCGCGGAGTGGGTGCCGGTGCGCCGGAAGTTGTCCTGGGTGACCTTGGCGTACTCGCGGGCGACCTCGGCGGCCCACTGGAAGATCTTGTACTTGGCGCCACCGCCCGCGCGGGCCTTGGCGGCGACCCCGTTGTAGACCTTCTCGAAGATGCGGGGCACGGCGGCCATGTACGTCGGCTGCACGACCGGCAGATTCTCGATGATCTTGTCGACCCGGCCGTCGACGGCGGTCACGTGCCCGACCTCGATCTGGCCGGAAGTGAGCACCTTGCCGAAGACGTGCGCGAGCGGCAGCCACAGGTACTGCACGTCCTCGCTGCTGACCAGCCCGGTCGCGGCGATCGCCTTCGCCATGTACGACCAGTTGTCGTGCGGCAGCCGTACGCCCTTGGGGCGGCCGGTGGTGCCGGAGGTGTAGATCAGGGTGGCGAGCTGATCGGACGTGATCGCAGCGACCCGCTCCTTGACCAGGTCGGCGTCCTTCTCCAGCCGGGCCGCGCCGCGCTTCTCCAGCTCGTCGAGGGTGAGGATCCAGTCGGCGGTCTCGACACCGGCCGGGTCGATGACCACGACATGCGTGAGATACGGCAGCTCGGCGCGCTTCTCGACCGCCTTGGCCAGCTGCGCCGCGTCCTCGGCGATGAGCACCCGGCTCTCGGAGTCGGAGAGGATGAACGCCGACTCCTCTGCGTTGGTCTGCGGATAGATGGTGGTCGTCGCGGCACCGGCGCACATGATGCCCAGGTCGGCGAGGATCCACTCGATCCGGGTCGAGGCGGCGAGGGCCACCCGCTGCTCGGGCTGGACGCCCAGCTCGATGAGCCCGGCCGCGATCGCGTAGACCCGCTCGGCGGCCTGCGCCCAGCTCAGCGACCTCCAGTCGTCCGCACCCTGGCCCGAGGCCGACGGCACGGGATAGCGGTAGGCCTCGGCGTCCGGCGAGGCCGCCACGCGCTCCAGGAAGAGGGTCGCCACGCTCGGCGGACGGTTCTCGATCAGGGTCTGTGTGTCGCTCACGACATCCTCCGGGCCCGCGACTGTGCGGCTGGCTCAATAGCCGGCTTTGCGGCCGGCTCATTACGGCGGTCTTCACTCGCGAGCCGTTGTTTAACTCGCGAGTAACTATCGAGCAGGGATCAGAGTAAAGGCCGACCGGCCACCGCGTAAGGGGCAGCGGCCTGTCACTTCCTCCAGAGGACTACCCGCCGTATACACAGAGGCCCGCCGCACTTGCGTACGACGGACCCCTGTTGCACCGGTTTGCCGGGTCACCGACCGTTACCGGAGGTTACTTCTTGCCCTTGCCCGACCCCGCGCTGTCATCGCTGCTCAGCACGGCGATGAAGGCCTCCTGCGGAACCTCCACGGAACCCACCATCTTCATCCGCTTCTTGCCTTCCTTCTGCTTCTCCAGCAGCTTGCGCTTACGGGAGATGTCGCCGCCGTAGCACTTGGCGAGGACGTCCTTGCGGATGGCGCGGATGGTCTCGCGGGCGATCACCCGGGAGCCGATGGCGGCCTGGATGGGGACCTCGAAGGCCTGCCGCGGGATGAGCTCACGCAGCTTGGCGACGAGCCGCACGCCGTACGCGTACGCCGCGTCCTTGTGCGTGATCGCCGAGAAGGCGTCGACCTTGTCACCGTGCAGCAGGATGTCGACCTTGACCAGGCTGGAGGTCTGCTCGCCGGTGGGCTCGTAGTCCAGCGAGGCGTAACCGCGCGTCTTCGACTTCAGCTGGTCGAAGAAGTCGAAGACGATCTCCGCGAGCGGCAGGGTGTAGCGGATCTCGACGCGGTCCTCGGAGAGGTAGTCCATGCCGAGCAGGGTGCCTCGCCGGGTCTGGCACAGCTCCATGATCGAGCCGATGAACTCGGTGGGCGCGAGGATCGTGGCGCGCACGACCGGCTCGTACACCTCGTTGATCTTGCCCTCGGGGAACTCGCTCGGGTTGGTGACGGTGTGCTCGCTGCCGTCCTCCATCACGACCCGGTAGACCACGTTGGGCGCGGTGGCGATGAGATCGAGGCCGAACTCGCGCTCCAGCCGCTCACGGATCACATCGAGGTGGAGCAGGCCGAGGAAGCCGACGCGGAAGCCGAAGCCGAGGGCCGCGGAGGTCTCCGGCTCGTAGACGAGGGCCGCGTCGTTGAGCTGGAGCTTGTCCAGCGCCTCGCGCAGCTCCGGGTAGTCGGAGCCGTCCAGCGGATACAGGCCGGAGAAGACCATGGGCTTGGGGTCCTTGTACCCCCCGAGCGCCTCCGTGGCCCCCTTCTGCTGGCTGGTGACGGTGTCACCGACCTTGGACTGGCGGACGTCCTTCACGCCGGTGATGAGGTAACCCACCTCACCGACGCCGAGGCCGTCGGCCGACAGCATCTCGGGCGAGTTCGTCCCGATCTCCAGCAGCTCGTGCGTGGCGCCCGTCGACATCATCTTGATGCGCTCGCGCTTGTTGAGCTGGCCGTCGATGACACGGACGTACGTCACGACACCGCGGTAGGAGTCGTAGACGGAGTCGAAGATCATCGCGCGGGCGGGGGCATCCTTGACGCCGACCGGCGCGGGGACCTCCTTGACCACCCTGTCGAGCAGCGCGTCGACGCCGACGCCGGTCTTGGCGGAGACCCTGAGCACGTCGTCGGGGTCGCAGCCGACCAGGTTGGCGAGCTCCTCGGCGAACTTCTCGGGCTGCGCGGCCGGCAGGTCGATCTTGTTCAGCACGGGGATGATCGTGAGGTCGTTCTCCATCGCCAGGTAGAGGTTGGCGAGGGTCTGGGCCTCGATGCCCTGGGCGGCGTCGACGAGGAGGATGGTCCCCTCGCAGGCGGCGAGCGACCGCGAGACCTCGTAGGTGAAGTCGACGTGCCCCGGGGTGTCGATCATGTTGAGGATGTGCGTGTTGCCGGGCTCATGGGTCGGAGCCCAGGGCAGGCGCACCGCCTGGGACTTGATCGTGATGCCGCGCTCGCGCTCGATGTCCATCCGGTCGAGGTACTGAGCACGCATCTGCCGCTGCTCGACCACACCGGTCAGCTGGAGCATCCGGTCGGCGAGCGTGGACTTGCCGTGGTCGATGTGCGCGATGATGCAGAAATTGCGGATCAGAGCCGGGTCGGTACGGCTCGGCTCGGGCACATTGTTAGGGGTCGCGGGCACGCAGGGTCCTGTCTCTTGAGGCGCCTTATGCCTCGGGTCGGATCGATACGTAGGTTCCATGGTCCCACGGGCGGCGACCCGGGGGTGGTTTGGGCCACGATGGGCGGGCTTCGGCGACCGGTTTGGGGTGGCCGCGGGGCCGCTGGTAGCCTGGGTGGCTGTGTCTCATGCCCTCTCAGCACGAGGCACACCCCAAGAAAATCATCGGTACGGGTCCCGTGCGGCCCCGTGCCAGAACCTGAAAAGGCTCATTCGTGGCGAACATCAAGTCCCAGATCAAGCGGATCAAGACCAACGAGAAGGCTCGGCAGCGCAACAAGGCCGTCAAGTCCTCCCTGAAGACCGCGATCCGCAAGGCCCGTGAGGCCGCTGCCGCGGGTGACGTCGAGAAGGCCACCGAGCACGAGCGCGCTGCCGCGCGTCTGCTCGACAAGGCCGTCTCCAAGGGCGTCATCCACAAGAACCAGGCCGCCAACAAGAAGTCGGCGCTTGCTTCGAAGGTCGCTGCCCTCAAGGGCTGAACCTCTTCTTTGATCTGACCGCCGGAGGGAATCGAGCGGGCCCTCTCTCATCCGCTCCCGTCCGGCACCCCGAGCCTGTACGCGGCCTGCGTTCGCCACGCGGGTACGGGCTCAGCAGCTTGAACCGAAGGCCCCGGCCTCCGTCCTTCCCCAGGACGAAGGCCGGGGCCTTCGGTATGGTCGGGCCTCTCCTACGACGATCAGGCCCCTGCGGCGACGGTCACGACCAGAAGTCGTTGGACTTGTCGAGGTCCGCGATGCACTCGTCGAGATCGCTGATCTTGTCTCCCACGACCCGGAAGACGATCGCCTCGTCCTCGTCGATGCTCTTGCCCTGGCGCTCCGCCTTGAAGCGGTGCACGGAGACCACATGCCCCCGGCCGTCGACGAGCAGGCTGCGGAGCTCGACCTGCATCGTCCCGGCCGTCTCCTCGAAGAGCCGGCCGTACATCTCGATGACCGCGTCCTGCCCCTTGAAATCACCGGACAGCGGGTGGTTGCCGGGCACGTGATGCGTGCAGTCCGATGTCATCAGCCCACGCAGGGCGTCCATGTCACCCCGCGTGAAGGCTTCATAACCCTTGCGGACGAGAGTTGCGTGCGGGTGTTCAGCCATGCCTGATCGCCACCTTCCCTGATGTCCGGCGATGTACGGCTGATACGCCCGATTCTCCTCTCTTCTCCCTAGCCGCGCCCCCGGGACCGCGCGGCCCGCGCGATGGTGACGACCGCCTTCTCCAGGGCGTACTCGGGGTCGTCCCCGCCGCCCTTCACACCGGCGTCGGCCTCTGCGACCGCCTGCAACGCGACCGCCACTCCGTCGGGCGTCCAGCCCCGCATCTGCTGTCGCACCCGGTCGATCTTCCACGGCGGCATGCCCAGCTCGCGCGCCAGGTCGGCGGGGCGTCCGCCGCGGGCCGAGGACAGCTTCCCGATGGCCCGTACGCCCTGTGCGAGCGCGCTGGTGATCAGGACGGGCGCCACCCCGGTCGCCAGCGACCACCGCAGCGCCTCCAGCGCCTCGGCCGCCCGCCCCTCGACCGCCCGGTCGGCGACGGTGAAGCTCGACGCCTCGGCCCGGCCGGTGTAGTACCGCCCGACCACGGCCTCGTCGATGGTGCCCTCGACATCCGCGACCAACTGACTCACCGCGGACGCCAGCTCCCGCAGATCGCTCCCGATGGCGTCGACCAGCACCTGACAGGCCTCCGGCGTCGCGGACCGCCCGGTCGCCCGGAACTCGCCGCGCACGAACGCAAGCCGGTCCGCCGGCTTGGTCATCTTCGGGCACGCCACCTCCCGCGCCCCCGCCTTGCGCGCGGCGTCGAGCAGCTTCTTGCCCTTGGCCTGACCGGCGTGCAGCAGCACGAGGGTGATCTCCTCGGCCGGCGACCCCAGATACGCCGTCACGTCCTTGATCGTGTCCGCCGACAGGTCCTGCGCATTGCGCACGACCACGACCTTGCGCTCCGCGAACAGCGAGGGGCTGGTCAACTCGGCCAGCGTGCCGGGCTGCAGCTGGTCCGAGGTCAGGTCCCGCACGTCCGTGTCGGCATCGGCGGCCCGGGCGGCGACCACCACCTCCCGCACGGCACGGTCGAGCAGCAGCTCCTCCTGACCCACGGCAAGGGTCACGGGGGCGAGAAGGTCTTCGTTCGCAGTCTTCCTGGCCATCGCGTAAAGCATCCCATGGGCCACTGACAACGGGTCGTCCTGCTCACATAGGTTGGGTCGGTGACGACCACCGCATCGCAAGAGGCGTTCCTGCAAGCGTTCCACGCCGAGCACCCGGCGGTGACCACGGAGGCGCTCGGCTGCGGCCGCGCTCCCGACGGCCGGTCCAGCTACGAGATCCTTTGCGACCGGGTGGCCGACAGCAGGCGCGTGCTGGACCTCGGCTGCGGCGACGGCCTGCTGCTTGAGCTCCTGGCCCGAGGTGACGGACGACAGCTCGCGGGCGTGGACCTGTCCCCACAGTGCCTGGCCCTGGCACGGCAGCGACCGACGCTCGCCGGGGCGCGCCTGGAAGTGGCCCGGGCCCAGACGCTCCCCTTCGCCGACGACGGCTTCGACGCCTGTGTCTCCCACATGGCGCTGATGCTGATGGGCGATATCGAGCAGGTCGTCGCCGAGATCGCCCGAGTGCTGTCCCCCGGCGGGACCCTGGCCTGCGTGCTGGGTGGCGGAGCCGTCGGCGGCGAGGCCTACGAGCTGTTCATCGGGCTGTTGCGCGGCACGATCCAGGCGGCGCCCGCCTCACAGCGCATCCCGTCGCTGGGTGACAGCAGGACACGCAGTCGCGAGGGACTCGACGAGCTCCTCGGCCCGGCAGGCTTCACCGCCGTGGACTGGGAGACCGTCCCCATCGATCTGAGCGGTCCGGTGGACCAGGTATGGGCCGCCCTCTCCGGCGTCTACGACCTCGGCCCGCTCGACGAGACGACCGTCGAGCGCCTGCGCACGGCCTTCTTCGCCGAGGTGCGCGACATGACGACGCCGGAGGGGCTCGTCCCCTGCGCCTTCACCATCTACCTGGCAACGGCACGAGTGCGCTGACCGCCGAGGAGCCCCTAGGGCTCCTCCCGCCAGCCGTCCCACTCCCCCGCGAACTCATCCAGCTTCCCGGGATCGAGCCGCCCCTGCTCGTCCCGCAGCACCACCAGCCACTGGGCGTCCTCGGCATCGTCCTCGCCGGCCAGCGCGTCCCGCACCAGCCGGGGCTCCTCGTCGACACCGAACCGCTCCCCGAGCGCCTCCGCGACCTCCTCCGCCGCGTCACGGTCGGGCAGCACCAGCACATGTCTCACATCGCTCACGGAGCAATTCTCAGGCACCCGAGGAGTGACGAGCGCGCGGGTCCTGGCACGAGCAGCACGTGCAGCCCTGAGTGACCTCTGTGCCCGATCCGGAAGGACCACCCGGGCACTCCGGGCGCTCCGGGCACCTTGGGCAACCCAGGCACTCCGGGCGCCCTGGGCAGCCCGAGCGGCCCGAGTGGCCCGACTGGCCCGTCCGCCTTCGCCCGTCCTGGGTGTTCCTGCCTGCCCTCGCCCGTCCTCGCCCGACCCGGTGCGTCCTCGCCCGTCCTCACCCGCCCAGGCCCCGCCCTCGAATCAGCCCTCCCCGTTCGGCTTTCGCACCGTCGGCACCCGGTCCAGTTCGATCCCGAACCGCTCGCGGTACACCCCCAGCACCTCCTCGTCCGTGCCCAACTCCCGCTCCTCACGTGTCCCGTCGGCCGCCGTCGCCTTGAACGTGCGGCCGCTGAGCGTGATCCGCCCGCCTTCCTCCGTCACCCGCGAACACACCAGTGACTGGGTGAAGTGCGAGGCCGGCGAGGTGCTGTGCCACCACGCCCCGGCCACGAAATCACCGAGCACCCGCGGCCGCCGCTCCAGCCGGTACTCCGGTCTGCCGTCCATGACGACCTCCAGGTCCGCCGCCTCGGCCACGTCGTGCCCGCCGCGCACCCCGGCCGCGTCCGGCCCGGCCTCGACGATCCGGAACACCCCCGCCGGATCCACCTGCTCACCCCGCGCCTCGAAGGCCAGCGGATAGTGGCTGTGCGCCCCGAAGCCGACGTCCGCCAACCACGCGCCGCCGTCCACCGTGCGCACCTTCAGCGCCATGTGGTCGTAGGGAATCCCCAGCCGTTCCTCCTTGCCGTGGACACGCGCCGCGAGCAGTGTCACGTCGAAGCCGAGCGCGCCGAGCAACGTCCCGAACGCCCCGTTCAGTTCGTAACAGAACCCACCCCGTCGCGCCCCCACCACCTTGTCCAGCACCCGCTTCTCCGCCAGGACGATCTCCTCGCCGAGGTGGATCGACAGGTTCTCGAAGGGCACCGTCTGCAGATGGCGCAGATGCAGTTCGCGCAGCACGTCCACGGTGGGCCACGCCGGGTGCTCGACCCCAAGGCGACGGAGATAGGCATCAACCTCAACGGAATCCATGACCTCAGTCTCCCGCCACCCGCAGCTCGGCGCCCGCACCCGCCACCGCCAGGGCCCCGTCCTCGTCCGTCCGCAGCACCACCGCGCCCTGCGCCCGCAGCGCCGCCACGGTGCTGGGAGCCGGGTGGCCGTACGGGTTGTCCGCACCACAACTGATCAGCGCGAGTCGCGGAGCAGCCCTGCGTATGAGCTCCGGGTCCTGGTAGGCCGAGCCGTGGTGAGCGACCTTGAGCACATCCACCCCGCCCAGCAGTGCCCCGGCCGGCGATCTCAACAGGGCCCGCTGCGCGGGAGGTTCGAGATCCCCGAGCAGCAGGAGCCGCAGCCCGGCCGACCGGACGAGCATGGTGACGCTGGCGTCGTTGGGGCCGTCCGGGCCGTCCGGGGCCAGCGCCGGGTGCGCCGGGGGCCACAGCACCTGCCAGCTGAGCGCCCCGGTGCGCCGCTCCTCCCCGGCGGCGGCCCGCGTCACGGGAATGCGCCGGGCCGCCGCCTCCCTCCGTACGAACTCCACCTGGTCCTCGGGCTCTTCATGCCCCGTCGCCTCGATCGCGCCCACCTCACGCCCGCGCAGCACGCCGGGCAGGCCCGCCACGTGATCGGCGTGGTAGTGGGTGATCACGACGAGCGGGATCCTCGTGATGCCGAGGGTGCGCAGGCACCGGTCGACCAACGTCGGATCGGGTCCGGCGTCCACGACCACGCCCGTCCCCTCGCCCGCCGCGAGCACCGTCGCGTCGCCCTGCCCCACGTCGCACATCGCGAACCGCCACCCGGGCGGCGGCCACCCCGTGACCACCCTGGTCAGCGGCGGCGGCTGCACGACCACCAGCACAAGCAGCGCCCCGCAGGCACCGCACCACCAGGGGTGCCGCAACAGCCGTCGGCCCGCGCACAGCACGGCCACCGTGGCGAGGGCGAGCAGCGCCGCCCCCGTCCAGCTGCCGGGCCAGTCCACCCCCGCTCCGGGCAGCGCGGCGCCCGTTCGGGCGACATCCGCGATCCATCCGGTCGGCCAACTCGCGCACCAGGCCAGAACCTTGGCCACCGGCATCGCGAGCGGTGCCGTCGCCAGCGCCGCGAATCCCAGCACGGTGGCCGGTGCGATCGCGAACTCCGCGAGCAGATTGCACGGCACCGCGACCAGGCTCACCCTGGCCGACAGCACCGCCACGACCGGCGCGCACAGCGCCTGCGCTGCCGCCGCGGCCGCCAGCGCCTCGGCCGGCCTCGGCGGCACCCCGCGCTTTCGCAGCGCCACGCTCCAGCGGGGCGCGAGGGTGAGCAGGGCGCCCGTGGCCAGGACGGAGAGCAGGAAGCCGTAACTGCGGGCCAGCCATGGGTCGTACAGCACCAGCAGCAGTACGGCCGTCGCCAGCGCCGGGATCAGCGATCTACGGCGTCCGGTCGCCAGGGCCAGCAGCGCGACGGCCCCGCAGGCCGCGGCCCGCAGCACGCTCGGGTCGGGCCGGCAGACCACGACGAACGCGAGGGTGAGCCCTCCGCCGAGCAGCGCGGTCGTCCGCAGGGAGATGCCCAGACGGGGCGCGAGGCCACGGCGCTCGACCCGCTGGGCCAGGCCGGGCGGGCCGACGAGCAGGGCGAGGATGATCGTGAGGTTGCTGCCGGAGACGGCGAGCGTGTGCGCGAGGTCGGTCTCCTTGAACGCCTCGTCCAGTTCCGGGGTGATCCGCGAGGTGTCGCCCACGACCAGCCCCGGCAGCAGCGCCCTCGCATCCGCGGGCAGCCCGTCCGTCGCCTTCCTCAGCCCGGCCCGCAGCCGCCCGGCCAGCCGCTGCGCCGCCGACGGCTTCCCCACCGCCTCTGGCACCGCCTGGCCCCGCACCCGCAGCACGGCGGCGATCCGGTCCCCGTCGGTCAGGGCGGGAGCGAGGTGTGCGCTCACGCGCAGGTGTGTGGAGGGGAGGAGCCTCAGCCAAGGCGAACGGAGACTGGCAGATCCCGTCGGCGGTCCCTTGCCCGACGCAGCGGACCTCGGCGCCGCGTCGACGATCACCAACACCGGCGCCCGTGTCACCACCACCGCGCCGTCCGCCTTCTCCACGCGCCGCACGTCCGCGTTGAACAGCACGGACGGCGCTGCCATGTGATTCCCTCGGACCCGGGCCTTGGTGAGCCGGGGATCCGAGGTGATCTCGACCTCGGCGGTCACGGTGGCGTACTCCCGCGCCAGCCCCGGCACCGGCCCGCGTCGTAGATCGGCTCCGTGCAGCCCTGCGGAGACGGCGGCCGCTGCGACACACAGCAGCACGGTGGCGACGGAGACACGCGACCAGGTCGGCCAGGTGAGTCGCGCGGGCGTTCTGCCGGCCCCACCTCGCCGCAGCAACAGCAGGACACCTGCGGCGACCAGGCATACGACCGCCGCCCCGGTCACCCACGCCGACGGGGCGTCCAGCGCCAGCGCCGCCGTCGCCCACGCGGCGAGGGCAGGAGGGACCAGCCGAAGGTCCGTCGGCCCTTCCTGTCGGGGATGGGACGCGCCGAGCCGGCTTCCGGACGCGGCGTGCACGGCGGCGCGGGAGGGCACGGGGTCCGCCGTGGGATCGGCGGTGCGCAGGTCGTGGCTCATGGCCGTACGAGATTCCGCAGATCGGCGAAACGACGGTCGCCGATGCCGTTGACCTCCCGCAACTCGTCCACCGAGCGGAAGCCGCCGTGCTGGGTGCGGTAGTCGATGATGTGCTGGGCCAGCACCGGGCCGACACCCGGGAGAGTGTCCAGCTGGTCGACGGTGGCCGTGTTGAGGGGGACCGGCCCGGCGGGTGCGGCACCGGCCGCCGCACCGCTCGAACCCGTGCCCGAGCCCGCTCCGGGCGCTGCCCCGGGAACGGCCCCCGGAGCGCCGACGATCACCTGCTCGCCGTCCACCAGGAACCGGGCCCGGTTGAGGCTGTCGGTGTCGGTGCCTGGGCGCACTCCACCGGCGGCGCGCAGTGCGTCCGCGACACGTGAGCCCGCCGGGAGGCGATGGATCCCCGGCTCGCGCACCTTGCCGCCGACGTCCACGACGATCTCGGGCGCGGCCGTGCCCGCGGCACCCGGAGCACCGGCCGCCGACCTACCCTCCCCGGTCTCCTCCCCCGGCTCCCCTCCCCCGTACGAGGCCGCGGCCCGCACCACCTCGGGCGCCCGCACGGACTGTGCCCGCCCGGCCCAGAAGTGCTGCACGGCGAACCCGGCGGCAAGGACGAGCACCACGGTGAGCGCGACCACGCTCCGCCGCTCCAGCCCACACCTCGCCTGCAACCACACCGGCATCCGCTCCCGCAGCGCCGGTCCGACCCGCGTCCGCCAGTCACCGGCACCCGGGGCACGAACCTCGGAATCACCGGAGTCGGCGGCCACCGCCTCAGCACCGCCCGGCGTGCCCCTCGGATCCTCTTCCGATCCCCTGACGCCGGCACGCCGAGCAGACTCCTCCTCCGCCTCCGACTCTCCCCACTCCCCGGCCCGTTCGGCGAAAATCACCTCCGCCCGGCGCCACAACTCCTCCGCCGACGTATGCCTGTGCCGTGCCCGGCCCCGGGCAGGCATGTGTCGTCGCTGCCGGACCCGGACGTCGGAGTGGGGACCCCGGCCAGGGCCACTGGTCGCCCTCACAGGGCGGGTACGTGTACGTGATCGAAGTGCCATGCGACGAGCATCGGACACCTCGGCGCACCCGCGATGATCTTGCTCAATTCCCGGGGATTACCACCCAGTTGTGGATAACTCCGCCACCCACACGAGTGACCGACCACCGAGGCGGCCCGACACCACGGCGAGCACGCCCCCCAGCCCGGCCTTCAGCGCGGCGAAACCACAACCCCCAACAGCCCTGGCCCGGTGTGCGCCCCGATCACGGCCCCCACCTCACTCACATGCAGATCGGCCAGCCCCGGCACCCGGGCCCGCAACCGGTCCGCCAGCGCCGACGCCCGGTCGGGGGCGGCGAGATGGTGCACCGCGATGTCGACCTGCGCGCTGCCCGCCCGGTCGGCCGCGATCTCCTCCAGGCGGGCGATCGCCTTGGAGGCCGTCCGTACCTTCTCCAGCGGCCCGATCCGGCCGCCCTCCAGCTGCAGCAGTGGCTTCACCGCGAGCGCGGAGCCCAACAGGGCCTGCGCGGCCCCGATACGGCCACCGCGGCGCAGATAGTCGAGGGTGTCTACGTAGAAGTAGGCGGCCGTGGCCCCGGCCCGCTTCTCCGCGGCGGTCACGGCGTCGTCCACCGTGCCGCCCGTCTCTGCCGCCTCGGCCGCGGCCAGCGCGCAGAACCCGAGCGCCATGGCGACCATCCCGGTGTCCACCACCCGCACCGGCACCGGCGCCTCGCGCGCTGCCAGAACCGCCGCGTCGTAGGTGCCGGAGAGCTCGGCGGACAGGTGCAGGGAGACGATGCCGGTGGCGCCGGACTCGGCGACCCTGCGGTAGTGCTCCGCGAAGACCTGCGGGCTGGGGCGCGAGGTGGTCACAGGGCGTCGCTTCTGCAACGCCTGGGCGAGGGAACGGGTCGAGATCTCGGTGCCCTCGTCCAGCGCCTGATCGCCGAGGACCACGGTCAGGGGCACCGCGGTGATGCCGTGGCGCTCCATCGTCCGCGGCGGCAGGTAGGCCGTTGAATCGGTGACGATCGCGACATGGCGGGACATGAGCTGGAGGTTACCTGGCGTAGCGCGCGTGCGGCAGCCCGACCCCGCTCAGCCGGTCAAGCCTTGACCGGAGCGGCTCGTGGTCGCGCGGCCTCAAGTCGTGCTCTCGGGACGGGGTTTCTTCTGCCAGGGATACGTTGGCCGAGGTCCCGGCGGGTTGATGGCGGGCCGCGTGGGCTCCTCGGCCCGCTGCCGCTGAGGGCTGTCCGGCCAGGTCTGCTCGGCCGTCGCGGCGGCTTCGGGGACGGGGGCCTCCGGCCAGGGCGGTGGCGTCGCCGACGGGCCTTCCGACGACTGCCTCGGCTCCGAGGATTTCGCCGCCGAGGACGCCGAGGACGCCGAAGATCCCGTCGTCACCGGTGAATCAGCCGTCGACGAGCCCGTCTTCGACGAGTCGGCCGCCGAAGGCTCCGTCGTCTGCCAGTGCCGCAAGGCGCCGGTCTCCACGTCGATCTGCGCGCTGAGGGTGTCCAGGTCGTCGTCCGCGAAGCGGCGGGCCCGGTCGCGAGCCGCCCAGCGCAGTGAGTCCGCCGACTCGACGATGCGCTCGGTGCGTTCGCGCAGGTCGGGCAGGCGTGCGGCGAGCTTGCTGCGGTCCGGCTCGGACTCCAGGCGCCGCAGTTCGGCGTCCAGTTCGTGCCCGTGCGCGCTGAGGCGGTGGAAGAGGCCGAGGGACTCCTTGAGGGACTCGTCGTGGTCGGCGTCCACTTCCAGTGCGTCCTGGGTGGCCCGCATGGAGGTGCGCAGCTTCAGCCGCAGCTGGGCGAGCTCGCCGGCCGCGCCGGGCTGGGCGAAGGACTTGGCCCGCAGGGTGTGGTCCTCGACCGTGCGCCGGGCGTGGGTGATCGTCTCGTCCACCCGGCGCTTGGCGGCGCCGACCACCTTCACCGTGGCGTACGCACCGAGCACGACGAAGAGCACAAAAAGCAGGGCGACGACTGCGATCACTGCTTCCACGAGCTCCTCCTCCGGCCGGCCGCGGCGCACGCAACATCACGCCGCGCCACATCACGCCACATCTACTCTTCAACGGTAAACGCAGCAGGCAGGCCCGGAGTTCCAGAGGAACCCCGAACCTGCCCGTAGGGGATCACCCCGAGCCGGGAGAACCTACGCCGGAACGATGTTCACCAGCTTCGGCGCCCGCACGATCACCTTCCGGATCCCGGCCCCGTCCAGCGCCGCCACGACCTTCTCGTCGGCCAGCGCGACCTTCTCCAGCTCGTCCTCGGAGATGGACGGGGAGACCTCCAGGCGGGCCTTGACCTTGCCCTTGATCTGCACGACGCAGGTCACGGTCTCGTCGACGACGTAGGCCGGGTCGGCGACCGGGAAGTCCTGGTGGACGACCGAATCGGTGTGGCCCAGCTTGCGCCACAGCTCCTCGGCGATGTGCGGGGCCAGCGGCGCCACCATCAGCACCAGGGCCTCGGCGACCGGGCGCGGCACGGCGCCGCCCGCCTTGGTCAGGTGGTTGTTCAGCTCGGTGACCTTGGCGATCGCGGTGTTGAACCGCATGCCCTCCAGGTCCCCGCGCACGCCGTCGATCGCCTTGTGCAGGGCACGCAGCGTGTCCTCGTCGGGCTCGGCGTCCGCGACCGTCACGGCACCGGTCGTCTCGTCGACGACGTTGCGCCACAGCCGCTGCAGCAGCCGGAACTGGCCGACCACCGCGCGCGTGTCCCACGGCCGGGAGACGTCCAGCGGGCCCATCGCCATCTCGTACAGCCGCAGCGTGTCGGCGCCGTACTCGGCACAGATCTCGTCCGGAGTGACCGCGTTCTTCAGGGACTTGCCCATCTTGCCCAGCAGCCGGGAGACCTTCTCGCCCTGGTAGTAGTAGGCGCCGTCGCGCTCCTCCACCTCGGCGGCCGGCACCGCGATGCCACGGCTGTCGCGGTAGACGTAGGCCTGGATCATGCCCTGGTTGAACAGTTTGTGGAACGGCTCCGCCGAGGAGACGTGCCCCAGGTCGAACAGGACCTTGGACCAGAAGCGCGCGTACAGCAGGTGCAGCACGGCGTGCTCGGCGCCGCCGACGTACAGGTCGACGCCGCCGTGCGGCTGGCCCTCGCGCGGGCCCATCCAGTACTGCTCGACCTCGGGGTCGACCAGCTGCTCGCTGTTGTGCGGGTCCAGGTAGCGCAGCTCGTACCAGCAGGAACCGGCCCAGTTGGGCATGGTGTTGGTCTCGCGCCGGTACCGCTTCGGGCCGTCGCCCAGGTCCAGCGTGACGTTGACCCAGTCCTCGTTGCGCGACAGCGGCGTCTCGGGCTCGGTGTCGGCGTCGTCCGGGTCGAAGGTGCGCGGGCTGTAGTCCTCGACCTCGGGCAGCTCCAGCGGCAGCATCGACTCGGGCAGGGCGTGGGCGATGCCGTCCTCGTCGTAGACGATCGGGAAGGGCTCGCCCCAGTAGCGCTGACGGCTGAACAGCCAGTCGCGCAGCCGGAAGTTGACCGTGCCCTCGCCGACGCCGGACCGCTCCAGCCATTCGGTGATGCGCGCCTTGGCCTCGGCGACGCCCAGGCCGTCCAGGGAGATGCCCTCGGCGGTGGAGTTGATGATCTTCGCGTCGTACGACCCGAAGGCGTCCTCCCAGGTCGAGGTGTCCGTGCCCCGGCCGTCGGTCGGCTCGACGATGCAGTGGATCGGCAGCTCGAAGGCGCGCGCGAACTCGAAGTCACGCTGGTCGCCGCAGGGTACGGCCATGATCGCGCCGGTGCCGTAGCCCATCAGGACGTAGTCGGCGATGAAGACGGGGACCTGCTCGCCGTTGACCGGGTTGGTGGCGTACGAGCCGATGAAGACGCCGGTCTTGTCCTTGGCCTCGGCCTGGCGCTCGACGTCGGACTTGGAGGCGGCCTGCGCGCGGTAGGCGGCGACGGCCTCGGCCGGGGTCGCGTGACCGCCGGTCCACACGTCGTGGGTGCCCTCGGGCCAGGCGTCCGGGGTGAACTTGTCGACCAGCGGGTGCTCGGGCGCCAGCACCATGTAGCTCGCGCCGAACAGGGTGTCGGGGCGCGTGGTGAACACGGTGATGCGCTCGCCGTCGATCGGGAAGTCGACGCGGGCGCCCTCGGAGCGGCCGATCCAGTTGCGCTGCTGCAGCTTGATGGCCTCGGGCCAGTCCAGCTCGTTCAGGTCGTCCAGCAGCCGGTCGGCGTACGCGGTGATCCGCATGTTCCACTGGCGCAGCTTGGCCTTGAAGACCGGGAAGTTGCCGCGCTCGGAACGGCCCTCGGCGGTGACCTCCTCGTTGGCCAGCACGGTGCCCAGGCCGGGGCACCAGTTGACCGGCGCGTCGGAGGCGTAGGCCAGGCGGTATCCGCCCAGGACGTCGGCGCGCTCGGCGGCGTTCAGCTCGCTCCACGCGCGTGTGCCGCCGTCCGCCCCGGGCACCGCGCGCTCACCGGACTCGAACTCGGCGACCAGTTCGGAGATCGGGCGGGCCTTCTTCGCCTCGTCGTCGTACCAGGAGTTGAAGATCTGCAGGAAGATCCACTGGGTCCACTTGTAGTAGTCCGGGTCGATCGTGGCGAACGACCGGCGCTTGTCGTGGCCCAGGCCCAGCCGGCGCAGCTGGGCCTTCATGTTCTCCATGTTGGCCTCGGTGGAGACACGCGGGTGCGTGCCGGTCTGCACGGCGTACTGCTCGGCGGGCAGGCCGAAGGCGTCGAAGCCCAGGGTGTGCAGGACGTTGTGCCCGGTCATGCGCTGGAAGCGCGCGAAGACGTCGGTGGCGATGTAACCCAGGGGGTGGCCGACGTGCAGGCCCGCACCGGAGGGGTACGGGAACATGTCCATGATGAACTTCTTGGGCCGGGCGACGACCGCGGGGGCGCCCGCCAGGTCACCCTTCGGGTTGGGCGCGGCGTACGTGCCCTCGGCGTCCCAGAAGTCCTGCCAGCGTGCCTCGATGTCGGCGGCCATGGCCGCCGTGTAGCGGTGCGGCGCTGCTGCCTCGGCGGCGGCAGCGGGGTTCGTCTCGCTCATGATCCTCAAAGCTCCATCGATCGTCTCTGCCAGCGGCTGCGGTTCTCTGGAAACGAAAAATCCCCTCGCACAGGAGGGGACGCCGCGCCGATTCCGACCATCCGATTCGCCCGGTGGTCGGGACTGATCAGCGCGGCCCGCTAAGCAGAAGGCGTACGGCACGCATGGCGTCAGGGTACCGCAGCGCCGGAGCGGGTCGCGACGGACTTCCGGCGGGGCGCATGACAGGACCCACAAGGGGCTCACGCATGAACAACTGCGCCCCCTGTTCCGTACCTGAGAGTTGTGAAGACCTCGAAAAGCTGAACAGCGTTCAATTGTTACCTGGCGTAACAGTCGCTAAGGGACATCGCCCGCCTCTCGCCGCCCGTAGATAACAACGCAATAACTCAAACGCCGTACCCCTCGGTATGGAGCCACTTAGAGTGCGGCAACGGGACCGCCTTCCCGAACCGCTCGGAGTTGCCCCCATGAACCCTCGTCGTAGTAACAGTTCGCTCCCCAAACCGGGCCGGTCGGCCTACGGGATAGCGACCGCTGCTCTTCTGCTGCTCATACCCCTGGTCGTGCTGCTCGGCGGCACCTGGCTCCAGGAGTTCCTCAACTTCGGTGCCGGCGTCCTGTCGCTCGTCTGCCTCACCTGCTCGGTGATCTGGGGCCTCGTCGCCCAGGACCGGATGATCCTCAACACCCGCCAGCGGATCATCGCGCAGGGCATCCACCGGGTGACGGCCGTGGGCTCGATCGCGTTCCTCCTGGTGCACATCGGCGTCAAGCTGGCCCTGGACCACGCCACCCCGATCGCCGCGCTGATCCCCTTCAGCCTGGTGTTCGCCGGGGGCAGCGAGATCCCGGGCAGCGCGTTCCTCATCGGCCTGGGCTCCCTGGCCGCCCTTCTCATGATCTTCGTCGGAGTCACCGGCGCCCTGCGCAACCAGTTCGCCTCCCCCGCGCCGGTCGCCGCCCGCTGGCGCGCGATGCACATGCTGGCCTACCCGGCCTGGTGCGCGGCCCTGATCCACGGCCTGTTCGCCGGCCGCCCGGCGAAGACGTTCTTCATGGTCAGCTACGAACTCTGTGTCGTCGCCGTCGCCGCGGCCCTCGCGCTGCGCGCCTCCCCGCGCCCGGTCAAGCGCAAGGTCGCCGACCGGCTCGCCCAGATCATCGGCAACGAGCCGGGCGCCCGCGAGGACCTGGAGGAGAGCCGCGCCCGGGCGGCGTCCGGGTCCTCCCTGCCCGGCTACGAGTCCCAGCGCCCGGCGCGTGGCTCGCGCGCTGACCGGCCGGCCCGCGAGGAGCGGACCGGCCCCCTGCCCGGCATGCCCTCCCAGGCCCCCTCGGCCGCCGAGTCCACCGGCGGTTTCGCCGCCGCCTACCGCGCCGTCTCCCCCCGCTCCCGCGGGCAGCAGCAGCCGTACGCCGACCAGACCTCCCGTATGGACCTGCCCCTGGACATGCAGCCGACCGAGGCCATCCCGCGCGTCGACGGCGGCGGCAGCAGCAGCACCGGCAACTGGCCCATCCCCTCCCCACCGCCGGTCGGCGAGGCACCCCCGTCGGCCTACGACCCGCTCAACGACACGGGATACAACATCCCCGTCTACGGCGACGCGGGCACCCAGGGCTACAACTCCGGCGCTGCGGGCTACGGCTCCAGTGATGTGTACGACACCGCTGAGACAAACGCCGTCTTCGGTACGTACAACCAGAACGACACGTACAACAACAGCGGTCCCGCCACTGAAACATTCCCCGGTGCGTCCTACGACTTCGACGCACCGGGTTCGGGCGAACCTTGGAACACGCCTTCCGGAGGCTTTAAGTGAACGAGGCCCTGCCCGACGTACCCGAGGTCCGCGTGGTCGGTCTTCCTCAGCTCACGTCGGGCTTCGACCTTGTCGAAAGACTTGATCTGCCCATGCATCTGAAAGTGCACGGGCCGCTCGAACCGATGGGCGGCGAGCAACTCGCGAAGCTCGCCGAGAACATCAACCTGAAGGGCCGCGGCGGCGCGGGCTTCCCCTTCCACAAGAAGCTGCGCTCGGTCGCCGAGGCCGCGATCAAGCGCGGCGTACGGCCGGTCGTCGTGGTCAACGGCAGTGAGGACGAGCCGGCCTGCCGCAAGGACACGGTGATGATCAACCGTGCCCCGCATCTCATCCTGGACGGCGCGCTGCTGTGCGCCGAGGCCCTGGGTGCCCGCACGCTCGTGGTGGCGGTCACCCGGGAATCGACCCAGCGCTCCATGGAGGCCGCCCTCGCCGAACGCGGTCTCAGCAACACCCGCCGCTCCGCGCTACGCGCGTTCGTCCAGCGCAATCCGGTGCGCATGGTCACCGGCGCCGCCGCCTCCGTGATCCGCTCGATCGACGGCGGGCCGGCGATCCCGCCCGGCCGCAAGGTCAGCGCCTCGCAGAACGGCGTCGGCGGCGCCCCGACCCTGCTGTCCAACGCCGAGACGTTCGCCCAGCTGGCCATCGCCGCCCGCATCGGCCCGGAGCGCTACGGCAACACCGGCCTGTACGACGAGCCGGGCACCGTCATGCTCACGGTCTCCGGCGCGGTCGCCCGCCCGATGGTCATCGAGGTGCCCACCGGCGTGCCGCTGCGCTACGTCCTGCAGCTGGCCGGTGCCCCGCCGGTGCCGCAGGGCGTGCTGACCGGCGGCTACCACGGCAAGTGGATCGACGCGGCGACGGTCAACGAGGCGATCGTCTCGCGCAACTCCCTGGACGCGGTGGGCGGCGCGCTCGGCGCCGGCGCGATCCTGCCGATCACTCAGGAGACCTGCCCGCTGGGCGAGTCGCTGCGGGTGGCGCAGTGGCTGGCCGAGGAGAGCGCGGGCCAGTGCGGCCCCTGCTACCTCGGCCTGCCGGCCGCCGCGCGCGGCATGGAGGACATCCTCAACGGCGGCGGCCCGGCCGCCCTGGAGGCCCTCAAGCAGGTCGCCAAGAACGTGAAGCGGCGCGGCGCGTGCTCGCACCCGGACGGCTCGGCGATGTTCCTGGAGTCGACCATCAAGGCGTTCACCGACGACCTCGCGGCACACGTCCTCGGCAACGGCTGCGGACGGCCCGTGGAGGGCGTCCTGCCGCTCTTCGAGGGCGGCAGGGCCCCGTCGGGCATCCCGGGCGGCGCCGAGTCGGAGGAGAACGGCCCCAGCCGCCAGAAGATCTACGTCGACTGGACACTGTGCCGCGGCCACGGCCTGTGCGCCGACATCCTCCCGGAGGTCTTCCAGCTCGGCGCCGACGGCTTCCCGACGGTCGCCCAGGCGAAGGTCCCGCGCTACGCCGAGGCCAAGGCCCTGCGCGCGGTGCGCCGTTGCCCGGCCCTCGCCCTGCGCATCGAGGAGGACACCCGCGCGCAGGACTCGTCCCGCAGCAACCTGCCGGTCCTCTCCCAGGGCCGCGGCAGGCGCGCCCTGGGCCGCTGAGCCCCGGCACGCACGCGTGGAGGGGCCGTCCACCCGGACGGCCCCCTCGTTCGCTTCCCGACCGCTGATCCCCAACCACCCCTGAAACCAGTGGTGTCCGCAAACGAAAAGATCCCGCCGGATCGATTCGACCCGGCGGGATCTTGCTGTGGAGCTAAGGAGAATTGAACTCCTGACCTCCTGCATGCCATGCAGGCGCTCTACCAACTGAGCTATAGCCCCTTGCTTTGGTCCGCCCGGTTTCCCCGGCGGCGACGCCAACATTACCGGTCGACCAGGTGCAGCACCAAATCGTTTCCGTTCTGCTCCATTACGCCCACTAATGTCGGGTTCTGTGACCGCGATCGTGCCCTCCGGAATCCACCGCCGAGTGCCGGTCTCGCTGGGAGTGTGCCTGGTCTCGTTCACCGCGTTCTGGGCGGCGCAGCGGGCCGCCCACGTGTCGCTGATCGACCCGATGGCCTACCGGGCCGAGGGCGCGACCGTGCGGACGGGAGGCGACCTGTACGCGCTGCGGACGACGGCCGCCCGACTGCCCACCACCTACCCGCCGTTCGCGGCCCTGCCGTTCACTCCGCTGACACTCCTCGACACGGCGACGATGCGCATCCTGGGAACGGCCGGGAACCTGGTGCTGCTCGTGGTGTTCGTACGGCTGTCCCTGCGGCCGGTCGGGCACGCACGCGTGGAGAGCGTGTGGTGGGTCGCGGCACCGGTCCTGTGGGATCTGTCACGGCGCCCAGGTGAGCGCTGGGCCGGCGCCGGCACGGCTCCGGCGGCCCCTGGCTGCGGCACGAACTGCATCAGAACGGCGCAGAGTTGCCGCCGTCAGCCCTCTACGGGACGGCGGGCTGCCTGTTCCTGGTGATCGCCGGGGTCTCCCTCAGGAACCCCGGCGCGCGTCAAGCCGTGACGAAGGAATAGAAACGCTTGAGTGTGCAGTGTTCTTCGAGGAGGCGGCCGTAGATCGGTTCGCCCTCAAGTTCACGGTACGTCTCGATCGGGTCGCCTTTTATGATCAGCGCCCGCGCGCATTCCTCGCACCAGTACTGGTAGTCGGGGTTCACCGGTTCCATGTCACGGACGATCGGCGTACCGCTGCCGCACCAGTCGCACTTTCGCCTGTGTGCACCCATCGATCAGCTCCAGATGTGGCCGCAGGCCGTGCACACGTAGGAAATTCCGCCGTTGTCCCCGAGAAGCTGGGCGACATGGACGGATCCGCAGGAAGGGCAGCTGAGGCGGGTGATCGTATCCCGTGTCAACGCTGCTTCGAAGAGGCGACCGACCTCTTCGAAGATGCTCGCAGGCATCACCACTCCCTCCCGTCGGGCCGCGCCCCCTTCCGGCCGTTTGATTCTGCCACGGCCGGACCAATACGGTCAGCGACGCCTCAGTACCAGTCCGGACACGGCAGCCTCCGCTGCCGTACGAACCGTGCGAACACGCACCCCAGAGCGCCTCCTGAGAGGTATACGCCCGCGAGGCCCGAGCGACTCAAGTCGGACCCGAACACTTTGGCGTATACCAGAAGATCCCGCCGATCGAAGCGATCGGCGGGATCTTGTTGTCTCACTGTGGAGCTAAGGAGAATTGAACTCCTGACCTCCTGCATGCCATGCAGGCGCTCTACCAACTGAGCTATAGCCCCTAGTTCCTCCCCGCTCAGCGGGGCGAACAAGAAGAACTTTAGCCTGCGACCTGCCAGAAAGTGAAATCCGGGTCGGCGTCAGTCGTCGTCGCCCAGCACCGGTTCCGGCAGGGTGCCGGCGTTGTGCTCCAGCAGACGCCAGCCGCGGGCACCCTCGCCAAGGACGGACCAGCAGCAGTTGGAGAGGCCGCCGAGGCTCTCCCAGTAGCGGGGCTCCAGGCCGAGGAGGCGGCCGATGGTCGTACGGATCGTGCCACCGTGGCTGACCACGACGAGCGTGCCGTCGTCGGGGAGCTTCTCGGCGTGCCGGAGCACGATGGGCGCGGCGCGGTCGGCGACCTCGGTCTCCAGCTCGCCGCCACCGCGGCGCACCGGCTCACCGCGCTTCCACGCGGCGTACTCCTCGCCGAACCGGGCGATGATCTCCTCGTGCGTCAGGCCCTGCCAGACGCCCGCGTAGGTCTCGCGCAGGCCCTCGTCGCGGGTCACCTCCAGGCCGGTGAGCCCGGCCAGCTCGGCGGCCGTGGCGGCGGCGCGCTGGAGGTCGGAGGCGATGATCGCGTCGGGCTTGAGGCTGACGAGCAGCCGGGCGGCACGGCGGGCCTGGGAGATGCCCGCCTCGGTGAGCGCGACGTCGGTGGTGCCCTGGAAGCGGCGCTCCACGTTCCAGGAGGTCTGGCCGTGCCGCCACAGGATGACGCGGCGGCCCCGGCCGGCCTTGCCCGCGAGCACGTCGCCGGCGGTGCTCATCGCCACTCACCACCCAGCTCGGCGGCCTCCTCGGCGGCCTGGAGCTCGGCGTGCTCCGCGGCCTTGCCGCGGGTGGCCTTGGCGTCGTCGGGCAGCTCCAGCTCGGGGCAGTCCTTCCACAGCCGCTCCAGGGCGTAGAAGACACGCTCCTCGCTGTGCTGGACGTGCACGACGATGTCGACGTAGTCGAGCAGCACCCAGCGGGCCTCGCGGTCGCCCTCGCGGCGCACCGGCTTGGCGCCGAGCTCCTTGAGGAGCCGCTCCTCGATCTCGTCGACGATCGACTTGACCTGGCGGTCGTTGGGCGCGGAGGCCAGCAGGAAGGCGTCCGTGATCGACAGGACGTCGCTGACGTCGTAGGCGATGATGTCGTGCGCGAGCTTGTCGGCGGCCGCCTGGGCGGCGGTGTTGACGAGCTCATGGGAACGGTCGGTAGCGGTCACTACAAGGCTTTCGATCGGCGGACACTGGACTTCACTCGACCTCAAGGGTCTCACGGACCAGTGACAGCACCCCACGTGATTACCGGCTCACATGGGGTGGCCTGCGGTTATGTACGGGCTGCGGCTGTCAGGACGAGGGTTTGTAGTCCTGTCCCAGGACCACCTGGACATCGGCGTTCCCGGACACGTCACCCTTGGTGACCGCACCTGCGGACAGGCCCAGGGTCTTGGCGACCTCGGTGGCGTTGTCCTTGTCGGCGGCGTCGGCGTACAGGACCTTCGAGGTGGCCGCGGCGGACGCCGTGCCGCCCTCCAGGAAGGTGAAGCCGCCGTTCAGCAGGACCACGCGGGCCTTGCCGGAGTTGTCCTTGACGCCGCTGGCGTTGCGGACGGACACCCGGACGGCGGCGCCCTTGTCGGGGCTCTTGGCGGTGCCGCCGAGGACCTCCTTGACGACACTGGCGCTCGCCTGGGCGCTGAGCGTGCCGTCGGTCTGGACCGGCAGCAGGGCCGTCTTGTAGTCGCCTCCCTTGGCGAGGTCGGCGAGCTTGGCGAGGAAGGCGCCGAGGTCCTTGTCGGTCAGCGGCGGCTCGATGATCATGCCGAGCGTCTGCACGGTGGTGGTCGCGCCCTGGGCGTCCGACGTCATCTTGCGCAGCACGGCCTGCATGACCTGCCCGAACCGCTGCAGCTGGGCGCTCTGACCCTCGCCGGAGGCCTGGTAGGTGGCGTAGGCGACGGCCGTCTTGCCGCTGAGGGTCTGGGCCTTGCCCTTGCGGACGAGGGGGGCGGTGCCCTTGGACTTGGCGTCCGGGTCGGGCACGTCGGTGTCGGTGTCGACCTCGATGTTGCCGACCAGGTCGACGAGGTTCTGCAGATACGGGGTGTCCAGCCGCCAGGTGCCCTGGATCTCGGTGCCGAGGACGGTGTCGATCGCGTCGCGCGTGCCGGAGGAGCCGTCGTCGTCGACCGACTTGGCGAGGGTGGTCGTGGTGCCGTCGTCACTGGACATGGCGAGGGAGTTGGGCAGCAGGACGGTCGTGCCCTGCTTGGTGGTGGTGTTGTCGACGAGCAGCGCCGTGGAGGTGCCGCCCTTCTTGGTGTTGTGCAGGTGTACGACGATCACGTCGCGCTGCTGGGCGCCCACGGCCGTGTCGGTGCCGGTCTTCTCGTCCGACGCCGACAGTCCGGGCAGCTTCCCGGCATACCAGAGGTAGCCGACGCCGCCGGCCGCGACGAGGGACAGCACGACCACGAGAGCGATCACACGCGCGCGTGCCCGTCGCCGGGCCTCCTCGCGGCGCTCGGTGCGGTTCTCGGTGAACTTCAGCCAGTCGATGACGTCCTCGGAGTCCTGGTCGGGCTCCTCGACGAAGGCGAACTGCTCGGTGTGGTAATCGCGCCCCGCGCGGTCCTGGGTCAGGGGTTCCTCGACCGGCCCGGCCTGCTGCGGGATGTAGGCGGTCTGCTCGGCCACGCGGTGCTGCTGACCGCTGGTGGCGGTACGGCCGTACGGGTCGTACGACGGCGAGTGGGCGCCGCCCTGCTGCTGGTGCGTGCCGGTGCCGTACCCGTCGTAGGAGGGCGTGGGCGGCTGCCGGCCGGTGTCACCGCTGCCGTAGGGGTCGTACGGCGGGACCGGCTGCTGCCGGCCGGTCGCGTACGGGTCGTAGCCGTAGCCCTGCTGTGCGTAGGGGTCGTACTGCTGCTGGGGCGGCTGCTGCTGTACCTGTCGGTACACAGGCTGCCCGTACTCGTCGTATCCGACCAGTTCGTACTGGTCGGATCCGTGTCCTGCCGCCCCCGCGTCGTATCGGTCGTTCACCGGTAGCCCCTCTCGGCTCACTCGCCTCACTCGCCGCGGTACAGCTCACGTTTGTCGATGTAGCGCACGACTCCGTCGGGCACCAGATACCAGATGGGATCTCCCTTCGCGACTCTCGCGCGGCAATCGGTGGACGAGATGGCCAGAGCGGGAACCTCGACCAACGAGACGCCGCCTTCCGGGAGCCCGGGATCGTTGAGGTGGTGGCCGGGCCGGGTGACCCCGATGAAGTGCGCCAGGGAGAACAGCTCCTCCGAGTCCCGCCAGGTCAGGATCTGGGCGAGGGCGTCGGCGCCGGTGATGAAGAAGAGGTCCGTGTCGGGGTTGAGCGCGCGCAGGTCGCGCAGCGTGTCCACGGTGTACGTCGGGCCGCCGCGGTCGATGTCGATGCGGCTGACGGAGAACTGCGGGTTCTCGGCGGTGGCGATGACCGTCATCAGATAGCGGTCCTCGGCCGGGGAGACATGCCGGTGGCTCTTCTGCCACGGCTGGCCGGTCGGCACGAACACGACCTCGTCCAGGTGATACCGCGCGGCGACCTCGCTGGCCGCGACGAGGTGGCCGTGGTGGATCGGGTCGAACGTTCCGCCCATGACGCCGATGCGGCGCTTGCCGGAGTTCGTCTGGCCGTTTCCGGGGCCGGTAGGCATGTCCTGCTCTCCCATGCGTGCAGACCCTACCGGCCCCGCCTGAGAGCTCCGGCCGACGGCCGTCCGGGCGGAGCGAGGGGACCGGCCGGGACTCAGCGGTCGCGGTTGAAGCGGGTGGTGATCCACAGCAGGAGCAGCAGGATGATGAACGCGCCGCCACCGGTGGCCAGGGGGCTGATGCTGTTGTGGTTGCCGCCGTGTTCCTCGCCCTCGGCGGCGAGGGTGACCAACTGGGCAGCTGCGCTGTGGAAGCTCATCTTCGGCGTGACCTATCGGTGTGGGCGGGATAAAGATGTCGGCTCATCGTAAGCGGGCGCCATGACGGCGATCACGCCGACTCCACCGTTGGGGCACCGCCGAGAACCGGTGGGGAACCTTCCCGGGGGCTCAGTCGTCCTTCCGCCTGTAGCCCCGCAACAGGAACCACGCGGTCAGCACACAGCCCACGACCATCACGATCAGTACGACCCGGAGCAGATTCCCCGGCCCTTGCTGCTCGGCGGCCTTCGCGGCCTCGGTGAGCCAGTCGGCTGCGGGGTTGTGCTCCATGACGGCGGAACTCCTTCGCTGTAGTGCCCGTCCACGGTAACTCCGCCTAGGCTGGGCTCTGCTTCGGGGGCGCAAAGGGCGGAACAAGGCTCCGCAAAGGTCGGCAGAGAGCCATCCACACGCACTTGGGGGAAGACATGTCCGACGGCCATGAGCACAGCGGGCAGGAGAACGTACCGAGCAGGCAGCGCAGGCGTTTCCCGGGGATCTCCTCGCGTGCGTACGAGCACCCGGCCGACCGCTCGGCGCTGGTGGCCCTGCGCAAGCTCAGCGGCTTCGACACGGTCTTCAAGGCGCTGAGCGGTCTGCTGCCCGAGCGCAGCCTCAGGCTGCTGTTCCTGTCCGACTCGGTCCGGGTGTCGGACCAGCAGTTCGCGCACCTCAACGACATGCTGCGGGACGCCTGTTACATCCTGGACCTGGAGAAGGTCCCGCCGATGTACGTCAACCAGGACCCGGTGCCGAACGCGATGTGCATCGGCCTGGACGAGCCGATCATCGTGGTCACGACGGGGCTGGTGGAGCTGCTCGACGAGGAGGAGATGCGGGCGGTGGTCGGCCATGAGGTGGGCCACGCCCTCTCCGGCCACTCGGTGTACCGCACGATCCTGCTGTTCCTGACCAGTCTGGCCGTCCGGGTCGCCTGGATCCCGCTGGGCAACCTCGCGATCATGGCGATCGTGACGGCGCTGCGGGAGTGGTTCCGCAAGTCGGAGCTCTCGGCCGACCGCGCCGGGCTTCTCGTCGGCCAGGACCTCCAGTCCTCGATGCGCGGCCTGATGAAGCTGGCGGGCGGCCACCATCTGCACCAGATGAACGTGGACGCGTTCCTGAAGCAGGCCGAGGAGTACGAGGCGGGCGGCGACCTGCGCGACTCGGTCCTGAAGATCCTGAACGTACTGCCCCGTTCGCACCCCTTCACCACGGTCCGCGCGGCCGAGCTGAAGAAGTGGGCCGAGTCCCGGGACTACCAGCGGATCATGGACGGCCACTACCCGCGCCGCTCGGAGGACAAGGACACCTCCGTCACCGACTCCTTCCGCGAGTCGGCGTCCCATTACGCCAATCACGTGAAGTCCTCCAAGGACCCCCTGATGAAGCTGGTCACGGACATCGCCGGCGGGGCGGGCGATCTGGGAAGCCGGGTACGCCGGGGCTTCGGCGGTCCGGCGGCCAAGGAGCAGCCGAGGCGCGACACCACGGACGAGGGCGGCGGCGAGGGCGGCACCGAAAGCTGACCGACAGCTGACTGCACGGTGCGGGAGGGGCGTGGCGTGGCGGGGGCGTGAGACACCCGCCCGGCTCCCCCTCCCCCGACCGACTCGCACACCAGGCTCACCCAGCAGACTCACCCACCCGACTCGCACACCAGGCTCACCCACCCGGCTCACACCTTCGGCTGGGCGCCCGTCGCCAGTGAGCCGCACAGTGCCGTCGCCCCGCCCGTGGCGTAGGGGTCCGTGCCCGCCGGGCCGCCTTCCTTCGCGGTCTGGCCCGCCAGCAGGGGGTGCAGCCGGTTCGTGGAGTCCTCGGCGCAGGACAGGGGGCCCGCCTGGACGTAGGAGACGACCAGCTGGGCCTGGTGCAGGCGCAGGTCCTCGCGGTCGAAGCGGAAGTGCAGCTCCCGCCGCACCGTGAACAGCGATGTCTCGGTCGCCTTCTCGCCGGCACCGGCCTTCACCGCCCGCAGGGCGTATACGAACGTGTGGTCCCCGGTGACCTCAAGGGTGGAGGAGTCGGTCTCTGCGGCCTGGAGCGTGCCCTGGACCCGGATTCCGCGATCGGCCAGCTTCGCCTGAGTGGGGTCGAAGCGAACCAGCCACCCGGTCGGCGCATGCCGCCCGTCCGCGGCCGGCTGCCTGAAGCTCTGGTCGAACTGGTCCAGTTGATCGGGGTCGAGCAGCACCCGGACCGGCCGGACCTGGTCCCCGGTGAGCACCTCCGGATACAGCGCGGACCGCACGATGTAGTCCTTCGCGATGCTCAGCGCAGTCGTCACCTGGCTGTCCGAGAAGTGCGCGGTACGCCGCGCGGCCGGCAGCGGTATGCCCTCCGCGCCGATCCGGTACTGCGCGGCGGGGCTGTGCGCGTACAGCTGGTCGGGGTCGGTCGCCCCGGGCACCTCGCCCTCCGGGGCGAGCGGGATGACGGTCATCCGCAGGGGCTCGGCGAGCGGCCCGGAGCCGGCGGGGCTCTGGTAGGGATGCCGTACACCCATGTAGATCGCCGTACCGAAGGCCACGGCGATCAACAGGACGAGGATCAGTGCTTGCCGGGACAGTCCCCGGCGCAACGGTGGACGGCGGCGTACGGCGGGCGCGTGGTCGCTCAGGCGCTCCTGCGCGGAGAACTCCTGGAGGCGGGCAGCACGCACGAACGATTCGTCGAACACGACGGATCGGTACTCGTCCTCTCCACCTCCGGGGCCGCCCTCGGGTGCCCCCTCGGGTGGGTCTCCAGGCCCTCCCATACCTTCAGGGTAGGTCGCCGGAAGCCCCGGTAAACGCCCTGGTACACGACAAGTTCTGACAGGTTCTCACCAGGATGGTCACGCTGCGCTCAGCAAGGCTCAGGCCCCCGATCAGGCCCGTTCAGGGCGTGCGCGGGGTCGCCGGGACGGCCGGCGGGGAGTACTCGGCGGAGACGGAGGGGGCGGCTCCGCTGCCCTGTTCCAGCCCGGTGGAGGCGGGTGGCGGGACCTGCTCCCGGCTGCTGGAGGAGGCGCCGCGGTAGACCGCCGCGAAAGCGAGCGCGACCATGCCGATGCCCATCACGACGGCGAGCACCCAGGCGACGGGACGATGCCAGCGGACCTGCTTGCCGTACGTGCCCGGGGCGCCGTAACGGCCTTCGAGGATGTCCGTGTCGTCCAGATCGTCCAGCTCGGGATCATGGCCGAAACCGGCGCGGTCGTCGGGGCCGTACCCCTCGTCGTACCGCTCGCCCCGGCCGTGGGCCCGGCGCGCTTCCGCCTCGGAGGCCTCCGCTCTCGCCTGGGCGGCGGCCAGGAGGCGCTCGACGGCGGTCGGCTCGTGCACCACGGCCGCCTGTACGAAGGCCTCGTCGAAGACCACGGAGGCGAACTCTTCGTCCGACACCCCGCGGTCGTGGTCGTCGTCGGGCTCCCAGCCGTCAGGGAACGGCGTGCCCCCCACGTCCTCCGGCACGGGATCCAGAGTAGTCCTGGGGGGTCAATTTGGGCAGACGGTATGGAGATTCATCTGCCCTGTGAGACGCCTCTTGTGGGCCAGGGCCCAGGGGCACGGATGCAGTGAGGGGCGCGTGTCGGACGCATATGCCCTGACCGCGCGCCTGGCGCCCCCGATGCCCTTGGAGGCGCCCCGTCCGCTCGCGCGAGAGGCGGCGCGGCTCAGCGCCGTACGTGCCCGTCCCCGGTGACGATGTACTTCGTGCTGGTCAGCTCCGGCAGTCCCATCGGGCCGCGGGCGTGCAGCTTCTGCGTGGAGATGCCGATCTCGGCGCCGAAGCCGAACTGGCCGCCGTCGGTGAAGCGGGTGGAGGCGTTCACCGCGACGGTCGTGGAGTCGACCAGCTGGGTGAAGCGACGGGCGGCCTGCTGCGAGGTGGTGACGATGGCCTCGGTGTGGCCGGAGGTCCACAGCCGGATGTGCTCGACGGCCTTGTCCAGCGAGTCCACGACGGCCGCGGCGATGTCGTACGACAGGTACTCCGTCTCCCAGTCCTCCGCCGTGGCCTCGACGACGGTGGCCTTGGAGTCCTTGGCGTACGCCATCACCCTTTCGTCCGCGTGCACGGTCACGCCGGCCTCCGCGAGGGCGTCCAGGGCGCGCGGCAGGAACTCGGGGGCGATGTCCTGGTGGACGAGGAGGGTCTCGGCGGCGTTGCAGACGCTGACGCGCTGGGCCTTGGAGTTGATCAGGATCTCGATCGCCATGTCGAGGTCGGCGTGGGCGTCGACGTAGACGTGGCAGTTGCCGGTGCCGGTCTCGATCACGGGGACGATCGACTCGGAGACGACGGTCTGGATCAGCGAGGCGCCGCCGCGCGGGATCAGCACGTCGACCAGGCCGCGGGCCCGCATCAGCTCGCGCACGCTCTCACGGCTCTCACCGGGTACCAGCTGCACGGCGTCGGCGGGCAGCCCGGCCCCGCCCACGGCGTCGCGGATCACCCGGACGAGCGCGCTGTTCGACTCGTACGCCGAGGCCGAGCCGCGCAGCAGCACGGCGTTGCCGGACTTCAGGCAGAGGGCGGCGGCGTCCACGGTGACGTTCGGACGGGCCTCGTAGATGATCCCGACGACGCCCAGCGGAACGCGGACCTGGCGCAGGTCGATGCCGTTGGGGAGGGTGGAGCCGCGAACGACCTCGCCGACCGGGTCGGGCAGCGCGACGACGTCCCGCACGTCGGAGGCGATGGTCCGCACCCGCTCCGGCGTCAAGGTCAGCCGGTCGATGATCGCCTCGCTGGTGCCGGCCTCGCGGGCCTTGGCGATGTCCCTGGCATTGGCCTCGACGATCTCACTCGTCCGGACCTCCAGGGCGTCCGCGATGGCGAGCAGCGCGTCGTCCTTCTCGGCCCGGGGCAGCGGGGCGAGGTCGGCGGCGGCGGCCTTGGCGCGGTAGGCGGCCTGGGTGACCGGGGTCATGGAGTCAAACGGCGAGAGCGAGGTCATGCAAAGAAGGGTAGTGCGCCCGCGACGGCGGTCCAGCGCTCATTTCACACCCCGAGACAGACCCCCCCGGGCGCTCAGTAGGGGTGGATACCGACCGGAGTCGCCGGTGCCGGTCCGTAACCCTCGGCGATCCGCTGGTGATAGGTCTCGCGGTCGATGACCTCCAGGCCGACGATCTCCCAGGGCGGCAGGCCCGCGGTCTGCCGGTGCTCGCCCCACAGGCGCAGGGCGACGGCGGCCGCGTCGTGCAGGTCGCGGGCCTCTTCCCAGTAGCGGATCTCGGCGTGGTCGTTGGCGTACCTGCTGGTCAGCAGAAAGGGGTGGTCGTGGGCCAGCTGTTCGAGGGCGCGCCGCACCTCCTTCAGCGGGGCCTCCTGCCCGGAGACGCTGAGGGTGACGTGCCACAGGCGAGGCAGGTCCTTGGGCTCCTCGTAGCGGTCGCCGGCCGCGACGCTCGTCAAGGCGCGCTCCTCACCGGCCGCACGGGACGAGGCCCCACCGGCACTGCGGGACGCCGTCCCAGGGCGCACTCGTCTCACGACGGCCTCCTTTACGCAGTGACCGACTCGGGGTCGTGCGGAATGTGTCCCTGAGACAAAGTTGAGCAGGCCGCAAGGGCTCGCGGGGCGGTTTTGCGGAACGTCCACCTCAGGGCGACATCGGAAGCGGGGCGTTCCCCCCGTTTTCGGCCGGGGGTCCGGGGGTCGGCCCCCGGGACAATGCAGCGCGGAACGTCCACCTCAGGGCGACATCGCAAGCGGGGCGTTCCCCCCGTTTTCGGCCGGGGGTCCGGGGGTCGGCCCCCGGGGCGATGCAGGCCTCAGGACACTTTCAGGGATCCCTCAGGCCGGGGCCCTCAGGCATCAGGACTCCCTCAGGACTCCAGAATCACCAGGTCGTCCCGATGGACGACCTCCCGCTCGTACTCCGCTCCCAGCTCCCGAGCCAGCTCCCGTGTCGAGCGCCCGAGCAGTTGCGGAATCTCCTTGGCGTCGAAGTTGACGAGTCCGCGGGCGACCGCGTGACCGGTGCTGTCGCGCAGCTCGACCGGGTCGCCGGCGCTGAACTCCCCCTCGACGGCGGCGATTCCGGCCGGGAGGAGGGACTTGCGGCCTTCCACGACCGCCCGGACCGCGCCGTCGTCCAGGGTGAGCGAACCCTGGGGCGTGGAGGCGTGCTGGAGCCACAGCAGCCGGTCGGCGGAGCGCTTGCCGGTGGCGTGGAAGTACGTACCGGTGTCGCCGCCGGAGAGGGCGTCGGCCGCGTGGATCGCGCTGGTCAGGACGACGGGGATACCGGCGGCCGCCGCGATCCGGGCCGCCTCGACCTTGGTCACCATGCCGCCGGTGCCGACGCCGGCCTTGCCCGCGCTGCCGATCTCGACGTGGGCGAGATCCTCCGGTACCCGCACCTCCGCTATCCGCGACGTCCCCGGCTTGCTGGGGTCGCCGTCGTACACGCCGTCCACGTCGGACAGCAGCACCAGCAGATCCGCCCGTACGAGATGGGCGACCAGCGCGGCGAGCCGGTCGTTGTCGCCGAAGCGGATCTCGTCGGTGGCGACGGTGTCGTTCTCGTTGACGATCGGGAACGCGCCCATCGCGAGGAGCTTGTCGAGGGTGCGCGAGGCGTTGCGGTGGTGGACGCGGCGGCTCATGTCGTCGCTGGTCAGCAGCACCTGGCCGACACGGACGGCGTAGCGCGCGAAGGAAGCGGTGTAGCGGGCGACCAGGAGGCCCTGGCCGACGCTCGCGGCGGCCTGCTGGCGGGCCAGGTCCTTGGGGCGGCGCCGCAGCCCCAGCGGGGCGAGCCCGGCCGCGATGGCGCCGGAGGAGACCAGGACGATCTCCCGCTCCCCGCCGCTGCGGCCCTTGGCCAGGACGTCGACCAGCGCGTCGACGCGGTCCGCGTCCAGACCGCCGGACGCGGTGGTCAGCGACGAGGAGCCCACCTTGACGACGACCCTGCGGGCCTCGCGCACACCCTGTCTTGCCCCTGCCACCTGTGCTCTTCCCCCTCGCGCGAATGCCGGTTGCCTGCCCCGAAATCTACGCGAAGCGGATCGGGTGGCGCGCATCGGTCCAACCTCCGGACAGGCGCCGCGTGACGGTTTGCTCACGCGTTGCATACGGCAAAAAGGTTGTACTCGTTGCTTATGGCTCTCAACTATTCGGTGAACTTAAGTTGAACGCCGTGTCACCCACCGCACCCACATCACCCACGGCTCGTCGCGCACAGCGCATACTCCTCCGCTCGGGGAAGAGCCCTTACGACGTCGTCCCGGTGGAGGAGGCCCTGCACCGGGACGTCATCGCCACCAACTCGGGCAACCTGATCTTCAGCGACGCCACGCACAAGATCCTGGAGACCCCGCACACCGAGGTCGTCTCGAACGGCATCCGCACCGATGTCTCGTCGGCGGGCCGGATCAACGAGGAGTACGACGCCTTCGTCGTACCGCTGGCCAACGCGTTCCGGCCCTCGTTCGAGGCACAGCTGAAGCGGCTGACGCGGCTCATCACCAGGCTGCGGATCCCGGTGGTCGTGGTGGGGGTCGGCGCGCAGACCGGACTGAACTACAACGCGGCGCGGCTGAAGGCCATCGAGCCCTCCGTGCGCGCGTTCGTCTCCGCGGTGCTCGACCGCAGCGCCTCGATCGGGGTGCGCGGCGAGTTCACCGAGACGTATCTGAAGGACCTGGGCTTCCGCGACGTCGAGGTCATCGGGTGCCCGTCGCTGTTCATGTACGGCAAGGAACTCGACGTCACCAAGCGGGAACCGGCGCTCACCCCCGGCTCCCGGATCGCGGTCAACGGCTCGCACAGCGCGGTGCGGTCGCAGGGCCTGGACCGAGTCGTCACCCGGGCCCACGCGCGCTATCCCCACCTGCGTTTCATCGGCCAGAACCTGAGCGACGCACGGCAGTTGCACTGGCGGGACCTGTCCGAGCCGAACGGCCGGGTGACGGCGATGCCGACGCACCCCGACCACCCGATGTACCGGGAGGACAAGGTCCGCGTCTACATCGACCCGGTCACCTGGATCGACGACCTGCGCACCTTCGACTTCTCCTTCGGCTCCCGCATCCACGGCAACATCGCCGCGCTGCTCGCGGGCACACCGGCGACCGTGCTGTGCGGCGACTCGCGGACGCTGGAGCTGTGCCGCTACTTCGACATCCCGCACCGCCGGATCGACCGGCTGCCCGAGGACCTGGACCCGGCGTCGCTCTACGAGGAGGCCGACTTCGGTGCCCTGACGGGCGGCCACCAGGAGCGGTTCGAGCGGTTCACGGCGTTCCTCGACAGGAATGGCCTGGAGAACACGTTCGCGCACGGTGACGGCGGCGCCGCCTTCGAGGAGCGCCTGCGGTCCCTGCCCTTCCCGCCGGGCATCCGCCCCTGGAACGACGCCGACCTCGCCTCGCTGACCACCCGCTTCGGCTGGCTGCAGAGCCGTATCACGGAACTCGGCGCGGACAACGACCGCCTGAAACGCGAACTGGCCCGCACCACCAAGGCAGGCACGGCATTCCCGGCGGCATCCGTCTACCGCCGGGCCCGCCGCGCGGTGGGCGGCCCGATCCGCCGAGCACTTCAGTCGGGACGGCAGTAACAGGACCCCTGAAGGTACGGTCCGGCAACGCCCCCTGAAGGGGCGCGGGGCTGCATCGATATGCGGCTCCGCCGCGTGGGCACGACCAGCCACAACGCACCCGCAGACACCCAACGCCCCCTCCCGGCCCTCCCAGCGGAGCGTCACGTGCGTGTCGTCTGGAGGCAGCCGAGCGTTAACCCGGGCGCACGACATCCCGCGCCTACCTTGGAGTGACCGCAGTTGCCCACACCCCTGTCCCGCATCCCGGCGAGAGCGCTGGTCACGGCTCTCCTGGTCGCATCCTTCGGCGCCCAGGCCGTCGCCGCCCTGCGTCCGCACGTCCCGCTGCTGCTCGCCGCGACGGTCGCGTCCCTGGCCGTCGAGGGCGTGCTGTACCGCTGGCACCGGGGTGTGCTGTCGGTGTTCGCCAAGTCGCACGCGGACATCACCGTGCGCCATGTGCTGCGGGACCTGCTGCTGGTCGTGGCCCTCCTACGGCTCGGCGAGCAGCACCGGGAGACCCTGTACACCCCGCTCATCGCGGGCCTGCTCGCCTTCTACGCGCTGCACTGCGTGATCCAGGCGCTCTCGGTGCTGGTCCGCCGCACCCGCACCCTGCCGGTGATCACCCGCAACATCGACGCCTCCGCACTGCGTCTGTCCCCCGCCCCACCGGTCCTGCTGCGCCGCCCCGGCGACCGTCTGCTCGCCTTCGGCCTCCCCGCCACGGCGGGCCTGCTCACCACGGCGGCCACCGACGACCCACGCTGCGCGGCCCTCGGCATCGCACTGTCCCTGGGGCTGTCCCTGCTGGGCCTGTACGACCTTGTCGTACGACTACTGCCGAGCCGTCGCCCGGCGAGCGAGCACGAGGCGCTGGACTGGCTGGACGCCTGGCTGGCGGAGTACCGGCCGACGGCCGGGCTGTACTTCTCCGGCGGGGCGTCGTCGGCGTACCAGGCGAACATGTGGCTGGAGCCGCTCGCGCAGCTGGAGGGCCGTCCGCTGATCGTGCTGCGGGAGCGGTTCATGGTGCAGAAGATCGGGCCGACGGACGTGCCGATCCTCTGTCTGCCGAAGGTCTCCACCCTGATGCGCCTGGAGCAGTCCTCGCTGCAGGTCCTCATCCACCCCTCGAACTCGGGCAAGACCTCCCAGGTCCTGCGCATCCCCACGCTCAAGCACACCTTCGTCAACCACGGCGAGAGCGACAAGCTGTCGTCCTGCAACCCGTACGCGAAGGCGTACGACGAGGTGTGGGTGGCCGGTCCGGCGGCGCGTGAGCGCTATGCGACGGCGGAGGTCGGTGTCGAGGACAAGGACGTCGTGGAGATCGGCCGCCCGCAGCTGGACGCCGTACGGCCGTACTCGGGTCCGCCCGCCGGGGCCGGACACCGCACGACCGTTCTGTACGCGCCGACCTGGGAGGGCTGGGACGGCAACCCCGGCAACACCTCGGTGGTGGACGCCGGCGAGAACCTCGTGCGGGCGCTGCTCGCGGACCCCGGCGTACGGCTGCTGTACAAGCCGCATCCGCTGACGGGCTCGGTGGATCCGCGGGCGGGGGCGGCCGATCTGCGGATCCGGGAGCTCATCCGGGCGGCGAACCGGGAGCGGGCGGGTGAGCGGCCGCGTGAGACCGGGGAACTCGCCCTGCGCACGAGGGAGTTGGACCGTCTCACCACGATCGCCGTCCGGGCGGGCGCCGATCAGGTCGAGCGGATGCTGCTGCAGGCGGCGCCGGAGCCGGGGCGGGCGGCGGCGGTGGCGGCGGCCACGGCGGCCTGGGAGGAGGCGTTCTGGGCCTCACTGCCGGAGGGCGAGCACCAGATCGTCACCGATGCCCGGCCCACGCTGTACGCCTGCTTCAACGTGGCCGACCTGCTCATCAGCGATGTGTCGAGCGTGATCAGCGACTTCCTGGCCAGCGGGAAGCCGTACGCCGTGGCGAACACCAGCGGTCTCGCGGAGGACGTGTTCCGCAAGGCCTTCCCGACCGTGCGCGCGGCGACCGTGCTGGCGCCGGACGCGGCCGGGATGCCGGAGCTGCTGGACACGGTCCGGCACCCCGAGAAGGACCGACTGGCCGAGGAGCGGGCGGAGTTGAAGCGGCACCTGCTGGGGCCGGACGAGCCGACGTCACAGGTGCGCTTCAACGAGGCCGTACGGACGTTGTGTTCGGCGGCGCTGGAGCACCGGGCGCGGATGACGGAGCGGCTGGCGGCCGAGTTGCCCGCCGAGATCCCCGATCAGCGCCGGTCGGTCACGCCGCAGCAGCCCGCCCGCCCGGCGTAGCCCCGCCCGAGGACCTCAGCACCCGGCGCGCCTTGCGCACCGCACGCCGCAGGAACGAGTCCGCGCCGCCCTCCCGGTACCCGGGGAAGGCACGGGCCTCGCGCGGTCCGGCGAGGTAGACCGAGTCCGGTATCCCCGCCGCCGCGTCCCGGAAGTGCGGGTAGGCGAGGTAGACACGGCGGCCCTTCTTCTCCAGGAGGGCCGCCGCCTGCTTCTTGGCCTTGACGAACTCCACGACGGGCAGCAGGAGATCGCCGCGCTGCTCGGCGACCAGGTGCAGCCGCAGGCGTTCCTCGACCTTGAGGCGGCGGGCGACGGACGGCGTCCAGTGGGCGTCCATGAGGGGCTTGGCCAGCTCCAGCTTGTGCTTCCTGACCTTCTCGCTGTCCTTGGCGTACTTGGGCCCGAACTGCGGCAGCAGGGTGATGAGGAACGGGCGGAGCATCAGCAGGTCGCGCCGCTCGCCCGCCGGCACGTGCTCGGCGATCAGGTTCATCAGGGCACGCGCGGAGTCGAAGCGCAGGGAGTAACCGCCGCTCTTCGTCACATGCTTGCCGTCGTCGCGGCCCACCAGGTAGTAGCAGGTGTAGTCGGCGACCACGGAGACGCCGTCGGCCCGCAGATAGGCCTCCATCGTGAACAGCGCGTCCTCGCCGGTCCACAGGGACTCGTCGAAACGCATGTGATGCCGGGTCAGCAGCTCGCGGCGGAACAGCTTCTGCGCGCTCAGGGTGAACTTGATATTGGAGGAGAAGACGTCGGTCCGGTCCAGCGTCTTGCCCCACATCGACTTGGGCGCGGTGCGGTTGACGCCCTCGACCCGGCCGAGCACCACGTCCGTGCCGTTCTTGTCGCCCATGGCGACCATACGCTCAAGGGCCTCGGGGCCCAGCCGGTCGTCGGCGTCCAGGAAGAAGACGTAACGCCCGGTCGCCTTGCCCAGGCCGACGTTGCGCGGGCCGCTGGGCCCGCCCGAGTTCGCCTGCCGGATCACGGTCACCGGCATGGCCACGCGGGCCGCGAACTCCTCCAGGCACTCCCCCGTACCGTCCGTCGAACCGTCGTCGACGGCGATGACCTCGATGCGCCCCGGGTCGATGGTCTGCGCCTCGACGGAAGCAAGGCACTCGACCAGGTATGGCATCGCTTCGTACGCCCCGATGATCACAGTCACATCAGGCTGCGTAACGGTCACGTTTCCCCCTCGTCAATGGGATATTTCCCCCGTATCAGCTCATTCACTAACTGGTAGACGGCTGCGTGATGCAAGCGGTTGCCTCGTCGCCCTCTTTTGGTGAGCCAGATCACAAAAGTGAACTGACATGGAGTCACGCTATTCGGGCAACGTAAGAGGCCCACTAGAAGCAATACGGCCATACACGAAAACGGCGCGGCCCCCGAGGATTCGCTCCTCGGGGGCCGCGCCGTTCGTCCCGCTGGTGACCTCGCGGGTCAGGCCGTCACATCGTCCTCCGCAGACGCCACCCGCGGCGCGGGTACGGCCGCCAGTTCGGCCTCGGCGGCTCCGGCCGCCGCCCGTGACTCCTGGCCGACATTGCGCCTGTCGGCCTTGGTCGCGAGGTTCGCCACCGCGGTGTTGAACTGCTCGATGGACGTGGGCTCGTCCGGGCCGAGCAGGTACCGCTTGAGGTCGCCCCGGTCCTCGGCCAGCGGGTCCCCGGCCGGATCCCGTACGGCGTCCAGCAGCTCGCCCAGCTCGGCCGCGCTGTTGGACAGGATCGTCGCGGCGCGCACGGCCGTGTTCTGCCGCTTGAACTCCTCCACGCCCAGCTCGGCGGAATCGGTCACGGCGTACGGCTTGCCGCTGGCGATGAAGTCGGAGACCACGCTGGAGATGTCCGAGACCATCGCGTCGGAGACGTTGAAGCAGTCGTACAGACGCGGCTGGGCGCCGGTGATGACGCGGTGCTCATGGCCGCCGAAGGAACGCCAGTACGCGGTGTTCCACTCGGCGCGCAGCCGGGCGACCTCCTCGTGCCGGGCGAGGTCGACCAGGCCGTCACGGGTGGCCTCGGCCTCGTCCCCACTGCCGTTGCCCTTGCCCCCCTTGCCCTTGGCCTTGCCGGACAGCTCGGCGAGGCGGGCCTCGATACGGGCGAGCTCGGTCTTGGCGGCGGTCTGCGCGGCGCTGTCGGCCTGGAAGCGGGAGTCGGTGGCGCGCTCGGTGGCGGCCTGCTCGACCAGGGCCGTGATCCTGCGGTGCGCGGCGCCGGCCTCCTTGCTGACGGTGCCGGTGAAGGGGTGCGGCTTGTACAGGACGCGGACCGGCGGGTCGGCCTTCACCAGCTTCTTCACGATGTTCTCGCCGGCCAGCACGATCGAGGTGTTGCCGGGGTTGCCGTCCCAGCCCTCCCAGGTCGGGGCGTACAGGACGGTCGGGATACGGCCCTCGGGGACTCCGTTCCAGCCCTGGATCGGCGCCAGCTGCGGACGGCCGACCTCGACGATGTCGTCGTCGCGGACGCCGACGTCGGCGATGGCGTAGCGGTCGCGGCCCGCGCGGCCCGCGGTCCACACCTCGTCGTAGACCTTGCTGTACGGGTTGACGCTGGCCAGCTTGTCGCTGTCGCCGTGGCCGATGAAGACGTGCTTCATGGTCGGGACGCGCAGCAGGTGGATGTTCTTGCCGACGTTCGCGGCGTAGAGGGCGACGCGCACGTTGGTCAGGTCCAGGTTCATCAGGTGGACGCCGCCGGGCACGCAGATCACGGGGACCGTGGTGGGCGCCAGGTTGTTCAGGATGACGCGCTCACGCAGGATGATCAGCGGCTTGGAGTCCAGCTGCTCCATGGTCTCCAGCCACATGTTGACCTGGTACGCGGAGTCCTTGGAGCCGGAGAAGTACAGCACCGTCTCGGGGCGGTACTCGCGCAGCCAGTCGTCCACGGCACCCAGCACGGTCTCGGCGTTCGGCGGGACCTTCCTGCCGCGCACGTACGGCACGAGCGCGAGGACGTACCCGGTGCCCAGGCCGACGGTGAGGCCGATACCGAGGAAGCCGAACCCGGCCG
This sequence comes from Streptomyces sp. HD, assembly GCF_028369295.1. Classification (GTDB taxonomy): domain Bacteria; phylum Actinomycetota; class Actinomycetes; order Streptomycetales; family Streptomycetaceae; genus Streptomyces. The sequence continues at coordinate 324,747 of NZ_JAQMYP010000003.1, forward strand.
ACCCCAGGGCCGCCGAGACGAGGATGCCGACGACGGCCGCGAGGTCGAGGTGGAGCATCTTCTCGGCCGAGCGGTGCAGCAGCCGGCGCGGCGGGGCGTCCGGGATGCGGATGCGCGAGGCGAGGTCGATGTTGCGGGTGGCGACCGGCATACGGCGGCGGTTGCGGATCAGGGTGACCAGCGCGCCGTGCGGGGCCTGGAGGCCGTAGAAGGCGATGAAGCAGGCGATGGCGCCGTAGTAGATCAGGTCGTCAGCGAAGCCGAGCCGGGCCAGCAGCAGGATCAGCAGCAGCTGCCTGATCAGGAAGCGGATCGACAGACCTGCCCGCACCTTGCTCAGACGATTGACCAGATAGCTGCCCTTGCGGTGCAGATAGTGGTCCGCCAGGTACGTCACGGCGGCCGCGGCCGCGAAGGCGGGGACGCTCGGGACGAGCGCGGCCAGCATGAGCGCCGGGAAGCCCAGGATCATGAGGGCCGCCGCGGCCAGCTCGGCCGGGCTGCCCACCCGGGCGACGCGAATAGCGGTGGATATCACGGAGAACCTGCTCAGGGAGAGGGGCCGGTCTGACGGGGGGAAGGACTCAGGCCCCTGTGAATTCTTCGTGAACGAAGAACCGCAGAGGCCTGAATTCCATAAGGCTATTAAATCTTGATTATGCCATGCCGTCCTGGCGGTCCAGAACACTGGCCAGCGCCTGCTCGAAGCCGGACGCCTTTCCGGCCGCCGCCGTCGGGTCCTGCTGGCGGACGTCGATGACATGGCCGGTCAGCTCGGAGAGCAGCACGTCGAGCGAGGTCCGGGCGACGGCCTCGGAGGAGAGCAGGCTGCCCGCGGGCTCCTGGCCGAAGGCCTTGGTGCGCATCGGGGTGGCGGTGCGCTCCGGGTTGATGCAGTTGACGCGGATGCCGTCACCGGCCCACTCGTCGGACAGGGCCTGGGTGAGGTTCACCATGGCGGCCTTGGTCGAGGAGTACAGGGAGTACTCGGCGCGACCGCGGGTGTAGCTGCTGGAGGTGTAGAGCAGCAGTTGGCCCTTGGTCTCGGAGAGGTACTTGTACGAGGAGCGCGCGATCTGCACCGGGGCGAGGTAGTTGACCTTCAGCGCCTCTTCGATGGTGGCGTTGTCGGTCTCGGCGAGCTTGCCGATGCGCAGGACGCCGGCGGTGTTGACGACGTAGTCGATCCGGCCGGTCTCGGCGTACGCCTTGGACAGCGCGTCGTCGACCTCCTCCGGGTTCTCCACGTGGGTGCCGGTGGTGGAGCGGCCCAGCGCGTACACCTTGGCGCCGTAGGACTCGGCGAGTTCGGCGATGTCCTTGCCGATGCCGTAGCTGCCGCCGAAGACGACGAAGGTCTTGCCGGTCAGCAGCTCGCGGTAGGCCTCCTCGCTCACCTGCTCGGGAGTGGCGGTGGAGGCCAGCTGGAAGAGCTTGTCGGCGATGAAGACGTCGACGGGCTGGGTGACCTTCATGTTGTACTCGTCACCCGCGACGACGTGGATCGGCACGTCCGGCAGGTACTTGAGCACGACGGAGCAGTCGTCCGTGGCCTGGAAGTTCGGGTCACCGGCGGCGACCTCGTAGGCCCGCTTGATCGTGGACAGCTTGAAGGCCTGCGGCGTCTGGCCGCGGCGCAGCCGGGAGCGGTCCGGGATCTCGGTGATGAACTCGCCGTCCTCGCCGTGCGTGCGCGTGACGATGATGGTGTCCGCGGACGGGATGGCGACGTCGACGGCCTGGAAACGCTCCAGGGCGACCACGCAGTCGTCGATCACACGCTGTGACAGCAGAGGGCGTACGGCGTCGTGGAACAGGACGTTCAGGTCCTCGCCCTCGGCCAGGCCCTCACCGAGGGCCTCGATGGCGCGCTCGGTCGTCTCGTTTCGCGTGGAGCCGCCCTCGATGATCTTCTTGACCTTCGTGAACCCGGCCTTGGCTACGATCTTCTCGATGTCCGGTACATAACCGGGCGCCATCAGCACGATGACGTCGTCGATCGAGTCGGCCTTCTCGAAGGTGGTCAGCGTGTGCTCGATGACTGCCTTGCCGGCGATCTTCAGCAGCTGCTTGGGGATCGACAGACCCACCCGCTGACCGGTGCCACCGGCCAGGATCACTGCGGTGGTACGGGGCTTGGCTATGTGCTGGGACACAGGTGACCTACCTTGTGGCGACTGGGAACCCGGAAATGGTCCCACTTGGGGTTACCGCAGTGCAAGGTGAGCGTCCCCGGCTGCATATGTGCGCGCAACCTGTCATTCACCTTGTACGCATGGTCATTGCGAGAGGCCCTCCGGGCGCCCCGGACAATTGCTGTGAGTAACGGCACAGGGGTTCAGCGAAGCCGCAGCCGCTTGAGACAACGATGGCCGAGTACCCGCACCAGCTCCTTGGAAGACGTCTGGTGAACGGTGCGCGCCCCGGCGGCCGCAGTGTGCCGTACAGGCGCCGCCGCGGCCGCGGCGAGGGCCCCGTAGAGCGCCTGGGCGGCGGCCTCGGGGGCGATGCGCGGCTCGCCCCCGGGACGGGTCGCGGGCATCTGCTTTTCGGACAACAGCCGCATGTCACCCAGGACCCGCACGCCGGTGCCGCCGATACGCTCCGCCATCTCCGCGGCGATCTCGGCGGCGGCCTCGACGGCCCACTGCGGGGTACCGATCTTCACTTCGCCGGGACCGGGGGTGCACGTGTTCTTCATATGCATCACAGCGCCGTTCCTGACGAGCTGTGAATAGAGCTCCGCGGGCAGTTCATTGGCGCGGAATTCCTTATTAAGATTCCGCAGCATTTCGGTCTCGGCGAGGGTGAGAGAGCGATTCGCCGCGTCCGGAACGGGACGCAGCAGCCCCGCGGGCAGTCCGAGCAGCGTCTCGAAGGTGCGCATCAGCCCCGCCCGGTCCCGGTCGTCCACCACGACGACGGTGACCCGCTCCGCCCCGACCACCCCGGTCCACCGCTCGACGAGCCGGTCATGCCGGTGCCGGCGCCAGAAGCTGGGGTTGGGTCTGTCGTACGGCGGCTTTCTGAGCATGTGCTCCAGCCAGTCCTCGTAGCCCATGCGCAGACCGTTCTGCACATACTGCTGCCACTGGGACGGCATGACCCGCGCCAGCGGGCGCAGCGTGACCAGGACGTGTACGCGGTCGCCGCCGAGCTGTCCGACGATCCGCCCGATCGTCTCGTCGTCGGGGGCGTCGGCGAAGAACTCGCTGCTGATCACAGACGTGCGCCGGCCCGTGGCGCGCACCCGCTCCAGCAGCCGTTCCCAGTGCCGCTCGGTGGGCTCGACGTCGCCCATCATGCCGGTGCACGCACAGGCGGCGAGGACCGCCTCCATGGGGTGCCGGGTGGAGGCCGGCCACTCGACGCCGTGCCGCGCCATCTCGTCCTTCGCCTCGAACAGCGCGCTCTGGATCGAGGTGGTGCCCGTTTTGTGCGGGCCGATGTGCAGCAGCCGGGTCCCGGTGGGCAGCGGGGTGATCACGCCGCCGTTCGCGGGACCTTCATCTCTCGTACAGTCCGTCTCCATGGTCAGAGGACGGTAAGAGCCCTTCCTGAGACTGTGCTGAGAGTGACCTGGGACACGGATGAGTCCCAGGTCACCCTCGCCGGTCGCGGGCTACACGACCTCGACGCCCGGTCGGCCCGCCTCGACCCTGAGCCGCGCCAGCGTGCTGGACGTGGCCGTCGGCTGCCGGACCGTGTCCACGACCCGCACCTGCGCGTCGATGGCGTCGCGGCGGATGTCGAAGAGGTGGTAGCCGCAGTGGGCGTCGATCAGCTTCCAGTGCGGGTTGTCCGGCATGCGCGGGTCCCACTCGGCATGGAAGGCGGCATGGTCCCGGTCGCCGCTGCTGGAGATGGACGTACCGACGAACTCGGCACCGACGACGTCGGAGTCCGGGTCGGCGAAGTCCTTCTTGAGGTCGCTGATCATCGTCAGGTGGCGGTCGCCGGTGAACACGACGGGGTTGCGGATGTCCGCGAACTCCTCCATGAGCTGGTTGCGTTCCACCTGGTAGCCGTCCCAGGCGTCGTAGTACCAGAGCTTGCCCTCGCCGACGAGGAGGTCGGTCTCGGCCATCATTATCTGCGAGGCGATGAGGTTCCAGACTGCGGGCGAGTCGTGCAGCCCGTCGAGCAGCCACTGCTTCTGCTCGGCGCCGAGCATGGTGAGCGAGGGGTCCTGGGCGGCTTCCTGGCTGGTCACCTGGTCGCTGCGGAACTGGCGGGTGTCGAGGACGTTGAGGCGGGCGAGGCGGCCGAACTCCAGGCGGCGGTACATCTGGATGTGCGGGCCGTTCGGGATCGCGGTGGCACGGACCGGCATGTGCTCGTAGAACGCCTGGTAGGCCGCCGTCAGCCGGGCCACGAAGGCGTCGTGCGGCTGCTTGTCGGGGTCCTGCGGAATCTCCCCGGCCCAGTCGTTGTCGACCTCGTGGTCGTCGAAGCTGACCACCCAGGGGGCGTTCGCCTGCATCGCCGCGAGGTCCGGGTCGGTGCGGTACTGGGCGTACCGGTTGCGGTACTGGACCAGGCTGTACGGCTCCCCCGTGCCCTCGTGCCGGCGCACGCCCGTCGCCGACGGCGTCGACTCGTAGATGTAGTCGCCGACGAAGAGGACGAAGTCGGGGTCCTGGGCCAGCATGTCGGCGTACGGCGTGAAGTAGCCGTGCTGCCAGTTCTGGCAGGAGGCCAGCGCCATGCGCAGCCGGCCGCCGGAGCTGTGCGGGTGGGGGGCGGTGCGGGTACGGCCGATCGGCGAGAGCTGGCCGCCGACGCGGAAGCGGTACCAGTACGTACGGCCCGGACGCAGGCCCCGTACGTCCACGTGCACGCTGTGCCCCAGTTCAGGACGGGCCTGGGCGACTCCGCGACGCACGATCTTTCTGCACCCGTCGTCCTCGGCGAGCTCCCACTCCACCCGCACCACGCTGTCGGGCATGCCACCCCCGTTGAGCGGGTCGGGGGCGAGTCTCGTCCACAGCACGATGCCGTCCGGGAGCGGATCACCGGAGGCGACCCCCAGGCTGAACACCCCGTCGGGCACGGGGGTTTCGGCGGCCCGGGCGGTACCTGGAAGCCACAGCTCGGCGGAAGCCACAGCCCCGAGCGTAGCGGCACCGGTCAGAAAGCGGCGCCGGCCGGGGGATACGGGTCCGGAAACTCCGTTCATCGGCGAACTCCCTTGTCTCACTGGCCTCTTGGACACGTGCAAGCTCACGCAGCAGGGGGGTCCGCCCGCTGAACGGAAGCCTTCGCATACATGACAAATGAGCAGACAGCAGAAGACCCGTTGCGACACGGGAACAACGGGATGAACCTGACCTTGTCGCAACGGGCCTGAGGGACCGTCAAGTGGCGCCGTCGACCGGCGGGGGGTTAGTTCGCGAACCCCGAGTGGGCTCCTAGGCGGGTGGTGCCGAATCCGTGGGCGTGGAGCAGGTGCCTCCGGCCGGGGAACAGGGCACGGCGGCGGGAGCGCGGAGCCAGGGTGACCACATCAACTCCAGGGATCCGAAGGGCGGTTGGAGCGCGACGAGATTCAAGATCCTCATCGCGCCGCCCAGTACGACTCACCGGGGGACGAGGGGGTTGCCCTGGGGTGTGCCGTGTCTTTCCCGGACGTTCACCATTTCGGCCTGTGCTGCGGAGGGGCGCCGAGGGTCACTTCTCGGCGCCGGTCCGCATCTTTCAGCACAAGGACGGCGCAGGGCGCCGTGTCTAGAACGGCTCGAAGTCGTCGAACTCCCGGAGGGACTCGTCCCGCTCCGCCTGCTTGTCCCGCCTGCGCTGCGCGGCGGGCCGCGGCTCCTCGAAGCGGTGGTCCTCGCCACGGCGACCCAGCATCTCCGCCCCGGCCATCAGCGTCGGCTCCCAGTCGAAGACGACCGCGTTCTCCTCGGGCCCGATGGCGACGCCGTCCCCGGAACGGGCCCCGGCCTTCATCAACTCCTCTTCCACGCCAAGGCGGTTGAGCCGGTCGGCGAGATAGCCGACGGCCTCGTCGTTGTTGAAGTCGGTCTGCCGCACCCAGCGCTCGGGCTTCTCGCCGCGCACCCGGAACAGCGGCTCGCCGCCGACCTCCTCGCGCGTCACGGTGAACCCGGCGTCGTCGACGGCCTTGGGCCGGATCACGATCCGCGTCGCCTCTTCCTTCGGCTTCGCGGCCCGTGCCCTGGCCACCAGGTCGGCCAGCGCGAACGACAGCTCCTTCAGCCCGATGTGCGCCACCGCCGACACCTCGAAGACCCGGTACCCACGGGCCTCCAGATCCGGCCGCACCATCTCGGCGAGGTCCTTGCCATCGGGTACGTCGATCTTGTTGAGGACGACGATCCGGGGCCGGTTGTCCAGCCCGCCGTACTCCCGCAGCTCCGCCTCGATGATGTCCAGGTCGGAGACGGGGTCACGGTCGGACTCCAGCGTCGCGGTGTCCAGTACGTGCACGAGCACACTGCACCGCTCGACGTGCCGCAGGAACTCCAGGCCCAGCCCCTTGCCCTGGCTGGCACCCGGGATGAGCCCGGGGACGTCGGCGATGGTGTAGACGGTCGAACCAGCGGTCACCACACCGAGGTTCGGCACGAGCGTGGTGAACGGGTAGTCGGCGATCTTGGGCTTCGCCGCGCTCAGCACGGAGATCAGCGAGGACTTGCCCGCGCTCGGGTAGCCGACCAGCGCCACGTCGGCGACCGTCTTCAGCTCCAGCACGATGTCCTGGAGATCCCCCGGCACACCGAGCAGCGCGAACCCCGGGGCCTTGCGGCGCGCCGACGCCAGCGCGGCGTTGCCGAGCCCGCCCCGGCCGCCCTGCGCGGCGACGTACGAGGTGCCGTGTCCGACCAGGTCGGCGAGGACGTTGCCGGCCTTGTCCAGTACCACCGTGCCGTCGGGCACCGGCAGCACCAGGTCCTGGCCGTCCTTGCCGGACCGGTTGCCGCCCTCGCCGGGCTTGCCGTTGGTGGCCTTGCGGTGCGGCGAGTGGTGGTAGTCGAGCAGCGTCGTGACGGACTGGTCGACGGTCAGGATGACGTCACCGCCGCGCCCGCCGTTGCCGCCGTCGGGCCCGCCGAGCGGCTTGAACTTCTCACGGTGAACGGAGGCACAGCCGTGACCTCCGTTACCCGCGGCGACATGCAGTTCGACGCGGTCCACGAAGGTGGTCATGTGGGGTGCCTCCAGCACTGATGAAAACGTACGGATGTCTCTCTTGCCTAACACGCGAAAGGCGGACCCGCCTTCCCGGAAGGGAAGTGAGGTCCGCCTCGCGAAACGCTCTACGGAGCCTGAGCCCGAAAGGGCTGGTGTCAGGCGACCGGAACGACGTTCACGACCTTGCGGCCACGGCTGGTGCCGAACTCCACCGCACCGGCCTGCAGCGCGAACAGCGTGTCGTCGCCGCCACGGCCGACGCCCGCACCGGGGTGGAAGTGCGTACCACGCTGGCGGACCAGGATCTCACCCGCGTTGACGACCTGACCGCCGAAGCGCTTCACGCCGAGCCGCTGGGCATTCGAGTCGCGACCGTTCCGGGTGGACGATGCGCCCTTCTTGTGTGCCATGTCTCCTCAGTCCCTTACTTCGCAGCCGTGGGGATCTCAGTGACCTTGATCGCCGTGTACTGCTGGCGGTGGCCCTGACGACGGCGGTAGCCGGTCTTGTTCTTGTAGCGCAGAATGTCGATCTTCTGCCCCTTGTGGTGGTCCACGACCTCGGCCTGGACCTTGATGCCGGCCAGCACCCACGGGTCGCTGGTCACAGCGTCGCCGTCGACAACGAGCAGGGTCGAGAGCTCGACCGTGTCGCCAACATTGGCAGTGGAAATCTTGTCAACCTCAACGATGTCGCCGACAGCAACCTTGTGCTGGCGACCACCGCTGCGCACGATGGCGTACACGCGGATCTCACTCTCTCGCTCGGAAACGGCACCCCCGCAGTCCAGCCACCCGGCACGCGGACAGCCTCTCCGGGACACCCTGTGCTCCGGAGGATGAGGTTTACGGGGATGTAGCGCGCCTATATCTACGGACACGCCGACGGTCAAGGTTACGGGGCCGTGGCCGAGAGGGTCAAACCGGGCCGGGCCCCACAGAAGTGCGGCCGGTCACAGGGACCGGCCGCACCTCACGTCACTCGTCAGTGAACGTCACTCACCGTGAGCGTCACTCGTCGCCGGCTGCGGAGACCGCGGTCTTCTTCGCCGTCGACTTGGCCGCGGCCGTCTTGACGGTCTTCGCCGCCTTCTTGGCCGTCGCCTTCTTGGCGACCGTCTTCTTGGCCGCGGTCTTCTTGGTGGCGGCCTTCTTCGCCGTGGCCTTCTTGGCCGTCTTACGGGCCGTCTTCTTGGCCGGAGCCGCCTCCTCGACGCCCTCCTCGGCAGCCGACGCGGCCGGGGCCTCGGCGGTGGGCTCCGCCTGCGCCTCCGCGGCCGGGACGACCATGACGGCGCCCTCCTCGGAAGCGGTCGGCGCGGTGGCCTTGCGCACGGCACGGCGCCGCGGGCGGGCCGGAGCGGCGGGCGCCTCCTCGGCCTGCTCCGCCGGAGCCTCGGCCGGGGTCTCGGCAACCGGCTCGGGCGCCGTGGGCGCCGTCTCGCCGACCGTCACCACGGCGGCCTCGGCCCCCGCGGGCGACCCGGCGGGCGCGGACACCTTGCGGGTGGCGCGACGCCGCGTACGTCCCTTGGGCGCGGCCTCCTCGGCGACCGGAGCCTCGGTGACCGGAGTCGCCGCGGCCGGGGTCTCGACGACCACGTCCTCCATGGCGACCGGCTCGGCCTTCGCCTCGGCGGCCGACTCCGGCTGCACCGGACGCGCGACCTCCTCGGCGACGGTCACGTCCTGAGCCGTGGGCATCGCCTGGCCCTTCTTCGGCGCACCCGCCGGAGCGGACACCCGGCGACCACCACGGCGCCGCGAGCGACCGCCGCGAGCGGCGGCCTCCGCCTCGGCGACGCTGCTGTACAGCTCCTCGTCGGGCGCGAACGCGGGCTCGGCCAGCGCGGCCGGCTCGGCGACCTCCGCGGCGACCTCGGCCTCGGTCTCCGCCTCCTCCTCGGCCGTCTCGACCGGCTCGGCGGCGACGGACGCCTCGTGCACGTGCTCGGGACCGGCACCGGCACGCGCGCGCTTCTTGCGCTTGCCGCCGCCACCGGGGGCCGTCGGCTGCTCCATGTGCACGATGACACCGCGGCCGTTGCAGTGGACGCAGGTCTCGGAGAAGGACTCCAGCAGGCCCTGGCCGACCCGCTTGCGGGTCATCTGCACGAGGCCCAGCGAGGTCACCTCCGCCACCTGGTGCTTCGTACGGTCGCGGCCCAGGCACTCCAGGAGGCGCCGCAGCACCAGGTCCCGGTTGGACTCCAGCACCATGTCGATGAAGTCGATGACGATGATGCCGCCGAGGTCGCGCAGCCGCAGCTGGCGGACGATCTCCTCGGCCGCCTCCAGGTTGTTCCTGGTGACCGTCTCTTCGAGGTTGCCGCCCTGACCGGTGAACTTGCCGGTGTTGACGTCGACGACGACCATCGCCTCGGTCCGGTCGATCACCAGCGAACCGCCGCTGGGCAGCCAGACCTTGCGGTCCAGCGCCTTGGCGAGCTGCTCGTCGATCCGGTACGTGGCGAAGACGTCGACCTCGCTGGTCCACTTCGACAGCCGCTCGGCCAGGTCCGGCGCCACGTGCGAGACGTAGCCGTGAACGGTCTCCCAGGCCTCGTCACCGCTGACGACGACCTTGGAGAAGTCCTCGTTGAAGATGTCGCGGACGACCCGGACGGTCATGTCCGGCTCGCCGTACAGCAGCGTCGGGGCGTTGCCGTTCTTGGCCTTCTTCTGGATCTCTTCCCACTGCGCCTGGAGCCGCTCGACGTCGCGGCGCAGCTCCTCCTCGCTCGCGCCCTCGGCGGCGGTGCGCACGATGACGCCCGCGTCCTCGGGGACGATCTTCTTGAGGATGGTCTTCAGCCTGGCCCGCTCGGTGTCGGGCAGCTTGCGGCTGATGCCGGTCATGGAGCCCTCGGGGACGTACACGAGGTAACGGCCCGGCAGCGAGACCTGGCTGGTCAGACGCGCACCCTTGTGCCCGATCGGGTCCTTGGTGACCTGCACCAGGACCGACTGGCCGGACTTCAGGGCGGACTCGATGCGCCGCGGGCCGTTGGCCATGCCCAGCGCCTCGAAGTTGACCTCACCGGCGTACAGGACGGCGTTCCGCCCCTTGCCGATGTCGATGAAGGCGGCCTCCATCGACGGCAGTACATTCTGGACCTTGCCCAGGTAGACGTTGCCGACGTACGAGGTCGACTGCTCCTTGTTGACGTAGTGCTCGACGAGCACGTTGTCCTCAAGGACGCCGATCTGGGTGCGGTCGCCGTGCTGGCGGACCACCATCACACGCTCGACGGCCTCGCGGCGGGCGAGGAACTCGGCCTCGGTGATGATCGGGACCCGGCGGCGGCCCTGCTCACGGCCCTCGCGGCGGCGCTGCTTCTTGGCCTCCAGGCGTGTGGAGCCCTTGATGGACTGCACCTCGTCGGACGGCTCGGCACCCTTTTCCCGCGCGGGACGGGGCTCGCGGACCTTGACGACGGTGCGCTCGGGGTCGCCCTCGCCGGGCTCGGTGTCGACGGAGGAGTCACCGGCGCGACGACGACGGCGACGGCGGCGCCTGCTGCTGGAGCTGGAGCCGGAGCCCTCGTCGCGGGCGTCCTCGTCGTCCTCTTCCTCCTGCTCGGCGGTGTCCTCGGCGTCCTGGGCGGCCTGCGCGGCGGCGACCTCATCGGTCTCACCGCTGTCGCCCTCGGCCTCCGCGGCCTCACCACGACGACGGCGACGGCCACCGCGACGGCGACGCCGGCGCGACCCGGTCTCCTCGGACTCCTCGGGCTCCTCGCCCTCGACGACGTCCTCGGCGGCCTCTTCGGCTTCCTCGGTCTCGTCCTCGGCGGCGGCCTCGACGGCCGGGGCCTCGGGCTCCTCGCCGAAGGCACCGCCCCGGCGCCGACGACGGCGACGCGCACTGGGCTGCTCCTCCGGGAGCTCCTCGACGTCCTCGGTCTCGGTCACGGCCT